>CALGJV010000019.1 GCA_937928595.1 uncultured Phycisphaerae bacterium | reverse complement strand
CCCAGAAATCCGCCTGCTGCTCCGGCTTGCGACGCCCCAACGCCATATCCGCATCCTCTCCTGCCCCAATCCTCTCAAACGGTCACGAAGTCTAGCAACTCTAGATGTCGCTGTCAAGGAGACTTTTGCGGCGGACTGTTAACGGTCCAGGATGTGCAGGGCCTGCCCGGCCTTCTGGGCGATGACCCTCAGGTACGGCTGCCAGATGTCGCGGCAGACGAATGGCAGCGCCGCCGTCCGCTCACGGCCCAGCATCCGGAAGAACCGCAGCAGCGTCTTGGCGGTCCGTTCCGGGCCCAGCCACAACAGCCGGCGGCAGGCGCTGTCGATCTGGTAGACCACGGTCAGGTAGCGGTGGCCCTTCTGGAACTGCACCTCGTCCACGCCCATGGCGGTAATCCCGCTCAAATCCCGGTGCGCCAGGCCATATTCGACCACCCAAGCCACGGCGCGGAACACGCTCTCCCAACTGGTGCGGAAGATGCCGGCCACCTCACACCCGCTCAGCCGGCGGGCGTAGAGCAGGAACACGGCCAGGCCCCACAGCGGGACAAACTCGAAACGCCGGACCGCCAACGCGTCATAGACCGGCCCGCGCCGCGCGCGTGAGGCCGCCCGTGGTCGGCATCAAGTCACGATTGGTCCCGTGGAGCGTATTCCGAGTCGCACCCCGGAGCCACTTGCCAACACGGCCGTGCCGTGGTACTATTGTTCTAGTCGCCTGCGTGGGGCGGTCAATGCAGTTGGCACCGATAAACGGGGGCCTTTCCGCGTTCCATTTATGCGAGTTGCGGCGAAAAGCCGCGGGAGGAGAAAATCATGCAGGGCATAGTCCGTCTGGCATGGGCATGGGCGGCGTTTGGCGCGGTCGTGACCGCGCAGGGTGCAGTCGTATACTCGAACGGCCTCGGTGGGGACGCATTCACGAATCCGACGACCGTGAACCTCGGCCAAGGCGTCGGCGGCTCAGGCTGGTACTACAACAACGTTCGCAACAGCGGCGTGGTCGGTATTAATGGCACCTACGCCCGTAACGGGAACGGCTCGGCGTATCTCGAGACGCAGTTCGGGCCCGGTGGGAACAGCTCCAAGGCTGATGTCGAGTACCTCGCTGGTGGCACGAACGTGTTTAGCAACTTCGTCGCCACGGGCGTGCTCGGACGCCTGGGCGACCTCACCTCCCTCAGCTACGAGTGGTACCGCGACGCCGTCAGCACCAACAGCGCCGTCCAGCACCCGGTCATTCGCATTTTGCTCGACGCGGACGGCGACTTGAGCACGACCGGCGACCGCGGCGGCCTGGTGTTCGAGCGAGCGTACAACGGTGGCGTGGTCCCGACCAACACGTGGGTCTTTGACGACATTTTCGCCTACAACGGGGGCCTGGGTGCGAACGTGTGGAACTTCGGCCTTGGCCTCGGCTTCGCCTTCGGGGGCTACAACAATTCCCTTAGCAACTGGACCAACGGTCTGGTTTCCTCGAGCGTCAACGCGGACAGCGCCGTGCTCGGCTTCAGCCTCGGTGTCGGCAGCGGCTGGGGGCCGTTCAAAGGCGCCGTTGACACGGTGACGTTCGGATTCGTCGGATCCGCGGTCTCAGAGACTAACTTCGAGGTGGTGCCCGAACCCGGCGCCGGGCTCCTGGGCCTCGTCGGCCTGCTGGGGCTGACTCTGGTGCGGCGGTCGCAGCGGTAAGCACGGCCGTCGTTAGCGACCCGGTTTCTGCCGAGCCGTTCGAACTGCACACGCGGCAGGGCGGACGGCTCGCTTTCTGCGCCGCGACTGCGCTGGTCGGCCGGCCGCGCGGCGGGCCAGCGTGCGGACGAACGCCGGCACCGGGCAGCGGGCCGGGTTATTCCGTCGGTTCGAGCGCCAGCTCCAGCCCGTCCAGCGGTCCGCCGTCCGGCGCACGCACCGCGGCCGAGAACTGCCACGCCCCGCCCACCTGCACGATCTTCAGCAGCAGCACGTTCCAGCCCGCCCGCAGCTCCACCGCCACCTTGTCGCCCAGCACGTTGTGCGCCCGCGTCAGCCGCGCCTCGTGCACTAACACCCCGTTCAGCCAAACCCGCACGCCGTCGTCGCTGCCCACCTGGAGCTGCGCCGGCTGGGCCCGCGGCGACCGCACCGCGCAGCGCACGTAGAAACAGCGGGCCGGCCCGTTGAACGCATCCAGGTCGAACACCCACGGCGCCTGCGGATTCGTCGGCCGCAGCACCTGCCACGTCGCGTCCCGGCCGTCACCCTCCTCCGGCGCGAACGGATGATCGAAGACCCACGCCCACTCGCGCCCGGACTCGAAGTACGGCCCGCTGCCGAGCCACCGCACCACGCGCCCCTGCGTCTGCCGGAGCCGCCCCAGCACCTCCTCCGCCCGCTGGCGCGTGGCGTCGCCGGCGGTGCTCCGGCGGATTTCCTCCAGCGCCGCCCGCGCCGCCTCCGGCTCCAGCAGCCCGATGAGCTGCGCGACGCTCACCACCGTCGTCTCGGCCACCGGCCGCAGCTCCGCGTCAGCCAGGCACTCCCGCGCGAACGCCAGCGCGGCGGCATCCGACACTTTCCCCACGGCCCCCAGCACGAGCGTACGCTCCTCCGGGCGCGCGGCGAGCCGCAGCGCCCCGCGCAGGAGCTGCACCGTCTCGGCCGGTGGGCGCGCGCTCGGCAACTCCAGCAGCCGCACATAGCCCCGCAGCGCGAGGATGCGATGCGTGGGTTTATCGGCCCTTTCTGCCAGATCCCGCAACTCGTCGAGTGCCAGCGCATCGGGCCAGGCGGCCAGCGCCCGCACGGCGGCATCCACGAGGTCCGCCGCGTCCGTGCGACGCGCGGTGCACAGGCGGTCCAGCGCCGCCGCGCCGCCGACCCGCGCCAGCCCCGGCGCGAGCCGTACGCGGTGCGCAACCGAGCCGCGATCCCACGCTGCCAGCAGGGGCACCGCCCGCGCCGCGGCGTCGGGCGCCCGGTTACACGCCGCGACGACCGCGTCCAGCGCAGCCGCGACCACGGCGGCGTCGTCCGCTGCGAGCAGCACCGCCACCAGCTCGTCGGCCCGCTCGAACGGCGCGAGTGCGCGCAGCGCCTCGCAGGCGGCGATCTGCACGGCCACATCGGCGTCGTTCGTCTGCGCGAGGCAGTCCGGCACGGCGTCCCGGCAGCGCCGCGCGGCCAGCGCGCGGAGCGCTTCGGCCCGCACGGGCGGCGGCTCCGAAGCGAGCGCCGCGCGGAGCGCGGCGTCGACGCCCTCGGCGTTCAGCCGCCCCAGCGCCCAGCCAACCGCGTCGCGCACCGCTCCCCCCGCGGCGCCCGCGGTTCGGGCCAGCGTCACGGCCGTGTCGCGGTCGCCGAGTGTCACGAGCGCCCGGGCCGACGCCGTGCGCACGGCGTCGGCGTCGGCCGCCAGCAACGCGAGCACGGCCGGTCGGGCAGCCGCATCGCCGCGCGCGCCGAGAACCGCGACGATCACGACCTGCTCCGCCGGCGGGGCGACCGCGAGCCGGTCGAGCAGTGCCGTTGTAATGGGCGCATCCGGCAAGGACTCCAGCTCGGGAATCAGGGCCAGGCGGATGCAGGGGTCGGGATCGCGGAGCGATTCAACCACCCGCCGCAGCGCACGGTCCCGTGTCGCGCCTTGTAGCTGGGCCGCCGCCCGCGTGAAGCCGAGCAGGCCCGCGACCCGCACCGTTCGGTCCAGCGGCGCTTCCCACACGTCCCAGTACAGGTTGGCCGCGCGCAGCGGATCGTCGCTGCGCCACGCGCGCTCGAGAATGCGCAGCACGGCCCGCGCGGCCGCGTTGCGGATGCGCGGGTCAGGGTCCGCCTGCGATCCAGGGCCCCGGTCGGCATACCGCCGTGTCGGCTCCAGCAGGCACTTTGCATCGCCCAGCGCGCCCCAGGCCACCCAGAGCGCCTCGCGCTCGACAACCGAGCTGCCGTTCGAGGCGTCGAGCGCCTTGAGCATGCCCATCGTTCGCATTTGCTCGCTGTCCTGCGGAATCGGCAGTTGCCAGTCGAGGCGGGCGGCGAGGCTGTGCAGCGCGGCAACGCGCCCGGCCTCGTCCACCGCGTTGACGCACGCATCCCGCAGGGCCGCGACGGCGGCGGGCGACGGGTTGCCGACCAGCGCGCGCCGCGCGGCGTCGCGCAGCGCCGGGTCCGGATCGGCCAGGAGCTTCGCCAGCGCCGGCACGGCCTCCGCGCTGCCGATGCGCTCCAGCTGGCGCAGCAGCCACAGGCGGGCCGCGTTCGGCACGTCGGCAGCGACCCGCGCGGCCATCTCGGCGGACAGCGCGGCCCGCTCGGGCTCGGCGCCGGGCCGCGACGCATGCAGCGCGATCCGCTCGACCGCCGTTTGCGGTTTCGCGCGGTCGGGCAGCGTTTCCGCGGCCATGCCGGGGATCAACGCCGTCAGCACCCGGGCGTAGGCGGCCCGCAGCTCGGTCTCCGCGCGGACCGGGGCCGGCGCAGCGCCGGACAGCTCGGCCACGAGGCGGTCGAGTGCGTCATCGCCGCGGGCCGCGGTCACCGCGGCCAACAGGGCGAACACGAGCGCAATCACGGTGTGTCGCGTCATGGGGCGCTCCCGTCGAGACCACGAGGAAGCAGCGAGTTGTGCGTAGCGAGCGCCGAGCCGCGAGCGGCGATCCGTGGGTGGCGCGCAGAGAAGAGCGCAGGGCGAGTGGCGCTTGTCGAGTACCGAATCGCGAGTAGCGAATAGCGAGTAACCAGGCACAGGCGGCGAGGCGGACGGCGCGGGTCGACCGAAACGCTCGCCGGCGCTTCGCGCTATGAAGCGACGCCCGCTCTCGCCCGCTCTTGCTCTCTCGCTCTCTTGATCTCTCAATGCCTCGTCCTCGGTCCCGCATCGCCGGGCGGGCTCGGCCGCACGCAGCGCCGCCCAATCGCGCAAGCTCAATCCCTCAATCCCTCAGTCCCTTGCACGGCCGCTCCGCGGCTTCGTGTCTCGGCGGCCATTCCATGCGCGCTACTCCGGCATGAAGTACGGCGCCCGCTTCGGCCGGTCGAGCCAGCGGGCCGCGGCCGCGTCGCCAAGCAGTTCGCGCTTTTGCGGGTCCCACCGCAGCGTCCGGCCCAACCACCACGCGATGTTGCCGAGGTGGCAGACCGTGACCGAGCTGGCGCCGATGGCCACGTCCGCGACCGGCCGACGGCGCGCGCGGATGCAGTCGATCCAGTCCTGCACGTGCCCGGGGCTCTCGTACAGATGCACCTCGTGCGGTGCCAGCGGCTCCTTGCCGAGATCCTCGGGCCACGTGCGGAAGTACCCGCGGTTGACCTCGATCTTGCCGTCGGTGCCGGTAAAGAGGATGCCGTTCGCTCCGCCGTGGTACATCGTCACGCCGCCAGCGTACCGGTACGTCAGCGTCTTCGACTCGGCCCGGTTCGGCGGAATGATCTCGACCGGGCCCGACCCGTCCATCCCCAGGCCCCACTGCGCGATGTCGAAGTGGTGCGCGCCCCAGTCGGTCATCATGCCGCCGGAGTAGTTCCGGATGAACCGCCAGCCGCCGCCGAAGCTGCCGCTGCATCGCTCGCCGTTGTACGGGTACCACGGTGCCGGCCCCTGCCAGCGGTCCCAGTCGAACCCCTCCGGAACCGGCTCCTCCGGCAGGTACTTCTCCTGCGACGGCCCCCCCACGCCCACATGCACCGTCCGCACCCGGCCGATCCGGCCGCTGCGGACCAGCTCGCAGGCGAAGCGGAAATTGGCGTCGGAGCGCTGCTGGCTGCCGGTCTGAAACACCCGGCCGTAGCGGCGCGCCGCCGCCACCATCGCATCGGCCTCGCGGATCGTCAGCGACAGCGGCTTCTCGCCGTAGATGTCCTTGCCCGCGCGGCAGGCCGCGACGGCGATGATGGCGTGCCAGTGGTCGGGCACGGCCGTCAGCACCGCGTCGATGTCCGGGCGCTCGAGGATGCGCTCGTACTCGTTGTACGCGTCGCAGCCCTTCCAGCCGGCCGGGCGGTCCGCGCCGTAGTGCTCTTCGACCGCCTGCTTCGCCGCCTCGCGCTTGCGGCGGTCCACGTCGCACACCGCGACGATTTGCAGCTCGCGGTTGCCCAGCAGGCCGGGCAGGTGAATCGCGCCCATGTTGCCCACGCCGATCACGCCCAGCGTGATCCGCTCGCTCGGGGCCAGGCGCCCCCGAGCGCGGCCGGACAGGACGTACGGCGCAGCCGCCAGCGCGGCGGCGGACTTCAGGAACCGTCGACGGGAGATGCGCTTCGTTGTCGGCATGGTGCGTCTCGCGGGGGGCGGGCCGTCCGGGGCGGACGAGCGTCGCACCGGGCCGCAGCGTACTGCCCGCTGCGCTCGCTTCACAGGGCCCCGGGTCGGCGCCCGCTGGCGGGTGCGTGGCGGGGCCCCGGGGCGCGCGGGTAAACTGCGCGTTTTCGCAGGCACGACGCAACCCTGGAGCGCTCCATGCCCAACATCTGTTTTCTCGGGGCGGGCAGCGGTTTCACCCGCTA
Organism: uncultured Phycisphaerae bacterium; assembly: GCA_937928595.1. GTDB lineage: Bacteria > Planctomycetota > Phycisphaerae > UBA1845 > Fen-1342 > CALGJV01. Next base: position 101,883 of record CALGJV010000019.1, on the reverse strand, counting down.
CCTCGCCGTGGACGTCATGCAGGTGCCCGAGATCGGCGGCGGCGAGTTCCGCCTCGTGGACATCGACGCCGAACGCCTGGCGCTGTCGACCGGCGTCGTGCAGAAGGTGGCCGAGCGGGTCGGCGGCGGACGCTGGACGGTGAAAGCGACGGCCGACCGCCGGGCCGCGCTGCGCGGGGCCGATTACGTCATCAACTGCATCGAGGTGTCCGGCACGGCGACGGTGCGCCACGACAACGACATTCCGCTCAAATACGGCATCTCGCAGTGCATCGGCGACACGATCGGGCCGGGCGGGCTCATGAAGGCGCTGCGCACCGTCCCGGTCTGGCTCGAGGTGCTGCGCGACTGCGAGGAACTGTGCCCCGACGCGTGGGTGCTGAACTACACGAACCCGATGAACATGCTGTGCCTCGCGGCCGCCCGGGCCAGCCGCATGCGCGTCGTGGGGCTGTGCCACTCGGTGCAGGGCAGCAGCCGGCAGCTTGCGGAGTACGCGGGCGTCCCGTACGCGGAGCTGGAGTGGCGCTGCGGCGGCATCAACCACATGTCGTGGTTCGTGCACCTGGCCCACCGCGGGCAGAACCTCTACCCGCTGCTGTGCCGCCGGGTGCAGGAGTCGCGCGAGCTGTGGGAGAAGGACCCGGTCCGCTTCGACATGATGCTGCACTTCGGTGCGTTCGTGACCGAGTCCAGCGGGCACTTCTCCGAGTACGTGCCGTACTACCGCAAGCGGCGCGAGCTGATCGACCGCTACTGCCGGGCCGGATACCTGGGCGGCGAGAGCTTCTACGCCGACAATTGGCCGACCTGGCGGCGCGAGTGCGATGAGTGGCGGCAGCGCGTGCTGGCCGGACAGGAGGAACTCAAGACCGAGCGCAGCCCGGAGTACGCCAGCTACATTATTCACGCCCGCGAGACGCACACGCCGTACGTCATCCACGGCAACGTGCCGAACACGGGGCTGATCGAGAACCTGCCGCGGGACGGTTGCGTCGAGGTCGCCTGCCTGGTCGATCGCCACGGCATCCACCCGACGCACTTCGGCCGTCTGCCGTCGCAGCTCGCCGCGCTGTGCAACGCCAACATGCAGATGTTCGACCTGACGGTGCAGGCGATCCTGGAGCGAAGCCGCGAGAAGGCCATCTACGCGCTGACGCTCGACCCGCTGACGGCGGCCGTGTGCAGCCCGGCCGAGATCCGGGCGCTGGCGCTGGAGCTGTTCGAGGCGGAGAGGGAGTTCATTCCGGCGCTGAAGTAGGCGCCGGAGGGACTCAGGGATCGAGCTGGCGCGATCGAGCGGCTCTGCGTGCGGCCGAGCCCACCCGGCGCTGCAAGACCGAGGACGGGGCCTCGAACGATCAGGAGAGCGCGCGAGCGAGAGAGGGCGTCGCGTCCGAGCGTGGAGCGGCGGTGAGCGCTTCGGTGAGCCCGCGCCCTGCGCCTCGCGGCCGGCGGCCGGTCACTCGCTGTCCGCTACTCGCCATTCGGCGCTCGATACCCCGGGCTCACTGTCCGCTGCGCACCACCCGCTCCGTGCGGTTCGCGACGCGCGGGCACCGCCCCGTCAGCGCCCCAGTTCGCGGCTCCGCCGGAACGCGGCCTCGACGGCGGCGACGACGTGGTCGAACACGGCCGTGTCCTTGAGGACGCTCATCGCGGCGGCGGTCGTGCCGCCCGGCGACGTAACCTTCGCCCGCAGGACCTCCGGCGGTTCGCCGGTTTCGAGCATCATGCGCGCCGCGCCCAGCGCGGTCTGCCGCGCGAGCAGGTTCGCGTACTGCGGCGACAGGCCGATCCGCCGCCCGGCCTCGATGAGGGCCTCGGTGAAGAAGTAGTAGTACGCCGGTCCGGTGCCGGACACGGCCGTCACCGCGTCCATCAGCGCCTCGTCGGTGATCGGCACGCTCTTGCCGCCCGCGTCGAAGATCCGCTGCGCCCGCAGCAGGTCCGCTTCGCTCGCGTGCCGCCCGGCGCACACGCCCGCCATGCCCGCGCCGACGTGCGACGCGAGGTTCGGCATCACCCGCACGACGCGCGCCGGCACCTGCGGAAAGCAGTCCTCCAGCGAACGCGTCGACACGCCCGCCATGATCGACACGAGCACGTGGTCGGGCCGCACGAGGTCGGCGAACCCGAACACGACGTCGCGGTACTGCTGCGGCTTGACCGCCAGCAGCAGGATGTAGCTCTCGCGCACGAGGTGGCGGTTGTCGTCGGTGGTCGCCACGTGGAAGCGCGTGGCGAACAGCTCGCGGCGCTGCGGGTTCGGATCGGAGGCGATGATGCGGTCTTCGAGCAGCACGCTGTTGCGCAGCACGCCGTGCACGATGCCCTCGGCCGCGTTGCCCGCGCCGATCACGCCGATCTCGTACTGGGTCGCCATGTGTGCTCCCGAAACGGCCCGTCTCGGCCGAACGATTGTACCCGCCCATGAACGGCGCCCGACAGAAACCATCGCCGCGGGTGCGTGGCCCCTGCGCCGGTCGCACCGCGGCGGCGCTTATTGCGTCCCGTACCTCGGCGGTGCTCTCCGCGTCCCGTAGGGACGCGCTGATAGTAGCCCAGCACGAGGTGCTGGGATGCGCCTGGGACGCGTCGGACCAACGCGCGCTCGTCCCGCAGGGACGCGGTGAACGCAGCGCGCGCCGCCCCACCGGCTCTCCTCGCCCGGACCGCCGCGCTAGAAATTGCTCCAGCACGCCGCGCGGTCCGCAATCCGGTACCGCCACCCCCACAGCACCAGCAGCGCAAAGGTGCTGCCCAGCGCCAGCAGCGGCTCGGGCGGGAACCCGAACCAGCGCGGCCCGAACGGGTGCCGTCCGAGCAGCTTCGTTACCCAGTCCTCCCACACGATGAACGACATTGCCAGCGCCCCCCACAGCGTGCAGAACACCCACAGCTACGCGCTCTCGTACCCGATGATGCGGGCCCCCCAGCGCCCGTCACGCAGCGGTGCCCGCACGAGCCAGATCGCCCCCACCCGCACCGCGTTCGCCCGATGCCCCAGCCAGCAGCCCGCGACATCGAAGGCCGTCATGACGAGCGCCATCGGCACTGCGAAGCGCAGGACGCCCGCCGGGGCCGCGCCGTGGCGAAACACGGCCACGAGCGCGGCCGCTGCCTCGAAGGCCAGCGCGCCCACCCCATGCCGACGTAGGTCCACGCGGCGAACGCGACCTCCGGTTCGTGCGGGTCGCGCAGCCGCAGATCGCGATCGAGCGCGCCCGGCGCGGTGATAATTCGCCACGTGGTCACCGCCCAGTTCCGCGAAGCGTAACCGTTCGCCCACGACGCCCCCGGCCGCGTTGCCGGCTCGAGCGAAGTGGCCAGCGCCAGGCCGCACTCCGAGCAACGCCCGTCCGCCAGCTGGTGCGTCAGGTCGTAACTGCAGCCTTCGCACCGCGGCGACAGATTGTCGGGCCCGGTTCCCCGCGCACCCTCCGCGGTTCGGTGGGTTCGCCATCACGACTGCCGCGGCATGATGCTCGACCGGCGGTCGTGGCCCGCGGTCAGGCCACGATGGGCGGCCGCACGCCGTCGACGACCGCAGTACGAGAGCGGTGAGGCGCTGTTCCCGGGATTCCCTCCGGCAGCCCCCTCTCGGCACCCCCGTGGCGTGAGCGGGCTCACGCAGCGCGCTCAGGCTTGGACGGGCTCTTCCGCGAGGCTCTCCCGTCGCGCGCGGGGGCGCTTCTCATCCGGGTCGATTGCGTGTACCAGGGCATGATCATCGGGAAACTGACGGCGGAGGGTCGGCAGGACTTCGGCCAGTGCTTCGCGCTCGATCGCGTACAGGCCGGGCGTCACATGCTCCGGGTCTCGTAGCCACTCCGCCCAGCGCGTGAGCGGCACACGGATATCGCTCCCGACGCCCATCAGTCGCACCGACGCTTCCTCGACCGGTCGCTGCGGATTGATGGAAACATACACCCGGTCGTCGCGCCACACGGACCACCAGAACGGGTTCCGGCGGTTGGCCTTGATCCAAGCCTGCACGTAGTGGCGCGCGAAACGCGGGCGCTCGGGCCACGCCGCATAACACGACCAGTGCATGGGAACGTTCGCCGCAGCCGCCAGTGGGTCGCCTGCGGGTAGAAAGTCACCCGAGGCCCGAAAGTGCTTTCCGAGCAGGTCGACCTGCTGCTTGCAGATCGCGCAGCCCGGCTGTGCAACACGCGAAGCCATCGCCGTCACCCCAAACGTGCGCGGGACACCAAGAGTGTCCCCCGCCGTGCCGCCTCCTTCAACACTCCGAGTATAACGAACCCCTCACCCATTCAAAAAAGCAAATCGCGGGCGCGGCTGGAAAAATCGGCGAAAACCACGGCCGACCGAGCTGGGGTGGCGCGCGCATCGGGTGAGTCAGGTCGGTAACGCACGCGTATGAAAGAGAATGCGCTCCGCGCCACCCACATCATAGGCGTGTTGCTCGGCAGCCCGGCAACCGCGCCAGGGCAACGAACGGAGGAGACGGCACGGCCCGCTCGCATCCCTACTGGGGTTCTGCCCCCGGGCATAGAAAAAGAGGGCACCAGGGCTCTTAGCACCCGGTGCTCTCCGGAGGGGAAAGAAGCGTAGGTAGTATTGGTCACGTCCTGGACGCTGTCAAGCGGAATTTATCGGCCACTGCAAAAAAATCTCGCACACGAAACACCGTCGCCATGAGCGCTTCACCAACAACAAGATTGTAAAATTTTGCAAACAAGAAGCTTAAGGTTCAGTGTCGCAGGCTCGAAACCAGTTCAGTGAAACCGATCCCGAAATCACCGGCGAACCACGTCAAACCGCTCTCAGGGAAGCTGGACACCGGGGCGGAGACGAGCCCCGCTTGTCACGCCGCCTTGCGGAGCGCTCCCCCTCGGTCGCGCTTGACACTTGCGGCCATCGGTCGTGTAGTAGGCCAAGCGCCCGTTGCAGAGTGAGCGGGCCGTCGTTGCTGCCCCGCGCCCCGCCGGCCCGGAAGGAGCCCACCATGCCGTTGATCGATTTGCGTCCACAGGCCGTCCGACGCGATCCCCAGCAGATGCTCAAGCACCTCCAGACGTTCCAGCCGGAGCTGAAGTTCTCCGCCGGCATCTGGTTCTTCTCACCGGCCGCCAGCCGGTTTCACAGCAAGTACGAGGCCGACCGTGACTTGCGCCAGCGGCTGGACATCGCCGCGCGGCTGGCGAAGCACGGGCTCAGCGCGCTGGAGGCGCACTACCCGAACGAGGTCAACGAAGACAACCTCCCCATTTGGCAGCAGTTCACGCGGGACACGGGCGTGCGGCTGCTGACGGTGATCCCTCTGCTGTTCTGGGATGAGCATTTCGAGTGGGGCTCGCTCTCGAACCCGCTGCCCGAGAAGCGCAAGCTCGCGATCGAGCGGACGAAGCGCGCGCTGGCCCTGAACAAGCAGCTCGACACGGATTTCGCGATCGTGTGGCCCGGGATCGACGGGTACGAGAACCCGTTCGGCGTGGATTTCGCGTCGATGCGGGCGCGCTTTGCGGACGGGCTGGCGGAGGCGATGGACGCGGTGCCGGGGGTCCGGATCGCGTTCGAGCCGAAGCCCTACGAGCCGCGCGGACACATCCTGTACGGTACGACGCCGGAGGGCGTGCTGCTCGGTCACCAGGTGGAGCGGCTCCTGCGGCACGCGGACAACCGCAGGCTGCTGGACGAGGGTCACGCCCTGGTGTGCCTGAATCCCGAGATCGGACACGTGCTGATGGGCTTCGAGGACCTGGCCTATGCGTACAGTTGGCCGCTGTCCGAGGGCCGCCTCGCGCACACGCACTGCAACAGCCAGCCGCTCGGCAACTACGACCAGGACCTCAACGTGGGCGTGATCGGGCCCGAGCAGCTCGAGGCCATGCTCTACACGCTGCGCATGCACGGCTACAACGGCTATTTCGGCATCGACATCAACCCGGAACGCATGCCGGTCGAGACCGCGATGCAGATCAGCATGGACGCGATCCGCGCCGCCAACGATCGCATCAGCGAGATCGACCACGAGGCCGTGCTCTGGGCGCACGAGCATCCGGATCGCGCCCGGGGCTGGCTCGAGGCTTATCTCGTCCGGGCACGGGCGCCGCACCCCGAGCGCTTGGCGCCTCTCCAGCGGCCGCTTTGATGCACCTGGTGGTGCTGAATCGAGCTGGACGACCCGAGCCCCCGTCGAGACGAGGGTCTCGGCAAGGTAGGTGCGTATGGGCCCTGGGCATCGGCCGCGTCCCTGCGCGACGCACGCGGGGCCGGTCAGTGCGGAAACTCCGCCACGGCGCGCCGGTCATCCGGCGCTCCGCCGCGGGATGGTCTCTCGGCGTCCCACTCGGGCACTCCTGCCATCGCCCCTCTTCTGCTTTCTGCTCGCCGCGCTGATCTGCGCGGCATGTGACCGCTCCTCGACGGACCCCACGCCGCCTTCCCAGAGCGCCACGACAACCCCTGCGTTCGGCGCTTCCGCGTCAACGACGGCGTCATCCCACCCGCGCAACACGTCGCACGGCGTCGCGTCGCCCGGTCCCTCGTCTCCGCCCGCCACGCCCCCGTCCGCCGGCAACCCGACGACGCCCCGCGCGTCGTCGCCCGACGCGGGCCCGCTGTCGCCGCGCGCCACGCTCGAGCGCCTGATGGCGCTGCGAGCCGAAGCGAAGTATCGCGAGCTCACCACCTTGCTCGCGCCCGCGGGCGGCGCGGCCGTGGCCGACGCCCTGCGCGCCGTGGATGAGTTCCTCGCCGCCAACCGCCGCCTCTGCGGGTGGGTCCGCGATCGGGTCGGAATCGGCCTGGCGGAGGCGATCGACCAAAGCTACATCGCGGACGAGTTGAGCACCTACCTGGGCGGTTCGATGAGCCTCTTCGCCCCCGGAGTCGTGCTGCTGGACGAGACGTTCGACGGCGACCTCGCCCGCGTGAGCTTCACCGTCGGCGGCCGGCTGCCCGCGGAACAGGCACTGCTGCGCCGGCACGCCGGCGTCTGGCGCTACGATCCGCAAGCCGTGCTGAATGCGCTCGTCGACGACGCGTTCCTCGACATGGCACGGGCGCTCGACGCACTGCGGGCCGAGCTCGAATCCGGGCGTCCGCCCCCGGAGGAGCTCCGCCGCAACCGGGACAAGCTCATGGACAAGGTCCAGGCGCGACTCCGCCGCGGCGTCAGCCTCCTGAACAAGGCCCAGACCGAGGGCCGGCCGGCCGGCGTCCCCGCATCTCAGCCCGCCGCGCCCGTCCCCGGCTGAGCAGAACCGGCGACGCGGCCGCGACAGCGTTACCGGGCCCGCGGCGCTCGGCCGCCTCGTTTGCGGACGCGGCCGCCGCAGCCTATCATCGTCCGGCGTGCGGCGGGGGCGCGACTGCGGAGACGGACGATGAAGGTCACCATCACGTACTGCATGCAGTGAAACTACCTCCCCCGGGCCGCCAGTTTGGCGGCCGCGATCAAGCAGACGCTGGGTGTCGAGCCCGAACTGATCAGCGGATCGGGCGGCATCTTCGACGTGAAGGCCGACGGCCGGCTCGTGTTCAGCAAGCACGAGGCCGGACGTTTCCCGGAGGAGGCCGAAGTGTTGGCCGCCCTGCGAAAGGGCGGTGCGTAGGCCGAGTCGGCCTGTCGGAGATTCTCCGGCCTGCGGGTTCCGTGGCTGTGCCCTGCGCCGCGGTCCGGCCGCAGGCCGCAGGGGTTCATCGTGCCTGAACGCGCCGCCGCCGCGGCCCCGCTCCCGCTGCCCGCCCGACCCAACCGCCGGCTGGTGCTGGGTGGGCACGTCGCCTTCACGCTGATCAATACCGTGCTGTTCTCGAACGCCGTGTGGCTCGTCACGCTGCTCGTGCGGCTGCATTTCGGCTCGGCCGACGCCGTGACGAAGGACTGGCAAACCACGCTGGTCACGGCCGCGGTGCCCACCTGCTTCCTGCTCTCGATCTTCTGGCACGAACTGCTGCGGCGCGTCACGCTGCGGACGTACCTCGCCGTCTTCTGGCTCGTCGCGGTACTGCCCCTCGGCTGCATCGCTTTCGTACACAGCTATGAACAGCTTCTGCTCTGCCACCTGGTCGCGACGGTCGGCTTCGCCGGCTGGGCGCCGGTCAACGGCAAGCTGCTCAAGAGCTTCTACGCCGACGCGGTCCGCGGCCGCATGTACGCGATCCTGAACGTCGTCGCGCTGGGGGGCGGCATCGCGGCGGTTTATGTCGTCGGCCGCTGGATGGAAGCGTCGCCCGAGGCCTTCCGCCCGTACTTCGTCGGCTCGGCCCTGCTCCAGGTCGTGGGACTGGCGATTCTCGTGCGTCTGGCGCGCCTCACCGGCACGCCCGACGAGCCCGCGCCGGCCGAGCCCTGGCGCGCGGCCGCGCTGCGTCCGCTGCGGAACATGCACGCGATCCTGCGGACCGACCGGCGCTTCCGCCGCTACGAGATCGCGTTCATGAACTACGGCGCGGCGTTCATGATCTGCGAAGCGCTGCTGCCGGTGCTCACGACCACGCGCCTCGGGATGCGCTACGAGGAATACGCGCACATGACGCAGGTCGCCGCGAAGGTCGTGACGCTGGCGCTCACGCTGCCGATGGGCTGGCTGCTCGACCGCATCGGCCCGATGCGCACCTCCGCCGTCGCGTTCGCCGGGCTGGGCGCCTACCCGCTGCTGCTGCTCGCGGCGACCGGACCGTGGGGCATCGCCGCCGCCAGCGGCGCGTTCGGCTTCGGAATGGCCGGCGTCGCGATGGGCTGGATGCTCGGCCCCGTGATCCTCGCGGGCAGCGCGGAGCGTGTGCCGCAGTACGTCGCCATTCATGCCACGATGGTGGGGATTCGCGGCGTGGTCTTCCAGGGCGTGGGGATGGGGCTTTACCAGCTCACCGGCAGCTTCACATGGCCCTTCCTCGCCGCCGCCGCCGCATTCGCCTGGGCGGCGGTGCAGATGTGGCAGCTGCATCAGGACCTGCCGGCCGGCGGCCGACACATCGCACCGCCGGAGTCCGCCTCCGCGGACCCGGTCCTGGCGACGGAAGGCGCGGCCGAGAACCGCTGACCGCGCTGCGCGCGGTCAGGCGTTCATGTCCTTCCAGCGCCGGGCCATCTGACCGAAGACGGCCAGCGCGAGCGTGGCAACGACACCGATCACTGCGAACGGAATCCACACGGCGTACTGCGGGTGGTAGGTGTTCCAAAGCAGCCGCGTGGCCAGGGTCGCGTCGAGCCCGGCGAGTTCCATCAGCCGGGCGAAGGCCTCGGTGCGGGGCACGCCGACCGCCGCCTCGAGGTCGCCAATCCGGCCGCTCCACGGGCCGACCCGTGTTTCCGAGAAGTGCTCGGCGATGTACCGCTGGGCGAGCACCGCTTTCTCGCCGAAGTGGCCGTAGAGATAGCCGGCGAGTTGCGAGCCGACGAAGCCGCCGACGCCGACGGGGATGTTGACATACCCGAGGTAGAGCCCCTTTTTGCCCGGCGGGGCGATCAGGCCGAGGTACTCGTTCTTCTTCGGCCCGGTGAGCATCTCGCCGATCGAGAAGAGCACGATCCCCCCGGCGAGGACCCAGCCGCTGGACGTGAGCCCGCCCACGAGGATGCCGCACGTGGCGACGCTCATGCCGATGAGCATCGCGCTCAGCGTGCGCATCCGGCGCACCAGGTACGACATGAAGACGACGAACACGACGATGAAGCCCGCGTTGATGTTGAGCAGCATCTGCTGCTTGATCTGCGGGCCGCGGGGCGTCTGGTCCACCAGCGTGTCGAACGCCCCCTGCGGGAGCCAGGCCAGGCCCGCGACGATCCCCGAGCTGTCGACCCAGTCCACGATGAAGTTCGGGTGCAGGTCCCAGAGCTGGTACATCATCAGCCAGAAACCGGACATGATCAGCAGCCACGTGATGAGCCGCGGCTCGAAAATGTTCGTGATCGTGCGGTAGAAAACGGTCAGCGGGCTGCCCGTCTTGTCCGCACCCGACGGCACGTCGCGGAACGTCAGCAGCAGCAGCAGGTTGCAGCCGGTGAACCCGGCCGAGCACAGGAACAGGTATTGCCAGTGCCGATAGGTCCGCTGGCCCGCGAGGCTCGGGAAGATCAGCGCCGAGACGAACGGCCCGATCAGGCCGCCGATGTTGACGACCCAGTAGAAGATGCCCCAGCCGAGCGAGGAGTTCTCCTTGGTCAGGTTCTGGGCGAGCGACCCCTGGATGCTCGGCTTGAAGAAGGCCGTCCCGGTCGCCAGCACCATCACGGCCAAGAAGAAGCAGACATACTGGAGCGTCGCGGCGGCGGCCCCGGGAAACACCGGCGCCAGCGCGCCGGCCAGCTCGCGCGGCAGCGACATTAGCACGTAGCCCGCCATGTTCGTCACGATCGAGAACGCCATCGTCCGCTTGAAGCCGTAGCGGTCGGCGAACCCGCCGGTGAACATCGGCAGGATCGATTGCAGCACGAACCACCAGGCGTAGATCTGCCCCTTGTGCGCCGCGGTCAGGTGCAGCCCGCCCGGCTCGTCGGCCTGCATGATGAAGATGGGAATGACGACCCGCACGCCGAAGTACGCGAGCCGCTCGAACATCTCGATGCTGTTGAGCGCCCAGAAGGTGCGGCCGAAGGAGCGGCGTGGCGGCGTAGCGTACGGCAGCGCGGCGACGGACGTGTCGGACATGCGGCCTCCAGCCCGCCGGACAACCCCCGCCCTGCGGCAGGCCGCGGCATGGTAACCGCGCCCGCGCTCACCGGGGAGGCGGCCGGCCGGTCGGCCGCCGAATCCGTCAGGGTGCGCTGCCGCCGGGCGCCTCGGCCGCCAACGCGTCGAGCTGCGCGGGCGTAAACAGCCGCTTGAGCACATCGGCCTGCTGCGCTTCGGACAGCAGCGTCGGGTCGAGCTGGAACGCGACCCGCAGCGCCGCCGCCGCGGGCTCCGCCTGCGACAGCTTGGCGTGGGCGATCGCCCGCAGGAAATGCGCCGTCGCCCGCCGCGGGTTGATCTCCACCGCCCGCGCCAGGCTTTGCAGCGCGATCTCGACCTGGTCCGCGTCCAGATCCAGCGTCGCCAGCGCCTCCCACGCCGGCGCCAGCCGCGCCGCGCCCGCCAGCGCGTTCTTCAGGTAGTTCCGCGCGACGTCCGGCCGCCCCGCGTTCGCCTCCAGCATCCCGCGGAAGTAGTACGCCTCGGGCCGCCCCGGGTCCAATTGCGCCGCAGCCTCCAGCGCCTCTCGCGCCGACTCCATCTGCCCGGCGTACATGAGCGTCACACCCCGCCAAACTGCCACCTCGTAGGCATCCGGGCGGGGGACCGGCCACGGCCGCCGAGCATCCGCCGCCGGCGGGGCCTCGGCCGCCAGGTAATCGAGCACCGCCAGCGCCTCGACCGTCCGTTCACGCCGCGCCAGGCTCACCGCCTCCAGGAAGTTGCGCTCGGCGGTCAGCGGCTGCGGCACGGTGTCCAGCAGTCCCAGCACCCGGTCGAGCGTCGGATACAGCTCGAGCGCCAACGCCACCCGGCCCAGTCGCAGCCGCTCGGCCGCATCCAGGGCGCGCACGTCGGTCAGGGCCGCGACCGCATCGGTCGCCGCGCCCGGCTGCTCGGTCGCCAGCAGGGCTTCCGCCAGCACCAGAATCGCGGCCGGTGCGCCGTCGCTGCGCTCCACGTACTGGCGGGCGAACACGAGCGCCTCGGCCGCCCGGCCGCGGCACAGCAACGACCGGGCCGAGACGTGCGTGAACTCGTGCGCCGGCTCGCCCGCGGCCACGGCCCGCCGGGCCAGGTCTTCGGCCAGGGCGTCGCGTTCGAGCAGGCGGGCGAGCACGGCGAGCCGGGCGAACGTGGCGCCGCTCCAGCGCGCCCGCGCCGCCTGCTCCGACGCGGTCCGCACCAGAGCGCGGGCCGCCGCGGGGTCGGGGAGCAGATAGCCCGTCACTTCATCGCGTCGCACGGCGGCCTCGGCCGCTGCCCGCATGTCGTCGTCGGGCCGCGCAGGGGGGGTCGTCGGCGCGGCGACGGCCGGCCGCGTCGCCGCCGGCGCCGTCGCAGGCGGAGGGATGACCGGGCGCGTCGCGGCGGGCGGCGGCGCCAGCTCGCGGGGCGCGGCGGTGACCGGGGGTGCCGCGGCACGCTCGCCCAGCGCCGTCTCGAGGACCGTGACGCGGCGCGCGAGCGCGCGCGCCTCATGCACCGCCCCGCGGATGAAAAGCGCCAGGATCACCACCAGAATGAGCAGCAGCCCGGTGCTGACGATCCAGTACACGTAGAGCCGCTCGACGGCGTCCGCGCGGGAGGCCGGCGCCGCGGGGCGGACGGAAGGCCGCGGATCGGTCATGGCTCACTCCTTGGTCTCGGGCGGCGGCCCGCCGGACGGCGGACTCTCGCCGCCGGCGGGCGGCTCTTCGGCCGTCGCGCGGGCGATCTGCTCATCCGTCACACGATAGCTGCCCCAGGCATCGACGTACGTCGTCGGTTTGCCGCCCAGGCGCTCGCGGGCAATGATTCGGCCGACCCGCAACAGCAGGTAGGCGCCAAGCACGAACAACAGGATCAGCAGGGCGGAGATCAGCAGGATGGTCAGCAACACGGTGAGTTGCTGGGTCCGCAGCATGGCCGCCGCCTCGTCGCCGACGTCTTCCCGCAACGGTCCGAGCGCCGGGGGGCCCTGCCCGATGCGCGCGACGACGATATACACCGCCGCACACGTCATGAGCACGAGCATCAGCAGCACCAGCAGTGTGGCGGCGTGGCCCGGCGATGGTCGGCGCGATTCGCTCACGCATGCCTCATTTCGGCCAGCCCGCGGCGCTGCGGGGGGCGAGCGGGGCGGCGGCGTCGAATTGCTCCAGCAGACGCCGGGCCGCGGCCGACACCTCGCGCGGTACCACGATGCGCACCACGGCGTACAGGTCGCCCGTCCGCCCGGTCTCGCGGTCCGGCGCGCCGTGCCCGCGGAGCCGCAGCTTGGTTCCGCTCGACGTGCCCGGCGGTACGGTCAGCAGCGCCGGTCCTCTCGGCGTCGGGATCTCGACGCGTGTCCCCAACACCGCCTCACGCACGGTCAGCGGTAGATCGAGAACCAGATCGGCACCCTCGCGTCGCAGGAACGGATGCGGCGCCACACGGCAACGGATCAGCAGGTCGCCGCGGCCGCCCGGCCCCTCCTGTCCCCGGCCCCGCACACGGATGCGCTCACCGTCGGTCACGCCGGCCGGCACGCGAACCTGGATCCGCTCGGTGCGCCCGCCGCCCCCGAGCACGATCTCGCGCACCGCGCCCCGCAGGGCCTCGTCGAAGCCGAGTTCGATCTCGCCTTCGACATCGGCGCCCGCGGGAGCCACGCGGCGAACGCTGCGACGCGTCCGGGGTGCGCCCGCCCGGCTAAAGAACTGCTCGAAGATCTCGGTCAGGTCGCCCAGCGACCCGAAGTCGAAGCGGACGCCGCCGGGGCCTCCGCCCGCGGCCGGACCCCACGCGTGTACGTCGGGTCGCGGGCCGCCGGCTCCGAAGCGGTCGTACTCCGCCCGCCGTTGCGGATCGCCGAGCACCTCGTAGGCCGCCTGGACCTCCTTGAAGCGGCGCTCCGCCGCCGGGTCGCCGGGGTTGCGGTCCGGGTGGTGCTCCTTGGCCAGGCGACGATACGCCCGCTTGATCTCATCGGGCGAGGCGGTACGGCTGACACCGAGGATTTCGTAGGGGTCCTTGCTGCTCATGGGTTCGCCGCGACAGCCCGGTGGGGACGATTCTACGAGCGCTCGGGAACCGGTTCAAACCAAGCCGGCTCAGGTGCTGCGCGGCCGGGACGGGCGCAGCAGCCCATAGCGCTTCATCTTCTTGTACAGCGTCGTCCGGTTCACATCGAGCACCTGGGCCGTCTTCTGCCGGTTCCAGCCGTTCGCCTCGAGGGCCGCCTGGATGATCCGCCGCTCCGGCTCCGCCAACGCCTCGCGGAGCGTGAGCGGCCGCCCGCTGCCCGCCGCGAACAGCACGCTGCTGGCCTCCGACGCCGCCACGAGCGGCGGCGGCAGATCGTCCTTCTGAATCTGATCGCCGCGGGTCAGCACGACGGCCCGCTCGACGCAGTTCTCCAGCTCGCGCACGTTGCCCGGCCAGGGGTACCGCTGCATGATCTGGAGCGCTTCCTCGGTGAAACCTAGGATCCGCCGCCCGCTTTGGTGCGTGTACTTCCGCAGGAAGTGCTCGGCCAGGAGCGGGATGTCGGTGAGCCGCTCCCGCAGGGGCGGCAGGCCCAGGTTCACGACGTTGATGCGATAGAACAGATCCGCGCGGAAGGCCCCCTTCTCGACCAGCGCTTGCAGGTCGCAGTTCGTGGCGAGAATCACCCGCACGTCGACGGTCAGCGTGCGGTTGCTGCCGAGCGGCTCGAACTGGCGCTCCTGAAGCACGCGCAGCAGCTTCACCTGCAAGCTGGGCGACGCGCTCGAGATCTCGTCCAGGAACACCGTGCCGCCGTCGGCCGCCCGGAACTTCCCATCCTTGTCCGCCAGCGCCCCCGTGAACGCCCCCCGCGCATGTCCGAAGAGCTCGCTCTCCAGCAGCGTCTCCGGAATCGCGCCGCAGCTCATCTCGATGAACGGACGGTTGCGTCGCTGGCTCCGCTGGTGGATCACGCGGGCAATCAGTGACTTGCCCGTGCCCGTCTCCCCGTGGATCAGCACCGTCGCCTTCGAATCCGCCACCGCGTCGATCAGGTCGAACACCCGCTGCATCTGGTGCGTGCGGCCGATGACCGTGTCGAGCGTGTAGGCCGGCTCCAGCACGCGCCGCAGAGAGCGATTGGCTCGCAGCAGCGCTTGCTGCTCGACGGCCCGGTGCACCACCCGGCGGATCTGGTCCGGACGGACCGGCTTCACCAGGAAATCGAACGCGCCCGCCTTGATCGCCTCCACCGCCGACTCGATCGTGCCAAACCCGCTCATCGCCACCACGAGAAGGTCGGCAAATTGCTGCGCGACCGTCCGCAACAGATCCGTGCCGTCCGCGTCGCCCAGGATCATGTCCGTGATCATCACGTCGAACGTCGATCGCCGCAGCTCAGCCAGCGCCTCTTGGCTGCTGGCGGCCGCCACGACCTCATGCCCGTCCGTCGCCAGCGCCGCGCTGAGCACGTCGCGCACCAGCCGCTCGTCATCGACGAGCAGCACGCGGGCCTTGCGGCTGGGCAGAGCCGCCGCATCCGGCGGGGTCGGAGAGATCGGTCCGTCCGTCGGCACGTTCGCGTTCATCTCGTACCTCGCGCCCTCATCCAGAAAGCCCGTGCGAGCAGCCGACACCACCAGCCCCAGCCGGTTTCGTGGCGAATGGGCTACACCACGCGGCCGTGGCTCATAATGCACGTGGCGTTGGGGATACCTGAGCGGAACCACATGATGCGCCGAGTGTACGCCGCGCGGTGAGCCGCGGCAACGTCGTCATCAAGTGAGTAGAGCGGAGCGAGGGGCTG
This sequence comes from uncultured Phycisphaerae bacterium, assembly GCA_937928595.1. Classification (GTDB taxonomy): domain Bacteria; phylum Planctomycetota; class Phycisphaerae; order UBA1845; family Fen-1342; genus CALGJV01. The sequence continues at coordinate 86,472 of CALGJV010000019.1, read as the reverse complement.
GCGTCGGCGTCAATCGCTCGGCCGAAACAGCGTGCCGTTCACTTGGACCCCCAGCACGTCGCGCAGGCCCGCCACGTAGGCCGTTTCGATGTACGCGGCGCCATCGGGCAGGTAGGTGCCGCCGCGGAACGTCGCGTCGATCACCCCGCCGCCCCGCTGAACGCGGACGCTCTCAACACGCACCGGCCAGGAGCCGTCCACGGGCTCGCCCGCCCAGCACGCGATCCCCACAACGGTGCCGCGGTCCAGGTCCGGGCAGGCACCCAGACCCGGCGCAAGCTCCTGGAGCCGGCGCCACTGCCCCGGCGAACGGACCTCGATCAGGCCGAGGCGCGGCCCGAGAGGAATGCAAAGCTGCCGCAGCGAGTGTGAATCCGTCACAATCGCGCGTGTCGTCCGCGTAGCCCGCACGGGGGGCGCCGCTTGCAGGTCGTTGAGGCTGGTCACGGGGCCGGGCGCGCCGCAGCCCGCGGCTCCCGCGAGCGCGCAGGCCGCGAGGCCGGCGCCCAGCTTGCAAAGGCGTCGGAGCGCTCTTACGCTGCGGTCTTTCAGCACGTTTGACACGGCGTCCTGGTGTACATCGTCAACAATTCGACCGAGTTGGAGTCCCCGAATGATTATCGGCGTGCCGAAGGAGATTAAGTCCGACGAATACCGCGTTGCGGTGGTCCCGGCCGGGGTGGAGCTGCTCAAGCGCAACGGTCACCGGGTGATCATCGAGCACGGCGCGGGGGTGGGTTCGGGGATCAGCGACGACGACTTCACGAAATACGGCGCGGAGATGGTCGGGACGGCCGGCGAGGTGTGGGCCCGGGCGGACCTGATCTGCAAGGTGAAGGAACCGCTCTCGCAGGAAATCAAGAGCATCCGGAAGGGCCAGGTGCTCTTCACCTACTTCCACTTCGCCGCCAGCCGCGAGCTCACGGAGGGCGTGCGCGACGCCGATTGCGTCGCGATCGCGTACGAAACCATCTTCGACCGGCAGGGACGCCTGCCGCTGCTGGCCCCAATGAGCGAGGTCGCCGGCAAGATGAGCATCCAGGAAGGCGCGAAGTACCTCGAAAAGCCGATGGAAGGCCGCGGCATCCTGTTGGGCGGGATCCCCGGCGTGGAGCCGGCGAATGTGCTGGTGATCGGCGGCGGAATCGTCGGGACGTGCGCGGCCAAGCTCGCGGCCGGGCTGGGGGCCAACGTGGTCATCATGGATGTCGACCTGTACCGGCTGCGGTACCTGGACGACGTGATGCCGGCGAACGTCTCGACGGTGTACAGCACGGACGAGGCCATCCGGCGGCACCTGGAGACGGCCGACCTGGTGATCGGCGCCGTGCTGATCCCGGGCGCCCGGTGCCCAATGCTGGTGAAGAAGTCCTACCTGGCGCACATGAAGCCGGGCGCGGTGATCGTGGATGTGGGGGTGGACCAGGGCGGCTGCTGCGAGACGACCCGCCCGACGACGCACCGCGACCCCACGTACGTGGTGGACGGTGTCGTTCACTACGGCGTGGCGAACATGCCGGGAGCGGTGGGGCGCACGAGCACGTTCGGCTTGACCAACGCGACAATTCCTTACCTTGTGAAACTGGCCAATCTCGGCTATCAGAAGGCCTGCGGTGAAGATCCCGGACTGGCCGCGGGCGTCAACATTCTGCACGGCAAGATCACGAATCAGCCGGTGGCGGAGGCGTTCGGGCTGCCCTATACGCCGTACCAGCCCAAATAGCGGCGGACCGCGAGCGAATGCAGGCGGGGCGTGCATCCCGCCGGCCCGCGGGGCCGTGGCGGCACCCCCGGGGCGTTTGAGGTCTGCGCGATGAAGAAGTGGCTCATCCTGCTGGGCGCGGTCGCCGTCGTGGCCGGAATCTACTACGTTGCGCGGCAGCAGCGCTACGAGCCGCCCTGGGCGCAGCCGAAGCTGGGCAAGGTGACGCGCGGCGACATCCGCGTGCCGATCACCGCGTCGGGGCTCATCCGGGCCAACCAGGAGGTCGAGCTGAAGTCCAAGGCCTCCGGCCGGATCATCGACGTGCCGGTGGTCGAGGGGATGTATGTCAGGGTCGGGCAGCCGGTGGCGCGCCTGGACCCGGACGACGAGCAGCGGCGGCTGGACCGGGCCCAGGCGGACTTCGACCGGGCGGAGGCGTTGCTCACGCAGGCCAAGGTGGCCGTCGAACGGGCCGCGGTGTCGATCGAGAGCGCCAAGGCCCGCGCCGAGGAGATCAGCGCGCAGGGCGAGATCGCAAAGTTCGAGCTGCAGAAGGTGGAAGAGCTGGCGGCCCGCGGCCAGGCCAGCGCCCAGCAGCTGAACGACGCGCGGGCCCAATACCGCATGAGCCTGGCCCAACAGGAGTCGGCCCGCATCGCCATCACCAGCGCCGAGCTCGCGAAGCAGGACGCCGAGACGGCGGTCGCGTCCCAGCAGGCCCTCGTGAATTCGGCCCGCAAGACGCTCGAGGACTCGGTGCAGCGCGTGAAGGAAACGACGGTGCTCGCACCGGTCGATGCCATCGTCACCGAGGTCTTCGTGAAGCCCGGCGTGCTGGTGCAGTCCGCCACCGAGGGTTTCACCGGCGGCACGCCGGTCATGCGGCTGGCCGACGTCTCGAAGAAGATGGTCATCGCCCGGCTGGACGAGGCCGACTACGGCCGCGTGCTGAACATCTCGCCCCTGGACGCGCTGCCGGACATGCCGCAGCTTCGCGAGACCGCGGCACAGGACGCCGAACAGCTCGCCCAGCGCTCGGGCACCGTGACCCTGATGGTCGACGCCTTCAAGGACGACACGTTCACCGGCCGGATCGTGCGCGTCGAGCCCCAGGGCAAGCTCAACGCGGGCTCGTCCATCATCCAGTTCGACGTGCATGTCGAGGTCACGGACGAAAAGCGGCACAAGCTGCCGCTCGGCGCGCAGGCCCAGGTCGAGTTCACGGTCGAGAGCGCCATCGGGACGCTGCGCGTGCCGGCCGAGGCCGTGAAAACGTTCGAAGGCCAGAAGGGCGTGTACGTCAAGACGCCGCCGCCGCCCGGCTCGAGCGAGCGCTACGGCAAGAAGTTCGTGCCCTGCCGGTTCGGCATCAGCGACGGGGAATACACGCAGGTGATCAGCGTGCTGGCGGACGGGCGCTTGAACGAGGGCGACGAGGTCTTCACGAAGCTGCCCGAGGAGCCGGGCGAGCGCCGCTAGCGACCGGCGGGCGGCCGACACCAGGGAGTCCGACGCGTTGGCGCTGATTGAGGTCCGCGGGCTGACGAAGCTGTACCGCATGGGCGATTCGGTCGTCCGCGCGCTGGACGGCGTCGATCTCACGATCGAGCGCGGCGAATTCGTCGCGATCACCGGGGCGTCGGGCAGCGGCAAGAGCACGATGATGCACCTGCTCGGCTGCCTCGACCGTCCCACGCGCGGCACCTACCGGCTCGACAACCGCGACGTGAGCGCCCTCGGCGATGCCGAGCTGGCCGAGGTCCGCAACAAGCTCATCGGGTTCGTTTTCCAGACCTTCAACCTCATCAACCGCACGACCGCCGAGGAGAACGTGGCGGTCCCCCTCTTCTACGCCCGGCGGACCAACACGCGGGCCCCCGCCGCCCGCGCCCTGGAACGCGTCGGTTTGGCGCCCCGCGCCCGGCACATGCCCAACGAGCTGTCCGGCGGCGAACGCCAGCGGGTCGCCATCGCCCGCGCCATCGTCAACGACCCCGTGCTCCTGCTGGCCGACGAGCCCACCGGCAACCTCGACTCGCGCACCGGCGAGCAGATCATGGAGATCTTCCGGAACCTGAACGCGCAGGGCGTCACGGTCGTCATGGTCACGCACGAGCCAGACATCGCCCAGCAGGCGCGCCGCATCGTCCACATGAAGGACGGGCGCATCCTCTCCGACCGGCCCGCGACCGAGATCGCGGCCGAGCGGAGCAAGCCCGCCGCGATTCCCGTGGCGCGGGCCGCGCCGCCGGCGGCCGACGCACCGGTCGAGGTCGCCGCCCCCGCTGCGGGGCCCGCCGCGTCCGACGGTCCGCGGGCCCGCGCGCCCGGCACGCTCGCCGCGCTGGCGTGCAGCCTGGTCGGCCCGGCCCTGTACATCGCCTGCACCGCGACGTTGTACGCGCTGGCTCAGAAATACCAGCTCCAGGACATGAACCCGCAGAGGGTGCCCGGGGCCGTCATGGCGGTGGCGTCGGTGGCCTCGCTGGGCTTTCTGCTCGGGTTGGTCGCCGGGGTTGTCACCATTCTGCTGGCCAACGGCGTGCTCCGGCGGATTCGGGAAGCGCCCGAGCCGCTCGCGGGCCGGCGCCGGGCACGCGGGGCCCAGGTCCTCGGCTGGCTGACCGTGCTCGCACCGATCGTGCTCTTCACACTCAACATCCTGGGCATCGGCCGGCGCTGAGGCGCGGTCCGGCCCTCGGCGGGGCTCGCTCCCCCCGTGTTCAACCCTTCGCGCGCCCGCCGGCGAGCCCGGGACCGATCGACGCGCACCCCGCGTACAATGCCGCCATGTCCGACCGCAGCCCCTTGCAGCGCATGCGCTTCGCGCTCGCGATGCTCTGTGCCGCGGGGGCCTTCGCGTCCGTCTCCCCGGCTCAGCCGCCGGCCCGCGGCGCTGCGCCTGGCCCGACGACGCGGCCCGGCGCCGGCGCACTGCGTCCCGTCGCGCCGCCCGACCGTCCGGTGACAACACCCGGTCGCACCAACACCGCCCCCGCCCGCCCCACGACTCGGCCGGTCCCCGACGAGCCCGGCGACAACGAACCTTCGTGGGAGACGGTGCTCGGCCGGCAGGCCGCGCTCGACCGGGCCGGCTTCTCACCCGGACTGATCGACGGCAAGACCGGCCGCAAGACCGCGCTGGCGGTGCGGACGTTCCAGGAGGCCCGCGGCCTGCCCCCGACCGGCGTCTTCGACGCCCGGACCCGCGCGGCCCTGCGCTGCGATGACACGCCGGCGACCATGACCTACACGGTCACCGCGGCCGACACGCAGGACGTGGGGCCGGTGCCCAAGGACTGGAATGCCAAGGCGAAGCTCGACCGCCTGCGGTACGAAGCGCTGGGCGACCTGCTGGCGGAGCGCGGCCACTGCACGCGGGCGACGCTGGTGCGGCTGAATCCGGGCCGCGACCTGGACCGTCTGACGCCGGGGGCGACGGTCACGCTGCCGAACGTGAAAGACGCCGTCGCGCTGCCGCCCGCGGCGCGGCTGGAGGTGCACCTCAGCGAGAGGTTGATCCGCGTGCTGGACGCCGGCGACCGGCCGATCGCGCTGCTGCACTGCTCGATCGCCGAGTTCGTCGAGAAGCGGCCGCGAGGCGAAGCCCGCGTCGTGACGGTGGTGTTCGACCCGGGGTACACGTTCAAGCCGGAGATGTGGCCCGAGGTGAAGAACGTGAAGCAGGCCCTCAGCATCCCACCGGGGCCGCGGAACCCGGTGGGGCTGTGCTGGATCGGGCTGAGCCTGCCGGGCTACGGCATTCACGGGACGCCGCACCCCGAGCTGATCGGCAAGACGGGTTCGCACGGCTGCATCCGGCTGGCGAACTGGGACGCGGTGCGGCTGGGCAGGTGCGTGCGCGTCGGGACGCCGGTGCGGTTCGTGGAGTAGGGCTCTACTCGCTCTGGAGCAGCGCTTCGAATTCGGACTCGCTGAGCACGCGCACGCCCAGCGCGCGGGCCTTGTCGAGCTTGCTGCCGGCCTCCGCCCCGGCCACGAGGAAGTCCGTCTTGCGGCTCACGCTGCCGCTGGGCTTGCCGCCGTGCGCTTTGATGAGCGCCTCGACTTCGGCCCGCGTGTAGCGCGCGAGCGTGCCCGTCACGACGACGGTCTTGCCGACCAGCGGACCGGACGCGGGGGCGGCGCGGCGCGCCTGCCTCGGGTCGAGGCCGACGGCCCGCAGCTCCGCGAGAATGTGCCGCCCGCCCGACGACGTGAAAAACTGCCGCACCGACGCCGCCACCTCCGGGCCGACGCCCTCGACCTGCTGAAGCGCCGCCTCGTCCGCCGCCGCCAGCGCCTCCAGCGAGCCGAAGTGCTCCGCCAGGAGCTCGGCGGTGGTCGCCCCCACATGCCGGATGTTCAGCGCCGCCAGCAGCCGCGCCAGCGGCCGCGTGCGGCTGACCTCGATGCCCGCGAGCAGCTTGCGGGCCCGCACCTCGCCCAGCTCGACGGCCTTGCGACCGGCGTCGGCCGGGGCGAACTCGAGCCGGACCAGCTCGTCGAACCGGTCCTTGAGGCGGTACAGGTCGGCGTAGGTGCGAACCAGGCCGGCGGCCACGAGCTTCTCGGCGAGCTGCTCGCCCACGCCCTCGACGTCCATCTGGTCGCGGGCGCAGAAGAACCGCAGCCGTTCGACCAGTTGCGCGCGGCACTCGGGGTTGATGCACCGCAGGTACACGCCGCCCTCGTCCTGCGCGACCTCGCCGTCGCAGGCCGGGCAGCGGGGCGGCGGCGCGATGGGGCGGGCGTCGGGCGGCCGGCGGGCCGGGTCCACGGCGACGACCTGCGGAATGATCTCGCCGGCCTTCTCGACCGTCACCGTGTCGCCGATGTGCAGGTCCAGGCGGCGCACCTGGTCGAAGTTGTGCAGGCTGGCCCGCTTGACGGTCGTGCCGGCCAGCTCGACCGGCGCGAGGTTGGCCACCGGGGTGATCGTGCCGAGCTTGCCGACCTGATAATCGACCGACAGCAGCGTCGTTTCGGCCTGTTCCGCCGCGTACTTGTACGCGATGCACCAGCGCGGCGACCGCGCCGTCGTGCCCAGCACCGCGCGCAGCACCAGCTCGTTGACCTTGATGACCAGGCCGTCCGTGTCATAGTCGAGCCCGCGGCGCTGCGCGTCCCATTCCTCCACGAAGGCCAGCAGGCGGTCGATGTCGCGGAACGTCCGCAGATGCGGACTCACGGGAATGCCCCACTCCCGCAGCCGCGCGAACAGCTCCGTCTGCGTCGTCACGTCCGGCAGCGGCGGCTCCAGCACGCCCAGCCCGTGCGCCTGAAACGCCAGCCCGCGCCCGGCCACCAGCCGCGCATCGAGCTGCTTCAGCGTGCCGGCCGCGCCGTTGCGCGGGTTCTTGAACGGCTCCTCCCCGGCCGCCCGCCGCGCCGCGTTGAAGCGCTCGAAGGCCGGCCGCGGCCAGTACACCTCGCCGCGGACCTCCAGGATGCGCGGCCAGCCCCGGCCGTGCAGCGCGAGCGGCACGCTGCGGATCGTGCGCAGGTTGGCGGTGATGTCGTCGCCGGTGGTGCCGTCGCCGCGCGTCGCCCCCAGCACGAGCCGCCCGTCCTCGTACCGCAGCGACACCGCCACGCCGTCAATCTTGGGATCCACGACGTACTCGAACGGCCGGTCGCCCAGCGCCTTGCGCACGCGGGCGTCGAACTCGCGCAGCTCGCCCGGCGAGTAGGTGTTGTCGATCGAGAGCATCGGGATCGCATGCGTGACGTGCGCGAAGCCCTCGAGCGGGCGCTCGCCGACGCGCTGCGTGGGGCTGTCGGGCGTGACCAGGTCCGGCCAGGCCTGCTCAAGGTCCCGCAGCTCGCGGAGCAGGCGGTCGTACTGCTCGTCGCTGATCTCCGGCGCCGCCGCGACGTAGTACAGGTAATCGTGGTGTCGCAGCTCCGCCCGCAGCGCCGCGATCCGGCGGTGGGCCGCCGCGCGCTCCGCGCTCATGAGGGCGCGGTCCGCACGGGCGGGGCCGGCTGCGTCGTGATCTCGTACTGAAGGCTGCGGATCTGGAGCCGGGCCGCAGCGCTGCGCGGCCCCTCGACTTCGCCGACCACCCGCCCGGCCAGGAACAAGTCCAGCGCGTCCCCCGGCGCGAGCGTCAGCGTCAGCCGCACGGTCTCCTGGCCGATGCGCTGCACGGCCCCGGACTCCGTCGTGTAGTCCACCAGCACGGCTTCATGCCGCAGCCGGCCGCGCTGATCGCGGGCGTACAGCCGGAGCCCGACGGAAGCGCCGGGGCGATTCTCCGCCGGCTGGGTGGCGGCCTCGAGCTCGAACTGCACGCGGATCAGGAAATCGACGTCCGTTTGCCGGTCGGTGTCGTTCCGCAACGCATGGCCGAGCTGGATCAGCGCTTCGCCCTGGCCGCCCTGCTGAATGGACACGCGAGCGTCGGCGGTGCCCTGCCCGTTGGTGGCCGCGTCGGCCTCGACGCTCCCGCTCAGGCCGGGCGCGCGGTTCGACCGCCCCAGCGTGATGTTGAACGGGCGCTCCTGCGGCAGGTGCAGCGTCGTCGCCGCGGGCGCGGCGAGGGCGTACGGTTGCGGCCGTTGCGACAGGTCGGTGCCGAACCGGCCGCCGCCGCAACCCGCGCCGAGCAGCCCGAGACCGAGCATCACCGGGCCGGCGAGCACCGCGGAAAACACGCGTGTGCGCATGGGTCGAGCTCCGAGCAGGTTGCGGGCATTGAAGCACCGGGCGGCGGCCCGGACAAGCGCGGCGTACCCTGGGGCGTCGTTCGGCAAGCGCCGGTTCGCCCGCTACACTGCCGATATGGCCGCGATTCGGCTCCAGGATGTGACCAAGCAGTTCGGCGGGCAGATCGTGCTCCACGAGGTGACGCTCGATCTGTACCCGGGGCACATCACCGCGCTGGTTGGCGCCAACGGCAGCGGCAAGACGACGCTCTTCCGGATCGTGGCCGGCCAGCTCGCGCCGGACACCGGAACACTGAGCGTGGCCCGGGGCGTGGAGCTGGGCTATCTCCCGCAGGAGCCGGACCTGCCGCCGCAGGCGACGCTGCGGGCGGCGGTGGCCGAGGCGTTCGCCGACCTGCTGGCGCTGGAGCACAAGCTCCAGGCGCTCGCCCAGCAGATCGCCGACGAGCACGACGCCCCGCACGCGGCCGAACTCCTCGCGCAGTACGACAAGCTGGCCGCCCGCTTCGACGCGGCCGGCGGCTACACGTTCGAACAGCGGCTGAGCGAGGTGCTGAGCGGGCTGGGGTTCAGCGCGGCCGACTGCGCGTTGCCGGTGACGGCGCTGTCGGGGGGGCAGAAGTGCCGGGCGGCGCTGGCCCGGCTGCTGCTTCAGGACGCCCAGTTTCTGCTGCTGGACGAGCCGACGAACCACCTGGATATCGACGCGGTGCGCTGGCTGGAGAAGTTCCTGGCCGGGCACCGCGGCGGTGCGGTCATCATCTCGCACGACCGCTACCTGCTGGACCGCGTGGCGGAGCGCGTGATCGAGATCGGCGGCGGCCGGGTGCGGTCGTACAACGGCAACTACACGACGTATACCGAGACGCGGGCGCTGGAGCGGCTCACCCAGGAGCGGCAGTTCGCGCAGGACCAGGCGCTGCTCGCGAAGGAGCGCGACTACATCGCGCGCTATAGCGCGGGGCAGCGCGCGCGGCAGGCCCGCGGGCGGCGGACGCGGCTGGAGCGGCGGCTGGCCGAGGGCGAGTTCACCACGTCGCGGCCGGGCGAGCGCCGCACGCTGCGGCTGGATTTCGGCGACGCGCCGGCGCGCGGGGCGGCGGGCAAGGAGCTGGTTCGGGTGACGGGGCTGGCCAAGCGCTACGGCGCGAAGACGCTGTTTGCCGACCTGTCGCTGAGCGTCCACGCCGGAGAGCGGCTCGGGATCACAGGACCCAACGGCACGGGCAAGACCACGCTGCTGCGCATCATCCTGGGCCGCGTATCCCCGGACGCGGGAACGGTGTACGTCAACCCGGCGGTGCGGGTCGGGTACTTCGCCCAGGATGCGGCGGACCTCGACCCCCAGCGGACGGTCGTGGAGGAGATCTGCGCCGTCCGCGGCGATTTCCTGGAGCGCGACGCGCGGCATTACGCGGCCCGGTTCCTGTTCACCGGCGACGACCCGTTCAAGCGGGTCGGGCAGCTCTCGGGCGGCGAGCAGTCGCGCGTGCGGTTCATGAAGCTGATGCTGGCGGCGCCGGAGCTGCTGATCCTCGACGAGCCGACCAACCACCTCGACATTCCCTCGCGCGAGGTGCTGGAAGAGGCGCTCGATGAGTTCCCGGGGACGCTCGTGACCGTCAGCCACGACCGCTACTTCCTCGACCGCGTCGTGGACCGGCTGCTCGTGCTGCGGCCGGGCGACGTGCGGCTCTGCGCCGGGAACTACACGGACTACATCACGCAGGTCGAGCAGGAGCGGGCCGCCGCGGAAGCGGCCCGGGAGGCGGCCCGGGCGGCCGAGAGGGCGGCGGCGCGCCGCGTGGCCGCGCGCCGGACAGCGCCGGCCGGAGCACCCGCACGGCCCGCCGACGCCCGGCGCAAGTCGCCGCTGGCGCGCTGCACGCTGGCGGAACTGGAGGCCCTGATCACCGCGAAGACCGCGCGGCTCGCCGCGGTCGAGGCCCAGTTCGGCGACCCGGCCGTGTGCCGCGACCCGGCGCGCCTCGCAGAGCTGCACGCGGAATACGAGGCGCTCCGGGCGGAGATCCACGACGCGGAGCACTGGTGGCTCGAGAAGGCGGACGAGGCATGACGCGACACACCGAGAACGTCGACGCCCGCCACGCCGCGATCCGGCGGTCGGCGCGCGACCAGTTCGACCGCTGGGCGCGGACGTACGACCGTTCGTGGCTCAACGAGCTGGTCTTCTACCCGACCGTCCGCATCTGCCTTGAGGAGCTGACACGCTGGCAGCGGGCCCGCGGCGGCGGGCCGTTCCGGCTGCTCGACGTGGGCTGCGGCACGGGCCTGCTCCTCCGCCTGCTGGCGGGCCGGGCCGACGCCGCGCAGTTGGCCGGACTCGACTATTCCCCCGAGATGCTGCGGCGGCTCACGGCCGCCGCGGCGGACGTGCCCGGCGGCGACCGCATCCTCGCGGTGCAGGGCGACGCCGAGCGGTTGCCGTTCGCCGACGCGTCTTTCGACCTGGTCACCTGCTGCAACTCGTTTCACCACTACCCGCACCAGGCGGCGGCCGTCGCGGGCTTCCACCGCGTGCTGCGACCGGGCGGGCGGCTGATCCTCGTGGACGGCTTCCGCGACAACGTCATCGGGTGGATCGTGTTTGACGTGGCGGTCGCCTTCGTGGAGGGCAACGTGCATCACGCGGCGTGGTCGCGCGTGCGCCGCCTGATCGAGGCCGTCGGTTTCGCGCACGTGCAGCAGCGCAAGGTGAACGTGCTGGCCCCGCTGCTCGTCAGCGTGGCCGAGCGCTGACCCGCGATGGGGGTCAACGGCCGTCGAGGATCTTGCCCAGGCCCCCGAGCACGCTGCCCTCGTCGGTCTGCTTGCCGCGGGCACCGCCGGTGGCGCGAATCCGGTCCACCAGGCGCGCGAAGGGCAGCGATTGCAGCCAGACGACGCCCGGGCCGGTCAGCGCGGCGAAGAACAGCCCCTCGCCCCCGAACAGCGTGTTGCGGAACCCGCCGACGAACTGGATGTCGTACTCGACGTGCGGCTGGAGCGCGACGATGCAGCCGGTGTCCACGCGGAGCGTTTCGCCCGGCCCCAGTCGCCGCTCGCACAGCGTGCCGCCGGCGTGCACGAAGGCCAGCCCATCCCCCCGCAGGCGCTGCAGGATGAACCCCTCACCGCCGAAAAGCCCCGCCCCCAGCCGCCGCGTGAAGGCGATGTCGACGCTCACGCCGCGTGCCGCGCAGAGAAACGACTGCTTCTGACACAGCAGCTCGCCGCCGAGCTGCGCCAGGTCCATCGGCACGATCTTGCCGGGGTACGGCGCCGCGAACGCCACGGCCTGCCGGCCCGGACCTTCGCTCGTGAACGTGGTCATGAACAGCGATTCGCCGGTCAGCAGGCGCTTGCCGGCGCTCAGGACCTTGCCGAACACGCCCTGCTCCGGCGCCCCGGCGTCGCCCAGCCGGGTCGCCATCCGGATCCCCGGGGTCATGAACATCATCGCGCCGGCCTCGGCCACGACCATCTCGCCCGGGTCGAGCCCGAGCTCGACGAATTGCAGGTCGTCGCCGACGATCGTGTAGTCGATTTCGTCGGCCCGCCGCGTTGGCGGCGCCGGCGGCTGCGGCGCACCCGACGACGCCCCGCGCAGGTGCGGCAGGTGCCGCGCCGCGGTCCACGCACTCAGTCCCGGACCGAACACCAGCGCCGCGTCACCCCCGGCCGCCGGCAGGCGGGTCCGCAACTCGTCCGGCGTCAGCGGACCGACCGGCTGTCCGCCCTGCACGACGTACCATTCCCGACCGCTCATCGCAGCGCTCCTCGGCTGTCCATGACAACGGGCCGTGGGACGCGTCCACCGCGCCCACGGCCCGCTCACGATTCAATCTCCCCCGCCTCAGTGCCCGCTACAGCATGGGCGGTTCCGACTCCCGCGCCGGCGGCGGAACCGTCTCTCCACTCTCTCGGGCCGGCGGAGTCACCGGCCGCAGCGCGCCGCCGGGGGGCATGCGCGTGTCGTTGTCGAACGAGTCCGCCGGCGGCGGCAGCGTCTCGCCCGGCATGCCGGTCGTCTCCGTCACCGGCGGCCACTCCGGCGGCGGTGTGGTCACATACGGCCGACGGATGATCTGATTGCCGCCCTGACGGCTGACTTCGGTCGTGCGGATGATCAGACCACCCGGCAGGCTCACCGTGTTGCCGTTGCCCCAGAACTCGACACGGTTGACGAACGCGCCGTCCTCGACGGTGACCATGTTGTTGTCGCCGATGATCGAAACCTTGTTGACGCGTGAGCCGCGCAGAATCGTCACATTCGAATTCTTGCCCGTCACGCCCACATCGCCGAAGTACTGACCCGACCACGTGCCCGTGCCCACCTTGGCGTTCGTCGCACAGCCCGTGACCAGCGCCAACAGGCCCACCGCCACGACGCCCAACACCATGCGTTTCATCGTCTATCCTCGCTCTGTTGCTCCGACCGCCACGGGCCCCGTCGCTCCATCGACGGGTCGCCGAGTGGTCGGCAGTGTACAACCCGCTGCCGGGCGCGGCTAGTGCGCCGCGGCCCCGCTCACTTGGCCGACGACCCCGCCACGCCGTCCGCCGACCCCGCCCCCAGCCGCCGCAAGACCCACCGCCGCAACTGCGTCAGTGGCCGCGCCACCAGCCGGTGCAGTCGAATCCAGATGCTCAGCCGCTCGACTTCCGCCCGCTCCCCGGGTGTCAGCAGCTCCGGTCGGAGGCGGCGCTTGTGTTTCAGGAAGTGATACCGATCCGCCCGCTGGAACCGCTTGAGCACCCATTGGCTGACGCCCCAGCCCCGCCAGCCGGCCCGCGGCAGGTGCAGCGCGATCTGAAAGTCGATCAGGTACGGTCGGCCATCGTCGCCAACGAGGATGTTTTGCCGCTTGTTCAGATCGACGTACGCGATCTGCCGCGCATGCACAGCCGCCAGCAACCTTTCGAGCTCGTCGAAGAACGTGTCCGACACGTGCTCGCGCCGACCCAGAGGATGGCCGGGAACGAAGGCGTGCAGGAACCCGGTCTCTCCGACCGGACCGACGCAGCGGGGCACGCCGGGCAAGTCCTGAAGAAGTTGGTAAAGCCGAATCTCGTGACGGGCCAGCAGGCGGCCGATCCACCGCAGCGGCACGCCGAAGAGCGCGTTCGTCCGGCCGACCTTGAGGACCGCCAGACCCGCCGGTCCGCGGTACAGCCCCGTGGCGGCGAAGAAATCATGCTTGAATGTCTCGACCCGCTCGTAGCGCTCGCCGTTGGTCTCGACCGCATCCGGCAGCCGACCGCCCGGCAGCGCGTAGAGCCATTCGTGACGCGGGTCGGCCGGGAGCTTCGCGGGGGCGTTCACACGCGCGATTATACCGGACATTGGCCGAAAGGCGTTTCAAGGAGAGGGGCGAAAGCTGGCGGTCCGGCCGGAACTCAGAAGCTTCATTCGGATCGTGTTAGGTGTAGACGGCAAACCGTCATTAAAAGGCGTGCGGCACCCTGTGGGTATTGGCGCGGTCTGAGGGTGCCGCAGCGAGTGGAAGCAAGTTCATTCTTTACAGGCACTTACGCCAGTTTTACGCCCAGGCGTGTATTTCTACTCCTATCAACCGCCTTATAGTATAACGAGCAGAACTCGAGATTCAACCATCCGCGCGCGATTCTTCGCCGGAATCGTGCGCCCCCGGCGTTACCCCCTCTTCCGCCAGTCGTCGGAGCAGGCCGTGAACGGTGTCGTCGAGCACCTGCGCTCCGTCCGAGGCTGACCACGCTCGAAGTCGCGCCGCGACGTCGGCCCGCTCGGCCGGACCGAACGCCCCGTCCGCGACCACCTGAGCCTCTACCAGCACCGCCGCTCGGGGGAGCTCCCCCCGCTCCACCAGCAGCCGCAGGGCCGCAGCCGCGCGGGCGTACTCGCGGGCGTGCGACAGGGGCGGCCCGCCGCGCGCCTTGGCCGCCCAGTCGACCGCCGCCGCCAGGTCGTTCCGGCGAACGGCCAGCAGCGCACGGGCGAAGCAGGCCAGCGGATTCGTCGGGTCGCGGTTCAGGAGTGCATCGGCCGCGTCCGGAGCGTTCGGTTCGCCCGCGAGGGCGACGCACCAGACGAAGAACGATTCGAACTCGCGGCTCTCCGGCAGACGGAGGAGTGCATCCTGCCACGCCACGGCCGCCTCGCGGTAGCGGCGTGTCTGGAGGCACGCCTCCTGAAAACCCCGCAGGGCCGGGTAAAGCACGGGATGATCCCGCAGCAGCGCGGCGTAGATGCGGGCCGCGTCCACCCAGTTGTGGCTCCGCAGGTGGTACTCGGCCAGCGCGAGCCCCGCCTGCCAGTTGCCCGGCTCCTGGGCCAGGATGCGCTGGAGCACGTGCAGTCCGTCGGCCCCCGTTCCGTAACGGCGGTCACGGATCATGCAGAGTGCCAGACCGATCTCGGCCGGGCGCGGCGCGCAGCCGAGTTCCACGGCCCGCGCGAAGCGCGGGCAGGCCTCGTCGTCGCGCTCCAGCTCGAACATGAGCAGCAGCCCGAAGTCGGTGTAGTGCGCCGCCTGCGTCTGCGGATTGTCGGGCAGACGCGCCTCCGCGGCGGCATAGGCGGCCGCAGCTTCGTCCAGCCGTCGGAGCGCCTGCAAGGCGTGCGCGAGGCGCTTCCACGACGCGTATCGCTCCGGCTGGAGACTCACGGCCGCGTTCGCTTGCGCCAAGGCGAGATCCCGCAACCCCGCCATCAGGGCGCGGTACGACAGCCGCCGGTGAAACGGCGCGCGATCCTCCGGGCCGGGGAAGTACGCGGCCAGGTCGGGCACGCGGGCCGCCCGTTCCAGGGCGTCGCACAGCCGGTCGTTGAAGTAAATAAGTTGCGACTCACCCGTCGGCACGCGCGCGGCGTCGGCCGGGACCAGCGGGTGATTGCGGGCGAAGTCGTACGCGACGGCGAGCGCCTCGAGGGCGCGGGGATCACCCGGATACAGCTCGACCAGGCGCTCGGCACGCAAGAGCGGGCTGCGCGCGACGCGGACCTGCGCGCTGGCGATCAGCATCAATGCCAGGGCCAGCACGGCGACCGTCGCCCCCACACCCAGCAGGCGCCGCGGCGGCGCGACGCGCGTCAAACGCGGCACGAGCGCCGCCGCGGCCACGAGTACCAGGCCGACGAGCGGCTGATACAGGTAGCGGTCGGTCGCGGCGGCTTCCCGGGCCCCGATGAAGCCGAGCACCGGCAGCAGCAAGCCCCAGAACCAGGCCCATCCGACCAGCGTCGCGGCGTCTTCCCGGCGGGCGGCGCGGAAGGCGTGCAGCACGGACAGAGCAGCGAATCCCAGCCCGCCCCAGATCCGCGGGTTCCCCCAGTGCGTGGCCGGATCGGGCAGGTACCAGAACGAGAGCCACACCGGCACGAGCACGCTGCGCAGGTACATCCAGAGCGCCAGGCCGCTGCGGGCGACCGGGTCCCCGAAAAGGCCGCGGGAGGCATCTTCGAGAATGCCGGAAGCCCGCGTGGTGAAGACTGTGAGCACGGCGAAACCGGCGCAGAGCACGGCGACGATGTACGGCCGCGGACTCCGCGCCGCCTGCCGGGGGCCGTGCCGGGCAACTTCCAGCGCGACGGCCGGAAGGACCCAGCCCGGTACCGGCTTGCACAGCATCGCGAGCGTAAGGGCCGCGAGCGCCCCGGCGAACCACGCCGGATGATGCTCCAGCGCTCGCACGTACAGCCACAGCGCCGTCAGCGAAAACAGCGCGCAGAGCAGGTGTGTGCGGCCCATGTCCGCAGCGTACGCCGTGACGAGAGCGGGATGGACCGCCCACAGCAGCGCCCCCGCCCACGCTGCCACCGACGCAGCCGCGTCGTGCCGCCGCCCGGCCGGCCGCAGGAGCGTCGCGAGCACCAGCCAGACCATGAGCGCGTTCCCGGCGTGCAACACGAGATCCGTTCGGCGAAACCCGGCGGCATCCGGTCCGCGAAACGCCCATTCGAGCGCGTACGTGGCGAGCGGAATCGGCTGGTAGAGATCCTCCTGCACGGAAGCGAACAAGCGGGCCACGCGGTCCAGCAGCGGCGGGGCCGGAAGCGGGCCGGCGGCCGGATTCACGTCCGGATTATCGACGATGAAGATGTACTCATCGCCGACCAGCCACGGGGAGTTGAGCGCCGGACAACCGACAAGGAGCGCAGCCGCGACGAGTGCTACGCCGCCGATGAGCGCGCGTCCGCGACCCGCACGAGCCGCGGGCGGGCCGAACTCGAGCGACTCGGCTGGGGGCACCGGCGGCATGCGGGCGTTATCCCGCAACGGTTAGGAATCCGCAAGCGCTCCTTCGCCGCAGCGGTACAGTGCTCGCATCAGGACCGGAGAATTGCCTTGCTCGCAGGCGCCGCCGCCTCTAAGATCGGGATAAGTTGGTCCGCGAGCCAAGCAGTGTGTACGGATTCGGAAGGGGTGAGTAGTGTGAGTGCATCCGCGTCGCCGCTCTCTGCCAGCGTCCTCATGCTCAACCGCCTGTACATGGCGGTGCGCGTGATCGGGGCGCGGCGCGCGCTGACGCTGTTGTACGGCGAGCAGGCCGAGGTTGTCTCGGTCGAAGACGACAAGTACACGTCGTACGACTTCGCCGACTGGGTGGAAGTCAGCCAGTTCAAGCAGCGCTTCGAGCCTGAGCGGTACGACTGGATTCGCACCGTGCGGTTCCAGATCGCCGTGCCGAAGATCATTCGCCTGCTGGGGTACGACCGTATTCCCGCCGCGGGCGTCAAGCTCAATCGCCGCAACTTGTTCGCGCGGGACCAGAACCGCTGCCAGTACTGCGGCCACAAGTACCCGAGCAGCGAGTTGAGTCTCGACCACGTCGTGCCGCGGTCGCAGGGCGGCACGAACTCGTGGGAGAACATCGTGTGTGCGTGTGTGCGCTGCAACGTCCGCAAGGGCGGCCGCACGCCGGAGCAGGCCAACATGCGGCTGATCACCAAGCCCCGGCGGCCGCGGCGCTCGCCGGTGCTGACGATCAAGCTGTCGGAGGCGAAGTACGCGAGCTGGCGGCAGTTCGTGGATTTCGCGTATTGGAACGTCGAGCTGAAGTGAAGTCCGCCGCCGGGGGGCCCGGCGGGGAGGTCTTGCACGCCTCGTTCCGCGCCCTCCGTACGCCCGGGGCGTGCCGCCCCGCTTGGCGACGCGCCGCGGACCTGCGACAATGCCCGCGATGAGCAAGCGAGCGGAAACGAAGCGGAAAGCAGGTATGGACGCGGAACTGGTCGAGCAATTCGAACGTCGCGTGCGGCAGGACGGCCGCTACCCGCCGGAGGCGTTCGAGTTCCTGCAACGCGGCCTCGAGCTGGCCGCGCGCATCAAGCACGGCGAGCGGCAGGGCAACGCGCCGCGGCACGTCAGCGGACAGGAGTTGTGCCTGGCCCTGCGGATCCTCGCCTTGCAGCAGTGGGGGCTGCTGGCCCGGGACGTGCTCGCCCGGTGGAACATTCACCGCACGCGCGACTTCGGCGAGATGGTGTACCTGATGATCGACCTCGGCCTGATGGGCCGCCAGGACTCCGACGACATCACCGATTTCGACGACGTGTATTCCTTCCGCGAGGCGTTCTCGCAGTATCGCATTCAGCCGCCGGCGCCGCCCGACGACGACACGGAACCCGCGTGATCGAGCACTCCGTGCCGAGCCTGAGCGAACCGGCCCGCCGCTGGCTGCGGTTCGTCGTCTTGCTCGTCGTGCTCAGCGCCCTGGCCGGCCTCCTGTACTCGTTGCGCGCGGTGTTCACGCCCATTTTCGCGGCGCTGGCCATCGCGTACGTGCTGAATCCGCTCGTAACGCTGCTCGAACGCCGCGCCCGCATCGGGCGGCTGACGACGGTGATCGTGGCCTACCTGCTCCTGGGTGCGGTGCTGCTCGTGGGCGGGGCGTACCTGCTCAGCGGAGCCCTCGCGCAGATCCGCGAGTTCGCCGAGCAGGTCCCCGGTTACGTGGACCGGCTCGGCGCGTGGGTCGCGGACGTGCAGGCCCGTCTGCCGCCCGGGCGGACGGACGGACCGGCGGAAACCGCGCCGACGGCGCCGCGGCCGCCCGTGGCGTGGTGGGGCACCTTGGCGCCACTGCTGCGCGAGCACGGCGCGGGCGTCGCCCGCTCCGCCGTCACGCAGGTCGGCGCGCTGCTGTCGAGCCTGGCCGCCCTCGTCTCGCTGTTCGTGCTCGTGCCGTTGTTCGCGTTCTTTTTTCTCTGGCGGTTCAACGACCTCACAACGACCGTGCGCGACCATCTGCCCGCGCGCTACCGCGACCGCATCGTGCACATCGTCGCGACCACGGACGCCGCGATTGCGAACTTCTTCCGCGGCCGGCTGATCGTCTGCGCGCTGCTGGGCGTCCTGCTGGCGGTTGGGTGGCTGCTCGTCGGAGTGCGTTACAGCCTGTTGCTCGGCCTGCTGGGCGGAGTTCTCAGCCTCGTGCCCTACATGTCGTTGCTGGCCGTGCCGCCGGCGCTGCTGTTTGCCTACCTCGGCGCGGTCGAAAGCGGGCAGCCGTGGCTTTGGCCCGTGGTGCTGGCCGCCGGCGTGTACCTGGCCGTCCAGGCGCTCGAGTCGTTCGTGCTCAGCCCGCTGATCGAGAGCCAGGCCAACGGTCTCCATCCGCTCACCACCGTGCTGGCCATCCTGATCGGCGCACAGGCGGCCGGGCTGCTGGGAATGTTGCTGGCCATTCCGATCGCCAGTACCTTGAAGACGCTGGCGGCCGAGTTCCTGTTGCCCGAGATTCGCCGCCTGGCGCAGGCACCGGCTCCGGCCGCGGGGCCACCGCCGGATCCGCCGTCGCCTGCGGCCCCCGGCGGCACGACGTGAGGTGCTGCGATGCCCGAGTCTCCCCCCGCGATTGACCCGCGGGCGCCGTTCGGGACCCAGCCACGCCGTTCGCCGGCGCTGCTGTGGCTCATCATCGCGGTGCTCGTGCCTTGGCTGGTCTTCCTCGCCTGGTTGGCGTGGCGTTACCCCGCGCGCCCATGACGGCGACCTCCTCCATCCTGCTGGCAAGCGGGGATGAGCCCCAGCCATACTCGCTCGATGCGACCGTCTGGCGCGAGAATCTTGCCGCACTGCAACGCGTCGACGCCCCGCTGGCCGACCGACTCGCCGCCGCGGCCGTGCCGCCCCACTGGCGGGCCGTCCACGCCCTCGACGGGTTTCCCACCTGGCGCACCGAAACGCCCGGCGCGCCGGCGGCCTGGCTGGGCGGAACCGCTTTGCCCCGACGCCGGGCCGCCGCGCTGCTGGCCGGCTATCAGAGCGCGGACCGCAACCCCGCCCTGCCCACGCTCGGAACTGGCGCGGAGCCCCTCGATCTGCTCGAGCGGCTGCCGCCCCACGTCGCCGTGTACGTCTTCCTCGATGACCCCACCGCGGCGGTCGCCGTGTTGCGGACAACCCCGCTCGCGGCCGCACTGGCCGCCGGTCGTCTGATTCTCATCGCCCACGACGAGCCCCGCGCGCACCTGGCCGCGTTGCTCGCGGAGCGTCCCGGCTTGCTGCCGCCGGCCACGCTGCTCCTGGCCGACCGCGTTCCGGCCGAGCGCGTGACGGAGCTCAAAGCGCTCTGCCAAGCCGTCGCCGTGGAAACCAACGAGCGCCGCGCCGCCGAACTGGCCGCGTTGCAAATCGACGCCACGCCCCGCGACCAACCGCCGCCCCGGTTGGCCGTGCTGGCGCTTCAGCCGGCCGGGCCGACGCACGCGTTGGCTGAGGAGCTTGCCCGGGCGGCCGGGACGCTCGGATGGCCGACGCACGTCGCGCGCGTGGACGGCCCCGGCCGCGTGGACGGGCTGTGTCACTCGCGTGACCTCGCGACGTTGCGACCGTCGCTGACGGTGTGCGTCAACCATCTCCCGGCCGTGCTGCCCGTGGTGCTGCCGGAGCCGGTCTGTGTCTGGGTGCTAAGCGCCGCACAGGCCGCGGCCCTGCCGACGACCGACGCCGCGCTGGCTCTGGCGGCATCGCCGACGATTGCCGAGGCGTTGCGCTCCGCGGGCGTGCCGGACGAGCGCGTCTTGTCGTGGTACTGGGCCTGTGGCGACACGGCACCTGCGCCGGCGCCGACCGCGCCGCCGTCGGGAGTCCTGCTGATCGGCGACCGGCCGGCGGACCGGCCGGAGTTCTTCGGCATCACGCAGGACACTCACCGGCAGCTCTGGGAAGCCGTACGGAACCTTGCCGCCCAGGCGTGGGGAACACCGCTCGGCGGCAACGCCGAGCAACTGCTGATCCGCGCGGAGCAACAGACCGGCATCCGCCTGCGCGACGCCGCGCTCCGCGAGCACCTCCTGCGGGCGGTGGCGGACGCGCTCGTGCCGGCGGTGTCGCTGACCGCGATCGCGGAAGAGCTGGCGCGGGAGCACACGGTCCACACCGTCGGCGCCGGCTGGGAGGCGTGGAGTCATCCGCGGCACACCCGCCGCGCGACCGGCACGATGCTCCCGCCGCCCGCGGAGCCGGAACCGCTGCTCTGCGTCGCTGCCGGCGGGCGCGATCCGCTCTCGGGCGCGCTGGTCGCGGCGGCGGCGGCGGGCTGGCCGGTCCTCGTACACCGTCCGGCGGGCGGGCCGCCGCCGGCGTTGGGGGAGGTTTTGCGCCCCGGCGCCCACTGCGAGACGTTTGTGGACACGCGGGACTTGCGGCGACACATACAATTGACGCGTGAGCGGTCGCCCGCGGTGCGGCAACGTGCCGCGCGGGCGGCCGAGCATGTGCGCGCGTTCCATTCGTATCGTCAACGCTGGCAGGACCTGGTGAGGCGACTGGGGATCGCATGGGCTTGATGTCCGGGCATGGACGGCGAAGCGGTTCCCACGGGGCCTTCGTCGCGGCGGTGGTGGGCGCGATCCTGGGCGGCGCAGCGCCGTCCGGCGCCGCCGAGCGGGCGGTCACCGTGCTGGCGGACTTCGAGAGCGCGACGGTGGCCGCGACCGTCGGCGAGGTGCGCAACGTGCTCGCGGGGGATTGCGCCGTGCGGCGGGTGTCGATTCCGGCCCGCGGACAGGGCGCGCTGGCCCTCGATCTCGGCGCGACGCGGCCGGATGCCGCGCTGGTCTGCGACCTGCTCTTGCGCGAGCCGGGCCGCTTCACCGACGCCGACGAGATCGCGGCGTTCGTCTGGCTGGGCGAGGGTGAGTTCGAGCTGGCCTTCCGGCTGATTGACAGCCGCGACCAGGTGTTCGAGACCGCGCCGCAGAAGGTCACCGCGGGGCGCCGCTGGGCGCGGGTGGCCGCGTCGCTCGAGCCGGAGCAGTTGCGGGCGGTCGGCGGCGCGGGGGCCTGCGTGCCGCCGATCGAACTGGCGGGCGTGCGGGTGGCCACGCGCGCCATCGGCAAACAGACGATCCATCTCGACGATATCCAGATCGCACACCGGGTCGACGTGCGCGACCTGGTGGTCGGCTCGTTCGAGTTCAGCGAGCCGACGCGGATCTACGAGCCGGGCGCGACGGTCGGCGCCGCGGTGGTGCTGGAGAACCGCTCGCGCCAGATGCCCTTCAACATCCGCGTGGACCTGGCATGGACGCGTCCCGACGGCTCCGTGCTCGAAACGCAGCAGGCCAGCGTCAGCCTGCCGGCCGGCGGCGACGACTTCCGCTCGTATCGCAAGCTGGACTTCTCCCAGCGCATTCGCGAACCCGGGCTGTACCGCCTGGTCGCGAAAGCGCGCGCCACCGGCTGGACGACCGCCGCGACATTCGAAACGACCATCGCGGTCACCCCCAGCAACCGCCGTTTGGCGCGCGGGCGGGCGGAATTCTTCGGCGTGCGCAGCAACCTGCTGCGCGAGCCGGACGTCGACCAGTTGCTCGAGATCAGCGTCGCGCGGGACGTGGGAGTGAACCTGCTCCTGCTCGACGTGCCGTGGGCGCGCCTCGAACCGAAGCGTGGCGCCCCGGACTACGCCCCGCTCGATCCGCTCATCGACGCGCTCGTGCAGCGCGATATCGCGCCGGCGGTGCTGCTCACCGCGCCGCCCGCATGGGCTCCCGCGGACGCCCCGGGCCGGCTCGACGCCCTGGCGGCGCTGCTCGGCGGACTGGCCGACCACTTCGGCGGCCGACTCACACGCTTCCACTTGAGCGCCGCCGTCCTGCGGGCCGACACGACCGTGGAACAGCTGACCGCCGCCGACGCGCTGCGCACGCGCCTCACCCAGTCGCACCCACGGCTCGATCTCTGGCCGCCCGCGGTGACGGTGGCTCAGCCGGCCGAGGCGGCCGCGGTAGGCCGTTTCGTCGCCGGGCATCCGGGGTTGCCGCTGCTGTTCGCGACCTCCGGCCCGGTGGCGGACGCGGTCGTCCGGCTCGATGAGTACCGCCGCGCCGCGGGATTCGAATGGCAGCCGACTCACGCCTGGCTGCACCAGGCCGACCCCATCCTCGGCAGCGGCTCCTATGCCGACGCGGAGGATGTGCTCGGTTTCTACGTGCGGGCCGCGACCGCCGGCGTGGGCGGGCTGATCTGGTCCGAACTGCGCGACGACGAGAACGACCCGGCGCACAGCGACCTGTTCCGCGGGCTGGTTCGCCGTGATTTCTCACCCAAGGCGTCGCTGCTGGGTTATGCCGCCGCGGCCGGCCAGCTCACCGGATTCCGCTGCATCGGACCGGTACCCGGCGCGGGCGACGAGTTCGCATCCGGCCTGTTCATCGGGTCGGATCGACAGATCGCGGTGCTGCTGCCCCGGCCCGGGGCGACACTGCCGGCCGTGCTGGCTCCCGGGCGGGGCGTGCCGGGTGAACTGAGCGCGCAGGACTTCGAGCGGCGGGAGCGTCCGATCCTGGGCGGCCCGGGCGCACCGCTGGTCCTGACGCTGCCCCGCCCGCTGTTCCTGACGCTCCGAATGAAGGTTGCCGAATCGCGGCCGCAACTCACTCTGGAACGGCCGTGGCTGCGGATCCCCGGGCTCGTGCTGTGCGCCGAAAGTGCGACGTTCGCCATGGAGCTTGACGCCCCGGCGGCTTTGCGACGCAGCTACCTGCAAATCGCCCTGCCCAGAGGCGGCCCGCTCGAATCGTCGCTCACGGCGACCGCCTTGCAGGCCGAAGCCGGCGAGACCATCCGCCAGGAGATCACGCTGCGGCGCGCCGCCGGACGAGAGTTCGAGCAAGTGGAGCTGCTGCTCAAGCTGGGCATCGAAGACGCGGTGCTCGAGGTGCCGGTGGTCGTGCGGCCGCTCGCGCGTGTGGCCCGCGGCGCGGGTGATCCCGGACCGGCGGACCGCATTGGCGAGCTCATGCCGCCGGATGGGCAGCGCGTGACGGCGAAAGGCACGCTCGCCGCTCGCTACGACGATACGGGGCTGCGGCTCACCGTGGTCATCGAAGACGAACGCCTGGTGCCGCTGCGCGTAAGCCCCGGCGGTGTCGCGACCGGGGACCAGTTGCTCATCGGGGTGGCCGGCCCGCAGGGCGGAAACGCGGTGGAGGTCCGGTTTGATCCCAGCGCCGCGAACCCGACGGCGGAGGCCCTCGCCGGCACGCCTTCGGCTGCTCTGGAAGGCTGGTCGTGCGCGGGCGAGATCGCGAGTTCCGGCCCGCGGACCTACCGCGTGCGAATTCCGGCGGCGGCGTTCGGCGCGGGCGCGCTCCGGGGCGGCGAGCGGCTCCGAATCGCGGTGCACTACGTCGACGACGACGCGGACGGTTTCCCGGCGGCGCGGCTGCGGTGGGGACGTGGCCTCGATGGGAGCCGTGGGAGCGGCGAGTATCGCGTTACCGAGCTGCTGGGCGAGTAGGCGGGCGCAAAAAAGAGGGTGGCGGCAGTTTGTCCTCAGGAGGGGGTTGGGTTTCGAGCGAGGGGGCCACCAAGGCTGGATCCGGGCCGGGCCCGGTCCACCTCGAAGGCCGAAGGACGTAGTCGCCTGCCGGCCACCCGCCAAGCCAAGTTGTCGTCACGGAGGAGATAAGTCGCATCGACAGACCGTCCGTGTTCGGTCGATGCGGTTCGGTCGCTGGCCGCTCATCCCTGAACGGTACTGCCGACCGGGATCCACAAGAGTCTGGACCCTCCGAAGGGTCGCGATCGGACTCCGCTGCTCAGTTCCCCATTATCTTCCTCTCGTGACGTCCGAAGTCTACCACAGACTCCACTCTGATGTCGTGGCGCAGTTCTCCCGATTATCGCCCGGATGGGGACAAATGAACGGCACCCGCTAGATGTGAAACGTCATTAGTACTACAGATTGCGATATCGCGCAGCGTCGCAGAACAAGTATGGTCCTCAGCCATTAATCAATCTTAGATTGATATTCTCTATTTTATCGAAACCTGAGTGGATTTTTCTCCCGGAGAGGTCTTGCCAGCAGCCTCTCGTCGCCCCATCAAAGCTCAAAGCCCACCCACGGCCCCCGCCATCACGGCGCGCACCCCAGGGCCATCATTGTTCTAACTTTTTATAGTGAAAGAAGATGAGTTCCTGTCGCTCACTCAGGGACCCAAATTCCCGTTCGACACGCGCCGCAACACCTTGCGCAGAATGAGATAGTTGGCCCCGTGGTACTGCGTCACTTCCGCTGAGATGACAAACTCCGAGAAGCCGAGTCTGGCTTCTTGCTCGAGCGTTTCGAGGAGTTGGTTCGGAAGCAACTCGACGATTCGCGGCGCCGTAGCGCCGTCGTCCAGCAGGAACTCGAAGCGCGGGCGACCGCCATCGTACACGAGTCGGCCGGGACGCTCGATCAGGAACGTGCCTTCCAGCAGGAGCGGTTGCCCGTCCGGGCCGAGTCGCGGCCCGCCAGCCGCGGTCGTTTCAGGAGCCCTCGCCGGAACCGGCCGGTTGCGTCCCTGTTGCAGCAGCAGGTCCCGCAACACGTCCGACTGCTGGGGACGGCGGCCGCCTGCCGCGCTCTCGCCGGGGCGGGCCGCAGGCTGCGAGTCCGCCGGCTTCTGAGGTCCCGGCGAGGCCGCCGTCTGGCCGAGAATCAGCACGCCGAACGCCGCCAGTGCCCAGGTACGGTGAAACATCGTGAGGCCTCCGCAACGAAGCCGGCGCCGACCGGTATAAGGCCGTGCGCCGCACGAGTCCCGCAATTCCCAATCGGCCGCGGGCGGTGCCGCCATGCTGGATTCCGTCGGACGCGGCGGACACCCCGCGTCATAGCGTATAGCGACCCAGTCGCGGCGTCGAATCGGCCGATAGAAAGTGCCTGCGGGAGCGCGGCATGTACGATACGCTCATCTTCGGCGCCGGCGGGCTGGGTCGCCAGGTGCTGGACATCCTGCAACAGGCAGGGCACTACCGCCCGGTCTGTTTCCTCGATTCCAATCCCGCGCTGGCGCGGACGGAGATCGGCGGTCTGCCGGTGCGCGGTGGTCTCGAGCAGCTGGAGCCGCTGCGTCAGGCCGGTTTGTCGCGGGCGATCGTCGCGATCGGCGACAACGTCACGCGGGTAGCCCTGGCCGAGACGCTGGCGCGGCTGGGGTTCGAACTGGTGTCGGCCATTCACCCGCTCGCAAGCCGAGCCCGCTCGGCCGAGGTCGGGCCGCACGCCATCATCGGCCCGCGGGCGACGATCTGCGTGCATGCGCGCCTCGGCCCGCACGTCGTGATGGGCGCGGGCGCGATCGCGGAGCACGACAACGTGCTGGGTTGCGGCGTGTTCCTGGGGCCGGCGGTGCGGCTGGCGGGCGGCGTGCAGGTCGGCGACTTCGCGCGCCTGGAGATCGGGGCGACGGTGATCCCCGGCCGGACGATCGGCGCCGGCGCACATGTCGAGGCCGGCACCGTGGTCATTCGGGACGTACCCCCGAACCGGCTGGCGGCGGGGGTGCCGGCCGTGGTGGCCGAGCACGCGCGGTCGCGTTTCGTCGCGCGCGAAGCGTACCGGTGACGGCGGCGCGCGTCGCCAACCCCCGGCGGCACGGCTAGACTTGACGAGGGGCGGGCGACCCGGGTGCGGTCGCCCGCGCTTTGGGCGTGTGCGGATCCGTCAGGAATGGAGACTGGCATGAGCAGGACGATGCGGCGTGAAGCCGTCTGCGCGGCGGCACTGGCGGTGCTCGTCGCCTTCGGAGCGCCGGCGGCGGCGCAGTCGAACCCGGAGCCCGTGACGCCGGAGGTGGCGCAGCCGACGCCTCCCGCCCCCGCCAAATCCAGCGTCGAGAGCGGGGAGAAGGAAAAGCCGAAACGCTTCCCGACGATCGATGAGGCCACGAAGGACATGCAGGCTCTCGAGGGGCTGTTCACGCTGTACCGGTTCGAGCCGAGCGATCGGCAGCGCGACCCCGAGCGGCTGCTGGCGAAGATCCCGAAGAACCTAATCGGCGAAGACCTGCTGTTCGCAACGAGCATTTCGCGCGGGGCGCTGGCGGGGTGGATGTGGAACGACGAGCTGTTCCGCTGGGAGATCGCCGGCAACCAGCTCAAGCTGACGGTGCCGGACACGCGCTACGTGCGTCCGCAGAACGCGCCGATCACGGACGCGGTGAACCGGACGTACCCCGAGAGCTACCTGGCGGCGGTGCCCATCATCGGCATGTCGCCGCAGGGCGACGTGCTGATCGACCTGGGGCCGCTGCTCAAGTCCGACCTGGCACGGGTGGGGGCGCTGGGGGGCGGGCAGGTCCGGGGCGAGCTCAGCACGTGGTCGAAGGTCAAGGTGTTTCCCGACAACATCCTGATCGACGCGGACCTGGCGGTGTCCGGCGGTCAGGGGGGGCGGTACGTGGGGGTTTCGTACGCTTTTCGGCGTCTGCCCAAGCTGGGCAGTTACAAGCCGCGGGTGGCGGACCCGCGGGTGGGGTACTTCCTGACGGTCCAGCTCGACTGGTCGAAGAAGCCGAGCGAGCGCGAGACGTTCGACCGCTACATCAACCGCTGGAAGCTCGAGAAGCGCGACCCGTCACTGGAACTGTCGCCGCCGAAGGAGCCGATCGTCTTCATCATTGAGAAGACGGTGCCGATCCAGTGGCGCCGCTGGGTGCGCGACGGGATCCTGGAGTGGAACCGCGCGTTCGAGCGCATCGGGTACGTCGACGCGATCGTCGTGCAGCAGCAGACCGACGACAACGAGTACGCGAGCTACGACCCCGAAGACGCGCGTTACAACTTCTTCCGCTGGGGCGTGTCGGGCCGGGCGTTCGCGGTCGGGCCGTCGCGGACCGATCCGCGGACGGGGCAGATCCTCGACGCCGACATTCTGTTCGACGACGCGTTCGTGCGGGCCTGGACGTACGAGTTCGACCTGTACGGGCCCGCGGCCATGGCGGACGTCCGAGGGCCCGCCTTCGAGCACTGGCTGCGCACGCAGCCGGAGGCGGTGCCGCCCTTCCTGAAGGCGTGGCATGCGCGCGAGCAAGCGGACCCGGCGCTCCAGGCGTGGAGCGCGCTGGAGGCGGAGCTGCACCGGCAGGGTCGCTGCACGTGCACCTACGGCCGCGGGATGCAGCACCAACTCGCGCTGGCGCACGCCGCGCTGCTGGCGACGGGCGGCGGGTCGAAACGGCTGCCCGAGCGGGCCATCGGCGAGGCGATCCGGGAAGTCGTCACGCACGAGGTCGGCCACACGCTCGGCCTGCGGCACAACTTCAAGGCCTCGGCCTGGCTGCCGCTGGACGAGATCCGCCGCCGCCGCAACGAGACCAGCGAGCCCACCACCGCGTCGGTCATGGACTACAACCCGCTGCTGTTCTTCGCCGGCGACAAGCTCGAGTCCGTGCGGCACTTCGTCACGCCGACGATCGGCCCCTACGACGAGTGGGCCATCGAGTACGGCTACGCCTCGCCGACCGGCAAGTCCGAGGAGGAGTTCCTCCGGGAGATCGCCAGCCGCGGCACGAAGCCCGAGCTTCAGTACGCCACGGACGAAGACACGGAGTGGGTGTACTCGCCCGACCCGCTGGTGAACCGGTACGATCTGTCCACCAGCCCGATCGACTACGCCGCGGCCCGCATCGCGCTGGTCGACGAGCTGCTCGCCACGATCACCGAATGGGCCCTCCAGCCCGGCGAGCCGCGCTACTACCTGACGCGGGCCTTCGATGTGCTCTGGTCCGAGCGTCACCGCAACCTCCAGTACGTCGCGCGGCTCGTCAGCGGGCAGTACTTCCACCGGGACCAGCAGGGGGACCCGGACGCCCGCGCTCCGTTCGTGCTCGTGCCGGCCGAGCAGCAGCGCGCCGCGCTCCAGTACCTCGGAAGCACCGTGTTCAACGCGGATTTCTTCCGCGTGCCCCCGGCCCTGCTCAACCAGCTCGCCCCGACGCGCTGGTCGCACTGGGGCGTCCGCGCTCCGACGCGTCTGGACTACCCGGTGTCCGACCGCATCCTCGCGATGCAGACGTCGTCCCTGCTCGACCTGCTGGCCCCGCCGGTGCTCGAGCGGCTGCACGACGCCGAACTGAAGGCCGAGGGGCCCGAACGCTTCACCGTCGCCGAGCTGCTCCAGACGCTCAGCGCGGCGATCTGGCCGCAGCTCACCCAGCCCGGCGCCGGCCCCTTCACCGACGCGCAGCCCATGATTCCGCTGATCGCGCGCAGCCTCCAGCTCGCGCACCTGGACGTGCTCATCGCCCTGGCGCGCACCGCCCCGGGCGGCGTGCTGCCGGCCGACGTGCAGTCCATGCTGCGCTACGAGCTGCGGCGCAAGAGCGAGCAGATCGGCAAGGCCCTCGGCAGCCCGGTCGACTTCGCGTCCCGCGCGCACCTGACCGAGTGCAAGTCGCGCATCGACCGCGTCCTCGAGGCCCAGTACATCGCGCCCTGACGACGACCGTCCCGCGTCCCCGGCGGCCGGTCGGCGCTCCGCGCGGCCGGCCGCCGGCGCGCGCCGGGCATTACAGCGCCTGGCGCCGCACGATCATGTCGAAGTTCCGCACCATGCCTTTGTGGAATGCGTATGTGATGCCGAGGTAGACGGCGCTGCCGACGAGACTGAAGGTGAACGCGACCGTCCGAAACGAGTTGATGGCCGCGACGGACGGCGCCGGGGCCGGGCCGCCGCCCCACGCGTTCCTCGTCACGTGGCGTCCGAGCACACTCCACGGGTCCAGCACCGCCTGCACGGCGGGGAATGGCGTGAACGGCAGCAGCACCGCCGCCAGGAGGCTGTTTTGATCGGATAGAAACGCGCCGCAGGCGCTCAGCAGTCCCGCCGCCCCCAGCACGACGGCCGTGGCGGTCATCACCGCCTTCACCGTCTTCCGCGAAACGAGCGAGAAGTGCAGGCCGATCATTGCGGCCAGCGCCGCGAAGCTGGTCATCAGCAGCGGCACGCCGATGACCGCCTCGGGCGGCGCGACGGGCGGCGACGCGGCGAGCAGCCCGGCCGCCGCGAACGCGAGGATCACCCCCGTCGGCACGGCAATGAGCGGCAGGGCGAGCCGCACGAGCCCCTGGAGCATGCCGGCCACGATGTAGCGACTCGTCAGCGGCGTCGCGAGCAGCAGCTCCATCGTCTGCGCTTCCTTCTCGCGGGTGAGCGTCGTCGCGGCGGTGTTGGTCACGACCAGCAGGATGACGGCCAGCTCGAGCCACACGAACACCGTGAGCAGGAAGCGCGTCTCGCCGGGATTGGCCGCGCCCAGACCCCACCAGCCGCCGTAGTGCCCGAGAAACAGCGTCCCGCCGGCCAGCACGCCGGCGACGACGAATACCGGGCGCAACAGCGAGCGTCCGCCGGCCGAGGCCCGGGTTTGGGCCTCCCGCCAGGCGATCGGATTGCGCCAGACGCGGCGCACCTTGCGGCGGCGCTCGCCGGACCGCCGGGGCAGGTGGCGGGCCAGCCAGTTCCAGAGGCGGTTCTCGCCCTCGCGGGCCCCGCGGCGGACAAAGAAAAGGCTGACGACCACCATCGCCGCCGAGGCCAGCGTCGTGAGCGCCATGTAGCCGTACTGCGGGTAGGCCAGCAGCCAGCGCGCCGGCCAGCCGTAGTGATACACGTCGGACAGCGGCGGCGCGGGGGTCTGGCCGGTGACGACCAGCAGCGCCAGGAGCGGATGCAGGGGCGCGAGCCAGCTCATCTGCGGCGGGACGCGGCTGGAGAGCGTCCAGCCGCCCGTGCCCGGCGGGGCCTCGGGCAGGCGCGTGCCGGACGACAGGCCCGCGAGCCCGACGCCCAGCAGGTAGATCGCCACGCCGGCGAAGAACGCGAAGAGGGTCCGCGGCGTGCCGATGCGCAGAAAGCTGAGGGTGATCGCGATCGAGCCGGTGATGAGTCCCGTGCAGGCCGCCAGGCCGAAGCTCTCGAAGATCTCGGCCGTGGTCACGCCGCCGTAGACCATGGTGACGCAGAAGATGGGCAGCCCCGCCAGCAGCAGCGCCCAGACGAAGAACAGGCGGCTGAACAGCGTGCCGAGCACGATCTGACCGTTGGTGAGCGGCGTGGTGAGCAGGATGTGGTACGTGTTCGCGTCCTTCTCCTGCGTGATCGCGCCGGCGCAGAACACCGGCGCGATGAAACTCATCAGAAAGAGCTGGACGATGCTGACGTTCATGAACGAGCGCGTGGCCTGCTTGGCCAGGTCGGCCAGCGTCTGCCCGGAGCCGCCGAGCAGCAGCCCGCCGCCCAGAAGGAACACGGCCAGCAACGCGACGAGGTAGGCCACGCGGGCCAGCAGGTGCCGCGGGCGCTTCGACCCGACCGCCACGACGCGCAGCAGGATCGGATTGCCCGGAAGCAGGCGCCACAGCCAGCGGCCGATGTCGTTCAGCGCCGTCACGTCCGCCACCTACTGCACGACCCCCTGGGTCAGCCGCATGAACGCCGTCTCGAGGTTGACTTCCTCCGCCTTGATCTCCAGGATCCGCAGTCGGTTCGCCAGCATCGCCTCGGCAATGAACCCGAAATCCGTGGAGTCGCTCTTGAGCGTCAGCACGACCGCTCCGTCGCGGACGACGGCGCTGTGCACCGGCGGCAGCCGGCCCAGGACGTCCAGCGCGCGGGCCTGGTCGTCCGGCGTGACGACGTGCACGACGGTGCCGAGCTGCGCGCGGCGGACCGCCTCGCGCACCGAGCCCTGGAAGACCAGCTCGCCTTGCTCCAGGATGCCGATGCTGGTGCACAGGTCGGCCAGTTCCGGCAGGATGTGCGAGCTGATCAGGATCGTCTTGCCCATCCGGTGCAGCTCCTTGAGCAGCTCCCGGATCTCGATGCGGGCCCGCGGATCGAGCCCGCTGGCCGGTTCGTCCAGCAGCAGCAGCTTCGGATCGTGCAGGAGCACCCGCGCGATGCTGAGACGCTGCTTCATGCCGCGCGAGAGCGAGTCCACCAGCGCGTCGCGCTTGTACGTCAGGTCGGTCAGCTCCAGCACGTCGCCCACGATCTGCGTGCGCTTGTGCCCGTGCAGGTCGTACGCGGCCGCGAAGAACTCCAGGTACTCCTGCACGCACATGTCCTCGTACGCGCCGAAGAAGTCCGGCACGTACCCGATCAGCGGGCGGATCTTGCGGGACTCGTAGCCGACGACGTGGCCGCACACGCGGGCCTCGCCCCAGGTGGGCTGGAGCAGCGTCGCGAGGATGCGGATGGTGGTCGTCTTGCCGGCGCCGTTCGGCCCGATGTACCCGAAGCAGTCGCCTTCCTCGATGTTGAGGTGCAGGTTGTTCAAAGCCACCAGCTGGCCGTAGCGCTTGGTCAGGTTGATCGTCTGGATGATCACGGCAGACTCCCCGGCGCGGGCGGCGTTCCCGTATACGTCAGCGGCAGGCGCACCCGGTACAACGTCAGCCCGCTGTCGGCCC
Organism: uncultured Phycisphaerae bacterium; assembly: GCA_937928595.1. Lineage (GTDB taxonomy): Bacteria > Planctomycetota > Phycisphaerae > UBA1845 > Fen-1342 > CALGJV01. Next base: position 54,420 of record CALGJV010000019.1, on the reverse strand, counting down.
GCACCGTCGTCGTGCCGCGTTGCAGCGACACCGGCCCGGGGCGCGCCGACCAGCCGAGCAGCACCGCCGTGTCGCGCAGCAGCCAGTGCGTGCAGTCCAGCTCGGGCAGACCCTCGGTGGAGAGCGGCGGCCCCGCCACGTCGAAGTTCTCGCGCTCGTTGGGCAGCAAGAACCCGCGGGTCGACGCCAGCAGCAGCGCCCGCTCGCGCGGCCCCAGGCCCGTCAGGTACGCCGACAGCAGCCCGCCCAGCCAGCTCTGCTGCTCACGCCACAGCGTGGGCAGGTCGTGCTTGATGAGCTCGCCGCGCTTGCGCTCCCGCTCGCGGCGCCACGCCGCCACCGCTTCGTCCACCGCCTTGTACTGGGCTGCACCCAGCTCACGCGCGACCGCGCCCGCGCCCAGCCGCGGCACCGGCACCGCCAGGATGTTGTACGCCGGCGGCACCTGCGGCCGCTCGACCGACGTCGGCCGGTCGTACAGCAGGTCCAGTCCGGCCGCGCGGCACGGCACGCCCGCGTCCTCGTGCCGCGGGTCGATGAACAGCAGGTAGCCCCCGTCCAGCGGCACGTCCAGGTCGTTCGCGATGAAGCTCGTCGGGGTGAGCCGCCCCGTGGCGCGGTCCACGGTGAGCTCACCGCGGATCGTGCCGCCCAGCTCGCCGCGCCAGTATCCGGCAAACTGCTTCAGGGTCGCCCGCACCAGCACGTCCGTCAGCCGCGCCCGCCCCGCATCCGCCTCGTATCGGTCCGGCGTCACATAGCTGGAACGCGGGCCCGGCGGGCGCGGCAGCGGTCGGAGGTAGTGCCCGGGCCCCGGCAGCGACAGGTCGACCTCCTGCCGCACCGGTGAGCTGAACCCGAACAGGACGGGGCCGCGGGCCGCGCGCTGCCCGGCCTCCAAGTCCAGCACGCACAGCGACTGGAGGCCGCGCGACAGGACCCCGCGGATGCCCGCGACCGTTGCGAGGCTGGCCGCGCTGCCGACCACGGCCCAGCCGGCGAAAACCGCCCAGCTCAGGTGCGCGCGCTGGCGTCGCGTCAGCCACGCCCAGGTCGCCAGCGTGGCCAGCAGAACGTACGCCACCACGAACAGGAAGATCACCAGCGCACTGAGCGTCGTGGTCGTCGTGAAGCCGACCACGCTGACCACGTCGTCGTACGCCTCGCGGGGCAGGGCGCCGGCCCACGTCATCGTCTGCTCGTTCTGATTCTCGCGATACTTCGGCGTAAACGCGTTCAGGTCGAGCACTTCGCGGAACAGGCGCAGGTCGCCGCGCGTCACGGCCAGCAGGTCGCGCAAACTCGCGGCCGACGCCACGACGCGGCCCGAATCGACCAGCCGCATGCTGATCAGGTGCAGCGCTCCGCCGGACCACGCATCACCCAACGTGCGCAGGGCGCCCGGGGCGAGGTCGGCGACCACGACCGGAATCGGCCTTTCGAACGGCACGTCCCGCGCGCCGGGGGGCGCCGCCCGCGCCGTGAAGACCGGCAGCCGGTCCACCTCCACGGTTCGCCCCTCCCCCTGGAGCGGCAGAATCCCCGGCAGTCCGCTCTTGTGGCCGCGCAGCGCCGCCCAGTTCGGCCCGATGCCGAGCACGAGCTGGCCGCCCGCCCGCACCCACTCCACCAGCGCATCGACTTGGGCGATACTGAGCGCGGTCGGATCCGGCCGGTCCCAAACCACCACGTTCACCGCCTCGAGCCCGAACCACATGTCGGGCAAGTCGGCCGGACTGAGACGCGACACGACGATGTTGCGGTAGAACGCGCGGTCGCCGGCCGTCCGCTGGCCGGGGCTCCAGCCGCGGGTCGCGAGCTGGTCGAGGGCCGCGACGGCGGGGTAGCTGATGTCCAGGATCAGCAGATCCTCGGACAGGAGCGGAACGAGCGCCTGAGAAGGCATCGGCAGACGCGTGACGAGCACGCGCTCGCCGCCGAGCACGTCCACCGTCGTCCAGAGCTCGTCTGGCGAATTGGCGGTCGCCAGCAGCCAGAAGCGCTTCAGCGGGGTCTCCGGCCCAAGCGTGATGTTCTCCGTATACGCGACCAGGTCGCCGTCGAGGTCGACCCCCTGTGCCCGCAGCAGCCCCGCGAACGGCAGGCTGCCCTGCACCGTCAGCCGCACCTGGATCGGAAACCACTGACCGATGCGGAATGTCGAGACCGGCCCCACGGGAAAGCCGGCCTGCACCACGTCCCCCTGCACCGGCTGCCCGGCGGCACCGCTCGCGACGACCCACGTCGCCGCAACAAACAGCCACACCCTGCGCAGCATGAGACGCTCTCGTCGGACCCCGCCGCGTGCCCCCCGTCTCCCCGGCCAGGTCCCAACGCATCGTATACCGCAACCATGGGCGCCGCGACGGCCGGGCGATTCGGATCCGGTCCCGGTTTTCGAATCGGCCGAAAACGGCTTTTTGCGCGGTGCAGACCGTCAACCGGCCCCGTTGGCGAAACGCCGGCCGGCGAGCGCCCTCACCGGCCCGCGCCGGGACCGCAGGCGGCATGCCCGCGGTCCGCGTTTCCATCTCCCGTGCCTTCCGGGCATTGCGCGCCGATGCGGGCCACGAACGGCTCGATGTCGTCGAAGTTCACCGCGCCGTCGGCGTTGCAGTCGGCGCTCGCCCACGGGCAGTCGGCGTCGGCCAGGCAGCACGCGCCGCAACCGGCCGGAATGCCCCAGCGGGCCCAGTAGGCCGAAACTCGGCCGCCGGCGGTGGTGAACCCGCCCCCGTTACCGATTTCTCGCACGTCCCCCCTCCCGATGTCTAGGTATCGCCCGAGCCGCCTGAGGCTCCGAAACCGCGCCGCCGCCGAGATTTGTGCAAATCCGCCGGTCAAGCCGGGAATAAGCGAACGGGCGAAGCGTTCGCCCTTACAGAACGGCTCCCCTGCCCCGGGACCGTCCGTGTGCGTGTCCCCGGGCAGCGAGGCGCGCGGCGCCCTGCAAACGTAACCCGCGACGAGGACCGCGGATGCGCCTCGCGGCGCGCATACTGATCGGTCTGGCGGCCGCCGCCGGCGCGGGTGCGGCCCAGTCCCCCTGTCCCGCCGCGTTCGACGAAATCGACGCGCTGCTCGCCCAGATCGTCGACGACTACGCGTTGTCGGGTTGTTCGCTTCGGCTCATCCAAGGCGGCGAGACGATCCACGCGCGCTCCCTCGGCGTTTACACCGGCGCGGAAGTCGTGCCCGCAGGCGCGGCAACGGGCTGGATCACGGCCACCGTCGCGATGGTGCTCGTGGACCAGCGTTTGCTCCATCCGGACGACACCACGGCGGACTGGCTCGGCTGGACGGGCGAGAAGGGCACGATCACGCTGCGGCAGCTGCTCTCGCACACGTCCGGCCTCCCGGGCGGGGACGCCCCGTGCCCGCGCAACCCCGACGCCACGCTGGCCGAATGCGTGGAGTCGATCTACACGTTGCCGCTGGCGGCCGCGCCGGGTACGGCGTTTCATCCCGGCAGCCATGCGTTCCAGGTCGCGGCGCGGATGTGCGAAGTGGCGGCTGGCCAGCCGTTCGTCGAGCTGTACGAACAACTGGTCCGCAGGCCGCTGCAACTGGCCGACACGCGGTACGCCACCGCCACGAACCCACAGGCGGGGGATGGGGCCGTGACGACCGCGCACGACTACGCCCGCTTCTGCGAGATGCTCCTGGGGGGCGGGGCCTTCAGGGGCGTACGCGTGTTGTCACAACAGTCCGTGGCGGAGATGCTGACCGATCAGACCCGCGGCGCGCTGCCGGTCGTGCCGCCCACCTGCCCCGGCGCGTTCCGCGGATACGGTCTGGGCAACTGGGTGCTGGCCGTCGATGACGCCGACCGAACGGTCGAAAGCACCTGCCCCAGCGAACAGGGTCTGATTCCGTGGCTCGACCGCCGCCGGGGGCTGGTCGGCATCTTCGTCGCCGAGACCCCCGCGGACGTGTGCCCGCCGCTCGTCGAGGTCCAGGCACGGGTCCGCAACATTCTGGACCGCCGCCGCGCCGGCGACACCAACTGCGACGGCCGCGTGGACTTCGACGACATCGACGCCCTCATTCTCGCGCTGGCCGACCCGGCGGGCTACGCCGCGGCGTACCCGGGGTGCGATGCCCGCAACGCCGACTGCGATTGCAGCGGACGCATCGAGTTCGAGGATATCGACGCGTTCCTTACGCGGCTCGGTGCGTAGCCGCGGCTCCGATTGCCACGCCCGCGCCGCTCGCGGATGATGTCCACGCCCGACGCCCCCCAACCCCCGGCGAGGCGCTGCCATGAACATCCTGCGCGACCCAGACATCGACACCGCGCCGCTCCGGCCGCACCGCATCGCCATTATCGGTTTCGGCTCGCAGGGACGGGCGCACGCGCTGAACTTGCGCGATGGCGGGTACGACGTCTGCGTCGGGCTGCGGCCCGGCCGCCCTTCGTGGGAAGCCGCCGCGGCGGCGGAGCTGTGCGTGCGGCCGGTGGCCGAGGCGGTGCGGGCCAGCAGCGTGGTGATGCTGCTGGTGCCAGACGAGGCTCAGCCGGCCGTCTTCGCGGCGGATGTCGCGCCGCACCTGCAACCGGGGTCCTATCTCGGCTTCGCGCACGGGTTCGCGGTGCACTACCGGCGGATCGTGCCGCCCGCCGGGCTGGGCGTGTTTCTCGTGTCGCCGCACGGCATCGGGCCGCAGGTGCGGGCGCAGTTCGCGGCGGGCGGCGGCGTGCCCTGCCTCGTGGCGGTGCAGCAGGACGCGACCGGGCAGACGCGGCGGCTGGCGCTGGCGTACGCGGCCGCGATCGGCGGCGGGCGCGCAGGCGTGTTCGAGACGACGTTCCGCGAGGAGACGGAGACGGACCTGTTCGCCGAGCAGGCGGTGCTGTGCGGCGGGCTGACGGAGCTGCTGGCGACGGCGTACGAGACGCTGACGGACGCGGGCTATCCCCCGGAGATGGCGTACTTCGCGTGCGTGCACGAGGTCAAGTTCATCGTGGACCTGCTGCACACCGAGGGACTGGCGGGGATGCGGTCCCGCACGAGCACGACGGCGCAATACGGCGGGCTGACCCGCGGACCGCGGGTGATCGGGCCACCGGTGCGGGCGGCGCTGCGGACCCTCCTGGACGAGATCCGCAGCGGCGCGTTCGCGGACGAGTGGGCGGCCGAGTCGGCCCGCGGCGCGCCGCACCTGGCGGAGCTCGTGCGGGCGGAGACGCAGCGGGGCATCGAGGATGTGGGACGGAAGCTGCGGGCCGTGATGCAGGCGGCCGCGGCCCGCCCGCCGGCGCATTGAACAACGAACTGCGATTGCGATCGCGTGCCGCGGCCCGACATCGGCGCGGGCCGCACCTCGCCCCCCATCCGCTGCGTTGGCGGCCCGTGCGAACGGCAACCCCGGCCGCTACGGAAGCGCGCCGCACGCGGCCTGCAATGCCGCCAAATCGAACAGATCAACGGCGCCGTCCGCGTCCGCATCGAAGTAGTCGCGGCAGAACTGTGACGGATTCACCCACCCCGGGCCGCCGGCCGGACCGCTCAGGCACGCCATACCCTGCACGCCATCGGCGGGATCGACGCGTCCGTCGCACGCGACGTCGAAACGGCACGGCGGCACCCGCAGGTCGAGGAACACCGGCAGGTGCCCCGCCCCCGCGGCCGCGGTCACCAGGGCCTGCGCGATCACCGGCCCGACCATCGTGTTGCCGGTGATCGTCAACGTCAGGTTGAAGCTCGTGCCGTCGTTGCCCCACGCGCGATACGAGTGGTTCGGGTCGTTCCAACTGGTCGTGCTGTAGGGGACGGCCGGGTTGCCCAGGTAGTCCAGCCCAACGCCGTCGAGCAGCGCAGCGCACAAGAGCAACTGGTCGTGGCGGTCGTCCATGCCGCCGGCGCCGACCGGGTCCTGCGTGTGCACGAACCGGAACGCGCTGTTGTTGTTCCAGCTTCCGGGGGTCGCGATCGGATCGTGGAACCGCCCGGCGTCGCTCGCCTGCGGGCCGACCAGCGCGACGTACGCGGCCTGTGCCGACGTCTGGATGTTGAGGTCGCCGCCGAGCAGGAAGCACCAATCGGGCGGCAGCCTTCCCGCGTCGGCCCGGATGCGCTGGGCTTCGAGCAGCCGCCGGTCCAGGTCCGACGCCGTCGTGCCGGCCTTCATGTGCGTGCTGTACACCGCCAGCCGGCACTCGGCGGACGTCCCGCCGGCCAGCACGAGGTCATACCGCATGATGTTCCGGGGATGGTTCGGAGCCGGTCCGCCGACCGCGACGATCGTTACGCCGCTGGGCGACAGCTCCGTCGCCGGCTGCACACGCGTCGTGCGGTAGAACAGCGCGCTGTCCGTGTCCGGTCCGTCCACGAACATCGCTGCCGTCCAGTCGCCCGGGGTGCCCGGCGCCGTGTTCAGGAGCTGTACGAAGCTCGCCACGGCCGCCGCGCTCGTGAATTCCTGCCCAATCAGCACGTCCGGCCGCAGCGCCCGGCCGTCGAACTCGGCGTACAGCGCGGTCTGGAACTCAGGCACGCGGCCGCCGGCGTAATTCGTGACGTTCCAGTTGGCGATGCGCAGCGTGTCGGCGGTCGTGTGGACGGGGAACAGACCCAGCCCTGCGCACAGGGCCAGCGTCAGGATTCGCGGGCGTACCAAGCGGCAGACTCCTTCTCCCTCGCGCTCTTCAGGCGGCATCGTACCGGGCGCGGGGGCCGTGTCTCAAGCCACCGTCCGCCCTCCGGATGCCGGCGCGGTCGCCGTGCCGCGGACCAGCGCCGCCCGCAGCGTCGCCAGCAGCTCCGGCCGCCGAATCGGCTTGGTGGCGTAGCCCGAGCAGCCCGCGGCCAGGCAGCGCTCCCGGTCGCCCACCATGCTGGACGCCGTCAGCGCCACGATCGGTCGCTCGAAGCCCCGCCGCCGCAGCTCGCGCGTCGCCGCGTATCCGTCCAGCACCGGCATCTGCATGTCCATCAGGACCAAGTCGTGTGGACGCCCGGCGTGCTCCGCGGCCGCCACGGCTTCCAGCGCCGCGGCCCCGTTCTCGGCCAGGTCCACCTCGGCGCCCGCCTTTCGCAGCAGCGCGGCAATGAGACGCTGATTGTCCACGCCGTCCTCCACGATCAGTACGCGACAGGGCGGGAGCGTGAGCGCGACAGCCGGGCCGGTGGTCGGCGGCGCGGGCGCGGACGCCGCCGCCGGCGCTTCGCCCGCGACGAAGCCGCGCGCAACGGGCGCACCTGTGGCAAAGGTCGCGACGAACTCGCTGCCCCGGCCGGGCGTGCTTGTGACGGTCAGGTCCCCCCCGAGCGCGCGGCAGAAGTGCCGGCTGATCGCCAGTCCAAGGCCGGTGCCACCGAACTGGCGGGCCGTGGACGCATCGCCTTGGGTGAACGGCTGAAACAGGCGCTCGAGCTGCTCTGGCGCCAGGCCGGGACCGGTGTCGCGCACCGCGATTTCTAGGTGCTCGCCGGCCGGCGCGGCGGCCCGCCGCCGGACGCTCACCCGCACCTCGCCCACCGCCGTGAACTTCAGTGCGTTGTCCACGAGGTTGATAATCACCTGCCGCACGCGCGTGGGGTCGGAGTAGGTCTGTCGTGGAACGTCCGTGTCAACGGTGACGTGCAGCGCGACCCCCTTCCGCTGGGCGCGCAGCGCCAGCAGCGCGCGGACTTCCCCCACGATCTGGACCGGGTCGCACGGGACGCACTCGACCTGCATGGCGCCGGCTTCGATGCGCGACAGGTCGAGAATGCTGTTGAGGATCCCCAGAAGGCTTTCGCCGTTGCGGCGGATCGTTGCGATCGCGGCCTGCTGCTCCGAATCGGGCGCAACCGCGAGAGCACTCTCGAGCTCCTCGGCATAGCCGAGAATCGCGGTGAGCGGCGTTCGCAGTTCGTGGCTCATGTTCGCCAGGAACTCGCTCTTGGCCCGGTCGGCGGCTTCCGCCGCCGTCTTGGCGCGCTGCAACTCCTCATTGATCGCCATCAGGTCCTGTTGTTGCGCCCGCAACTGCTGCCAGTGCACTCCCAGTTGCCGGTTCGCGGCCCGCAGGGACTCGGCCTGCGCCCGCTGGGCCGCCTCCGCGCGCCTCTGCTCCGTGACGTCGCGCCCTTCCGGAATCAGCATCACGACCCGCCCGTCGGCGTCCGTCGCCGGCTTGAGCGAGAAATCGACGCTGCGCAGCTCCCCTCGCGCGTTGCGGTGCGTGGTCTCCATCCGAACGAACTCGCCCGCCACCGCCCGTCGGATCGCGTCCCGCAGCCGGGCCTGCTGCTCCGCCGAGTGCGTCCACCAGCGCGTCTCCCAGAACGGTCGGCCGACCACGTCCGCCCGCCGCGCACCGATAAACGCCAGTGCTGCCTCGTTGACATCCCGCACGGTTCCGTCCGGGTCCAGCAACCCCATGAACTGGAACGTCTGGTTGAAGACCAGCCGGAAGCGGGCGGCCGTCTCCGCGAGAGCCCGGTCCGCCAGCTTCCGCTCCGTGACGTCCGCGTACGTGCCCAGCACGCCCACGATGGTCCCGTCCGGGCCCCGCAGCGGCACCTTGCTCGTCCGCAGCCAGAGGCGCCGGCCCGTGGGCGTCGTTTGCAGTTCCTCGTAGTCGAGCTTCGGCACTCCGCTGTCCATGACGGCCCGGTCGTCGGCCTGGTAGGCCGCAGCCTCCGGCGCCCAGTTGAAATCCCAGTCCGTGCGGCCGACCACCTCCTCCGGCGCGGTGCGGCCCGCGTCCTGCGCAAACAGCCGGTTGCAGCCGAGATACACGCCCTGACGGTCCTTCCAGAACACGCGCGCCGGAATCGTATCCAGCACAAGTTGCAGCATTTCGCGCGACGCCCGCAAAGCCTGTTCCGCCAGCTTCCGCTCCGTGATGTCGACGTGCGTGCCCAGTATCCGCAGCGGGGTGCCGTCCGGCGCCCGCTCGACCACGCGGCCGCGCGCATCCACCCACAGCCATGCGCCGTCACTCTTCCGAATGCGGTGCTCGACCGCATAGACGTCGGTCGTACCGCGAACGACCGCCTCGAACGCCGCGTGAGCCCGCGGCTGGTCGTCCGGGTGCTTCAGGGTGGCCCAGTCCGCGAACGTCCAGACCGTCCGAGTCTCCGGGTAGCCCAGCGCGCGCAGGAAGCGCGGATCGATCCGCAGCCGCTGCGCGCACGGGTCGTACTCCCACACCGCCGCCCCGGCGACTTCGAGGGCCAGCTCCAGGCGCTGTTCACTGGCCCGCAGGGCGTCATCCGCCGCCTTCCGCGCCGTGATGTCGCGCCCCGCGGCGATCAGGCGGGTCCCTCCGCCCGCGGCCCGCAGCGCCATCTCGCACCAGAAGGGTGTGCCGTCGGCGCGCCGCGTGCGCCACTCGAAAACCTGCGGTCCCCCGGCCAGCGCGCGTCCGATCATGGCCTGCGCCGTGCCCGCTGCCGCGCCCGCGTCCAGGTTCCCCAGCGACAGGCCCGCCGCCTCCGCCCGGTCGTAGCCGAACAGCGCACAGAAGCGCTCGTTGACGTCCAGCACCCGCCCGTCGGCGTCCAGCACGAGCAGCGCGTCACTCGTCGCGTTGAAGATGTCGAGGTCGTGCATCGGCCAGTCCCGCGCGGCCCTCCGGCCGGGCGCAGCACCGCCCCGCGGAGAAGAACAGCCGGCACCGTTTCATCGGCGCAGCGGGCCGGCGACGTGAACGGCGAACCGTTGCGTCCCCGCCGCACGCGCCGCGAAACCGCCTCACAAGCACCTATCGGACGTGCCGCCTCTTGCGCGGCCCGCTAGAACACGAAGTCCGTCGAGACGAACCGCGACAGCCGCCCGCGCACGATCTCCGAAACGATCGCCTCGTTCTCGGGAGTCGCCTTGCACGCGAACACGCTGCGGATCGAGAAGACCCGCAGGGCGTCCGAGACCGACAGCGTCCCTTCGGCCGAATCCTTGCGCCCGGTGAACGGGAACGTGTCCGGCCCGCGCTGGCACTGGCTGTTCAGGTTCACGCGGCACACCTGGTTGACCAGCGGGTCGATCAGCGCCGCCAGCCGCCGCGGATCGCGCCCGAATAGCGCGGCCTGCTGCCCGACCGGCGACTGCACGATCCAGTCGAGCACCGCGCGCTCGTCGTCGTACGGCACGACCGGCACGACCGGCCCGAACTGCTCGACCCGGTTCACCTCCATCGCCGGCGTCGTCGGGTAGAGCACGGTCGGGTAGAAAAGGCTCTGGTCCACGTGGCCGCCGCCGGGGTTCGCGATGCGCGCCCCGCCGCCGGTCGCCTCGGCGACGAGCTTCGTCAGCCACGCGCACTTGCCCTCCTCCGGCAGCGGCGTGATCTGCACGCCCTCCTCCCACGGCATCCCCACGAGCAGGTCGCCGACCGCCGCCGCCAGCCGTTCGACGAAGGCGGCGGCGATGCTGCGGTGCACGAACAGAACCTTCAGCGCGGTGCAACGCTGTCCGTTGTACGACAGCGCCCCCAGCACGCACTCCTTCACCGCCAGGTCGAGGTCCGCGTCCGGCAGGATCACCGCCGGGTTCTTCGCCTCCAGACCGAGCACGCAGCGCAGCCGGTTCGGCCGCGGGTGCTGATGCTTGAGCAAGGCGGCCACGCGGGCGGACCCGATGAACGCGAGGACGTCGATGCCGCCGCCGGACATCAGCGGCCCGACCACCGTCGCGCCGTCGCCGTACACGGTGTTGACGACCCCCGGTGGGAACGACTCCGCGAACGCCTCCAGCAGCGGCGCGTGCAGCAGCACGCCGTGCTTGGGGGGCTTGAAGATCACGGTGTTGCCCATGATCAGCGCCGGAATCAGCGTCGTGAACGTCTCGTTGAGCGGATAGTTGTACGGCCCCATGCACAACACGACGCCCAGGGGGCTGCGGCGGATCTGCGCGACGAAACCCTGCTCGACGGCGAACCGCGCGCCGGCCCGGTCGAGTTCCTTCAGCGCCTGCACCGTGTCGCGGATGTACTCGACCGTGCGATCGAATTCCTTGCGGGCGTCCGGCAGCGTCTTGCCGATCTCCCACATCAGCAGCCGCACGACCTCGTCGCGCACCGCCGCCATCCGCGGGATGAAGGCCTCGACGTGGCGGATCCGGTCGGCCACCGCCATCGTCGGCCAGGCCCCGCAGCCGCGGTCGTACGCCCGCTGCGCCGCGGCCAGCGCCGCCTCCGACTCCGCCGCGGTCATCAGCGGATAGTGCCCCAGCGGCAGCGGGCGGGCCTCTCCCGCGGGCCCGACGCACACCGGCGAGCACACCTCCTGACACGGCCCGTCCCACGTGCGTACGCGGCCGTCAATGAGGTATCGGGCCCAGGCGTGGTAGTACTCCACCCGCATCTCGGCGGGCACGGCTTCGAGCGTCGCGGGAAACACGGGCGCGGGCTGGCGGACACGCGTGGGCATCGCTCACTCCAGACAGCAGGCACGTTTGTTCAGCACGCAGTGTAGCACGCGGGTCGCGGGCCGTAACGCGCCACGTGATCCCCCTGCCGACCGCCGTCCGCGCTCGAGCGGGCGCGATCGTCCTCGCGGGGTAAAAAGGTGACAAGGTGACAAAGGCCACGCACCAAGGTCCCGCGCCGGGTAGCGGCCGACGCCCCTGTCGGCCGGGACCGCCGCCCGTCCGCCCCCGGACTGTCCGAGATGCGCGCGGGATGGCGCGCGATCCCTCAACCGCGCCGCGGCAGGTCGTACCCCTCCGTCGCGCCCGCCGCGAGCGTCCCGCGGCGGCCGGCGATGTCCACTTCCAGCGGCCGCGTGCCGCGGTGCTCCAGTGTCACATGGTGCGGCTCGATCGTGACGTACAGCGGCTGCCCGTCCCAGACCAGCGGAAAGCGCAGCGCGTGCCACGCCGCGGGCAGGCGCGGATCCAGCCGCAGCACGTCGGACTGCATGCGCGTCCGCAGCCCGGCGAAACCCAGCACCGCCACCTGCCAGTTCGCCCCGGCGCACGCCGCGTGGATGCCCTCGGCCGCCTCGCCCGGCTCGAGATCCAGCCCGACCGACTCCTGCCAGAAGCGCCACGCGTCCGCGTCACGCCCCAGCCACGCCGCGACGATCGCGTGCATCGACTTGCTCAGGCTCGAATCGTGCGACGTCAGCGGCTCGTACGTCTCGTACGCCGTGCGCATTTGGTCCGCCGTGAACTCGTGCGGGAACACGGCCAGGAGCTGCACCACGTCGCCCTGCTTGAGCACCTGGCTGCGGTACAACCGCTCCTGGCTCACCACCGCCGCGATCCGCCGCGACCGGTCCGGCCACCAGCGCGCGAAATCGAGCGGCTCGTAATCAAAGAAATCGTCGGACTGGAGCACCAGCCCGCGGGCCGCGTCGTACGGCCGCCGCAGCGTCCGCGCGACCTCCGCCCAGCGCGCCGTCTCCGCGTCCGTCACGCCCAGCTCGGCCCGCAGCGCCGCGGCCGCCGCCGCGTCGCGCTCCGCGAGCCGCGCCAGGGCCCGGCCCGTCAGCGTCAGCGCCAGCGCGGCCATGCGGTTGGTGTAGGCGTTGTTGCGGCTGAACGGCGTGTACTCGTCCGGCCCCATGACCATCAGCAGCTCGTGCTCGCCGCGCTCGGCGTTCCAGTACACGCGGGCGCACCAGTAGCGCGCCGTTTCCACCAGGACCTCGCTCAGATCCCGCAGAAACCGCGTGTCGTCGGGGTTGCACAGGTGCGCGTGCCACAGCCCGTACGCCACATCGGCCGTGATGTGGATCTCGTGGTCGGCGTACTGCCAGTTGGGGCAGTTTTCGTCGCCGCTGGGGGCGCTCTCCCACGCGTACTTCGCCCCGGGGTAGCCGTAGCGCTGCGCGTTCCGCCGCGCTCCCGGCAGCGACGTGATCCGGAACCGCGCCAGCGTCTTGCCGACTTCCGGCCGCGTGTAGAGGAACAACGGCAGCATGAACAACTCGGTGTCCCAGAAATACCGGCCGCAGTACGCCTCGCCCGCAGCGCCCTTCGCGTCGATCGCGCAGCGCGGGTCGTCGTCGACGGCCGCGCGCAGCATGTGATACAGCGACACGCGCAGCGCGAGCTGGCTGCGCGGATCGCCGTCGACGAGCACATCGGTGCGCTGCCAGCGCTCCTGCCACACGGCGTCCGATTCCTGCGCGAGCCGGTCGAACCCGGTCGCGGCCGCGTCCCACGCCAGCCGTCGGGCGTGATCCAGCGGCGGCCCGCCCACGTGGTGCGAGGACGTGAGCGCGGCGAACTTGTCGAGCCGCAGCGTGCGGCCCGGGTCGAGCGTGGTCGTGCCCGTCAACGCCACCCAGCGCTCCTGCTCGACGATGCTCCACGGCACGCCGCCGCTGCTGATCATGACCGCGGCCGCGGCGACATCAACGCCCGAGTCGGTCCGGACGGCCAGCGTAATCGGCTCGTGGCCGCCGGTGATGTCCACCGCCCGGAAGTGGTCGTACCCGTTCGTGCGGACCTGTGCGTCGAGCGTGCCCTGCACGCGGATCTCGACCGGCGGCCCGGACAGGTGCTGCACGTGGCAGCGCAGTGCCTGGACGTGCCGCCGGGCCGCGCTGATGAAGCGCTCGTACCGCAGACGCAGGACCGCGCCGCCGGCCGCGTGCCAGGTGAACTCGCGGCCGAGTCGGCCGGTGCGCAGGTCGAGCCAGCGCCGGTAGTCGCACACGGCGGGGCTCCGCATATCGAGACGCTGGCCGCCGATGTACAGGATCAGACCGTGCAGCGCCGGCAGGTTGATCATCTGCGTCAGGCAAGTCGGGTGCGGGCCGCTGACGCCCGGCAGGTAGGTGCCGACGCGGCTCTTGAAGTCGGGAAACTTCTCGACCGTCACGTTGCCCATGATCCGCAGGAACTCCACGTCCTGCGGATCGTCCGCGAAACCCTCCTCCAGCGCGGCGCGCTGTTGCAGCGGCCCGCTGCCGATGGCCAGCAGGCCCTCGTAGTGGCGGTTCAGGCGGACATCGAACGGCGACTCGACCAACATCCAGGTGTCGGTGATCGACACGGGGGCCTCCTTGGTCCGGGCCGGGCAGCGGGCCCGTTCCGGGCCGCGGATTCTACCGGCGCCGCGCCGGCGCGACGACGACACGCGGACCGGCGGCGCGGCCCGCCCTCGGCGACTACAATGGCGGCCCAGGAGGAAGCCCATGCCGCGCGTGCTCATCACCCGTCGCCTGCCGCCGCCCGCCGCCGAACGGCTCGTGCAAGCCGGCCTGACCGTCGATCTCGTCGATCAGGACGACCCGCCGCCGCGAGCGGTGCTGCTCGAACGCGCCCGCGGCTGCGCCGCCCTTATCACGATGCTCAGCGAGCGCGTCGACGCCGAGCTGCTGGACGCGGCCGGATCGCCGCTGCGCGTGGTGGCCAACTACGCCGTCGGCTACAACAACATCGATCTCGACGCCTGTCGCGTTCGCGGCGTGCGCGTGACCAACACGCCGGGGGTGCTGACCGAGGCCACCGCCGATCTGACCTGGGCGCTGCTGCTGGCCGCGGCCCGCCGCGTCGTCGAGGGCGATCGGCTGATGCGCACGGGCACCTGGTCCGGCTGGCAGCCGCAGCAACTGCTGGGGCTCGAGCTGCACGGTGCCGTGCTCGGACTGGTGGGGGCCGGGCGGATCGGCGCGGCCGTTGCGCGCCGCGCGGCCGGCTTCGGGATGCGGATCCTGTACACCGACCCGCAGCCGCGCGCCGAGCTCGACGGCCCGTTGCGGGCGCAGCGGGTGCCGCTATCGGAGCTGCTGCCGCAGGTCGATGTGCTCTCGCTGCACGTGCCGCTCACGCCGCAGACCCGGCACCTGATCGGGGCCCGCGAACTGGCGCAGCTCAAGCCCACCGCGCTCCTCATCAACACCGCACGCGGGCCGGTCATCGATGAGCGGGCGCTGGTGGCGGCGCTAAGGGCCGGGCGCCTCGCCGCCGCGGGTCTCGACGTCTACGAGGAAGAGCCGCGGCTGGCCCCGGGGCTCGCCGAACTGCCCAACGTCGTCCTGTTGCCGCACCTGGGCAGCGCGACGGTCACGACGCGACAGCGCATGTCCGCGATGGTGGCGGATAACGTGCTGGGCGTTCTGGACGGCCGCGAGCCGCCCAACGCGGTGGTGTAGCCGCCCGCCCCCGGTCGGTCGGTGGCACCGGCCGTCGCGCGGGGGCCGGCCGCCGCCTACGCACCAACGGCGGGCCGCGCCTGCGGCCGCGGGGCAACGGCGGGGCGGAAGGGTAGGTCTTGCGCAAAGGGGTTTCGGTCGGCGTTCAGCGCGTGGTCAGGGCCACGGCGTCGAAGATGTCCTCGAGCCGGTACGCGTGTACCTCGAAATCGTCGTCCACGGCGAAGAACGCCCCGTTCGGGAAGTTTTCGAACCCGCGCGGGTATACGGCGATGCCGTCCGTGTTGGCGATCCGCGGTTCACCGGTCCAGGAGCGCAGGTACTGGTAATCGTCCGCGTCGAACACGTGCCAGACCGACAGGTCCTTGCGCTGATCCGTCAAAATCACGCAGCGCCGGCCGCGCTGCTCGACCAGCACGAGCCCCTCGGGATCGCCAACCACGATGCCGTCGCCGAACGTGCGTCCGGTGAAGCGGCCGGTCAGGTCGTACACTTTGACGTTGCGTGCGGCTTCATCGCAGAGGAGCACGCGCCGGTTGGCCTCGTCCACGAGCACGGACTCGGCCTCCTGGAGCGCCCCTGGACCGGTCGCGTCGCCGAAACTGCGCACGTGCCGGGCCGTGACCTCCTGGTCGCGCAGTGCCAGCTCGAAGACGTGGACCGTTTTTTCCGGCGCGACCTGTGTATCGGTGACGAACAGCGTGGGGCGCCCCGCGACGGTCGCGAACGCGACGCCGTACGGGCGGTTCAGGTGCTCCGAGCCGAAGATCCCGGCGGACGCGCCCGAATCAGGCCAAATAAGCTGCACCCGCCGGTTGTCCCGCTCGACCACCGCGAGCGCGGCGCGACCGCGCGGCTTCGCGGAGTCTCCCGATTCGAAAATGACGGTAGCGATCCCATTGGGATAACGCAGCTCACCAGGAGCGGTGCCGGGCTTGCCCCACGTCCCGAGGTGCTTGCCGGTTGCAGCGTCGATAATGTCCAGCCGATGGCCATCCTTGGAGGTGGCGTAAACTCGAACCTTCCCATCCGCCATGGTCACTGCGGCGAGCGAGTCCGTGTTGGCGTAGGCTTGGCCGTCGGACGCCCACGCCCGCGTTACCCTGGCGGGCTCGGTGGCGGACGCCGACCCGATGCCCAGAGCGACGATCATAGAGACGACATAGGAACGGCGAATCATGCGCGATTCTCCCGTGAAGTGGCCCGCAACACGCAGGGATGATGCCGATTGACATACCGCAGGTCAAGGGGGGAATCCCGGCGAGAACGCCACACGAAAAACTAACGCTATCTTTGTAGAACGCTTGCGATATTGCGTGACACTCTGGCCGTTTCGGGTTCGAAACCCTTCTTCGCGCGCGGACGTTCTCTTCCTGCGCGTCGTGTACGGGTTGAAGGCGCGGAGGCACGGCTTGCGAGCTTCCCAGGCAGGTCCTCCACATAGCCGTACCGCCGGCCGGCGCGGCTTTACGCTGCTCGAGCTGCTCGTCGTTGTGGCGATCATCGGCATCCTGATGAGCATACTCTTGCCGGCGCTCAGTCAGGCGCGTGATCAGGCCAAGCGGGTCAAGTGCGGAGCGTCGCTGAGTCAGCTGGGACGTGGCTTTCACAGTTACGCCGCGGAAAATCAGGAATTCCTGTGCAGCGGGCAGGCGGATCCGCGCCCCGGTTACAACTACCCCGCGGAGGTGACGGACCCAAACATCATCAGCATCGACCGGGTGGGCTGGTTGGCCGACCTCGCGCGGCTGACGGTGCGGCCGGGCGACCTGCTGTGCCCGTCGAACACGGCGCGGCACACGGAAGCCTTCGAGGAATTCGGTAAGAGCGGCGCCGAGCCGCTGACGCTCGCGCGGTTCGAAACGCTGATCCGCGAGGGCATCAACACGAACTACACCCAGAGCTGGTACATGGTGCACACGGAGGCGCGCTTCCCGCCGCTGCCGATGAGCGACCTGCACAAGAGTTATCGCGGCCCGGGCTTTCCGCGTTGGGACGTGGGCCCCCTGCGGCTGACCGATACCCGGCGGGCGAACCCCGGCCGCGTGCCCCTGTTGGGCGACGGGCGGCAGGATTCCAACGACTTTTTCCAGGTGATCGACGGACCGCGACTGCTGACGTCCGAAGTGGCCACCGACGGCCCGCGCTTCTTCTTTCACGAGGGGATCTGGTATCGGGCGGACCAGAACGGGGCCCGTTTCGGCTCGCAGGACTTCGAGGATTTCGGCACCGCCCATGGCACGCGCTCGCTGGTGTTGCGGCAGGATAGCGGCGGGGAGCGGCGGCACTCCTTCACCGTCGGCGGCATCCTGTTCGCCGACGGGCATGTGGAGTTCCTGCATGATCGGCTGACGCTGCGGGTGGGGCAGGGCGTGCTCAACACACCGGACGGGGTGCTCGACTCCGCCGATCTGGACGGCCGTGTTTTCGACGGGTTGCTCAGCCTGGGCCGGCGCAGTGCCAGCCCGATGCAGCCGCAGTAAAGCGTACGGCGGCGGGCGGTGGACCCGCCGGGAGGATCGAAGGATGCAACGCGTATGGATCAGCGGAGCCGTGCTCGGCCTGTGCGTCGCTGGCGCGGCGGCCCAGTCGTCGATCACGCTCTTCGGCCAGGAGTACACGGTTCAGCGGTTTAACTACTTTGACAGCATCTCGTGGACGTGGGACAGCCAGACCGTGCCGCTGCACTCCGTCGAGGGCGTGGTCTGGCTCGGCAACGACCGGCTGCTGCTTTCGACCGAGGAAGCCGACCAGAACGGCCTGCTACCGACGATTCCCGAGAACGCCGTGGTCGAGGTCCGCATCCCGCGCGACCCCGGGACCGGCCTCGTCACGGGCCTGTTCTTCGAGCGTCTGGTGCTCACCCAGGACGAGACATTCTACTTCCTCGGCGGTTGGGGCCTGAACCCCAGCGGCATCACCATCAACTCCAGCGCGAACGGCCTGGCGGCCGGCGGAAACCTGGTGGTCGCCGACACGGAGAGCGACGACGGCACCTTTTCGGCCCTGCGCGGTTACAACCTGACCACCGGGCAGCAACTGCCCTGGCCGCCGGATTCCAATTGTCTCAGCATCAACGACGGCAAGTTCTGCGAAATGTCGCTGGAACCGCACAATCTGGACGTGGAGGACGTGGTCTACGTGGCCGCGACCGACCGCTTCTACACGGTCGCCGACAACGTTTACCGCGTGGTGACGTTCACGACCAGCGGCACCTACCTGCCGGACGAGTCTTTCGACATCCCGCTGTTCGGCTTCGGGGAGACCAAAGGAATCGCCTTCGTGCCGAACAACGGCAAGTTTCCAGCGGCGATCTCCGACGGCATCGGCACGTTTCTGATCAGCCAGGATGACAACGGCCCGGCGCTGCAGGCCCGTACCTTGAATGGGCAGTTCCTGGCTTTCGAGCCGCTGACGACGAACGGTCTGCCCTCGGGGCCGCCCAAGCTCGAGGTGCCGGACGGCGGTCTGCTCCAGATCGAGGCTCTGGCGGTGGATCCCGCCACCGGCCGGATTTTCCTGATCAACCAGGGCCAGGACGACCTGCTGGGGGATTACCTCTGGGTGCTGACGCCGGTCGCCCCGGGCGTATGCCCCGGGGACGCCGACTGCGACGGCGACGTGGACTTCGACGACATCGACCGTTTCATCACCCGGATCGGCTGCCCCGCGGGCGCGGACTGCGATGGACCGTGCCCGTGGCAGGCGGCGGACGTCGACCAGGACGGCGACGTGGATTTCGACGACATCGATCCGCTCGTGACGGCCCTCGGCTCGACTTGCCCGTGACGTCCGGCTTCGGCGGGCGGGCGAAGCTGTGTTTTGCGACAAGGCGGGCATCCATCCGCTGGTAATGGGCGGCGGAGTGACGTTTTTCAGTTGTGGACGGTCCCGGCGGTCGGTTGCCCCGGGAGTCCGATTCCGATGTAACGTCAGAGAAGGAGGAGCGTGAGATGAAGATTCGGCATGTGGGGAGTCTGTTTCTGGGCGCGGCGGTGCTGAGCGCGTCGGCCCACGCGTCGCTGTTTTTCAACGAAATCCTGTTGAACCCGCCGGGGACCGACAACGGCCTGGAGTTCATCGAGCTGCGCAGCACCGTCCCGAACTTCGACATGAGCGGCCTGCACCTGATCGTGATCGAGGGGGATGGCACCAGCGGGATCCGCGGCACGATTGACGTGGCGCTGCCGTTGGGCGGCTACTCCACGGGCAGCAACGGTCTATTCCTGTGGCGTGACAGCGCGCTGGTGCTGAACCCGCCGCCGGCTCCGGAAACCACGATCCGGATTCAGGACTTCGTGCCCGATCTCGAGAACGGCGGAAGCACGTTCCTCATCGTTTCGGGTTTCACCGGGACGGTGGGGCAGGACCTCGACGCCGACAACGACGACCTGCTCGATTCGTTCCCGTGGGCCAGCGTGCTCGACGGGTTCGGCTACTCGGAGGACACGCCGAATCCGCTGGGGGCCACCTACGCCCTGCAGCTGGGCCTGCCGTTCTTCCCGCAGCAGGAGTGGACGCCGGACGCGTTCGCCCGCGTCGGCAGCACGCTCTACGCGTTCGATGTCCTGGGGACCAATCCCGGGCCGTACACGATGGATCCGGCCGAGGCGTACCCCGCCTACCTGGAGGGGTTCTACCTCACCCCCGGCAGCCTGAACGTCCCGGAGCCCGCGTCGCTTCTGATCGTGGCGCTGGGCGGCCTGCTGCTGCGTCGCCGCGGCTGAGCCACTCGGGTTGAACCCGTTCGTATCCGGGCGGCGTGGGGCTTTCCCGCGCCGCCCGGGTTGCGCGCTGCCGGCCGCCCAACAGCTCCGAACTCCGCCCGTCCGCCGCCGGCCGCCCGCGCGTTTCCCGCCGCTCAGGGCGCGGGTGGGCCCCACCAGTATCGACGGGTCGAGCGCAGCAGCGCCCACGCCACGACCGCGCCAAGGATCGCCCCCGCAGCGACGTCGCTGAGGTAGTGGGCCCCGTTCACCAGGCGCGCCCCGGCGGTCAGCACGGCGAGCGCGAGGAACGCCCCACACCACCGCGGGAACAGCCGCATCAGCACATAGGCCAGCGCGAATGCCGTCGCGGCCTCGCCCGATGGAAACGAAACCGCCGCTCTCTCGAACAGCCCCACGGCCGGCTGTGTGAAGGCGAGATGGCTCTCCGCGCGGTTCGGCCGCAGACGCCCGATCGCGCCCTGCAACGCGTTCGCCAGCAGCGCCGCCGTCACGACGGCGACCAGCCCGACCGTGGCGGCCGCCCACTGGCGGCGATGCCGCGTGACGATGAGCCCGTAAATGACGGCCCCGCCGAGCACGTGGCCGAACGCGAGCCGGCACGCGAGCCAGAACGGCTTGGTCAGGGAGTAAAAGCAGTGTTGCAGCGGGCGGACCTCCTCCGTGTTGAGCACGCACGATACGTGTTCGTAGAACCACCGGTCCAGGCCCGCCCAACCGATCACCACCAGCAGCGCCGCGCCGCTCAGCACCACCCCGAGTGTGCGGCGTCCGCCGATGTCGGGACCGTTTTCCGGCAGGATGTCGGGTTGCGGTGAGGACGCCGCCACGGGAGCACTCCTAGAAGCGCGGGGCCGCGCGCGCGGGGTCCCAGGCTAAGCCGGCAAACCCGTCGCACACGTAGATCGACCAGACCTGCACGACCGCGCGAAGGCCCCAGCCCGCCACCGCGTGCTCGACGGTCCGCGCCAGCCGCGCGTCCGGTAGCGCCACGTGCCCCGACGAGTCCGGCTCGAAGAGTTGCGTTTTGCGCGACCCGACGTATACGCAGGGCCGACCGACGAACCGCTCGGAGTCGCGCAGCGGATTCGGCCGCCAGATGTCGTATTGGCTCTGCCGGTCGCCCAGTGCCGCCTGAAGGCAGTACACCGTCGGCCGCCCCGGGGTGTAAAAGGCGATCTGGCTCGCGGTCTGGTAGTCGTCGGTCACGATGAAGGGGTCGCGTCCGCCGGCCCGCGCCTCCGCCCAGACGGCGCCCACGGCTCGCCCGAGCTCCGACCAGCCGCGCAGCCGCGCCGTCGGGTCGTACTTCGCGATCGGGGTGAGATTCCAAGGTGGCTCCCGGCGGGCCAGCCAGTGGAACACGGGCAGCACCCACTCCGTACGGTGCATCACGACCACCAACGCGCCGCCCCACACGACGCCCGCCGCCACCAGCACCCGCGCCCAGCGCCGCGCGCCGGCGTGGGACGACCGCCAGAGGCGGGCCAGCCCGCAGACCATGAGGACGACCCCCGGCAGCAGGGCCGGCATCGGCCAGTTCGGCTGCGGCTTGGTGCGGAGGCTGAAAGCCAGAAATATTGCCCAGGGCACCGCGGCCGCCGCCAGAAGCAGCCGCAGAGCGCCCGGGTCGTGCGTTTCCGGCGGTCGCGGCTGGGGCGCGCGTGCCAGCGCGACGAGCGCGACGACCATCGCGCCGAACCAGATCGGTCCCACGACGGCGAGCTGTCCGCCCAGGAAATCGAGCGGGCCGAGCGGCTGAAACCGTGCCGCGGAGACCAGCCCCGCCTGGCCGGCGACGTGCCGGAAACTCACCCAGTCGTGCTGGGCGTTCCAGATCAGGATCGGCAGGAAGCCCGACACCCCGATGAGGGCGCCGACGCAGGGCCCGGGGCGGCGCAGCACGCCCCGAAAGCGCGGTTCGGCGAGCAGCGCGAGCAAGACCGTCGGAAAGATCAGCACCATCGTGTACTTGGCCAGGATTCCCAGCGCGGTGAGAACGCCGGCGACAAGCCACGGGGCGATGCCCGAGGTGCGGAGTCCGCGCTCGACCGCCACCAGCGTCCACGCGTAGAAGAAGGCCAGCGGCGCGTCGATCGTCATCAGGATCGCCCCGACCGCGAACAGCGGGACCGTGAACGTGCAGGCGACGGCGGCGAAAGCGAGTCGGCCGGACCGCGTGACCGTGTGCGCCAGCACGAACAGGCCGCAGCCCGTGCCGACGGACAGAAGCACCGCAGGGATGCGCACTGCCAGCGCGTCGCTGCCCACCAGGCGCTGCGACCAGTCGGACAGAACCGCTCGGGACGCGGCGATCAGCCACGCCACCAGCGGCCCTTTGCTGTAGTAGCTCCAGTCCGGTCGGCGCGACCACTCCCAATAGTGGGCTTCGTCTCCGGAAAGGTCTAATGCCGCGGGGCCGACCAGATACGCGAAATGAACCGCTCCGCCCGCGACCAGCAGCGCCAGGGCCCCCCACGTCCACCTCGAGCTCCAGGCGGGTGCGCTGGAGGCCGTACCGGCAGTGTCCATCGACTACGGAGCTCTCTGAAGCGTCAACGGGTTACCGGAGGCATCCGGACCGTTGGACCCGCGTGTGACGAGAATCTGCTGCGGCTGGACCGTTCGACTGAGCGGATAAACCAGCCCGCGGACGGCCACCGTGTCCCCCACTTGCACGTCCGCCAACGTAGCCGATTCACCGTTGATCCGGATCTCACAGTCCTCGGGGATGCGGTCGGCGCCCACGTACGTCGTGCGCCCGCTTTTCGGATGGACGAACTGGATTTCGCCGCTGCGAGCCGAAACGTCGAGCCGGGTCACGACGGCGCTCTTCAGCTCGTACGCGCGCGGCTGCGCCCAGACGACGGCCCGCCACACGCCGGCGGCCACCAGTACCGCGCCCGCACCGATCACGATGGCCCATTTCCGCCGCGCGGCGCTCATTTTCCTCGCACCTCGGTCAAGAGCCTCCAGGAGCGGCCCAGGCAAAGCACAACCTGGGCACCGCAAGAGGTTCGCTCCGACCCTCCGGCACGTCAAGGCGGGCCGCGCGAAATCGCCGTGAGGATCGCGCGTGCCCCCCGCCGCCCACGGCGTGGTGACGCCTGCGGACGCGCGGGTATCATCGCGGCATGCCCACCAGCGAGCCCCCGCGCGCGCCGGACCCCGACAGCCGCCGCATGACGATCGGCGAGCATCTCGAGGAACTGCGCGGCTGCCTGGTCCGCAGCCTGGTCGCGCTCCTCGTCGCGTGCCTGCTCTGCATCTGGCCGGCCCGCTACCTGCTCGAATGGCTCGCCCGGCCGGTCGTGCTGGCCCTTCGGCGGCACGGCCAGCCCGACAGCTTTCTCGCGACGAGCCCGGTCGAGAACATCCTCGTCTACATCAAGGTCGTGCTGGTTTTCGGCCTCGTCCTGGCCGGGCCGTACATCCTCTATCAAGTCTGGCAGTTTGTCGGGGCCGGGCTCTACCCGCACGAGAAGAAATGGGCGCTCCGTCTCGTGCCGGCCAGCGTCGGCCTGTTCGTGACCGGCGTGGCGTTCATGTACGTGTTCGCGCTGGTCGTGAGCCTGAACTTCCTGGTCGGCTTCAGCGGCTGGCTGCCGCTGCCGACGGCGACGCCCAACGCCTTCGAGCGCGCCGTGCTGCACATGCCGCCCGAGAAGGTGCCGGCCACGCAGCCCGCGATCGGCCAGGCCCCGGTCCTGCCATTGCTGCCGGCCGATCCGCCCGACCCGCCCGTCGGCGCCGCCTGGGTGAACCTGCCCGAGGGCAAGCTCAAGATCCGCTGGGTCGACGAGACGCACTCGGTGCAGCTCTTGCGGGACGACCGGCGAAACCTCGTGACGACGCACTTCCGCATCGGCGAGTACCTGTCGTTCGTCCTGATCCTCACGATCGCATTCGGCCTCGCCTTCCAGATGCCGCTCGTCGTGCTGTTCCTGACCTGGTCGGGCATCGTGCGCGTCGAAACGCTGCGCCGCTACCGCAAGGTCGTGATCCTGCTCATCGTGATCGTGGCCGGCATCCTGGCCCCGCCCGACCTCTTCAGCCACCTCCTGCTGTCCGGCCCGATGATCCTGCTGTTCGAGCTGGGCCTGCTGCTGGCCAAGCGCTTCCCGCGCCGCACGCCCGCCCCGGCCGACACCCACCCCCCGTAGCCCCTGCGCGCGACACGGCGCGCTACCGCGGCCGCGGCCAGAACACAATGTCCGCATCGGGCGATTGCGGGTCGTGGCGCCCGGCATCGTCCACGCCGTTGCCGCCGACGGAATACAGCGTGAACCCGTCGGCGGTCCCGCGGAAGACGAACGGCCGGCCCGTGAACGGGTCGAGCGCATCCGTCGCAAGCACGTCGAGCGACGCCGGGTAGCGGCCCGTCCGCTGGCGGTAGGCGTTGAGTTCCGTCACGACGAGCGCGGCCCGGCGCTGCGCTTCGCTCCGGGTCATGAGGAAGTGGTAGCGCTCCATGCTGGGCACCAAGGTGCGCAGCAGCGGATTGGCCGACTCGTGCTCGAGCTCCGACTCGAGCGCGGCGAGCTCGCGCCGCCCCTCCGCGTACGGCTGCTGCAGGGTGCGCGTCACCCGGTCGTACAGCGCGTTGGCGGCCGCGACCGTGGCCTCGAACCCGGCCCGCTCGAGCGCGGCTGCGAACTCCTCCCCCCGTGTCGGGTCGCTTCCTGTCGTGGCGTCGCCCGCGTTCATTTGCAGGAGTTCGGCGAGCCGCGCGCGGTCGACCTGCCACGCGCCGGTCTGCGGGTCGGGACTCCACAAGCGCTGTGCCACGTCGAGTAACGCCGCCCGCTCGGTCTGCACCACCTCGGCCAGGCTCCGCAGCGGCTGGTACGCGGCGCGCGCTTCGCGGACCAGCGCCGCGTAATCGAGCTGCGCGCCCGCCGTCGGGTCGCTTTGCAGGTCCAGCAGCGCGTCGGCCGCCTGCGCCTGGAGCACCGCGCCCACGAGGTTCTCGATGACCGTCATGCCGCTCCCCAAGTGGCGGCCCGCCGCGGCGACGTTCAGGTACCGCTCCGCGGCCGCCGCGGCCTCGCCCTGCTGCGCGAGTGCGCGCCCGTCGATGAGCTCGGCCTGCGCCAGGCTGCGGAGGTGCGCGGGGTTCGGTACCAGCACCCCCAGCATGGTGCCGTCCTCGCTGTGGTAGGTCCACCCGCATGCATCCTGCAACGCGCCCGCCCGGAAAGCCTCCAGTGCGCCGGCGTTGGCCGCGATCCACGCCTGGATCTCGGGCGCGGCGAGTGCGGTCGGGTCGCCGCGCTGCGCCGCGCGCAGCAGGTCGCCATCTCCCTCGAAGGGTACGAACCGCGCGAACGCCTGCTCGTACAGGGTCGCCGCGTTCGACTCCGTGACGTTGGCGAGGGCGTTCAGCCAGGCAAGGTAGTCGGTCCTGGCCGCCGGGTTCGGCAGCGGCACCGCGATGCCCGTGAGCTCCGCGGCTTCCGGATCGGCGACCACCGGCGTCAGACCCGCGTCCGTGGCGCCGGATGCCGGCTCTGCCTGGCCCGCGTCGCCCGACATTTCCCCCGGCGCCCCTTCGGCGTGCGCAGGTTCGGCCTCCGCGACAACCGGCTCGGCCCCGGGCAGCTCGGTGCGAACGTCACCCGACTCGCGGCCGACGGGCGTCGCCTCGCCGGCCAGTTCCGCCTGCACCGCGCGCGCCCGCTCCTCGTCGTCCGGGGTCAGCGTGCCCAGCTCCGAGCCCGGCGGCCGGCTGGCGGCGCCGGCCTCCACCGGCTCGTCCGCGGCATCCAGCGTAAACAGCGCCTCCGCAACGGCCGGCGGCACATCGTCGCCCGCGGCCGCAGCCCGGTCCTCGGCGATGACCGCGAGTGTTCTCAGGTCGATCCGGATGGCACGGCCCCAGCGGAGCTCGATCTCGAAGTGGTCAGCCGGGGAGTCGAACGTGCAGCGCGCCCCCCGGAGCCACACCAGCTCGCGCCCGCGGACCTGCACATGCCGCCAATCGCTCTTGGCCAGCAAATCCGTCAGCAGGAAGTGCCGCAGGAGCTCGCCCTGCGGGCCGTAGATCACCAGCGCGTGCCGCGCGCCCCCGTACCCGGCCTCGTCCAGCGTCACCACATACCGCCCGTCGTTGCGGACGAAGGCCTGCATCGGGCCGACCTCGTTGACCAGCGGGCGCGACCAGCGCCGCGGCCCGCCGCCGTCGCCGCGGCCTTCCAACGTCGCCTCGCAGCGACCGGTCGGCCGGCCGGGCCGTCCCGGATCGATCCGCAGGCAGAACGCGCCATTGTCGGACCGGGCTTCGCGAATCGGTCGGCGGGCATCCGCGGCCGTCGTCGCGGTCGTCGCCAGCAGGAGCACAGACAAGAGACAGGCGGGACGCATGGGGCATCCTCCAGTCGTGCGGGACGGTGGCGGGCAACGCGGTTCGTCCGGGCGGTCGCGGCCGTGCGCCCGCCCGGAAGGCCGCGGTTCTTGGGACACCGCCGACCGCCGGGTATTCTACGGCGAACCGGCGTGTGACGAACCGCGCCGCCCCCCGTGGGGGCGGTCCGTCCGATTTCCGGGAGCGCTGCGATGCCGCCTCGCGAACGCTGGATCGTCACCGGCGCGTCCGGTCAGCTCGGCAGCCACGTCGTGCGGCAACTCGTCTCCGCCGGGAACGACGCGGCCGTGCTCGCGCTGGCGGGCACGCGCGACATCGGCACCGACGGCGTGAGCGTGGCGCGCCTCGACCTCGGTGATTTCGCCGCGCTGCGGGCCGCCGTCGAAACGTACTGCCCCACCCACGTGCTCCATCTCGCCGCCATGACCGCGGTCAGCGACTGCCACGCGCAACCCGAGCGGGCCGCCCTGCTGAACCACGGCGCGACCGCCGCGCTGGCCGACGCGGCGGCCCAGGTGCCCGCTCGCTTCGTCCTGTGCTCGACCGACATGGTGTTCGACGGGACCGCGGCGCCCTACGACGAGTCGGCGACGCCCCGGCCGCTCAGCGTCTACGGCCGCACGAAACGGGCGGCGGAGGAGGCCGTCGCGGGTCGGCCGGGGATGGTCGTCGCCCGCGTGCCGCTGATGTACGGCCGGCCGCTGAGCGACCGGCCGACGACGTTCGTGCAGCAGCTCGCCGCCGCCCGCGCCGGCACGCCGCTGCGCCTGTTCACGGATGAGTACCGCACGCCCGTGGCGCTGCCGGACGCGGCCGACGCATTGCTCGCCCTGGCCCGCAGCGACTTCGAGGGTGTCATCCACATCACCGGGCCGGAACGGCTCTCGCGTTACGAACTGGTGGCGCGGGCCGTCGCCCTGCTGCGCATCACGACGGCGCAGCTCGTGCCGATCTCGCGGCTCGATGTGCCTGCCGCCGAGCCCCGCCCGGCCGACCTCTCGCTGGTGGGCGCCGTGTTCGCCCGGCTCTTTCCACAGCATGTGCCCGGCCCGGTACGGTCTGAGGTGCTGGAGTAGCGTCCCAGCCCCCCGCGCCCGATCCAAACGCGGGCGTCAGTCCGGGACATGCGGGAAGCAGTTGTCGATCGGCGTACGGGCCAGCTCGACCAGGAAGCGCGTGATCCGCTCGCAGACCACGTCGAGATACCGCCGCCCCTTCTCAGCGCTGGCCTGCGTCGGGTCGCCCACGCCGCAATGGTCGTTCAGCCGCGCGAAGTCGCGGCTGGTCTGCACCCACCCCCGTTCCAGCGCCTCGAAGCGGAACGGCCGCGGCCGGCCGGGCCCCGCCACGCCGGGTTCGACCAGCTCCGGATACAGCGCTAGCGCCACCGACGTTTCCATTTCGCCGGCGTGGTCGTCAGCCGCGCTGAAGATCTCCCCGTAGCGGTCCCGGCCGACCGTCCACCAGTTGCAGACGAACACGTGGATCGGCCGGTCGGCTTGCACCTGCCGCACGAGCGGCGTGAAGTCGTTGCCGCCATGCCCGTTGAGGATCACCGTCTTGCGGATGCCGTGGTGCTCGAGCGCGGCGAGGATGTCCCGCACGACGGCATCCAGCGCGGCCTGCGAGACGTGGATGCTGAGCGGAAAGCCGAGCAGGTTGCAATCGACGCCGTACGGCAGCGGCGGCAGACAGATGATCGCCGGCTCCTGCGCCCAGGCCGCGGCACAGCAGCGCTGCGCGACGTGCAGCGTGGCCCGCACGTCCTGCCCTTCCGGCAGGTGGCGGTTGTGGGCCTCGGTCGCGCCGATGGGCAGCACCGCGACCTCGATCCGACGCCCGCTCAAACGGTGCAGGTTGGTACCGGACAAGTCCCATTCGTGGATCACGGGCGCGCACCTCGCATCGGCCCCGCCTGCATCCTTGCCCCGGACCACCCCCGCCGCTCAGCGCCCGCCCGCGGAGACCGGCGCCAGAGGCTGCGGGCTGCCCTTGCGGGCGATGAAGATCTCGACCCGCCGGTTGCGCGCCGGGTCGCCGCCCAGCGGCCGGTACTCGGCGTAGCCCATGACCGCGAACCGCTCCGCCGGCAGACCGGCGCGGTCCAGCACGTCGCGGACGCCGATCGCGCGATGCACCGCGAGGTGCCAGTTGGTCGGATGCCGCGCCCGCGTTTCCTCGCGCGCGATCGGGCTGTCGTCGGTGTGGCCGACGATGATGATCTCGAACTCCGCGGCCGGGGCCCGCGCCAGCAGTCCGGCCAGCTCGGTGAGCGTGGCCGCGGCTTCCGGCTTGACGACATCGCTGCCGGGGTCGAACAGGCGGTCGTTGGCGAAGCTGATCGCGCCCTTGCCGCGGTCGTACCAGACGCGCTCCGGGAACTTGCGTGCGAACTCCTGGAGCGCCGTGTCGAGGTCGGGCGGCAGCGGCGAGGCCGGCGAGGCCGGCCGCGTCGTCGGCCGGTTCTTGAACTGCTCGACGAGGTCGGCCAGCTCCTTGTTCTGCTGGGTGAGACGGGCGACGCGCTCGCTGAGCAGGCTGACTTCGGCGCGGGCCGCGTTCCACTGATCCTGCTCGGTCTCGATCCGTTTTTGTTGCGCGGCGGCGCGGGCCTGCTCGCGCTCCAGCTGGGCGCGGCACTGGTCGCGATCCGTCTCCGCTTTCTTCAAGCGAAATTCGAGGTCCGATTGCTGCGTCGTGCAGCCCGCCGCGAGCAGCGCGAGCACCACCAGTCCGAGGCGTGTCATGTCCGACTCCCTGTGTCGACGCCGGCGTCGGCGGCGCGGCGGCGTGCCGCGCCGCAGTCCGCCGTCTGTTGCGCGCGGTTCAGTTCTAGCGGCGCTTGGGCGTCAGGGCCCGGCCCGTCAGCCAGCCCCCGAGCAGCGCGAGCACCACCACCCCCACGGCGCCGCCCAGGAAGTAGAAGAACCGCGCCCCGTCCGCGAAGTACCGGCCGTAGTCCGGCAGGAAGCCCTGCAACACACCGGCGATGACCGTGCTCGCCGCCGCCATGACGACCAGGCCGCCCACCAGCAGGCCCGCCATCATCCCCTCGGCCGGGTCCGCCGCCGACGTCAGCGCCGGCAGCACGACCTCGCCGCCCTCGGCCGCCTCGAGCGCCGGCTCGGCCGCTTCTTCTTCGGCCGCTTCTTCCGCCGCCGCCGGAGCGCGGGCCGCCGGGGCCGCCGCTTCCTCCTCGCCGGGGTAGATCTCATCCAGCAGGTCGGCGCCCAAGGCCGTGTCGTCCGCTTCGCGCGCCAGGTCGAGTAGCCCCGAGCCGCTGCCCGCGCTTTCCAGCGTTACCTGATCGTCGACGGCGCCCGACGTGATCTGCGTCTTGGCCATCGGATCGGCGTCGATCTCGAGCTCGTCGTCGTCAAACACGCCGATGCCGCTGGCCGTGATGACCGTATCTTCCTTCTTCTTCTTCTGTTCCTCGGGCTCGTCCTCGGGCAGGGGCTCGAGCCCGATGATGCTCGTACCGCCGGAGGAGTCCGCCAGCGAAGGGAGTTCCG
This sequence comes from uncultured Phycisphaerae bacterium, assembly GCA_937928595.1. Lineage (GTDB taxonomy): Bacteria > Planctomycetota > Phycisphaerae > UBA1845 > Fen-1342 > CALGJV01. The sequence continues at coordinate 24,776 of CALGJV010000019.1, read as the reverse complement.
GCTCGGGCTCCGGCGCGGCTTCGAGCAGAATCTCGCCCGTGTCCTCGCTGCTCAGGCCGCCGCGCGACGCGGCCAGCTTGTCGATGTCCTCGGCCTTGAAGAACACCTTGCCCGCGTCGCGAAACTCGCGGAGCGCACCCTCCCGGACGAGGCTCTTCACCTGGTCCTGGGTCTTGCCGAGCTTCTCGCAAACCTCTTCCATCGAGTAGAACGGCTTGCCGGGCATCTCACACTCCTGTCGCGCGGTCCCGCGCGGCCTCAGTCCGACGGACCCGGCGGAGCCGTCACCGGCGGGTTCTCTTCTTCCGGTGCCGGCCGGGCCCGCTGCTGACTCACGAGCTTCTGCACCGCCCGGAAGTCGGGCGGCGCCGAGTTGAAGTCCTGCAGGTAGCGATCATAAACCCAACTGCGCGCGGCGACGAGACGCAGCTTGCGCGTCCCCGCCGCGTTCTCGAACGCGTAGCACCAGAGCGTGCCCTGGTCGATGTCCAGCATGAACAGCCCGTACTGGTCCCGATCCAGCGGCCCCGTGAACGCGTACACGCCCCGCGCCCCCGCCAGCGGCGGATTCTGGGCCAGGGCCTCCGGCAGGCCGCCGCCCCCCGGCCGCAGCCACAACACTCCCGCGTTGACCGCCAGCAGCCCGGCGATCACCCAGTACACCACGGGCGCTCGCCTCCCGGCCGTCGGTGCGGTCTGCGTCGGTCCGTGCATGGCTGTCCCGAGGTTCCCGGGCGCGCTCACTCGCCCGGCGCTGGGATGCTACGCAGCCGACCGGGTGCGACGCAAGGGCCCGACCGGCCGACCCCCTACACCGCGTCCGTCGCCGATCGCCGCCCGTACCGCACCGCCTGTTTGACCCAGGTGACACCGTCCGGCGGCGCTTCATCGACCCCTTCGTACGAGATCCACCCCACCCCCGCCGCCACCGCCGCCTGCGTCCGCCGCACGAGCTCCGCCCCGGATTCCACCGCCGGTCGCCCGGCCGCGAGCGTCCAACCCGCCGTCCCGGCGGGCGCGGCCGCCGCATCGCCGGGGCCGCGTTTCGCCCGCCAATACCGCGGCACCCCGCCCAACTCGCCGCCCCGCCCCGGCTCGACCACCTCGAAGGCCGCTTCGCACCCGGCCTCCGCCACGACCCGTTCGAGCCAGCTCCCGGCGTCCGCCCGCCGGACCGCACCGTACGCCGCCAGCTCGCGCTCGAGGGCGGCGGGGTCGGCCGTACCCGCCACGATCGCCGCCAGGTTCGTGCGCACGGTCTGAGCCAGCGCGTCGGCCGCGACGCCGGCCCGCCCCGCGATTTGCCGACAGGCCGGACAGAAGCATGCCGCCGTCACGCGCCGGGCGATGGGGTGCCAGCTCAGCGGACCCGGCCCGGCGTCCAGTTCCCATCCCGCGATTTCCACCCGCCGCGGCCCAAACCGCGCCAGGTCGGTCCAAACGGCCCGCAGCAGTTCCCGCACCTGCGGCTGACTGATGCAGAGCCCGCCGGTCGCGTCCGCCTGGCCCCAGGCGTTTTGCGCCACCAGGTGCGGCTCCGCATCGGCCAGCGCCGGAATCTCCCGGAACCCCGCCCGCAGCACCACATCGAGACCGAGCCGCCTGGCGTGCTCGATCATCCGTGCGAGCTCGTCGGTCGTGCCGAACCAGCGGGCCCGCACCGGCCGCAGCCCGGCCGCGACGTAGGCCCGCGGGTCCGCGGGGTAGTGCCATCCGCCGGGGGAGGCAAAGAGCGGTGCCGGGTCGGGCCACGCGAGGCGGAGGCTGTGAATCGGCCCGGTAATGGCGGGCACGACGAGCTCGTCGGCGCCGATTTCGCCCGCCAGCACGTCCAGCCGGTCCAGGCCCGCCGCGGCAAAGCTCCAGGGTGGCAGAACCAGGCCGAAACGCGTCCGCATGCCTCACCGTTCCGCGAGCGTCTGGCCATCGCCCGCGCTCCGCGAGAGTAGCCGATCCGGCGGGGATCGGCTAGCATCCTCGCGATCTCCAGCGGAGCCCCCGGACGTGGCTGACGAGGAGCGTGACTACTTCCGGTTCTGCCCCGGCGAGGAGCAGATTCGCATCTCGAACGCGATCTGCTACGGCCGGCGGCGGGCCAATTTCCGCAAGTGCCCGGGGTGCCCGTTCAATGACGACGAACAGGGCCGCGCCATGATGTACGCGACGGCCTCGACCGCCGGTCGGAACGTGACCAACGCCGTGCTCGAAACGGACAAACGCGACATGATCGAGAAAGTTTTCAAGGCGTACGACGTGCGGGCGACGGTGCCCGAGCCGCTCAACGAGGACGTGGCCTGGCGGATCGGCAACGCGACCGCGCAGTTCCTGCGGACCACGCTGGTCGGCTACGACCGCAGCGATTCGAAGATGAACACGCTGATCGTCGGCCGCGACATGCGCAAGCACAGTCCGCGGCTGGCGCGGGCGTTCATCGAGGGCGCCGCCGCGGTCGGCACCCCGGTGATCGACATCGGCATGATCGACACGCCGCAGATCTACTTTGCCACGAACTACATGCCCTGCTGCGGCGGCGTGCAGACCACCGCCAGCCACAACCCGGCCGAGTACAACGGTTTCAAGATCTGCGGCGTCAAGGGCAAGCCGATCGGGGCCGAGACCGGCCTCAAGGAGATCGAGCGGATCGCGAAGGCGATCTCGCGGCATCAGGTCGGCGACGTCAGCGGCCAGATCCGCACGGTCGACCTGTCGGAGCCTTACCGGGCGTTCCTGCACAAGTTCCTGCGCGAGCCGCGCCCGCTGAAGGTCGTGATCGACGCGTCGAACGGCATGGCCGGGCGCTGGTTCCCGATCGTGTTCACCGGCGTGCCGAATCTGCACATCGTGCCGCTGAACTTCGAGCACGACGGCGACTTCGTGCATCCGCCCAACCCGCTGGTCCCGGCGAACCTCGCCCAGCTCCGCGCCGCGGTGCGGGAGCACCGGGCCGACTTCGGGGCCTGCTTCGACGGCGACGCCGACCGCTGCATGTTCGTCGATGCCGACACGAACATCATCCGCTGCGACATCATCACCGCCCTGCTGGCGCAGGAGTATCTGCGCGACCGGCCCGGCGCGGCCGTCGTGTACGACCTGCGCTCCAGCCGCGTCGTCCCGGAGACGATCGAACGCTTCGGGGGCGTGCCGCGGCGCGAGCGCGTCGGGCACGTTTTCATGAAGCGCACCATGGCCGAGAAGAACGCGGTCTTCGGCGGCGAGCTGTCCGGGCACTTCTACTTCCGCGACTTCCACTACTGCGATTCGGGCCTGCTGGCGTTCATCGCGATCGTCAACATCCTGACCCGCGCGGGCCGCCCGCTCGCCGAGCTCATCGCGCCGCTGGACATCTACGCCAGCAGCGGCGAGCGCAACTTCCAGAATGAGGACAAGGAGGGCACGTTCCGCCGCATCGCCGACCGTTACCGCGACGCCGAGATCGACCACCTCGACGGCGTGACCGTGCAGTACCCCGAATGGTGGTTCAACGTGCGGGCCTCGAACACGGAGCCGCTCCTGCGTTTGAACATGGAAGCCCGCACCGCGGAGCTGCTCGAGCAGAAGCTCGCCGAGCTGACGCCGCTGCTCGGCACGCCGGTCGAGCACTGACGGCTTCGCCCGGCGCCGGAAACCGGCCCGGACTCCGCGATTCGCGCCGGCCGACGGCCGGTGATTCGTGCGCAGCCCGCGGTAAGTAAGCCGCCCCCGATGCCCGGTGGGGCACCGACCAACGGCCGGTGCCGAGTACGACCGACCCCCGAGAACCCGCAGGACCCCATGTCCGCAACCCTCGACACGCTCCGGAGCACGTTCGTCCACGAGGATCTCGCCTGCGGCGTCGAATTCGCCGCCGACCTGCTCCCCGATCGCCGCACCGTCGCCCTCACCTTCCGCGTCCTGACCGGCGTCACCGACGAACCCGCCGAGCTGGCCGGCCTGCACGCCATCGTCGAGCGCACGCTGGCCAAGGGCACGCAACGCTTCGACGGCCGCGGCCTGGCCGACGCCTTCGACCGCCTCGGCGCGCAGTGGGGCACGGCCGCCGGCCGCCAGTCGATGATCGTCCGCGTCCTGTGCCTGCCCGAGTACGTGCTCGAGGCGGTTGAGCTGGTCGCGGAGCTGCTGGTCCGCCCGACGTTCCCGGACGAAGCCTGCCGCGTGGCGGTCGAGCTTGCGCAACAGGAACTCCGGCACCTCGAGGACGAGCCGCACGAGCTGGTCGGGATCATGATCCACCGGCTTGCGCTCGGGCCGCAGCTCGGGCGTCACCTCGGCGGCACTCCCGAGAGCCTCGCCCGGATCACGCCGGAAACCGTCCGGCAGCATTGGCAGCGCTGCTACTCCGCCGGGCGTCTGCAGGTCGCCGTCGCGGGCCCCGTCGAGCCCCGCCCCCTGATCAAGCGCCTCGAGGAGTGCTTCGCGGAATTCGGCGACGCCACCCGCCGCGGCCGCGCCGGCGTCCCGTGGGCGCTGCGGGCCGGCCGCGAGCACCGCGCCAAGGAGCTCGAGCAGCAGCACATCGCGCTGGCCCTGTCCGGGCGGCCGCGCGACGATCCGCGCTTCGCCACCGAGCAGGTCCTGCTCGGCGTGCTGTCGGGCGGCATGAGCGGTCGGCTGTTCACCGAGGTCCGCGAGAAGCAGGGCCTGGTGTACTGGGTCGGGGCGTGGCACAGCCAGCCGCGCGGCGGCGGCCTCATCCAGTTGGGAGCCAGCACGACACCGCAGCGCTGCCGGCAGACTTACGACACCCTCCTGCGCGAGCTGCGCCGACTGGGCGAGGACCTGACCGAGGCCGAAGTCGTGCGGGCCCGCGACGGCCTCATCGCCCAGTTCGAGACCGAGGACGACCTGACGCGGGCGCGGGCCGGCAGCCTCAGCGACGATCTGTTCTATTTCGGCCGGCCGGTCGGCCCGGGGCCGAAACTCGCGGCGCTGCGGGCGGTGGACCTCCCCGCCGTGGTGGCCGAGGCGCGCGCCCTGCGGCTGGACGAACTCTGCGTCGCCACGCTGGGCCCGGCGACCCTGTAACGCGGACGGCCGCATCCGCACCCCGCCGGCCGTGCGAAGCCGGGAGACGCATCAGGCAAGCGAGGGATCGAGAGAGCAAGAGAGCGAGAGATCAGGATGAACCCGGACCCGCGTTCGCCAACTCGCTACTCGCAACTCGCCATTCGCTACTCGCCATTCGCAACTCGCAACTTGCTATTCGCTGATCCCGCGCCCCCGCACGCGAACCGCCGGCAAGCGCGCCCGCCCACCCATGCCACCGCCCCCTACACCGCCGGCGTGCTCGCCCCCCGGATGTCCTTGGCGTGCCGTCGCAGGGCCGGCCGGACGTGCTCCCGCAGGAACTCCCGCGTCTGCTGCGGCGCGAGCCCCACGTAGCGGCGCGGGTCGAGCACCCGCTCCCAGGGCAGGCCGCGGAAGGCCGGGTCCGCCCGCAACCGCTCGAGCAGATCGTTCGGCGCGGCCGCCTGTTTGACGCGCTGTCCGGCCGCCTGCGCGTGCCGGCGGATGCGCTCGTGCAGGTCCTGCCGGTCACCGCCGCGCCGCGCCGCGGCCATCAAGATGTCCTCGGTCGCGATGAACGGCAGCTCGGCGGCCACGTGCGCCGCGATCGTGGCCGGATAGACGACCAGCCCGTCGCCGATGTCGCGCAGCAGCACGAGCAGCGCGTCGGCCGCGAGAAACGCCTCGGGGAAGACCAGCCGCTTGTTGCTCGAATCGTCGAGCGTGCGCTCGAACATCTGCGCCGCATGGGTCTGGAAGGGCGACGTGGCGAGACTCAGCAGGTAGCGGGCCAGGCCGGTCGCGCGCTCGCACTTCATCGGATTGCGCTTGTACGGCATGGCCGAGCTGCCGACCTGCGTCCGGCCGAACGGCTCCTCGATCTCCTTGAGCATCGCCAGCAGCCGCAGATCGTTGCAGATCTTGTGGACGCCCGCGGCCAGCGAAGCCAGAGCCGCGATGATGTCGGCGTCGATCTTGCGGGAGTACGTCTGGCCGCAGACCGGCACGCACGCGGCGAAGCCGAGTTGGCGGGCGAAGAGCTGTTCGAGGCGGCGCACGCGGGCGGCGCTGCCCAGCAGCGCCAGGAACGAGGCCTGCGTGCCCGTCGCGCCGCGCAGCCCGCGACAAGGCAGGCCGCGGGCGAGCGCATCGAGCCGCTCCAGGTCCGTCAGCAGGTCCGCCAGCCACAGGCAGGCCCGTTTGCCGACCGTCGTGAGCTGCGCCGGCTGGAGATGCGTGTACCCGAGCGTCGGCAGATCGGCGTACCGGGCGGCGAAGTCGGCTAGCACGCCGACGGCGGCGGCCACGCGGCCCCGCAGCAGCACCAAGGCATCGCGGGTCAGAAGCAGGTCGGCGTTGTCGACGATGTCCATGCTCGTCGCGCCGAGGTGGATGATGCCGCGGGCGGCGGGGGCGGCGTCGCCGTAGGCGTGGATGTGCGCCATGACGTCGTGGCGGGTCTGGGCCTCGTAGCGGGCGGCCGCGGCGAAGTCCACACGGTCAACCGCCGCGCGGAGCTGGGCGACCTGGCGGGCGGACACGGGCAGCCCGAGCGCCCGCTCGGCCTCGGCCAGCGCGACCCACACGCGGCGCCAGGTCGCGTAGCGCCGCTGCGGGCTCCACAGCGCGACCATCTCGCGCGAGGCGTAGCGCGCCGCGAGCGGGTGCTCGAAGGGAGGCGCGTCGGCGGCGGGCGCGGCGGGACGCAGGCGGCGCGCGCGGGCCATCGGCTCAGTCCTCCAGCGCCTGGCGCACGTCGGCCCGGATGTCGTCCACGTGTTCGAGGCCCACGTGCAGGCGGATCAGCCACTGGCCCCCGTCGCCGCCGCTGTTGAACAGCACGCCGCCGACCGCCAGGCTCTCGTAGCCGCCCCAGCTCACACCGATCCCGACCACGCGCAGCCGGTTCAGAAAGCGGTGCACCGCCTCCTGCGTCTGCTCCACCAGCATGAAGCTGAACAGGCTCGAAAACCCGCGGAGCTGCCGCCGGGCCAGCGCGTGCTGCGGGTGCGACGGCAGCCCGGGGTGAAACACGCGCCGCACCTTCGGGTGCGCGGCGAGCATCTCCGCCACCGCCAGCCCGTTGGCCTGGTGCCGCTCCATCCGCACCGCGAGCGTGCGCAGGCTGCGCAGCAGGAGCCAGGCCGCGAACGGATCGAGCGTCGCGCCCAGCAGCTCCGCATCCGCCGCGATCCGCCGCCCCAGCACGGCGTCGCGACCGACGATGACGCCGCCCAAGGTGTCGCTGTGGCCGCCGATGTACTTGGTCGCGCTGTGCAGAACGAGATCGACCCCGTGGTCGAGCGGCTGCTGGAAATACGGGCTGGCCCAGGAGTTGTCGAGGACGGTCACGACGCCACGCGCCCGGGCCAGGGCCGCGACGGCCGGCACGTCGAGCACCTCGCAGTAGCCGCTGGTCGGGCTCTCGAGGTACAGCAGCCGCGTGTTGGGGCGCAGCGCCGCCTCGAAGTCCGCCGGTTCCAGCCCCGCGACGTACGTGGCCGTGACGCCGAAGCGGTCGAGGTACTGTTCGAGGTAGCGGCGGGTCGGGCTGTAGCAGTGCGCGACGCAGACGACGTGGTCGCCGCTGCGGATCGTGGCGTTGATGGCAGCCGTGATCGCCCCCATGCCGGACGCGAACGCCCGGGCCCAGGTCCCGTGTTCGAGCTGGGCCAACTTCGCCTCCAGCAACGCGGTTGTCGGGTTGCCGATCCGCGTGTAGCTGTAATACGGGCTCTGCGGCAGCTCGCGCCGGTCGAACGCCTCGGCGTCGGGGAACAGGAACGTTGAGGTCTGATACAGCGGCGGAGCGACCGCCCCGCCGTGCGCGAGACGGTGCTCGCCGTAGTGCGCACACAGGGTTTCAAAACCGCCGTCCGTCAGCGGGTCGCTGGATCGCGAGCGTGGTTCCACGGGCGTTCCTCTCCATTATCCGGTCGCTCCGGCCGGCGCCGGGCGCGTCCCCCGGCCGAACCTGAGCATCAGCGTCGCCGCCCGCGGGGCGGCGGTCAAGCGCCGGCGCCGCCGCGCGGGAGCGCACCGGGCCAAACACCGGGCCCTCGGCGCCCCGCTTCGCCTCCGGCCGACGCGCCACGCCGGGAGCGAGCGCCCCGCGAGAATTGATTGGAAAGGCCGGGTCGGTCGATTACGATGTACCCTTGGTGATTGCGCTGGAACGGCCGGGTGGCGACGCCCCTCGGCCACGACGAGGATCTTTGCACTGGGACACAGCCGTCTGAGTCACGGGCCGGACCAACCACTGCGCGCGGGGCCCGAAACGTTGCTGCGCGCCCGGCCACGCGCACCCACCGGCGGTAGGACGTCGCAGCGGCGATCGCCGAGGGACCGGAGGCCTTTTCCGTTCAGCACAGGAGCAGAGAGCATGTTGGGACGCACGGTATCCTGGAGCGCGGTGGTCCGCCTCGGCGCGGTCGCAACCGTGATCGCTTTGGCGGCGAACGCGGTAGCGGCGCCGGCGCCGGCCGGCGGGGCGGCGACGCGCGGGCTGATTCAATGGCAGAGCGGGAGCGTCGAGACGTTCCCGCAGGACGCGGCGACCGTCGTCGCGACGGCGCTGAACGCGGCGGCCCGCGGGGACGCGCGGGTCGTGTTGCAGTTCGAAGCGCCGCTGACCGCCGCGCAGCGCGCGGCGCTGCCGGCGGCGGGCGTGACACTGCTGGGCTACATTCACGACAATGCCTACTTTGCGCGCGTGGACGCGGCCGAGTTCACGCTGGAGCGCGTCAGCGCGCTGGGCAACGTGCGCTGTGTGCTGCCGATCCAGCTCGCCTGGAAGATGCACCCGGACCTCCTCGCGGGACGCATCCCGGCCTACGCGTACGTGGCTGGAGGCCCGCCGCTGACGCGTGACGCGAAGCCGGACCCGGAGGCCAAGGCCGGCACTCTGCCGGCGGCCGACGCGGTCGCCGCGGCGTACGTGCTCTTCCACGCGGACGTGCCGCTGGCGACAAACGCCGTGTCGCTCGTGCTGGCGCACGGCGGCCGGGTCGTCGGCCTGCTGCACTCCGTCAACGCGGCGGTGATCGAGCTGCCGGTGGCGCAGTTCGAGGCGCTGGCCGCCCAGGACGCCGTGCAATGGATCGAGCCTCCGCTGCCGCAGTTCACGGTGAACAACAACAGCAACCGCGCGCGGGTCGGAGCCGACACGGCCCAGAGCCCGCCGTACGGGCTGACCGGCGCCGGCGTCAGCGTGCTGGTGTACGACGCCGGCACGGGCCAGGCGAGCCACCCCGATTTCCAGGGCCGCCTGTTCGTGCGCGACACGTCCGGGACCCACTACCACTCATCGCACGTGGCCGGCACGGTGGGCGGCGGCGGCGTGGTCAACCCGCTGTACCGCGGCATGGCGCCGCAGGTCACGTTTCAGGCCTACGGCTTCGAAATGCCCGGCGGTCTCCAGCAGGGCTTCCTGTACACCTACCCCGGCGACATCGAGGCCGACTACAACCAGGCGATCAACACGTACGGCGCCGACATCGCGACCAACTCGATCGGCACCAACACGGCCTCGAACGGCTACCCCTGCGACTGGGAAGGCAACTACGGCATCACGGACACCGTGATCGACGCGATCGTCCGCGGCAGCCTCGGCGCGCCGTTCCGGGTCGTGTGGGCCAACGGCAACGAGCGCAGCAGCGGCCGGTGCGGCACGACGTTCCGCACGACGGCCCCGCCGGCCTGCGGCAAGAACCACATCACGGTGGGCGCGCTGAACTCGAACGACGACTCGATGACGAGTTTCTCGAGCTGGGGCCCGGCGGACGACAACCGGCTGAAGCCGGACATCAGCGCCCCCGGCTGTCAGAGCAACGATGACAACGGCGTCACGTCGTGCAACACGTCGAGCGGCTACACGTCGCTGTGCGGCACGTCGATGGCCTGCCCGACCGTGGCGGGCATCGGCGCGCTGCTGATCCAGGACTTCCGGCAGCAGTACCCCGGCGAGCCGGACTTCCGCAACTCGACGCTCAAGATTCTCCTGGCCCACACCGCGGTGGACCTGGGCAACGTCGGCCCGGACTACAAGTTCGGGTACGGCTCGGTGCGGGCGCCGGCCGCCGTCGACCTGCTCCGCTCCGGCAACTTCCTCGAGAACCAGGTCGCCCAGGGTGAGACGTTCGAAGCGATCATCATCGTCAACCCCGGTCAGAGCCCGCTGAAGGCCACGCTGGCGTGGGACGATCCGCCGGGCAACCCGGCCGTCATTCCCGTGCTGGTCAACGATCTCGATCTGGTCGTTTACGACGCGGCCAACAACGCGTACTACCCCTGGACGCTGGGCGGCGTGGCGAATCCCGACGCTCCCGCCGTGCGGACGGCGCCGAACCGCGTGGACAACATCGAGCAGGTCGTGATCGACAACCCGACGCCCGGCGCGTACCGCGTTCAGGTGCGGGGCTACGCCGTCCCGCAGGGCCCGCAGCCCTTCTCGCTGGCCGCCACCCCGCTGCTGGTGAACTGCTCCTCCCAGGGAACCGCCAACCTCGACCGGGCCAAGTACCCGTGCAACGGCAGCGCCGTGCTGCGCGTCGTCGACTGCGACCTCAACACGAGTGACGCCGTCGTGGACACCGTGACCGTCCTCGTCACCTCCACCTCGGAGCCGGCCGGCGAGAGAATCGTCCTGACGGAGACCGCCCCCGAGGCGGCCGCTTTCCAGGCGACGCTGCCCATCAGCACGACGGACGCCCCCGGCGTACTGCTCGTCGCTGACGGCGACACGATCACGATGACCTATCAGGACGCCGACGACGGCAGCGGGGCGCCCGCGACCGCGCTCGACACCGCCGTGGTCGACTGCCAGGGCCCGGTGATTGGCAACGTGCAGATGACGGACTTGCAGCCGCGCTCGGCGACGATCGCGTTCTCCGCCAACGAGAACATCACGGCGACCGTCCGCTACGGCACGGCCTGCGACGATCTCAACATGAGCGTGGCCGCGATGGGCGTGCACCAGTCGCACTCGGTGACGCTCAGCGGCCTGATCGACAACACCCCGTACTATTTCGTGATCGACGGCGTAGACGAGGCCGGCAACGCGGCCACGGCCGACAACGGCGGCACGTGCTTCACGTTCGCGACGCCGGAGGTGCCGGACTTCTTCACCGAGCTCTTCTCGGGCGCGGCGGACATGGACTATCGCACCCTGCTGTTCACCCCGAACGGCTCGGTGGACTTCTACGCCGCGTGCGGCTACCCGGTGACGGAGTTCCCGACGGACCCGACGGCCGGAACGACGCTGTCGTTCGTGAACTCCTCGGGCAGCGCAACGACGGACGACGGGTACGCGACGATCAACCTCACGGGCGGCGCCCGGGTGTCGCTGTACGGCACGGCCTACTCGACGTTCTATGTCGGGACGAACGGCTACATCACCTTCGACACCTTCGACACCGCCTTCTCGGAGTCATACACGGCGCACTTCGGCAAGAAGCGCGTGGCGGCGGTGTTCGATGATCTGAACATCGCCAGCGGCGGCACCGTCAAGTTCCAGCAGTTCGCCGACCGGGCGGTGGTCACCTGGCTGAACGTCATCGAGTATGGCAACTCCAACAGCCGCAACTCGTTCCAGATCGAGCTGTACTTCGACGGCCGCATCCAGATCACCTGGCTGCGGGTGGACACGAACGATTACATCGCCGGCCTGTCGAACGGCGCCGGCCTCTCGCCGGACTTCCTGCCCAGCGACCTGTCCGGTTACGGTACGTGCGGACCGCGGCCTCCGACCGCCCGCAGCGGGACGGTCACCACGCTGAGGGCCCAGCCGATCGCGATCACGCTGGGAGCCGACGACGACGGCCTGCCCAATCCGCCGGCAACGCTGAGCTATGTGATCACGCAACTGCCCGTCGGGCAGGCCGAGGTCAAGGATGCCGGCAACGGGCACGTGATTGCGCCGGCCGACCTGCCGTACACGCTGGCCCCCGGCGGGACGCAGGTGATCTACCGGCCGTACAGTACGTTCGTCGGAACGCATACGCTCCTGTTCTACGCCGACGACGGCGGTACGCCACCGGACGGCGGGCCGTCGGCCACGGCCACGATCACGATCAACGTGGTGGCGGGCCAGCCCGCCGTCGCGGTGAGCTTCCCGCTCGACACGAACCCCGGTTGGACGACCGAGGGCCAGTGGGCGTTCGGCCAGCCGACCGGCGGCGGGTCGCACAATCTCGACCCGACCAGTGGTTACACCGGCCTGAACGTTTACGGATACAACCTGGCGGGCGACTACCCGAACAACATGCCGATCCACAGCTTGACGTCGACGCCGATCGATTGCTCGACGCTGTCGGGCTGCACGCTGAAATTCTGGCGGTGGCTGGGCATCGAGTCGGCCACGTACGACCACGCTTCGGTGCAGGTGTCCAACAACGGAACCACCTGGACAACAATTTGGAACCACACCGGCGTGGCGATCTCCGAGAACGCCTGGAGCCGACAATCGTACGGCATCGCGGCGGTGGCCGACCACCAGCCGACGGTGTACCTGCGCTGGACGATGGGCCCGACGGACAGCTCCGTCACGTACCCGGGCTGGAACATCGACGACATCGAGATCTGGGCCGACCAGTCGCCGGTTCTGGGTGACATGAACTGCGACGGCGTCTTGGACTTCGACGACATCGATCCCTTTGTGCTGGCGCTCAGCGGCGAGGCCGCCTACGGCGCCCAGTACCCCGACTGCGTGTACTGGTACGCCGATGTGAACGGCGACGGGGCCGTCGACTTCGACGACATCGACGCGTTCGTCGCCGCCCTGAGCGGCAACTGAGCAACTGCGCGTCCGCCGGCGCCGCCGCTCCAACCGGCGCGGCGCTGCGGGCGTGTGACGCAGACGAGTCTCCCGGCGACCCGGTGGCACAGCGCGCCGCCGGGTCGGCTTGTTGACCGGTTGCCCGCGGGCTGCCGCGCGCGTCAGCGACCGCCAGGGACCGACGGGGCGGCGAATCTCCCCGCTTCGCCCCGGTGACGCGGGGGCGACCGGTCGGTGAACGGCGCACCCGCCCGCGCCCCTCCAAAAACCTCCGCAGTCGCCCCCGGCCGCCCGTCCCGACACGCCGCAGCGTACGGCGTCGCGGCCCGGCCGGGGCAAGCCGGCGGCTCGCGTCGCCGGATGTTGCACCTGCACATGCAATCGCATATAATCACACGGCCGCGGCTGTGGCTGCGGGTGTTGGGCCGGCTGATCCGCGCGCGAGGCGTCGCCCGGCCGGAAACGCCGCGCGGGGCGTGGCGCCCCAACCACACCGTCCAAGCCGAGCCGCCACCGACATTCTGGGTGCTGGACCGCGACGGGCGGATGCGCTCGGCGACGGCGGTCGTCGCCGACGGGCATGGTCCCGACGCGTCGTCTGATCGTTTTTCTGGAGGAGAATGAATGAAAAGCAGGTTCGGTCCGTTGTGCGTGCGACTCGTGGGCGTGGTGCTGCTCGCTCCGAGCGCCTCGGCCGCCTACCAGGTACTGGCCGTCGATACGATTGCCGGCGGCACGCAGAACTTTGCGCTGGACATCAACAACGTCGGGGCGGTGACGGGCAACTCGCGCACCACATCGTCCTCATTGCCGCTGAACGCCTACTTCTGGTCAGGGTCCGGGGCGGCGCAGAACATCGGCGTTCTGCCCGGCAGCAACAACTTCAGCCGCGGGTACGCGATCAACGATGCCGGCGTGATCGTGGGTGAGAGCGATAACAACAACTCGCGGGCCTTCCGTTGGGACGCGGCCAGCGGGATGACGGAACTGCTCAGCATCGCGGGCACGAGCGGTGGCGTGGCGCACGACATCAACAACGCCGGCGTCATCGTCGGGATCTCCAGCAACGGTCAGACCAGCCGGCCGACGCGCTGGGTGAACGGCGTGGCCTCCGACCTCGGCTCCCTCGACGGGCAGACGAACACCTTCGGTCGCGCCTGGGGCCTCAACGAGGCCGGCGACGTCGTCGGTTTCTCGCGGCGGCAATCGAGCCCCGTCAGCGTGTCGCAGGCCACGCTCTGGCGCAACGGAGGGGTCGTCAATCTGGGCTCGCTTCTGCCGGATTCGTTCAGCGAGGCATTCGCGATCAACGACGCCAACGTGGCGGTCGGCACGGCGGTCTCCGGCACGACGCCCGGGGGCACGTCGATCCGCCGCGCGGTCTGCTGGGACCTGAGCGGCCCCACGCCGGCCATCCAGGACCTGGGTTCGCTCGGGTACACCTTCGCGGAAGCTCTGGATGTCAACGACGCCGGCCAGATCGTCGGGTTCGTGACCAACATCAGCGGCCTGCCGCAACGCGCGTTCCTGTGGGAAAACGGCGTGATGCGGGACCTGAACGACCTGCTGCCGGCGAACTCCGGCTGGGTCCTCCGGTCTGCGGAGGGCATCAATGAGCAGGGCTGGATTACCGGCTACGGCACGCTCAACGGCGTCACGCGGGCGTTCGTCCTGATCCCCGAGCCCGGCTCGCTGGCGCTGCTGGCGCTGCTCGGCGGACTGGCGCCCCGGCGACGCTGAGCCGACGCGCCCCGGAGGGGCCCGCGGCGGGCAATCCCGCGCGCCGGGCCCCCCCTTACCCCCCGGCGAACCACGCCACGGCCACGTTGTACGCCGCGTGGGCGCCGGCCGTGACGCCCAGGCCCCGTCGCAGGAAGACCGTTCCGAGATAGCCGCCCGCGGCGATCAGGAAGACGAACAGGCGGCCGTCGGGGGCCTCGGCGCCGATCGGGCTGAAATGGCAGGCCGCGAAGACCAGGGCCGCGAGCGCCACGGCCACCCACCGTGCCGGGCGGCGCTGAAGCCAGCGCAGGCGCGCCAGCAGCGCGAGCAGCCCAGCCACCAGCAGCAGGCGAAAGACCAGCTCCTCGTAGATGCCCGCGCCGAGGGCGCTGAGCAGCTGGTCTCGCACCCGCAAGCTCCCATCGTCCAGCGGGCGGGGCGGGCTGAACAGCCCGGCCACCAGCAGCAGCGGCACCGCCAGCACGGCACTCTCGATCAGCATGACCGGCAGGACCCAGCCGGTGACGCGCCACGGGTGGCGCAGCCGCACGTGCCACACCAGCAGCGCGGTCAGGAGCACCGCCGGCGGCACCCAGAAACCCACGAGCCCGAACCAGCTCAGCAGGCCGTGGATGACGCTGTGGGCCAGCAGCTCCCGACCGGGGCCGGGCGCGCGAGCCGCCCCGAGCGCCCAGAGTTCGTACGAGACCACCCATGGCAACAGGAACAGCAGCGCCGCGAGCGGTCGGCGCGATTCGCGCGCATAGCGATCCCACAACGGCAAGAGCACCGCCCACGAGGCGAGCGTGGGGCGGGATGGTGAAGTCGGGTCCACGCCGCGATTATCGCGGACCGGATGCCCGCCGGACAGTCACCGGGCTCAACCCGGGGGGCGGCCGCTGCGACCGCTGCTGCCCCCCCGCCCGCCGCTTGGCGGCCCCGCGGACAGGTCGGGCGGCAAGCGCGAGGGCCGGACGGGAAGGCTGTCGAGGAACTTGTAGAAGTCGGCGATCCACTTGTCGTTGACCTGACCGAAGCAGTCCTCGAACTCCTTCTCGAGCTCGGTGTAGCTCAGCTCCTCACCCGGCTCGCGCTCGTAGATCCGGCGGATGTACTCGCCGAAGCCCTTGCGGTGCTTCGTATACAGGTAGTACACGATGGCCCAACCGCGCGGATAGTTGTAACCCTGGTACCAGGCCATGTTGTTCAGCACGAAGTGCTTGAACTCGCTGGCCGTGAACTTCGGGAAATGCTCCCGCAGTTCGTTGAGCCGCGCGTCGTTCCGGTCGCCGAGACCCGATCCGCCGCGGCCGGAAGTGGGCGGCGGCACCTCGAACAGCATCGTGGTGCCTTCGACGAGCCAGGTTGGAGCACTCCCGCCGTCCTCGCCCCGCCGCTGGAAAACGCCCGTATTGAAGTGAATGTGGTGGCCGGCTTCGTGCTGGATAACTTCCAGGTTGTGGAACTCGACCCAACGGTTGATCCAGTTGCGGAGGATCTGCCGCCGCTCGTACGGAAGTCGCGGCTCCTTCAGCATCTCCTTGACGCCCTGGAACATGGGCATGTCCCACAGGTCGAAGAAGTGCGATCGGTTGCTCAGGTGCGAGTAGTAACCGAGCACGCCCGGCGGCAGCGCCGTCGCCTCGTTCAGCGAGTACGCCTCGAACTCCTTGTAAGTCCCGAAGAAAATCACCTCAAGCTTGTGCTCCGGCGGCACCGGCTTGAGTCCGAGGATCTTCATGAACTTCATGTTGTTGCGCCACACCGACTCGAGCCGCGAACCCAGGGCCCGAGCCGATTCGTCCGACGCCGTGTAGACCATCACGAAGTGCGGCCGCAGGAGCACCTTCGCGTCGGCGCCCACCAGCCGCTTCATCTCGGCCAGGCCGGCCTCGTTCAGCGGCAGCTCCGCGGCAAGCCCGCCCATCCCGGGCGCCACCCCCTCCTCGTACTCGGCCGAGATGCCGGCCAGGACCGATTCGATCTCCTCCCTGGAGATCTCGCGCCGATAGGTCTTCAGGCGCTCGCCGGCCGAGCCCGGCGCGTCGCCCTTGCGGACCCGGGTGTCCTCGAGCGGCATCACGCCCTTGACCTGGTTCTTGCGGACCGTGACGATCGCGCCCTGTTTCGTGCGCACTTCGTACGAGCCGTCGGCCAGTTCCTTGACGTCGCCCTCGACGTACTTCCCGTTCATGAGCTGAATGCGGTACTTGCCCTCCAGCTTGCCCTGCGGGGCGGCGGTCGACTGGGCCAGCGCGACCCCTGCGATGGCGAGCGTAACGAAGAGAAGGATTGCGCGTTTCATTTCTGCGACCCTCAGTGCCCATCCGCACGGCGCGACGGGCGGCACGACCCCGTCACGCGCTTGGCGGCCGGTCGCCGGCGCCTTCCCCCGAAGTTCGCCGGCTCCGACCCGGTCGATTGTATTTCGCCCCCCGGGCCATCGGCAACCGCGCCGGTCGGATCGCGGCCCCGTCGACCGAGAACGTCGCGACTGGCAGGTCGGCGGCCGGGCCCGGCAGAAAAAGCTTGATTCCGCGTTTGGCACCGGCATAATGCAGATGTGAGACCAGCCGACGCGGTCTGGCCCGCCAACAATCGACGGGCGGCGGCATCTCCGCGGCGGGCACCTCACCGAATCCGGGACGGACCCGGACTTCGCGGGTTCGCCGGCGACGGCCGGCGGACGGGACCCGGCCCGGCGACCCCCGGATCCACCAGGGCGTCGCGCGGGGAGTGGCCCGTGCGAAAGGAGGTGATCCAGTGAAGGGTGGTAAACACTAGGCTGCCGGAGTTGCAGCGAACGTGGCTGCGATCCGTGCAGCCGGTATGACATAAGCCCGCCGGTGCGACCCACCGGCGGGCTTCCTGACTTAATGCCGTGTTCGCGTGCGGCGGGGGCGAGCGTCCGCCGTGGTCTACGCGTTGGCGTACACGTTCACACCGGCCGGATCCTTGCCTCGGAGCAGGAACAGCGGGTGGTTCGCGAACCACTGCGACAGCGGCCCGTTCCGCAGCATCCTGGTCGTGGCCGGCATGAACCGCATCGTGTACCCACAGCGGCGCTTCTGCGACGTGTTCTTCGTCGAGCCGTGAATCAGGTACGGCGCGTGGAACGAGCAGTCGCCCGGCTTCAACTCGCAGTTGACCGCCTTCGATTCGTCCACGAACTCGGGCTTGAGCCCCCGATCGAGCACCTTGCCATCCGGGCTCGTGTCCTTGACGTGCTCCAGCGGACCGAGCGTGTGCGTCCCCGGGATCACCCGCATGCACCCGTTCTCGACCGTGGCTTCATCGATCGCCAGCCAGAGCGTCACGACGTCCATCGGCTCGAGATCCCAGTAAATCCCGTCCTGGTGCCAGGGCACCGCCAGCCCGTCGCCCTTCGCCTTGCTGATGATGTGACTCGAGAAGAGCACGATGTTCGGACCGATGAGCGGCTCCACGTGATCCAGCAGCGACGGCGTTGAGCAGAACTTCAGGAACCGCCCGTCCCAAACGTGCGGCTTGTCGAGGTGTTCCGGCCGCATGTACTTCGACGTCTCGGCGATGAACCGGTCGATGTACGCGGTCATCTCGCGTAGCGCAGCCGGCTCCAGCACGTTGCGGCAGATGGTGTACCCCTCTTCGCGATACTGGCGGAGGTTCTCGGCGGAAATCATGCCCTGTTTTCTCTTCAACTGAAACGTTTCGACGCCCGGGCGGCGCGACGTGTACTCAACCGACTTCCACCGGGCTCCGGTGCTTCGATTATAGACGGCGTCTCGCGCCGACCCGGCCCGCTTGACCGCCCGGACCGTTCCAACCGTGCTACACCGCTTACGATAACCTCCGTAATCACCACCCGCGCCGCTCCAACGCCGACCGACGTACCCGCCCGGACCTGACGGCTTCGACGGCTGTACAGGCCTTGCCGGGTTGCTACCATAGTGCCCGGGGCGGGCAGCCGCTGGCGCGGCGGTCGCGCCGCCCCGCGTACCGCCACGGAGGGCACGGCATGCCGACGCCGGAGCCAGGGATGGCCACCGCAGCCGATGCGGCTGCAACCCCGAACAACACCCCGACGCTGTTCGACGCGCCGCGCCCCGCCCGGACGATCCCCGTCGGGACGGTTCGCGTCTCCGCCCACGAACCCGGCGTCGAACTCGCAGAGCCCGAGGAGGTCGCGGCGGTGAGCCCCCGCGCAGCAGCCCAGCCCAAGCCCCGCAAGAGACCGAGCCCCCCGGCCCCCAAGCCTGCCGGCCGGGCCCCGCGCGGCCGCCACGGCGCGGCCGACGAGGCCGACTTGTTCGCACCGGCCGCTCCCGAACCGCCCCGCCGCCCGACACCGGCGTCCCCCCCAGCCGAACCGCACACCGCCGCGTTGCCGCCCGAGCCGCCCGCCCCCGCACCCGTGGCGGACGCCGGCGCGATCGCTGCCGCCCCGCGCAAGGCGCGCACGCGCGTCGTGACGGCCGAGACGATGGCCGCGGCCCAGCGCGAGATCTCGGTCTCGGAGTTTTTCGCCAAGAACCGCCACCTGCTCGGCTTCGACAACAAACGCAAGGCGCTGCTGACGACCGTGAAGGAGGCGGTGGACAACAGCCTCGATGCGTGCGAGGAAGCCGGGATCCTGCCCGAGATCTGGGTGCAGATCGACCAGCTCGCGGAGGAGCGTTTCCGCGTGACGGTCCGCGACAACGGCCCCGGCATCGTCCGCGCGCAGATCGCGAACATCTTCGGCAAGCTGCTGTACGGCTCGAAGTTCCACCGGCTGAAGATGTCGCGCGGACAGCAGGGCATCGGCATCTCCGCGGCCGGCATGTACGGGCTGCTGACGACCGGCAAGAGCGTGCACATCACGTCGCGCACCGGTCCGAAGAAGCCCGCGCACCACATGCAGATCCAGATGGACACGGCCAAGAATCGGGCCGACGTCATCGTGGAGGAAGAGGTGGAGGTGCCGTGGGAGCGCGGCACCGAGGTCGTGATCGAGCTGGTGGCCAGCTACGCCAAGGGCCGCCAGTCGGTCGACGAGTACATCGAGCAGACGGCCATCGCAAATCCGCACGCGCTGCTGCACTACGTCTCCCCCGTGCCCGAGCACCGCGAGTTCCCGCGCGGCACGCAGGACCTGCCCGCCGAGACGCGCGAGATCCAGCCCCACCCGCACGGCATCGAGCTCGGCGTCCTGATGAAGATGCTCAAGGATGCCCGGCCGCAGAAGAAGGGCGAGCGCGCCGTCCGGCTGGCGAGCTTCCTCCAGCAGAGCTTCTGCCGGGTCAGCCCGCGGACGGCGGCCGAAATCTGCGCCGCCGCGAAGCTCAAACCCGACGCGCGCGCCCACGAGATCGGCACGCACGACGTCGAGCAGTTGTACCAGGCCATGCAGAGCGTGCGGATCATGGCGCCGCCGACCGACTGCCTCGCGCCGATCGGGGTGCGGAACCTGCTGGCCGGCCTGCTCAAGGAGGTCAAGGCCGAGTTCTTCACCGCCGTGACGCGCGACCCGGCCGTGTACCGCGGCAACCCCTTCCAGATCGAGATCGCGCTGGCCTACGGCGGCAGCCTGCCGGCCGACCAGCCCGCGCGCGTGATCCGCTTCGCCAACCGCGTGCCGCTGCTCTACCAGCAGTCGGCCTGCGCCGCGTTCAAGAGCGTGCTCGACGTCGACTGGCGCAACTACGGCCTGTCGCAGCCGTCCGGCAGCCTGCCGGTCGGGCCGCTGGTCGTCATGGTGCACATGGCCAGCGTCTGGGTGCCGTTCACCAGCGAGAGCAAGGAAGCCGTCGCCGATTACGACGAGATCCGCAAGGAGATGAAGCTCGCGCTCCAGGAGTGCGGCCGCAAGCTGAACGCCTACATCCGCCGCCGGCGTCGGCAACGGCTGGAGGGCGAGCGGCGGAGCATCTTCGAGCGCTACATCCCCGACGTGGCCGAAGCGCTCGCCGCGCTCACCGCGGAGGACGAGGCGCGGCTGCTGAAGGAGCTCCAGGCGATCGCGCGGACGCGGACCGCCGAGGCGGACGTGGAGCTGGACGAGAACGGCAAGCCGATCGCCCGGTCGGAGCGCGCGGAAGCCGACGAGCTGGCCGCCGGCGACGATGTCGTGATCGTCCCGGAGAACGAGGCCCCGGACACCCACTCCGAACTGTTCGAGGAAGAGCCGCCGCCGCCCGCGCGGAAGCGTCGGTAGACCGCGCGAACCGGGCCGCGCGGGACGCGGTCGCACGGTTCATCTCGAGCGGAGCGAGGACTCGGGCCGGCACGCCGGCCGCGCGCCCTCGGCCCGGTGTGTAACCCGTCACTCGCTCTTCGCTATGCGTCACTGCCTCAGCGACCGCGGCTGCCTTGGCCGCCCCGCGCCACGCCCATAGAATGAGGCTCCGAAACGGAGATCGATCATCATGGCGGACACAGAGTCGACCGAAGCCGCGGGTCTCAGCAGCGCGCGTCTCGTTCTCATCGCCTTGCGCGTGATCGGCGGACTGCTCGCCGTCGCCACCACGGTCTGGGCCGTGGCACGCCTCTGGGAGCTGACGCCCCTCGCGGCCACGCCCGAGCCGCCCGGAACCTCGGCCTTTGCCGCGCCGGCGGCTCTGCTACTCGCCGGCTGGGCCGCGGGCGTTCTGCTGTGGGCCGTGGCGGAACAGCTCCGTCGCGGCGGCGAAACGGCGGCGTCCAACGGCAGCCCGGGCCGGCCTGCGCCCCGCCCTCGTCCGGTCGACACGGTCAACCCGGAGAAGCAGACGCGCCTGCTCGAGCAGCTTGTCCAGCTGACGCGCGAGCTGCGCGACATCGAGCTGCTCAGCGAGCAGGAGCGCGCCGCCCGCCTCCAGCAGGAAGGCGACGAGCTGGTTCGCCGGCTCCAGGTCGACGTGCCCGCGCTGCTGCGCGAGCACAACTGGGTCGAGGCCCACCGCCGCGTGCAATACGCCCGCCAGCGTTTCCCCAAGCTCGGCGGCTGGGAGGCGCTCGAGCAGCAGATCGAGCAGGCCCGGGCTGCCGTCGAGGAACGCGACGTCGAGAACATCAGTCGCGAGCTCAACGACCTCGTGACGCTCGGCGCGTGGGACCGCGTCGTCCAGACGCTCCGAGCCCTGCAACAGCGGCACCCCGACTCGCCGCGCGTCGCCGAACTCGCCCGCCGCCTGACCGCGGCCCACGAGAAGGCCGAGGCTGAGGAGCGGGCCCGCCTGATGGCCCAGGCCCAGGAAGCCACCCGCAGCCGCGACTGGGCGACGGCGCTGGCCCGCGTCGAGACGCTGCTCTCGAAATACCCCGACTCCGCCGAGGCCGCCGACCTCCGTCCCCAGCTCGAAACGCTCCGCTCGAACGTCGAGATCCAGACGCGCCACCGCATGGAGAACGAGTTCCGCGACCTGCTGCGCGATCACCGCTACGAGGAAGCGCTCCACCTCGCCCGAACCATCATCGCCCAGTACCCCGATTCCCCGCAGGCCGGTGTTCTCCGCGACCAGCTCCCCCGCCTCGAACAGAAGGCCGGCACGCGTACCTGAGCCCGCCGCGCTCCCCCGCGGCGCGCGCTGCGGCCGCGTCCGTCGCCGGCCCCGCTCGATAGGCCCCGTCTACCGGTCCGCCGGATTCAGCGGCCCGTCGCACCGCGGGCAGCGCAGGTTCGAGCGCTGCGCGGCCGTGTCGATCTGCGGCACCCAGCCGCCGTCGCCCACCCGCACCTCGCGGATTTTTCCGTCCTCCGTGTACTGGAACAACACCGGCACGTCCCCGTGCTCCTTGCAGGTGAAGTTGATGCACACCCACGCCTCTACCTTGCCGCAGGCACTGCACGGACGCGGGCCGACCGCGGCGCGCTTGCGCTCCGTGTGGCCGCAGGCCAAGCACCGCCAGTTCACGTCGAAATCAAACGCGCTGCGCGTCACCGCCCGGATCGTGACGCGCCGCCCACACGTCGGGCATTGCGGCTGCGCCAGTTGACCGGTCGCCGGGTCGACCGCCGGCCGCCACGGCCCGTCGGCCACCTTGAGGTCGCTGGCGTCGCCCTGCTCGTCGTATTGCACGGCCACGGGCACTGCCCCGTGATCCGGGCAGTGATACTCGAGGTAACCCCACAGCTGCCGCTCTCCGCACCGCGGGCACGGGCGCGGACCGGTCCCGGCCTTGCCGCTCAGCGTGTGGCCGCAGGCCAGGCAGCGCCAGTCGCCGTCGAACTCGAAGTCCTGCGCCGCGCGAACCGGCCCCGCGGGCAGCGACGTGTCGCCGCCGGCAGACGCCGGGGCGGCCGGTTTGGCCGGCGCAGGCGGCGCCAGTTTCTGCTCGCAGGCGGCCGGTGCGAGCCCGACGGCGACCAGCACGACGCACCCGGTCGCGCGGCGGATGATGCAAGGGTTCATCACGGCACCTCCGGGAAGGGTCCGGTGGCAGAGCGCGGCGCCGGCCGGCGGAACGGCTGACCGCACTCCGGGCAGATGCCGTCCAGGGGCAGGCCCGTGAGTTCGTAGCCGCACTCGGCGCAGTAGGGACGGTTCGATGGGAGGATGCGGTCGACGAGGCCGCGGCCGCCGTAGAACAGGTACAGCCCGAAGAGCAGTTCGAGGCCGTTCTGAACGGCGGGAGCGATCGCCCAGACGCGCGGCAGGCCGCCGGCGCCGGGACTCAAACCGCTGCCCCGAAACAGCAGCTCGATCGCCGGGCCGGCAAAATACACCGCAGCGTAGCCCAGTCCCACCAGTCCCTGCGCGATCAGGAACACGCCCAGCACCTTCAGCGCGAGCCGCACGGTGGTCTTGTGACGCATACGCGCCTCCGACGGCCGCCCGCCCCCATGAGGACGGCCCGCGCATTATGCGGCCGCGCGGCGGAGGACGTAAGCCGCGGCGCAGCGTCGGCGGGGACGTCGCCGAGGTGAGCCGGCGCGACACGCGGTCCGCGCACGACAACGGCCGGATCGTCCGACCCGGCCGTTCGCGGTTGCCTCAGTAAAGCGTGGGGCGACGGCGGCGGCTCACCACGCGAAGTGCGCGAACGCCTTGTTGGCGTCGGCCATACGGTGGACCATTTCGCGCTGGCTCATCGCGTCGCCCTCGCGGCGGAACGCGGCCATCAGCTCGTCGGCGAGACGGTCGGACATGGGGCGGCCCGCCTTGCCGCGGGAGGCGGCCAACAGCCACCGAATCGCGAGCGACTGGCGGCGGCGCGGGTTGACCTGCATGGGGACCTGGTAGTTGGCCCCGCCCACGCGCTTCGACCGGACCTCGATCTCCGGCTTGACGTTGTCCAGCGCCTGGTGAAAGACCTCGACCGGCGGCGTGTCCTTGATCTTGTCGGCGATGCGGTCCATCGCGCGGTAAAACACCCGCTGTGCGACGGACTTCTTGCCGTCCCACATCATGCAGTTGATGAACTTGGCGACGACCTTGTCGTTGTAGCGCGGGTCGCCGCGGAGCTGCTCAGAGGACTTCGTGAACTTCTTGAACGCCATGCTGCACCCGTCGTCCTACTTGGTCCGCCGCTTCACGCCGTACTTGCTGCGGCCGCGGTTCCGGGCCTTGCCTTCCTTGTCGTTCCCCACGCCCGCACAGTCGAGCTTGCCACGGACGATGTGGTACCGCACGCCCGGCAGGTCCCGCACACGACCGCCACGCACGAGCACGATCGAGTGCTCCTGGAGGTTGTGGTCCACGCCCGGGATGTAGGCCGTGACCTCGCGCCCGTTGGTCAGCCGCACGCGGGCCACCTTGCGGAGGGCCGAGTTGGGCTTCTTGGGCGTCTGCGTCTTGACCAGCAGGCACACGCCGCGGCGCTGCGGGCATTGTTCGAGGTCGCGCACTTTGCTCTTGCGCAGCTCGGCACGGCGCGGCCGCCGCACCAGTTGGTTGATGGTCGGCATAAGACTCTCGTTCCTGACCCTGTTGCACAGCGCCGGGACAACCGGCAGACCTCCCAGTATACCAGCTTAAACGGGCCTGCCAACCCCGCCCAGCGTGCGAGTGTGCATGAAGCGGCCGGCGAATAGTCCGATAACTCTAAGACTGCTAGCGCCGCTGCCTAACCGGACTGACGGCGTCCCCTTCAACGCCGCCCAGCCTTCCAAGCTGAACGTCGTGGGTTCGAATCCCATCGCCCGCTTTTATTCCCCTTTTCGCGCCGCGTT
The DNA here is from genome assembly GCA_937928595.1 of uncultured Phycisphaerae bacterium. GTDB lineage: Bacteria > Planctomycetota > Phycisphaerae > UBA1845 > Fen-1342 > CALGJV01. The sequence continues at coordinate 165 of CALGJV010000019.1, read as the reverse complement.
GCTTCACGTCGCTTTGTTCTTGCATTGACAACGAGTTACGCGAGCCGCCCGGTGCAGCCAGCAAGCCGATACACTCGGGCGTTTGGTCGCCGTGTCGCGCTGAATCGCTCCGTTTCGCGCTGCAACTGTCGGGGTTATGGGCGGACAACAAAAACCGAACATCGC
>CALGJV010000018.1 GCA_937928595.1 uncultured Phycisphaerae bacterium | reverse complement strand
AGCCTCATCGTGGGACACACCGATTCGGTCACCGTGCAGGGCTCGAACCTGCTCGTGACCGGCGTCATCTCCGGCGCGGGCCCGGTCGCGCGCGAGATCGTCGAAAGCAGCCGGAACGGATTTCCCTGGCAGGCGTCGCTGGGAGCGCTCGCCGAGCGGGTGGAATTCGTGCCCAAGGGCCGCAAGGCCGCGGCCAACGGGCGCGAGTTCGAAGGACCGGTCCACATCGCCAGGAAGGCGACGCTCGGCGAGATCAGCTTCGTGGCGCTCGGGGCGGATGAGGACACCAGCGCCCAGGTCGCGGCCGCGGCCGCGGACATCAAGGAGGATGTCATGGAATTCGAGAAATGGCTGGAGGCCAAGGGCTTCGTCGCCGCCGACCTGAGCGAGGCGCAGCGGGCGAGCCTTGCGGCGATGTACAACGCGGAACGGGAGCGGCCTGGTGGGCCCGGCGATCCGAGCGGCGATGCATCGGACGACGGTGAGGCCAACGACGGCGGAGACGCCGTATCCGCGCTGCGTGCCCAGGCCGCGGCGGAGACGAAGCGCATCGCCGACATTCGGCGGATCTGCGCCGGCAAGCACGCCGACATCGAAACGAAGGCGATCGAGGCGGGCTGGGACGCCACCAAGACGGAGCTGGAGGTGCTCCGCGCCGAGCGGCCCACGGTCACCGGCGTCCGCCGGGGCACCGAGCCGCCCGCCGGCAAAGCCCTCGAGGCGGCGTTGCTGCTGAACTACCGGGTCGCCCCGGAGGAGCGGGTCGCCAGGTGGTACGACGCCCGCACGATGGAAGCGGCGTTGTCGCGTGACCTGCGCCGCGCCGGGCTGCACACGGTCTTCCACGAGATCATCCGGGCGGCCGGCGGGCACGCCGCGCTGACGGGCTTCGACGACGACACCATCCGCGCCGCGTTCGTCGCCGAGCAGCGGCTCATCCAGGCCGGGTACGGCTTCTCGACCCTCTCGCTGTCGGGCATCCTCTCCAACGTCGCCAACAAGGCGATGCTCGCGGCGTACGAGGCCGTGGAAAGCGCGGTGCCGTTCATCTGCTCCGAGACCGACGTCAACGACTTCAAGGAGATCACCCGTTACCGGATGACCGGCAACGGCGTGTTCGAGAAGGTCGGCCCGGACGGCGAGCTCAAGCACGCCACGCTGACCGAGGAGGCGTACCGCAACCGCATCGAGACGTTCGGGCGGATGATCGCGCTGACGCGGCAGATGATCATCAACGACGACCTCGGCGCATTCCTCCAGATTCCACGGATCATCGGGCGGATGTCGGCGCTCAAGCGCGAGGAGGCGGTCTTCGAGCTGCTGCTGTCGAACCCCGGCGGCTTCTTCAGCACGGCACACCGCAACTACATCAGCGGCGCGGATACAGCGCTATCGATTGCGGCGTTGACCGTGGCCGAGCAGAAGTTCCTGGACCAGATCGATGCCGACGGCAAACCGATCCTGCTATCGCCGGCAGTGCTCCTGGTGCCCACCAGCCTGAAGGTCGTCGCTCAGCAGCTCATGACCGAGACGCGGGTGAACGAGACCACGGTTCAGGGCAAGCCCAGTCCGGCCAGCAACCCGCACGTCGGCAAGTGGCGGCCGGTCGCCAGCCCGTATCTCAACGCCCAGGGGCTGCCCGGCTCCAGCGCCACTGCGTGGTACCTGCTGGCCAACCCGGCCGACGTGGCGGCGATCGAGATCGCCTATCTCCGCGGCCGGCGGACGCCCACGATCGAGAGCGGCGAGACGAGCTTCAACACGCTGGGCATGCAGTGGCGGGGGTACTTCGACTTCGGCGTGGCGATGCAGGACTTCCGCGCGGCGCTGATGAGCAAGGGCGCCGCGTAACTTGAGGAGCACGCGATGGCAGAGGCAATCTTCCGGCATGACGGCGGCTCGATCGACTACACCCCGAGCGCGGACGTGGCCGCTGGCGACGTGATTGTCCAAGGCGAGCTGGTCGGCGTCGCGAAGCTCGACATCAAGGCCGGCACGCTCGGCGCGCTGGCCGTGACGGGCGTGTTCGACTTCGCCAAGGCCACGGGCGGCGGGACGGCGATCACCGCCGGCGCGAACGTGTACTGGGACGACACGAACAACGTCGCCACGACGACCGCGACCGGCAACAAGCTGATCGGCAAGTGCGTCAAGGCGGCGGCGGACGCCGACGCGACCGTTCGCGTGCGGATGAGTCAGTAGGCTTGAGACCTGAGGCTTGAGCACTCAAGCCTCAAGCCTCACGCCTGAGGGCTGTTCTATGCCCGACCTGCTCGAACATGGCGCGGCGTGGCTGGAAAACCAGCGCACGCGACACCTGTCCCGGACGGTCACGTACCTCCGCGGCGGTGACAGCGTGGACGTGGCAGCCACGATTGGCCGGACCGAGTTCGAGCAGGCCGACGAGTACGGCGTCGTCCACCGCACCGAGTCGCGGGACTTCCTGGTGCTCGCGGCGGACCTGGTGCTCGCGGGCGTGCCCGAGCAGCCCAGTGCCGGCGATCGCATCCGCGAGACCGCGGGTGAGCAGATCTTCCTGTACGAGGTCATGGCCCCCGGCGGCGAGCCGCCCTGGCGCTACAGCGACCCGTACCGGCGGACGCTGCGGATTCACACGAAGTTTATCGGGATGGAGCGTGGCACATGAGCAGCGACGGAGTCCCGGCGACAACGCACCCGGCGGCCTGTCCGCACGAGCCGGCGTGTCTGCAGGACGTGCGCGAGATCCGCTCGGTCGTCTTTGGCAACGGCCATCCCGAGAAGTCGCTGCTCGTGCGCATGGAGCGGGTCGAGAGCCGGCTGGCGGTGATCCAGAAGCTGTCGCTGGCCACGCTCTGCGGCGTCGGCACGCTGCTGCTGAAGTTCGTCGGGGCCTGGATCGAA
>CALGJV010000017.1 GCA_937928595.1 uncultured Phycisphaerae bacterium | reverse complement strand
GGCGGGAACGGCTGCCCCCAGGCGTCGTGATCGAGGCCCGCCACAAACACGTCGCGGCCCGCCGCTTCCAGTTCGCGACAGACCGCGATGAGGTCCCGTCCGAAGAACTGCGCTTCGTCGATGCCGACCACGTCGGCCGCGGCACTGCGGCGTAGCACTAGCTCGGCCGAGCGCACCGCATCGGCCGGAAAACCCCGGCCGTCGTGCGTCATCAGACGCCGGGGGTCGTAACGGTCGTCGAGTTCGTGCTTGAACGCGACCACCCGCCGGCCCTTGGCCGCCGCGAGGGTCAGATGCTGGATCAGGCGAGCAGTTTTCCCCGCGAACATGCACCCGCCAATGACGACGATCCGGCCGGGAAGGCCATCGGGCAGCGTCGACATGCCAAGCCACCTTTCGGACAAGGATTATACCGCGCCGCCGCCGATGTCCACAGCGAACTTGTGCCGACGCATTCTCGGACGGAGCGTCAGCCCCGCAGACGCAGTGCGGCGGCCATGAAATTGGCCACCCGCTCCGGATCGACCGGATTCGACCACAGCCCGTCCCGCTTCAAGTACGAACCAACGATGAACACGTCCGCGCAGGGCCAGTATTGCGCCAGATTGTCCGGCGTCAGGCCGGAACCGACGCACACGCGGCCGCGAACGGCGCCGCGCACTTCCTGCACGTCGGCCACCGCGGCGGGATCGCCGGTGGCCCCGCCGGTGACCACCACGCCGTCGGCGCCGAAAAACTCGATCGTTCGCGCGGCTTCGCTCAGGGGTACGTCGGCGGTGAGAGCGTGGCTCGAGTGCTTCTTTTTGACGTCGGCGAAGACGGCGATCGTGTCGGCGCCGATCTGCCGTCGGTAACGGAGCAGCGGGCCGGCTTCGGCCGTCGGCATCAGCCCTTCGTCGGCCACGTGGGCGTACACGAAGTTCTCCACGCGCACGAACGCGGCGCCGCAGGCCAGCGCGACCGCCAGTGCTTCGCGGTTGGCCGCCGCGAGGATCTGCACGCCCAGCGGCAAGGGGCTGGCGCGTCGAACGGCCAGGCCGGCTGCGGTCATGCCCGCGACAATCTCCGGTCCGACCGAACCGCAGAGGTAGGGCACGTCGTGCATGTTCTCGATCAGCAGCGCGTCGAAGCCCGCCCGCGTGTAGAGCTCGGCCTCCAGGGCGGCCTGTGTCAGCGCGCTGTCCAGGCGGCCACGGTAGCGCGGTGTGCCCGGCAGCGCCTGCACATGGATCATGCCCACGATCATCTTCGCATTCGCCTGCGTCATGAACGTCTCACAGCAATCCTCGGCCGCCCTCCTGCCCCGGAAGGCCACGCGACGGCGCCGCGAAGCAGCGTACGGGCCGGCGGTGCCGCAGGAAAGCCGCCCGGCACGAGCGGGACCTACCGTGAAACCCGTATAGATAGCTTCAAGAAACGCCGGCTTGTTCAGGTTGCTCCGGCGCGCGGCTGTGGTACACTCGTTCGTGGAGTCGCGGGGCGACGCCTCGGTCACGAGTGGGAACCGGGGAAGCGCGCGATTGCGTGGGAGCCTGAGGGTCTCACGCCGCGTGAATACGGGGAAGCAGCGTGCCACTCGGCGCTGCGCGTGTCGCGGGGAGTCGGATCATGGGGTGCGGACTGGGGCGGGAAGCAGGCAGTGCTGGATATGGCGCGGTACGCGCGCGGGGCGGGCGACAACTGCTGTGGTGCCTGATCGGCCTGGCCGGCGGCGTTGCGGCCGGGGGGCCGGTGACGTTTGACGGAACGACGTTCCGCGTGGATGTACATCCGGCCTCGGCCTGGACGATTCACCGGCTCGAGTACCGGGGGTACGTCCTGGTCGATCCTCTCGCGCAGTCCTGTCAGGGCACCGTGTTGTGGATGGGGCCGCCGGGGCAAATGGGTTGGGCGGGCAGCTGCCACGGGGGGGAAACGGTGCAGGCCGCGCGGCTTTGGGTCGACTTCGCGGAGATGCCGCTGCTGCCCGACACGACCTACTCGGGTCAGCACTTCGAGCTCGAGAAGATCAGCGAACTGGCGCGGGCGGGCCAGCGGCTGCGCCTGACGGCGAGGCTGGTATGCACCGGGACGTGCGTGGAAGAGAGCGCGACACTCGAAGCGTTGACCAGTGCGAATGTAAACGTGTTCTACCCGTGGCTGAGTACCCATGCGAACGGGCTGACGCGCTACGTCTCGGTCGGCCTCAACGGAAGCACTCGGACGGGCACGACCGCGGCCGACAATAACGTTGAGCACTACTTCTACGGCGGTGTGGGGCGGCTCGCGCAGTACGACCCGCTCTCGGGCCGCGGCGTGCTGACCGTGTTCGACACGATGTTGCCCACCGATAATGCGATGATCTGGGACCGCCCGACGGACAACAAGCTCTACTGGAAACGCGGCGCGCTGCCCGGCACGATCCCGGCGGGAACGACGTGGCAGTACCGGGTCGTGCGGCGGCCGTTCAGCGCCTTGCCGGACGAATGGCCGGCGGCCGCGTTGGACCTGCCGACCGATTGCACGCCGGTCGCGACCGTGGCGCTGGTGCCGGTGGGTTCGGCGGGTTGCCGGCGCGCCGGCGAGCCGATCTGGTTCGAGGCCCGGCTCAGTGAGGCGTCGGCACCGGTTCGCGGTGCCTCGTTGCGACTTCAGTACGATCCCGGGGTGCTGAGCTACGCCGGAGCGATTCCCGGCGACCCGCCGTTCACGCACACCATGACGGAGCAACTACCGGCGCCGGGCGCTGTGCTGTATGCGGTCGGCGTGCCGCCTGGAGGCAACGCTCACGCGTCGGAGGGAGTGCTCGCCCGGCTGGCGTTCACGGTGATCGGCGACACCTGTACGCCGCAGCCACTCGTCGCATTTGCGGCGGAAACGCCCCCGGACGAGGGCACGCTTCTGACGGGCTACTTCGGCGAAGCGATCGTCCCTGGGTTGCTGGACCCGCCGCCGCTCGCCACCGACGGCACACCGCCGGTTGTGAGCGTCGGCCCGGATGTGGCGGCGCACTGCGCACCCGGCACATGCGTCGCGTCGGTGACATGGCCCGCGGCCACGGCCGCCGATGCATGCGGAGGAGACCTCTCCGCGGATGTCCGCTACGACGTCGACCTCGATGCGGACGGGACGATCGACTCCGGCGACTTGTCCGCACCGACGTTCGTGTTTCCGCCGGGCGCGCACCGGGTCGTCGCGCGGGTCACGGACGCGTGCGGCAATCCCGGCGTGGGCGTGCAGTCCGTGACCGTGACACCGAGCAGCATCGCCCGGGTGAGCGTGAGCCTCGAGTGGCCACTGGACGGCACGCGGGCAGTCGAGCTGACGTTCGCAAGTGCCGTCGAGTCCGTCACACGGTGCGTACCGGCTGCCTTCGCGGCCGGTACGGCGACGGTGCTGCTGGACGTGCCCTGCACGCCGACGCCCTACACGTGCGTCGCGGTGCGTGATGCGCTGCACACGCTCCGCCGGACCGTGCCGCTCGAAGTGGTCGCGGGCGAGTACCAGGCCGAGTTGGCGGGCGGCGATGCCCTGATCGGCGGCGATCTCGACGGCAACAACGCGATCGACATTCTCGACTTCGCGGTCTACTCGTGGCGTTACGGCACGCGCTACCCGGATGGCGACACGAACTGCGCCACGCAACGGCCGCACGCGGACGTCAGCGGCGACGGCCTGGTGCAGACGGCGGACTTCACGTTCATCGCGACGCGTTTCCTCTGGGTCGGCGACGGGCCGTGCGGGAGCCGCGGCCGCGACGAAACGCCGCGAGCCCGCATGGCCGTGAGCGAGTTGACGGCCGCCGGGCTCGGCCACCTCGCCATCGCGGACTTGAACCGGGACGACTGGATCGATGCGGCGGACATGGTCTTGCATGCGGCGGGGCAGGTCCCGACGCCCCGGCGGGGCGATCTCAACTGCGACGGCGTCGTGAACTTCGACGACATCGATGCGTTCGTGCTGGCGCTGACCGACCCGGCTGCGTACGCGGCCGCGCACCCGGATTGCCACGGCGCGGCGGGCGATTTCGACGGAGACGGCGCGGTGACGCCGGCGGATGTGGACGGCTTCGTGTCCGCGTTCTGAGCCGGGCTACGCCGGCGGGCGGTCCGCCAGAGCCAGGAGCCACTCCCGCAGGTCCCGGCCCTTGTAGACGATGACCAGCGCCGCCACGGCCCACAGCAGCAGCGCGACCTGAAACGGGCGGTCGCGCAGCAGGACCGCGGTCGGACCGTCCACCCGGCCGTGCTCCACCAGGAGCGCGAAGCGGAAGATGGCGTACACGACGAGCGGCAGCGTGTAGACGAGGTAGTTGGTGCCGAACACGTCCAGCGTGCGCTTGTCCGTCGCGTACAGCATGAAGCTGACCACGGCGATCCCGGCGGTCAGCGTGGTCATGTGGTTGAGCAGCTCGGGCGTATACTCGGCCAGCGTGCGGCGGTGCGCGGCCGCATCGCCGCCGCCGCTGTCCGCAAGATCGTTCAGCTCGCACCGGCGCTTGCTGAAGCCCATGAACAGGCACAGCGTGAACGTGCAGAGCACGAGCCAGTGCGACAACTCGACGTGCACGAGCACGGTGCCCGCGACCGCCCGGAGCACGAAGCCCAGGCCGATGATGATCACGTCCACGAGGGTGACGTGCTTGAGCAGGAACGTGTAGGCGGCCTGGAGCCCGACGTAGCACAACGCGACCAGAGCGAACCCGGTGTCGAGCGCGGCCGCCCCCCCGAGCCCCGCGACGAGCAAGACGAGCGCTGCCAGGAGAGCGCTCGGCACCGCGATCGCGCCGGAGGCGACCGGCCGGCTGCGCTTGCTGGGGTGGAGGCGGTCCTCATTGCGGTCGTGGACGTCGTTGAGAATGTAGATCCCGCTGCTGATGACGCAGAAGCAGACGAAGCCCAGCAGCGCGGCGACGACGCTCGGTTCGTCCAGCAGCTTCCGACCAAAAATGAGCCCGGCGAAGACGAAGAGGTTCTTCGTCCACTGGCCGGGGCGGAGCAGTCGCAACCAGGGCATCGTGAGCCTCGCTCCAGACGAGCGGCATTGTGCGAGCGGCGCCGCGGCCGGTCAACGCACGCCGGGGGGATCGCGCTTGCCCGGCCGGCCGCGCCGCGTCTATGCTGGCACCCGGCGGTTGTGGCCGCCCATGTCCCCGACCCGGATTGGCAGAGGTCGCCCGATGAATGCCATGCCGACGTCGATCATCCCGTTGCTGGAGAAGATGGGCGAGTTGCAGGCCAGCGACCTGCACCTGAAGACCGGCGTCCCGCCAGTGTACCGGGTCGCGGGGGAGCTGCGGCGAACGAATCTGCCGCCGATTCCCGTGAACTCGCGCATCATCGAGAGGCTGATGGATCCCATCATCCCGCCGACCCGCAAGAGCGTGTACGAGGAGAAGGGCGGGCTCGACTTCGCCTACAACCTGCCGAACGGAGACCGATTCCGCATCAACATCCTTCGGTCGTGCGACCAGATGCACGCGGCGATTCGACGTGTGAAGGGGCGCATCCCGAACTTCGAGGAGCTGCGATTGCCGCCGATTTACCGGCGACTGGCGGAGGAAACCGGCGAGGGGATCATCATCGTCTGCGGCGTGACCGGTTGCGGCAAGAGCACGACCCAGGCCGCGATGATCGACCACATTAACGAGACCCAGGCGCTCAACATCGTGAGCATCGAGGACCCGATCGAGTACACGTTCACGCCGAAGAAGTCGATCGTCAGCCAACGTGAGATCGGCCTCGACGTGCACACGTTCGCGGACGCCCTGCGCGGCGCGGTGCGTCAGGATCCCGACGTCATCTTCATCGGCGAAATGCGCGACCGGGAGACGCTGATGGCGGCCTTGCAGGCCGCCGAGACCGGGCACCTGGTGTTCTGCACGCTGCATACGGCCGACACGATGCAGTCGCTGGCCCGCATCCTGGAGTTCTTCCCGCCGGACCAGCACAACTTCATCCGCAGTTCGCTCGCCAACGCGCTGAAGGCGATCCTGGCGCAACGCCTGCTGCCGGCCATCGATCCGCAGATCTCGCGCGTGCCCGCGTGCGAGGTGCTGTTGGGGGAGGCGATCGTGAAAGAGAAGATCCGGGAGGGCGGCGATACGGACCTGCCGGAGATCATCGCCGGGAGCAAGGAGGCCGGCATGCGCAGCTTCACGATGTCGCTGGCTGAACTCGTCGAGCAGGGCCTGGTCTTCATGGACGTCGCCATGGAGTACGCCCCGAACCGCGAGGCCCTCAAGGGCCAGCTCACGGGCATCAAGACCTCAGCCCAGACGCTGGTGCACCGGGTCAAGCGGACCGGCACCAGTTGAGCGACGCCGGCCCGGGGGGCGCGCGGCGGCGGACGGGCACACCATGAGCGCGCGGGCGCTGTGGGTCCGGTGGGTGCTGCGGGCGAGCGAGTGGCAGCGAAGCGTTCTCGTCGCGGCCTTCGCGCTGCTCGGGCCGGAGTGGGCCTACGCCCTCAGCGGTCTTCTCGCGCGGGGGCTGTACTACCTCTTGCCCGGACTCCGGGCGCTCTGCGAGGGGCAATGCCGGGCCGCTCTGGGAAAGCGCCTGCCGGAGGCCGCAGTTCGGCGAATCGCCGCCGCCTCGTGGGTTCACCGCGTCTGGAACCTGACGGACCTCCTGCTGGCCGAGCGGCGACTGTACCCGCGAACGGCGGCCCGGTGCGGTGCGGTCGTCCCCGAGCCGCACCTGGGCGAGCTCCGGGCGGCGCAGGCCCGGGGGCAACCGGCGATCCTCGTGTCGGCGTACTACGGTCCGTACGATCTGCTGCCTGCCATCCTCGGGTGCAGCGGCCTACGGACGTCGGCCGTCTACGAGCCGCACGCGAACCCCGCCTTTGATGCCCGCCGCCAGCGGATTCGCGGCCGGGGCGGGTGCGAGCTCGTGCCGCTCGCGCGGGCGCTGACCCGGCTGCCGGAAGTGCTGGCTGGGGGCGGTACCGTGGCGCTGGTGGCGGACCACGTCGACGAGCGCCGCGGCGTGCCGATCACGTTCCTCGGGCTGCCAACGACCGCGTTCCGCTCGGTGGGTCTGCTCGCGTGGCGGTACGACGCGGACGTGGTCGTGGCCGGGGTGCGGCGGCTTGGGCCGTTCCGATTCGAGATCGAGGTCGCCGACATCATCCGTGCGCCGGACTGGCGCGCGGAGGCCGACCCGGTGCGGTACATTGTCGAGCGCTACGTCCGCGGTCTGGAGCGTATCGTTCTGAAAGACCCGGCGCAGTACTTGTGGGCGTACCCGCGGTGGGGGCGGACCCTCGTGCAGCACGTCATGCGTGCTGCTCCTCCGAGCGGTGAAGGCGCATAGACCCACCGGGCCCCAAGAAGTTGCGGCTTGGTGTCGCTTGGCGGCCCGACGCGCGTCCTGACGAAGCGTCCGCGCTGGAGCCGCGGTGAGCGGAGCGGTGCCGGGTCAGCTGTTCCCGGCCGAAGCCGTGATCGCGGACGCCAGCCCCAGCGAGGCGTCGATGATGTCGCCCACATCATCGGCCAGGGCCTGCTGAGTCAGCGGCACGCCCAGCAGAAACGCCACGAACCCCGCCGCATAGAGACGCAGTTTCCGAAGACGCATGGACGGCTCCTTCCGTCTGCACAGGTACGGACGGCCCGCGCTCGAACCGGGCCTTGGCGGAGACGTTACCGCGCCGCGGCCGGTCCCTACAAGGAGGACGAGCCGCCGCGACGGCCTCGGTGCGGTCGAGTACGTGACGCTCGCGGAACAGGCGGGTGCCGCCGGGCACCGCCTACATGAGCGGGGCCGCACCGGTCCTTTCGGACGTCTCGATCGACCGGCGGACGCTCCCGGTCGCGGCTGTGTTTCCGGCCCGAACGTCGGACCTGTTCAGCACGCAGCCGATCGTCGTGCATGGCCGCCTCGGCCGGTTGCGGGAGGGTGCGATGACGCTTCGCGGCCGCGCCGCAGGGCACTCTTGGAGGAGCTGAACAGGCGGGTGATCGCGCCGGCTTGCGAGTCTCGGCGGGTGAGGCAATCCACGCGCTTCACGACGCTCGGGGAACTGACGGCGACCGCGGGCGGCGGGGCGGTGACGGTGCAGGTGCCGGGGAGATGCTGCCGGGCGTCAGCGCCGAGGGCGTGTTCGGGGCGGCTGAGGCGTCGCGCCGCGCGGGCCGACGCCATGCCGCCGGGCGACCGGGTGAGGCGTGACCTGCGAGCGCCGGGCCTCGGAGGCCGCTCGCTTTACGCGCCAGCCGGCTGCGGTACCGCCGCCCCGTTCGTCGCGCCGTGCACGAACGCCCAGATACGGTCGTGCACGTCCTGTGTCCAGCGCCGGCCGTCGAAGTCCGTCTCGTAGCGGGCCCGCAGCCGCGCGCCGAGCTCCGCGCGGGCCGCGGGGTCCGCGATGAGCTGCGCCAGTCGCGCGGCGTAGGCTTCGTCCGTGGCGGGCGTCACGAGGTTTTCCGGCCCCAGGTACTTCCGCACCACGAGCGCGAGGCTCGAGTCGTCCACGGCCATGCCGACGACCGGCTTGCGGGCCGCCATGGCCTCGCACACCGCGACGCCGCCGCCCGCCGGATACTCGTTCACATAGATGTCGAACAGGAGCGTCCACCGGCCGGGTTCGCTGGTGGGGCCGCAGAACCGCACGCGGGGGGCCGGCCCGCCGCACAGGTCGTCGCCAAGCCAGTCGCGCTGCGCGGCGAAGTCGCCGGGACCGATCACAAGGTAACGGGCGGCTGGCTGTCGCCGCAGGACATCCGCCACGGTGCGACAGAACCGCTCGCTCATGCGCCGCGGCAGATGGTTGCCGATCGAGCCGAGGACCACGTGTTCCGGCGCGAGGCCCACGTCGGCGCGCGGAATCGGCGGCAGCGCGTCCAGGTACGACATGTCGGTGCCGCCGAAGGGCGTGCTGCCGTACGGCACCCCGCGTTCGCGGCAGAGGAACGCCAGCCGCTCCATCGACTCGGGGTACTCGAAAAACTGGTAATCGACGGCCGGACAGAACAGCGGCACGCCCATGCCGTAGTCGAACTCCCACGGCGCGCTGCGCCACGCGCAGAGGAGCCAGTCCGTCGGCGTCGCGATCGAGCCGTGGAAGAACGCGATGTCGATCTGCCGCTCGGCCATCTGCGCGCGCAGATCGACCGCGGCCGCCAGGAGCGATTGCCGGGTGCGCGGCCGGACGACCGGGATGCCCAGGTCCTGCTCGAGTGTGCGGATGAGCCTCGGAGCGCGTCGGTCGCTCCAGTCCGATGTCAGCTCCTGAAGAGGAGCATCGGCGTGCGCGGCGAGCGCCTCGGTCACGAACAGCGTCGTCTCGAAGCGCGCGCGGTCGGCGTTGCGCAGGATCGTGTACATGACCCGCGACGGCGAGTGCGGACCGTCCACCAGCTGGGCGATGACGTGCCCGATTCGGAGCTTGCCGGCGGTTGGAGAGCGCCGTACGCCGCGCGGCACTGCGGGGAGGTTCAGGTGGCGAGCCGTCTCCGCGGCGATCCGCTCGTAGATCGCGATCGTGCGTCGCAGGCTCGCGGGTGTGGCGCTGTGTCGGGCGCCGTGGCGGAAGTCGTAGCTTCCGGCGTTCAGCAGCGCGATCAGCGCCGGCAGGAACTCGCCGCGCCGCGCGGCGGCGTCCGCGTAGCCGAGCCACAAGTCGAGCACGCGGTCGTGCTGCTCCAGACCGTCCGCGTGCTGGAGCGCCTCGAGCAGAAGGGCCGGGTGGCGGAAGTCGAGGTCGGCGCACGAGGCCGCGAGCAGCTCGGCGGCGTCCTGCTGTGCCTGACGCAGGCCGGCGTGTGCGAGCAGCCGGCGCGCCAGCCCCCGGGTGGCGCGGTCGGCAGCCGCCGTCAGCCGGCGCAGCTCCGCCAGCGGCACCGGCGCGCCCTGGTCGAATGCGGCGATGATCTCCTGGAGTCGCCGGCGTTCGGGTGGGGGGGCCAGTGGGGCGACGGTCATGCGTTGCTCCACGCGCTGTGAGAGGTTGCGGCGGCCGGCGCACGGGGCGACCGGCCGCCGCGGGGGAGCCTCAATGCTGCACGATGCTGCCGTCGGCCAGCGTCAGCTCGACGATTTTCATCCACAAGTGCTTGCGCCACCAATCTTCGTGCTCCCGATACCACTCGAGCGTCCGCTCGAGGCCGGTATCCAGGTCGGTCGTCGCCCGCCAGCGCAGCACGCGCTCGGCCTTCTCGGTGGAGCTGATGTGCTTCTGCACCTGCCCCGGCCGGTCGGGGATGGCCTGCAAGGCCGAGTCGTCGCGGCCGGTGAGGTCGAGGATCTTGGCGGCGATGTCGGCCACGCTGACGGCCTTGCCCGTGCCGAGGTTGATGACCTGCCCGAGCACGTCATCGAGGGGCGCCTCGAGCGCGGCCAGCAGCGCCCGGCAGGTGTCCTCGACGTAGACCCAATCGCGGGCGGCGCTGCCGTCGCCGTGGATGGTAAGCGGCTCGCCGTCGATGGCGCTGGTGATGAAGCGCGGGATGCACTTCTCGAGATGCTGTCGCGGTCCGTACTGGTTGAACGGCCGGATGATGACGACCGGGATGCCGTACGTACGCCAGTACGAGTAGACCAGGCGATCGGCCCCGCACTTGGCGGACGCATAGGGCGTCAGCGGGTTGAGCGGGTGCTCCTCGGTCATGGGCTCGGACAGGGCCGAACCGTAGACCTCCGAGGTGGAGATGTGCACGAAGCGGTGGATGCGGCGGCGGTGCTTGAGCACCTGGTTCGCGACCACCTGCGTGCCCATCACGTCGGTCTGAAAGAAGACCGCGTTGTCGAAGATGCTGCGGGCGACGTGCGACTCGGCGGCGAAATGGATGACCGTGTCGACCTGCTGCATCACGCGGTCCACGAGGTCGGCATTGCAGACGTTGCCGTACCAGAAGTGGAAGCGCGGGCTCTGGCGGACCCAGCCGGCCAGGTTCTCGGGGTCGCCGGCGTAGGTCAGGGCGTCGAGGACGTGAACCTCGACGTCCGGCCGACGTTTCATGAGGAACCGGACGAAGTTGGAGCCGATAAAACCCGCACCGCCGGTGACGAGAATGGACTGCACGGTCGATCCTCGCAGGGGCCCGACGGCGCCGGCCGCCGGTGTCGGAGAGTCCATCGGCGGGTGCGGGCGCAAGGTTTGAGCCAGTCGGCGGCATGTGCGCCGGGGGAAGTCCTGAAGGCGGGGGCTGCGCCGCGCGGCGCGCTGCCGACACGGCCGCACGTCTTCTCGGACGCCCGCCCCCGCCGCCGCGGTTTTCGCGGGCCGGCGTGCGTTCTGGGGCGAATCCCGGCCGTGGTGGAGGACTCTCACCGCCCCCGGGGCCTAAGACCTGGTGGGAGCGGAACGCCGCCGTGGCACGCGATTACTTCAACATCCTGGGACTCACGCCGGGCCCGCACGACAGCCGGGAAGTCGCGCGGCATTTCCTGCGCGAGCGGACGCGGTTGCTGGCGGAGCTGGCCGATCCGCGGCGGCACGCCGAGACGCGAGCGGAGCTCGACGAGCTGCACCTGGCGTACGCAACGCTGCGCGACCCGCGGCGGCAGGCGGAGTATCTGCGGGCGTGGTACGGGGAGCAGCGCGACGCGACGGCGGAGCTGCGCGCGTACATCGCGGGCGCGCTGGAGGGCGGCCTTCTGCGGCAGTCGCGGCGCGAGGCGATCGTGGCGAAAGCGCGGGAGCTGGGCTTCAGCGAGTTCCAGGCACACCTCCTGATCGCGCAGGTGCAGTTCGGCGACGAGGAAATCCCGATCGGGCCGCCGCTGCCCCGGCCGGCCGCCGCGGAGCGGCGGCGGACGTCGTGGGCGCCGCTGGCGGCGTCGGGGGCCCTGGCCGTGGCCATGTTCTGGTGGCTCGTGCGGTGGGTGGGGGCTTAGCGGTCCGCCGGCAAGGTGCGGCGCGGTGCCTCGGCCGGTCCTGAGCGTGGGCGCGGGGCGCCCGAAAATGGCGTTCGGGCCGGTCGCAGGGGCCGCGGCGGCATCGCGCGCATGGACACGGGTGGGAGCTACCCGGCGACCAGGCTGCGCACGTAGTCGGGTGTGATCTGCGACAGCTCGGTGACGACTGCCGTGGCGCCCGCGGTGCGGAGCGTCTCGGCCGGGTGCGTCCCCACCAGGCCGATGACCGGCATGCCCGCGGCGCGCCCCGCTGCGATCCCGACGGGAGCGTCCTCGACGACGACACAGCGCTCCGGAGGCAGTTCGAGCCGCTCGGCCGCGAGCCGGAAGCAGTCCGGCGCGGGCTTGCCGCGGAAGACCTCGAACCCGTCGACGCGGGCGGTGAAGTAGTTGGCGATCAGGCCCTCGGAGAGGACCACCTCGATGTTTTCGGGCGGGCCGGAGGTTGCGACGGCGAGCTTGAAGCCCGACTCGTGCAGGGTCCGCAGCGTCGCGCGACAGCCCGGCATCAACGGCACGTGGGCGCTGATCACGCCGCGGTAGATCTGCTCCTTTTCGGCGTCGAGCTTGGCGATCTGCCGATCCGACGTTCCCGGGCCCCACAACAGGCGGATGATGTCGCGGCTGGGGCGGCCGAACGTCTCGCGGAAGCGCTCCGGGGTCACCTCGAGACCGTGGCGGGCGGCGAGCCTCTGCCAGCTTTCGAGGTGCGCCGGCGCGGAGTCTACGAGCACGCCGTCCATGTCGAAGATCACGCCGAGCGTCATGTCCGGCTCCGGAGCACAGGCCGCGTCGCCCGGCCCACCGCACCCGGGAACGCGGGAGCATTTTACGCGAACGCGGCCGAGCGCGGGTGGTCGACCGGCGCCGGGGGGGCCGCGTGGCCCACAAGTCTCGACGACTGGCGGCGTCGGTCGCGTTGTAGCGGCCGGGCACGGCGTCTACACTGCCCCCCGATGACGGCGCCGGGCGACTTCAGAGACACTCCCTCTCCGTTGCGGGCGGTGGGCGAACCGCCGGTGGTCGTTGCCGCGGAGGGGGTGCGGAAGGTCTACGAGGGCTCGGGTAGCCCGGTGGTGGCGCTGAACGGGGTGGACCTGGCGGTACCGGCCGGCGCGTTCTACGCGATCATGGGGGCCAGCGGCTCGGGCAAGAGCACTCTGCTGCACGTCGTGGGCGGGCTGACGCGGCCGACGGACGGCGTGGTGCGGGTGGAGGGGCAGGATCTGGGGGCGATGTCGGACCGGGCGCGCACGATCTTCCGGCGCCGCCGGATGGGCATCATTTTCCAGGAGTACAACCTGCTGCCGACGCTGACGGCGCGCGAGAACGTCGCGCTGCCGGTGCTGGTTGACGGCCGGCCGCTGCGGGACGTGGAGGCGCGGGTCGACGAGCTGCTGGCGGTCGTGCACCTGACGGCGCGGGCCGATCACCGGCCGGACGCGTTGTCCGGCGGCGAGCAGCAGCGGGTGGCGATCGCGCGGGCGCTGCTCAACGATCCGGCGATCATCTTGGCGGACGAGCCGACGGGGAATCTGGACTCGAAGCAGTCAGTGGAGATCTGGACGCTGCTGCGGCGGATTGCGCGGGAGCAGGGCAAGACGATTCTGATGGTGACCCACGAGGCGCAGGGAGCCGGATTCGCCGATCGCGTGATCGTGCTGAAGGACGGCCGGATCGTGGGCACGCTGGAACCGAAGGGCGCGGCCGATGCGGCACTGGTTGCAACTGGCTACCAGGAACTGGCGGGCTAAGCCGCTCCGGTCGGCCGGCGTGGTGACGGCGATCGCGCTGGGGGTGGGCGCGGTTGTGTGGGTGACGTGCTGCTACGAGTCCGTGCGCCGCATCATGCTGCAATGGTCGGAGGGGTACGTCGGCACGAGCCACGTGACGGTGCAGTCGCCGCTGGGTCGGCACAACACGCTGCCGCAGCGGCTGGTGACGCGCATCGCGGGCCTGCCGAACGTGCGGACCGCGGTCCCGTTGCTGGTCCAGCGCCTGAGCGCCAGCGCGGTGCCCCGCGCCGCCTGGGCGGCGTCCGGCGCGGATCCGGCGGCGTGGGAGCCGGCGATGAACGACCTGGACCTGCACGGCATCGACCTGGCCGTCGAGAGCGAAGTGCGGGACTGGAGCGCCATGTTGTCGGCGGGGCGGCTGCTGCGCCCGGACGATCAGAACGCCTGCGTGCTGGAAGCCTCGGTGGCGGAGGAGGAGCAGGTCGGGGTCGGGGACGTGCTGCTCGTCTGGGGCGGCACGATGCCGAGCCAGCCGCCGACGCCCCTGGAAATCGTCGGGATCATCGAGCGCAAGCGGATCGCACGCTTCCTGAAGGGCGTCGCGCTGGTGCGGCTGCCGGTGTTGCAGGAGATTTGCCAGCGCTACGCGCTGATCACGTCGGTGGACGTGGTGCTCGAGGACGCGCGCGGACCGAAGCTGGAGGAGAGCCGGGCCGTCATTCAGGCCGCGGCCCGCACGGTCGTGCCGCAGATCATCGTCCGCAGCGCGGCCGCGCGGCAGAAGCGCATCGAACTGGCGCAGGACCAGCAGCAGGCCATCCTGATCCTGCTCAGCAGCGTCGCGATGCTGACGGCACTGTTCATCATCCTGAGCACGCTGAGCATGGGCATGGTGGAGCGGATCCGCCAGATGGGCCTGCTGCGCTGTATCGGCGTGACGGGCCCGCAGCTCGTCGGCCTGACGCTGGCGGAGGTGATACCGCTCGGCGTCATCGGCGTACTCGCCGGCCTGCCCGTGGGCCTCGGGCTGGCGGGGCTCACCGTCTGGCTCGTGCCGCAATATGTCGGCAGCTTCGCCGTGAGCGTGCGGGGTGTGCTGCTGGCGTCCGCGGCCGGGCTGGGCACGGCGCTGGCGGGAGCGCTGATTCCGTCGCTCGCGGCGGCCATGGTCACGCCGCTGGAGGCGACGCGGCCGCGGGCGCGGCGCGCGGGCGGGCGGCTGATCGTGCTGACGGGGCTCCTGGGACTGGCGAGCCTCGTCGCGCAGCTCTACGTGCTCGAAGTCCACGTGCGGCGCGACCTGTTCTTCGTGAAGTGGGCGGTGATCGCGGTGGTGCTGCTCTACCTCGTGTACGCGCTCGTGGCGCCAGCGCTGGTGTGGCTGGCCAGCCGCGTGGCCGTGCCGGTCACCGCGGGACTGGTGCGAGTACGCCTGCGTCTGCTCCAGGACCAGGTGGGACACGCGGTGTGGCGGTCGGCGGGCATCGTCTGCGGGCTCATGGTCGGCCTGTCGCTGATCGTGGGCCTGATCGTCTTCAACGCGAGCTTCCGCAGCGGGTGGAACTTTCCGAAGCAGTTCCCGGAGGCGTACATCTGGAGTTTCGAGCAGATGCGGGCGGACGCGGGGGCGATCGCCGCCCGGACCCCCGGCGTCCGCGAGGTGACGGCCGCGAACGCGGTGAACGTCGTGGTGGAGGAGCGGGCCGGCCTGCTGGATCCGGTCCTGACGTCGGCCACGTGGTTCCTCGGCATCGAGCCCGATTCGTTCCTGGACATGGTGAAGCTCGAGTTCGTCGAGGGTGACGAGGAAACGGCGCGGGCGCGGCTGAAGGAGGGCGGCTACATCCTGGTGGCGGCCGACTTCGCGCGCAGCCGGCGCAAGAGCGTGCAGGAGGTGCGGGACGAGCAGGGCAACGTGGTGAAGAGCAACGAGGTCCGCGTCTGGTTCGCGGGCCGGTTCATGACGTTCAAGGTCGCGGGTGTGATCGACTCGCCCGCGCTCGACATCGCCGCCAGCTACTTCCAGGTCATGAGCGAGTCGACGGTCGTCGCGTCGGGCTCGGTGATCGGCACGAACGCGGACCTGACGCGGATCTACGGCGTGCAGGGCACGCGGCTGCTGCTGCTCAACTTCGACCTGCCGCCGGAGCCGGTGCCGCCGGGCTGGCCGCCCCCACGCGGCACGCCGGAGGCGGTGGGGCTGACGAGCAAGCACTACGACACCCGGATGAGCGTCGAGCGGCGCTGGCGGAACTTCCGCGAGGTCAGCGTGCTGAACCGGATTCTCGGTTCGCTCGACACCCCGCGGACGTTCTACGGGACGGCGCGCGAGCTCAAGGACGAGATCGACGCGCAGCTCACGAACATGACGTACCTCCTCACGGCGGTCCCAGCCGTTGCACTGGTGGTCGCGGCGCTGGGCGTGGCGAACCTGATGACCGCCAACGTGGCGAGCCGCGCGAAGCAGCTTGCGATCATGCGGGCGGTCGGGGCCACCCGCGGTCTGGTGCTTCGGCTGGTCATCGGCGAGGCGCTCGTGCTCGGGTTGCTGGGCAGCGCGCTCGGCCTGGGGCTCGGTCTGCACCTGGCCTGGAACATCACGTCGCTGACGGTGCGGATGTGGGGCTATGTCGTTCCGCTGTACGTGCCGTGGACGCTGGTGGGCACGTCCGTCGCGCTTACGGTCGGGCTGTGCATCGTGGCGGCCGTGATGCCGGCCCGGCACGCCGCGCGCACGAACGTGATTGACGCGCTGCACGTGGCGTGAGAGGCCCGCGGTCGATGGATAGAGTTACCCGCGCGTTGTCCGAGGACCCGCGATGGCCCGGCTGCTGCTCGCTTTTGTGACGGTGTGCGTGGCGCTGGTGGCCACGGGCCTCTGGCTCGTGTTGCAGTGGCGCTACGAGGCCGCGCAGCCGTACGCCGAGCCGCTGCCGCACCAGCGCCGGCTCATGGAGGAGCGCCGCAGTCGGGAGGCTTCCCAGGCTACGGCCGAGGCAGAGCCCGGCGCGCCGCCTCCGGCCGCGACGACCGCGCCGGCTGCCGATGTGGAGGCTGCGCCGGCGGAAGCGGACACCGCGATCCCGCCGACCGCGACTTCCGCCCCCGCCCCCGTCCGACTGCCGGACGACCCGGCCATCGCGCGCGCCGCCGCCCGTCTCGCCGCCGCGCGGGCCGTGCTGGCTTCCGACCCGGATCACGAGCCGGCCCTGCGCGACGAGATCGCCGCGTTGACGACGCTCGAGCGGTGGGCGGAGCTGCCAGACCGTTTGGGGCGGCTCGCGAACCTTCGCCCCGACGACGCCGATGTGCGGTTCGACTGGGCGGCCGCGCTGGTGCACGTCCGGCGGTATGTGGAGGCGGTGGACGTGCTTGAGCGGCTTATCGAAAGGCGGGCCGATGACGCCCGGGCGTGGTTCAACCTCGCGGTCGCTCATCAGGCTCAGGGGCATCTCGAACGGGCACGCCGGGCCTGGGACCGCGCGGTGGCGCTCGCACCCACCCCCGCGGCCCGCGCGCGGCGGGCGGAGGTGCTGCTCGACCTCGGCGAGTGGGACGCTGCGCTGGAGGACCTCGCGGCCGC
The DNA here is from genome assembly GCA_937928595.1 of uncultured Phycisphaerae bacterium. Lineage (GTDB taxonomy): Bacteria > Planctomycetota > Phycisphaerae > UBA1845 > Fen-1342 > CALGJV01. The sequence continues at coordinate 159,865 of CALGJV010000017.1, read as the reverse complement.
ACGGACCGCGGCCCCCGACGATCCGGACCTGGCGGCCAATGCCGCTCTGGCGCACGCACAGCTTGGCCGGTTCGGGGCGGCGCGGGACGTGCTCTTGGGTGTGCTGGCCCGGCGCCCGCAGCATGTCCCAACGCTGAACCGGCTGGTGCGTCTGGCGGAGGACGCGGCGGCCGCCACCCCGGACGGTGACGCCGCAGCAGAATGGCGGCGGGCCGGGCGCGCTTGGGCCGAGCGGTCATTGGCGGTCGATGCCGATCAACCGGCCCTGCGAGAGTGGTTGGCGGCGCAGCCGGAGTAACGCGTTAGGGCGCCGGTTCGTCGCGGCGCCCGGCGTTGCCCAGAAGCACGATCGCCGTCACGAGCAACCCGCCGCCGACGATCATGAAGACCGCACGGCTCGGGTCGCTCACGAAGTAGTCCGTGTACGGGTAGCGCGCCTGCACGCGGGCGACGAACTCGGTCAGTTCCGGCAGCAGGGGGGCGGCCGGGGCGTCGCTGGGGCGCGTGGCGAGTCCGGGCACGGGCACGTCGGGGTGCTCGGGCGGGGTGGGGCCGACCGGCACCGTGATCATGTTCGCGGGGCCGAGGCCGAACTCCTGCTCGGCGAGGCGCAGCACGTAGGCCGGGTCGTCCTTCAGAAATTGCATGTCCCGCTCGGCGCGCTCGGCGGCGAGCCGGGCGGCCTCGCGGTTGGCCAGCGCCGCCGCATAACGCTCACGCTGGGCCTCGTGCTCGAGCCAGGGAGGCAGCAGGAGGCACGGCGCCAGGACGGCTCCGCCGGTCAGGGCCATCAGCCAGAAGAGCAGCGTTTCCAGGCCGATCGCGCGGGCCAACTCAGTCACCCCGAGACAGCGGCCGCGGGCCGGGCACCGGTCCCGACCCGGCGGCCCCTGCGATGGTCGCTCAGCGGCGCCAGAACTGCGCGCCGAACACGGCGTCGTCGCCCAGCTCCTCCTCGATTCGGAGGAGGCGGTTGTACTTGGCGATCCGGTCGCTGCGCGAGGCGCTGCCGGTCTTGATCTGGCCGGCATGGGTCGCGACCGCCAGGTCGGCGATGGTCGTGTCTTCGGTCTCGCCGCTGCGGTGGCTGATGACGGCCGCGAAGCCGTTTCGCATGGCGAGATTGACCGTCGCCATCGTCTCCGTGATGGATCCGATCTGGTTGAGCTTGACGAGAATGGCGTTGGCGCAGCGTTCGCGAATACCGCGGTCGAGGTACTGCACGTTCGTCACGAAGATGTCATCGCCGACGAGCTGGATCTTCTCGCCGAGACGGGCGGTGAGCTTCTTCCAGCCGGCCCAATCGCCCTCGGCGAGGCCGTCCTCGAGCACGCGGATCGGGTACTTCTCACACCACTTCGCCCAGAGGTCGATCAGCTCGTCCGAGCTGACGATCCGGTCGGGCTGGCTCTTGAAGAAGCAGTAGCCTTCCTTGCCCTTCTTGGCCGCCTCGCTCCACAACTCGCTGGTGGCCGGGTCGAGCGCGATGTACACGTCGCGACCGAGCTGGTAGCCGGCCTTCTCGACGGCCTGGGCGATGACCTCGAGCGCCTCATCGTTACTCTTGAGGCTCGGGGCGAAACCCCCTTCGTCACCGACGGCGGTGTTGTAACCCTTCTTCTTCAGCACGTCCTTGAGCGCGTGGAAGATCTCGGCGCCCATCCGCAGCGCCTCGCGGAACGTCGGCGCGCCCCACGGCTGCACCATGAATTCCTGGAAGTCCACGTTGTTGTCGGCGTGCTTGCCGCCGTTGAGGATGTTCATCATCGGCACCGGCAGCACGTGGGCCGCGGCCCCGCCCAGGTAGCGGTACAGCGGCAGGCCGGCCCATTCCGCGGCCGCCTTGGCGACCGCGACCGAAACGCCCAGGATCGCGTTCGCGCCGAGCTTGCTCTTGTTCGGGGTGCCGTCGAGGTCCAGCATGATGCGGTCGATCTCCTCCTGGAGCCGCGGGTCGAGGCCGCACAGCGCCGGGGCGATCACCTCATTGACGTTCTTGACGGCGTTGAGCACGCCCTTCCCGCCGTATCGCTTCTTGTCACCGTCCCGCAGCTCCACGGCCTCGTTCTCGCCGGTCGAGGCTCCGCTCGGCACCGCCGCGGTGGCGTACGTGCCGTCTGCGAGGATCACGTCGGCTTCGAGCGTCGGATTGCCGCGCGAGTCCAGAATCTCGCGGGCCTTGATGGACTCAATCAGGGGCGCATCCGCCATGGTCGGCTTCTCCAGACTTACGGGTTTGGGGTGGACGGCGCTCGCGGCGAGCCCTCACGGACCACCGCGCCGCGCCGGATATTCGCAAAGGCAACAACGAACCGCTCGCTCCGCGGGTCGGCGTCGGCGTAACCGAGCACCTCGATCTCATCGCCGCCGCGCAGCTCATCGGCCAGCGCCAGGCGGTCGTCGATGTACACTTCGGCGTCGCCCGGCAGAAAGCACGTCACGAGCAGCGACTCGCCGGCCGCGTCGTCCGGCTCCGCCGGCCGCAGAACGAATTGGCTCTTGTCCGACTGGATCGACTCGATCCGCCCGGCCAGCAGCATGTACGGACTGGGCACGCTGCGCCGTTCGCAGCCGACCAGGCCGGCCGTCGCGACGGCGGCGCACGCCAGCGCCCCCAGGCGGCGCGGCCCCCGCGTCGGGCATCCGCCCTGGGTTCGGCGACTCGCGTCTGCGACAAGTCGATGCACGGCGCGTCTCCGTGAAGCGCACGCTCGGAGCGGCGTATTCTAACGCGGGCCGGCGGCGTTCACAGACCCGAGGCGGAGCGCGCCGGACCGGGACGAACTCTGCCGAAACGGCAGCGCTGGCGCGTCATGGTTCTGCGGGGATGGGCGTTCAACGAGGGCCGCGTTACCGATAACGGCCTTCCCCAGGCCCATTGCCGGCCAGTCGGCGCGGGCCTGCGGCTGGCACAGGTGTTGCCTATGATTCCGCAGTCCGGGTTTCGAGCGTAGGCGGGAGGGACGGCCGGCCGCGCGTCCGCGAGGGTGTTCCGGCCGGCGGCGAGAACTGAGGGACAAGGAGGTTGGCGCGATGCGGTTCGTGAACAATGTCAAGACGGCCATGCTCCTCGGGTCGCTGATGGGGCTGTGCATGGCGGTGGGGTACTTCGTCGGCGGCCAGCAGGGGCTGATGATGGGGCTCCTGTTCGGCGGCCTGGGCAACATCATTGCGTACTGGTTCTCGGACCGGATTGCCCTCATGGCGATGGGCGCACGCGAGCTTGCGCCGCACGAGCTTCCGTGGCTGCACGACATGGTGGAGCGGCTGGCCGCGCGCGCCGGCTTGCCAAAGCCCCGCGTGTGCGTGTGCCCGCAGGCCGCGCCCAACGCGTTTGCCACCGGGCGGAATCCGCAGAACTCGGCTGTGGCGGTGACCGAGGGCATGCTGCGGACGTTTCCCGCCGACGAAATCGAAGGCGTTATCGCGCACGAGCTGGCGCACGTGAAGCACCGCGACGTGCTGATCAGCACGATCGCGGCCGTGCTGGCGGGAATGATTAGCTACGCGGGCTACATGCTGATGTTCTTCGGTGGCGGTCACAGTCGAAACAACGAGAACCACAGTCCGCTGGCGGCGATCGGCGCGATCGCGATGGTCATCCTGGCGCCGCTGGCGGCGCTGCTGATCCAGGCGGCGATTTCCCGGCAGCGCGAGTACGCGGCCGATTCGTACGGCGGCGAGCTGTGCGGGAACCCGCTGAAGCTGGCGGCGGCGCTGGCGCGGCTCCAGCGCGGGAACGAGCGGATCCCGACGGATACCAATCCGGCGTTCCACAACATGTACATCGTGGAGCCGCTGGCGCTGGGCGGCGGCCTGAGCGGGCTCTTCGCGACGCATCCGCCGGTCGAAAAGCGCATCGCGGCGCTGCGGGCGCAGGCGATGGGGGCGTGAGGGTCGCCGCGGGGAGAGCCGCGACATGGGCGCGGCTACTTGCCGGAGGCCCCCGGCACGAACGGCAGCACGATGCTGAGGGCGATCAGCAGGATGATGATCCACTCGAGCAGCTCCATGCGGCGCGCGGCCGCCCGGTCCGCGAGCTTCTGGTAGATGCTGTCGAGCGTCTGGAGCTTGCGAAGGATGCTCGCGTCCCAGTCGGCGAGGTGAAAACGGGTCGCCGCCAGCCGCAGCACGCGTGCCAGATACGGGTCGCCCGCGAGCTTGAGCGCGTTGTTCACGCCTTCGTACAGCATGGCGTGATCCACCTGAAGGCGGCCGATCCGCCACAGGTCCGCGCCCCGGCCGGGCGCGAGGCGGAAGCGCGCGCGGAAGCGCCGGGCGAGCACCTCGTAGGACTGGTCGAGGGCCTCGTCGAGCCGGTCGTCCAGGAAGCGCAGCTCGAGCAGCTCCACATTCGCGAATTCGAGAACCGTCAGGACGTCCTCAGCGCCGGGACCGAACACGAGCGCCGCATTCCAGTCGATGACGGTCAGATCTTCCGCGCCGTAGCCGATGCGGCAGCTTAGCGCATCGTCCACTTCCTGCGCGGAGAGGGGCACGCTCTCGGCGCGGAGCACCTGAGCCAGGCGCAGGCGCTGCTCCACCAGCAGCGCGCGCGGATCGCACCTCGGAGACAGGGTCTCCAGGTGGTAGAGGGCGTAGTCCTCGACCAGGTCGGCCAGCGCCGCCCGGCTGATCGCGGGCGCGACGGCCTCGAGCAGTTGCCGGACCACCGCGCGGGAGCCGGCCAGCAGCCCCGGGTGGTCGTAGAGCGCGTCGCTCAGTGTGCGGAGCTCGGACAGGGGCCCGTGCAGCGGGATGGAGTACCGCACCGACACGCCGCCGAAGTCAAACAGCACGGCATCGACCAGGGCGTCCGTGACCCCGCCGCCGACCCGGAGCGGCGCTACCGGCTGCGTCACGCGCAGCGGCGCCGGCGTGTACTCGAAGTACGCCGGCGCCCGGCGCTGGTGCCGAATCGTGCTGCGTTGCTTGTCGGCCGTGATGCGCCGCTCGGCCGCGGCTAGGTCGATCGCCTGTCCGATATCGTAGGCGAAGCACACGTAGGCCCGACCGTGCTCGATGGTCGGCGAGACCCCCGCGGCCGGTGGGGACGATGCACTCATGGGCGGGGACCCGGCGCCGTGGTCGGTTGTGTCGCGGGGGCGGGCCGCTCGCCGCGGCCGCGCGGGCTGTACTCGTGCTCGATCCACTCCCGCCGCGGCTCGAACATCCGCACGAGCTGGTCCATCTCGGGGCGCACCGCGCTGAAGTGGCCGTGGAAGATGGTGAGCTCGCGCGCCGCCACGTCGCGCGGCTCGCCGAGGACGATCATGCGCCACAAGGTCGCCACGGCCCCGGTGCGGTCCGCGCCGGCCTGACAGTGGATCAGCAGGGGCCCCTCCGCGGTGCGGAGGGTGTCATAGAGCTGAAGCAGCGTGGCGCGGTCGGGCAGGCGCATCGCGCTCATGTCGATGTCGACCAGCCGCGCGCCCATCTCGGCGGCCACACGTCGCTCGTTCTCGTACCAGAGTGCGCCGGGGGTGGCCCCGCGCAGGTTCACGATCGTACGGATGCCGTACTGGTCAAGGACCAGCCGCAGCGAGGTCGCATCAAGCTGTGCGGACCGGTACGCGCGACCCGGCGCGATGACACCGAAGTTGTCGAACTGGGTGAGGGGAGCCGACGCGTCACCCGCGCCCAGGCCGCAGCCGCCCAACAGGCCGCTCGCCAGCAGGAGCCACGCGCAGCGACGACTGCGGAGAAGCCGATCTGGGGATGTGTGCGTCATGCGTTACCTCGACGAACGTCCGGGATCCACCCGGTCAGGTCCCGCACGAAAGCGGACGGCGCGGATGAAGGCGGGACCAGCAGCAGCCGGCGCGCGAACCCCAGGGCTCCGACGACCGGACCCAGCCAGTGTGCGGTCAGCAGGTACACAACGCTCCCGAGCAGGGCCGGCCCCTCGGTGAAGGCGGCCTGGATCACCCTCAGCCCCCGGAAACCCCGCAGCAGGGGGGCGGGGACGCTCCCATCAGGCTCCAGCCGAGCCCGCGGCCGGAGCCGGTTCGTGAGCCCGCGGGTGCCGTAGATCGTGGCCGGTACCGCTGAGAGACACACCAGGACCAGCACCGAGACCAGAACATGCGTATCGTCACCCGCGGTGAACGGCCTGTTCCGCGCGACAAGCGTCACGCCGACGGCTTCGAACGCGAGGACGCCCAATGCGAGCGCCGTGAGGATCGACCGCAGGGCTCGCAGGACGCCGTAAGCCTCCGCTCCGGCCATTGACCACCCTTCCGAAGGACCCGGGATACCCGCAACCGCCGGGATTATACGGAGGCCCTGCGGGCGGCACACGCTGGTTCGAGCCGGAACCGGCTCGGATTCGGCGTCAATCGGCGTGGACGCGTCGTATACTTCACATAGGGGGCACGCGTTCGGCTCCGCGCAGGATCGGCCATGATCGTCGAACTCTCGGCAGCTCAGCGGGACCTGCTGGTCGCACTCGTGGACGAGGCCATTGAGTCCCTCGGCCCGGAGATCCACCACACGTTCGCGGCCCGCTACCGCGACACGCTGCGGGCCCAGCGCCGCGAACTGCAACGGCTCCGCGGGCTGCTGACGGACGTGGCGGTGCTCGAAGCCGAGGCGGACGCGGCGTCCGCCTCGAGCCCGCCGTGAGCGCACGGCCGCGGCGCAAACCGCGACGATGGGGGAGGCGGGGAGGCTGCTCATTCCGCGCCGCTCAGCGGCGCGAGAGGGGCTTGCGGGCGTCGCCGTTCTGCGGTCGGTGCTCGGCCTTCGGCCGGGTTGCACTCGCGTCAACTGGGGGGGTGCTGGCGACCGGCTGCGTCAGGTCCAGGTAAAGCGTGAGGACGCGATCGTTGGTCCGGCCGCGGGCGGCGCGTTGAAACGCAACGTGCGCCTGATCGAGCTCGCCCTGCTGGAACTGCATGAAGCCGATGAGCAGGAACAGGTCGGGCGGGGGCGCGGCCAGGCGGTTCGTGCGTTCGACGAGGGCCGCCGTGTGCGCCGCGAAGTCCTCCGGCGCCGGGTAGTGCTGCGACAGGTTCAGCATGGTCGGAACGAGCTGGGCCTGGAGCTCCAGGGCCCGCCGCAGGACCCTGGCCGCTTCGACGTCGTGCCCGACGGCCACGCGGGCCAGCGCCAGGTAGATGCGGCACGCCGGGTCGCCCTGGTTGAGCTCGGCAGCGCGCGTCAGGGCAATGATGGCGCCCCGATAATCGCCCGCCCGCAACCGGGCGAGCCCCTCGTCCACCGCCTGCTCATGGGCCGTGCGCAGCTGTTCGTTGCGGCGGTTCCACCCTTCCTCCAGCCGCTCCTCCGCCCGGGCCATGCGCTCTTCGGCCCGCTGGGCCTGCTGGTACTCGCGCCAGATCCGCACCGTGGTCGAGTTGGCGAAGTCCACGTCGTAGACGTAGTCCCGCAGGTACGGAACATGCTGCACCGGCCGGTACGTTCGCACGAGACGGTAGCCCGGGCCGAGGATCGGGCTGCCGTCGTCGGCATAGGCGATCTCGCCGCCGCTACGCACCGACTCGAATGGGAGGGGGCCGCCGTGGCGGGGATGCACGATCTCCAGCGACCGTCCCGGGCGATCGCGCCCCGCGAAGTCGTTGACCCGGACGACCAGCACCGCCCGCTGAGCCTGCGCCGGGGCAGGCTGGGCGTCGCGCGGCGGGTCGGCGACGGCGGCGGACTGTGCGGCGACGACGAGCACGACGGAACCGATGCGGGCGAACGAAGACATCACAGCTCTCCGGTGCGGTATGGCGGCCGACGTCGCGCGACGGCGGAAAGTGCCGCCGGACGCGCTCTGGATTGTACCAGCGACACCCCGCGGTCGGCGTCGGAGGGCAACTTGCGACCGTTTGCGGCGGCCCGGGCTCGGGGGCCGGATCGCGCGGCGGACGCCGACGAAACGCGGCGTCCGGGGCGAGCGGACGGCCGTGAAGGTCGCCTAGCGTCGGGGCGGTTGCAGCGATCAGCGCGGCAGCGGGGCCTCGCTGCGCCCAGACGTGTAGGCCGGGGCGGACGCATCGCGCGGTCAAGAACTCCGACCGAGACCGTGCGCCGTGCACGGAGCGCGCGCTGGGGCGTGAAGACAACTTCGGGGCAAAACTACGGCACCCCCGCGAGATCGACCAGCTCGACTTCGTACGCCCCCGCCGGCACACGCGGCTCGAACCGGTCGTCCGCCAGCTGCGCGCTCAGGTTCCAGTCGTCAAACTCAGCCTCCAGCGCCGGCCGCTGCGGATCGTCGAGGAACCGGGCGGTCAGGCGACGGGGCACGGCCGCCGGGCGGGTCGCGATCCAGAGCTCCCACGTACGGGTCGGCTCGGCCAACGCGAGATGGTGGCACATCTGGCCGCCGAGGCTCTCGGTCCCGAGATAGCGCGCGCCTTGCAGGCGCGGCCGAATTGCGCCGTACGGGTCGGCGAACAGGATCAGCCGCACGAACGGCGTGTCGACGTGGTAGTCGCGGCTGAGCGTCAGGCACAACTCCTCAATGTTCGGCTGCACATCGAACCGCGCGTACGCGTTGCGTGCGGGGTCGAGGTTGACGAAGCGCCGGCCGTCGAACCAGATCTGCCGCCGGCCGGCGGCGCTGGTCAGCGTGATGGCCAGGCCGTCGGGGCGTCGCACCGCGACGCGCCGCTCGGTCGCGGCCGGCACGGGGCGGCCCTCGACGAGCAGCAGTTCGCTCTGGACGCGGTAGCGGAACGTGAACTGCCGGGCCGAAGCCAGCGTCCGGCTCATTTCGCGCAGGCACCGGTCGGCCTGCGGGTCGATACCGCCCGCGGCCGCGGGCGAAGACGGCGTCGTGCAACCCGTGAGGAAAGACAGGCCGGCAAGCAGGGCGGTGGCGACGGGCACGGCGCAACGCATGTGTTCCCTCGGTGGGTGGTTCGGGCCTGGATCCATGATCGGATGTCGCGGCGGGCGGTCCGGGCCGCTAGAGCTCCGGCCCGCCGTCGTAACGGCCGTACACGCCCGTCAGCGTCGCCATCATCTCGCCGACCGTCGCGTCGGCTTCGGCCGCATCGATCAGCGCCGGCATGACGTTTTCTCCGGCCAGCGCGACCGCGCGGAGCCGGGCGAGGGCGGCGGCGTGACGGGCCTTGTCGCGGCGGGCCTTCAGCGCCCGGACGCGCGCGACCTGCTCACGCTCGACGGACTCGTCGATCTTGAGGATCGGGACGCGCTCGTAGTCGTGCTCGACGTACTTGTTGACGCCGATCATGATCCGCTCGCCCCGGTCGAACTCCTGCCCGTAGCGGTGCGACGAATCGGCGATCGCGCGGCGGAAGTAGCCCTGCTCGGTCGCGGGCAGCACGCCGCCGAACGTCCCGTAGACGTGATCGATGATCTCCTGCGCCCGGCGCTCCATTTCGCTGGTGAGCGACTCGATGAACCAGCTCCCGCCGAGCGGGTCGACGGTCCGCGTCACGCCGGTCTCGTCGGCGATGATCTGCTGCGTCCGCAACGCGACCTTCACGGCGTTCTTGGTGGGCAGCGCCAGCGTCTCGTCCATGCTGTTGGTGTGCAGGCTCTGCGTGCCGCCGAGCACGGCCGCCAGGGCCTGGTACGCGACGCGCACGATGTTGACCATCGGCTGCTGCTCGGTGAGCGAGACGCCGGCCGTCTGGCAGTGGCAGCGCAGCCACCAGCTCCGCTCGCTGCGGGCGTGGTAGCGGTCCCGCATGATGCGCGCCCACATGCGCCGCGCGGCGCGTAGCTTGGCGATTTCCTCGAAGAACTCGTTGTGGATGTCCCAGAAGAAGCTCAGGCGGGGCGCGAACGCGTCGATGTCCAGGCCGCGCTTCAGGGCCTCCTCGACGTAGCACATGCCGTCGGCGAGGGTGAACGCGAGCTCCTGCGGCGCGGTGGCGCCGGCCTCGCGGATGTGGTACCCGCTGATGCTGACCGTGTTCCACTGCGGCATGTGCTGCGTGCAGTACTCGATCGTGTCGATCACGAGCTTCACACTCGGCCCCGGCGGAAACACGAACTCGTTCTGCGCGTGGAACTCCTTCAGAATGTCGTTCTGAAGGGTGCCCCGCAGCCGGTCCAGCGGCACACCCTGGGCCCGCGCTACGCCGATGTAGAACGCCAGCAGGATCGCGGCCGGCGCGTTGATGGTCATGCTCGTGCTGACCTCGCCGAGGTTGATGCCGTCAAACAGCACCTTCATGTCCTCGAGCGAGCTGATCGCCACGCCGCACTTGCCCACCTCGCCGAGGGCCAGCGGGTCGTCCGAGTCGCGGCCCATGAGCGTCGGCAGGTCGAACGCCGTGGAAAGGCCGGTCTGTCCCTTCGCCAGCAGGTACTTGAAGCGCTCGTTGGTCTGGCGGGCGGTGCCGAAGCCGGCGAACTGCCGCATGGTCCAGATGCGGCGCCGGTACATGTCGGCGTGGATCCCGCGCGTGTAGGGGAACTGCCCGGGCGGCGGCACCTCGGCGGCAACATCCAGGGAGGCGATGTCCTCCGGGCCGTACACCCGCTTGATGGGGATCCCCGACATCGTGGTCATGACGCTGGTCAGCTCGCCGGCGGCGGGCTCGGCCGGGGGGGAAGCTTTCGGCGGCGAGGCGGCACACGAACTCATCCGCGGTCTCCTGCGGGACGCAGCGTGATCGTCCGAGCGGTGAAGTGGGCCCGCTCGGCTCTGCGTCCGTGCCCCAAATTGTAACCGCCGCCTGCCCGGTTGGCACCGGCCGGGGCACCGGCGGCGGCCAGGCCGCGGGCGGGGTCGGGGGTCCCGGGCCCTGCGTGGACGAAACCGCGCGCCGCGGGGATGATACGGTAGTGCCCGATGGTTCTCAGTTACGCGTGCCCGCATACTTGCTTACCCTCGGAGGGAACCCGCCATGAGTCGGACCGCTGACCCAGGCAACCCGTCACCGTCATTCGACGGAACGGTTCGGGAGTTTACGTGCGCCGAGGTGTGGGGCGGCAATCGCTTCGTCAGTCGGCCGGTCCACCTGCCGGGCATCGACGGGTACCTTTGGTCGCACCCGTGCGTCGGCGGGCGCGGCGGGGACGTGCATTATTTGTCCATCTGCGGCTCGGGCCTGCTGTCCCGCTTCTGCCTGGCAGACGTGGCCGGACACGGCGAGAGCGTGGCCGCCGTCAGCGGCGAGCTGCACCGCCTGCTGCGGCGGTACATGAACTTCCCGGACCAACGGCGCGTGCTGCGCGCGCTCAATCGCAAGCTGGAAGCCGGGGAGGTGGCCCGCACGATGACCACGGCCGCGGCCGTGACGTACTATCCGCCGCGCGGCTATCTCTCGGTGAGCTACGCCGGCCACCCGCCGGGGTGGCTGTATGAGGCCGGATCCCGCCAGTGGCAGCGGCTTTTGATTCCTCATCCCGCCACGCCGGCATCGGTGGACCTGCCGCTCGCGGCAAGCAGCGATACGCGTTTCAACAAGCTGCGGCGGCGGGTCCGCGTGGGCGACCGGCTGCTGCTCGTGACGGACGGGGTGTTGGAAGCGCCGGGGCCTGATGGGGCGTTCTTCGGCGACACGCGCGTCGAGACCGTGCTCCACACGCACCACCGTGATCCGATCGAAGTGATTGTGCGTGCCCTCGTCGCGGCCGTGGTTGCGCACACGGGCCGGCCGGACCTTCCCCACGACGACGTGACCGCACTCCTGGTCGAGTTTGTGCCCGGTCCACGGGGGCTGGGCATCCTGCACGCGTTGCGAAACCGTCTGCGGCTGCGGCGGCCGCCCCATCCAACCGATTGAGGCGGTGCGCGGGGGCTTTCTCGGGCCCTGCGTGAAATTGCGCAACAAGCGCTCACCCGACCAATGGTCGGAGTTGACAGGACGCGGGCGGGAAGGGTGGAATGTCGCGTCCGTGAGAAAATCGTGCCGGGCGGGCCGGCTGGCACGCGAGTTGTTACGAACGTGCAACGAGCGGGGCGGCGGCCCCGCTCGGGAGTGATTCGCGTTGGGCGGCGAGCGTGACGGGCCCGCAGCAGGAGCAAGACATGGGCAAGTACAAGATCGAGATCAACCGCGACTTGTGCATCGGTGACGGCGCGTGCGTGGGTGAGGCTCCGAACACATTCGAGATGGACGCGGACAACATCGCGATTGTGAAGGACGCGAACGGACACACGGACGAAGAGATCCTCCAGGCGGCCCAGGTCTGCCCGGTGGACGCGATCATCCTCACCGACGCCCAGTCGGGCGAGAAGGTCTGGCCCAAGAGCTGAACTCCCGGGTCCGAGGCTCCGGGCGCCGCGCGGGACCCCCGGCGCACGGTTACGGATGTCTGTGCCAGTGGTCTCCCGTCAACGGGCCGTGCCGCCAGAGTTCGGCCCGTTGACATGCGCGGCGGGCGGGGCAGAGAGCTCAGGGGAGACCGGCGCGGGAGCGCCGATGCGGGTCACCGTGAACCCCGCGGCCCGCAGCCGGGCCACGACCCCGTCTTCGCCGACCAGGTGCCCTGCGCCGATCGCGAAGAACTGTCCGCGTTCCGGATCCGCACGCAGGCGCGCCGCGATTCGCTCGGCGAACCGCCCGTTCCGCCGGGTCATCAACTCGTCGTAGAGGCGCTGGTTGACAGGGTGCTCCAGCGCAGCCTCCTGCCGCAGGAGCTGCTCCAACTCCGCCTCGTTGCCGCGCAAGTACGCTTCAACCAGCCCGGTGATCGGATCCTGCCGGGCCGCGGCCGCCCGCTCTACGCTGTCGAGCGTGGCCTCCAGGAGCGCGATCTGGTCAGCCGCGCTCAGGTTCTCGAAGACACCGAGTTGCTCGTCGAGTGTCTCGAGCGAAGCGACCTCCTGGCCCCGCCGCTCGGCCGAGCGAACCAGTTGACGGTCGAGCGGCTCGCGCAGCACGAACGCGCCGAGGTGGTCGAGCATGGGGAGGGTGGTGCTGACGAACCAGACCGTTCGGTCGTTGAAGGCCCGCAGCCGCAGGCCCTTCCGTTTGAGGTAATGGTCGGTACGCTCGTACAACGGCGGGGGCAGGAGCCGGTCCAGCGCCTCGCCCTTGGGCAGGCGCGTCCGCGCGTCAACCTGCTTCTGGGTGTCGCGATCCAGGGGCATCTCCGTAATCACCACCGCGCACTCGCGCACGGCGGCCTCCACCGCGGGCGGGCGGGCCAGTACGCGGGGATCGGGCAGGTGGATGGTGCCGTACAGGTACGACGTGCGGGCCCCATCGACGCGCCACAACAGCGGGTGCTCCGTAGGCCGGGCGCAGCCGGCGACGGCGACGGTCAGGAAGAGTACGCCGGCCAGGCCCCGGCTGAAGCGCTGCAACGGACGACGCGAAAGCGGCATATTCGATCTCCGGAGAGAATTCCGAGCCCAAATCATAGCCGTTTCGGCCGCTCACGCACGGGTTCGCGCCGGCCCGGACGCGCGGTACGATGCCGCCCGATGTTCGCGGCGGCACTGCTGGGGTTCGTGCGGTTCGAGACGCCGGGTTACCTGGTGCTGCTGGCGGTCCTGCCGCTGCTCGTGGCCCTGTCGTTTCGCTCGCTGGCGGCGCTGGGGCGGGTGCGGCGCGTGCTGGCGATCGTCATGCGCTGTGCGGTCGTCACCGCGGCGGTACTGGCGCTGGCCGGCGCGCAACGCACGCTGCGGATCGACGACCTGTCCGTGATTTTCCTGCTCGACCGCTCGCGCAGCGTGCCGGGGGACTTGCAGCGCGAGGCGTTCCAGTTCGTGCAGCGGGCGGCCGAGGGGCGCCGCCGCGACGACCGGCTGGGCATTATCGGATTCGACGGCGCCGCGGACGTCGAGCAGCTTCCCCAGCGCGAGTTGATCATCGAGGGTCCGCACGAGCCCTTCAATCCCGACCAGACCGACATCGCGGCGGCCGCCCGACTGGCCCTGGCGCTGCTCCCGGCGAACACGATCGGCCGGGTTGTCCTGATCTCCGACGGCAACGAGAACGCCGGCGCGGTGTTGCGGGAGTCGCAGCAGTTCAAGGCCGCGGGTGTGCCGATCGACGTGCTGCCGGTGCAGTACACGCACACGCACGAGGTCGTGCTGGAGTCGCTCAAGGCCCCGCCGACGGCCAACGTCGACGAGACGATCAACCTGCACGTCGTGCTGCGGTCGCAGCGGGCGACGACGGGGCGGCTGCTCCTGTGGCACAACGAGGAGCAGGTCGACCTGAACGGGGCGGCCCCCGGGGCCGGGCTGTCCATCGAGCTCCAGGCGGGCCCCAACCGACGCGTGATTCAGCTTCCGCTCCGTTACGCGGGGGCCCACCGCTTCACGGCCCGGTTCGAGCCGGACAGCAGCGCGGAGGACACGCTCCCCGACAACAACGAGGGGCGGGCGTTCACCGTCGTGGCCGGGCAGGGCAAGATCCTGATTCTCACGACGCACGAGGACCTGAGCCGATCGCAGCCGTCCGCCCTGATCCTGGAGCGTGCGCTCGAGGCGGAGCGCCTCGTTTGCGACGTGGCGGTCGCCGGCGACGAGCCGCTGGACCAGGTGCGGCTGCTCGAGTACTCCTTGGTCATCCTCTCGAACGTGCCCGCCGGCGACCTTCGCGAGGATGAGAAGCAGACGCTGGCGACGTACGTGCGGGACCTGGGCGGCGGGCTCGTGATGGTGGGGGGGGACAACTCCTTCGGCGCGGGCGGTTGGATGGGCAGCCCGGTCGAGGAAGTCATGCCGGTCAGCTTCGACGTCAAGCACAAGAAGCAGTTCATCCGCGGCGCGCTGGCGCTGGTGATGCACGCCTGCGAGATCGAGCGCGGCAACTACCTCGGCGAGCGCTGCGCGATCGAGGCCGTGCAGGCCCTGTCCAGCCGCGACCTGGTCGGCGTGCTGGCCTGGGCATGGCAGGGGGGCCAGCAGGGGCACTGGGTCGTGCCGATGCAGGAGGTCGGCACCAAGACGCCCATCATCAACGCCATCAAGAAGATGAGCATGGGCGACATGCCGCACCTCGAGGACGTCATGCGCCCCGCGGCCGAAGCGCTGATCGCGAAGAACCGCGACGGCCCGAAGCACATGATCGTCGTGTCCGACTTTGACCCGCAGCCGCCGTCCGACGCCACCATCCAGAAGATGAAGGACGCCGGGATCACGTGCTCGACCGTTGCGATCGGCTACGGCTCGCACTTCATCAACGAGACGCTGGCCAAGGAGATCGCGGGCGCGACCGGCGGGCGGTTCTACCGCACGAACGACTTCAGCAAGCTGCCGCAGATCTTCGTCAAGGAATCGCGCGAGGTGCGGCGCTCGCTCGTGCAGGAGGGGCTGTTCACACCGCGCCTCGTGAACCCGCTCTCGCCGGTCGTGCCGGGCCTGAGCGACGGCGGCCTGCCGGAGCTCGGCGGATTCGTGCTGACGACCGCCCGCGAGCTGGCCGACGTGCCGATCGTCCGCAAATCCGAGGAGGGCGACGATCCCATCCTCGCGCACTGGCAGGTCGGCCTCGGCAAGACCGTCGCGTTCACCAGCGGCCTGTGGCCGCAGTGGGGCCCCGACTGGACGGCCTGGCCGCGGTTCAGCAAGTTCTGGGCGCAGACGATCCGCTGGGCTTCCCGCCAGGCCGAATCGGCCGCGTTCGACGTCAGCACGTCCGTGCGCGGGGGCAAGGCCACGCTGCGCGTCGACGCGCTCGACAAGAACGCCGAGGCGATCAACTTCATGGAGCTCGCCGGCACGCTGGTGCAGCCGAACAACGCGGCGCAGCCCCTGCGTCTGACGCAGACCGGCCCCGGCCGCTACGAAGGCGAGTTCGACGTCCGCGACCGCGGCAACTACATCGTCAACCTGGCGTATCGCATGGGCCGCGGCCCGGAGGCGGTCAGCGGCACGCTCCGCACCGGGCTGTCGATGGCCTACTCGGCCGAATACGCCCAGCTCACCGCCAACCTGCCGCTGCTCGAGGAGGTCCGCAGCCTGACGGGCGGCCGGCTGCTCGACGCGCAGCAGGCTGCGCAGGTCTTCGATCGGTCTGGGCTGCCGCGGGCCGAGGATCGCCGGTCCGTCTGGGAAACGCTCGTCTCGTGGATGCTGGTGCTGTTCCTTGCGGATGTGGCTGTCCGCCGCATCGCGGTGAAGCCGGTCGAGGTCTACCGCAAGGTGCGGGGCTTCATCCGCGACCTGGCCGGGCGCGGCCGGCCCCAGGAAGCCGCCGCCGTGCTCTCCACACTGAAGGGCGCCCGCGAGCGGATTCGCGAGTCCCAGGTCCAGCCGGGGCCGGCAGCAGGGGGAGCTGGGGAGCCGCCGCCCGCCGCCGCGACGCGGTACGAGGCCCCCGAAGCGGCGAAGGCGGCCGACGACCTGAGCCGGGCCCTGGGCGGGGCGACGTCACAGGACCAGCCGGTCGTCGCCCGGCCGCCGGCCCGCAAGGCGCCGCAGTCCGAAGCGGACTACACCGCCCGGTTGCTGCGGGCGAAGAAACGGGCCCGCGAGGACCTGGAGAAACCGGACGAGGGGCCGGGCGGACCGCCGTCGTAGAGCCGTGCAGGCACGCGGCTTGACACCATGCTGCGCTCCGCGTAGCCTTCGAGATTCTATATGGGGATCGAAGCGGCGGGCCGACCGGTGGTCGGTCGCCACGGTCCGTGTTGCGCCCGCGGGGGCGCCGCACCGACGGGAGTCGCGATGTTACCGGTCACAAAGAAAAGCAAGATGCGGAAACGCACGCGGCGGGCGCACCACGCTCTGCGTCCGGTGCACCTGATTGCCTGCCCGCAGTGCGGCCAGGCGAAGCTGCCGCACGGTGCGTGCCGCAACTGCGGGTACGTCAACGCGCACACCAAGATCAAGGTGGGTGCGGAGGAAGCCTAGGAGGCCTCCATGCGAATCGGCATGGATGCGATGGGAGGCGACCACGCCCCGACGGAGATCGTGCGCGGCGTGGAACTCGGGCTGCGTCACCTGGGCCCGAAGGATGAGATCGTCCTGTACGGACTGCCCGAGGCGGTGGAGGCCGAGTGTCGGGCCGCGGGCTTGACCGACCCCCGTGTGCGGGTCGAGGCCTGTAGCCAGGTGATCGGGATGGGCGAGCCCCCGGTCGATGCGCTGCGGCACAAGCGCGATGCGAGCATCGCGCGGATGGCGGTCGCCGCGGGCAAGCGTGAGCTCGACGCGGTCATCTCGGCGGGGAACACCGGCGCTTTTGCGGCGGCCTGTCAACTGAAGATCGGGCCGGTGGGCGGGGTTTCGCGGCCGGGCATCGCGGTGGTCATGCCGACATTTCACGGGCCCGTCGTCATCTGCGACGTGGGCGCGAACGTCGCGCCCAAACCGCACCACCTGCACGAATACGCGCGGATGTGCAACCTTTACGCGCGGCTGATCCTCGGAATCGCGCAGCCGCGCGTGGGCCTCGTGTCGATCGGCGAGGAGGAGGGCAAGGGCAGTCCGCTCGTGAAGGAAGCCACCGCCCTCATCAAGGACGACGCGGCGCTCCAGTTCATCGGCAACGTCGAGGGCCGCGACATCTTCGGGGGCGCATGCGACATCGCGGTGTGCGACGGCTTCGTCGGCAACGTCATGCTCAAGCTCACCGAGGGCCTGGCCGAGGGCCTCTTCAAGACGATCGTCGCCGAGATCCGCGACGAGGGACAGGACCTCGTCCAGAAGTTCGAGCCGGTGGTCGCCCGCATCTGGCGCAAGCACGACTTCGCCGAGTACGGCGGCGCCCCGCTGCTCGGGATCAACGGCGTCGTCATCATCTGCCACGGCCGCAGCGACCGGCGCGCCATCAGCAACGCGATCCGCGTTGCCGTCGAGCAGGTCCGGCACGATCTCATCCCCGCGATCGCCCGCGAACTGCCGACCCGCGTCGAGGACGCCGCATGAAGGTCGCCTGGCCGATCGAAATCGTCGGCACCGGCGCGTACCTGCCCGACCGCATCGTGACGAACGACGA
The DNA here is from genome assembly GCA_937928595.1 of uncultured Phycisphaerae bacterium. Taxonomy (GTDB): domain Bacteria; phylum Planctomycetota; class Phycisphaerae; order UBA1845; family Fen-1342; genus CALGJV01. The sequence continues at coordinate 142,031 of CALGJV010000017.1, read as the reverse complement.
GCTGCGGCAGTACGTGGACACCAGCGACGAGTGGATTGCCCAGCGCACCGGCATCCGCCAGCGGCGCTGGATCGCCCCGGGGGAGACGACGCTGTCGCTTGCCACGGCCGCCAGTCGCGCGGCCTTGGCCGACGCCGGCCTGACACCGCAGGATCTCGACCTGATCGTGGTCGCCACGATCACGCCCGAGCACCAGTTGCCCGCAACTGCGTGCCTGCTCCAGGCCGCGCTGGGCTGCCGATGGATCCCGGCCTACGACCTCGCGGCGGCCTGCAGCGGGTTCGTGTGGGCTTTTCAGGCGGGAGCCCAGTACGTCGTCAGCGGTCTGGCCGAGACCGTGCTCGTCGTCGGCGCCGAGGTGCTCTCGAACATCACCGACCTCCAGGATCGGCAGACCTGCGTCTTGTTCGGGGACGGCGCCGGTGCGGCCATCATCCGGCGGAGTCCCGACCCGACCCGCGGCATCGTGGCCGTGCGGTTGGGCGCCGATGGCGACCGCGGGCGGCTCATCTACATCCCCGCGGGGGGCGCCAAGGAGCCGGCTTCGCACCGCACCGTCGACGAGCGCCTGCACTACATGCGGATGCAGGGCCGCGACGTGTACAAGTTCGCGGTGACCCAGATGGAGGCGGTGATTGCCGAGACGTGCGCGGATGCGGGCGTGGCTCTGGACGACTTGGCCTGCGTCATCCCGCACCAGTCGAACCTTCGCATCATCGAGTCGGCCTGCGAACGGCTGTCCCTGCCGCTTGAGCGGGTGCTGATCAACATCGACCGTTACGGGAACACGTCGGCAGCGTCGGTGGCGGTCGCTTTGCACGAGGCCCGCGCGACCGGACGCGTGCGGGCGGGCGACTGGGTGCTGCTGGTCGCGTTCGGCGCGGGACTGACGTGGGGCGCGGTTCTGCTGAGGATCTGAAATGGCAAGTCACGCGGCGATCTTCCCGGGGCAGGGGGCCCAGCTCGTAGGCATGGGGCAGGACGTCGCCGCGGCCCACCCGGCGGCCGCGGAGGTTTTTCAGACTGCCGACCGCGTCCTCGGGTTTCCGCTGTCGGAGCTGTGCTTCAACGGTCCGGCGGAGCGCCTCGAGGCCACGGACATCCAGCAGCCGGCGATCTTCGCCACGAGTGTCGCTCTGTATCGGGCGGCGGTCGCGTGCGGTCGGATTGCACCGGAGCAGTTCGTCGCGCTCGGCGGGCTGAGCCTCGGCGAGTACACGGCGCTGCACGTGGCGGGGGCGCTGCCGCTGGAGGACGCCTTGCGCATCGTGCAGCGACGCGGGCAGCTCATGCAGGAGGCCGCCCTCCGTACGCCGGGCGGCATGGTGTCCCTGCTCGGCCTGGACGAGGCGCAGGTCCTGGCGCTGTGCGAACGCGTCGCACCGCACGGCCAGGTCCGCCCCGCAAACTACAACTGCCCCGGCCAGATCGTCATCTCCGGCGACCGCGCCGCCTGCGAGGCCGCGGCCGCGTTGGCCGAGGAGTTCGGCGGCCGGGCGGTCCCGCTGAAGGTGGCGGGAGCCTTCCACAGCCCGCACATGCAGCCGGCGGCGGACGGCCTGCGGCCGGTGCTGGCGGCGGCCCCGGTCGCAGCGCCGACGGTACGAGTGATCGCGAACGTCGATGCCCGGTATCATGGCGACGCGGACGCGATCCGGACGTCGCTCGTCCATCAGGTCACGAGCCCCGTGCGGTGGCAGGCCTGCATCGAGCGCCTCATCGCCGACGGCGTGACGGAGTTCTACGAGATCGGGCCGAACCGCCACCTGGCGGGGATGCTCCGCAAGATCGATCGCCGAGTGAAGGTCACGAACCTGGGCACCGCCGACGACCTGAGCCGCGCCGCCTGAACGACGGAGAGATTGCCATGAGCCGGGTGCTGGCCGAACAAGTGGCGCTGGTGACGGGGGGGTCGCGCGGCATCGGACAGGCCATCTGCCTCGAGCTCGCGCGGCAGGGGGCGACCGTGCTCGCGGCCGCCCGTGCGGTCGAGAAGACGCAGGCCTGGGTCAGCGCGGCGGGCGGCGATCTGGCTCCGCGCGTCGTCCCGCTGGCGCTCGATGTCACCGACCGCGCGGCGGTGGGCGCTGCGGTCGATGCGATCCTGGAGAAACACGGCCGGCTCGACATTCTCGTGAACAACGCGGGAATCACGCGCGACGGCCTGATCATGAGCATGGAGGACGATCAGTTCGATCAGGTGATCGACACCAACCTGCGGGCCGCATTCTCGACCATCCGCGCGGTCAGTCGCCATATGGTCCGCGCACGGCACGGCCGGATCATCAACGTGGGCAGCGTGTCGGGGTTGATGGGCAACCCGGGGCAGGCCAATTACTCCGCGGCGAAGGCCGGTTTGGTCGGCCTGACCAAATCCGTCGCGAAGGAGCTCGGCAAGCGCGGTATCACTTGCAACGTCGTGGCGCCGGGCTTCATCGAGACCGACATGACGCAGGATCTGCCGGAAAAGTTGAAGGAGCAGGTCAAGCAGGTGATCCCGCTCCAGCGGTTCGGTCGGGCGGAGGAGGTCGCCGGGCTCGTCGCGTTCCTCGCCGGGCCGCAGGCGGCGTACATCACCGGCCAGGTATTCGTGGTGGACGGCGGTCTGCACATGTAGCACCGGGGGGTGGAGCAGGGGGCCGCGACCATGCAAGACTGCACCCGGAAAGCGCTTTCTGCCGATAGTGCGAAGACGCGCGGCCGCCGTGCCGCGCGGGGCTGACGTTGCCGGAGAAGGCCATGGCCAACCAGAAAGTAAGTCGGATCGGTGTTCTCACCGGCGGGGGCGACTGCCCAGGGCTCAACGCGGTCATTCGGGTGGTCACGAAAGCGGCGATTGGGCAGCTGGGCCTCGAAGTTTACGGCATCGAGGACGGTTTCCTCGGCTTGATCCGCAACCGCATGCGCCCGCTGACGCGGGACGATGTGTCGAACATCCTCACCGCCGGCGGGACGATCCTGGGAACGAGCAACAAGGCCAACCCGGCGAAGTTCGCCACCGGCAAGGGACCGGATGGCAAGCCGGTTTTCGAGGACGTGACCGAGCGCGTGCTCGAACACATTCAGGACCGGCGCCTGGACGCGATCGTGTGCATCGGGGGCGACGGCACGATGTCCGGCGCGACCAACCTGATCCGGCGCGGCGTGAAGTGCATCGGTGTGCCGAAGACGATCGACAACGACCTGATGAGCACGGACCTCACCTTCGGGTTCACGACGGCTGTGCAAACGGCCACCGAGTGCCTCGACAAGATTCACTCGACAGCGTCCAGCCACCACCGCGTCATGGTGGTCGAGCTGATGGGGCGTAACGCCGGCTGGCTCACGCTCTCCGCGGGGCTGGCCGCCGGCGCCGACGTGATCCTAATCCCGGAGATCCCTTACGACATTGAAAAGGTCTGCGACGCCTGCATCCAGCGCGATCGCCGCGGAAAGCGCTTCACGCTGATCGCCGTGGCCGAGGGCGCCGCCCCGCGCGGCGGCCAGCAGGTCGTCGACAAGATCGTGCACGACAGCCCGGACCCCGTGCGTCTCGGCGGCGTCAGCACCGTCCTCGCCGAGCAGATCTCCGAGCGGACCGGGCTCGAGACGCGCGCGACTATTCTCGGCCACGTTCAGCGCGGCGGCACGCCCGTCGCGTTCGACCGTGTCCTGGCGACGCGCTTCGGCCACAAGGCGGTGCAGCTCATCGCCGAGGGCCAGTGGAACCAGTTGGTCGTCTGGCAGCGGGGGGCCGTGGACTGCGTCCCGATCGAGTCGGTGGCGGACCGCCAGCGGACCCTCGCGCCGGACGACCCGATGATCGCCATGGCCCGTGCCGTCGACACGTCGTTGGGCGACTGAGCCGCGGTCTCCTTTCGGTTCGGGACGCTTCAGACTGTCCGTCCTGGTCGCTTCAAAGCGAGGCACTCAGCGGCCTTGCGCGCTGTGCGTGCCGCCCGCGGTTCCCGTTACAATGATCCCGAAAGGCGGGCCGAAATCAGCGGCGTCGCCGCCGCGCATCGGCCTGGGACTCTCCGGAATCGCCCTTGCCCGTGAGCCTGTCCCGAATTCTTGCGCTCCTCCTGGCCACGGCCGGGATCGTCCTTGCGCTTCGGCTGGTTCCGCCGCTGCGTGGCGAGCCCAGGCGCGCGGCCGCCGTCCTCGCGCTGTTGGCCGTCGGCGCTGCCATCTCTCTGGCCGCCGCCGGGGCCCCGCGCTTCGCGGCCCGGACGTGGTTGCGTTGTGTGGCGGTCGCGGCAGGGGGGCTGACGTGCGCGCTCGTTTACGCGCTCCGCCATTTCGTCGCCCTGGACACGCTGCCGTCCGTGCCCCTCTCCGACACGACGCTTCGCACCGAATTGGCGGACTGGTGCAACGCTCTCGATGCCGTCGCCATCGCGGCGGCCTACCTGACGGCTGCGTTCCTTGTTGTGCCCGGTCCCCGTGGCCCTCTGCCCGTTACCGCTCCCACGGCCGCCGCCGAGCGGGCGGATCCGCCATCGGCCTCGGCGACTGGCAAACCGAGCGGTTGACGCCGAGCATCGCCGACTCTGCGGCGGCAGGCGACAGGAGTACGAAATGCCTGGAACCCTGTGCGAACACTGCACCGCGGCATGCTGCCGCTACATCGCGCTGCCGATTGAGAAGCCCGAGACACGGGCCGACTTCGATGACATCCGCTGGTATCTGCTGCACGAACACGTCTCAGTCTTCGTCGAAGACGGCGACTGGTACATCGCCTTCAACACGCCGTGCCGCCATCTCCAGCCCGACAACCGTTGCGGGATCTATGAGGCGCGGCCCCGCGTGTGCCGGGCCTACTCCACGGACAATTGCGACTACCACTCCGGGGATTACGGCTGGGAGGAACACTTCGCCGCGCCGGAACATCTCGATGAATACCTTCTGCGTAACCCGCCACAGCAGCGGGCGTCCACCCGCCGCAAGAGTTCTCGCGGCCGACCGACTCCCACGGCACCCAGGAGAGCCGTGGCGGGCCACCGCGTTGCCCACGCCGACCGCCGCGGAATCCCACTTCCCGTGTTGTTGCAATAAAGCGGCAGAGATGCTGCAGAGGCGGGGCGATGATGCGAGCCGGTGCCAAGACAGTCTGCGGCACTTATAGTCCGATAACATATATTATGTTGTGTTACATGTTTCCCGGTATGCGGAGCCTCCTGAGCTTTCGCCTCTCCCAAGGCCCCCTTCAAGCGGTCCGTTCCGGCCGGACGGCCGCGGACTAGCGCCGACGCGGACGCGGCTCGGGTTCCCGCGGCTGCGGGCTGGGCATCTGGTCGAGCGGCACCCGCGCCACGAACTCGATCGTCTCGCGGTTCGGGTCAAACACGTAATAGACCATCTGGCGTGCGGCCGCGTCGATGACGCCGACGACCTCGGTCGAGTCCGAGACCTGCTGTGTCACCATGATGTAGTCGCCGGCGCGGTCGTTCTGGGCGGCGGCGTGCGCGGGTTGCGGCGGTGCGGCGGCGAGCAGGACCAAGCCGACGAAGAGCACGCACGCGGTGACGCTCAGGACGCCAATCGCGAAAGTGCGCGAGTCCAGCGCGCTCGGCGCTGCCGGATTGACAGGTGCGGACTGCGGTAGGTCGCCGGCGTGTACGTCTCGATGAGTCTGAGCGCTGGTTGTCCGAGACATGGCACCGCCTCCAGGCTAGTCGCGGTTGTTCCGGAAATCGGCCTCAAGCGACCGCATTCCGCCCCAGATGATGTCGCGCGTCCCCTTGCGGAAGAAGAAGGCATGGAGTGCCCGCTCGCGGGCGTCGAGCAGGTACAGCACGTCTAGGCCGCGTTGCACCTGCCCGCTGACGACCACGTAGTTGCTGGTCGTGCCGGCCGCCGGGCTGCTCTGGGCCAGCGCGGTTCGCGGAGCTGTTCCCACGATCAGCACCCCGGTCAACAGGACCAGGTTGAGACAGACGAGCGCGGCAAGCCAGAACGACGCGCGTCGCATGGGCGGGCTCCTGTCATGCGGAACCAGGTTCGGGACCGGCCCCGCAGCCGATCCCCCCTGCCACCTGCCGCTAGTCCAAGTGCGACCGGTGAGGGTTCTTGAAGGCGATCAGCAGGCAGGCGGCGATAATCAAGGCGCCGGCCAGCCACTGGATGTACGGTTTGGAGTATTCCATGTACGTGATGCCCGGCTCGCGGAACGGCCCCTTCTCTTCCTCGCCGGACTGCGCCGCCGCCGGTGCGACGAGCACGCTTCCACAGATGAGCGTGGCCGACAACCAACGCCGGACGTGCGCAACACGACTCCGCATCTCGGTGACTCCAACTGGCGCAGCCCGCGTCAGCCGCCGCACAACCCGGCCCACGGCCCGTCAGCCTGGCGACGCAAGCGCCGGTCTCCCTGCATCCTACGGGTCCGTGCGCGGCGCGGCAAGGCGTCAGGTCCAACACTGCCCCGAGCGCCGCGGCCGCTTGAGCAAACCGGATGTTGGGGTTACCTTGGTTATTATCCCGCGTTCGGACTTGGCCGGGCAGGGGCTGCCGGGCCGGGCCGACAGCACGGGGCCGGCCACACATCGAAAACCACGAACGGACGGAGCATATGAGCGCAGGAACCCGCAAAGTCATCATCATGGGGGCCGCCGGGCGTGACTTCCACGACTTCAACGTGTACTGGCGTGACCAGCCCGACGTGGAGGTCGTCGCGTTCACGGCCGCCCAGATTCCCGACATCGCCGGCCGCGTATATCCGCCGGAACTCGCGGGGCCGCGCTATCCACAAGGCATTCCGATACACGCCGAAAGCGAAATCGCGGCCCTGATCCGCCGGCACCACGTCGACCTCGTGCCGATCGCCTACTCGGATCTGCCGCACGAGGCCGTGATGAACAAGGCCGCGCTGGTGAACGCCGCGGGCGCCGATTTCTGCGTCCTTGGCCCGCGACACACCATGCTGGCAAGCACGAGGCCGGTCATCGCGGTGTGCGCCGTGCGCACGGGGTGCGGCAAGAGCCAGACCTCGCGCGCGGTCGTGCGCATTCTGCGCCAACTCGGGCTGCGTGTTGCCGCGGTGCGGCACCCGATGCCGTACGGCGACCTGCGCAAGCAGGTTTGCCAGCGCTTCGCGACGCTAGCGGACCTCGACCACTACGAGTGCACCATCGAGGAACGCGAGGAGTACGAGCCGCACATCACGGCCGGCAACCTGATCTTCGCCGGTATCGACTACGCCAAGATTCTGCGAGCCGCGGAGGCGGAGGCCGACGTGGTGCTGTGGGACGGCGGCAACAACGACCTGCCCTTCTTCCGGCCGGACCTCCACATCACGCTCGTCGATCCGCACCGGCCGGGCCACGAGCGCCGCTACTACCCGGGTGAGACGAACCTGTACCTGGCGGACGTGGTGGTGGTGAACAAGGTGGACACCGCGCGTCCCGAGGATGTCGCGACCGTGCTTCGCAATGTCGCGGAGGTCAACCCGCGGGCGACGGTCATCGAGGCGAACTCGCCGGTCACAGTCAGCGCGCCGGACCAGGTGCGGGGCCATCGGGTGCTGGTCGTGGAGGACGGCCCGACGCTGACCCACGGCGAGATGCGCTACGGCGCCGGCCATATCGCGGCCCGACGCCTTGGTGCCAGCGCCATCGTGGACCCGCGGCCGCACGCGGTGGGCACGATCCGGGCGACTTTCGAAAAGTACACGCACGTCACCGACGTGCTGCCGGCGATGGGCTATGGCGCGGCGCAGATCCGTGACCTGGAGCAGACGATCAACGCCGTGCCGTGCGACGTCGTGCTGATCGGCACGCCGATCGACCTGGGCCGCATGCTGAAGATCAACAAACCGGCGCTGCGGGTGACGTACGAACTGGAGGAGCGCAGTCCGGGGCAGCTCGAGGCGGCGATTCGGCGTGTGGTCGGCAAGACCTGACTCGGACGGCCACGCCGCCGACGGAACCAAGCCTCGACTGCACAGCCGGGACCGCTCTCGGACTGGCGCGAGGCAGACGCAGGCCCCGGCGGCCTTGATGGCAGCCTTCCCCCTACCATCGCTTCGCTGCGGATTGAGCGAACGATCCTCCGCCCGGTGCAACCGCGACCGCCACCGCCGGTAAAAGACGGCGGCGGGCGGTGCGCCGGTGGCGGCGAGGATGTCGATAACCTATTGAACTGAATACGGTTGAGAAAATGTCGATCGGCGAGGCACTCGTCAGCAAGGGTCTGATTACCCGTGAGCAGCTCGCGGAGGCGATGAACGCGCGGACGTCGCCGTCCGAGCGGATTGACCAGGTTCTGATTCGTATGCAGCTCGTGGCCGAACGGGATGTGCTGGAGGTTTTCAGCGAGCAGCTCATGATCCCGGTGGTCGAGTTGCGGGAGGGCGAGATCGACCGCGAACTGCTGGCGCTGATCCCGCCGCGGCTGATTCACAAGTACGGCCTGATGCCGATCTCGAAGAACGGCAAGGGCGTGCGCGTGGCGACGTCCGACCCGTTCAACATGTACGCGCTGGACGAGGTTCGGACCTGCATCAACATGCCGGTCGAGCCGGTGCTGGCGCCGCGGGCCGAGATTCACAAGCTGATCAAGGCGTTCTACGGCGTCGGCGGCGAAGTTCTCCAGGAGATGGTGGCGGAGTCCGGCGACGTCGAGATCATCGACGAGCAGCACGTCGAGTCCGAAGACCTCGACGTGCAGATGGCCCAGGAAGCCTCGGTCATCAAGCTCGTGAACGAGATCCTGATCGAGGCCATCGACCAGCGCGCCAGCGACATCCATTTCGAGCCGTTCGAGAACGACTTCCGCGTGCGTTACCGCGTGGACGGCGTCCTGCACGTCGCGAACGTGCCGCCCGAGATCCGCCGGTTCCAGAACGCGATCGTCTCCCGCATCAAGATTCTGTCCAGCCTGAACATCGCCGAGCGCCGCCTGCCGCAGGACGGCGGCTTCAAGATCAAGGCCCACGGCCGCGAGATTGACTTGCGCGTCAGCATCATCCCGATGACCTTCGGCGAAGGCATCGTGCTCCGCATCCTGGACCGCACCTCGGTCGCGCTGGACCTGCACAAGCTGGGCATGGAGGGCCGCACCTACGAAGTCTTCATGGACCTCATCAACCGCCCGCACGGCATTCTGCTGGTGACGGGACCGACGGGGTCCGGCAAGACGACCACGCTTTACGCGGCGCTGCGCACGATCGTGAGCGACGAGCTCAAGATCCTGACGATCGAGGACCCGGTCGAGTACTACCTCGAGGGCATCAACCAGACGCCGATCAATCCGAAGATCGGGCTCACGTTCGCCCGGGCCCTGCGGAGCTTCCTGCGGCACGACCCCGACGTCGTGCTGGTGGGCGAAATTCGCGACAAGGAAACCGCCGAAGTGGCGATCAACGCGTCGCTCACGGGCCACCTCGTCTTCAGCACCCTGCACACCAATGACGCCGTGACCGCCACGACCCGGCTGCTGGACATGGGCGTCGAGCCGTTCCTCGTCTCCAGCTCGCTCGAGGGCGTTCTGGCGCAACGGCTCGTGCGGACGATCTGCAAGCACTGCAAGGAGGCGTACGAGCCGCAGAATCCCAAGACGCTGCCGGCCGATTTCGCCTACCAGCCCGGCGAACGGCTGCACCGCGGCCGCGGTTGCAAGGAGTGCCGCGGCACGGGCTTCTCCGGCCGGCGAGCGCTTTACGAGCTGCTGGTGATGAACGACAAGCTGCGCGAAATGGTGCTGCAGCATGCCTCCGCCGCGCAGCTCGAAGCCGTGGCGCGGCAGCAGGGCCTCGTGCTGATGCGCGAGGAGGGTTGGCGGCTGGCCCGCGCGGGCGTCACCACGCCCGAGGAAGTGCTGCGCGTCACGAAGGTCTGACGTCGCCGACCGGCGGCCAGTGCACCGCGAGTGAGGTCCCCCGCAGCGCGACCAGCGCGCGTTCGTCCGCAATCGCGTGCAGCGCCCGCACAACTCCCGGACATCCGGGCTTGTAATCGTGCCACACGATCACCCCGCCGGGGCGTAGCAGCTCGAAGGCCGTGGCCGTGTCCGCGGCGACGAACGGGTAGCTGTGGGCGCCGTCCACGAAGACGAAGTCGCACGTTCCCCGGTACGGCGCGAAATCGAACGTGCGCGAGTCGCCCAGCAACTGCGTGATGCGCCCGCGCGCCGGGTCGTCAGCAAAGCACTCGCCGATGCGCGGCTTGGCGATGTACCGCAGGTCGCCGTCCGTGGGCGCCACCGCCATCGCGGGCACCGCCTCCGGCGGCAGGTCGAGCGTCAGCAGCTCGGCGTCCGGCGGCGCGTGCCGCGCCAACAGGCACGTCGTGCGGCCCTTGAACGTGCCGATCTCGAAGATCCGCCGGGGCGCGCGGTGCCGCACTAGCGCCGCTAGACACAGGCTTTCGAGCGGACTGACCCCGCCGTCCTCGGTGCGCAGCGCCGCGGCGCTCACCGGCAGCGCGAGGTTGCCGACGAGATCCGCAAGGTCCACGATCGGCAGCCGCAGCGGCCCGCCGGCCGCGAAATGCCGCAGGCGCGCATCGCACTCCCAAAGCAAGCCGCGCGCGAAATCGTAGCCGGCGCGGTCGCCCCGCACGCGGGCGGCCGCCGCGAAACGCAGCAGGCGGGCGCAAAATCCGACCATGGTCCTCTTATCGGCCGGCGAACCGTACCGGTCTGATGCACGCCTCGGGACCCGGCGAGGGGTGCGCGGCCGCCGCGCCCGCTATGATCCCCCCATGACCACGCGGCCGCCGGCCCTCACGGACCTCGCCTCCCCCGCAGCTCCAGCGTCCGCCGCCCGGACGCGGGCCGGCGTGGCGTACGCGGTAGCGGCGTACGGCCTGTGGGGCGTCTTTCCGCTCTATTTCAAAGCGGTGGCGCACGTGGACATCTGGGAAGTCGTTGCTCACCGGGTCGTCTGGTCGCTCGCGTTTCTCGCGCTGGTGCTGGCCTTCCGCCGGGCGTGGCCGCAGGTGCGTGCCGCGTTGCGGTCGCGGCGGGGGCTGCTGACCCTTTCCGCGACCACGGTCCTGATCGCCGGCAACTGGACGGTGTTCGTGTGGGCGATCACGAATCGCTACACGCTCCATGCCAGCCTCGGGTACTACGTCAACCCGCTCGTGAACGTCCTACTGGGCTACATCGTTCTCCGGGAGCGTCTGCGGCGCTTGCAACTGGTGAGCGTCGGCCTGGCCGCGATCGGTGTGGGTTACCTCACGATGGCGCTCGGGCAGTTTCCGACGATCGCGCTGTTTCTCGCCCTCACGTTCGGCCTCTACGGTCTGCTGCGCAAGACGGCGCCGGTGGATGCGCTGGTGGGGCTCACCGTCGAGACCGCCCTGCTCACCCCCTTCGCACTCGGGCTGCTGATCACGCGCGGACTCGCGGGAACACTTGCGCTGGGGCACGTCTCGCGCGGCACGGACCTGCTGCTGGCTTCCGCCGGGATCGTTACCGCCCTGCCGCTCCTGTGGTTTGCCCAAGCCGCCCGTCGTCTGCGGTTGGCGACGATGGGCTTCATCCAGTACCTCGCGCCGACCGGACATTTCCTGCTGGCCGTCTTCGCGTTTCGGGAGCGGTTTGATCCGCGGGCGCACCTGATCGCGTTCGGTTTCATCTGGACCGCGCTCGCGCTCTATTCGATCGAGGCCGCACTCTGGACGCGACGGCCGGCCGAAGTCGTTCCGCCGGAGTGAGGCGGCTCTCGCAGCGCAAAGAGACAGGCTGGCCCCGACTGCGGCGCGGATCGCGCGAAGGGTGAGCGCCGGAAGCAATCCGAATCAGGGTTCGCGCATCACCGCGGGCAGTCGCGTGCCAGCCTGCTGCTCAGCCTCGCGTCCGGCACCCGTCGGTGAAACCGTCAGTTTCACCGGCCAGCATCCGGTCTCCGCGATGCCTCCAATACGGCGCTCCGGTTCAGCCCCACCGCCCATGAGGCGGTCCGGGCACTCCTCCTCGCTCTCCGGACGCGCCCTCAACAGCCGCCCGCGGCGCGGCCCGATAGAGCACGCACCGCGCAGCGCTGCGCGTTCCTTCAACACCGCCCAACAACCCCCCGCGGTGATCGCCACGACGGCCTGCCTGCGCCGCCGTCCAGGCTATTCAATCGTTCAACCCTTCGGTCGGACCTCGATCGAACATACCGTGCGCCGGCGCGTCCATGCAGCGATTGTTCACCATCACAGAGAGCGGTGCTGATGTGCCGCGCCGCACGCTCGGAGTCGAGCAGATCGACGCCTACATATTATGTTTTTCCTGCGGGCGCGTCAATTCGATCCACCGCGCCCCTGCCCGGGTCACGCGGATTTCATCCACTGCTAACGCCCGCGATGATTCGACAGCGGCCCCGCCGGCACGCACAGATCCAGTATAATCCCACACTTACGCGTCGCGTGACCGCGCGGGTCGGCCGGCGGGGCGGCGGCGCGACCCGGCTTCTGCGGACTTCGGACGCATGATCGATCTCCGGCTCGTTCGCGAGCAACCCGACCTCGTCAAGCGGGCGGCTGCCCAGAAGAACATGAACGTGGATATCGACCGCATCATCGCGGTCGATGCCCGCCGCCGCGCGCTGGAGACGGAGTTCAACGACCTCCGCTTCCGCCAGAACCAGGCCGGCGAGCAGATCGCGCGGGCACCGAAGGAACAGAAGGCCGAGCTGACCGCGGCCATGGGGCAGATCAAGGCGCGCCTCAAGGAAATCGACGCCGAGCGCGAGCGGGTCGAGGCTGAGTTGCGCGCGCTGATGCTGCTGGTGCCACAGATCCCCGATCCGGCCGCGCCGGTCGGGCGCGACGCGTCCGACAACGTCGAAGTCCGGCGGGTCGGGACGCCACGACGCCGCGGCGAGTTCGGGTTCGAGTGTCGCGACCACCTGGACCTCGGTCTGCACCTGGGCATCATCGACATCGACCGCGGCGTGAAGATCGCCGGCAGCCGAAACTACGTGCTCCGCGGGGCGGGCGCGCGTCTCCACGAAGCGGTGCTGCGCCTGGCTTGGGACCTGATGATGGACCGCGGCTTCGTGCCGCTCACCGTCCCGGTCCTCGTGAACGACCAGCTCATGGAGGGCACGGGCTTCTTTCCGCTGCACCGCGACGAGGTCTACCTGTGCGAGCGCGACGGCCAGAGTCTCGTGGGCACGGCCGAGGTCCCGGTCACGGGTTACCACGGTGACGAGATTCTCGAGGAGGCGGAGCTTCCGAAGCTGTACGTCGCGCGGAGCACCTGTTTCCGCCGCGAAGCGGGCGCCGCCGGCAAGGACACGCGCGGACTGTACCGGATCCACTTCTTCGACAAGATCGAGCAGGTGGTGATTTGCAAGGCCGACCCGGCCGAGTCGGCCAAGTGGCACGAGGCGATCATCGCGAACGCGGAGGCGGTGCTTCAGACGCTGGAGCTGCCATACCGCGTGATGGAGGTCTGCACGGGCGACATGGGCCAGGGGAAGGTCCGGATGTTCGATATCGAAACGTGGATGCCGAGCCGCGACGCATACGGCGAGACGCACAGCGCCAGCCGCTTTCACGACTTCCAGGCCCGCCGCCTGAACCTGCGCTATCGCCGCGGCGACACGGGCAAGCCCGAGTTCTGTCACACGCTCAACAACACTGTGATCGCCAGCCCCCGCATCCTGATTCCGCTGCTGGAACTCAACCAGAACGCCGACGGCAGCGTGTCGGTGCCCCCGGCGTTGCGGCCCTACATGGGCGGCCTCGAGCGGATCGTGCCCGAGCAAGATTGACGGCCGTCCGAATCGCGGTATGTTCGTGCCTTCCGACCGACGGCGCGGGCCGAACGGGCGGCGGATCGAACCGAGGAACGACACGGGATGGGAGCCGGAAGCAGCGGGCGCTCAATGTACCGACTCGTGACGCGCCACCGCGGGCGCGAGCGTGTCCACGCCGCGCCGCCTGCGACCAGCTATCGCCACGCCGTCGGGCTGGTCCAGAACATCGTGAGGCAGCAGCACGCCGCTGGTGATGTCCCGGTGCGCGTGCTCCTGCAACGCCGCTTCCCGCGCCAGAACGGCCACGCGCCGCGCCGCACGGCGGGGCCCGCACCGCTCGACGCGCACACTCCCGCGGCGGACTCCGGGATCTGGATCACCGTCGAGAGCTGGGATGAGCACGTCGTGGCCCGGATTCTTGGCCAACAGCCGGGCCTTGTCGCCGGCGCGGACGTGGTGGCGACCTCTCCAACGGACCCGAGCGAAGGCGCTGGCGCGCGTCCGGCCGCCGTCCGGCCACTCACGGCCCCTGAGCCCGTCGTGGAGCAGCCCGCAACGGCCGCCGGGCCGCCGGCTGCCGCGGTGGCGGTGTCTTCCCCCGCTGCGGCGCCCCGACAAGCGGTGGAGCCGATCCCCGCGCCTCCCCCCCTGCCGCGGCCGGCTGCCCGGCATCGCCGCAGCCGCTGGAGCCTCGCGACGACGCTGCTGGTCCTGATTCTCGCGTGGGGTGCCCTGGCGGCACTCCTCGCCGGCTGGCCGGGCTGCGGCTGGCTGCCTGCGGGGGCCGTACCCTCGGCGCCGGCGACGCAGCCGGCCCTGCCGTTCGACGGCCCCCTGCTGGACGCCGAACGCCGGTAGCCCACCGCTCGCCCGCCGTGGCCGGCCCCTGCGAACGCTACTTCACGCCGTGCATCATCCGCCTCATCGGGCGTACCAGCACGGCCAGGATGAGCGCGCCGACCGCGCAGATGACCAGGAACATCATGAAGTACTGAAGCGGCGGCATCTTGCCCCAGGACCCGCCCAGGAAGTGCGCCGCCTTGTTGGCGATCGCGGTCGCGAGGAACCAGCCGCCCATCAGGATGCCGACGTGCCTCGGGGGTGCCAACTTGGTCACGAGCGACAGCCCGACCGGCGACAGGCACAACTCGCCCATCGTGATCACAAGGAAGAACAGCACCAGCCACCAGACGCTGACGCGGTACTGGCCGGAGTTGACGTAAAGCGCGTCCACGGCCGACCGGAATTCCGCCGGCGCGGCCGGCGCGAGCAGTTCGAGCCGAGCGCGGTCGGACAGCTCCTGCGTCGCGATCAAAGACCGGTTGTCCGGATCCCAGCGCGCCGCGTGGGGCGCCGCGACGCCCGAGATACGGTAGTCCGACGGGGCCGTCGGCAGCGGCACCGCCACCTCCCAGTTCTTTGGGGCTTGCTTGTCCTTGGCTCGCGCCGCCGCCTGCTGGGCCAGCGCGTCTACGGCCGACGCGATCTCCGGCGGCGCGGCCTGCGCGAGCAGACGCAGCCGGTCGAGGTCGGGCAGGACGCCGTTCAGTTCGAGGGACCGTCGGCTCGCGTCGTAGCGGAGCCGCGTCGCGCCGAACTCCTCGAGCTTCACACCCGCCGGCACTTCGGCCAGCGGCGCGCGGCTCGGTCCGTTCTCCAGGAGGGCGGCCGGCCACATGATACCGTACGCCACGACGACGGCGGTCAGGCCGAGCACCATCTTCGCGGGCGTCGAGGGCTGCAGCTTCCGCTTTTCGAGCCACAGCCAGAAGAACGCGAACACCGGTGCCAGCGTGATGATGAAGAACGGGTTGAGCGATTGCGTCTGCCCGGACGTGATCTCAAACGCGGCGAGCCCGCCCGCGGCGGTCGCCGTCGGCGCCGCGCCGTCCAGCAGAACCGGCGGCGGCTGCGAGGAAAACGGCCGCAGGTTCGTGTGCTTGTCCGCCCAGATGAGCAGCACGTTCGAGCTCTGCTCGAACGCCATCCAGAACAGCACGACGAACGCGAAGATGATGACGAGGACGATGAGTCGGTCGCGCACGACATGGGGCGCGGCTTCCTCCGCGGCAGTCGGTGCGGCGGCGCGGATAGTGGCGCTGCGGGTGACCAGGGCCGGCCGGCCCAGGACGTACACGATCAGGCCGAGCACCATGCCCACGCCGGCGGCGCCGAAGCCGTAGTGATACCCGTAGCGGACGCGCAGCCAGTCGCACAGGAGCGGACCGATGAACGCGCCGAGATTGATGCCCATATAGAAGATCGTGAACGCCCCGTCACGCCGCGGATCACCCGGTGCATACAGGCTGCCGACCTGTGTCGAGATGTTCGGCTTGAGCAGCCCGACGCCCGCGATGATGAACGCGAGCGCCGAGTAGAAGAACGGGAGGGGCTCGAACGCCATCAGGAAGTGGCCGATCGCCAGCAGGACGCCGCCGAGGAACGTGGCCCGCCACGCCCCGAGGTAGCGGTCGGCCACGAGCCCCCCCAGCACCGGCATCGCGTACGCGAGCATCGTGTACCAGCCCATGTGGGCCGAGGCCTTCTCCTGCGACCACACGAACGAGTTGACCATGTAGAGCATCAGGAGCGTCTTCATGCCGTAGAAGCTGAAGCGCTCCCACAACTCGGTGAAGAACAGGACGTAAAGCCCGACCGGATGGCCCAGGATCGTCCGCGGGGCCGGTCCATCGTTCGACGCATAGCTCGGCGCCGGGGCGGGCGGGTTGGACGACAAGACACGTCTCCTGCGGCGAGGTGCCACCCGGCGCGACCGCTGCGCTCCGGCCGTCCGACGCGGGCGTGGTCGTAGGATACCGGCGGTCCGGCCGAACGCCACCGCGCGCCGGGAAGTCTGCGGACGAATGCGACTCAGCGCCGGTCGATGGGAACGAACGGGCGGGCGGGCGGACCGCTGTAGCGGCTGCGCGGTCGGATGATCCGGTTGGCGCCGGCCTGCTCGATCACGTGGGCACACCAGCCGCTGACGCGGGAGGCGACGAAGATGGGCGTGTAGGTCGCGATCGGCAGCTCGAGCAGGAAGTAGACCAGGCCGCAGGGGAAGTCGAGATTGGGGTGGAGCTGCTTCTGCTCCCACACGGTGTTCTTGATCGCGTGGTAGACCGCGACGCGGGTCGCCTCCCCGCGCTGCCGGCCCAGTTCCTCGACGTAGCGCTCGAGAATCCGCGCCCGGTGGTCGCCGCTCTTGTAGACCCGGTGCCCGAAGCCCATCACGAGCTCCTTGCGGGCCAGCGCGTCGAGGACCCACTGCCGGGCCGCAGCGGCCGAATCAAACCGGTTGATGAGCTCGATCGCCTGCTCGTTGGCCCCGCCGTGCAGCGGGCCCTTGAGCGTGGCGACGGCGGCGACCACGGCCGAGTAGAGGTCGCTGCGCGTGCTGGCGCACACTCGGGCGGCGAACGTCGAGGCGTTGAACTCGTGCTCGGCGTACAGGATCAGCGTGAGATTGAGGACCCGCTCCGCGAGCAGATCCGGCGTGCGGCCCAGGATCAGTTGGTAGAGCTGCGCGGCGTGTGAGAGCCCTTCCCGCGGTGCGAGCGGCACCTGCCCGGCGCGGAGCCGTACCAGCGCGCCGATCAGGGTCGGCACCTGGGCGAGCACCCGCATGGCCTGGGCGCGCAGGAGCTCCGGCGGTGGGGCCGACGTGTGTACCGCCGTCCCGCGCGGATCGTAGTGCGCCGCGAGAGACAGGCCGGTCCGCAGGGCATCCATCAAATCAACCTGTGACGGGACCTGACGCAGCGCCGCGAGCACCGGCTCCGGGAGGGCGCGCTCCGCGTCCAGCGCCGCTCGAAACGTGTCCAGTTGCGTCCGCGACGGCAACTCCCCGTGCAGCAAGAGGTACGCGCATTCCTCGAACGACGCGTGCTCCGCCAGCTCGGCGATGTCGTAGCCGCGATACAGCAGGTTGCCCTGCTCGACCGACGAAATCGCGGTCTCACCCGCGATCACGCCGTCCAGTCCCGGCGAGTAGAACTCGGTCGTAGTGGTCATACGGCTCGTGACTCCGGCCGGCGGATCGGGCTGCCGCGCCCACGCCGGCAAAGCAGAACGTAGCGCAGCCCGCGCTATATCGATCCACCCCCGACAGTCCCGTCATATCCGAGCAGGTCGTACAGCTCCTGGCGCGTCTGCATCCGGTCCAGCAAGCCGGCCTGCGTGCCGCTCCGTCGCAGCTCGTCCAGGGCGTCCCGCACGGCCTTCATCGCGATGCGTTGGAGCGTCACGGGAAAGATCACGAGTCGGTAGCCCAGGGCCGAAAGCTCGGACACGCTCAGGCAGGGGGTCCGGCCGAACTCCGTCATATTGGCCAACAGCAGCGCCGGCACGTCGCGGGCGAAGCGCGCGAACTCCTCCCGACTCGTCAAAGCCTCGGGGAAAATCGCGTCGGCCCCCGCGTGCAGGTACGCGTGGGCCCGCGCGACGGCGTCGTCGTAGGACGTCACGCCGCGGGCGTCCGTCCGGGCAATGATGAGGAAATCGAGATCCCGGCGAGCCGCCACGGCCGCCGCCAGCTTCTCGCAGAATTCGCTCTCCGGCACCAGCCGCTTGCCGGCAAGGTGCCCGCACCGTTTCGGGAACTCCTGATCCTCCAGGTGCAGGCCGGCGAGGCCCGCCCGCTCGAACTCCGCCACAGTCCGGGCGGCGTTTTCGGGCCCCCCGAAACCGGTATCGGCGTCGCTGATGAGCGGGATGTTCGTTGCGGCCGCGCAGCGGGCGGCGTGCCACGCAGCCTCGCTGAGCGTCGTCAGGCCGATGTCGGGGACCCCCAGCAGGCTGTTGGCAAGGGCCCCGCCGGACAGGTACCCGGCCTCGAAGCCGGCCTGCTCGATCATCCGCGCCGTCAGGGCGCTGAACGCGCCCGGCAGGACAACCGTGTGATCGCGGAGCAGGGCTCGCAGACGCGTCGCACGGGATGGAGTCGGCTCGGTCATATTTCTTGCAGCCGGGTTCGCGGGCGGGCTTCAGCCCCGTGCCGCGAGCATCGTGTACGGCCGCTTCGTCGGCCCGTTGTAGACCTGCCGCGGCCGGTAGATGCGGGCCTTGGGGTTCAGGTGTACTTCGCGCCAGTTGGCGATCCAGCCGGGCATGCGGCCGATCGCGAACAGCACGGGGAACATGCTGAGCGGGATCTTCGCGGCCCGCATGATGATGCCGCTGTAAAAGTCCACGTTCGGGTACAGCTTGCGCTCGATGAAGTACGGGTCGCGGAGGGCCACTTCCTCGAGCTCCATCGCGATGTCGAGCAGCGGATCGCGGATGCCCAGCCGCGACAGCACGCGGTCGCAGGCCTGCTTGATGATCTTGGCGCGGGGGTCGAAGTTCTTGTAAACGCGGTGGCCGAAGCCCATGAGCCGGGCGTGCGCGTCCTTGACCTTCGCGACGAACGCCGGCACCGACTCGCCGCGGGCCCGGATGCCCTCCAGCATCTCGATCACGGCCATGTTGGCCCCGCCGTGCAGCGGGCCCCAGAGGGCGCAGACGCCCGCCGCCACGGAGGCGTACAGGTTCGCCTGGCTCGATGCGACCATGCGTACGGTCGAGGTGGAGCAGTTCTGCTCGTGGTCCGCGTGCAGGATAAAGATCATGTCCAGCGCGCGGACGATGTCCGGGTCCGGCTCGCACGGCGCGTTCGGCATGCAGAACATGAGGTGCCAGAAGTTCGCCGTGTACGACAGGTCGAAGCGCGGATAGTTGATCGGCAGGCCCATCGACTTGCGGTAGCTCGCGGCCGCGATGGCCCGGACTTTCGAGAGCAATCGGGCGGCCGACGCCAGGAAGTTCGGCTCGTCGCTCGGCCGGGCGACGGCGGGCTCGAAGCAGCCCAGCGTGTTGAGCATGGCCGAGAGAATGGCCATGGGCGGCGCGTCGGCCGGGAAGCCCTCGAAGTGGTGCCGCATGTTCTCGTGGATGAACTGATGCTCGTTGAGCAACGCCTTGAACTCGGCCAGCTGCCGGGCGTTCGGCAACTCGCCCGTGATCAGCAGGTACGCGGTCTCCACGAAAGTCGAATACTCGGCGAGCTCCTCAATCGGGTAGCCGCGGTAGCGCAGGATTCCCTGCTCGCCGTCGATGAAGGTGATGTTGCTGATGCACGAGCCGGTGTTGGCGTAGCCGTCATCGAGCGTGATGAGTCCCGATTCCGCCCGCAGGTGCTGGATGTCGATCGCCGCCTCGTTCTCCGTGCCCACCACCACGGGCAGCTCGTAGGTCTTGCCGTTGTACGTCAGCGTCGCCTTGTCGGCCATCGTCCTGTCCTTCCGGCTCGGGTTCCCGGCCATGCCATATGTCAGAGCACGTCGAATTCCAGCAGCGGCGTCACGTCCGCCAGTGTGTCCAGGGCCAATGCGAGCTCGATCAGCCGCTGGGCCGTCGCGTCGCTCACCACGCCCGCGGCCTGTCGGCGGAACTTCGCGATCACCTCGTCGTCCGTCATCGGGTTGCCGGCGTGTCCGCGCGGGTACTTCACCAGCTTCCGGAGCTCGCGACCGTCCCCCGTGCGGATGATCAGCCGGTTCGGAATGCCGTCCGGGTACCCCGCGTTGCATTCAGCCGTCTCGACGATGCGGATGCGGTCGAGCAGCGCCAGCACGGTCGCGTCCCGAATCCGCTGCTCGTCGAAGGACGCCCGCGTCACGTCGCCGTCCAGCAGCGCCACCGCCACGCAGTAGCCCATGCTGTGGTCGGCCGTCTCACGGCTCGTCGGCCGCCACTTCTCCGGTTCGCTGCCGATGATGCTGACCGCGGCCTCGAAACTCTCAATCCGGATGCTCTCGATCTGCCGGGGGTCGCCGCACTCCGGCCGGAGCTGGAGCGCTGCGTCGATCGCCGACTGCGAGTGATACTCCGCTGGCCAGTACTTGATGTACGTGCGCAGGATCATCCAGTCGTCCGGGCCGGTCGCCCATTTCAGGTCGAACGGCCCGGTGACCATCTGGAACAGGCCTTTGGGACCCTCGAAGATCTCATGCGGCCCGGTGAGGCCCTGCCGCGCGAGCTGGGCGGCGAAAATCCCGTTGCGGGCCGCGTTCGAGAACGCGCAGGCTTTCCAGTCGGAAAGCTGGCCCGTGCGCGTCTGCCGGGTGGCGAAGTTGCACACCCCCGCCAGCCCCAGCGCGTGCACCGTCTGCGGGACGTTCAGCCCATACAGCCGACTGGCGAGCAGCGCCGTCGAGAGCGCGCCGTAATACACGTGGTCCCAGCCGTGCTTGCGGAGCGACGCGGCGTCGCACAGGCGGCACTGCAGCTCGTAGCCCAGCGCCGCCGCGAGGATGATGTCCCGCCCGGACGCCTCGACGGCTTGTCCCACGGCCAGCGCCGCCGGCAGGTTGTCGCTCGGATGGGCCGGCTCGAGACTCAGATACGTGTCGTTGAAGTCGAGGTAGCGGACGAGGGCCCCGTTGCTGAACGCGGCCAGTTCCGGCAACGTCCGGTGACGGCTGCCGAGCAGGCTGGCGCCGCGCGGCACGCTCACCCCCTCCGCGATGGCCCGCGTCACGCGGGCGGGGCGACTCGTCCACGCCCCGAGGGCGCAGCCCAGTGAGTCGAGCACGCGTCGCTTCACCTCGTGAACGACGCGGGGGGACAGATCCTCGTAGCGGGTCGTCACCGCCCGCTCGGCCAGCGTATGGGCCAACGACGTCATGCAGCTCCCTCGGGCACCGGATGCCCGATTGTGCCCGAAACTGTGCCGACCTGCAACGGTCCGCCGCCCCGGCCCGAGTAGAATGACGGCATGTCGCGGAAACGGCCGTCACGCAAGGTTCGCGTGGAGTTCCGCCAGAACCGCCAGGTCCGCCGTCGGGCTGACGACTGGACCCAGCGGTTCCGCGCCGACCAGGAACGGCTCGAGGATGTGCAGACGTCCGAGTCCGTCCGAGCCAAGGGCGACCTGTCCCGCAAGCGGACGGTCATCGTCGGCGACGACGACCAGCGGGTCGTCGACGAGGCGCTGTGGCGGCCCGGCCGCGTGACCAAGGTGCACGGCCTGTTCGTGTACGTTACCGACGACGAGGGCCGCGCGTGGGAATGCACGGTCCGGCGCGTGCTGCGGACGCTCCTGATCCAGACCCGCGCCCCCGTCATGGTGGGCGACCGCGTCTGGCTGTCGGACCAGGCCCGGGTGCACGACGGCCGGCCGGTGGGCGTGATCGAGCGCGTGGAGCCCCGCACGACCACCCTGTCCCGCCGCGACATCCGCCGCCGCGAGCACGCGATCGTGGCGAACGCCGAGCAGTTGCTGGCGGTCGTCAGCGTGGCCCAGCCGCGGCTGCGGCCGCACCTGGTCGACCGGTATATCGTCGCGGCGCTCAAGGGCGGGCTCCAGCCGATCCTGTGCTTCAACAAGATGGACCTGGCCGCCGCGGACTCGCCCGCGGAGACCGAGGACGCGGAGGAGGAGGCCGACGGGGCGAACGCCGGTCTGAGCGTACACGACATCGTGGCGGAGTTCCGATCGCTCGGGTACCGATGCCTGTGCACCAGCGTCGTCAGCGGCGCGGGGCTGGACGAGCTGCGTGAGGTGCTGCGCGGCCGACTCACCGTGCTCTCGGGCCAGAGCGGCGTCGGCAAGAGCTCACTGCTGAACGCCGTGCAGCCCGGTCTGCAGCTGCCGACGGCGAGCGTCAGCGCCGAGAACGAGAAGGGCCGGCACACGACGACCCTGGCCGAGCTGATGCCGCTGGACTTCGGCGGGTTCGTGATCGACACGCCGGGGATCCGCGCGTTCGACCTGTGGGCGGTGGCGCCCGGTGAGCTGGAAGCGTGCTTCGTCGAGTTCCTGCCGTACATCGCGCAGTGCCGCTTCAACAACTGCCTGCACCGCGGTGAGGAGGGCTGCGCCGTCGGCGCGGCCGTCGCGGCCGGCGCGATCAGCGCGCGGCGGTACTTCAGTTACCTGAAGATGCTGACCGAGGTGTAGGCGTTCGGCGGAGGCCCGACCG
This sequence comes from uncultured Phycisphaerae bacterium, assembly GCA_937928595.1. GTDB lineage: Bacteria > Planctomycetota > Phycisphaerae > UBA1845 > Fen-1342 > CALGJV01. The sequence continues at coordinate 119,393 of CALGJV010000017.1, read as the reverse complement.
CGCGCCGTCAGTCGAGTCCCAACAGCCACGTCAGGATTTCCGTGGCCGACTGAAACCCGAAGGGGAACACGGACGTGCTGAGCCGCGCCGCCGACTTGAAGGCCTGCGGGGCCAGCAGCCGGCTGTTGAAGCAGCTCGAGTCCATCAGGTCGTCGCAGTCGGCCGTGTGCACCAGCCCCAGCAAATGGCCGATCTCGTGGGCGACGGTGTTGCCCAGCGCCTGTGCCATCTGCTCGAACGAGGGGCTCACGCCGAACGCCCCCTGGAAGCTCTGCGTGTAGACGATCGCGTCGTCGCTGCGATCGGCGTTAAACGTGTCGATCTGCTCGGAGATCGCAAACGCCTGCGGATCGTCGCCGCCGAAGTAGACGGTCGAGTGCGGTCCGGACGGGGGCCCGCTCTCGTCCGAGCTGATTACCGTGAAGTCATACCCCACGTAGCGCTCGCGCACGATTTGCGTGACGCGTGCTTTGAGCGCGGCCGTCTGGGTCGCGGGCAGGCCGACGTCCGTCGCGCTGAACGGAGGAAGGTTGAACCGTCCCACGTTCGGCACCGTGATGTTCGTCCCGCCCCGGTAGTCGAGGTACACCACCTGTCCGCGCGCCCCGCCGAAGCCCACGTCGCGCGTCACCTGGATCGTCACCTCGTACGTGCCGGTCGCACCAACGCCGGGATAGCCGATGATGCCGACGAAGTAGGCGTCGGTACGCCCGGGGATGACGATGTCGATCAGCGGATTCAGGTTGGAGCCGTCCGGCGTCCGGTCGTCGTTGAACGCGAGCAGGTACTCCCGGCTGTCGAACACCGCCGCCACCGGGTCCAGGCCGCTGCTCTTGGCCTGCACGTCAACGTACAACCGGTCGCCCGGCTGCAACACGCCGACCGCGAACACGTCGATGTCATCGGCCGTGCCGATCGACCCTCGGAAGCGCGCGCGGCCGCTGCCGCCGAAGGTCACGGCCGTCGCCGTCGCCGGCCGCAGGTTCCCGTCGCCGTCGAGAAACGGTGCATCGTCCGTCGCGGCGACCGGGCAGCCGCCGAGCACGCCGACCGCCAGGACCGCCACCAGAACGCCGCCCAGCCGCCCGTCCCGCCACCAACTCATACGCGGGCTCCTCCTGTTGACACTCGGCCCTCTTCCCTAATCGTCCGGATGCAGGCAGTTGCCGCAGCGGGTCGGCAGAGCGGCCCGCAGCACCGCCCGCAGCTCGCGCTTGCGCTGCGCCTCCGCGGCGCTCTGCGGACGCGCGGTCTCATGTTTGACCGCCCGCGCACCGACCGTTTCGCGCAGGCGTGCCGGGGAGTCCTCGAAGCCGATCGGGAACACGCTCGTCTCCAGCGCCGCACGCGTGAACGCTTGGTCGGCCACCAGATCCCACGCGGTTCCGGTCGTGTCCATGATGTCGCTGGGCACCTGGGTATGGTACAGGCCGAGCAGGTGTCCGAGTTCGTGACTGGCCACGTTGCCCAACATCTGCCCCATTTCCGCGACGGTCAACTGCATCGCGGCAAAGTCGGCGAAGCTCTCGCAGTAAACGATGGCCGTCTGCCACTCGTCAACGTTGTAGCGGTCCACGTTGTCCGCCAGCCCCAGCAGCCGCGGGTCGGAGCCGCCGAAGTGCACCGTCGCATGCGGCGTGTTCGGCGGCGGACCGTCATCCGAAGTCAGCACTGTGACATTATAGCCCGCGTAGTCCGCCCGCACCGCCTGGACGATGGCCGCCTTCATCGCGGTCGTCGCGCCGGCGTAAGCCGGTCCGCACAGGCGCGCGTTGAACTCCGGAAAGGTGATACCCGCCCGACGGTGGACCGACACGCCCACGCCCCCGGCGAAGTTCAGCCAGACCGCCGTGGGCCGCGGCGCAGGAGCGCCGACCCCGGGCGTCCGCTGGACGTCGAAAGCGAACGACCCCACGGTCCGGCCCGGAGCGGCCGCCACCCCCAGGTAAAGCGTCTCCGTCGGATACCGCAGCGTGTGCTCGAGCGGGCTTCCGGCCGAAACCAGCGCGCGCTGGAGCAGATTCTGGTTCTCGTCCAGCAGCACCACCAGCAGCGTGTCCCGGTTCAGAACGCCGCCGCGCAGCGCGATCCGCACGCCCTCGTCGAGGTCGGCCGCGCCCAGCGACACGAGCTGGTAGGCCGCGCCGTCCGGAACCGCCCCGCTGACCACCGACGTACTCGGTGCCGCGACCGCCGAGCTGGTCCCGCCGGTTGCCCCCCCCGTCCGGCTGCCGCTCGCCACCGGCGTTGGCGTTTCGAGCAACTCGCCGCCGCAGCCCGCGACGAGCGCGAGCCACGCCAGTCCGCCCCACAATCCGATCTTTGCTTGCCGCATAGCCTCGACTCCAGGTTGGGAGGTTGAGACGTTGCGGCAGAACGGGTTCTCGAAGGCGGCCCCGCGTTACGCGGCGGCCGCCGAAGGCTCTTGGTGCATCGGCTACGCCAGCCGGAAGCGTGAGCCCGGCCCGGCCGCGGCACCGCGGCGGCAGGCCCGCTCGTGTTGTCGGACGTGCCACCCGATCGCAGACGCTGCGCGGGCCGTTTTCGTTCCCGGACGGGCCGCGCGGCCCTGCCCCGTGTCGCCCGGCGCCGTCCGGGAACCCCCGCGCGTCTCGTCTCGCGGTGTTCCGGCGCGGGCGGACTCGCCCCCCTGCCGCTGATGGCGGCCCGCACTTCCGCCGATGAAACCCTCAGGCGATCCGGCGGTCGCACGCGGCCGCCAGCCGGGAGATGTAGCAATGGACGCCGAGAAGATTGTCCGCATCACGCCGGAGGCCATCTCCGAGCTGCTGGATACGCACCGCGTCAACGCCACGGCCAAGCAGGGGCCCGGGGCGCGCCGCGAAGAGCGCTGGCCGTTTCCGGGGACCGTGGAGGTCTGGCTGCCCGAGCAGTGCTACGGCGAGCGACACGTGCTCGCGACGCTGCACAACCTGAGCGTGCACGGGCTGGCGATGCGCACCCGGCGGCCCATCCCGGTCGAGACCAAGATCTCGCTGGCGATCCACCAGCCCGCGCTGAGCTGCTACGGCCACGCCGTCGTACGCCATTGCACGCAGGCCCACCACGGCTACCTCGTCGGCGTCGAGTTCATGAGTCACGAAGACGACGACCTCGATACGGCGCGCGACTGAACCAACCCGGCGCGGAGCGCGGCCCTCTGAACCGCCGCCCGCCGGGCGGCCGTGCTACAATCCGCGCCATGACTTCCTGTTTCGTTGAACACCGGCTGCCCTCGGGACTCCGCGTCGTCTGTGAGGTAATGCCGCGCGTGCGTTCCGCGGCGGTGGCGTTCTACGTCCGGACCGGCGCGCGGCACGAAGCCCCGCACGAGCACGGCGTAAGCCACTTCCTCGAGCATATGTGCTTCAAGGGCACGCCCCGCCGCTCGTGGCACGACATCAACGTGCGCTTCGACGAGCTAGGCAGCATTTACAACGCCTTCACCGGCAAGGAACACACGGTGTACTACGGCTGGGTTCCGGCCCCGCGACTGGAGCCCCAGCTTGAGCTCCTGGCCGACATGCTGCGGCCGAGCCTGCCCGTCGCCGACTTCGAAACGGAGCGGAACGTCATTCTCGAAGAGATCGCGATGAGCGACGACGACTTCGAGCGGCAGGTCTCGAACTTCGTCCACCGCACCCTTTTTGATTCGCACCCGCTCGGGCACGAGATACTCGGCGAAAAGGAAACCATCGCCGCCCTGCCGCACGAGGTCCTGCGGGACTACCATCGCCGCCGATACGGAGCCGCCAGCGTCACCCTGCTCGCGGCTGGCGCGCTGGAGCCGGAAGCCGTCTTCGCGGCCGCGGGCCGCTACTGCGGCCATTGGGACCGAGGCAACGGGGCGCCGCCGGCCGCCGTCCCGGTGCCGCCGCTGCCGACGGGCATGCGAAAGTACCGGCTGGAGCGGTTCAAGCAGCACACCGTGGCGCTGGTGTACCCCTCCGTCCCGCAGGGCCACGCCGAAGAGGAGACCGTCGAGGCCTTGACGGCGCTGCTCGGCGGTCCGAACTCACGCTGCTACTGGAACATCGTCCAGAAAGGCATCTGCACCCACGCCGGGGCTACCTGGATCGCCTACGCCGACTGCGGCTACCTGGCGCTGTATGCCGACGGCGAGCCGGACCGCTGCGAGGCGATGCTCGCCGCGCTGCGGGAGCAGGCCGAGGAAGTCACGCGCGCCGGCTTCCGCGAGGACGAGGTGCAGCGCGTCCGCAACCGTCGCCGCACGCAGGTTGCGCTCGAATCCGAGAGCCCCCGCACGCGCCTCATGCAGCTCATCGACGACCTCGAATCCCGCGGCTACCCGCGCACTCCCGCCGCCCGCCTCGCGGCCGTCGAAGCCGTCAGCCGCGAGACGTTGGCCGCCTACCTCGCGCGATACCCGATCACCGGCCCCGGGTTGCTGCTGTCCTGCGGCCCCCGCGACTGGCCGAACTGACGCCCTGCCCGCCCACTCGGCCGGGCGACTACCGAAGGAGGGACTCGAACCCTCACGGCCTTGCGGCCACGGGATTTTGAATCCCGCGCGTCTGCCATTCCGCCACTTCGGCCGCGACGCGGCGCCCTGCCGAACGCGCCGCGCAGCCCCCGCACTTTCGCCGGAGGCCGCCTGGCGGTCAACCCCAATGCGCGAGCGCCGCCTGCGTCACGGTGCCGGGATGATCCGGTCAACCGCCCCGGTGGTGCCGGTCGGCCCGGTCTGGGTCCGACTCAGTACATACAGCTCACCCGCGGCATCCCGCCCGAATCCGAGCAGGAAGCCGCTCATTCGACCGGTCGCCGAGTCGGCAACGGTAATTTCCGTGAAGCTCCACGTTCCGTCGCCGGCTTCGGTGGCCGCGAACAGCCGCCCGCTGGGGATCAAAGGGCTCGCGCCGTAGTCGCCGAAGACGTAGCGCTTGCTCAGTGCCGTCACCGTGCTTCCGCGATAGACGAAGCCGCCCACCACAGCGGATCCGAACGGGCCGCCGGCGTCGGTGTGGCGGTAGGTCAGGATCGGCGGCCGCAGGACGGACCCGTCGGGCATTTCGTCGAGACAGACGTCCGGCGGCGCGAGCATGCTCTGCGGGTTGAAGCAGAGCGTGCCTTCCTTGCGGTTCCAGCCGTAATTGCCGCCGATCTCGACCAGGTTCACCTCTTCCATTAGGGCCTGACCCACATCGGCCACGAACAGCCGCGCCGCCGCCCCCGGCGGCGTGTCAAAAGAGAACCGCCACGGGTTGCGGAAGCCGTAGGCGTAGATTTCCGCGCGGGCTCCGCCGCCGCGCTCGACCAGCGGGTTGCTCCGCGGCACGCTGTAGGGCGTTCCGCTGTTCACGTCGATCCGCAGAATCTTGCCCAGCAGGTTCGTGAGATCCTGCGCGTTGCCGAGGTCGGCGGTGTGCCCGAACCCGACGTCGCCTGCCCCGCCGCCGTCGCCCAGGGCGATGTACAGGAAACCGTCCGGGCCGAACGCGAGCTGGCCGCCGTTGTGGTTGGCTTGCGGCTTGGCGATCCGCAGGATCACGCGCTCCGTCGCCGGGTCGACCCGGTTGGGGTCGGTGGCCGAAATCCGGTACTCCGCGATCCTTACCTCGGTCGCGCTTCCGGGCGGCGCGTCGTTACCCGGCGGCGTTGTGTGGAAGACATACAGCTTGCCGTTGCTGTTGTAGCTCGGGTGCAGCGCCAGTCCGAGCAGCCCGCGCTCGTCGTACGCCGCGTTCAGCGTGTCGATGCGCGCGCGTAGATCGAGCAGCGGTGCGGGCAGCACCGCGCCGGCGTTGTCAATGACCCAGACGACTCCCACCTGGTCGGCCAAGAACAGCCGCCCCGAGCCGTCGGGCGGAGCCGCCAGATCGATGGGCGACGTGAAGCCTCCGGCCACGCGCTGTAACCGAATGCGTGTGCTGCCGTCGGGCGGCGGGTTGAGCGGTGGACAGCCGCCAAGCCCCCCGGCGACGGCCGCCGCCGCGAAGAACGCGAACATCCGCGCCGCCCGCGGGCCGCGACCGCCCGTTGCGGCGGCTCCTCTCGAATCACATGCCTGGGGCCCGCGCCGCCAATGCTGCGTCTCTCGCATCGCGCGCCTCGACTCCGTGTTCATCACCGCCCGACACATTCTAGTTCGGCCCCGGGTGTCCACTGCCGATAACAGACCCGCCCGGTGGGCGGGGCGAGGGCCACCCGCTGCGGCGGTCGCGGGACCCGGCGCCGTCACCTTTCGCTCTCCTCGCGGGCCCTCGGCATGAACAGCAACCGGTTGCCGCTGTGTGCCGCGCGCGGTAGCGTGGCCGGCGGTCAGGGCGTCTCGTTCCGGAACGCGCATGCGGCACGACTATCGCATCATTGACCGGCGGCTGCTGGAGGTTGACGACCCGTCGGCCAACGTCGCCGTGTATGTGCAGCCGACCGAAGCCGAGCGACGTTACCTGGTCGAAGAACTGCGGATCGACGACCACACGTTCGCATCGGCCCTCGACCCGGACGAGCTGTCACGCCTCGAGTTCGAGCCCGAGCACTTCGCGCTGATCTACAAGCGGCCGCGCAACTACTCGGGCAAGGAACAGTTTTTGTTCCGCGTCTCGTCGGCCGGGCTATTCCTTTTCAAGGGGCGTTTGATCGTCGTGATGCCGGAGGAGCAGTCGCTGCTCGACGGCAACCCGGTCGTGCGAGTGCAATCGGTGCCGGGGGTGATGCTGACGATCCTGGCGCGCTCCATCATCCACTTCCGCGAGCACCTGAAGGGCATCAGCATGGTGTCCGACGAGCTCCAGAAGGAGATCAACCGGTCGATGGAAAACCGGCACCTGATCAACATGTTCGCGCTCCAGAAGAGCCTCGTGTACTACGTGAACTCGATCAGTTCGAACGGGGCGCTGCTGGAGAAGCTCAAGAACAACGCGGCCAAGATCGGGCTGGGGACGGAGGAGATCGAGTTTCTCGACGACATCATCATCGAGAACAACCAGTGCTACAAGCAGGCCGAGATGTACTCGAACATCCTCGCCAGCCTGATGGACGCTCGGGCCTCGATCGTCAGCAACAACCTCAACGTGCTGATGAAGACGCTGAACATCATCACGATCGCCATCATGGTGCCGACGCTCGTCGTGAGCGTATTCTCCATGAACGTGGCCCTTCCTTTGCAGGAGCACCGCTTCGCCTTTTGGATCATTCTGGGGCTGGCGCTGGGCTCGGCCGTTGCGTTCATGACGTACTGGCACCGACGAAAATGGTGACCGGCGCCCTGGATGCCCGCGGTGGGCCGCCGATTTCGAACTATTGCGGCCGCCGGGGCGCGCGGCACGGCTCGAGCGCGGGTAGCCGGCGGGCGCCCTCGCCGGAGTCCGCAGCTCGCGCCGCCCAGCCGCACCGGTGCAGCGGCTGCGGTTGCCGGGTTGACGGCCGCGTCATCGCGGCGCCGCCCGGCGGCCGGAGACGGGGTCTGAGCCGGGCGCCTCGCCGGCGCCTCTCGGCGGAGCGCCCGAGCGGTGCCCGCGCCGGCCGCCGGCCCCCGTGTTTCGGCCCTCCAAGGGCGCGGGTTGGGTCGGTTTTTCCCGGGGCGGCACCGGTGGGAAGCGCGTAGAATAGCCGCGGACCGGTGGGCGTCTGGCCGAGAAGGCGGACCGGCCCGACCGAGGATGCGGAGGTGCCCGATGCGCTGCTCTGCCGTGGGACTGCTGCTGTTGCTGCCGTCGCTGGCCTGGGCCCAGCGCGAGATCAACTGGCGCGACGAGCCCCGCGCTGCCGTCGCCGAATCCCAGCGGACGCTCAAGCCGCTCTTGGTCTACGTCCTCTCGCGCAAGGGGGACCGCGACGACCAGCTGGACCAGATGCAATTTCGCGCGCTTCAGGATCCGCGTGTCGTCCGTCTCTCTGAGCGTTTCGTGCCGCTGCGCCTTCAGCGCGGTCAGTACCGCGACGTGCTCAAGGAGTTCGGGCTGTCCGACTCCGCCAACCAGATGATGTCGTTCGTGACGCCGGAGGGCGACAAGCTCGACATCCTCGAACCCAGCCGCGTCGCGCAGGCCGACGCCGTCGTGCAGAAGCTCAACGCCGTGCTCGCCGCCTACGCCGACCGGCTTTTCGACACCCGCATCCGTACGGCCCTGGAGAACGCCGAGGCCAAGCCTCCGGAGCTCTCCACCGCCCTGCGACTCGTCATCGAGTGGCGCGTCACGAAGGCCGCCCGGTCCGTCGCCGCTCTTTTCGACCGCGAGCGACTCGACGCGGGCGTGCGCAAGCTGGCCATCGACGCTTTGGCCGCGCTCTCCACGCGCGACTCGGCCACGAAGCTGCTCGAGCTGGCCCGCGCCGACGACAAGGTCGCCGCCCAGGCACTCGAGCGCCTCACGCCGCCCACGGCCGAGCTGCTCCTGGCGGAACTCAAGCCCGAGGCCGAGAAATTCGACCATGCGCTCTACCGCGCGCTCGCGAAGATCGCGCGCATCAAGGACGTCAAGCCGGCGGCCTGGTTCGAGAAGCGCACCGTGCGCGAGAAGCAGGTTGAAGTCGAGCGACTGGAGAAGGCGTTGGCCGAGGTGGCGCGGCGCTGGAGGGCTGAGAATGACGCCGGTCGTTGACCTGCGGAGCGACACTGTCACGAAGCCCACGCCGGAAATGCGGGCCGCCATTGCGGCCGCGGAGGTCGGCGACGATGTGCTGGGCGATGACCCAACGGTCAACGCGTTGCAGGAGCGCTGCGCCGCCCTGCTCGGCAAGGAAGCGGCGTTGTTCGTGCCCTCCGGCTCCATGGCCAATCAGGTGGCCATCCGGGCCGTTACCGAGCCCGGCGACGAACTGATCATCGACGAGACCACCCACAGCTATAACTACGAAACGGCCGGGCCGGCGGCTCTCTCCGGGTGCAGCGTCCGCCTGCTCGCCGGCGTGCGCGGCGTCTTTACGGCCGAGCAGGTCGCGGCCGCCGTCCGCCCTGAGAACGCACACTTCCCGCACTCGCGCATGGTCATCGTCGAGAACACCAACAATCGCGGGGGCGGTTCCGTGTGGCCCGCGCCGCGGGTGGCCGAAGTCCGGGCCGCGGCCGACCGCTTCGGGCTCCACCTGCACATGGACGGCGCCCGGCTGATGAATGCGTGCGTGGCCGCCCGCTGCCGCCCCACCGACTACACGCAGCACGTCCACACCGTGTCAATGTGCTTCTCGAAGGGCCTCGGCGCGCCCGTGGGCTCGATCGTCGCCGGTCCGAAGCCTTTCATCACGCGCGCGCACCGCTTCCGCAAGATGTTCGGCGGCGCGATGCGGCAGGCCGGCATCCTCGCGGCCGCAGCGTTGTACGCACTGGACCATCACGTCGAACGGCTGGCGGAGGATCACGCCCACGCACGCCGGCTGGCGGAGGCGATCGCGGAGCTGCCCGGCATCCGGCTCGATCCGGCGACGGTCGAAACGAACATCGTGCTTTTCGATGTCGAGCCGTCGCTGGCCACGGCGGCCGACTTCGTCGCCCGCTTGCGCGCGCACGGGGTCTGGATGCTGCCGACACCGCCGCAACGTGTGCGGGCGGTGACGCACCTCGATGTGTCCTCGGCCGGGATCGACCGGGCCATTGCGGCCTTCCAGTCCGTCTGCCGGGGGCGCTGAGCCGTCGGCGTCATCTCGCGGGAGGACAGCGGTGAACGTGCGGCTGAACGAGGTCGAGCGGCGCGTGCTGGGTGTGCTGATCGAGAAAGCTTTGTCGCAGCCGCAGTATTACCCGATGACGGTGAACGCGGTTGTGGTCGCGTGCAACCAAAAGAGCAACCGCGCTCCCGAGATGAACCTCGACGAGGACACGGTCTGGAACACGCTCGAGGGGTTGCGGGAGCGCGGCCTCGCTTCTCGCCTGCTTCCCGGCGGAGCTTCCCGCGTCGAGCGGTGGAAGCACGAGACGAAGGAAGCCCTCGGCTGGGAGAAGCCCCAGCGGGCCGTCATGGCGGAGCTCCTGTTGCGGGGCCCGCAGACGGTCGGCGAGCTTCGCTCGCGCTGCACGCGGATGTTCCCGTTCGAGTCGGTCGAGTCGGTCACCGCCGTGCTCGAGGCGCTGAGCCAAGGCGCCGAGCCGATGGTCAGCCCCCTGCCCCGGGCTCCCGGCCAGTCCGCCGTTCGCTACGCGCACCGCCTGTACCCGGATGCCGAGTGGCAGCAGTTGGCCCGCTTCGCAAGCGCGGCAGCCGCTCCCGCAGCGCCCGCGCCGGCGGCCGACCCTGCCGGCACCGAAGCCCCGGCGGCCATCCGCGCCGAGCTCGCGGAGCTCCGCGCCGAAGTCCGTGCCCTGGCCGCCCAGGTCGCGCAGCTCCAGTCCCGTCTGGCGGGCTCCGCGTGAGCCGTCAGCCGGCCGTCACGCCGGCCGGCGCCCGCCGCGCTCTGCAACGGTCTTGTCTTCGACCGGCTTCGCGTCCGGCAACGGCCGGCCGCGCTCGTCGTAGGCGTTGAAGTTGTACACGTACTCCCACCAGTTGTTCAGCCGGCCATCCGCGTTCACGCCCGGAGCCCTGGGCAGGCGCGTGAAGAACCAGATCATGTAGTTGCGGTGGTAATCGATATTCCCCTTCGCGTCCTTGTGGGGCCCGGCCCAGTTGTCGCGCGAGACGGGCTTCTTTTCGCCCGTGAGGTTCGGGAAGTTCAGCCAATCGTCGGCCGTGCTCTGCACCACGCGCGGATTGGCGTAGTCGTAGTCCTTCTCGGCGTTGGCCGGGTAATGGCACGTCCCGACGGCGGCGGTGCCCGATTGCTTCTCGTTCGCGGCGAACTTCGCCCAGTTCGTCGTGAGCTGGTCGACCTTCCAGCCGCCGTACACGCGCGCCATCGTGGATTCGGTGCGGTGACACACGTCGTGGATCATCTCGGCGACGCCGCGTTCGACGTTGAAGCCCATGATCGCGAACCGGCGCTTGCAGGGGATTTGGTCATACACGCCGCCGTTGATATTGAACGCGCCCGGGCCGGCCATCGCGGCCTCCCAGTACCCGAAGTACGGCAAGCCCATCATCCAGACTTCGTCGATTTCACCGCTGTCCACGCGCCGCACGAGGTCGAACTCGGCGATCATCGCCGGGTAGTCGAGCCCGTCGGGCTGGTGCCAGGCCTCCGCCTTGCCCGTGCCCTGCCGCAGGGCGCTCACGTACTGTTCCGGTGTGTAGACGAAGCCGTCCTTCTTCTTCTGGAACCGCCGCACGACCTGCCATTCGACGATTTCGTACTGGAGCAGTCCGCCGCTCGCGTCGCACATGTCCTGGATGAACCCCGCGGCCAGCGGCAGCGGGTCGTTCCACCCCCCGACCTCACGCAGCCCCTTGGCCGGTGCGTCCGGCTGGTCGGGCGAATGCACCTTCCCCGGGATCAGCGGGTTGAAGTCGAGCACCAGCACCTTCACGACCAGCGGGCGACCGTCGCCCGCGATCTTGGCGGGCGGCTTGACGCGCGGCAGCCTCGCAGGATCGAGCTTCTCGATGTCGTCCGCGGCGCGCGTACTCGGCAGCACCAGAAGAAGGGCAGCAAGCGTCGACAGGCGTCTCATGGTAAGGCTCCTTGGACGGGTGATCCGAGGCAGGTGTATCGGTTCACTCCTACAGGACTCTCCGAAACTCGACGGTCAGCCGCAACCCCGCGCCCCATCAGCCCGCCGCTCCCCAGCGCGAGATGTCCTGGAACGTCACGAACAGGAAAACGCCCACGATGAGCGCCAGGCCGACCAGTGTCGTCGTCACCTGCACCCGCAGCGGCACCGGCCGCCCGCGCAGTTTCTCGACTATCAGGAACACCATCGTTCCGCCATCGAGCACCGGCAGCGGCAGGAAGTTGAGCACGGCCAGGTTCACCGAAATGAACGCGAGGAAGTACAGAAGGTCGCCGAGTCCGCTCTTGCTCTCCCGATAGGCCATCTCGAAGATGCCGACCGGGCCTGCGACATTCTGCGGCCCGACCTGCCGCGCAAGCATGCTGCCGAGGATCATAAAGGCCGCTTCGACGTTGCGGTACGACGCCTCCAGCGCCATGCCCACCGCACGCGCCGGGTTCCCCTCGGCCGAGATCCTCGTCTCGGCGAACGCACGGGCGATCCCCGGGACTCCGAACGCCACGCGCAGCGGCCATGGATCGATGTTGTCCGGCCGGACCGTGAACTCGGCCCGCCGGGTCTCCGGATCGAGGGCGTTGCGACCGTACTCGATCGTGATGGTGCGCCCCACGTAGCGGCCCAGCGTCTCGGCCAGCGCGCTCGCCGAAGTGCCCACCTTCTGCCGCCGGCCCGAGGGCAGCGCGACGGAGTCCTCGCCCGCGATGCGGCGGATGTGGACCGCGGGCGGCAAACCCAGCTCGTGCAGGATGTTCGACGGCACGTCCAGGTGCGCGGTGGCCTCGTCCGGCCCGCTGCGGTATCGCACGGCGACCCGTTGCCCCGCGGCGTCCCGCAAGGCTCGAAACAGTTCGGCCCACGATGCCACGGGCTGTTCGCCGATCGCGCGAATCTCGGAGCCGCGCGGCAGGCCCAGCACCGCGGCCGGCGTGTCCGGCACGACGCTCGCCACGACCGGCCGTGCATCCTCATCCACGAACGCCAGCCCGACCCGGGGTGGCGCGGAGCCGAAGAGGCGGAACTCGCGCTGCGGTGTCACCTCGAGCACAACCGGCTGTCCGTCCCGCTCCACAATCACGCGCAGCGGCCGCCCGTCGTGTGCGAGGATCGCGCGCGTGATCTCCGGGTAGGAGGGATTCGGGACCGTGTCCCACTGCACGATCACGTCGCCGGGCTGGAAGCCCGCGCCGGCGCCCCCGTCGACCTGCCGGGCGCGCGCCGCCGGAGAGCGCGGCACGACCTGCCGAACCATCTGACGTGGCACGAGACCCAGCAGGTGCCGCGGGGTTTCCACGCGCGCGCTGCCGTCGTCCGAAGTCTCGCGCGGCGCGAGGATCATCCCCGGCGTGCAGGACACTTGGACTTTCTCCGTCGCGCCCCGCGCCGTACGACGCTCCACGGTCAGCTCGAGCGGCCGGCCCTGACTCTCGATCGCGGCGAAGTCCAATTCCGCTGCATCGAGCAACGGTCGGCCGTCCACCGCGACGACCGTATCGCCGGGCTGCAGTCCCGGCGGCAAACCATAGCCCGGCTCGTTGGTGACTCGGGCAAGCACCGGGGGGAAGAACCCGACCGGCTCCTTCTCGCCGTCGCGCGCTTCCCGTTTCACCACCACGGGCGCAGACAGAGTGGCGCCGTCGCGCTCCACGGTCAGTTCGAGTCTGGACGCGCCCAGGATCACCGACTGGGCCAGGCTCTGGAAATCCCGAATCCGCCGGCCATCGACCGCCACGATCCGGTCGCCGGGTTTCAAGCCGGCGCGGGCCGCCGGCGACTCGGCCTCGACCACCCCGACGACCGGCGCGACGGCCTGTCGGCCCGAAAACAGGAAGATGCCTGTGAAGACGAGCACGGCGAAGAGCAGGTTGAAGATGACCCCGCCGGAGATCACGAGCATGCGCCGGCCCACGGGCTTGTTCGGGAACGCCCGCGGGTCGCTGCTCGTCCGCATCTCCCCCGTCTGCTCGTTGATGATGATGTCATCCTCGCCGAGCATCTTGACATAGCCGCCGAGCGGCAGGAGGTTCAGGCAGTAGTCCGTCTCGCCCCAGCCCCGCTGCGCCAGCTCTTCGGGTGTGTAGTTCGGCCGCCGCCCGAACGTGAAACCCTCGCCCCGCCGCCAGCCGCACACCCGCCCGAAGAACCCCACCGCGAACCGCAGGACGCGAATCCCGGCCCACTTGGCCAGGAGAAAGTGCCCCAGTTCATGCACCACCACGACCAGCGAGAAGCCGATCACGACCTTCAGCACCAGCCACAGCAGCCACAGCCACTGGAGCAGCAGATCGAGGATCTCGCCGCCGGAAACCGCGGCCAGAGCACCTACAGGCATCGTTCAACCTCTTCGCGCGCCCAGCGGTCGGCCGCCAGCAGGTCCGCCAGGCCCGGTTGGGCCACGTCCACATGGCGGCCGAGCACCTGCTCGGCCAGACGGACGATCCGCCCGAACGGAATCCGTCCGTTGCGGAAGTGCGTGACCGCGGCCTCGTTGGCCGCGTTGAACACCGCACCGCTGCACCCGCCGCGCCGCGCGGCGGCGTACCCAAGCTCCAGCGCGGGGAACCGGGCCGGGTCGGGCAGCTCGAACCGCAGGCAGCCGACCTGCCGCCAGTCGAGCCGATCCGCGATCCCGGGCACCCGGCGGGGATACGTCAGGGCATATTGTATCGGCGTCTTCATGTCCGGTGTGCCGAGCTGCGCGATCAGCGACCCGTCCTGAAACTCGACCAGGGAATGCACGATCGACTCCGGGTGGATCAGCACGTCGATCTGCTCGGGCGGCAACCCGAACAGCCAGTGTGCCTCGATGATCTCCAGCGCCTTGTTGACCATCGTGGCGCTGTCGATCGTGATCTTCGGGCCCATGTTCCAGGTGGGGTGCCGCAGCGCCTCCGCCAGGGTTGCCGCGGCGATACGCTCCGCAGGCCACGACCGGAACGGCCCGCCCGACGCCGTCAGGATCACACGGCGCACGTCTTCTCGCCGTCCCGCGTGCAGCGCCTGGAAGATCGCCGAGTGCTCGCTGTCCACCGGGATCAGCGTCGCCCCGCGGGCGACCGCGAGCGGCATCAGCAGCGCCCCGGCCATGACGAGCGATTCCTTGTTCGCCAGGCCCACCACCCGGCCCTGCTCGACGGCCGCCAGCGTCGCCGGCAGACCGGCCGCTCCAACGATCGCCGCCAGAACGAAATCGGCCTCGGTCGTTTGTACGAGCTCAACCAGCCCCTCGGCCCCCGCGAGCACGCGGGTACCCGCCGGGACCGCGCGCCGCAACTGGTCGAACGCATTCTCGTCCGCGATCGCCACCGCCGGCACTGAGAAACGGCGCGCCAACTCCGCCAACGAGGCGGCATCGCTCCCGGCCGTCAGCCCCACGATTCGGATCTCGTCTGCCAGTGCCGCGGCCACCTCGAGCGCGGAGCGTCCGATGGATCCGGTCGCTCCGAGGATGAGCACACGTTTCGGCATGGTGCGGTAGTATATCCCCTGCGGAAGGTGACGGCGCGGGCCGGACACCACGGCCGCGGCCGCACCGGCCGCTCCGGCGCGCGAGGAGCCAGCGTTCATGAGCACACCCGATACGGCCGCGACGATCGCCGCGGAAGTCGCGGCCGGCCGCCGACGCGCCGAGGAGGTCTGTCGGGCGGCGCTGGGTCGAATCGCCGCCCGCAATGGCGAGCTGAAGGCTTTTCTCGAGTTGACGGCCGAGCACGCCCTCGAGCGCGCGGTCGCCATCGACCGCGACGTCGTCGCCGGCCGGCCGGTCGGACCGCTGGCCGGCGTGCCGGTGGCGGTCAAGGACAACCTCTGCACGACGTTCGGGCACACGACCTGCGGCTCCCGAATCCTGGCGGGATACGTTTCCCCGTACAGCGCCACGGCGGTCGAGCGGCTCGAGGCGGCCGGGGCGGTGATCGTCGGCAAGACGAACCTCGACGAGTTCGCGATGGGCTCGTCGACCGAGAACAGCGGGTACTTCCCCACGCGCAATCCCTGGGATCCCGAGCGGGTGCCCGGCGGTTCGTCCGGCGGCTCAGCGGCGGCGGTTGCGGCCGGCTTCGTGCCGGCCGCGCTGGGCTCGGACACGGGGGGTTCGATCCGCCAGCCTGCGGCACTGTGCGGCGTGGTGGGGCTGAAGCCGACCTACGGCCGCGTGTCGCGCTACGGGCTCGTGGCGTACGGCTCCAGCCTCGATCAGGTGGGGCCGCTGGCCGGCACGGTGACGGACGCGGCGCTGCTCCTCGCGGTGCTCAGCGGACGCGACCCGCGCGATTCCACGTCGGTCGACCAGGCGGTACCGGACTACCGCGGCGCGCTGCGGGACGCGCCGCTCGCGGCGGTGGCGCACGGGCTGCGGATCGGGGTACCGGCGGAGTACTTCGGTGCCGGGCTGGACGCGGAAACGGAAGGGGCCGTGCGGAGCGCCTTGCGCGTCTTCGAGCAGCTCGGCGCCACCCTCGTGGACGTCACGCTGCCGCGCACGCCGCAGGCGATCGCGGCGTACTACCTTGTCGCAACCGCGGAAGCCTCCGGCAACCTCGCCCGCTACGACGGCGTGCACTACGGTTACCGCACGCCGCACCCGGCCGACATCGAGGACCTGTACAGCGCCACCCGAGCCGAGGGCTTCGGACCGGAGGTCAAGCGGCGGATCATGCTCGGGACCTTCGCGCTGTCCGCCGGCTACTACGACCGGTACTACAACAAGGCCCTCCGGGTTCGCCGCCTGATCCAGGAGGATTTCACGGCCGCCTTCGACCACTGCGATGTCGTCGCCGGCCCGACCTCGCCCACGCCGGCGTTTCGCCTCGGTGAAAGGACGGCCGACCCGCTCCAGATGTACCTGGCGGACGTGTACACGATCTCGGCGAACCTGGCGGGTATCCCGGCGATTTCGCTGCCTTGTGGGTTCACCCGCGCCGGACTGCCCATCGGATTGCAGCTCCAGGGACCGTTGTTCGGCGAGACGCTCCTGCTCCAGGCCGCCCGCCTGTACGAACGCGCCACGGACTGGCACACGCGGCGCGCGGGTTGATCTCCCGCGGCGCAATGGCGGCCCCCGGCGGGTCCGGGTAGACTGCGCCGCACGTCACGCGCCGGCGCGGCGCGTGCGGATGCGATGGGTGCCGCTCCCGGCACGGCTCCAAGTACGGGGTGCGACGGATGCCTGACAACTCCGACAACCGCCACGTCCGCACGAAAATCATCGCGACGATCGGCCCGGCCAGCGCCGACCCGCAGAAGCTGGATGCGCTCTGCGAAGCCGGTCTGGATGTCTGCCGGATCAACTTCAGCCACGGCGACCACGCCGCCCACGAGGCCGTGCTGAACACGATTCGCTCCGTCGGCACCCGGCGGGGCACGCCGCTCGCCGTCATCGGTGACCTGTGCGGCCCGAAGATTCGCCTGGGCACGTGCGGCCTGCCCCTCGCCCTCGCCCCTGGCGCCCGGGTCGCCCTCGTCCCGGGCGGCGCCCCCTGCACGACCACCCGGCTTTCGGTCAGTTACCCGCACCTGGCCGACGAGGTCCTGCCGGGGCACCGCGTGCTCATCGACGACGGGCTCGTGCGGCTGGTCGTCCGCGAGCGTCGCGACGACGCCCTCGAGTGCGAGGTCGTCGCGGGCGGCGTGGTCAGCAGCCGCAAGGGCGTGAACCTGCCCGACAGCACGCTGAGCGTTCCCGCGCTGACTCAGAAGGACCTGCTGGATCTCGACTGGGCTCTGACCCACGGCGTCGATTACATCGCCCTGTCGTTTGTGCGCCAGGCCGAGGACCTGTACGAGCTGCGCCGCCAGATCAAGGCCCGCGGCCACGCCACGCCGGTCATCGTCAAGATCGAGAAGCCGGAGGCGCTCGAGCACCTTGACGAGCTGATCGAGAGCTCCGACGCCGTGCTGGTCGCCCGGGGCGACCTCGGCGTCGAGACGGACCTGTGGCGCGTCCCCGTCGTGCAGAAGGACATCGTGGCGCGCTGCCGCCGCGTCGGCGTGCCGGTGATCGTCGCGACCCAGATGCTCCAGACGATGATCGACAACCCGATCCCCACGCGGGCCGAGGTCAGCGACGTCGCCAACGCCGTTTTTGACCAGGCCGACGCGGTCATGCTTTCCGGCGAGACCGCCGTGGGCCAGTACCCCGTCGAAGCGGTCACGATGATGAACCGCATCGTCGCGGCCACCGGCCAGTTCCTGGCGGCCTCCCCGCCGTTCGACCCGCCCCCAAGCGTGGCCGTGCACTACCGCCCCACCGCCGCCGTCGCTCACGCCGCGGTGCAGGCCGCGCGCGACCTCGGCGTCCGGCTCGTGGCCGTCTGGAGCGCCACGGGCACCACCGTCCGGATGGTGGCGAAGTACCGCCTGCCGATGCCCATCCTCGGCCTGACGTGCGACGAACACGTGCAACGCCAGATGAACCTGCTGTACGGCGTGATCCCCGTTCGGGTGCCACCGCTCGATCACCCGGCCGCGATGGTCCGCACGCTCGACGCGCTCGTGCTGGAGCGGCGCCTGGCCGCACCGGGCGACGTGATCGTCGTCGTCACTTCGACTCGCCCGACCGTGGCGGGGGCGACGGACACCGCGCTGGTCCACCGCGTCGGCGCGGAGGGCGTGTCGCCGCTGGCCGGCGTGTGAGCCCGCAAACGCCGCGGCGCCGGACCCTTCCGTCCGGCGCCGCGCGGTTCGTCCGTCGTCCGGGGCACGCCGCGTCCGGCGCGGCGCCCCGTGGGCCGCGCTACACCAGGCCCTGGTCCATCATCGCGTTGGCCACCTTCAGGAAGCCCGCGATGTTGGCGCCCAGCACGTAGTTGCCCGGCTGGCCGTACTGCTCGGCCGTGCGGCGGCAGTTCTCGTGGATGTTGATCATGATGTTGTGCAGCCGCTGGTCGACTTCCTCGCGCGACCAGCTCAGCCGCAGCGCGTTCTGCGACATCTCCAGCCCGCTCGTGGCCACGCCGCCGGCGTTGGCTGCCTTGCCCGGACCGTACAGGATCTTCGCCTCGAGGAACACGTTCACGCCGGCCGCGGTCGTCGGCATGTTCGCGCCTTCCGACACGCAGAAGCAGCCGTTCTTGACGAGGTTGTTCGCGTCGACCTCATTGATCTCGTTCTGCGTCGCCGAGGGCAGCGCCACGTCGCACTTGACCTGCCACAGCGGGTTGAAGTTCTTCTTCGGGTCGATGT
Organism: uncultured Phycisphaerae bacterium; assembly: GCA_937928595.1. GTDB lineage: Bacteria > Planctomycetota > Phycisphaerae > UBA1845 > Fen-1342 > CALGJV01. The sequence continues at coordinate 100,648 of CALGJV010000017.1, read as the reverse complement.
CCTCGTAGTGGGCCTTCGGGTACTTGTTCTTGTACTCCCTGATCCGCCCGCGCTTGTTGTTCTTGAGGTCCATCACGAACGCCAGCTTCTCCGCCGTGATGCCCTCCTCGTCCACGATGAAGCCGTTCGAGTCGGAGAACGTCAGGACCTTCGCGCCGAGCTGGATGCACTTCTCGGCCGCGAACTGCGCCACGTTGCCGGAGCCGCTCACCACGCAGCGCATACCCTTCAGGCTCTTGCCGCGCGTCTTGAGCATCTCCTCCGCGAAGTACACCTGCCCGTAGCCCGTCGCCTCCGGCCGGATCAGGCTGCCGCCCCAGTTCAGCCCCTTGCCCGTCAGCACGCCCTCGAACCGCCGCGTCAGCCGCTTGTACTGCCCGAACAGGAAGCCGATCTCGCGTCCGCCGACGCCGATATCGCCCGCCGGCACGTCGATGAACTCGCCGATGTGCCGGTAGAGCTCGTTCATGAAGCTCTGGCAGAACCGCATCACTTCGCTGTCGCTCTTGCCCTTCGGGTCGAAGTCGGACCCGCCCTTGCCGCCGCCCATCGGCAGCGTCGTCAGCGCGTTCTTGAAGATCTGCTCGAACCCCAGGAACTTGATGATCCCCAGGTTCACCGACGGGTGGAACCGCAGCCCGCCCTTGTACGGCCCGATCGCGCTGTTGAACTCGACCCGCATGCCGCGGTTCACGTGCACTTCGCCGCGGTCATCCTGCCACGGCACACGGAACATCACGATCCGCTCCGGCTCGACGATCCGCTCCAGGATCTTCGCCTTCCGGAACTCCGGGTGCCGGTCGAGGCACGGCACCAGCGACTCCACCACTTCCTCGACGGCCTGGTGGAACTCCTTCTGCTCCGGGTTCTTGGCGATCACATCCTGCATGAAATCCTTCACGAACGTAGACATGCGCCTCTCCGTTAGCGGGGCCACGGGTCGACGGCCCGCTGCTGCGCCGGCGCGCCGGCCAAAGGAATCGATTGCGTGCGCGGCCGCCGGGCCGCGTCCAGGCCGGCACCGCGCCGGCCGGGGTGTCGGAAGGGAACGCGGGACCGCCTTAGTCCGCTGTGCGACATGCTGCGTGCCGGTCTGACCCGCCTGTCGTGACGCCGCCGTCGCTGCCGTCCGCGAACTGCGGACGCCCGGAGCGACACACGGCACGCCGCAACCGCGGGCCGGTCCACCGCCGCGACATTCCTCATATTCGGCGGTGAATCGGCTATTTTGCCGCATCCTCGCGCCCCCTGCAAGGACTCCGGGGGGCGTTCCGGCCGGCCCCTCCGGTACAACGCCGGTCCCGTTGTGCCATGCATCCGACGAAAGGCCACCGCAGTCGCGCGACTGCGCGGGACCTCTGCGCGAGGGACGGACCCGGCCGCCCCGAAACGCTTCATCCTTCGCGGATTCCGGGCATTACGGGCCCTCGATCACCGGCCCGCGCGGCCTATCCTCGGCCGAGCGTCGGTATAATCCCCGCAGACTGCGAGTGCGCGGGCCCTGTGCCCTTGGCACCCAGGCACTGCAACGCCGGTTCCGGCCGGCGGCTGGTGCTGCCGGAGCGAATGCGTGGACACCTGGAAAGAGTTCGACCAGAACATCATCACGCACAGCGCCGCGCACCACCTCATGGCCGTCGCCGACCTGCTCCAGCAGCACGGTTACGCCCGCGTGTCCGATGTCGCCCGCCGCCTGGGCATCACCCGGGGGAGCGTGTCGATTTCCCTCCGTCCGCTGAAGAAGGCCCGGTTGGTCGAACAGGACGAAAATCGTCACCTCCGCCTCACCGAAACCGGCAGCGCGCTCGTCGCCGCGATCAAGACCAAGCGGCACCTCATGCAGCGCTTGCTGGCGGAGGTGCTCGGTGTCGCCCCGGAGCAGGCCGAGATCGACGCCTGCAAGCTCGAGCACCTGCTGAGCAACCAGACGGCGGAGCGGCTGCTCTCGTTCCTGCGCTTCCTCGACACCGATCCGCAGCGCGGCCGCGAGTTCGTCCGCGGGTGGCAGAACTACGAAGCGGCCTGCGGCCACGAGCCCCGGGCGTGCCCGAGTTGCCGCGACGCGGCGGAGTGCCTGGCCGAGAAGCTGTCCGGCGCTGCGGCGCTGAGGAGAGACCCGTGAGCGCTTTGTCGAAAGCGGAAGTGGTCCAGGAGCTCAACCGGCTGTTCGCCGAGGAAGTGGAAGCGGCGCTGCGTTACCTGCACCTGGCAAACTCCGTGCGGGGCACCGACCACCTCGTCGTGGGCCCGGTGCTCAAGCAGGGCTTCCAGGAGACGATCCAGCACGCCGAGGTGATCGCCCGCAAGATCCGGGCGCTGGGGGCGGTTCCGGAACTGACACTCGACATCTCGCTGCCGCCGGAGAGCATGGACGCCAAGGAAGCCCTTCAGACGGCGCTGACGTTCGAGGAAGCAGCGCTCGAGGCTTACCAGGACACGCTCCGCCGCGTCGAGGGCGACATCCCGCTGGAGGAGTTCATCCGCGCGCAGATCGTCGTCGAGTCGGAGCACGTGCTGGAGTTGAAGCAGCTCCTCGTCGAGTAAGAGCCGCGCTCGTTCGGGATACGGCGCCCCAGGGGCCCGCAACGGCAGCCGGCCGAATCGCTTGCGTGTTTTCGTCCCGTTGATCTCCTGGACCCCGAAGCTCGGTCAGGAAAACGCCGCTTTGGCGCTTCCGGTTTTCTTTGGGCTCGTCGGCGCTATTCGTTACACTGAAGCTGCCGTTCGCCTGTACTGGCCCCCGGAGGCTACGTCATGTCGCGCGCCGGTCTGCCGCCGCTGGTGCTGTTCCTGGTCCTCTCCGTTGCCGCGCATGGTCAGGCGGTGTACCCCACGACGCCGGACTGGGTTTCGCAGGACGACCTCGTCGGCACGGGCGGCGCGCTCGCGGATCTGAACCGCGACGGCTGGCTGGACCTCATCGTCTCCGCCGGCAACGACATGGAGCCCCAGCCGCTGGTCGTGTACTACAACAACGGCGACGGCACCTACCCCCCTGCGCCCAACTGGGAATCTACCGACCTGGTCTTCAACGGCCACCTCGACATCGCCGACGTGGACGCTGACGGCTGGCTCGACGTGGCGGTGGCTACCCTCGGCGAGTTCGATACGTTCGGCCCCGTCGCCCGCGTGTACTTCAACCAGCAGGGCACGTTGCAGGGTACGCCCGGCTGGACCGCCGACCTTGTCGGCAACGCGTTCGGCATCGCCTTCGGCGACATGAACAACGACGGCCGACCGGACCTCGCGGTGGGCACCGGCTGGGCCTACTCGCCCGAGCATCCGTATGTCAACGTCGTTTATCTCAACGAGGGCGGCGCGCTGTCGGCGACGCCGGCCTGGACCTCGGCCGACACCCAGCATCTCCAGGGCGTGTGCTGGGTCGATGCCGACGGCGACGGCTGGCTGGATCTCGCCGGCGCCGCGGCCAGCGCCCGCAGCCGGGTCTACTGCAACAACGCGGGCCTGCTGGACGCCACGAGCTGCTGGCAGCTCACAGACGTGGCGACGCAGGATGCGATCATGGTGACGGCCGGTGATGTGACGGGCGACGGCCGCCCCGACCTGCTGATTGCGGACAACAAGCAACTACCTGGCAGCGGCCGCTTTCGCCAGTACAGCGGCGTCACACCGGGCACCTTCGCGACAACCGCGAACTGGGCGGTCGACAACGCGTACTGCTCGGCCGTGGCACTGGCCGACGTGGACGCCGACGGCGATCTCGATCTGGCGACGGGGGCGTGGTGGAACCGTGTGCGGCTGTACCGCAACACCGGCATGGGCCTGCCGCAATCGCCCTCCTGGACCTGCGGGGTCAGCACGGTCGTCGAGCGGATCCTCTTCGGCGACATCGACCGCGACGGTCTGCGGACGCTGACGCAAGTGTACGCCGCGCCGGGGCAACGGCGGCTTTTCTACCTGCCCCACCAGCCCATCGAGGAACTCGTGCGGGTCGAGGTTGACGGTGTGCCCCTCACGCCGGCCCGGCATACCGGTTCCCGCGAACTGGGCTGGGTGTCGATCGGCGTGACGGCTGCGGCGGAGGTGCGGATCACGTACCGCGTGTCGAGCCGCGTGGACATGGCGGTGACGAACTGGGACCGGGTTGGCTGCCACGTTTATCGGAACCGACACCTCGTTCGGGGCGACGCGAACTGCGACGGCCGTGCCGACTTCGACGACATCGACCCGTTCGTCCTGCTTCTGGCCGGCGGCTACGAATCCGAGTTCCCCGGCTGCGGGGGGCGGAAGTTCTGTGACATGGACGGCAACGGGCGCATCGACTTCGACGATATCGACGGGTTCGTGGCGGTCCTTGGCGGCGGTTGACGACGGCCGATTCGGACGGACACCGCCCGGGCGCCGGGAGCGCCGAGGGAGTCAGACTCTCGAGGGCGCCGCGCAGGTCACCGCGCCGGCGTCGCGCTCCAGTCAGTCTCGTACACGTCGTACTCGGTCGGGGTGAGGCCCAGCCGCCGGTATGTGGCCTGTGCCCGCGTGTTGGAGCGGTCTACGTACAACCGGAGGCCGCACACGTCGCCCCGCCGGCGGGCCTCGGCGGCCACATGCTCATGCAGCGCCCGGTACACCCCGCTTTGCCGGGCCTCCGGCGCCACGAACACGCTCTGGATCCACCAGAAGATGCCGTTGCGCCAGTCGCTGAACTCGCACGTGATGAGGAGCTGTCCGACCACCCTCCCCGCCCGCTCCGCGACGTAGTACACTCCGTACGTCGGTTCGGCCAGCAGCCGCCGCACGCCCCGCCCGACCACGGTCGGATCCAGGGCGCGGCCTTCGCTCTCGGCGGCCAGCGCGACGTTGAACGCGGCGATTATGTCGGCATCGGCCGGTGTCGCCGGCCGGATCCGCAGCTCAGGCATCGGTCGCTTCTCTCGAGGTTGGCCGCCGCCGGTTTCTCCGCCGGGTGCGGCCGAGGATGGAGCAGTATACGTGCGGCCCCCGGTGATTTCGAACTGGCGGAACCGACGCGTCACGGTCATGGGGTTGGGCGGCTTCGGCGGCGGCGTGGGCGTGACCCGCTGGCTGGCCGCGGCCGGCGCGACCGTGACGGTCACCGACCGGGCGCCGGCCGAGAAGCTGGCCCGGTCCGTGGCCGAGATCGCCGACCTGGGCGTCACCCTCCGGCTGGGCGGGCACGACGAGCGCGACTTCCGCGAAACCGATCTGCTCGTCGTAAACCCGGCCGTACCCGACTCGTCGCCGTACCTCGCGGCCGCGCGGGCGGCGGGCGTGCCGATCACAACCGAGATCAACCTGTTCGTGGAACGCTGTCCGGCCCGCTGCGTGGGCATCACCGGCAGCGTCGGCAAGAGCACCATCACGGCCATGACCGGCCACATCCTGACGCAGGCCGCGCAGCGCGGCTGTGCCGCCCCGCGCATCCGCTGCGTCTGGGTCGGCGGCAACATCGGCCGCTCGTTGCTCGACGTCCTGCCGCAGATCGACTCGGCCGACGTGGTCGTGCTCGAGCTGTCCAGCTTTCAGTTGCACCGCACGGCGCTCGTGCGATGGAGCCCGCACGTCGCCGTCATCACCAACATCACGCCGAACCACCTCGACTGGCACGGGACGTTCGCCGCCTACGCCGCCGACAAGCTCAACATCCTCCGCTTTCAGGACCCCGCGCGCGACGTGATCGTCGCGGGCGACACGCCTGATCTGCGGCGGCTGTTCGACCAGTTGCACGGCGACGTTTCCGGCGTGTGGCGGTACGGGCTGGACGGCGACGTTCCGGTCGCAGTTCAGCAGTCGACGCCCGCGGTCGACTGCGACGACCGCCGCCTGTGCTGGCCCGGTCTGCGGCTGGACGTACCCGGCCGGCACAACCGCGAGAACGCGGCCGCGGCGCTCGCCGTCGCCCACGCGCTGGGCGTGCCCGACGGCGAGGCCGCGGCGTTGCTCGGCACGTTCCAGGCGCTGCCGCACCGCCTCCAGCGCGTCGCGCAGCGCAACGGCGTGACGTATTACGACGACTCGAAATCGACCACGCCGGAGTCGGCCCTCACCGCGCTGCACTCCTTCGACACGCCCCTGCTGCTCATCCTGGGAGGGTACGACAAGGGCAGCGACCTGCGACCCGTCGCCGAGACCGCCGCCCGGCGGGCGAAGTTCGCAGCCTGCATCGGCCAGACCGGACCGGGGCTCGCCGACGCGGTGACCCGGGCGGGCGGCGCGGCAGCCGTCTTCCCGAACCTGCCCGCCGCGATGGCGGCGCTCCAGGCGCGGGCCGTGCCCGGTGACACCGTGCTGCTCTCGCCCGCCTGCGCTTCGTGGGGCGAGTTCACCGACTACCGCGAGCGCGGCCTGCTGTTCACGCGGCTCGCCCGCGGGGAGGGCTGAGCCGCGTGCCGCGCCGCCGTGCGTGCTCGCCCACGCACCTGGATGGGCCGCAGATCGCCGCGCTGCGCCGCGCCCTGCTCGCCTGGTACCGCCGCCACGCCCGCGATCTGCCCTGGCGCCGCACGCGCGACCCGTACCGCATCTGGCTCGCGGAAATCCTCGCCCAGCAGACCCGCGTCGAGACGGCCATCCCCTACTACGAGCGATTCCTTGCAGCCCTGCCTACCCTCGCCGATCTCGCGGCCGCACCGCTGGAGCGCGTCCTGGGGCTCTGGGCCGGCTGCGGCTACTACGCGCGCGCCCGCAACCTGCACCGCGCGGCGCAAACGATCATGTCGGCGCATGGCGGCCGATTGCCCACCACCGCGGCCGACTGGGCGGCACTGCCCGGCGTCGGGCGCTACACCGCCGGCGCCATCGCGAGCATCGCGTTCGGCGAGCGGGCGGCGGTCGTCGATGGAAACGTCAAGCGGGTGCTGGCGCGCCTGTTAGGCATCCACGAACCGATCGACGCGCCCGCGACCGTCGCTCGTCTCTGGACCGTGGCCGCCAGGCTCGTACCGCCGCAAGCGCCGGGCGATTTCAACCAGGCGATGATGGAGCTGGGCGCCCGGGTGTGCACTCCCCGCCGGCCCGCCTGCGACGCGTGTCCGCTCGCGCCCCTGTGCCGCGCCCGCGCGGCCGGCGTTCAGGCGGATCTACCCCGGCGCCGCGCCCGAGCGACGGTGCCGGAGGTCCACGCCGTGGCCGCCGCGATCACCCGCCGCGGGACCGTGCTGCTTTGCCAACGCCCGGCGCACGGCCTGCTGGGCAGCCTGTGGACGCTGCCGGGGACCCACGTCGGCCCCGGGGCCCTCAACCCACGTGCCGAGACCTCGGCAGCCCCGCACGACGGCCCGCAACTGCTCCGGTCGCACCTGCACGCCCATTTCGGCCTGAACATCATGACCAGCGCGGCGCTCGGGACGGTGCGGCACGATTTCTCCCATCGGCGGCTCCGACTGCACGTCTATGCGGCTGAAGTCCGTGGCCCGGTGCGCGCGCGATCCGACGGGAACCCGCTGCGTTGTGTCTGGGTGCCCGCGGCCGAGCTCGATGCGCTCCCCTGTGCGACTGTCGATCGTCGCGCCTTCAAGCTCTTCGTCGCCCGTCACCGAAAGCCGGGCGGCCGCCACTGAATATGAACCCCCCGCGCCGGGCGCACCGCGCAAACGAAAAGCCCGGGTCGCGCTGGCTTCGTGGCGCTCGGCGACTCGGGCCTGACCGACGGGCTCAACCGCCCCTCGCTCGCGAGCCGATCAGTTCGTTTCGGCCGTCGGTTGCACCGAGACGAGCCGGCCGCGAAACTGCACCACGCCGTCCGTCAACGCGAACAAGGTGTCGTCCCGGCCGCGGCCGACGTTCGGCCCCGGCTTGAACGGTGTGCCGCACTGTCGCACGATGATCCCGCCGCACTTTACGGCCTGGCCGCCGAACAGCTTCACGCCGCGATACTGCGGGTTGCTGTCGCGGCCGTTGCGCGTCGAGCCTTGACCTTTCTTATGAGCCATATCCGTCCCGTCCGCACTCGGATTCCGCGAAACGACGAACACCGCCTCGGCCTGCTTCCGCGTAGCCGAGCGGCGGCGCGCTACCGCAAGATCCACCGGACCTCGCTTCGCTCCGGTTCCGTCACCGGGCGCGCGCGTGGCGAACCGGGGAGATTGTAACGCACCTCGAGCGTCTTGCGAAGCGTGAAAACCCTCGGGTTGACGATCTGTTCCCGCTCCCGGCCGTCGGGCCCCCGGACCATCACGGTTTCGGGCTGGTCCGGGCGATAGGACGGGTTGGGGATGGTCCGAATCTCGCCGCTCAGGCCGGAAACATAAAGCTTGAAACTGTTTTGAGTTAGGTCAATATCGCGCCAGATGGCCACGGATTCGCGCGCGTTGTCCTCCCCCGTCAAAAGCGAGTCCACGGCCCGGGTCGGGTCAACCAGATACTTGTGCGTGATGTTATGCCGTTCCCGGATGGCGTCGAACACGAGCGGGCTGATCCCCATGTCCGTGTCGAAGACATGAAGATCCTCCGTCACGATCTGGAAGATCGGGAAGAACCGCAGGCTCGCGCCCGTGTTGTTGGACACCGTGTACAGCACATACCAGTAGGTCTCGGTGCGGTTCGTGCCCGGGATCTGAACTTCGATCCGCTTCGGGTCAAGGAACCGGAACTCGAGCTCCCACGCCACCGGCCGCGGCGAGGGCCGCAGGTCGCGAGCGGCGTCCGCCTTACCCGGCGGGCCGAGAAGCAAAAGCAGCGGCAAGGCGATGTTCAGCATCCCCGGCCTCCTAACCCTGATACTGATCGCGAATGATCTGGCTCGCCGGCTCGCCGCTGACGCTCAGGGCGCCCAGCGCCGCCGACGCGGCCTCGCGCAGCGTCATGTTCGGGTCCCCGGCAGCCACGGTCACCAACTGCTGCACCAGCGGCGGGCTGAGCAGGTTTCCGCGCCGCTTGGCCGCCTCGGCCAGAGCCGCGAACATCTTCACGCGGGTATCGACATCCTCGTTCGGGTCCAGCGCGATCTTGGCGACCGCCTCCTGCGCCCGGCCGGATGCCAGGAACCCCAGCACCTCCGCCGCCGCCAGGCGCAACGGGGGCCCGGCCTTCCCGAGCGTGGTGAGCAGCGCGTTTTCGGCCTCGGCCAGGTTGAACACCGGATTGTTCGTGACGCCCAGAAGCCGCAGGGCCTCCGCGGCTTCGAGCGCGAGCGCGGCGCCGACATCCGGCGTAATGCTCTGCACGCCGAGTGAGTGCGTTACCTCGGCGATCGCCTTGCTCACCAGCACGGGCGTGGGATTCTCCATCAGGACGCCGATGCGGGCGTCCTGGCGCGCGAGCTGGCGGACCGCTTCCCGATCCGCGAGCTTGGTGACAACGACGACCGGCACGGCCGAGAACCGGAACTCGCTCCGGAGGGCGGCCAGCGTCTCGGTCAGCGTCGGGTCCCGCAGGTTCGAGGCCAGGAAGATCAGGTCGATGGCCGGCAGCTCGGTTCGCACTTTCTGGAGGGCGGGAAACAGGGCCGAGCCCACCACAACGGTGTAGTTCAGCTCCCGCAGTGCCGCCGCCGTCGCGTTCGCCGAGGCGTCATCCGGATCGACCACCAACGCGTTCGTCGCGCCGGCGTGCAGCAGCAGCGCTTCCGACAGGCGCGGCATTAGGTTCTGGTGCCCGACGAACGGCTTCTCCGGCCGCCCGTGCGCGAGCGTCAGGGCCGCCTTGATCCGCACCATCGGATCCGGGAAGGCCAGCGCCTCGGCCAGCGGCAGCCGCCCGTCGGCGTCGCTCACCAGCGTGGCCGGCCCCGCGGTCTTGCGCAGCGCCTCGATCGCCCCGAGCGCGACCGCCGGGTCGCGATCGTCCACCGCCCGCGCGAGCGCCTTCAGGCAGTACTCGGCTCCGGCCGCCTGCGCAAAGTAGGCCGCGGTCGGGTAGTTCTCCGGCCGCGTCCGATCGACGTCCGTGAGCGGCAACTGCGCTTCCCGGCGAAACGCGGCGGCGAGCCACAACCCCAGCGCCGCCTTGTGGCCCGGGTTGAGCCGGAGGGCCTCCTCGGCGCAGCGCAGCGCCATCACCTCGTTGAAGATGGCCGTCGGCACCTCGATGTTCTGAAGCAGATCATTGCGCCAGTACCAGACGTTCGCCGTCTCGAGGCGCGGATCCGCCGCCAGCGGCGTCTTGTCGGCGTAGTAGTCCTCCGCAAGACGATAGAACGCGTCCGCCGCGGGGCCGCGGGTGTCCGCTCCGCGGGCCCCGATCGCCCGGAGCGCCTGCGCGAGGTCGTCGCGCAGCTCGGCCGGCGTTCGGGCGTCCTCCTGGAGCGCCAGCAGGTACGGCACCGCCTGGGCGTAGCCGATCTTCCCGAGCGCGTCGATCACGTAGCGCTTGGTCGCCTGGTCGTTCATGCGCAGGGCCATGACCAGCGGGTTGAGCGCCGGGCGGTCAATCTGCGGCAGCGCAAGCAGGATCGGCCGGAGCAGGTCCTTGCGCGCAGAGTCCCGGAGGTACTGGATGAGGAACGGGATGGCGTATTCGCCGGAGTCCTTCAGCCGCTCGACGGCGTTCTCGTAAGCCCGCGGCGGGCCGCCCAGTCGCTCGATGTTCTCCTTGATCCGCGTGGGGTCGGACTTGATGAGGACATCGCCGCGGTCCAGCACCCCCAGCATCGCCCGCACGAGCTCCCCCAGCGTCGGATTGTCCGAGAGCTGCACGAGCACCGCGCGCCGCTTCGGGTCCTGGTCGGTCAGTTCCAACAGCGCCACCGGATCCGGGTCAGCGCTCAGCAGCGCCCGCAGATTCGCCTCCGCCACATCGAACCGGCCGATCTGCGCGAAGTACCAGGTGTCCTTCGCCTCGTACATCTGCTCGCGGCCCGTCGCCAGCAACTCCGCGACCCGTTCCCCGTTCGGCCCGAGCGACTTGGCCTCCTTGTCCTGTTCGAACAGCAGCACCGCCCCGCCGAGCGCCGAGCGCTCGACCGTATGGTCCGCCAGCAGCGCGATCCGCAGCGGCGACGGCTCCAGCGCTAGCAGCTCACCGAACGCCGTCTCGACCTGAGCCGGGTTGCGGTCCAGGATGGCCTGCATGGCCGCCGACCACTTCACCCACGCCTGCGCGGCCGGCCCCGAGATCCACCCGTCGGTGGACGGCGGGCCCGCCAGAGCCCCCCCAGGCGCGATCAGCAGCAGGACAACACACCCCCCGAGGCGGAACGGCCGGGCGCCGTGCGTCATATGCATCTCCACCGGGGCAGCCACGCGACGGCTGCCGAAGGCCATCAACGCGATCCGCAGAGCAGGCGGCGATTATAGAGAAGCGCGGGGGGCTGTCAAACGACGTCGGCCGCGGCGGTTGCCGCCCGCGCGCGGTCGTGCTAGCCTGACCGCATGGCCGCGCGTCCGACGTCTCGCACCAGCGTTGCCGCTGTCTGGATCACCCGTCTCCGGTTGCTGACCGCGACCGCGCTGCTCTGGGGCTTGCTCCACTTCGTGGCCGGTCCGCTGGCGGTCCCACGGGGGCTGGATCGTCCGGTGTTGCTGGCGGCCGCTCCGCATCCGTTGCCCGCGGCGCTCGTGGGGGTCGTGGTCTTGTTGGCCGGCGGCACGGCGGCACTGTTCATCGCGGGGCGGGACGGGCATCTCACGCTGATGGCGGTCGGCCTGGCGCTGGCCCTGTGGGCCGCCGAGGGCGGGGCCCGCGGGGGCACGATGGAGAGCTGGCTCCGTTTCGCCAACGAACGCCCGGGCCCGCCGAGCGGGACGCCGTACTGGCCGCTGCTGGCGGACTACGCCTGCTTGGCCGTCGCGCTGGCCCTGCTGACCGTCCTGAGCGAGTGGCTCCGGTCTGACGCCGTGAGCGAGCGCTCCTGGCAGCGGGCGGCCCGTGTCGCCCTGGCGCCCGACGAGCCCCCCGCCGAGCGTCGGCTCGGCCCGCTCGCGCTGCTGCTCACAACCCTCGTGGCGGGCATCGTGACGGTGATCCTGACCGGCCCGGTTGCCCAGGCCGTGTACCGGGGCCAGGTCTACTTCGCGGTGGGCGTCGGGTTCTTCGCCGGCACCTGGGTCACGACGCACCTCCTGCCTGTCCGACATCCGCTGTGGTTCTGGTCGGCACCGCTGCTGCTCGGCATCGTCGGCGCGATCGCCGCCGCCCTGCATCCGACGCTGCTCCTCCCGGAGCTGTACCGCGGCACGGATACAATCCCGGCATGGGGGCTGGTGCGCGCCTTGCCGCTCGAGACCGTGGGCGTGGGCGTGTTCGCGGCCCTTTGGACGCTGCGGACCAAGGCCCCGCCGCGGCCCGCGCCAACCACGTCCTGACCGGAGCGGCCGCCCATGGATCGCCGCCGTCAGCGAAGACGCCACGAAACCTGGGAAGAGCTACGCGCCCGCCTGATTGAAGAGACGTCGGCCTACCTGACGGAGGCCCTGCGCCACCCGGAGTTCGCGATTCGGATCCCAGTCATCCCGGCGGGCCAGGGCCAGTTTCCGCCTTCCCTGGCTCGTGCCTTCTGGGAGCCGTTGCTGACCGACTAGAACCGGCTGATCCCGGTCGGGGGATGCCCCCAAGCCATGCGGATCCTTGTGCTCCAGTTCGTCCCCGGCACGCGGCGGCGGCGCGTGCCGCGCTTCGAACCGCAACTGGGGACGCTCCTGGCACTGCTCGAACGGCGCGGCCACACGCTCGGTCTGCTCGGCCTAGCGGGCTTCGACCTCGCGGCCGTGAAGGCCGCCCTCGCCCGCAGCCTTCCCCAGCTCATCTATGCCGACATCAGTCCGGTCTGTGTGGACGCTGCTCGGCGCACCTTCGAGTACATCGAGCGGCGCGAGTACCTGCCCATCGTCGTCGGCGGCCTCTATCCCACGGTCGAGCCCGCCGCCGCCCTGAGCCTGCCCGGTGTGCACGCCGCCGCCATCGGCGAGCCGGATGCCTCGCTCGTGACGTACCTCGAGCGCATCAAGGATCCCGCCGTCCGGCAGATCGTCTCCGGCGTGTGGCTGCGCGACGAACAGGGCCTGGCGCGCCCCGCGCCGCCGCCCCTCGTCGAGGACCTGTCTTCGCTCCCCTTCCCCCACCGCGAGCTGTTCGGTTACGCCGCTCACGTCGCCCGCGACGGGGAGCTCGAAATCGCCGTCGGTCGAGGCTGCCCTCAGCACTGCGGCTACTGCCTCAACCCCGGCCTGGCCACGTTGTACGCGGGGCGCGGCGTCTGGGTCCGGCGCCGCCCGGTCGGCCACATTCTGGCCGAGATCGCCGCGCTGCGCGAGCGCTACCCGGGTGCCCGCCGCATCCGGTTTCTCGACCACGCCCTGACGCTGGATCGGGCATGGCTCGCCGAGTTCCTCGCCGCGTACCGGACCCGCTGCGGTCTGCCCTGGCGCGGCCATGTGCGTGCGAACGCGACCGACTCCGAGCTGGCGGCGCAACTGGCCGCTTCCGGCTGCGTCGAGGTGACGCTCGAGCTGATCAGCGCGAGCGATTTCATCCGCAACGACGTCTTCACGATGGATCTGAGCGGGGAGCAGGTGGCCGCCGCCCATGCGGCCTTGCGCGCCGCGCGGCTCCGCACGCGCGTGACGGTATACCTTGGCGCGCCGTACGAGAGCGAAGCGTCCCTGGCCGAGACCCGCGCCATGCTCCTGTCGCTGCGGCCCGACGTCGTCGACGTGCGACCTTACTTCCCGTGGCCCGGAACGGCGGCGCGCGAGCTCGCCCGCGAGCACGGCTGGCTGCATTCCCGCGGCGAGGAGCAGTACCACCGCGAGCATCCGGGCATCGACATGCCCGCGTGCCGTCCCGGAATTGTCGGCCGCTTCGTGCGACGCTTGCGGGCCGAGCTGCCGACGGAGGTGGCCGAGCCCTGGTGGCGACGCTGGCCGGCGACCGCGGTCGCCAACCTGGCCGCGGTTTTTGAAAGGCGGCGCTTATAATGGAGCAGGTGGGCGGCCCCGCGAATGATTCCGCCAGCCCGCCACGCGAGCAACGGTTGCGGGAGTACGCATGGGAGCGTCGAAGTCCATCCTATTGTCCGCAGTGCTGCTGATCTTCGCCGCCACGGCCATCGGCATGGCGGTCAACCCCTTTCGGGGACGCAGCCGCATCGACCTCCACCGCAACTACGCCCCGCCCAAGGCGGTCCCGGTCGCCCCGGGGCTACCGACCCGGCCGGCTGTCCCCGCCGGTGCGACCCAGCCCGCATCCGAGCCGGGCACGTCGGGCGCAAGCCGCACGACGCCGTCGGCCCACGTCGCGCACGAGTTCCAGGAGTTAGCGTACGAGGAAGTCGCGGCGCTGCTCGCGGACCCGCTGACACAGATCCACATGTACATCTTCCTCGACGCCCGCAACGACGACGCCTATCGCGCGGGGCACATCCCGGGCGCGATCCAGTGCGATTACTGGCGGGGCGATGTGCCGCAGGTCGTCGACCGGGCGATGGCCGCGGAGAAGATCATCGTGTACTGCAACGGCGGCGCCTGCGAGGACAGCCTCCATGTCTGCCGCGAGCTGCTCCGCTACGGTGTCCCGCAGGGCAACATCTACCTGTACGCCCACGGCTGGGAGGAGTGGGTCCGGCGCAGCGCCGAGATCGAGCAGGCCCAGCCATGACGACCGCGACCGCCCTCCCCGTGACCGCCCCTGCCCGCATCCACCCGGTCTGGCACGGGCTCACCGTGCTCGCCCGGCTGGGCGTCGGGCTGATGTTCGCTTACTTGTCGCTCATGAAACTTCGCGACCCGGTCGAGTTCCTCAAGCAGATCCACGTTTACAACCTCGCGCCCACCGAGCCGGCCCTGCTGGTGAACATGCTCGCCGTGACGCTGCCGTGGCTCGAGTTGCTGTGCGCCGCGGCCGTGCTTCTCGGCGTCGGCCGACGCGGCGCTGCGCTGCTGATCGCGCTCATGCTTCTGTTCTTCACGCCCCTGATCCTGCACCGCGGCCTGACGCTCTACCACGCTCCCGGCGCGTCGTACGCCTCGTTCTGCGACGTGTCGTTCGACTGCGGCTGCGGCACCGGCGTCGTCTTCGTCTGCCGCAAGCTCGCCGAGAACTGCGCGCTGCTTGCCGGCGCCCTCTACCTCATCTTCGCGCGCTCGCGGTGCCTGTCGCTGGCCGCCCTATGGTTGCCGCGCCCGCCCGCCCCCGCGCGGGCGGAGCGCTAGCCGTCCGAGGATCGCCCCATGCACGTCATCGTCGATCTCTGCGTGATTCCGCTCGGCGTGGGCATCTCGCTCTCGCCGTACGTCGCCGCCTGCGAGCGCGTCCTCCGCGACGCGGGGCTCAAGACGCACCTCCACGCCTACGGCACCAACATCGAAGGCGAATGGGACGCCGTGTTCGCGGCCGTTCGGAAGTGCCACGAAGTCGTCCACGGCATGGGCGCCCCCCGCGTCGCCACGACCCTGCGCGTCGGCACCCGCACGGACCGCCCGCAATCCATGGAAGACAAGGTCCGCAGCGTCGAGCAGAAGCTCGTCTGATCATCGGCCGGAGAGCGTGTCCGGTAATCTACCGCGGCAGCGCCACGGCTCCCATCCGACCCACCGCAGTCCAGCCGCCGACACGCCGCACTCAAAGCCCGCGGCGCGCTTCACCGATGAAAGGAGTGCGGCACCGGCCCGCGCCCGCGGGACTCCGGCCACAGGAACGCCGGTTCCGCGCGGGCCATCGCCGGCCCTGTCTGCCCGCGGAGTACGACTGTACATGCTGCCGAAGCTCCCCCAGGTTGTGCTCGACGCGCACCCGGGGACCCTGATTCCGGTGCTCGACCTGGGGAAGGTCGAACTTTACCTCCGCGAAGACGAGTGGGGCCTCAAGAGGTATCCGCCGTCTTGCGACCTCGACGTGCGGATCGGCACCTGGGAAATCGACGGCGTGCTGCTTACCGTGCTGCTGGCCCGCTTCAACCACAGCGATGCCGCGACGTTCGAGAGCTGGATCAACGTGGCGGACCCCGCCGGGGTTCGCATGATCCAGGCGCTCGAGCCGCAGAAGCACCTCGACGTGAACATCATCACCGAGCGCTTCGCGCGTGCCTTCCGCGTGCCCAACCCGCTCCGCCTGGATGCCGGAGAGCTCGTCAAGCAGCTCCGCCGGCACTATGCGTGGTCCCTGGCGCAGTACCAGGCCGCCCAGCGGCGCCTCGCGCGCATGTACCCCTCGCCCGTCAAGCTCTGGTGGCACCTGGTGGAAAAGGCCGAGCTCAAGGTCTGAGACCCGGGGCCCGGCGGCCGGCACGGCCTCTCACCCCTCGACGAGCTCCCGCAGCACTGCCAACACCACGTCGCCGGTCAGTCCCCACGCGCCAGCGTCACATTCCCCGGTCAGCACCGCCACGCGCGGTCCGCGCGGCCGCCACACCGCGGCGGACGTCGGGCCGAACAGCGCCACGGTCGGCGTGCCCAGCAGTGCGGCCAAGTGCGTCGGACCGGCGTCGTTGCCGACGTACGCGGCGGCGGCCGCGATGTGCCGCGGCAGCTCATCGGGCTCCGGCGCCAACACGGGGAATTCGCCGCGCAGCATGGCGATTTCGGCAGCGGGCCAGATCTCCAGCTCCACCGGGCCCAACACGAACACGGGCTCCGTTTCCAAACCCAGCTCGCCCGCGCGCAGCCGCCGCGCCACCGCACGAAACGCCGCCAGCGGCCAGCACTTCACCCGCCCGCCACTGCCCGGGTGCAGGAGCACGACCGGCCGCGATGCTCCGTCACCCGTGGGGCCTGCCCGCCACGCCTCCGGCACGGCCAGCCCGAGTTTCTCCGGCCGGTGATGAATGCACTTCGGCACGAGCAACCCCTGCGCCTCGAGCTGGGCCGTCCACTGCGCAACGATGTGACGCGCCGAGCCCGGCTCCGGCCGCGGGTCCACCGTCCATAGCGCCAAGGGCCGCAGCGACCCAAGGCGCGCGTGCGCGGCAAGCCCCGGGTGTCCCAGGAAGCTGAGCACGGTCCGCTCCGCGACGACCTCGACCAGCCGTGCGGGCGGCGGCCCGTCGCCGCCGAACAGCCAATGCACGCCGGCCGTCTCGGACGAGATGCGGCGAATGGACGGCGTGCACGCGCTCAAGTCGCCGGGATTGGTGCGGGAAAGCAAGGTGAGCGACGGACGCTGCGCGTCGGTCAAGCGCAGCGCCAGGTACAGCGCCAAAACAAGATCGCCGAGCGCGCCGGCGTGGAGGATGGTCCAGGGGGCGTCCATTGTGTGCATCGTACGCCGTCCCCGACGGCCGGGTGCAGGTCGACCGCCGAAGCGCCAAGAGCACGAAGGCCAGCCGCTCGCACCGAAGGCGCGCGGGGCCTGCGTTTCAAACATCCCGGCCGGAGTGCGCAGTCGCGGCCGCGGGAGACGCCCCACCGCGCGCCCGCTCCGATCGATCGATGCAGGCCGCCACCGCCAGATCGCCCGTCACGTTCAGCGTCGTGCGGCTCATGTCCAATAGCCGGTCGACGCCCAGGATGATACCGATCCCCTCGGCCGGAACGTGCACGGTCTGAAGGACCATGACCACGAGCGGCAGCGATCCGCCCGGCACCCCCGCCGTGCCGACACCCGCCAGGATGGAAAGCAGCACCACTGTGACCTGCTGCGCCAGGCTCAGCTCGACGCCGAAGACCTGCGCGATGAACAGCACCGTGATGCCCTCGTAGAGGGCGGTGCCGTTCTGGTTCGCGGTCGACCCGACCGTCAGCACGAAGCCGGAGATGTCCCGTCGCAGGCCCAGGTTCTCCTGCGCCACGCGCAGCGAGGTTGGCAGGGTCGCATTCGACGACGAGGTGGCAAACGCGGTGATGACAGCTTCCGACACGCGGCTCAGGAAACGGAGCGGGTTTATCCGCGCCAGCAACGCAACCACCAGCGAGTACACGCCGCAGAAATGCAGCGCAAGCCCGCCGAGCACGGTAAGCACGTACCAGCCCAGCACCCGCAGAATGTCCGTCCCCAGCGTCGCCGTCAGCGAGAACACCAGCGCCGCCACCGCCACGGGCGCCAGCCGCATCGCCCAACCGACGATGACCATCACGGCGTCGTACACGCCTTCGAGCACACCGATCAGCGGTCCGGCCCGCTCCGGCACGAGCGTCAGCGCCACGCCGAAGAGGAGCGCGAAGAACATGACCGCGAGCATGCCCCCGCCCGGCGAGCTGCCGTCCACCGCGCCGACCATCTCCCGCAACGGATTTCTCGGGATGATGTCCAGCAGCGCATCCCGCAGCGGTTTGGCTTCCCGTGCCACCGCCACCTTCTCCGCCGCTCCCGCCCCGTAACGTTCGCGCAGAACTTGTTGTTGCTGCTGTGAAAGATGCGCGCCGGGGCGCACCAGGTTGGCCAGCCCGACGCCGATCCCCACCGAGACCGCTGAGAGCACCACGGTCAGCGCGAGCGTCTTCAGCCCTACGCGACCCAGTTGCCGCACGTCCCCCAACCCGGCAACCCCCAGGACGAGTGCACTGAACACAAGCGGGAGAACTACCATGAAGATGAGACGCAGGAACACCTGGCCCACCGGGTCCGCGATATTCCGCACCACCCACACGAGCCCCGCGTGTTGCGCGCCGTCCGGTCCGGGAGGACAGAACTGCCCCGCGATGAGGCCGGCAGCCGCCCCCGTGACCAGTCCCGCCAGGATCCAGATGTGCAGCCGGCCGCGGTGTGTCCGCCGCCCGTTCGCGTCACCGCCGGCTCGCGATGCGCCGCCGCCCGACCGTGCTTCCGTCATGTGATCGTTGCTCCGGAGCGCGGCCGGATTGTACGACCACTTCGGTCTGAGATGCGCGCGGAAACGCGCAGTGGTGCGGGTTTTCGCCGTGCCGCGGACCTGCCGACCGGGGGGCCCCGCCGCGCGCAATCCCATGGGACAAAAACAGTTGCATATCACCGGCGCGGTGTGGTCGTGGCACACCGTTTGCTCTCTCGCCGTGTGACGAGGCCGCTTCGCCGGCTGTTCGTCGGCCGCGACGCTACTCCGTGAAGCTGGGCCGGGCCCGTCGCGGCCGACTTCGCGGAGAAACTGCATGTCCAGTGCGTCTCACGCCGCGCCGCACGCCCCGACGTTTCCCGAGCGTGTGCGCGAGGCCACGGGTGAGTCCGTTTTCCAGTGTTACCAGTGCGGCAAGTGTGCGGCCGGCTGCCCGCTCGCGGCCGAGATGGACTACACCCCCAACCAGATTCTGCGGCTGCTCCAGCTCAACCTGCCCGAGATGGAGGAAGAGGCCCTGCGGGCGCTGTCGATTTGGCTGTGCCTGACCTGTGAAACCTGCGCAGCGCGCTGCCCGCAGGAGGTCGATATCCCGAAGATCATGGACCACCTGCGGCAGGAGTCGCGGCGGCGGGGCCTCGTCCATCCGAAAGCCAAGGACATCTTGGCGTTCTACGAGTCGCTGCTCGCCTCCGTCCGCAAGGGCGGTCGGCTGCACGAGGTCGGGCTGGTCGCCTCTTACAAGCTCAAGACCGGCCACCTGCTCCAGGACGTCCTGCTCACACCGCAACTCCTTCAGCGCGGCAAGCTCAGTCTCCGGCCGCACAAGGTCGCGGACACCGACGCCGTCCGCCGCATCTTCGACCGCTGCGATGCCGCGGCCCCCGAGAACAAGGCGGATCACGCATGAAACTCGGCTACTTCCCCGGCTGCTCGCTCGAGAGCTCGGCCCGCGAGTACAACGAGTCGCTTCAGGCCGTCGCGCCGCTGCTGGACCTGGAGTTGTGCGAGGTGCCGGACTGGAACTGCTGCGGCGCCACGGCCGCTCACAGCCTCAACCACAAGCTCGCGCTGGCGTTGCCGGCCCGCACACTCGCCCTGGCCGAGCGGGCCGGATTCGACGAACTGCTCGTGCCGTGCTCGGCGTGCTACAGCCGACTCGCGGCCACGCGGCGCGACCTGCTCGCGAACGAGGCGCTGCGTCAGGAGATCACGAGCATCATCGAGCTGGACTACGTCGGCAGCACGAAGGTCGTCAGCGTGGTCGACGTGCTCGGCCGCGCCGCTCCGACGATCCGCGCGAAAGCCAGCGTGCCGTTTCTCCGGAAGGTGGCCTGCTACTACGGCTGCTACCTGACCCGGCCGGCAAGCCTCACGACCTGCGCCCGGCCGGAGGACCCGCAGGAAATGGAGGCCATCGTCGCCAGCGCCGGCGCGACCCCGCTCGACTGGGCGTTCAAGATCGACTGCTGCGGCGCGGCGCTGTCCGTGTCCCGCACCGCGACGGTGGCCGAGCTGGCCGGCCGCATCGTCGCCGACGCCGCGGAGCGCGGCGCCGAAGCGCTGGTCGTGGCCTGTCCGCTGTGCCATACGAACCTCGATCTCCGTCGCCCGGCGATCGAGCGGCACCGCGGCGTCTCGTACGCGCTGCCCGTGCTGTACATCACGCAACTGGTCGGCCTGGCGCTCGGCCTCTCGGAGCGTGCGCTCGGCCTGCACCGGCACCATGTGCCGGTGCGCTTCGCCCCCGGTGCGGCCGCGCCGGCCGCCGCGCCCAAGGAAAACTGACCATGCCGCGGATCGGCGTCTTCATCTGTCACTGCGGTGAGAACATCGGCGCCACGGTCGATGCGGCCGCCGTCGCGAAGGCCGCGGGCGAGCTGCCCGGGGTGGTGCACGCGGTGGACTACAAGTACATGTGCTCCGACCCGGGGCAGAACCTCATCAAGGAGGCGATCCGGGAGAAGAAGCTCACGGGCGTCGTGGTGGGCGCCTGCTCGCCGCGGATGCACGAGCCGACCTTCCGCCGGGCCTGCGCCGAGGCGGGGCTCAACGCGTTCCTGTGCGAAATGGCCAACCTCCGCGAGCACTGCTCGTGGGTGCACGAGAAGCTGCCCGAGACGACCGAGAAGGCGATCGACCTCGTGCGGGTGATGGTCGAGAAGGTCAAGCGCAACCGGCCGCTGTTCCCGATCAACGTGCCGATCACGAAGACGGCGCTGGTGCTGGGCGGCGGCATCGCTGGCATCCAGGCCGCGCTGGACATCGCCAACGCCGGGCATCCGGTCGTCCTGGTCGAGCGCGAGGCCTCGATCGGCGGGCACATGGCGCAGCTGTCCGAGACCTTCCCGACGCTCGACTGCTCGCAATGCATCCTCACGCCGCGGATGGTCGAGGTGGCGCAGCACCCGAACATCCGGCTGTATACGTACTCCGAGCTTGAAAGCCTCGAAGGCTTCATCGGCAACTTCAAGGCCGTGATCCGCAAGAAGGCCCGCGGCATCGACGAGGCCACCTGCACCGGCTGCGGGGCGTGCATCCAGAAGTGCCCGACGAAGAAGATCCCCAGCGAGTTCAACGCCCACCTCGGCCACCGCACCGCGATCTACGTCCCGTTCCCGCAGGCCGTGCCCAACAAGCCGGTCATCGACCGGGCGCACTGCACCTACTACCGCACCGGCAAGTGCAAGCTGTGCGAGCGCGTCTGCCCGACCAAGGCCCTGCGCTACGACCAGGAGGACCTGCTCGTCGAGGTGGCGGTCGGGGCCGTCGTCGTCGCGACCGGCTACGAGGTCAAGGGCACCGATTTCTTCCCCGAGTACGGCTACGGCCGCTACAAGGACGTCATCACCGGGCTGCAATTCGAGCGGCTCGCGTCCGCCTCCGGCCCGACGCTCGGCGCCATCCGGCGCCCGTCCGACGGCCAGGTGCCCGAAACGGTCGTCTTCATCGCCTGCGCGGGCTCGCGCGACCCCGCCAAGGGCCTGCACTACTGCTCGAAGATCTGCTGCATGTACACGGCCAAACACGCGATGCTGTACAAGCACAAGGTGCACCACGGCCGGCCGTACGTGTTCTACATGGACATCCGCGCGGGCGGAAAGATGTACGAGGAGTTCGTTCGCCGCGCGATCGAGGAAGACCAGGTCAGCTACATCCGCGGCCGCGTGTCGCGGATCTACGAGAAGAACGGCAAGCTAATCGTCAAGGGCGTTGATACGCTGCTCAACAGTCGCCCGGTCGAGATCGCGGCCGATCTGGTCGTGCTCGCGACGGCCATGGTCCCGCAGCCCGACGCCGAGGCGCTCGCCCAGAAGATGAAGATCAGTTACGACGGCGATCGCTTCCTCAACGAGGCGCATCCGAAGCTGCGGCCGGTCGAGATGAACACGGCCGGCATCTTCGTGGCCGGCGCCTGCCAGGCCCCCAAGGACATCCCCGAGACGGTGGCGCAGGCGTCCGGCGCCGCCAGCAAGGTCATCGGGCTGTTCTCGAAGGACGAGCTGTCGCGCGAGCCGGTCGTGGCGGTCGTCAACCGCACGGCCCCGCCGCTGTTTTCGACCTGCGTCGGCTGCTTCCTGTGCGAGACGGCCTGCCCGTACCAGGCCATCGAGCGCGAGGAGATCAAGGACCGCAACGGCAACGTGCTCAAGACGGTCGCGCGGGTCAACCAGGGCGTCTGCCAGGGCTGCGGGACGTGCGTGGCGCTGTGCCGGTCGAAGTCGATCGACCTCCAGGGCTTCACGAACGAGCAGGTGTTCGCGGAGTTGGTGGCGCTGTGAGGGTGATCTGAGAATGGCGAAATCGGAAGTGGGAAGGCGACGAGCATGACGCCGACGGCGCGGGTCACTTCGCGCTTTCCGCCTCCGAGCCCCGGATGGAGTTCGCTGTGAGTGCCTTCGAACCAAAGCTCGTCGCCTTCGTCTGCAACTGGTGCACCTACGCCGGCGCGGACCTGACCGGCACGAGCCGCATCAAGTACGCTCCCAACGTCCGCCTGATCCGCCTGCCCTGCACCGGCCGCATCGACTTCATGCTGCTGCTCCAGGCGTTCGGCAAGGGCGCCGACGGCGTGATCGTCTCGGGCTGCCACCCGGGCGACTGCCACTACACCGCGGGCAACTTCCACGCCCGGCGGCGCTGGACGCTGTTTCGCCGCCTGCTCGACTTCGTCGGCGTCGATCTCCGCCGCGTGCATTTCGCTTGGGTCTCCGCCGCCGAAGGCGCGAAGTGGGCCGAGCTGGTCAACGACGTGAAAACGAAGATCCAAGCCCTGGGACCGTACGACGCGTTCCCCAAGCGGCTCGACGGCCGGCCGCAGCCGGCGGAGGTGGCCTGATGGAAGCGTTGCGCCAGCGCGCTCGCGAACTGCTCGCCGCCGGCACGGTGCAGGCCGTGCTGGGCTACGCCGCGGGGTCCGAGCCCGACCGCGCCCGGCCGTGCTTCGTCCGGACGGCGGCCGAGGCCGACGGGCTGATCTGGAACGAGCACTGCCGGCAGAACCTCGCGACCTACCTCCAGAAACCCGAGGTCCGCGCGCTCGGCAGGCTGGCGCTGGTCGCGCGCCGCAGCACGCTCCGGGCGCTGCTGCAGCTGGCGGCCGAGAACCAACTCGCGGACGGCCGGGTCGTCGCGCTCTTCGTTGCCGACGACGGCGCAGTCACCGAGCTGCCGACGCTGGCCGCCATCGAGGAGCTCGTCGCGCGGTTGCCCCGCGGCCTGAGCGACGCGGACCGGCAGGAACTCGACCGCATCGCCGCCCTGCCGCTCGGCGAGCGGCAGGCCTACTGGGCCGGCGAGTTCGCCCGCTGCATCAAGTGCTACGCCTGTCGGGCCGCCTGCCCGCTGTGCTACTGCGCCCGGTGCATCACCGAGGCCAATCAGCCGCAGTGGATTCCGGTTTCATCGGACCCGCTCGGCAATCTCGAGTGGAACATCGCGCGGGCGATGCACCTCGCGGGCCGTTGCGTCGATTGCGGCTCGTGCAGCGACGCCTGCCCCGAGGGTATCCGGCTCGACCTGCTGAACCACGTGCTGGCCGAGGAGGCCCGGACGCAGTTCGGCGCCGAGCCGGGCTACAGCGTCCGCAAGGATTACGCCCTGGCCTCCTTCAAGCCCGACGACAAGCAGGAATACATCCGGTGAGGTCATGACCGAGCAACGGATCCTCTCTCGCCAGAACCTCGGCCCGCTGTTCGAGCGGCTGGCCGCCGACGGACGGCGCATCCTCGCTCCCGTGCGGCACGGCGACCGGGTCGGCTTCGAGCGGGTGACGCGGCCGGACGAGGTCGCATTGGACTACGTGCAGACCCGCACGTCGGCCAAGAGCGCCGTTTTTCCCCCCTACGAGCCGCTGCTGCAATTCGCGCTTCAGGGCAAGGACGTGCAGGTTGCCGAACCGGCGCCGGACGCAGCGCCGACCGTCCTGTTCGGCGTCCATCCGTGCGACGCCGCGAGCTTCGCGACGCTGGAGGCCGTCTTCACGTGGGACACGCCCGACCTGCCGTTCGAGAGCAAGCGGGCCAATCTCACGATCATCGGCCTGAGCTGCACACAGGGCGACGCGTACTGCTTCTGCACGTCCGTCGGGGGCGGCCCCGGCGATCCCCGAGGCAGCGATATTCTGCTGACGCCGATCGGGGCGACGCATTTCCTGGCCGAGATCCTGACCGAGCGCGGCCAGGCCGTCGCACGGCTGGCCGGCGAGCTGCTCGAGCCGCACCGCGGCAACGGCAAGGACGCGGCGCTCGCGCAGATACCTCCGCGTTTCGACGCGCGGCAGCTCGGCGCGAAGCTGCCCGCGCTGTTCAATCACCCGGCGGCGTGGCAGGAGCAGGCGCTTCGCTGCCTGGGGTGTGGCGCGTGCGCTTTCGTCTGCCCGACCTGCTCCTGCTTCGACATCACCGACGAGCGCGACCGCTACCACGGCGTCCGCCTGCGGTGCTGGGATTCCTGCGGTCTGGCGCTGTTCACGCTGCACGCCTCCGGCCACAACCCGCGCACGAAGCAGAGCGAGCGCTGGCGGCAGCGGGTCATGCACAAGTTCGCGTATCAGCCCGAGCGGCTGGGCGTGCTGGGGTGCGTGGGCTGCGGGCGGTGCTCGCGCGCCTGCCCCGTGGACATGAACCTCGCGCAGCACGCGCAGCAACTGGCGGAGACGGCCGTATGAGTACCATCGCAGCTCCCGCGGCGCCGGCGCGCCGCAGCCTGTACACGCCCTACCGCATGCGCATCGCGAAGGTCACGGACGAGGCCCCCGCGGTGAAGACCTTCCGGCTCGAGTTCGTCGACCCGGCCGACGCCGCCGCCTTCGACTTCAAGGCCGGGCAGTTCGGCGAGTACTCGGTCTACGGCGAGGGCGAGAGCACCTTCTGCATCGCCTCGCCGCCGACGCGCAAGGGCTACATCGAATGCACCTTCCGGCAGGTCGGACGTGTGACGTCCGCGCTGGCCGACCGCGATGAGGGCGACATCATCGGCTTCCGCGGGCCGTATGGGAACATCTTTCCGATCGAGCAGTGGCACGGCAAGAACCTGCTGTTCATCGCCGGCGGCATCGCGCTGCCGCCGATGCGCTGCGTGATCTGGAACTGCCTCGACCTCCGCGACCGCTACAAGGACGTCACGATCGTCTACGGCGCGCGCACCGTCGCCGACCTTGTCTACAAGCACGAGCTGGCCGAGTGGGACGCCCGCCCCGACGTGAACCTCTACACGACCGTCGATCCCGGCGGCCAGACCCCCGACTGGAAAGGCCGGGTCGGCTTCGTCCCGACCGTCGTCGAGCAGGTGGGCCCCAGCGCCGCCGACACGATCGCGATCGTGTGCGGTCCGCCGATCATGATCAAGCTCACGCTGCCCGTGCTGACCAAGCTCGGCTTTCAGCCCGAGAACATCTTTACTACGCTTGAGAACCGCATGAAGTGCGGCGTGGGCAAGTGCGGACGGTGCAACGTCGGCAAGCTCTACGTCTGCAAGGACGGGCCGGTGTTCACGTTCGCACAACTCCGCGACCTTCCGGCGGAGTACTAGCCTGCAGTGCGCGCGAACGGCACGGCCCCGCCGCCGTTCCCGGGTGCCCGTCCCCGCGGTGTGTCCTCCCTCGGCTCCCTGCCGCCAGCGGGCGGCGGGGCTTGGCACCCGTCCTTCTTTCCGCGCCGCCCCGGAGTGGGCTACCATTCCTCCGGGAGTAGCCCATGTCCAAGCCGTTCGCCGCATCGCCCCTGCGTCTCACCGCCCCCCCCGACGTCTACCGCCGGCGCCGCGCGCGCCTTGCGGCCGATCTCACCCGGCCGCTCGTCCTCTTCGCCGGGCATGCCCCCGCCCGCAACCTGCCGAGCAATGCACACCCGTTCCGCGCCGGCAGCTCGTATCTGTACTTCGGCGGTCCGCCGCTGGAGAACGCCGCCCTCGTCATCGAACCGGGCAGCGACGGCGACGCCGGCTGCACGCTCGTACGGCCGACCTGGGGGGTCGAGGACGCGATCTGGATCGGCGAGCCACTTGCTGACGAGGCCTTGGCCGATGCCGCCGGGCTCGACCACGGCCGACTCATTGCGCCTGACCAGCTTCCGGAGCTTCTCACCGGCCGCGACGCCGCTTATCTGGCTCCGCCCATGCCCGAGACACTGGCCCTCGCGGCCCGGCTCGAGCTGGCGCCGGCGACCACCGGCGAGCGGGCCGCCATCGTCAAGCTGCGGCTGGTGAAGGATGAGCACGAGCTGACGGCCATGCGCCGCGCGGCCGAGGTCACGGTCGCTGCGCACCGCGCCGCGCTCGCGGTCGCCGTGCCGGGGCGTCGCGAAGCCGATGTCGCCGCCGCGTTCCACGCCGTGCTGGTGGCCCACGAGTGCCAGCCGTCCTTCACGCCGATCATCAGCGTCCGGGGCGAGATCTTCCACGGCGTCGGCCACCCCAATCGGCTCGTCGAAGGCGCGCTGCTCCTGATTGACGGCGGCGCGGAGGAGCCGGGCGGCTACGCGGGCGATTGCACGCGCACCGTCCCCGTCGGCGGCCGGTGGTCGCCGATCCAGCGGCACCTGTACGACACGGTGCGCCGTGCGAACGAGTCGGCGACCGCGGCCGCGGTCCCGGGGGCACGCTGGCGACACGTGCACGAGCTGGCGGCGCGTGTGATCTGCGAGGGGCTGATCGCAGCCGAGCTGCTTCGAGGTGATCCGGCCGAGCTGGTGGCCCGCAACGCGCACGCCCTGTTCTTCCCGCATGGTCTCGGCCACCTGATCGGCCTCGATGTGCATGATATGCGCGACTTCGGCGACGTCGCCGGTTACCCGCCCGGCCGGCCGCGCCCGACCGAGTTCGGCACGAAGTTCCTGCGATTCGACCGCGACCTGGAGCCGGGCTTCACGGTCACCGTCGAACCGGGGATTTACTTCAACTCCGCCATCTGGAGCTGCGACGGACTGGTGCGGCCGTTGGCCGACGTCGTCGACCGGCGCCGCGTTGACGCCCTGTTGCGGGAGCGGTTCGGCGGGATCCGCATCGAGCACACGATCTGCGTGCGCACGGCCGAGGGTCCGGAAATCCTGACGGCCGGTGTCCCGACCGACCCCGACGAACTGACGGCACTTCTGGCGAGTTCCTGAGCGGACCACCAGGGGCAGTCAGCTCGGCCACGGCCGTTCCCCGTAGCGTCGCCGCCACCGGACCCTGGACTCTCCCTGCCCATGCCTCGGCAACTCAGCGCTGGTAGCGCCCGAGCCGATGACTCTGTTCGCGGGCGCACTTGTGTGCATCGGGGACACGGGCTTTGGGGACGGACGATGAATGCCGTAGCGACCGAGCGCGCGGCGAGCACCACAGCAAGGTTCTTCCCGGTCGCGCTGGACAGCATAGATTCCGCGGCGCTGTCGATGGACCTGTACATCCGGGTCGGCACAATGGACGTGCCGGTGCTTTACCGCTCGACCGGCGTGGCCTTCGACGACGCGGACCGCCAACGGCTGGCCGAGCAGGGGCACGAGTTCCTTTATGTGCCCTTGGCGCAACATGCGGCCTTCCGCCGCCAACTCGCGTCACGACTAGACCACCTGTACCACAACCCCGAGCAGCGACGTCTCGAACGCATGCGCATGGTGCGTGCCGCGTGCTCGCGAATGATTGAGGACGTACTCTCGTTTCCGGGCCAGCCGGAGATGCTCGAAGCGGTCACGGATATCAGCCGCACTTTCGCGCGCTGGTCGCACGAGGATCCGGAGCTCTTCGGACACCTCGTCGACCTGTCGAGCCACGACTACTACACCGCCACCCACATGGTCAACGTCGGCGCGAACTGCGGCGTGCTCGCCCGGGCCCTGGGTATTACCGACCCGGTGGCCCAGGCACCGCTGATTCTCGGCGGCCTGCTGCACGACGTGGGCAAGCGCGGTGTCCCCGTGGAAATCCTGAACAAGGAAGGCAAGCTGACGCCGGACGAGTGGAAGATTCTCATCCGGCATCCGGAGGCCGGGGCCGAGGAACTGCGGGCCGTGCCCGGAGTCCCTGCCGTCGTCGTCGACATGGCGTACTGCCACCACGAACGCCTGGACGGCACCGGCTACCCGCGCGGTCTGCTTGATCCTCAAATCAGCCTGGCCGCGCGCATCTGCACGGTCGCCGACGTTTTCGACGCCATCTCCGCCACGCGCCCGTACCGCGGGCCCATCGCCCCGGACAAGGTGCTCGACATGATGGCCGAAGGCGTGCCCAATCACTTCGATCGCGACGTGTTCGCGGCCTGGTCGCAGATCGTCCGCGGCATGGTCGCCAAGGACCCGGGACGGGCGGCAACCACCGGCGACATGGCCGGTCGCTCGATCACGCTGCGCACGTTCCTGCCCGAGACGACCGTCGTTCCGGACCGAGGCACCGGTTCCGATCGCGGCCGCCCCCTGCTTGTCGGCAGCGAACGCCGCCGCCACGCCCGCAAGTCCTGTGACCTCATGCTGCGCATCCAGTTCATTCGCCAGGGCAAGACCGACGGACCCGCCGGACAGGGCTGGGTGACGGTGCGGGCGATCGACATCTCGCCGTCCGGCCTCCAGCTCGAGACGCCGTGGCCGCTCTCGCGCAACGACCTGCTCGTGATCGAACTGGCCCAGCCCGGCGGCCGCACCCTCTTCCGCAAGGGACGCGTCGTACGCGTTCGGGCGGGCGGCGGAAATACCTGGCGAGCGGGCGTCGAATTCGTCACCACGGAATAGCGACCCGACTGGTACGCGGCGTTTCGAGGGATACGCTCCCGCCTGCGCGGGGGGCGTTGTCGCTTCGGGTCCTCGGATTCCAAAGGGTAGCTGGCCCGCGTGCCGCGCGGGGCGGCTTTCGGTAGAATCGCCGCTCGGCGCCGCGCCGCGGCCCGCAACAACCCGCGAGGATCCTGCATGTCCGCTGCCGAGAATCTCGCCGTCGTGGCCGGTCTCGAGCCGGCGCGCGTCTGGCACTATTTTGCCGAAATCGCCGCCGTGCCGCGTCCGTCCAAGCACGAGGCCCGCGTGCGTGACCGCGTGCGCGAACTGGCCGCCGCAGCCGGCTTCACATCCCGGACCGACGCCGCTGGCAACCTCGTGATCGACGTGCCCGCGTCTCCCGGCTGCGAGAACGCACCTGTCACGGTTCTTCAAGGCCACCTCGACATGGTGTGCGAGAAGAACACCGGCACGGAGCACGACTTCGACCGCGATCCGATCCGCCTCGTCCGCGACCAGGACTCGGAGACCGGCGCCGCGATCATCCGGGCCGCCGGAACGACCCTCGGCGCGGACAACGGCATCGGTATCGCCATGGCCCTCGCCGCCGCGACCGACCCGGCCGTCGTCCACCCGCCGCTCGAGATTCTTTGCACCCTCGACGAGGAGGCCGGCATGGGCGGAGCGGAGGGGCTGACGCCCGATTCGTTCCGCGGCCGCCGGCTCATCAACCTCGACTCCGAAGAAGACGACGTGCTGTACATCGGCTGCGCCGGCGGTGGCGACACGTCGCTCAAATGGGAGCTCCGGCCGCGGCCTCTGCCGCCGACGGCGGAACTCGCCCGCGTCGCCGTCCGCGGCCTGCGCGGCGGGCATTCCGGGACGGACATCCACGAGAACCGTGCCAACGCGAACAAAGTGCTGGTCGCGACGCTGACCGCCACGGGCAGCCGCAGCCTGCGCATCGCCCGGATCCAGGGCGGCAGCAAGCGCAACGCGATCGCGCGGGAGGCGTCAGCCGTCGTCGTGGGCGGCAAGAGCCTGCTGCGGCAGCTCACCCGCGCCGCCCCGGAAGTACAGGCTGCCACTGCCCGCGAGCACCGCGAGCCCGGCGTGCAGATCGAGATCGCCCCCTGGACCGGCGAGCGCCCCGCGACGGCGCTGTCACCGGCCGACACGCAGCGCCTCCTGCGCGTGCTGACGGCGCTGCCGCACGGCGTCATGGAGATGCACGCGGAGCTGCCCGGCCTCGTGCAGACCTCCAATAACGTCGCAACCATCGTGCAGCAGCCCCATCCGAACGACCCCGACGGCTGGCTGCTCGTCGTCGGGTGCCTCGCGCGCAGTTCCTCGGTCGCCCGGCTCGCGGCTGCGCGCGAGCAGCTTGCGGCCGTCGCGCAGCTCGGCGGCGGCACCGCGGAGTTCGGACACACGTATCCCGGCTGGCAGCCGGACACGAAATCGCCGCTGCTGAACACCTGCCGCCGCATCTACCGGGAGCTTTTCAGCGCCGATGCGAAAGTGACCGCGATCCACGCCGGACTCGAGTGCGGGGTCATCGGGCGGCAGGTCGGCGGGCTCGACATGGCCTCGCTGGGCCCCAACATCAAGGGCGCCCACAGCCCGGACGAGCGCGTGTACATCGATTCGGTGCAGAAGTCGTATCGGTTCCTGGGCGCGATTCTCGCGGACCTCGCGCGCGGCTGAGCTACGGCGCCCCTGCCGGCCCGACCACGAGGTCGTCGAATACGCTCGCCGCGTCGGCCTTGGTCCACAGCCCCACCCGGCCAGGCTGCGGGATCGTCGCGTCCCTCGCCTCCAGCCACGGCTTGCCGTCGAGGCTGCACGTGATGCGCTCGCCCACCATTCGCACGCGCAGCTCGTACCATTGCCCCGCCCGCAGCGGGACGACGGCGGTGTCCAGCTGCCGACGCTTGCCCGCGGACACCACGTACACGCGAAAGTTGCCCTCGAGCGGGTTCACTCGGCAGATGTAGTAGTTGTCCTCATCCTGGTAGCGCCACACCGGGCCGCCGCCCTGGTCCTCCTGCCCGCTCACGGCCTTCACGCGGACGGACAGCTCGAGGTCGCCGAACGTCGGCCCGTCGGCCACCGTGAGGTTGTACGTGTGGCCGCGGTTCTCGGTGTGCGTCAGCGCAAACACGTGCGGCGGGCTTGGTGCCTCAGGCTCGCGCACGATCGCCCACTGCGCTGGCTTGTCGCCGGGGTGCGTCGCCTTTGTCGTCCAGCCGCGCGGGAGGTCCCCGGGGGGCTGGCCGTCGAACGTCCAGCGAGTCAGGCCGCGCGCCGGCCCCGCGCCGTCGCTTGCACACCCGGCCAGAACACCGCCGAAAACCGCCGCCGCCGCCAATCCGATTCGTCGCCCGATCCGCCGCATGCTCGAACCCTTCGCCCGCAGGAAACGCTTCCTCCGCCGTGTGCAACGGGAGTGGATGGGAATCGAACCCACCAGCCACTGCGGGTGCAGCGGCTCGACGGCTTTGAAGGCCGCGCGGCCCACCAGGCGCCGGGACACTCCCTCAGGTCGCATCGTGCGTCATCCCGCCGCCGGCTGCAAGGCGTCTCGACTCCCTATTGCCGGCCCCCACTGTTCCCGCCGCCGTCGCTGCGTAAACTATTCTCGGCGGGCGTGTGGCCGAGCGTTTAGAATAGCGGCGGGTCGGCCCGGCCTCCGCCGTGTCGGGATGGCAAAGCGTTTCAGCCGCGGAGCAGTTCGGAGCGGAACGTGGCGGACCAGTGGCGGAATCCGGAGGCCCGTTGGGATCCGCCCGGCGCGTCTCCGTCCGACGCCGCCGAACCGGCGTCCGCGCCCCCGCCGCCACGGGCTGCCGAGCTCTCGGCGGCGGCAGCCTCTGCGCCGGCCGGTCGCTCGCTGCTGCTCCAGGCCGCGACTTACCCCACCGTCTACACCTGGTACGTTTTCCTCTCGTCGCTCGACATCATGTTCACCTGGGTGGTCCTGCACGCCGGCGGCCGGGAACAGAACGTGCTTGCGGACTGGATCATCCAGCAGTTCAACCTGCCGGGTCTGGTCCTGTTCAAGTTCTGCCTCGTGGTGCTGGTGGTGCTCATTTGCGAAGTCGTCGGCCGCCGAAACGCCACGCTCGGCCGGACGCTGGGCCGCTGGATCCTGCTGATCAGTGCCTTCCCGGTCGCGGTCGGCGGGTCGCACGTCCTGCGCATCCTGATGACCGACCCCGCGCCGGCCTGACCCGTCGTCCGACGCCCAGTGGAGTTGCCCGTGCACGGCGACGTACTGCGAATCCTCGACGTGAATCTCAACCGGGCCCGCGAGGCCCTGCGGGTCGTCGAGGATTACGCCCGTTTCGTCCGCGACGACGCCGACGCGGCCGCGGCCGCCAAAGCCGGCCGTCATGACCTGCGCCGCATCGTGGAAATCTGCGGGGCCGACGCCCTGC
Source organism: uncultured Phycisphaerae bacterium (assembly GCA_937928595.1). Lineage (GTDB taxonomy): Bacteria > Planctomycetota > Phycisphaerae > UBA1845 > Fen-1342 > CALGJV01. The sequence goes on along the minus strand of CALGJV010000017.1, from coordinate 68,426 downwards.
TCGCCGCGCGCGACATTCTGAGCGACGTCGGGCGGGACAGCCGCACGCCGGCCGAGCTCCAACGCGACGATCTCGAATCCGTCGTGCGGGCCGCCTTCGGCCGCCTCACCGAGGCTGCCCGCGGTCTCGCGGAATACGGGAAAATTCTGGCGCCCGCGGCGGCCCAGGCGGCGGAGCAGCTTCGCTATGCCGCTTACGAACTGGAGCAGCGCATCGTGCTCCGGGGTACGCTGCGGCAGCGTTTCCGCGCGGTCCGGCTCTACGTGTTGCTGACGGAGGCGCTGTGCCACGGCCCCTGGCTCACGACGGCTGAGGCGGCCCTGCGCGGCGGAGCCCAGTGCATGCAGCTCCGCGAGAAGGCGCTTGACGGCGCAGAGCTCCTGCGCCGCGCCCGGCAACTGCGCGAACTGACCAAGGCTCACGGGGCGCTGCTGGCGATCAATGACCGGCCGGACATCGCGCGACTCTGCGGCGCCGACGTGCTGCATGTCGGGCAGACGGACCTTGCCGTCGTCGAGGCGCGGCATATCGCCGGGGCCGCGATCCTGGTGGGCAAGAGCACACACACGCCCGCGCAGTTCGACGCCGCGGCGGCGGAACGGCCGGACTACCTCGCCGTCGGCCCCCTGTTCGACAGCCCCACCAAGCCGCAGCCCCACATCGCCGGGCCGGGAACGCTGGCCGCCGTGCGGCCGCGGACGTCCCTGCCGCTGGTCGCGATCGGCGGCATGACGCCGGAGAACGCGGGCGTCGTCATCGCGGCCGGGGCCGACGTGATCGCGGTATGCAGCGCGATCATCGGCGTCGCCGACCCGGAGGCGGCCGCCCGTGCTTTCCGGCAGGCCATTGACGCTGCGTGGGCCCAGCGCCCGCGGGCCGACGCCGAGGCGTCCCCATGAAATCCTACCGCGACCGCCTCGACGAACTGCGGATTACCAGGCGGAATCGCCCGGCCGTGGCCGCGCCGGCGCACCGCGCGAAGACCTTGGCCGAGGTGCTCGGCGGGAGAGAGGTCGGCGGTGCGCGCGGCGCCTGCTGGCTCGTCGAGACGGACTTCGACCGGCTCGGCGGCGCAGCAGCGGCCGCTGGCGCCATAGTTGTGCCCGGACTCCGGCGCGTGCCGCACACGCGGCCGCCGCTCGTCGTGGATCCGGCTCGCGCTGTCGTGCTCGACATCGAGACCGGCGGTTTCTCGGGCACGCCGGTGTTCCTCGCGGGCGTCGTGCTGCCGGACCGGCCGCCGCTGCGCGTCATTCAGCTGCTGGCCCGCGACTACTCGGAGGAAGGACCGCTGCTGCGCGAGCTGGCCGCACTGCTGGCCGACCGCGACACGTGGATCACGTTCAACGGGCGGGCGTTCGACGAGCCGTTCCTGCGGGACCGGGCGACCGTACACCGGGTACCGCTGACCCGACCGACGCGCCACCTGGACCTGCTCCCGGCGGCCCGGCGACGCTGGCGCGAAAGCTTGCCGAACTGCCGGCTGGTCACGCTGGAACGGCATGTCCTCGGTCGCACGCGGGTCGGCGACGTGCCGAGCAGCGAAGTGCCCGACCTTTTCCATCACTTCGTTCGAACGGGCGCGGCCGGCCCGCTGGGGCCGGTTCTCGAGCACAACCGGCTGGACCTGCTGACGAGCGTGGAGCTGCTGATGCGGCTGACGGAGCCGACGTAAGTGCGAGCCGAGGAACGCGCAAGTTCGCGGAAAGGGGTTGAGGGACGAATCGACGGAGGGCTTGAGGATGCCCCGCACTGCCCTTTCGGACGCCCGCCCCGCTACGTCGCGGGCGCCATCCCCACCGCCGCCAGCTCGCGCCGTAACCCTTCTGGCGACAGGATCGGCCGCTGACAACTGCCCCCCACGCACAGGTACGCCGCCGGCTGGCCGCCCATGCGCTGCCGCCCCCGCAGCAGCGGCACGGCGTCGGGTGCGTCGGGCCGGCCCGTGACGATCACTCGGTTCGGCAAATAAACGCTGTAGGCCGCCCGGCGCAACGCCCGGAGATCAGCCGACTCCGGATCCCCCACCAACACGATCTCCAGCGGCGGCTCGGTCGCGAACTCGACGCCTGCCAGAAAGCGCTCCGACGCCAGCGGCGTCGCCGCGACTTCGCCCGCCAGCCCCCGCAGCATCTGGTCCGCACGCCGGCGGAACTCGGGCTCCCCGAGAAGGGCCGCCAGCCGCAGCAGGTTCATCAGCATCAGCGAGTTGCCTGACGGCACGGCGCTGTCGCGCAGATCCTTGCTGCGGGCGATCAACGGCTCGTGATCCCATGCGGTCAGGAAGAACCCGCCCTGCTCCGGGTCCCAGAACAGTTCCAGCGCCGTGCGCGTCAGCTCGGCCGCCCGGTCCAGCCAGCGCCGCTGCCCCGTCACCTCGAACAGCTCGATCAGCCCCTCCGTCAGCGCCGCGTAGTCCGTGAGGAACGCGACCGGCGTCGTGCGCCCGCGGCACCATGAGCGCCGCAGCCGTCCCCCGCGCCACAGCTCCGACAACAGGAAGGTCGCGGCCCGCTCGGCGGCCGTGATGTGCCGGGGCTCGTCGAGCACCGCGCCGCCGCGCGCCAGGCCGGCGATCATGAGTCCGTTCCACTCCACCAGCACCTTGTCGTCGAGCGTCGGCGGTACGCGGCGCGCCCGGGCGGCCAGCAGCTTCGCGCGGGCCGCCGCCAGACGCTCCTCGCACTCCGTCTCCGGCACGCAGCACATCCGTGACACGCAGCGCACCTCGCGCCGCACACGCAGCACGTTCTTGGCCGCTCCCGGCGCATGCGGGTCCTCCCAGTTCCCCGACGCGCGGACGTCGTAATAGCCGCACAACAACTCGCCGTCTTCCGCCCCCAGCACGTCCAGGATCTCCGCCCGCGTCCAGACGTAGTACTTCCCCTCCTCGCCTTCGCTGTCGGCGTCGCGTGCGCTGTAGAAACCGCCCTCCGGGGCCTGCAGGTCCGCCAGCACATAGTGCAGGGTCTCGCAGGCAACCCGCCGGTAAAGCGGCTCGCCCGTCGCCTGCCACGCGTCAAGGTATGCGCGGCTGACCAATGCCTGGTCGTAGAGCATCTTCTCGAAGTGCGGCACGTGCCAGTCGGGATCCGTGCTGTACCGGTGAAAACCCCCGCCCAGCTGGTCGAAGATCCCCCCCTTGGCCATGTTCCGCAGCGTCACATGCACGAGATCCACGTATTGTTGCCGCCGCGGATCGCCCGCCGGCTGCCGCAGCGCCGCGCGCAAGAGCACCTCCAGCGCCATGCTCGGCGGGAACTTGTTCGTTCCGCCGCTCAGCAGGCCGCCCCGTTCCCGGTCGAACGCCGCCGCCAGGGCTGCTGCGGCCGCGTCGACCGTCGCCCGGTCGAGCCGGGCTTCTTCGGCCGGCGCTGCGGTCAGGCCGGCCCGCACGATTTCCGTGAGCTGCTGCGCGCCGGATTCGAGCCGCGCTCGGTCCGTCTGCCAGGCCTCCGCGATCCGCTCGCAGATCTCGCGGAAGCCGGGGCGTCCCCAGCGCGACGTCGGCGGGAAGTAGGTGCCCGCGAAGAACGGCCGGCCCTCCGGCGTCAGCCACACGCTCATCGGCCAGCCGCCCTGCCCCTGGTTCAGGACCAGCGTGGCCTGCATGTAGATCTCGTCCAGGTCGGGACGCTCCTCCCGGTCCACCTTGATGTTGATGAAATGCCGGTTGAGCACCGCCGCGACGTTCGCGTCCGCGAAGCTCTCGTGGGCCATCACGTGGCACCAGTGACAGGCCGCGTAGCCGATGCTCAGGAAGATGGGTTTCTGCTCCCGCTGCGCCGCGGCGAGCGCCTCCGGCCCCCACTCGCGCCAGGCCACCGGATTGTGCGCGTGCTGCCGCAGGTACGGCGAGGTGGCCCGCGCGAGTTCGTTCCCCGGCGGAGTCGTCGCCTGCGTCGAACTGCTCATGCCGTGTCGCACTCCGGTCCCGGTCGACCCACGGCACCGGCTCCGCCGAACGGGCCGCAGCGCGGGAGGATCTTGCGCGGCGCGCAGGCCGCCGGGCCCGGCATCCGCGCCACCCTTGCGATTGTTTCCGCGCCGCCCCCGAAGTCAAACCGCGCTCAGCGACGCCGCAGCGTCCGTACATCCGGCAGCGCGAGCAAGCGGGTGTGCAGTTCCGCAAGCTGCTCGGGCGTCCCGGCCACCACGAGTACGAGCCCAAGACCCTGTGGCGACTTGCTGACCGAGCTCGACACGCGCCGGACCCCGCATCTCTCCAGCACCGCTTCCATGCCGCCCAAGGCGTCCGCGACCGGTTCGAGCTCGAGTTCGAACGTCGCGCGGGTCCGAATACCCGCCAGCCGCGCCTCGACGAGGCCCAGTCCGAAAAGTGTCGCGGCCGTGAGCACCGTGCCGAGCACGCCCAAGGCGAAGCGCCCGCACCCGAACGCCATGCCGATGCTCGCGACGATCCAGATCGTCGCCGCCGTCGTCAAGCCCGAGACCGCGCCGCGGTGCTGGATGATCGCCCCGGCCCCGAGGAAACCCACCCCCGTGACGATCTGCGCGGCGATGCGGTTCGGATCACCGCCGGATGCCGCCGCCGCGCGGCCCGACACCAGCGCGAACAGCGCCGCCCCGACGCAGATCAGGATGTTCGTCCGCAATCCCGCCGGCTTGTCCTGCGACTCGCGCTCCAGCCCGATGACGCCGCCCGCCAGCAGGGCCGCCGTCAGCCGGAGGATGTCCTGGGCGAGTTCGCCCATCGTGCAGCTCCTTCGAGGCGGCATGATACCCCGACTTTCGACGGCGCTCTGCGCTGCGCTCGCCGCAGGGGGCGCGCACGGGCGCGCCCGCCGCCGGCACAACGCTCCTTCCAGGTGCCGTGCCGCGCTTGCCTCGCGATGTTGCTTGACGCACCCCCCCGGCGCTGTACACTTTCCGCGGCCGGCGAGTCACGGATTCGGTGGCGCTGGCCGTGTTGTTCCCGTAGCTCAACTGGATAGAGCGTTGGCCTCCGGAGCCAAAGGCTGTGGGTTCGAATCCCGCCGGGAACGGTTCGCCCCCCGCCGCGCCGGATTGCACTCCCCCGCCTCGGCAGTAGCATCTACGGCTGATGAGCGAGCGCCACGCCGATCCGCTGGCCCGTGACGCCCCCGTGGCCGGGGGGCCCGGTACGCTCGCCGCGGCGCCGCCGGTCCGCCCGCACACCGAACCCATCACCGACGTCTGGTCCTGGACCGCCCGCAAGTATCGCGTTCGGGCCCGTCTGCTCCTGCTGCTGAACCTCACCCTCTATGCCGGCCTGTGCGTCTTCATCCACTGGCTGCACTTCGCCCGGGCGTTCGATTTCCGCTGGTCCGCTTACCTCGAGCCGCTCCGCTTCTGGGGGCCCCAGACGCAGAACCTCACCGATTTCGTCCTTTTTCCCATCAGCGTCGTACAGACCCCGGTCTACGGGATCGTGCTCGGGCTGCTCCTGGCCGCGACCGTGGCCGTCCCGATCTCCGTCGCCATCCTCTATCGCTTTAGCAGCGCGCTGCCGTTCGTGGCGGCCGTGTTCGTGTTCGCGCACACGCCGTGGCTGTCGATCACGCTGCTGGGGAGCTGCATCCTCGCCGCCGTGCGGCCGTTCCGGCTGTCGTTTCGCTACGCCTCAGCCCTCGTCGGGCTGCTGCCGGTGCTGCTGTACCTGTACCTCGCGACGCGCGGCTCGCCGAGCGTGCCGAGCGTCAGCACCTCGCCGGAGCTGAAGCTGCTGCTCATCGGCCCGTGGCTGCTGGGTATCCTCGGCGCCTGCACGATGCTCGCGCTCATCATCTTCATCGCACGGGTGGTCAACTACCGCCCGGACGGCGTCGCGCCGGTCATGGCCGTCATGTTCGCGACGCCGGCCGTGCTCTTTCACATGTACGTCGGCGTGGACGAGCTGCGCTACCGTTTGCTCGAGGCGGAGTTCGGTCCCCGCTCGGCCCGCTTCGAGCCCGTGCAGGACGCCGCCAACCGCATTCTCGACCTGCTCCACCGCTGGACGCAGCCGGGCATCGACCGCGAGCCCCTGCGTGCTGCGCTGCTGACGGTCTGGAGCGCGCAGCCGTCCGAGCTGGATGCCCTCAAGCGGCGCATCCTCCGCCCGCTGGTTCTCGAACTGCTGACCGACCGGCGCGAGGCGTACGACGCATGCCGGGCGTTCATCGCCGACTACCCGCGCAGCCGGTACGTCCCCTGCGTCGTGTACATCCAGGCTCGTGCTCTCGACACGCGGATGGACGAGCGCCGGCTGGTCGGCTCCGAAGCCCAGCGCGAGCTCTACACGGACTTCCCGCACGCCCAGTCCGAGCCGGCGTGGATCAATCTCGTGACCCAGTATCCGGACTCGCCGCTCGCGGTGGCCGGACGGCTCCGCCTGGCGCAACTCCGTCTGCGACGCGGGGATGCCGATGGGGCGCTCGCCGAACTTGCCGCGGCCTCGGCGGTTCCGCCGCGTCCCCCGGTGCCGCGCGAGCCGACGATGCGGCGGCTGCTGTACAGCCGTCCGCCCGAAGCCAGCCTCGAGTTTGATCCGGAGCCGTACCTCTTTGAGGTCGAGCGCTTGCGCGAGCTGATCCTCGCAAACCGCGACGATCCGCGTTTCGGCGTCGCGCCCCTCCAGGCCCTGGCCCAGCTCGACCCGCACCGCCCGCTCTATGCCGCGCAGCTCGCCCGCCTGGCGGAAACGTACGCCGGCGGTCTGCTCGAGGACAACCTCCAGGTCCGCCGCGCCGCGGCCACCCGCGAACGCGAATTGCGGGCGGAGCGTCTCGCCGCATGCCTGGCCCGCTTCCCCACGGGCGATGCGGCCCCGGAAGCGCTCTTTCAGCTGGCCGACTACGAGCTGCACCAGTCCGGTGCCGCGGACCCGCAGCGCCGCGCCGCGGGCCTCGCCCGACTGCGCACGATTATCGCAGATTACCCGCACAGTGCTTGGGCGCGGCAGGCGGCGGAGTTGCTCCGGATCAGCGAGCCGCGCTACCATCCGAGGGACGCGCCAGCGGAGACCCCATGAAGCACGTCGTCCTGGGTATCACCGGCGCCAGTGGCGCGCCGTACGCCCGCCGCCTGCTCCAGTGCCTCGCGGACAGCGACACGCACGTCCACCTTGTCGTTTCGCCCCACGGCGCCCGGATCCTGGCCGAGGAGCTTGGGGTCCGCCGCCCCACCGTCGCGGACCTGCTCGGCCGCCCGGCCGAGAACGTTACGCTCTACCCCCACCGCGACCAGGCCGCCCGGATCGCCAGCGGCTCCTTTCTCACGGCCGGCATGGTCATCTGTCCGTGCAGCAGCAACACGCTCGCCGCGATCGCGGCGGGCACGGCCGACGACCTGGTCGCCCGTGCCGCGATGGTCACGCTGAAGGAGGCCCGCCGCCTGATCCTCGTGCCGCGCGAGATGCCGCTCTCGCAGATCGAGATCGCGAACATGCTGCGCGCCAGCCAGGCCGGCGCGCTGATCTGTCCCGCCTGTCCCGGGTTTTACCTGCGGCCGCAGCGCGTGGAGGACCTGGTCGACTTCGTCGTCGGCCGCGTGCTCGATCTGCTCGGCATCTCGCACCGCCTCGCGATCCGGTGGGACCCGGCGGCGGCACCGCCCGCCCCCGAGGAGTGACCCATGGCCGGACTAGCGGCAACCGCGCGGACGTGGGGCGAGATGATCAAGTTCAGCCACTCCGTGTTCGCGTTGCCGTTCGCCCTCTTGGCGACTTTTTTGGCCGCCCGCCCGGCGCGTCCGACGCCGACGCAACTGCTGCTGATCGTCGTCTGCATGGTCGCCGCCCGCAGCGCCGCCATGACGTTCAATCGCCTCGCGGACGTCCGCTACGATGCCCTCAATCCCCGCACTGCCGATCGCCCCTTGCCGGCCGGCCGGATCTCGCGCGCCGCGGCGTGGGGCTTCTTCGGCCTGGCCGCCGCGGCGTTCCTGCTGGCCGCCGCCGGATTCTGGTGGCTGTGTGACAACGGCTGGCCGGTCCTCTTGGCCCCCGTCGTGCTCGCGTGGTTGTGTCTTTACTCGTACACGAAGCGATTCACGCGCTGGTCGCACTTCGTGCTCGGGTCCGCGCTCGGCGCGGCTCCTTTCGCCGCCTGGATCGCCGTCGCGCCGGACACGCTCGGCTGGGCAACGGTCTGGCTCGTGCTGGCGGTCGTGACCTGGGTCGGCGGATTCGACATCATCTACGCCTGTCAGGATGTCGCTTTCGACCGCGCGCAGGGACTGCACAGCCTGCCGGCCCGCCTGGGCGTGGCGCCGGCGTTGTGGCTGGCCCGCGTTTCCCATGCGCTCTCGGTCGCCGCGTTGGTCGCCGTCGGTCTCGCAGCTCGCCTTGGATCGCTGTACTTCGTCGGCGTCGGTTGCGGCGCGGCGCTGCTGCTGATTGAGAACGCGCTGGTGCGGCCGCACGATCTGCGGCGGGTCAATCTGGCTTTCTTCACGATCAACGGCGTGGTCGGGCTCGTCCTGGGCGCGCTCGGCATCGCGGATGTACTGCTCACATGAAGGCTCCGGAGTCCCGTCATCGCCACCGCCGCGCGACGGGCGTCGCAGCGCTGGCGCTGTGGCTCGTGGTGATGGCGCCGCTGGCGCTCTGGGGTCTGCCCTCGTCGCGCAACGACGACCTGCTCTTCGGCGGCGACCCGCCGTGGGAACCCGACCGCTACAGCCTCGCCGCCGACGTCGAGGCCCTTCGCCAGCGGTCCGCCGGAGCCGACACCGACCTCAACCCCGTCCTACAGCGTGATCGACTGGTCAACCTGACCCCCGACGAGGCGGCCCGCGGCGAAATCCTGCGCCGCTACCGGCTGTACTCCCGCCAACCCGACGAGATGATCACGCTCCGCGCCCTGCAACGGATGAACCCCCGCCGGCTCGACTTCGACCCGCGCCTCTACCAGTATGGGGGGGCTTACGTTTATCTCGTCGGCACCGTCTTGGCCGGCGCGAGCCTCGCGGGCCTGCTGCACCTGACGTCGGACGCCGCGTACTACGTGGCACAGCCGGAGGGCTTCGCCGGCTTCTACGTCGCCGCCCGCTCCCTTTCGCTGCTGGCCGGTCTCTTTACGCTCGTGGCCGTGTTCCGTCTCGCCGCGCGGGCGGCGGGGCGGCGGGCCGGCTGGTTCGCTGCCATCCTCACCGCTGCGTCGCCGGTCTTCATCACCGCCGCGCTCGAGGCCAAGCCCCACCTCCCGTCGGCGGCACTGACCCTCTGGGCGATGCTCGCGGCACTTGACGTCGTGCGCCGCGGCCGCACGCGGGACCTCGTGCGCCTTGCGCTGAGCGCCGGCGGCGCATTCGCCTTCGTCCTCACCGGGATCGCCGCCCTCCTGCTCTACTTGCCGCTGGCGGCCTACCGCAGTGTCCCGCGGCGCGCCCTCGTCTGGAGCGCGGGGCTGGCATTCCTCGTGTACGCGGCGACGAATCCGTACATCGTGAAGCACGCTGCGAAAGGGGGAGCCACGCTGGAGAGCAACCTCGGCAACAGTTTTGCGATGTACCGCGACCAGGCGGCGCGCGCGCCTGCGGGGGCGCTTCGTGTGGCCCAACTGCTGCCTGAAGCAGCCGGCGCTCTCACCCCGATCATCGGCCTGGTCAGCGGCGTCCTCCTGTTGCGCCGCAGCCGACCGGCTGCGACCGTCGCCGCTCCCGCGCTGGCCCTCCTCGTGCTGGCCCTTCTCCTCGGCGCGGGCAAGCCGGCGGAGTTCGCACGCTTCCTTCTCCTGCCGGCCACGGTTCTCTGCGTATGTGCCGCGACCGCCGTCATGCAACTGGCGCGGACCCGACCGGGGCTCGCACTGGCTCTGGCCGTGGCAATCCTCGCGACCATGAAAACCCCGGCGTACCTCACGGCGTTCGCCACGGACGCCCGCGGCGAGCATGAGTCGCGACGCGCGGCCGGGATGTTCCTCCGCGGGCTGCTCCCGGACGCCGACGCCACGGTCGGCGTACTGCAGGAACCCGCACCCTATGCAGTTCCGCCCTTGGACTTCGCACGGACCGGCGTCGTGTGGCTGCCACCCACCGCGCCCCCGGATCTCGACCCGCGTACTTTGCCTGAGTGGGTTGTTTTCACCGCCGACGATCCGGCAGTTCACGCGCGGGACTGGTGGATCGACGCCGGTTCGTACCGCCTGGCGGCGCAGTTCCCCCCGCAGGGGCCGTTCGCCCGCATCACCTGGGCCAACAAACCGGCGTTCGTCTATCGGCGCCAGCCGTGAAGCGGCTGTCCGGCTGCCCCCCTGCCCGCGCGACTTCGCTGCGACCGCTCAGGGTTCGAGCACGAGTACGCTGAAGCCGCCGTCCCAGAGCTGCGGCAGCCCCGTCAGGATGAGGCGAATGTAGACCTTGACCGTCAGCCGATCGCGCAGACCGTTGCCGTCCGTGTCTTCGTACGCGAAGGGCTCGAACGATCCCAGCATCGTCGCGCGGACCTCGTCGCTGATTGGAAGTTCCCAGGGTGTCACCTGCACGGGAAAGTCGTAGTAGTCGCGCGTGGCGGCGCCCGTGTCCAGCGACTCCGACACCGTCACCACCACGCTGTAGATGCCGCGCGCCAGGCGCGCGCTGGCCACGTTCGCCGCCCCGCTGATGTTGGCGCCCTGCGCGTCGATCTGCGCCCGCGCGATCAGACCGGTCAGGTCGCGACTCGGGTCGCCCTTCTCGCCCTGTGGCCCCGCGGGTCCGGCTGGGCCGACGATGATGGCCGGCGATTCCGCAGCCGAGTCGCCCGTCGGCGAGGACTGCGTCTCACCCTGGACCTGGGTGTTCAAAACGCTGCCCGAATCCAGCGACGCGAACCCGCACCCCCACAGCAGCGTCCCAACGAGAGACGCAAACACGAACAATACCCGCTTCATGTCCCCACTCCTTGATTACGGAAGCACTCCCGACTCCGCTGGCTAACCAGTTGGCGTCGCGAGCCGCTTCCACCGTTTCTCGGGACCCATAACGAACAATCTACAGAATCCACCGGGGCGAGTCCAATACAATCCCGTGCCTGCGCACGGAAACCTCCAAGTGCGCATTATCGAGACACAATGAGCCCTCCCGATCAATCCGGAATCGCTCCCGTTCCATCGGCATATTTCGGCGCACCGGTTTAGGAGTAATGTCCGCGGACCCCGCCGCTTGTGGCCGCGCCGCTCCCCATCTCGGCGCGGCGTCTCCTGCTGAAAACGAAGACGGCCGGGTCCGCCTTTGCAGCGCCCAGCCGTCAGCGTTCGTCACTTCTTCAGTTCGAAGGTTTCACCGCCTCACGGCTCGAGCACGAGCACACCGAAGCCGTCGTTCCAGAGCGTTGGTTCTCCGGGCCAGATCTTGCGGATGTAGACACGGACGCTCAGCTTGTCGCGCTTTCCGTTAGCGTCGCTGTCGCCGTACGAAATCGGCTCCACTGACGCCACCATGATCGCCCGAATCTCATCGCTGATCTGGAGTTCCCACGGGGTTACGACAACCGGGAAGGCCCAGTGATCGACAGCGGGGTCGCCCGTGTCCAGCGTCTCGGGAATATCGACCACGATCCGGTAGACACCCGTCGAGATGAGCTCCGACACGAGGCCGCGGGTCCCGCTGACGTTCTGCCCGTCGGGGCCGACCTGCGCCCTGGCGACCACACCCGTCAGATCCTGGCCGTCCTGACCGTCTTGACCCGCAGGTCCCTGCGGACCCTCCGGCCCGGCGGGCCCTTGCGGCCCGGGGGCGCCATCGGCCCCGTTCGTTCCGTTGGTGCCGTTCGTCCCGTTCGCGCCGTTCGCCCCGTCCGCTCCCGCAGGCCCCTGCGGACCTGCGGGGCCCTGCGGACCCGCCGGGCCGACGGCCGGCCGGCCGGCCAGATCGGTCAACTGAGCCTGCAGCTCGTCGATCTGGCTCTGGAGGTCCGACTGATTCCCACAGCCCCATAACCCTGCCAACAACAACCCGGCGACCATGGTAAGCGCCCGCGTCTTCATGACCTTGCGTCTCCTGATGTGCCCTGGGACTCCGCCACGCCGAACGTCCGAGTAGCGTTCCCGAGCGACCCTCGACTCCGTCCGACCCCGCCCGGGTCGGAAACCCAAGGCGCAAGTTATATGCCCAAACCGGGAGCGGTGTCCAATAAAATTACTTGCTCTGCCCTCCTGAACGAAAGAGTGGGCCCGCGGGGCCGACGTCGCGATAACAGCGCGATCCCCCGGGCCAAATAACACCGGGCGGCTCCACTCTCCATACGAGTGGCGCCGCCCGGTCGAAAAATCCGGACTTCCGGCGGGATCAGAGCCTGACTACGGCTCCAGCACCGCCAGGCTGAACGGGGCGTTCACGAACTCGATGCTCGGCTGGAGCTTCCGCATGTACACCTCCATCACGAGCTGGTCCCGCAAGCCGTTACTGTTCGTGTCGTTGTACTGAAGCGGGTTCACCGTCGCGACCAGCGGGATCTCGGCCAGCTCGCCACCCAGCGGCAGGGCCTCGGGCGTCACGAGGATCGGGAAGTTGAAGTGCGAAAGCGCCGGGCTCGTATCGAGGCTCTCCGGAAGCGTCACGACGATACGATACTTGCCCGTCGTGAGCAGCGACGAGCTCACCTCCGGCGACCCACCCGTGGTCGCACCCGCCGCGTCGACCCGGCCACGGACGACCGCCGTCGAGACGCCATCGGCACCCGCCGGACCCTGCGGACCCGCCGGTCCGGCCGGACCCGCCGGCCCCGGGTCGCCCTGGTCACCCTTGTCGCCCTTCTCGCCCTGCGGACCGGCCGGGCCCGCGGGACCAGGATTAACCTGCCCGCTGCCGCCGTTCTGCTGGTTGTAAAGGGCGTTGATCCAGTAGGCGTCCATCGCCGCGCCGCTCACGGTTCCGCATCCCACCGTCAGGCCGGCCAGGACCGCCGCCAGTACTGCTGCACCCAACAAAGCCCGATTCATACTGCTCTCCTCAGAGCTTTCCCAGCCGCCGACACTTCGCTCGGCGTAACGCTCGAAACCTCGCTCTCGCAACGCACCGCGCTGCGAGATCAACCGCGTCCATAACACAACCGGCTCGCTCGCCCGTACGCGCGGGCGTCACACAAGCCTGTCGCCCGACCGTGTCCCGCCCGGCCGACCCTACCGCACCCAGACGCCCGTCCGCACGGACTCCTGCGTATCCGACACGCTGCCGTTGCGGTCGTACATCGAGTTCTCGTTGTACAGCACGCTGTAGTAGTACGTGACATCGTCGAACCGATAGCCGAGCCGCACGGCCGGCCAGTCCGAACGCCACGACAGCTCCGTCGCAAGCCATGCGTGCTCGGCCGTCGGACCCAGGGCGAGGTTCACCGTCGGTGCGTCGTCCGCGGCCGCGATGATCGCGGGCTGCGGCGCACGACACGCCATGAGTGAGAGCGCCAACGCCCCAATGACGGCCTGCTTTCCCATCAACAGGTTATTCGGGATTGCTTGCGATGAGTCAAACCCCCCGGGGCGACGGCGCAGCGGCCCATCGGCGTCGCACGCTTTACGGGACCTTGGGCGGCTCGGTCCGTTAACTTGCGTTGGCCGGTTCTTCCGTCCACGCCGCGCGCAGACGGTCCGTCACGCGCACGACGATACCGGACTCCGCCGAGCGGCGCTCCAGCCAGGCCAGCACCACGCTCGTCCGCGTCGATTGCGGCGAGCAGCGCTCCACCGAACGGTTGTTCAGCACGGCGTCAAGGAAGTACTCCTGCTCCGCGGCCAGGGCGTCACCGCCGGCCGTCAGCACCTCGGTCGCCGCGCCCGCGCGATGGAGATGGACGTCCGGACCGGCCGACGACTGCCAATGCAGCGTACCTTCCTCGCCCTGGACCATGATCTCCATGTCGAACGGGCAGGTGGGCGCCCGCCACCAGCCGCCCTCGAGGACGGCGAAGCGGCCATCCTCGTACGAGTACAGCGACACGATGTGGTCGATGCCGCCCGACAGCCCGACCGCTCCGCGCGCGTAGATCGTCGCCGGCACGCCCAGGAGGTAATGGGCGAAGTCGATGTCGTGCACGTGCAGGTCAAGCAGCGCTCCGCCGCTCTGCTCCGCCTTCAGCAGCCAGTTGCCCGCGGAGTACGTCGGCGGGCTGCCGACGCGCCGCAGCGCGACGTGCCGCACGCGCCCCAGCCGCCCGCCGTCCACGAGCTCCTTGATCAGCGTGTACTGCGGCCAGAACCGCAGGCACTGCGCCACCATCAGGCACCGACCGGCCTTCTCCGCGGCCCGGATCATGCGGTCGCAGTCGGCCGGGCGCAGGGCCATCGGCTTCTCGCACAGCACGTGCTTTCCGGCCTCGAGCGCCTGCACGGCCACATCGGCATGAAAGACGGTCGGCAGCGTGATCAACACGGCGTCCACGTTCGGATCCGCGATCAGCTCCGCGGGCGTGCCGTACTGGGCCATGCCGCCCAGCGGCGCGCGGCCGCCCCGGGTCCGCACGAGATCGATGTTGCCGAGCTCGTCGTTCCAGTCGCCGCACCGGCGGGCCTCGTTCGCGTCGCAGACAGCCGTAATCTGCGCTCGCGGGTTCTGATACAGCCGCGCGAAATGCCCCCGCCCCATGCATCCGAGCCCGCAGATACCGAAGCGCAGCTTCGCCATGCCGACCTTCCGTGTCCTGTCGCGCGCCCCCGTCCAGGTCCACCATTATGCCGCGTCCGGCCCCACTCCCCAAGCCGCCGGCGCCGCCCCCCTACTGCCACTCGATCGTGCTGGGCGGTTTGCTCGACACGTCGTACGCCACGCGGTTCACGCCCCGCACCTCGTTGATGATGCGGTTGCTGACCGTCGCGAGGACCTCGTAGTCGATGTGCACCCAGTCGGCGGTCATGAAGTCCCGGGACTCCACCAGTCGAATCACGACGAGGTTCTGGCCCTCGTAAGACCGGCCGTCGCCCATCACGCCCACGCTCGCGACGGGCACGAGCACGGCGAACCCTTGGGCCACCTTGCGGTACCAGCCGGCCGCGGTCAGCTCCTCGAGCAGGATGTCGTCCGCCGCTCGCAGGATGTGCAGGCGCTCGGGCGTGACGTCCCCCACGATCCGAACAGCCAGGCCCGGCCCGGGGAAGGGGTGCCGCCAAACCAGGTTCTCGGGCAGGCCGAGCGCCTCGCCAACGCGGCGCACCTCGTCCTTGAACAGCAGCCGCAGCGGTTCCACCAGCTCGAATCCGAGCTCCGCGGGCAGGCCGCCCACGTTGTGGTGCGACTTGATCACCGCCGACTGCCCGGCCGGTCCGTGTCCCGATTCGATCACGTCCGGGTAGATCGTGCCCTGTGCGAGGAACCGGGCCCCCGGGATCGCGCGGGCCTCCTGCTTGAAGACCGCGATGAACTCATGGCCGATGATCCGCCGTTTCTCCTGCGGGTCGACCACGCCCGCCAGGGCCGTCAGGAAGCGGTCGCGCGCATTCGCCACGCGGAGCTGCATGCCGAAATGATCGTGGAACGTCGTTTCCACGAGCTCCGCTTCGCGGTTTCGGCACAACCCGTTGTCCACGAAGATGCACACCAGCCGGTCGCCGATGGCGCGATGCACCAGCGCTGCGGTCACGCTGCTGTCCACTCCGCCGGACAGCCCGCAAATCACGCGGTCCTCCGGTCCCACCTGCGCGCGGACGGCGGTCACCGCTGCCTCGATCACGTTCTCCACCCGCCAGTCGCCGCGGCATCCGCAGATGTCGTACACGAACGTGCGGAGCATCTGTTCGCCCTGTGGCGTGTGGGTCACCTCCGGATGAAATTGCACGCCGTGGACGGGCAGCGTGCGGTGCCGAACGGCCGCCACCGGACACGCCTCCGTCTCCGCCAGGCTCTCGAAGCAGTCGGCCACCTCCGTCACCGCGTCCCCATGGCTCATCCACACCAGCAGGTCGGCCGGCACGTGGACGAACACACCCTCGGGCCGGCGCACTCGCAGGCGGACCCGGCCGTACTCGCGCGTCTGCCCGGCCCCCACGCGGCCGCCAAGGATCTGGCAGGCGAGCTGCATCCCGTAGCAGATGCCCAGGACGGGTATCCCCAGCGCGAAAATTCCCGGATCACACCGCGGCGCGCCCGGCTCGTATACGCTGGCCGGACCTCCCGAGAGGATGATGCCGCGGACCCCGAGATCCCGCAGGCGCTGCGGACTCACGCCGGGCGGCAGCAGTTCGCTGTAGACGTGGCACTCGCGCACGCGCCGGGCGATCAACTGCGAGTACTGGCTGCCGAAGTCGAGGATCGCGATTGTTTCGCGCGGATTCATTCCGCCCCGATACCGCGCGGCCGGGGCCCGGTCAATCCGTCGTGATGCGCGGCGGCGGCTCGCGACCAGCCAGGCGCGCGGCGATCCGCGCCGTATCGACCGGCCCGCTCGCGGCGGGCGCTTCGTGCACCGCCCAGACCAGCAGCACCAGTGGGAGCACCACGGCCAGGTTACCTGGCGCCCCGGCGTGACTCGCCAGCACCGCCGCGGCCATCACGGCCAGCAGGCCCCCGACGAGGTGCCGGTGTCCGACGGACCGGGCGAGCAGAAGCACAATCGCAATCGAAGCCGCCAGAACGGCCGCGCCGGCCTTCGCGGCCCGGTGCCAGAAGAGCGCGCGACCCGACAACGGATCCCCACCCCACAGCGCCCATGCCGGCCTGAACTCCGGCGTCTCCGGCCGCACGGGCACCCAGGCCGCTTCGAGCACCGTACGGAGTGCCACGAGGGCCCGCCGCGCAGCCGGCAACTCCTGGACCGCCGCGCGGTACACCGGGTCGAGCAGCAGGGCAGCGTCCGGTGTCGCGGCCACCGCACGCATGAGCACACCGGCGCTGTCCGCGTCGTTGGGCCAGTCAAGCTGAATCTGGCGAGCTGCGGCGTCGCGCAGGGGCACGGACTCCGCTTCCAGGAGAACGCGCCAGAGGCGGGCGGTGAGCGCCGCCGGTGCGGCCGGCTCATCGGGCCGGGGGCGCTCGTCGAGTACGATGGTCGCGCCCTCGGCGACGCGCGCGTTGAAGCGGACTTCGGCTCCGGCCAGGCGTAGCGCAGCATCGGCCCGCGGCAACGTCACCGGCACGAGCGTCAGCAGACCCGCCACGCCGGCGGCCGCGGCGCCCGCAAGCCCGATGAGAGCCCCGAGCAGCGCCCACCCGCGGCGCAGGTGCCACGCCAGGAGCACCGGCAACCCGAGCCACGCCCACGGCCACGCGACCCCGGCCAGCGCCAACATCGCCGTCGACAAGAGCGGACCGACGACCGGCAGCAGCGCCAGCGCGACGGACCACGTCAACAGCAGCGCCGTCAGCAGCACATCGGGCCGGGCGAGGTTCTCGATCACGCCCGGAAACACGCAGAAGATCGCGATCATGGTCGGCCCGAGCGCCGGCGCGCCGAGACGTCGTCCGATCAGGTACAGCCCCAGCACCAGGCCGACGAACAGCGCGGCGTTCACGAGGCGCGGCGCGGCAGGGTCGCTCCACTCCGCCCAGCCCGGCCCGCTCCAAGTGGCCCGTTGCGCCCAGCGCAGCGGTTGCAACGGCCCGGCATCCGGCGGCGTAATCGACGGTGGCACCGCCCGCACGACCGGCGCGTGGACCAGGTACAACAGCGGTGATCGGCCGTCGCCGCCGGCGGAGTCGCCGTACGGCAGGCGGCCGGTTTCGGCCACGCACAAGCCGCCGTAGACCCCGTCCTGCGAGGCGGACGAGAGCGGCGCGGTGGCGATTTCGTGAACCGCCAGCCCCAGCCCCACCGCCAGCAGCACGACCATCGCCCCCGGAGCGACGTTGACATCCGAGCGGGCCGCGCGACGGTCGCGCAAAAGCAACAGGGCTCGCACCACCCAGTAGCCCAACAGCGCCGCCAGGCCCGCGTACGACCACTCCTGCCACGTGGCGCCGTTCGCGACCGGGCGGCCGGTCGCATCGCGCAACGGCAGCAGTAGCGCCATGATGGCCAGCACGACCGCGTCCAGATTGTGCAGGCTGAGGAGCGGCCACGGGCGGAAGGTGAGCGACAGGATCACGATCGCCGCGAACCAGGCCAGCGTGCCCGGGGTCACGTCGGGCCAGAAGCTCGTCGGCGGCAGCCGGTCCGACGTCGCGGCGGCGGCCGGCTCGCGGACGAGTGCGCCCGCGCAATCGGCTGCGTCGTCGGAGGGCGCCGAGTGAGCCTGGGCCCATCCGGGCGAGCCAGCCAGCCCGAGCACGACCCAGGTCAGGAGAACGAACGCGGTCTTTCTGAACGTCGTCATACCCTACCCGCTGTGATGCCTCGTCGGCCGCACCGGCCGCTCCTGGGGCGCGTACCGCCACCGCGGCGGACGCACCGTGCCCAGTTATACCCGCCACGGCGCGCCGCGTCGCAGCCGGCCGCCCGTTTGGCATCGCCGCCGCCGGCCCGTACACTAACCCACCGACGGAGTTCGGTGTCGGGCCCCGAAGATTCGGACACTTGGAAGCAGACGCATGGCTACGCACGACTACGCCCCATTCCTGTTCCTCAAGACGCTCACGGAGACCCCCGGCGTACCCGGCCGGGAGGAACGCGTCCGGGACCTGGTCCGGCAGGCCACGGCCGATCTCTGGGACGAAGTGCGCGAGGATGCGATGGGCAACCTCATCTGCCTGAAGCGGGCCACGCGGCCGCCGGTCGGGCGGAAGGGGGCCCCGGCAGGGCGGCCGCTGCGCGTCATGCTCGCCTGCCACATGGACGAAATCGGCTTCTACGTGCGCTACGTCGATGAGAACGGCTACCTTCGGATTCAGAACGTCGGCGGGTTCGATACCCGCAACTTGTTCGCCCGCCGGGTCGTCGTGCACGGGAAGCGCGACCTCGTCGGGGTGCTGAACCCGGTGGGCCGCCCGGTGCACATCGCCACCGAAGAGGAAAAGAAGAAGATTCCGCAGATTAACGAGTTCTGCATCGACCTGTTCCTGCCGAAGGCCGAGGTGAGTCGCCTGGTGGAGATCGGCGACCCCGTGACGCTGCTCCAGACGACCGAGTTCATTGGTGATGCCGTCTGCGGCAAGGCGATGGACAACCGGATCGCGCTGTGGGTGGGCATCAACGCGGTCCGACGGGCCGCCGGGCTCGACTACCTGCTGCCGGGCGCGGACGGAGGGTTCGGCGACGGCGGGACGCGGCGCGTCGGCAAGGGCACGCGGGCATTCGGCTGCCCGTACGACATCTACTTCGTCGCGTGCGTCCAGGAGGAGGTCGGCCTGCGGGGCGCGGGGACGGCCGCGTACGGCGTCGAGCCCGATATCGGCATCTGTATCGATACTACCCTCTGCTGCGACACCCCGGGCATCGGCAAGGATGACGCGGTGACCGAGTTCGGCAAGGGCGTCGCGATCAAGGTGATGGACAGCGCCAGCATCAGCCACCGCGGGCTCTTCGACGAGTTCGTGGCCCTGGCGAAGAAGCGCCGCATCCCGCACCAGCGCGAGCTGCTGCCGCGCGGCGGTACCGACGCCGGCGCCGTGCAGCGCACGCGCGCGGGCGTCAAGGCCATTACCCTTTCGGTGCCCACCCGGTACATCCACACGATCACCGAGGCGGTTCACCGCGCGGATGCGAAGGCTGCGGTCGAACTTCTCGCGGCGTGGCTGGCGGGCTGAGCCGCGCCCGGGGCGGCGCTGCGAGCTCGGCGGGACCCGGGCAGCGCCGCTGGACGCCGCGATCCGTTTCTCTAGAATGCCCCGGCCGGGCGTCGCCGGGGCGCGGCAGCGTGCCGCCCCGCACCGGCCCCCGAGAGGAATCGCGCCCGATGGCCGCCGCGCCCGACCTCCGAACGATCCTCGCGACCGACTGCGGATCGACCACCACCAAGGCGATCCTCATCGAGCAGCGTGACGGGGAGTACCGCCTCGTCTGCCGCGGCGAAGCGCCCACCACCGTCGAGGCCCCCGCGGAGGACGTTACCCGCGGCGTGCTGAACGCCGTAGGCGAGATTGAGGATCTCACGCGGCGCAAGTTCATCCGCGACGATACGATCTGGAAACCGCGCGACGGCGAGAACGGCTGCGATGCCTACATCGGCACGTCCAGCGCCGGCGGCGGACTCCAGATGATGGTCGCCGGCGTCGTCAAGAACATGACGGCCGAGAGCGCCCAGCGCGCCGCGCTCGGCGCCGGGGCCATTGTTATCGACACGCTGGCCACCAACGACGGCCGGGCCAGCCACCAGCGCATCGAACGCATCCGCAGCATGCGCCCGGACATGATCATCGTGTCCGGCGGCACCGACGGCGGCACGATCCGGCACGTGGTGGAGATGGCCGAGATTATCGCCGCCGCGGACCCCAAGCCGCGCTTCGGGCAGGGTTTCCAGTTGCCCGTGATCTTTGCGGGCAATAACCAGGCCCAGGGAGAGATTCGCCGGATCCTCGGGCAGCGCACCGCCCTGTACGTCACCGAGAACCTCCGCCCGCAGCTCGAGCGCGAGAACCTCGGCCCGGCCCGCGACCGCATTCACGACCTGTTCCTCGAGCACGTCATGAAGCAGGCCCCCGGCTACGGCAAGCTCATGACGTGGACCACCGTGCCGCTCATGCCGACCCCCGGGGCGGTCGGCCTCATCATGCAGCTCATCGCGCAGCGCGAGCGTATCCAGGTGGTCGGCGTGGACATCGGCGGCGCCACGACGGACGTGTTCAGCGTGTTCCGCGCCGACCCGCGCGACCCGGCCGCCCCCACCGTCTTCAACCGCACCGTCAGTGCCAACCTCGGCATGAGCTACAGCATTTTCAACGTCGTCGCCGAAGCCACCTTCGCGAACGTCGTCCGCTGGGTCCCGCTGGAGCTCGACGAGCGCGACATCCGCGACCGCATCCGCAACAAGATGATCCGCCCGACGACCATCCCGCAGACGCTCGACGAACTCATGATCGAGCAGGCGCTCTGCCGCGAAGCCCTACGGCTCGCCTTCATTCAGCACAAGGAAATGGCCGTCGGCCTCAAGGGCGTCCAGCAGCAGCGCACCATGGCCGAGGCTCTCGACCAGCAGCTCTCCGGCCGGTCGCTCGTCGACCTCATGACGCTCGACATGATCGTAGGCTCGGGCGGCGTGCTCTCGCACAGCCCGCGCCGCGTGCAAGCGGCGCTGATGATGCTGGACGGCTTCCAGCCCGAGGGCTTCACCGAGCTGACGGTCGACTCGATTTTCATGATGCCGCAGCTCGGCGTCCTCAGCACCGTCCACGAGCCCGCCGCTCTTCAAGTCTTCAACAAGGATTGCCTGATCCGCCTGGGCTGGTCCATCGCTCCCCGCAGCGCCGGCCGCGTCCGGGACGGTCAGCCCTGCTTCACCGTCGAGTTTCGCTCCCCTGGACGCGCCGAGCGTCACGAAGTCCGTTTCGGGGAGCTAAGGCTGGTGCCCCATGCGGCCGGAGAACGCGCCACCGTCACGGCCTTGCCTGCCCGTGGTTTCGATGTCGGAGCGGGGCCGGGGCAACCGGTTACGCGGGAGCTGTCTGGCGGAGTGGTGGGGCTGATTCTCGATGGTCGCGGCCGGCCGATCGCGCTCCCAACCGAACCCGCGGCGCGGGTCCGAAAACTGGCGGGCTGGAACCGGGCTTTGGACGTCTACCCGGAATCCCAATGATGTGTAGAGAAAACGGTTCACTTTGATTTGGCGTTCGGATACACTGAAACGGTTAAGTGAAAACATTTTCAGGTCCTCGCGGTGCCCAGCCCATGAACATCGCTCCGATCACGGATGCCACCGTTGTGCCAACGAGTGGCATGGTCATCCGCGCCAACACGCAACTGGAGCCGGGAACGTACTTCCTCCCCGAGGGGCTTATCGTCGACGCCGACGATGTGATCCTTGACGGCAATGGCGCGACAATGGTTGGCGAGGGACGTCGGGGAGTCGGCGTGCTCGTGAACGGCCGTGCAAACGTCACAATTCGCAATCTCCGCATTCGCGAGTACTACCACGGCATCGTGGCCCGGCGGGCCCCGGCGGTCACCATTGAGCACAACCAGATCACGTCCACCGCGGAAGTCGAGCCCAACACCATTTTCCTCGACATCTGGCGCCCGGCCACTGACCCCTACGGCGGCGGGATCCTGCTCGAGGGCGTCGCGGGCGGCGAGGTCTGCGACAACGATCTCCAACACCAGATGAACGGGCTGCTGACCTACCACTGCGACCGGCTCAGCGTGCGCCGCAACGTGGCCAGCTACAACAGCGGGTTCGGGTTCCACCTGTTCGATACCTCGGACAGCGTGTTCGAGGAAAACTGGGCCGATTATTGCTGCCGCTACGAGCCGCGCGATAAGGGCCGGCCGGTCGTCGGTGCGCATTCCATCGGGCACATGGGCGCCGACGCCGCGGGCTTCCTCATCGTCTACAAATCCTGCCGCAACGTGTTCCGGCGGAACTTCGCACGGCTCGGTGGGGACGGCTTCTTCCTTGCCGGACGCAACCCGCAGGGCGAAGATGTCGGCTGTAACGACAACTTGTTCGAGCACAACGACGGGTCGCTCAGCCCGAACATCGCTTTCGAGGCCACGTTCAGCCGCGGGAACATCTTTCGGCATAACTGGGCCGACCGCTGCAACTACGGCTTCTGGCTCGGCTACTCGACGGACAATGTCCTCGAGGGCAACCGCATGCTCTGGAACCGGCAGGCGGGTATCGCCGTCGAGCACGGCGTCGGCTTCGTCGTGCGGGACAATGACTTCCAGAGCAACGGCCACGGCATCCTGCTCTGGACCAAGTACGTCGCGGCGTTCGTGGAAACGACGCCGGACAACCGCACGGTCCGCGACTGGCTGATCGAGAAGAACCGCTTCCTGCGGAACGGAACCGGCATCGCGATCCTGGCCGACCGCGACCACGGCATTCGCCCCGTCGCCCCGGAGGACGCGGGCCGGCCCGACCTGCGGCCGACCGGCAACGTCATCCGCTTCAATGACATCCAGGACAACCGGATCGGCATTCACCTGGCCGGGGCGGACCGCACGGTCATCGAGCAGAACAAGATCAACAAGAACGTCGAGGCCGACATTCGGCGCGAGGATGACCGCGAAACGGTCCTGGGTCACAACCTCGGACTGCGGGGCGCGTACCTGTAGGTCGCCCGTGCCGGATCGAGGCGCGGCGGACCGCGTCGGTTCGGATCCTCAGTACCCTTGACGAACGTGCCGTCCGCGGGCGTAATGCCGCCAACCTTGGCCGGCCGGCGGTCGCCGGCCGCCGCATGTCCTCGCTCCGTGTACGGGAGCGTTCGATGACCCAGGCCGCCGTTCCCGCCGTTCCGACCAACCCCGTCACGCAATACCTCCGCGGGTTCGCGGTCCTGAAGGAGACCCGGCTCGAGTACTGGGGGCTCCAGGTCATCAATCTGATCGACAGCGCCGCGTACATGTCGCTGACCGCCATCGCGGTGGTGTTTCTGTCGCACGACTTCGGCTACAGCGACGTGCACGCGGGCTACATCTTCTCGGCGTTCACGATGGGCGTGACGATCAGCCTGTTCTTCACCGGATTCCTGACGGACTGGCTGGGCATCCGTCGGACCCTGTACATCTCGATGCTCGCGCTGCTCGGGCTGCGGGTCCTGATGCTCGTCGTTGCGCTCCAGCCGGCCTTTCCGTACCGCAGCCAGATCGCGGCGGCGGCCCTGATCGCCATGGCGCCGTTCATCGCGATGGGCGTCACGATGTACCAGGCCGGCAACCGACGCTTCACGACCGACCGGTCGCGCGGGGCCGGCTTCAACCTGTGGTACCTGACGATGAACGCCGGGTTCTTCGTCGGCAGCATGTCGGTCGACCTGGTTCGCAAGCTGCTGAGCCTGCCCAACGCGTACATCCTCGTCGTCGGCATCGTCGGCAGTGCGCTGTGCGTCGTCTGCACGTACGTCCTGGTGCGCAACGAGGAACAGCTCCGCGGGCCGGACGAGCCGCCCGCCCCCGCGGCGGCGGCCGCCCGGCGCGGCTCGCCGCTCGAAGTGGCGGCGAACGTCATCCGGGAGCCTGTGTTCTGGCGGTTCCTCGTGCTGGTGTTCCTCCTCCTGGGCGTGCGGGCCGTCTTCCTGTACCTGCACATCCTGTGGCCCAAGTACTGGCTGCGCGTGATCGGTCCGGACGCGGCCATCGGCACGCTGCAGGCGGTCAACCCGTTGCTGGTCGCGGTGGGCCTGATCGTGCTGATCCCCGTCCTCTCGCGCTTCAGCGTCTACGGCATGCTCACGTACGGCGCCATCATCTCGGCGCTGTCGCTCTTCGTGCTGGCGATCCCCTCGTACGGCCTCATGACGTACTACACGAGCCTCGCCTGCCTCCTGATCCTCACCGTCGGCGAGGTCATCTGGTCTCCCCGGCTCACCGAGTACACGGCCGCCATCGCACCCAAGGGCCAGGAGGGCACGTACCTCGGTCTGTCGATGATCCCGTGGTTCGCGGCCAAGATGACGGTCAGCGTCCTTTCCGGGCATATGCTGAACGTCTGGGTCCCGGAATACCCGGCCGGCGAGCCGATCCTGCGGGACCGGCTGGCGGCCGGCGAGATTCCCTTCTGGCGCACCCCGAGCATGCTGTGGCTGCTGCTCGGGGCCGTGGCCCTGGCCGGGCCGATCATCGCGTTGGCGCTGCGGCGCTGGTTCACGCAGGGCGCGCATTGGGCCCCGCGCGCCGAGGCCGCCGCGCACTGAGGCCGGTCGCGGCCGCCGCGTTGCGCCCGTGGCGTTTCCGCGGCCCGCCGAGTACGCTGGACGCATTCGTCTTCCGTTGCGCAGAAGCCCCCGGAGCTTTCGGAAAATGAGCACAGCGCCTACGCAGCCCCGCAGCCCGTTCGACTTGGTTGTGGACTACTTCCGCGATTTTCGTGTGCTGAAGGAGACGCGCACGGAGTACTGGGGCCTCCAGGTCATCAACTTCCTCGATTGCACGATCTTCTTCGCGATGCTCAACATCGCGTCCGTCTATCTCTCGGCTGACTTCGGCTTCTCGGACCAGGCGGCCGGCTGGATTCTCACGGTCTTCACCTCCGGCACGACCATCTGCCTGTTCTTCTCCGGTCTGGCCACGGACTGGCTCGGCATCCGCCGGTCGATGTACATCTCGATGACGGCCCTGCTCATCCTGCGCCTGACGGCCGTCATCTGCGGGCTGATGCCGGACATTCCGCACCGCGGCTGGATTGTCGCGGCCTCGTTCGCGCTGTCTGCGCCGTTCATGGCGATGGTGCAGACGATGTTCCAGGCCGCCAACAAGCGCTTCACGACCGCCCGCTCGCGCAGTGCCGGCTTCAACCTGTGGTACCTGTTCATGAACATCGGAGCGGCCGCCGGCGGCTTCCTGATCGACATCGTACGGCTGTGGCTGAAGCTGCCGAACGCCCACATCTTCACGTACGGGGTGATCTCGGCGATCCTCTGCATGATCGTCGCGGCCTTCACGATCCGCCGCGAGGAGCAGCTCTACGGTCCCGACGAAGAGCCGCCCGCGGCGGCAGCCGCGCCCGTCCGGCTCTCCCCCTGGGAGAACGCCGCCCGGGTCCTCAGCGAGAGCATGTTCTGGCGGTTCGCCGCGCTGGTCACGCTGCTCCTCGGCGTACGGGCGGTCTTCGCGTACATGTACCTGCTCATGCCCAAGTACTGGCTGCGCGTGATCGGCGAGGACGCCCGCATGGGTACGCTCCAGGCGGTCAATCCGATCCTGATCATCATCGGGTTGATCGTGTTGATCCCGGTGCTCCACCGCTTCAACGTCTACAAGATGCTGGTTTACGGCGCGATGATCTCCGGGCTATCGCTGTTCGCGCTGGTGTTCCCGTCCTACGGCAATCAGACCTACGTCTACTCCCTGGTGTGCCTGACGATCCTCTCGATCGGCGAGCTGATCTGGTCGCCGCGTCTCAACGAGTACACGGCGGCGATCGCCCCGGAAGGACAGGAAGGAACCTATCTCGGGCTGTCGCTCGTGCCGTGGTTCGTGGCGAAGACGGGGGTCAGCGCCCTGTCCGGCTACATGCTGACCCGCTATTGCCCGGAGGAGTACGCGGGGGCCCCTCTCCGCGACCAACTCGCCGCCGGCGCGGTGCCGTTCTGGGACTCCCCCAGCGCCATGTGGCTGATCCTCGCGCTCCCGGCGATCGCCGGTCCGCTCATCGCGCTGGCGCTGCGCGGCTGGTTCACGAAAGGCGCCCGCTGGGACACGAAGACCGCGGCCCACTGAGCCGCCGGCCGCGCAGCAGAAGGCCCCGCCGATCCGGCGGGGCCCTGGTCAGCGGGGACTGGAGACGACCGGGATCGAACCGGCAACCTCCGCATTGCGAACGCGGCGCTCTCCCAATTGAGCTACGTCCCCAACGCTGCTTGTGGCATTATACCATCGGCTCGGCCGGCGCACAGCCCTCACGGCACCGCCCGGATCCGCGCCGCCAGGGCCTCGAGTTCCGCCGGGGTCCGGTCCTGCGGCCGCCAGCGGTAGCCCAGCCCGTCGCCCGCGCGGCGCGGCACGATGTGGAAGTGGACGTGCTCCACTTCCTGCCCCGCGACGCGGCCGTTGTTGAGCAGCACGTTGTAGCCCGGCGCTCCCATGGCCTGCACGACCTTCCGCGCCACGAGCCCCAGCACGCGCCCGAGTTCCGCCGCGATGTCCGGGGCGAGCTGGTCCAGGTGGGCCACCTCCTGCTTCGGAATCACGAGCGTGTGTCCGTCGGCCAGCGGGTGGATGTCGAGGAACGCCAGCACGTGCTCGTTCTCGAACACCTTCTGGCAGGGAATCTCCCCCGCCGCGATACGCGCGAAGATCGAGCGCGGGGCACCCGCCATGGGCTCTACTCCGCCTTCGGGGCCTCCCCCTCGGCCTTGGCCGTCCGGGTCGCCCGGCGGCCGCGGTGAGGCCGGGGCTTGCCGGCGTACACGGTGTACTTGACGCGGGCGCGGCGCTTGCGTTCGGTCCGCGCCGTGCTCTTGGTGCGGGCGTTGTCGTCGGGGCCGACGAGCTGGAGGATGGCCAGCGGCCCGGCGTCGCCGAGGCGCCGCTCCGACAGCTTGATGATGCGGGTGTAGCCGCCGCGGCTGCCGAGCTTCTCGTTGCGCTGCTTCATGCGCGGGCCGATCTCCGCAAAGAGCTTGTGCAGTACCGATTCGGCACTGAACTTCAGACCCGGGCGGGTCTTGTTGGCCCGGTGCCGGCGGCCGGAGCGCGAGCGCAGCACCTTGTCGCGCTTCGCGTCGCTCATGCGGTCGTAGTCCTCGCGGTGCTCGGCCGGGATGATGGACCGGTCGCGCAGCAGCGCCTCCGCCCGCTGCCGGGCGGCCAGACTGCCGTTGATGGCCAGGGTGATCAGCTTTTCGGCGAAGGCACGCACTTCCTTGGCCTTGATGACCGTGGTGCGCAGTTCGCCGTGCTCGAAGAGGCTCTGCGCCAGGTTGCGACGCAGGGCCAGGCGATGCTTGTTGGTGCGGGCCAGTTTCCGACCGCGGACACGATGACGCATGGCACTTCCTCAGCGCTTCAGGAGAACGAGTCGGCCCCCTCGGCAGCGGTCGAGGCCAGGCCGCCCTCGACGCGCCCGGCGGCCTCGAGGGCCGCGACGCTCATGCCGAGGCTCAGGCCGAGCTTGGCCAGGCTCTCCCGGACTTCCTGGAGCGACGTCTTGCCGAAGCTGCGCAGGGCGAGCAACTCCTCCTCGGTCAGGCGGACGAGCTCGCCGACGGTGTTGACCTTGGCCGCCTCGAGGCAGTTGCTGGCGCGGACCCCCAGCTCCAGCGAGCTGATCGGGCGCTCCAGCTTCTGGCGCAGCTCGTCGTTGACGACCGGCAGCGGCTCGTCCAGCCGGCTGTCGGCCGCGGTGACGTGCGCGCCGAGCTCGAAGTACTGCACGAACGGATTGAGGTGCTTGCGGAGGATCTTGGCGGCCTCCACGAGCGCATCCTCGGGCCGGGTCGTGCCCTTGGTCCAGATTTCCATGATCAGCTTGTCGTAGTTGACGCGCTGGCCGACGCGCGTGTCCTCGGTGTGGTAGCGGACACGCGTCACCGGGGAGAACAGCGCGTCCACCGGAATCACGCCGATCTCGGTGTTCTCGTCCGTGTGCTCCTGGGCCGGCACGTAGCCGCGCCCCCGGCCGACCGTCAGTTCGATCGAGAACGGCACGTCGTCCGTTAGCGTGGCGACGAGCTGGTCGGGGTTGTGGACGGTGATGGCGGGGTCGCACACGAAATCGCCCGCCTTGACTTCGCCCTTCTCCTTGCGCTCCACGCGCATCGTCTTAGGCGTGTCGGCGTCCAGGTCGACGATGATGCTCTTGATGTTCAGGATGATATCGGTCACGTCCTCGTAGACGCCGGGCAGGGACATGAACTCGTGGTCCGCCCCGGCGATGCGGGCGTGCGTGATGGCCGAGCCCTCGAGGCTCGACAAGAGAATCCGCCGCAGGCTGTTCCCGACCGTGGTGCCGAAGCCGCGCTCGAACGGCTCGATCGAGAAGCACCCGTACGTCGCGGTGCTGACCTTCTCGTCCCGCACAACGCGCGTCGGCAGTTCCAGGCCACGCCATCTGATCCGCATGTCGCTTGCGCCTCCTGCACCCGCGCCGTGGCGCGCACCAGCCCCCGGATTCGCGACCTCGTCCTTACCGCGAGCAGAACTCGACGATGAGCTGCTCTTCCACCGGGATCAGCACGTCGTCACGACTCGGCAGGGCGATTACCTCCGCCTCGAGCTTCTGGGGGTCAACCTGCAGCCACGCCTGCGGCGGCGGATTCGACACGCCCTCGAGCAGCGCCAGCTGCGCCCGCACGAACTTCTCGGTCTTCTCGCGCTTGCGGATCGTGATCCGGTCGCCCACGTTCACCAGGTACCCGGGCCGGTCGACCTTGCGGCCGTTGACCAGGAAATGCCCGTGGACCACGGCCTGCCGCGCGCCGCGCCGCCCGGCCACAAAGCGCGTCTTGTACACGACGTTGTCGAGGCGCCGCTCGAGAATCCGCAGGAGCTCCTCGCCCGTGTTGCCGGGCATGCGCTCCGCCAGCGCGAAGTAGCGGCGGAACTGACGCTCGAGCAGGCCGTAATGACGCTTGACCTTCTGCTTCTCGCGCAGCCGGACGGCGTAGTCCGACGACTTGCCGCGCCGGAACATGTGCATGCCGGGCGGGTAGTTCTTGTACTCCCGCTCGAGCGGGTTCTTGCCGCTCTCGTCGCGGATGGGCTTGAGCATCAGGTTGACGCCCTCGCGCCGCGACAGGCGCGTGGCGGGTCCGAGGTACCGACTCATCGTTACACCCTCCGCCGCTTGCGGGGCCGGCAGCCGTTGTGCGGCAGCGGCGTGACATCCTCGATGGCCTGGATCCGCATGCCCGCGGCCTGCAGCGCCGTGATGGCCGACTCGCGTCCGGCGCCGGGCCCCTTCACCCGCACCTCGAGCTCGACCACGCCGTGCTTCTTGGCCTCGTTCGCGCAGAACTGCGCTGCGCGCTGGGCCGCGAACGGCGTGCTCTTGCGGGCGCCGGTGAATTTCTTGTCGCCGCCCGCCGCCGGCACGGACCCGGCCGACGCCCAGCACAGCACGTCGCCGTTGGTGTCGGTGATCGTGATGATCGTGTTGTTGAACGTGGCCTTGATGTGGGCCACGCCCTTCGCCACGTTGCGCTTGCCGCGCCGTTTCGCCGTTGCTGCCTTAGCCAAGCGACACGCTCCCTCGCGTTACCCGCGGTGCATTTCCTTGACGCCCTTCTTCCCGGCCACCGTCTTGCGCGGGCCCTTGCGCGTGCGGGCGTTCGTCCGCGTCCGCTGACCGCGCACCGGCAGGCCGCGCATGTGCCGCAGCCCGCGGTAGCAGCGGATCTCCCGCAGCCGGGCGATGTTCTGCGCGATCTGCCGCCGCAACTGGCCCTCGACGATGTAATCGTTCTCGATGATGCCCGCGATCCGGCTGACCTCTTCTTCCGTCAGCTTGTTCGCCCGCACCTGCGGCTCGATCCGGGCCTTCTTCAGAATCTCCAGCGCCCGCGTGGGCCCCACGCCGAAGATGTAGCGCAGGGATACGTCGATCCGCTTCTGTGCTGGAATGTCCACACCGGCAATACGTGGCATACGCCGTCCCTCTCGGGGCTCCTAGCCCTGCCGCTGCTTGTGCCGCGGGTTCGTGCAGATCACCCGCACCACGCCGCGGCGCTTCACAATCTTGCAGTTCTCGCAGATCCGCTTGACGCTGCTTCGCACCTTCATCGCCCTGACCTCCCGCCGCTTCCGCGGGACCGTTTCACTCGCCGTTCGTCAGCACCGCGACGCCGTCCGCCGTCACCGCCACCGTGTGCTCAAAGTGGGCCGCCAGCGACCCATCCTTCGTCACCACCGGCCAGCCGGTGTCGTCGCCCAGCACCACCTCCGGCCGTCCGGCCGTCACCATCGGCTCGATCGCCAGCGTCATGCCCGGCACGAGCTCGAAATCCTCGCACAGGCCGCGCTCGAAATAGTTCGGCACGTTCGGCGGCTCGTGCATTTCCTGGCCGATGCCGTGTCCGACAAACTCGCGCACCACGCCGAACCCGGCCTGCTGCACGCTCGCCTGGATCCGCCGGGCCACCGCGCTCCAGCGCCGGCCGGGCCGGATTTCCGCCACCGCGATCGCCAGCGCCTGCCGCGTCACTGCCAGCAGCCGCTCGGCCTCCGGGGCCAGCGGCCCGACCGCGAACGTCTCCGCCGCGTCGCCGCAATAGCCCTTCAGCCGGACGCCGCAGTCCACGCTCACGATGTCGCCGGCCTGCAGCGGGCGGTCGCCGGGAATCCCATGCACCACCTGCTCGTTCACCGACGCACAGATGCACGCCGGAAACGGGAACCGCGCCTGGCGGTTCTGCACACCGCGGAACAGCGCCGTGGCGCCGGCCGCCCGGATCACCTCGTCCGCCCGGGCATCCAGCTCGGCCGTGGTCACTCCCGGCCGCACCAGCCGGGCCAGCTCCCGAAGCACCCGGTGCACCACGCCGCCGGCCGCCCGCATCAGCGCGACTTCCCGCGGCGACTTCAGCACCACCTTGGGCTTCATCCGGGCCGGCCCGCGGCGCCGACGATCCGCAGGACCTCCGCCTCCACGGCGTCCGCCCCGCGCGCCGAGTCCACCGCGTGCAGCAGTCCGCCGCGCGCGTAGTACTCGATCAGCGGGGCCGTCTGCGCCCGGTACGTCGCCAGGCGCGTCATGACCACGTCCTGCCGGTCATCCTTGCGCTGAATCAAACTCTGACCGCAGTTATCGCACACGTCCGCCACCTTGGGCGGAAGAAAACTCGTATTATAGGTGGCTCCGCAGCCGACGCAAACCCGCCGGCCGGATACCCGCCGAATGATCTCGTCGTCGTCCAGCTTGAAATCGATCACCGCCGTGAGCCCGAGCCGCCGCTCGGCCAGGCCGGCCGTGAGCGCTTCAGCCTGCGGCACCGTTCGCGGGAAGCCGTCCAGAATGAAGCCGCGCCCGGCGGGGAGCTTGTCGATGCCCGCCAGCATCACGCCCGTGATGACATCGTCCGGGACCAGCGTGCCGGCGTCCATGTACTGGGCGGCTTTCTTTCCGATGGGGGTGCCCTCGGCGCGCTCGCGGCGAAGCACATCGCCGCTCGAGAGCTGCACGACGTCGAGGCGCACTGCAAGCCGCTGGGCCTGCGTGCCCTTGCCCGACCCGGGCGGCCCCAGAAAGATCAGCCGCAGGGCGCTCATCAGTACATCCGCCCCTTCACGCGCCCGACGCCCTCACCGCCGAGGAACCCCTCGTAGTTGCGCATGATCAGGTTCGCCTCGAGCCGCTGGATGACGTCGAGGGCCACGCTGACGACGATCAGCAGGCCCGTGCCGCCCAGGAACGCCGAGATGCCGTACGGGATCTCGAGATGCACGGCGACGACCGACGGAATCAGGGCGATGACGGCGAGGAACCCGGCCCCGACGTACGTGATGCGATTCATCACCGACTCGAGATAGTCGGCGGTCCGTTTGCCGGGGCGCAGGCCGGGGATGAAGCTCCCCATGTCGCGCAGGTTGTTGGCGAGCTCCTTGGGCTGGAACTGCACCGAGACCCAGAAGTACGCGAAGAAGTAAACCATCGCGACGTAGAAGAACTCGTGCAGGAATTGCCCCGGCGTGAAGGCGTTCCGCAGGAAGCTCCAGAGTCCCCGCGGCCAAATGCCGTGGCTGCCCAGCCAGCCGAAAATCACGCCCGGGAAGAGCAGGAACGAGCTCGCGAAGATGATCGGCATCACGCCGCCGTGGTTGACCCGCAGCGGCAGGTAGTGCCGCGCCCCGCCCACGACGCGCCGGCCGCGCGTCTGCTTGGCCTGCTGGATCGGAATTCGCCGCTGGGCCTGCGTGATCAGGATCGACCCGGCCACCACCCCGACGAACGAAACGATCAGGAAAACGATCTTCTCCGGCGTCAAGGTGCCGGAGGCCTGCGCGCCGGCGCCGCCGCTGGCGGCCATGATCCCCCGCCCGACCTCGATGAACACGTACGGCAGCCGGGCGATGATGCCGGCCATGATGATCAGGCTGACGCCGTTACCGATGCCGTACTCGTCGATCTGCTCGCCGACCCACATCAGGATGAGCGTGCCGCACATGAGGCCGGTCAGTGCCACGAGGATGAAATCGAACGTGTTGCGAAAGTCCTCGTAGACCAGCGCGTTGGCATTCAGATAACGGACCCAGAACACGCCCTGAATCAGACATAGCAGCACCGTGAGGTACCGCGTGTACTCCATGATCTTGCGCCGGCCGCTTTCGCCCTCCTTCTGGAGCTTCTCCAGCGCGGGCACCACGGTCACCAGCAGTTGAAGAATGATCGACGCGCTGATGTACGGCATGATCCCCAGGCCGAACAACGTGCTCTGCCCGAGGTCGCCGCCGGTGAACATCGCGAAGAGCGCCGCCGCCTGTTCCGCCGCTCCGCCCGCGCCCTGCCAGTGCCGGGCGAGCCGCTCCTGGTCCACGCCCGGCAACGGCACGTAGAACCCGATCCGGTACACGCTCAGCATGAACAGCGTGAACAGCACCTTCTTGCGAAGGTCCGGGATCTTGAACACGTTGAGGAAGGCACGGAACATGAGCGCTTTACCTCGCCTCGGGGCACTACTGCGGCGCAGCGCCGGCCCGCGCCGCCGCCCGGGCCCGCTTGGCCGTATTGCGTTTCGCCTTGGCCAGCGCCGCGGGATCCCGGACCGGCAGCACCGTCACAGTGCCGCCTGCCTGCTCGATCGCCGCCTTCGCCTTCCCGCTGAACGCGTGCGCGCTGACCGCCAGCTTCCGCGTCAAGCTCCCCTCACCCAGGATCTTGACGCGGCCGGTGGCGCTCGGGATCAGCCCGGCCCGCTTCAGGGCCGCGGCATCCACCGCATCGCCCGCCTGGAAGTGCTTTTCCAGCGCCGCCAGGTTGACGACCTGGTACTCCACGCGGAAATGGAAGTTGCTGAAGCCGCGCTTCGGCAGCCGCCGGAAGATCGGCATCTGCCCGCCTTCGTGCAGCGGACGGGTGCCGCCGCCCGCTCGCGCCTGGCAGCCCTTGTTCCCGCGGCCGCACGTCTTCCCGTGGCCGCTGCTCTCGCCCCGGCCTACCCGCTTGCGACGCTTGTGCGCGCCGGCGCGGATCGTGATCTCATTGACCATCATGCGGCGTGCCCTCCGTGTCCGGCGCTGGCGCCAGTTCCTGGGTCGGTGCGGCTGGAGCCTCCGGCTCGGCCGGCGCCATGCGCTCCCGCGGCCCGGTTCGCGGACGAGCCGCACCGGGGCGTTCGCCCCCGTGTCGGCCGCCACCGCGACCGCCGCGGCGCCGCTCGCCGCCTTCCGCGGCCACGAACGGCGCGGCCGGGGCCACGGCCACCGGCTCGGGCTCCGGCGGTAGATCGAGCTTCACGCCGCGCAGGGCCTCGGTCTGAGCGCGGGTTCGCAGGTTCAGAAGACCGTCCAGGGTCGCCTTGACCAGGTTCTTCGGACTCGTCGAGCCGTAGCACTTGGTCAGCACGTCCTTCACCCCGGCCAGCTCGAGCACGGCCCGCGGGGCCGAGCCGGCGATGACGCCCGTGCCCTCCGCGGCCGGGATGAGCATGATGCGGCTGGAGCCGAAACGGCCCATGACGCGGTGCGGGATGGACGTGCCGCGCAGCGGCACGCGCACCATGCTGCGACGGGCCTGCTTGACGCCCTTCTCGACCGCCGGCGGTACCTCGTTGGCCTTGCCGTAGCCGTAGCCGACCGATCCCTGCCGGTCGCCCACGACGACGAGGGCGCCGAACGAAAAGCGCCGCCCGCCCTTCACCACCGTTGCACAGCGGTAAAGCTTGACGAGCGTATCCTCAACCGCGCGTTCTTCGGCGAACTCGCCCGGTTCCGTGTTGCGTGCTCTTGGCGGCCTGTCTGCCATATCGTGCCGTCCCGCTGCCTAGAACTTCAGCCCGGCTTCGCGCGCCGCGTCGGCCAGGGCCTTGATGCGTCCGTGAAACTTCCGTCCGCGCCGGTCGAAGCACACCGCCTCGATCCCCAGCGCCTTGGCCTTCTCGCCGAGCGCCTTGCCGACCACGGCGGCCGCCTTGCGGTTGCCGCCGTACGCGAGCTGCGCCCGCAGCTCCTTCGAGCGCGTGCCCAGGGCGCAGAGCGTGCGGCCGGTCACGTCGTCGATGATCTGCGCGTAGATGTTGCGGTGCGATCGGGACACCGCCAGGCGCGGCTGGCCCGGGCGGCCCGTCACGGCGCGCCGCACCCTGTGCTTGCGCCGCTCCAGCCGCACCGCTTTCAGCATTTCCTTGCGCATCGCGCTGCTCCTCGCTATCCGCCTGCTCAACCGCCGCCGCCGGCGAAGACCTTGCCGGCCTTGCGCCGAATGTGCTCACCAGCGTACCGGATGCCCTTGCCCAGGTACGGCTCGGGCTTCCGCAGCTTGCGGATCTCGGCCGCGAACTGCCCTACGACCTGCTTGTCGGCGCCGCTGATCGCGAACTTCGCGGGCTCGTTGTTTCCGCGGGCCTGCGGCACCTCGACCTTCACCTCGACGCCCGCCGGAATCGGCAGCTCGAACTGGGCCTTGCGGCCGACGCCCCGGCCCATGAAGCCGATGTTGAGCTGAAGCGTCTTGCCCTCGACTTTGGCGCTGAAGCCGGTGCCGTAGATCTCCAGGCCGACGGTGTAGCCCTCGGCCACGCCCTTGACCATGTTCGCCACGAGCGCCCGGCTCAGGCCGTGCAGCCGCTTGCTGTCGGCCGTGTCGTCCGGCCGCCGCACGACGACGTGGTCGGACTCGACCGCGGCGGTGATCGGGGCCGGCAGCGTCCAGGCGAGCTGGCCCTTGGGCCCCGCCGCCTTCACGGTAGCGCCGGACACCTCGACCTTCACGCCCTTCGGGATGGGCACCGGTTTCTTGCCAATGCGTGACATAACCTCACCACACCGTGCAGAGCACTTCGCCGCCCACCCGCCGCGCGCGGCACTGGCGATCGCTCAGGACGCCCTGGTTCGTGGAAACCACCGCGATGCCGAGGCCGTCGAGCACGCGCTCCAGCTCGTGGACGCCCCGGTGCGTGCGCCGCCCCGGACGACTGACGCGCTCGACCCGGCGGATGATCTTCTCACCCAGCTCGCCGTACTTCAGATCGATCTCGATCACGCCCTGGCCCGTGGAGTCGTCCACGGACAGGTAGTCGCGGATGTAGCCCTCTTCCTTGAGCACCTGCGCGATGCCCAGGCACACCTTGGTCCGCTTCACGCGCACGCGGGCCTTGCCGATCGCGTTGGCGTTGCGGATGCGGGTCAGCATGTCGGCGATGGGATCCGAAATCGACATCGTCGGGGCTCCTTCACCAGCTCGCCTTGCGCACGCCGGGAATGCGGCCCTCGTGCGCGAGCTTCCGGAAGCAGCAGCGGCACACCCGGAATTTGCGGTACACCGCGCGGGACCGCCCGCACAGCTCGCAGCGCGTGTAGGCGCGCACGCGGTACTTGGGCGTCCGCTTGCACTTGAGTTTCAGCGCCAGCCTGGCCATGGTCCGCCTAGCTCCTGAAGGGCATGCCCAGCAACGTCAGCAGCGTCCGCGCCTCCGCGTCGCTGCGGGCCGTCGTGCAGATGGTGATGTTCATGCCCTGCTGATACGTCACCTTGTCCGGGTCGATCTCCGGGAACACGCCGTACTCGGTCAGCCCCATGCCGTAGTTGCCCCGCCCGTCGAAGCTGTTCGGGTTGAGCCCGCGGAAGTCGCGGACCCGCGGCACCGCCAGCGAGATGAGCCGATCGAGAAACTCGTACATCCGCCGGCCCCGCATCGTCACCATCAGCCCCACGTCGTAGCCCGAGCGGAGCTTGAAGTTCGACACGCTCTTGCGGGCCTTGCAGACCTTCGGCTTCTGTCCGGTGACCGTCGTCAGGGCCTGCTCGGCCTCGACGAACCGCTTGTTCTCCCGGGCCTTGGTGGTCGATTCGGCCACGGCCTTGCCCAGGCCCATCGACACGACCACCTTCGTCAGCCGCGGCAGCGACATCGGGTTCGTGCGGCCCAGCTGCGCCTTGAGCTGGGGCACGATCTCGTTCTTGTACTTCTCCGCCAAGCGCGCCATCAGCGACTCCCGGCCGGCGCCGTCTGCCCGGCCCGCGTCACCTCGCTCAGCACCGCCCCGCTGGCCCGCCGGCCGGCGGCGACGCGCTGCTTCGAGACCGTTCGGCCCCGCGCGTCCGTCTGCGTCACGAAGCGGACCCGCACGCCGCGGTCCGCCCGCGGGTCGAGCGGCATCACATTCGAGATGTGGATCGGTGCCTCCTTCTGCACGCGGCCGCCCTGCGGGTTCTGGCGGCTCTTGCGCACGTGCCGGTACACCATGTTCACGCCCTCGACCACGACGCGGTCCTTGTCCCGCAACACGCGCAGGACCTTGCCCCGCGCGCCCTTGTGGTCGCCGGCGATCACCACCACCATGTCGTCCTTGCGGATCCGGGCGGCCATTGCTACCAGACCTCCTCCGCCAGCGAGATGATCTTCGTGAAGTTCTTCTCGCGCAGCTCCCGGGCCACCGCCCCGAACACGCGGGTGCCCTTCGGGTTGCCCTCCGCGTCGATGATCACCGCGGCGTTGCTGTCAAATCGCACGTAGCTGCCGTCCTTGCGGCGGGTGGGGTACTTCGTCCGCACGACCACGCACCGCACCTTGTCGCCCTTCTTCAGGTCCGACGACGGCAGGGCCTGCTTCACCGAGCACATCAGGATGTCACCCACGTACCCGACGCGGAGCCGCCGCTTGCCCCAGCTCGCCGCGCCGCCCTTCATCACCTGGATGCACATGAGGCGCTTGGCCCCGGTGTTGTCCGCCACGTCCAGTCGCGTGTACTGCGTGATCATGCCTCACCGCCCCTCTCGCGCGGCGCCGCCCGCAGGATCCGCACCAGCCGCCAGCACTTCGTCTTGCTCAGCGGGCGGCAGTGCATCACTTCGACCAGGTCGCCGTCGTGGCACTCGTTCCGCTCGTCGTGGGCGTGCAGCACCGTGCGCCGCCGGATGTACTTGCCGTACTTCGGATGCCGCACCTGGTACGACACGGTGACCTTGATGGTCTTGTCCCGCGACGAGGACGTCACCACGCCGATCCGGGTGGACCGTGGCCGCCGCGCCGCGTCCGCCGGTGCCGGGGCCGTCACACTGTTCGTCTCTGGGGTCATCTCAACGTCCGCTCATCCCGGTCCTGGTCGGATTCCGTTACCGCCGCGCGCCCTGCGCCGTCAGATGCGCCTGCCGCTGCTCGATGTGCCGCTCCCCGCGCTCGTGCAGCACGGTCAGCAGCCGGGCGATCGCCCGCTTGGTCTGCCCGAGCTGCATCGGGTTCTCGAGCTTCTCCGTCACGGCCTGCGCCCGCAGGTCGAACAGGTGCCGTCGGAGCCGTTCCAGCTCCGCGTGCAGCTCGTCGATCTTCATGGCGCGCATCGCCTCAATCTTCATGGCCGCTCCCTACACCCCGTGCCGCCGCGTCACGAACCGCGTCTTCACGGGCATCTTGTGCGCGATCCGCAGGAACGCCGCCTTCGCCACGTCCTCGTTCACGCCGCCGATCTCGAACATCACCGTGCCGGGCTTGACGATCGCCGTCCAGAACTCCGGCTCGCCCTTGCCCTTGCCCATGCGCGTCTCGAGGGGCTTGCGCGACACTGGCTTGTGCGGGAAGATCCGGATGTAGATGCGGCCTTCCCGCTGCATGAAGTGCGCGGCGGCCACGCGGCCGGCCTCGATGTGCCGGGCGTGGACCATGCCCGGCTCCAGCGCCTGGAGCCCGAAGTCCCCGAACGCGACCGTGTTTCCGCGCGTGGCGTTGCCGCGGATGCGGCCCTTCTGGGCCTTGCGGTACTTCACGCGTTTCGGCATCGTCGGCATGCGACCGTCTCCCGCTCAGAAGCTCTAGCGCCGGGCCCGCCGGCGGAAGCGACCCCCGTCGGACCATTGGGCCTCGACCGGCTGCTCGCCGTACATCCCGCGATAGATCCACACCTTGATCCCGATCGCGCCCACCGTCGTCACCGCGGTGGTCACCGCGTAATCCACCTCGGCCTGGAGCGTTTGCAGCGGGATCGACCCGAGCATCTGCGTTTCGACCCGGGCCATCTCCGCCCCGCCCAGCCGCCCCGAGCAGATGATCTTGACACCCTTGGCCCCCGCCTGCATCGCCGCCTCGCACTTCTGCTTCATCACGCGGCGAAAACTCATCCGCTTCTTGAGCTGCTCCGCGATCGACATCCCCACCAGGGCCGCGTCGATGTCCGGGTTGCGAATCTCGATGATGTTCACGTTGACGCGGCGGTCGATCAGGTCCTCCAGCTTCTCCTTCAGCCGGTCCACCTCCGCGCCCTTCGCCCCGATCACCATGCCCGGCCGGGCCGTGTGCAGGATCA
The DNA here is from genome assembly GCA_937928595.1 of uncultured Phycisphaerae bacterium. GTDB lineage: Bacteria > Planctomycetota > Phycisphaerae > UBA1845 > Fen-1342 > CALGJV01. Next base: position 29,632 of record CALGJV010000017.1, on the reverse strand, counting down.
CCTTGACTTCGTCGCGCGTCCGCTCGATCTCGACCTTCGTAATGCCCGCGTAGGGCGGCTGCTTGTTGAGCGTCGCGTCGATGAAGCGGCGGATCTTCTCATCCTCGACCAGGAAGGCACCGAACGCCGCCTTCGGCGCGTACCAGCGCGACTTCCAGCCCTCGGTGATGCCGACGCGGAACCCGATTGGATGCGTTTTCTGTCCCACGGCCTAGTCCTTCTCGTCCACCGCGATCACGATGTGGCTGGTCCGCTTCTGGATCGAATGGGCCCGTCCCCGGTCCTTCGCCCGAAACCGCTTGATGATCGGCCCCGGGTCCACGCGCGCTTCCGCGACGTAGAGCCGGCTCATCGCCGCTTCCTGCTCGTTCGCGCTGGCCATCGCCGACTTCAGCACGCGGTCCACCATCCCCGCCGCGCGCTTGTGCGTGAACTTCAGCAGCTCGACGGCCTGGTCGCAGGCCAGCCCGCGGATCATGTCCGCCACCAGCCGCACCTTCCGCTCCGAAATGCGTGCGTATCGATGTTTCGCTACCCAGGCCATCGTCTCGCCTCGTCCTTACACCGGCTTCACGGACCGCGCCGTGTGCGCCCGGAACGTCCGCGTCGGCGCGAACTCACCCAGCTTGTGACCGACCATGTCCTCGGTCACGAAGAGCTTGTGGAACGTGCGCCCGTTGTGGATCTCGAAGTGCAGCCCGACGAACTCGGGCACGATCGTGCACGCCCGGTTCCACACCCGCAGCGGCGCGTGCGAACCCGCGGCGCGCGCCTCCTGCGCCTTGCGGAACAGCGCCTCGTCCACGTACGGACCTTTCTTCAAGCTGCGCGACATCGCTCTTCCTCGCCCGCGGCCTACCACTTCCGCCGCAGTTTCGCCTCGCCATACGACTTCGTGATGCGCCGCCGCAGAATCCGCCGGTTCGAGCGCGCCCGCGGACTCCGCGTCCGGCCGCCCTTGGCCAGCTGCCCCCACGGCGAGCACGGGTGCCGCCCGCCGTTGCTGCGCCCCTCGCCGCCGCCCATCGGGTGCGCGTGCGGGTTCATCGCCTTCCCGCGCACGTGCGGCCGCCGCCCCATGTGCCGCTTGCGCCCGGCCTTGCCCAGCGTCACGTTCTGGTGGTCCAAGTTGCCGAGCTGACCGATCGTCGCCCGGCACTCGACCCGCACCTGCCGCATCTCGCCCGACGGCAGCGCGATCGTCGCCCAGCGGTCGTCCCGCGCCATCAGGCGCGCCAGCCCGCCGGCCGTCCGCACCAGTTTGCCGCCCTGCCCCGCCGTCATCTCGATATTGTGAACTTCCATCCCCACCGGCACGGCCGCCAGCGGCATCGCGTTGCCCACGTTGGGCTCGACCTTGGCGCCGCTTTCGACCTTCGCACCGGCCTTGAGCCCCAGCGGCGCGAGAATGTAGCGCTTCTCGCCGTCCGGGTACTGCACCAGCGCGATGTGGCACGTCCGGTTCGGGTCGTACTGGATTTCCAGCACCGTCGCCGGCTGGCCGTCCTTGTTGCGCTTGAAGTCGATGCGGCGGTACATCTTCTTGTTGCCGCCGCCGCGCCACCAGGACGTCGTCACGCCGTGATGATTCCGCCCGCCGGTCTTCTTGCGCGGCTCCAGCAGCGACTTCTCCGGCCGGTTGCGGTGCCGGTGCGTCACCTCGGCGTAGTCGTTGACGCTCGCGTTGCGGCGCCCCGCGGACGTCGGTTTGTAAATCCGAATACCCATCGCACCATCCTCGCCCGCCACCGACCCGCACCTAGAACAGGTCGATGTGGCTGTCCTTGTCCACCGTCACGACCGCCTTCTTCGTGTGGGCCGTCTGCCCAAACTTGAACCGGAACCGGCGGAGCTTGCCCGGCCGGTTCGACGTGCGCACGTCCAGCACCTTGACGCCGTAGATCTTCTCCACCGCGTCCCGAATCTGGGCCTTGTTGGCCGCGACGTGCACTTCGAAGCTGTACGTGCCGCCGTGCCGCCGGGTCGTCTGCCGCGACTGGTGCGTCGACTTCTCGGTCACGAGCGGGCGAATGATCGTGTGGTAAATGTCCATCGCCGCCTACTCCCGCACCGCGGCGCTGCCCGCCGCCAGTTCCCGGAACCTCGCGAAGGCCGCGCGCGTGAACAGCAGCTTGCGCCGCGACAGCACCTGGCCCGCGTTCAGCCCGGCCACGTCCGTGACCTCGGTCCGCGGGATGTTCCGGCCGCTCTTGTACACGTTCAGGTCACGGCCGTCGGTGGCCAGTACGCACCCGCGATCCGCCTGCACCCGCGCGAGCAGCCGCGCCAGCGGGGCGGTCTTGGGGGCCGTGAGCTGGAGCCCGTCGATAATGGCCGCGTCCTGGGACTGAATCTTGGCCAGCACCGCCTGATTGCGAGCCAGGCGCCGCATCTTGGCGGGCATGGCCTGGCGGAAGTCGCGCGGCTTCTTGGCGAAGGCGTGCCCGCCGCCCCGCCGCACGGGAGTCCGGATGTTGCCCGCGCGGGCCCGCCCGGTGCCCTTCTGGCGGTAGAGCTTGCGCGAGGAGCCTTCGACCTCGGCCCGCGACTTGGTCGCCACCGTGCCCTGCCGGCGGTTCGCATGGTACATGACGACGGCCTGCTTGAGCAGCGCGAAGTTTACCTCGCCGCCCAGCAGCGCCTCGTCGATCGTCTCGGTCCCGATCTGCTGACCCGTCGTGTCGTATACCGGTACGCTGAGCATCGCGAAGCTTCCGTATTACGAGCGCTTGACCGCCTGCCGGACGATGACGTAGCCCCCGGTCGGTCCCGGCACCGCGCCGCGGATTAGCAGCAGGTTCTGTTCCGCATCAACCCCCACCAGCGCCTGCGACAGGATGGTTCGGCGGGCGTGCCCCATGTGCCCCGCCATCCGCCGCCCCTTCTTCCCCGCGCCGCTCGTTCCGCGGTTCGCGGCCCGCCCGCTGATCGAGCCCGGGGAGCGGTGCTTGCGCTCCGTGCCGTGCGAGGCCGGCTGCCCGCCGAAGCCCCACCGTTTCATCACACCCTGAAACCCCTTCCCCTTCGTCACCCCGATCACGTCCACGAACTTGACTTCGGCCTGCTGGAACAGGTCGACCGTCACGGTGTCGCCCACGTTCTTGTCCACGGGCGCATCCAGACGGATCTCGCGGACGTACCGCTTCGGCGCGGTCTGGGCCTTGCGGCAGTGGCCGATCTCCGGCAGCGTCGCGCGGTGCGGCTTCCCGTCGTCGAAACCGAGCTGCACCGCGTGGTAGCCGTCCGGGCCGTCCGCCCGCTTGATCTGGAGCACGACGCACGGCCCCGCCTGCACGAGCGTCACGGGCACCCGCTCACCCGTGGGCTCGAACACCTGCGTCATGCCGACTTTCTTCCCGAGGATCGCCGGGATCATGCCTCGGCACTCCTGCCAGACGACGCCGCCGGGGCGGCCCCGTCCGCACGCGTAGGACAACATGGGCGGCCTCCGGCGCCGCCTAAGCCTTAATCTTCACAAACACGCCCGCGGGCACGACGAGGCGGTTCAGCGCCTCGACGGTCCGAGCCGTGGGCTCGAAAATGTCGATGACACGCTTGTGCGTGCGCATCTCGAACTGCTCACGGGACTTCTTGTCAATGTGGGGCGAGCGGAGCACGGTGAAGCGCTCGATGCGGGTGGGCAGCGGGATCGGGCCCCGTACCTTGGCACTGGTGCGCTTGGCCTGATCCACGATCTCCAGCGCCGACGAATCGAGCGCCCGGTGATCGTACGCCTCCATCCGAATCCGAATCCGCTCTCCCGCCATGAATCACTCGTACCTTCGGGCCGCCTTCGCTACCCCTGACACATCCCGGCAAAACGAGCCGAGACAGGTTAGGATACAACCGCAGGCGCACGCGTCAAGTAGCGCGCCCCGGCAAAATTCTCGCACCGCGACGCGCGCAGCACTCCGACGGCCGCCGACGATGAGCCCCCACGTTCGCGGCCGACGCGGTTGGACCGCCGACATCACCAGCACGCAGACCAACTGATGTTCCGATAATATCGAGTCGATGCCGCCAATCAGGGCCGCGTGGCCAGTATGTAAACGTAACGGAGGGTCCGCGGCGTCTCCCAGGGGGTGACCGCCAGGTCAAAATGCAGCGGCGAGTCGTCGCGGGCCCGGGCCCCCTCTACCCGTCCTACGCTCAGCGACAACGGCAGTTGCGCTGAGCTCGGCGCGACGACCATCCGGTAGCCGCTCTTGTAGTAATCCTCCTCCGCCGCCCGGATTTCCATCCGACCGCGGCCGAGCCCCCGCAGCTCGCATGCCTGGTCGGCCGGCTGCCAGGTGCCGTCGGCCAGCACGCGGGCCACCTTCACCTCGGTGGCAAAGGCCGGGTCCGTGGTCAGCCGCACACGCACCAGTTGCGAGTGCACCTCGCTGACCGTTCCGACCAGCCACTGCCGCGCCACGCCCGTGCGCGTCGGCGTCTCCCACGCCCCGGCCGCGACCCACTGGCCCGTCTCGACGTAGCCGCGGGCGGCCCCGCTGAGCATGACCTGGATCGTCTCGCGGCGGGGGTCGGCATCGTAGGCGATGACCTTGCCGAGCACGACGGCCGTCAGTCCGTCGGACGATTGCCCCCGCAGCGCCGTCAGCGCGTCCAGGACCTGCTGCTGCTCCTGGAGGCGCAGCTCCTGGTGTCCGACCTGGCGCTGGAGGGCGTCGTGCTCGCGGAGAATCTCGCGCACCTGATCGGGGGTGAGCGGCACGCCGCCGAGGTCGGTGAAGGCCTCGCGCACGGAGCGGGCGCCCCAGGTCATGCAGAGCTGGAGCAGCCCGCGCAACTGAAAGGGGCTGCGCAGCCAGTTCGTCCAGGCCGCCGGCAGCACGAAGGCCGCCAGCGCCGAAACGAGCATCAGCACGAGGAAGGTGGTGGACTTGGACGGCAGGCGCATCCTTCAACTCGCGTCGCGGCGGATCAGATCTCGTCCTCGTCCGATTCCATCGCGGTCCCCCACTCGTCGAGGTTCTCGAGCCACTCGCAGGTGCCGCGCGCAACGCAGGTCAGGGGGTCGTCGGCCACGCGCACATCCAGCCCGGTCGCCTTGGCCAGGACCGAATCGATGCCGCGCATCAGCGCGCCGCCGCCCGCCAGGCAGATGCCATTGTCCACGAGGTCGGCCGCCAGTTCCGGCTCGAGCTGTTCGAGCGTGTGGAGCACCGCCTCGATGATCTGGCCGACCGGCTCCTTGAGGGCCTCGCGGACTTCTTCGCTGGCGATCATGGCGCGGCGCGGCAGGCCGCTGATCATGTCGCGGCCCTTGACCTCCATCTTCAGCTCCTCCTTGAGCGGCGAGGTGGAGCCGATCTGGATCTTGATGTTCTCCGCGGTCTGCGGGCCGATCATGAGGTTGTACGTGCGGCGCATGTAGTTCATGATCGCCTCGTCCATGTCGTCGCCCGCGACGCGCAGCGACGTGCAGGCGGCGATGTCGGACAGGCTGAGCACCGCGACCTCGGTCGTACCGCCGCCGATGTCCACGATCATCGACGCGCGCGGCTCGTGGATCGGCAGCCCCGCTCCGATCCCCGACGCTTTGGGCTCGTCCACCAGGTAGACCGTGCGGGCCCCGGCCCGCTTGGCCGAGTTGAGCACGGCCCGCTTCTCGACGGCGGTGATCCCCGACGGCACCGCGATGACGACGCGGGGGTGCGCCAGACCGCGGTTGCCGTGCACCTTCTTGATGAAGTAGCTGAGCATCGCCTCGGTGATGTCGAGGTCGGCGATGACGCCGTCCTTCATGGGGCGGATGGCGCTGATCGAGCCCGGCGTCCGGCCCAGCATCTCCTTGGCCGCCAGGCCGACGGCCTTGCCCTCCGCCGTATCCAGCACCTCGTTGGTGCCCTTCTTTACGGCGACGACCGACGGCTCGTTGAGGACGATCCCCTCGCCCCGCACCGCCACGAGGGTGTTGCAGGTTCCCAGGTCGATGCCCATGTCGAGGCTGAACAGCCCCATCAGGCGGCTCAGGAACACCGCTCTCTCCAGACAGGCCCGCTGCGGCCGGCCGCCGCCGTCGCACCCGCGCCGTGCGCACGACCGCCGTCCGTCCGGACGTGTTTCGTCTCGCCGGTCAACCGCCGCCGGGCGGCAGCAGACTGCCGAACAGCGTCACCATGCGGTACGCCACGTAGCCCGTCGCCGCCAGCAGCGCCAGCGCCGAAATCGCCAGCAGCACCGTGTAGATGTCATTGTCCGCGGCCGGGCGCGTGCCCTGGGGACCGACGTTGAAGCTCGACATACGCACCCTGCTCCTGCTGTCGGTGGCGTCCGTCTACTCGTACCCGTACACGACCCGGTCGCCGACCTGCACGACCCGGTCCTTCGCGACCAGCACGACCTTCGCCCCGCTCTCCTTCGGGCGAACCGTGTCGATCTGCAGGTCGCCGATGTACTCGCCGTCGCGATAGACCATGAACGTCATGCCCGCCACGACGCCCGACGTCTCACCGATGTTAAGGCTGGCGTAGCGGCCATCCAGGTTGACGATCTCGCCGCGGATCGGTCCCGCCACGAGCGGCGAGACCGCCATCACGCCCGCCGGCGTCTCCGGGGCGGCCGCGACGCGCCGCCCGCTCGCGAGCGCTTGCTCCTTCTCACGGAGTTGCTGCTCGAGCGCGTAGTTCTTCTCCGTCAGGTTGCGAGCCTGGTCCGTCGCGATCGTCAGCTGCCCGGTGACTTCCAGCAGGCGGCTCGAGAGCCGCTGGTTGCGCGTCTGCAACTCGATGCTCTGGGCCAGCAGCACCTGGTTCTGCTTCTGCGTGTTCGTGAGCTCGGCCGTTTGGACCCCGAGGATCTCCTCGAGCTTCTTGCGGCCGGCCTCCGCGGCCACCGCCATGTTCGTCTGCTTGGCGAGCTCGTTGCGCAGCGTGGCGAGCTGCTCGTCGAGCCGGGCGCGCTCCTGCGCGGCAGTCGCCAGAAGCCGGTCCCGCTCCTGGATCGCGTCGTCCTTGATGGCCAGATTGGCGGCCGCGGTCGCCTCGACCTGCCGGGCCCGCACACTCTCGGCATCCGCGCGCCGCTGCTCCGTCTGCACGAGCTGCTGGCTGTTGGCCCAGCCCGCCGCCCCGGCGACGGTGAGGCACGAAAGAACAATGGCCATGACGCAGTTCAGGACGACAAACACCTTCGTCATCGTGCTCACAAGCCGGCTCCTTCAGACCAGACGCCGATTGACCCGTGGCTGCCTCGTACGGTGCGGCGGCCCGCATACCGGGGCGGAGCGCGACGCGCAGGCCGCGCCGCGGTGGACATCGCCGCCGGAATGTCCGACGGGTCGCCAGCGCCGCCTATTGTGGGGCCGCGCCGTGCGCTTCGCAACCCCGTGTGGGACAGGATTCGCGTCGCCTCCGCGCGGCCGGCACCCGGCCGGCCGCACCGCCCGCGCAACCGCCGGCCCTCCCGGCGCGCCGAGACGTTGCCGCCTGCCCCGGCGCGGCCTACGCTATCCAGCATGGAACTTGCCGTCACGCTGCGCCAGCCCGGACGGCGGGCGGAGCTCTTCGGACCCAACGACGCCTGGTTGCGTGAGCTGCGCAACCAGTTCGGCGTCCGCTTCCAGGCCCGCGGCGAGACCATCCGCATCCTGGGGGAACCGCCGGACGTCGCCCGCGTGGCGGCCGTGATCGAGAAGCTTCAGGACCTTCTGCGCCGGCGCGACTGCGTCAGCGCCGACGACCTGCGCGACGCCGTCGCCGCGGTCGCGGACGCCGACCGCCAGCCGTCCGGCGACGCCCTCGGGGTGTTCGCGCGCGACGCGACCATCGCCCCGAAGACCGACGGGCAGCGGCACTACGTGCACGCGATGCTCCATCACGACCTGGTCTTCTGCCTCGGTCCGGCCGGCACCGGCAAGACGTACCTGGCGGTCGCCGTCGCCGTGCACCTGCTCAAGCAGGCCCGCATCAAACGCATCGTGCTGGTCCGCCCCGCGGTCGAGGCCGGCGAGAAGCTGGGTTTCCTGCCCGGCGACCTCCAGCAGAAGGTCAACCCGTATCTGCGGCCGCTGTTCGACGCCATGCACGACATGATGACGTACGACCAGCTCAAGCGCTTCATGGTCAGCGACGTGATCGAGGTGATCCCGCTCGCGTACATGCGCGGCCGCACGCTCAACAACGCGGTCATCATCCTCGACGAGGCCCAGAATTCGACCCCGCAGCAGATGCTGATGTTCCTGACCCGCCTGGGACAGCACAGCCGCATGATCGTGACCGGCGACGACAGCCAGGTCGACCTCGAACCCAACCAGCGCTCCGGCCTGATCGACGCGGTACGCCGCTTGCGGCATGTCCCGGGTGTCAGCGTGCTCCGGCTCAACGACAGCGACATCGTCCGACACCGTCTCGTGCAGGACATCGTCGCCCGATACGCCGGGCTGGGCGGCGAGCCGACCGTGCGCGAGTCCGGGAATAAGCCGTCGGCGGATTCGGGCGGCGCTCCGCCCGACCGGCCGACGACCGACGGAGTCAACTCCTCCACGGCGAGCGCCGACCCCTAGGAAATGCGCCTCTTCGCGTGGTTCACCCCCGGTTCACACGAGAAACGCCGCTCGCGCGTCGAGCGGCCGCAGCAGTGGTACCGGCGCGTGCTCGCCGAGGCGGAATACCGCCCGCCGGCCATCCTGGTGCTCGGCGCCGTGCTGGCGGGCTGGGCCGTCAACCTGGGCGACGACGTCTCTCCGTACCAGGCCGGGCAGTACCTCCACCGGGCGCTGACGGCCCGGGTGGATTTCCGACTCGAGGACCGGCCCCGCACGGAGGACATGCGGCGGCGCGCCCGTGACAACGCCGACGTCTTCTACCGGTTGGATACTTCGCTGCTCCAGGACATCCGCGGCCGCCTGACCAACGCCGCCCGGGTCGCACGGGAGCAGGCGGCCGCACCCGCCGAGGTGCAGCGCCAGGCAGCCGAGATCAAGGTCGTGCTCGACGAAGCCGGCCTCGCGGCCCTCATCGCCCTGGTCGGCGAGACGGATTCCATGGCCTACTCCCAGGCCGTGGAGCGGGCCGTGCAGGTGCTCCGGCGGGCCCCCCTGGTGGGGGCCGAGGAGCTCGCGCTGCGGCGGACTGGCCAGAACGCGATCCTTCAGGATCCCGAGTTGGAGACGCGGCGGGCCGTGCCCGTCAACAAGCTGCGATTCGCCAACGACGCGGAGGAAGTCCAGCGCATCGCCGCCGACGCGGCCGCCGAGTTCCCCCCGGTGTTGCGACCCAGCATCACCGCGTCGCTGCTTCTGATGCTGCGAAGGGACAAGCCGGAGAGCTTCCAGCCCCTGTACCGCTACGACTCACAGCAGTCCGCCCAGGCCGCCGCGGAGGCCGAGGCCGCGGTCGCCCCTCAGTACGTGGAGTACCCCATCGGCACGCGGCTGACGGATGTCGGGTTGATTGCGCCGGACGAGGCCGACTTGCTGCGGGCGGAACACCGGGCCTACTTGGCATGGATCCGGTCGAACGTCGACGCCTACCGCTCGTATACGCTTGCCCGGTTCGCCCGGGGAACGCTCACCGCGCTCCTGGTCATCGGCCTCGGCGGCTACGTGATCGTGCACTACCGACGCTCGCTGGGCAGCGCCCGTCGCCGCCGAGCGACCGCCCTGACCCTGCTGGCCATCGTTGTGCTGGCCCGGGCCGCGTTCCTCTATACGCCACTCCCCCACCTGGCTGTCGGCGCCCATGCGCTCGCCGTCGCCCTGATGGCGCTCACGGCCGTCCGCGGCGTCGCCAACGTCAGCGCCGTCCTGCTCGCGGTGGTCATCACCGTGGCAACTCGCCAGGGCGCCGCTTTTGTCGTCGTGCTGATGTCGGTCTCGATGGTGCTGCTCTTCGGCCTTCGCGATGTGCGCAATCGGGGCCGCATCATCGTCGTGGGGGCTCTGGCGGCGGTCACGGCGGCGGCGGCGACCCTGCTGGTCGGCCTGGTTGACGGACAGCCGCTGGGCTGGCTGCTGAAGACCCAGGCGCTGTGGGCGGGCCTGTCCACGTTGGCGGCCGCGTTCCTGGTCGAGGGCATCCTGCCGCTCATCGAACGGCTCTTCGGCATCACGACCAACATGACGCTGCTGGAATGGTGCGACCCGAACAAGCCCCTCATGCGGATGCTGGCCGCCCAGTCACCGGGAACGTACAACCACAGCCTGATGGTCGGCACGCTGGCCGACGCCGCCGCGGAGGCCATCGGCGCGAACGGCCTGCTGGCCCGCACGGGGGCTTACTACCACGACATCGGGAAAATCAACAAGTCCGAGTACTTCGTCGAGAACCAGGGCCTGGGCATGGGAAATCGCCACGACCGCCTGTCTCCGGCGATGAGCCATCTGATCATCATCGGGCACGTCAAGGACGGGATCGAGATGGCCAAGGCGTACGGCCTGCCCAACAGCTTGCACCCGTTCATTCCGGAACACCACGGCACGTGCGTCGTGGAGTACTTCTTCCACGCCGCCAGCCAGGCCCGCAAGCCCGGCGATCCCGAGGTCTCGGATACGCAGTTCCGCTACCCCGGTCCCAAGCCGCACTCGCGCGAAACCGCCATCGTTATGATCTGCGACGCCGTCGAGGGCTCCGTTCGCGCGATGCCCGAGCCGACCCCCGGCCGCATCGAAGACACGGTCGCGCGCATCATCAAGAAACGCATGATGGATGGGCAGTTTGACGAGTGCGACCTCACGTTTCGCGAACTCGACATCATCCACAAGAGCCTTGTGAAGAGCCTCAACAGCATTTACCACGGCCGGATCGTGTACCCCACGCAGGAAGAGCCCTCGCCGGAGGAGGAGCGCTCTGGACGCCCCGAACCGCGGACGTCGGTCTAACCGCACGCCGCGCCTTCGCATCGCGGTGACGTGGGCCGGCGTGCGCGCGTGGCGCTGCACGACGCTGCTCCGCCGTGTCGCGAGTCAGGCGGCGCGGGCTGAGGGCTTCCGCTCCGGCGATCTGTCGATCGCCGTCGTTGATTCCGCCCGCATGGCCGCCCTGCACGCCACCCATCTCGGGCAACCCGAACCGACCGATGTCCTGACGTTCGACCTCGGCACCGACAATGCAACCGGCCGGCTCGACGGCGAAGTCGTCATCTGCGCCGATGTCGCCGAAGCAGCCGCCGCGGTACGCGGCGCGCTGACACGGGCCGGAGCGCACGCCGAGCTCGCGCTCTACGTCGTCCACGGCGTGTTGCATCTCGCCGGTTACGACGACCAGACGCCCGCCGCCTTCCGCCGCATGCACCGACGCGAGGACGAGCTGCTCGCGGCCCTCGGCCTCGGTCGCGTCTTCAGTGCCCAGCCCCCGTCGCCCGGCCGGCGTCAGCGGCACCGATAAGCCCACGTCGGCCCTCATTAGCCCGGGCGGCTCGCGGCGGGCCAAGCGTGCGCGGTTTTCCGCTTGAACAACGTCCGGTATTGTGCTAACGTCCGGTAAATCGGGCGCGGTTGCGGTCCGGTGGCCGTTCGAGCTTCGGATTGCGGTTTGCGTAAACTCCAGACAGCGCTCCGCGTCCGCGAAGTCGGCGTGCTGCTCTCGGCCGTGCGACGAGCAGACAACGCTTCGGCGTACTCGCGCTCCGCGGACTTCAGGCTTTCGCCGGCTCGGCCCGGCCCAATCCAGTCGCCGACGCGGCCGTGCGCGCGGGCTGTTCGCCCGTCTTGAACCCCCGGACGCAGGCGAGTAGGCTTCCGCTGGCGATTGTGGCGGCCCGTCGCCACCCGGCAGCGAGGAGCGGACCCATGCAGCGGAACACGATTCGGTCGATCGGCGTGTTGTCGGCATCCATCTGCGTCCTGTGTGCGCTTTCGGCCGCCCAGGCGGACCCAGTAAGCCTCGTCGCGACCCAGGACCCGACCGTCAACAGCACGTTTACGCTCGACTTCGGTGTGTACGGCGGTCCGCGGCAGGCCAACATCACCACCACGACCTACGCGCTCGAGACGGACGCGGTGGGCGGCACCGCGCGGTTCACGTCCTACTTCCAGACCGTCGACCCGATCGAACTGCCGGGCGGCATCAGCACCGGCGATATCACCGTCACGATCCAGGAATCTTTGCCCGGCCCGTACGACCCGGTCACGGGCCTGTTCACCACGCAGGACGTATACCTGATCTACTTCGCCGGCGACCTGACCCCGTTCGGGCTGACCTCGCCCGTCGCCCTGCCCGGGTCCGCGGGCGGCACGATCGCGTACACAAGCGCCACCGGCGGGAGCATCGTGTCGGCCTGGGACGGCGTCGGCCAGCTTCAGAATCCGAGCGACCCCCAGAACCCGATCAACTTCACGTACAACTGCAACACGAGCACGACCTTCACGGTCGTGCCGGAGCCCGCGACGCTCGCGCTGCTCGGTCTCGCGGCCCTGGGCGCCCGGCGTCGCCGCGACTGATCCGCGCAGCGTGGCAGTCTCCCGACGACATCCATGACCCCGTCTGCCTGAACGGGGCGCGGTTGCTGCGTCAGCCGCCGAGCAACGCGACGAACGCGTCCATGTCGTCGAAATTCACCGTGCCGTCGCCGTTGCAGTCGCTGTTGAGCCACACGCAGCCGGGGTACTCGGCCTCGTAGGCCGCCTGCCCGCTGAGCGCGGCGACGAACGGGTCGATGTCGTCGAAGTTCACCGCCCCGTCGCAGTTCGCGTCGCCGGCCGGGCGGGTGATTGTGAAGCGCACGACCGCCTCGCCGCCGGCCAGGCCGTCGCCCGACGGCAGCGCCGCCGGACTGAGCGGATCGGCGACCTCGCCGTCCAGCGCAAGCCCGCTGTTGACCGCCACAACCGTGTCGTCCACGGTCAGGGTGTACGTATCGGCCGCCAGCGGTCCGGCCGCGGTCAGGCGAGCGGTGTTCGTCGCGGCCGTGTACGTGAACGTCACCGGGATCGGACCACCGGACTGGCCGACGAGGGTGTAGTCACCCGCGACCGTGTTGACAGGGGTGTGGAACGTGATCGTCACCTGCTGAGTGCCGGCCGACAGGGGCAGCGCTGCGCCCGGGACCGGGCTGATCGCGACGATCGTGGGCGGGCCCGGCACGTAGGTGGTCGTCGTGCGAGCGCTGGCGAGGATCCACTCGTCGGGATCCAGCTGCACGCTCGTCGCGGGCGCCGGCAGCGGGATTACGAAGTGCTCGGGGTCGGCGTCGTTGAAGACCTTGTACGTCGCGCCGTTCACGACGATGTCGATCGGCATCTTGAAGCGCTGGTAGCTCGCGTTCTGCGTCTGATCGATGTAGAGCAGCAGGTAGTTCCGGCCGGCGACCTGCACCGACTGCCACCCGTAGGCGTAGGCCGGCGCCCGCTCGCCGTAGACCCACTCATCGAAGAACCACTGGAGACTGCGGCCGTAGAACGGCTCGCAAACGGCCTGGAAGTCGGCGGTCGTGGCGGCGCTGAACGCGTACGCCGCGCGGTACGCGGCCAGCATGTCGAAGAAGGCGGCGTCGCCCAGCACGTGCCGCAGCATGTGCACGACCCAGCCCGCCTTGTTGTAGGTGGTGTTGCCGTCGAAGATGGCGTTCAAACTGCCGAGTTCCGCGTTCTGCACGTAGACCGTGCCGGCGCCGAAGTACTTCTTGCCGGCCATGGCGCTTTTCAGCGCCGGCAGCCCGGAACTGCCGGGCTTGAACTCCGCCCACAGCGCCTCGGTGTACGTCGCGAAGCCCTCGTTGAGCCAGATATCGTTCCACGTCTTGCACGTCACCAGGTCGCCCCACCACTGGTGCCCGAGCTCGTGGACCGTCACGCCCGGGTCGAAGGTGCCTTGGGCGGTGAACGTCTGGTGCTCCATCCCGCCGCCGAACTGGCACTCGTAGATGCCGTACTTCTCATCGACGAAGGGGTACTCGCCATAGAGCGCCCGCAGCGTCGTCAGCATCGGCACGACCTGCTCCCAGTTCGCCCGGTTCGCCGGCGTGTCGTGCTCGGGATAGATGTAGAACAACACCGGCATGGTTCCGCCCGCGAGGGTGTTGTAGTTCACCGACCAGGTGTTGTAGTTGGTCGCCGAGAAGCACACCAGGTAGGTCGACAGCGGGTAGCTCGTCGACCAACGATAGCGCTTGCGGGCCCCGGACAGCACGTCGACACCCACCAGCACGCCGTTCGACGCCGCCACGAGCGGGTCGGGCGCCGTCAGGGCGAGGTCGAGTGTAAACTTGTCCCCGTTGTCGCCGGGTGCGCCGGGGACGCCGTCCTTCGCCGGCCACCAGGTGTACGCGTAGTACGGCTCGCTGAGCGTGTAGACGATCGGGTCCGACGTGTTGTGGGTCGTGAACTCGATCGAGCCGAAGCCCCGCGACACCGCCACGCCGCTGTAGCCGATGGACAGCGTGAACACCTCGCCCAGCCCGTATGTGCGGTCGAGCGTCACGACCCGCGTGGTGGTCGAGAGCGGCGTAACGGTCACCGGCACGCCGTTCACCGTGGCCGCCGAGATCCCGAACTGCTCGCGCAAGCGGAACGTGAACTGCGTCAGGGCCGGCGACTGGCTGCGAACCGTCAGCGTGTTGGTGCCGATCAGGTTGGGCGACTGGCCGGGCCGAATCTCGATCTGCAAGTCACAATGGAGGACGTCGGTGTCCTCGAGGGCCTCGCGCAGGCCGTCCCGCACCTGCTGGGCGTACTCCGCCGCTTCGGCCCGGCGCGCTGCCTCGCAGGCCATGCGGCGGGCGTAAGCCTGCGCTTTGCCGCAGCCGATGATCCCGCGTGACGGCGGCGGCACGTCCTGCGCCGCGACGGCCACGATCGCGCACCCCAGAACCAGTTGCGCCGCCAGCGCCCGCCCGAATCTCTGAGTTGTCATCGTCCGGCATCCTTCTCCCAGCGCGGGAGCCTGCAAGGACCAGGAGCATGAAAGCGAATCCGCCCCCATTGTACCGAAAGCGTCGCGCCGCGGGCCGTGTCACCTTCCCGACGACATGCAGTTATCGGTCACAAGCAGCGAAGCGCCCCGCGGCCGCGGCCGTCACTGCCGCGTCCAACTGGTCGTGCAGCCGTCGTATTGCTTCACCGCGGGTGGCGCTGCCGGCTCGCCCGCGCCGCCCCGGGCCTGCTCGGCATCGGCCGCAGCCGCGACTCCCTGGCGGACGAGCTCCTCCCAATGCTTCTCGTTGAAGATGCATCCCGGATCGCCCGCGTTCACCGCACCGAAGTACGCGTCGGCCCGGGCCCGACAGCCGCCGCAGTAGTTCTTGAACCGGCACACCTCGCAGTGGTGCGTCAGCTTCGAGCGGTCGCAGAGCAGGTCCCAGAACTCGTTCTGCCGGAAGATGTCGATGAAACGGCGCTGCCGCACATTGCCGAGCACGCGGTGCGGCAGGTACACGCATGGCGTGATGTTGCCGGTCGGCTCGATGCACACGTACGTCCGTCCGGCCCCGCACCCGCCCAGGTACTTCGCCACCACCTTGGCCTTCACGCCGCCGCCGCTGCCCGCGTGGGAGCACGCCTGGCGTCCCCCGGCCGGTCCGTGTGCCAGGCACACGCGGCCCAGCTGCGGCGCGGTCGAGATCACGCCGATGCGGCCGGACTGCATCCAGTCGTTGAGCGTGCGCAGCAGCCACTCGCGCTGGGCGGGGGTCAGGTCGCCGGCGACCATCTCGAGCCCACGTCCGACCGGGATGAAGTTGAAGTGCGCCAGGCACCCCGCGCCGATGTCCACCGCGAACTGGAGCATCTGCGGGACCTCGGCGAAGTTGCCCTGGTGCACGCACATCGCGATGCCCAGCCGCAGGCCGGGCTGCTGCACGACGTAGCGCATCCCGCGCACCGTGCGATGCCACATGCCCGGTTGGCCGCGGAAGGCGTCGTGCTTCTCCGGGTGGACCGAATCGAGCGAGACCTCGACGTACTTCACGCCGGCTGCCGCGAGGGCGGCGGCCAGCCGGGGCGTCATCGTCCCGCCGTGCGTCGCGACGCTCGTGTGGATGCCGTGCTGCCGGCAGCGCTCCAGCACCGGCAGGAGGTCCGGGCTGATGGTCGGCTCCCCGCCGGCGAACGCGATCATCGGCACGTACTGCTCGGCGATCTCGTCCACGAGGGCCAGCTTTTCGTCAAGCGACAGCTCGGCCGCCAGCGCCGCGTGGCCGCTGTCCTGGTAGCAGTGCCGGCACTGCAGGTTGCACTGGTTCGTGAAGTTCCAGACGGCGAAGAGCGGCGCGGAGAAGCGCTGCGGCACGGTGAGCCCGAATTCCGCCACGCTGCGGGCCGTTACAACCAGCCCCCGCACGGTGCTGACGTGCTCGCTGATCCGCGCCCGGAACGTCGCCACCGACACGCCCCCGCGCAACCGATCAATGAACCGGTGCAGCGGCCAGTGCAGCACGCGCTGCCGCAGAGGCGCGCCGGGGTTGTGGTAGCTGTCCAGCACGTCCTCGATGATGGTCCGTCCATTGCGGCGGCGCCGCGCCAGGAATGCCAGCAACCGGCGCGGGCCGCGCCGTCCGAGCCACCTCTCCAGCGGATGGTGGAACTCGACGTCGAGCGCCGCCGGGCCCGCTCCCGGTCCGCCCGTCCCGGCGCCGACCGGCCGCGCCGCGGCCGCGTACTCCTGCGAAGTAACGTGCCCGTCATCCGGGCGCGCGGCGTCCTTGGTCCCGCCGGCGGACAACGCCCCGCCGTGCACGTACTGCTTTTGCAGCCGGTGCGCGGTGGTGTGCTCGGCGGTTTCCGTGCGGCTGTCGTAACCCGGCGGCAGGCGGTCGGCCATGCGCGGCTCCTGTGCGGCATCGCCGGCCGCACCGTCGGTCGCACACTATACGCGGCCGCGCGGCCGTGTGCGATACAAATCTGTCCGGTTCGGGGGTTCTCTCGTCGGGCGGCCGAGCGGCGGTGCTCAGGATGGATCGCCCGGCCGCGGCGGGCGCGGCGCGATTCGCAGGCGCGGATTCGTCGGCCAACCCGCCAGGTGCATCGCGCTGCGGCCTTCGAGCACGTCGACCAGGCGGTGTCCGATGAACTCGCCCCGCCAGCCCGTGAGCAGCGCGGCTGGCTCGCTGCGGCGCCCGGCATGGCTCTCGATCAGCTCGCGGAGACGCTGGGTGCCGCCGAGGAGGTTGCGGCTCACGCGTTCCTCGTGACAGACGGCCTGCGTGATCGCCGCGAGCAAGTCCAGCATGACCTTCATCATGGGCGAGTCCTCGCGGACCTCATGCGGCTTGGGCCACTCGCTCCGCGGCGTGCGGCTGACCGCGCGAATCAGCTCCAGCAGCTCGCCGACGACCCGGCGGTTGCGGGCCTGCGGGAACCCGCGCAACACCTCGAGGTCGCTCTCCTTCTGCGGCCGCCGCCGGGCGATCTCCACCAGCACGTCGTCGCGCATCAGCGCGCGGATCGGCCGGTTGCGCGACTGAGCCCAGTCGTCGCGCCACTCGACCAGGCGCTCGAGCACCAGCAACCCGAGGCCGTCGAGCCGCTTGCTGCCCTTGAGCCGCAGCGCGCGTTCCTCCGTCGGCAGCTTGTAGAACTCGGCTTCCTCGAAACAGCGCATCTCCTCCGCCACCCAGGCGCTGCGGCCGGCCTGCTCCACTTCCCGTGTCAGCCGCCGATGAATCTCCGGCAGGTGGGCCACGTCCTCGACCGCGTAGCGGAGCTGGTCGTCCGTCAGTGGCCGGCGGAGCCAGTCGGTGAGCGTCTGGGCCTTCGCGAGCCGACGGTGCACCAGCGCTTCGGCCAGGCGCACCAGGCTGAGCGGATAGCCGTAGCCCACGAAACCCGCGGCGATCTGCACGTCGTACACGTTGCGCGGCACGCGGCCGGTCGCCCGCAGGCAGACTTCGAAGTCCTCCTTGCCGGCGTGGACGATCGTCACGATGCGCTCGTCCGTCACGAGCTCCCAGAACGGCGCGAGGTCGAGCGGAGCGGTCGGGTCGATCAGCACAACGCCGGCGTCGGTCGCCACCTGCACGAGGCAGAGCGCCGCATCGTACGTGTCGTCGCGAATGAACTCGGTATCGAACGCGAATCGCCCCGCCGCGGCCCACGCACGGCAGTGCCGCTCGAGGGACTCCTGGTCCGTCACGAACTCCGGCTCTTGCATCGGCGACCCGATTTCCAGCGCAGCGAGCCGACGGAAACCGCGCCCGGTGCCTGGCCGGCGGGCTCACGGCTCTCCGGGGTTCTTGGTACCCGGAAGCGGCCCCGCTGTCCAGCGGTACCGCGCTGTGCACGCCCGACAGGCACTCGCCGGGCGGGCGGACCCGCCCCCACCCCCCACGCGGACCTTGTCGGCGAGGGCCGGCACTCGCGGGTGGGGCCTCCTTGCCAAACCCGCGACCCGGGTGACGCGACCGCAATCGGCCGCGTCCCCTCGCACGTCAAGGGCCATGCCATCCGTGGCAAACGGTCGGCGTTGAGACGACCGCCGACACGGGAGTTATCGACACAACTCGCTCGAACGGTAAGCGTCCCGCCTGAGGGGCTGTCGATTGTGGCCGAAACTGCGCCCCGCCGCGGCCCCGGGGCATCATCGCCGCGAACGCCCCCCGCGCCCGGTAGAAAACAGCCGCGGCCGGGCGCAAGGCCGGCCGCGGCGTGACTCCGGCGAGAGCGACAGGCATCAACCGCCGCCGATCTCGAAGCGGACGAACCGGTTCACGGTCAGCCCCGGAGAGACTTCGCCCAGGAGCTGCCCGACCGACTTCTTGTCGTCCTTGACGAACGGTTGTTCGAGCAGGCAGATCTCGGAGTACCAGCGGTTGACCTTGCCCATCACGATCTTCTCGATCATGTTCGCGGGCTTGCCCTTGGCCTGTTCGGCGGCGACGGCCTTCTCCTGCTCCAGGAGGGCCGGGTCGACTTCTTCGCGACGCACGTACGGGGGCCGCATCGAGACGATGTGCATGCACACGTCGGCCTTGATCTCGGCCGGGCACGGGCCGCTGAATTCGACCAGCACGCCTTTCTTGCGGTCGTGGTGGAGATAGGAGCCGACCTCGCCGCGATAACAGGCGACCTGCCCGAGGCGAATGTTCTCGCGGATGCGGTTCACGGCGTCCAGCAGCAGATCGCTGATCTTGTGCCCGCCGGGCGCCGGCTGCGCAAGGATCGCCTCGGCCGACGGATCATCCATCTTCACGGCCGCCTGGATGGCTGCCTGGGCCAGGTTGTTGAACTCGTCCGTGCCGGTCACCGGCTCGGTCTCGCACAGCACCGCGACCATCGCGTGCCGGCCGGTGGCGGGGTCGGCCTGGTACAGCACCCGCCCCTCGGACGTGGTGCGATCCGCCCGCTTGCCGACCTGAGCGAGCCCCTTCTTGCGCAGCAGGTCCACGGCCGCCTGCTTGTCGCCGCCGGTTTCCTCCAGGGCTTTCTTGCATTCCATCATGGGGAGCCCGGTCTCCTCGCGCAGCTCCCGCACCAATGCGGCACTGATCATCGCCGGTAACCTCCAGTTGGACGACCCGGTCATCCGCGAACGGCAGCGCGGGCGAAGACCCGGTCTTCGAGCCTCGAACGGCGTTAGGCCGGTGACTGTTCCGGGGACGGGACGGGCGCGGCTTCCGCCGGCGCTTCCGCTTCGCCTTCGCGGCCCTCTTCGCGCCCGCGCCGCAGACGGCGCCGGGGGGCGGCGCCATCCCGCGCGCCGTTGTCGGCCACCGGCTCCGGCCGGCTCTTGCGGCCTTCCTCGGCGGCGTCGGCGATCTCGCGGATCACGAGCTCGATGGCCCGCATCGCATCGTCGTTGCCCGGAATGGGAATATCGGCCTGGTCCGGATCGCTGTCGGTATCGATCAGGCAGATCGTCGGAATGCCCAGGGCGCGGGCCTCGCGGAGCGCGTTGTGCTCCTTGCGCACGTCCACCACGACCAGGGCGGCGGGCAGCCGGCCCATGCGCCGGATGCCGCTCAGGTTGCGGCGGATCTTCGCCAGCTCGCGCGAGAGCGTGGACTTCATCTTCTTGGAGTAGCCGGTCTCCCACTGGGGACTGGCCATCAGGTTCTCGAGCTCATCGAGGCGCTGGAGCCGCGAGCGGATCGTGCGGAAGTTGGTCAGGGTGCCGCCGAGCCAGCGCTCGGTGACGGAGTGCATCCCGCAGCGCGTCGAGTGGCGCTCGACGATCTCGCGCGCCTGGCGCTTCGTACCGACGAACAGGATATCGCCGCCGTTCGCCACGACGCGGGAAACGAACTTCTTGGCCCGCAGGAGCCCCCGCAACGTCTCGCGAATGTCAATGATGTGGATCGCATTCCGCTTGCCGTAGATGTACGGCCCCATCTTCGGATTCCACCGGCTGCACCGGTGGCCGAAGTGGATGCCCGCGTCCAGCAGCTCGCGGACCAGGGTGGACGACAATCGTCACCTCCTCTCCCCGCGGGGAGAGTCGCAGTCAGCTCCTCGGGCGACCCCCGGAGCTTCAACCGGCCGATTCCAGCCGTCCCCCATGGACTGACGCTGGCCGCAGACGCCCTTTCCGCAGACTCGCCACTATAGGCCCGCCCGCCCGGCAGCGTCAAGGCGGCCCGGCGCAGCCTTTGCCGGTCGGCCCCGACCGTCGGGCCGGCGCCCGCTCCACCTTCAGCCCCCCGCCGGGACCGTTCCGATAGCACTTCCGGATCACGCGTGCCCCGCGCTCGGGCCGCTCGGGCGGCCCTCGGCGGGCGTGCGGACCCGACGGAACGGCCGCGTGGGCGACGTCCTCGACCAGTCCGAGATCGATGCCCTGCTGGCCGCGGTGGCCACCGAGGCGATGCCCGCCGCCGCGACGGCAACGGGGGACGCCGGCCCCGCGCCATCTGAGCGTCCCACCACCGCCCCGCGCGCGAACGTCAGCACATACGACTTCAAGCGCCCCGAGCGCGTCAGCAAGGACCACATTCGGGCGCTCGGATCCATTCACGACGGTTTCGCCCGCAACTTCGGCGCGACGCTCTCCGGCTTCCTGCGGACGATCATCGAGGTCCGCGTGGTGGGTGTCGAGCAGCTGACCTACAGCGAGTTCATCCACTCGCTGCCGAACCCGACATGCTTCGTCATTCTTCAGGCGCCGCCGCTCGAGGGGCAAATGTGCCTCGAGCTGAGCCCACTGATCGTCTATCCGATCATCGACCGCCTACTCGGCGGCACCAACGCCAGCCTGTACATCCCGCAGCGGCCCCTCACCGCCATCGAGTGGCGCCTGATCAAGCGCCTCATCGACCGCGCGCTCGAACACCTCTCCGAAGTGTGGAAGAACCTGGTCGACGCCAAGTTCCAGGTTGTCGAGACCGAAAGCAATCCGCAGCTCGTCCACATCGTCGCGCCCACCGAGGTCGTGGTCTACATCACGTTCGAGATCAAGATGGGCCAGTGCGCGGGCACGATGAGCATCTGCATCCCCTTCAACACCATCGAGTCGGTGCTCAGCAAGCTCACCACGCAGTCGTGGTTCGGCTACCGCCCCAAGGGCGCCACGGAGAACCAGAAGCAGCGGATCCACCGCAATCTCTTCAAGTCGATGGTCTCTCTCACCGCCTACCTCGGCCGGACCCGCGTCCGCCTCGCCGACCTCTACGCGCTGCGCCCCGGCGACCTCATCCAAATCGACAAGACCACGAGCGATCACGTGCTCCTCCAGGTCGGCGGCCGCACCAAGTTCGCGGGCGTGCCGGGCCAGATCCGCGGGCACCGCGCGATCCGGATCGTCCGCCCGGCCGCCATCGACGAACCGCTCTAACTCCCGCTCAGCGGCCCGCAGACGCTCCGCCGGCCCGCCGGCCCAGCACGCGGGCGTACACGTCCAGCGTCGCCCGCACTGTGGCCGCCGGGTCAAGGGCCGTGCGCGCCCAATCCGCGGCCGCAGCGCCGAGACTGCGCGCCAGCGCCGGGTCGGACCGCAGCCGCAACAGGGCCGCCGCGTAGTCCTTCGGGTCGGGCCCCGCAACCGTAATCAGGCGAGCGAGAACGGTCACCGGCCCGGCGCCCGCGGAGCGCGGCTCGCCGCCCAGCTCGCGCAGCACGGGAATGTCGCTGCCGACGACCGGCGCGCCGGCCCGCAGCGCTTCGAGCAACGCGTTGGGCATGCCTTCGGTGCGTGACGGAAACAGGAAGGCGTCGGCGGCGGCCAGCACGCTCCCCACGTCCTCCCGCCAACCCAGCAGATGCACGATCCGCCCGGCGTTACTCAACCGCAGCAGTTGCTCGACGTGGGCCCGCTCGGATCCGTCTCCCACGAGCAGGAAGCGTGACGGCACGCGCGTGAGGATCTCGGCCGTCCGGACCACGATCTCAAGCCGCTTGACGCGATCGAGTCGCCCCGCCCACGCCACGACGAACTCGTGGGCGGGGATGCCCAGCACCTCCCGGGCCGTGGCCCGCTCGGGCAGCTTCGCCGGACCCAGCGAGGGCGGCACCACGCAGATCCGCTCCGCGGGTAGTCCGAACGCCCGACGCACGTGTGCGGCCAGCGCGCGGCTGTTCACGATGTGAGCACGGTCGACGCACGCCGTTACGCGTTCCGCCGCGCGGTGCCATGGCCGCTCCACTTCGATGGTCGCCGTGGACCCGACCACCGGGATACGCAGCACGGCACCGATGAGCCGCCCCGCCACGTTCGCATGGACCAGCGTGCTGTGGATGAGGTCCGGAGCGCGGCGCCGGACCTCGCGCGCGACCTGGAACAGCGCCGTGACGTCGCGGGCGTCCGCCGCATCGCCCGCGAAGGTCGGAATGCCCTCGGCCGCGAGTGCCTGACCCACCGGCCCCAGCCGCGCCAGGCACCCGACGTGCACGTCCACGCCCGCGCCCCGCAAACCGCGCGCCAACCGCGCCAGCCGCAGCGGCGTGCCACCGAGCTCAAGGTCGGTCACCAGCAGGACGACCCGCATCCGCACTCCTGACCGCGCGGGTGCGCGGCGTTGCCGGTGTCAGCGGAAGCCGATACGCGGGCGACTCGCCTCGGCCAGTGCCGCCGGCAGGAGGTCCGCCACGTCCCGCGCCAGGAAACCCACGGGCCCGACCCGCAACGCGGCATGGTCCGCGGCCAGCCCGTGGGCGTACACCGCCAGCCGCGCGGCCTCGAAGGCGGGCAGTCCCTGCGCCACCAGCGCGGCGAGCAGCCCGGTCAGCACATCGCCCATTCCACCGGTGGCCATGCCCGGGTTGCCCGTCGTGTTCACGTACGCGTGTGTCCCGGTCGCCACAACCGTGCGGTGCCCCTTGAGAACCACGATCACGCGGGCCGCGGCGGCGTACTCGTGCGCCGAGCGCAGGCGGCCGGCGTCGTCCTCCGCGGCGGGCGGCCAGCCGCGGGCGGCCCGCAGCCGCGCCATCTCGCCGGGATGGGGCGTGAAGATCGTGGGGCGCTTGCCGCGATCCGCCAGCGCCGATTCCGCGAGGGGTGCGAGGTTGTTGAGTCCGTCCGCATCCACCACGACCGGGCCGGCAAACCGCCGCAGCACGGCGGCGACGAACTCCGGCAGCGCGTCGGCCTGCCCCAGGCCCGGGCCGACTGCCACCACCGACGGCCAGTCGAAGTCCAGAGTCCGGACCGCCTCCGGCCCGCGCACCCGGCCATCCGCATCCTCGGGCAAGCCCACGGTCATCAGGCACGGCTCCGCCGCGGCGACCACTGGCTGGATGCCGGCCGGGCAGCACACGCGGACCAGTCCGGCGCCGCCCCGCAGCGCGCCTCCGGCCGCGAGCACGGCCGCGCCGCTCATCCCGCGACTGCCCGCGATGATGCAGACGCGCCCCGCCTGTCCCTTGTGCAGGGTCGGCAGCCGGGGCGGCAACCCGGGTACGTCGGAGATCAGGGTCGGACCGGATGGCGAAGAGCTCATTTCATTCTCGCGCCGGCGACACGGGCGTTGCCTGTGGGGGAGCGTCCATGCCGTACAGCTGGTTGATCAGGGCAGCCTGACATCCGGCGCCGAAGCCGTTGTCGATGTTGACGACGGAGACCCCCGCGGCGCAGCTGTTGAGCATCGCGAGCAGCGCCGCCAGCCCCTGAAAGCTCGCGCCGTACCCGACGCTGGTCGGCACGGCGATCACCGGCACCCGCACCAGGCCGCTGACCACGCTCGGCAACGCGCCCTCCATCCCCGCGGCCACGACGAGCACCCCGGCCGCGCGCAGGTCATCGGACCGGGCCAGCAGGCGGTGGAGCCCGGCGACGCCCACGTCGTAGATGGTGCGGGTCGGCTGGCCCATCAGCTCCGCGGTGATGCGGGCCTCCTCGGCCACCGGCAGGTCGCCGGTGCCGGCGCAGACGATACCGACGAAACGCGGGCCGGTCGGCGGCGGCGTGCGGCGCAGGCTGAGCGTGCGGGCCAGGGGGTGATACTCGGCCGTCGGAAACGCCGCCCGAACCCGCGCGGCGGCCTCGGGTGCGACGCGTGTCGCAAGCACGTTGCCCCCACGGGCTGCCAGCCGGTCGAAGATCGTCTCGATCTGCTCAGGGGTCTTGCCCTGGCCGAAGATCACCTCGGGCAGGCCGCAGCGCAGCGGGCGGTGGTGGTCGAGGCAGGCGAAGTCGAGATCCTCGTACGGCAGCGTCTCCAGCCGGGCCATCGCCGCTTCGACTCCGACGGTGCCGCGGGCCACATCCGCGAGCAGTTCCCGCAACCGCGCCGCATCCACCGTGCCTCTCCGCCCGGGTCGCCAGGTACGCATCCGACCGGCGGTAGTATATGATGAGCGCAGCATGGTCACGAGAGGAGGCGTATGACCTCGGCGCGTAGCAGCAAATCGTCGTTCGAGACGGTCGAGCCGCTCGGCAAGCGAGTTTTGATCCGGAAGGATGAGGATAAGAAGACCACGAAGGGAGGCATCCAGCTTCCCGGCAATATCGAGATCCCGACCATCACCGGGCGCGTGGTCGCCGTATCCGCCCAAA
Source organism: uncultured Phycisphaerae bacterium (assembly GCA_937928595.1). Lineage (GTDB taxonomy): Bacteria > Planctomycetota > Phycisphaerae > UBA1845 > Fen-1342 > CALGJV01. The sequence continues at coordinate 4,829 of CALGJV010000017.1, read as the reverse complement.
TCGAGCGCGACGCCGACTATCCCGTGGCGCAATACGACAAGGTGCTGTTCAACCCCAAGAACGCGGTTCCCGTCGACTTCGAGGGCGACAACCGCCTGTACGTCGTCCCGATCGAGGACGTCGTGGCGGTTTTCCGCCGGCCGCGGGCCGCCGACGAGGGACCGGAGGCCGGACGATGATGAAGAACGTGCTACTCGGGACCGTCGCAGTGCTGCTGATTGGGGTGGCCATGTACCGCTTCTTCCGCGGCAAGGCCGAGGACGCCCCGCCGTCCGGCGGACTGACTTTCGTCTGCTCGCGGTGCAACCTGAAGTTCGAGGTCACGTACGCAGAGTGGGACCGCATCACGAACGACCGTCGCCTGTTCAAAGTCCCGGACCAGCACACGAAGACCTTGCTGATCAAGTGCCCGAAGTGCAACGACTTCACGGCGCACAAGTATGAGGAGCCCGAGCCCCCGCCCCCGGAAGGCGCGACGCCGCCGCCACAATAGCGCGGATGGACCGGCCGGTCGCGCGCCTCGCGCGGCTCAGCGCGACACGAGTCCGATCAGCCGGTAGAGCAGCTTGGCCGCCAGAAACTCCGTCACCGTGTTCGGTGGAATCGGGCGGACTTCCACCACGTCGGCCGCCACGATTCGCCGGGTCTTCGCGACGGCGGCCAGCAGGTCGGTCACCTGCCACCAGTCCAGCCCGCCCGGCTCCGGCGTGCCCGTGCCGGGTGCGTAAGCCGGATCGAACCCGTCGATGTCCACCGTGACGTAGACCTCGTCCGTCAGGTGCGCCAGCACGTCGTTCAGCCACGCCCGCCCCCCGCGGCAGGCGGTCGCGCTGAAGATCGGCTTGCCCGCGCTGCGAATGAACCGGGCTTCGTCCTTCGAGTAATTCCGAATCCCGACGCCGACCGCGGGCACACCCAGGTCGTGAACCCGCCGCATGACGGCCGCGTGGCTCCACGGTGTGCCCTGGTACTTGTCGCGCAGGTCCGCATGCGCGTCGATCTGAAGCACGCTGAGGCCCTGGTGCCGACCACGCACCGCCCGCACGAGTCCGGACGTGATACTGTGCTCGCCCCCGAGCCCAATTAGAAACTTCCCGTCCCGTACCACCCTTCGCGCCGCCGCGTAGACCGCCGCCACCATCGCCTCGGGCCCGGCCGCCTCGATGCCGAGCGGCGGAAGCGTCGCCACCCCGGCCCCGAAGCTCTCCCGGCCGAGGGACTCGTCGTACAGCTCAACCTGCTGGGAAGCCGTGATGATCGCCCGCGGGCCGTCACGCGCCCCGACGCCGAAGCTGGTCGTCGCGTCGTAGGGCACCGGTAGCACCGCGAAGCGGGCCCGGCGATAGTCCGCGTGGCGGCCCTCGAGTCCGAGGAAGTTGTCCGGTACGGTGTGCGTCACGCCGCAGCCGCCTTTCCTTGCGATGCCGCCCCCAAGGGCCTACACCCGCGCGGCGCCGCCGCGCCGCCTGTCGCGTCCGGCGCGCGGACGCCGACAGCTTCTGCCGCGGTCCCTCCCCCGGCGGGCTAGTCGAACAGGAACACCGCCGCCGCAACGACCGTGGTCCACAGGCCGTCCTTGTCGCCCTCGGCCGTCTGCACGACGTTGCGCGTCTTCACGATCTGACCGCTCATTTTGTACACCTCGCGCCGCGCGTCATACGCGAGGTTGGGATCGAACTCGATGCCGAGCGTCGTCGCCAGCATGCTCGCGGCCATATCCTCGACGAAGTCGCCGCACTTCTTCTCGGTCATCCCGAAGCCATGGTGCTCGGAGATGTAGCCGAACTGGTCGCCCTTGGCGGGGATCGCCAGCCCGATGCCGGCCGACACCAGCCGGTTCGGCTCGTCCGTGCGGGCGTCGGCCATCACGCAGAACGTGATCTGCCCGGGCAGGAGCTGCCGCAGGCCGGCCTGGCGCGAGATGATCTTGCAGCCCGGCGGGTAGATGCTCGAAACCTTGACGAGGTTGCACTGCGCGATGCCGGCGTCGCGCAGGGCCGCTTCGAACGATTCCAGGTTGTGGCGGTGCTTACCGACGCCGCGCGTGAAGAACACCCGCGAGGGGACCATCGGGCTCATGTCGGCCCTCCTGGCAGTGCAGCTGCGCTTGCGCGCCCGAAACCCGTGCCCCGGATCCTGCGACCGGGTACCCGACTCGGCAACACCGCCGAGAAGGGGCGGATTATAGCGAGCGCGCCCCCTGCCACAACGCGGTGCGAAAAAAAAGCACCCGCCGGCCCTCGCCGCGCCGCCCGGCTCGGGCCGCGCGTGCTTTTCGCGCGGCGGCACTTGCCCGGACGGGCCCTGTATTGAACCTTCTGAGTGAGGAGCCAACGGTCCGGGCCGTCGCCCGGACCGCGAGTGATGAAGACCGGGAGCCGACAGCGGTGCGGTCCGGAGGGTATAGGAGCGTACCGTGGCAGGCCGGCGTCCGCGTGGACGCCGGCCCTGTTATTGGCCGTCTCCCGCGCCGCCCCAAGGAATCCCGCTGTCTAGATGGTGAATTCCGTCGCCGCGGAACTCGACGGGCCGCCCGCGGGCTCGGACACCGGTGCCGCTTCGTTGGCCGCCGCCGGCCTCTCGCCCGCGGGTGCTGGTGCCCGCGCCGCCGTCCCCACGCCCCCCGGCCACGGCTCCGTCCCCGCCAGCGCATCCATCGGGAAGTCCACATGCGCGTAGCCCCGCTCGCGCGCCAGTTCGAGCAATGCCGCCCGCAGCGCGGCCGGCGCGTCCCGATGCGGCACGACCATCGCGTAAGTCCGCTCGCCGGGCTTCTCCGTTGCCAGCGTCCCCAGCCCCAGCAGCCGGTCGCCGAAGTACGCCCCGCGTAACTGCGCCGCCCCGCGCTCCTGGTGCCCGATCAGGTCCAGCGTGAACACCTCCGCCGTCACCGCCGACTCGGCCAGCGGCAATCGCGGGTCCGGCCCGGGCCGGTGCTGGAGCAGCGCCACCATCGCCGGCCAGTCGGCCCGCGTCAGCGGCCGCACGCGCGCCGTGCCGGTCGCATCCGCGAGTGGGTCCGGCGGCGTGCCTGGCCGCACGCGCTGCATCGTGATCCGGTCGAACGGCGTCCAGGCGACGCGGTGCAGCGGTGCGAAGCCGAACTTCGCGTAGAGCGACGCATCCAGCTCCGCCGTCGTTCCGAGGTAGAGCCACCGGCCGCCGACCATGTCGAACCACGCCAGCAGCGTCTCGACGAGTTGCCGCGCGAAGCCGCGCCGGCGGTGCTCCGGCCGCGTAAAGACGTGCCCCAGCACGCCGAGCGGCCCGCGTTTGCTGATTCCGGCCGCCGCCAGGACCTGCCCCCCGTCCGGGATGATCGCGTACGCATCCTGGGCCCCGAGCACGCCGCGGCGGACCCGCGCCTCAATGTCGGCCAGCCAGGGCTGCCCCTTGTGGCGGTAGAGGTTTTCGAGTGCCGGCCAGCGAGCCGGCGCGGGCGCCATGACGAGCAGTGGTTTCATGCTTCGGTCCGCGGGACAACGGCAAGATGCGCCGACGCGCCGCCGATCATCGCTGGCGGTGCGTTCCAGAACGCGGAGGCTATCTCAGATTGCCGCCTGCTTCCAGCGCGAAGCACTTGCTTCCCGCGCGGAATCGAAGTCGCGGCCCGGCGCCGGCCCAACCGCCGCGCCAGGGGTCGCCGTGGCGGTGCCTCGAACCCGCCGCGGCCGTGTGCTCGTTGTCCACGCGCCGCCCGCGAGCAACTGGACGCGCCATTGTGTCCTTGCTACCCTGAGCGACTCAGCGCGACGGCGCTCGGCGGCGTGTGAGTGCCCGCAGGGTAAGCCGTCGATGAAAGCCAACGGCGCGGTCGCGGCGCCGGTCGGAGAGGTGCCGGAGTGGCTGAACGGGCCGGTTTCGAAAACCGGTGTGCGGGTAACCGTACCGGGGGTTCGAATCCCCCCCTCTCCGCGTCCTAACCTCCGGCGGCTGTGCGGCTTGCGCAGCCGCCGGAGCTTCTTGCCCCTCGGGCCCGGACGGAGTCCAGCACAAGCCCGTCGAACGCCTCTTGGGCCCCCCCTGCGCGCCTCCCAGCACTTGGGACGTAGGAAACGCCGTGGGTTCCCGCCTGCGATCCTGAGGACCCCGAGCGCTGCCAACGCACCACGCTCTTCCAGCGGCGAACATCGCCCTCACACCGGCCGCGGCCGCGCGCTACGATATCCGCGGATGCGACTGCGTGTCCTGACATACAACATTCACCGCGCGATCGGCCTGGACCGGAAGTTCGCGCCCGACCGAATCGCCGAAATCCTGCGCTACCACGACGCCGACCTGGTCCTGCTTCAGGAAGTCGACTGCGGCGCTCCGCGCTCCCGTCTGCTGAACTTGGCCGCCTGGCTGGCCCGGCAGCTCGGCTACGAGCACCACGCCCTCGGGCTGAACGTCTACCTCAAGACCGGCCGTTACGGCAACGCGACGCTGTCCCGGCACCCGATCGGCCGCCAGCGCAACATCGACCTGACGATCGGGCGGGCCAAGCCGCGCGGTGCCCAGCACACGCAGCTCGAACTCGCCGAACGCGGCGCTCGATTGCGGCTGGACGTCTTCAACGTGCACCTGAGCCTGACCGCCCACCTCCGGCGCCAGCAGATGACCCGGCTCCTCGCGGCCGAGGACCTGCGACGCCTGAGCCCCGGCGATCCTTGCCTCGTCGCCGGTGACATGAACGACTGGCGCGGAAAGCTCGGGCCCCGCTTCTTCGCGCCCGCGGGTTTCTCCTGCGCGACCAGCCGGCGGCTGGGCCAGCGCCGGCCCATCCGCACGTATCCGAGCTTTGCCCCGACCGGCGGCCTGGACCGGATCTTCTTCCGCGGTCCCCTGCG
>CALGJV010000016.1 GCA_937928595.1 uncultured Phycisphaerae bacterium | reverse complement strand
CTCGATGTTCTGCCCGTACACGCCGGCCAGCGGCAGCGCCGCGAGCGAGGACAGCGCCGCCACCTGCCCAGCCACCGCCGCCGGGTCGTAGAGCGCGACGGGCCCTGCCGCGGCGAGGCCGGCGAGCAAGGCCTCCAGCCGCTCCGCGCCGACGGGATGCGCCAGCGCCCGGTACAGCACATTGCCGCGGCCGTTCACGAAGGTTTCGATGGCGAGGCGCGTCATGCGGTTCCCTCAGTCCCAGCCCAGGCGGCGGCGGACCTCCGCCGCGAGTCGGGGCGTCTCATCTCGCGGCGGGTTGTCCCACAGCGGCAGCGTACCGTCGAACCAGCGTAGGATGCCGTCCGCCGCCAGCCCGTCCAGGAACGCCGCCAGCCGGCCCGAGCGCAGCCCGAACCGCGCCGCGAACACCGGCACGCCGGCGGCCAGCGCCTCCGACACCATGGACACGGAATCCTCGGTGACGACGATGGCATCCGCGCAGGCGAGCATGCCGCAATAGGGGTTCTCCCCCGTCCCGTCCCACACCCAGGCGCCGTGCAGGCGGTCGCGCAGCGCAGCCGTCACCTCGGGCGGCGTGCGGCGCGAGGGCGTGACGACGAGCCCGGCATCCAGCGCCGCGAGGCCCGCGGCCAGCGCCTCGGCATGGCGGCGGTCCCCGTCGCCCGGGGCGCCGACCAGCACGGCGACAAGCGGCCGGCGGAGATGCGCGAAACGCGGCGCCCATTCGGCGCGGGCCGCGACGAGGCTCGCCGCGTTGATCCGGTGCAGCGCGAGCCGGTGCGTCAGCACATTCGGGCCGGAGATGCAGTCATGCTCCGGCGCGACCACCGCATCGAAGGCGGCAAGCGACATGCGCGGGTTCTGCACATGCACCGCGCGGGTCGCCCCGCCGGTCAACCGCCGGATCGCCGCGCCGAGCGGCGCCGCGTGCCGCCCGCAGGTGACGACGAGATCGGGCCAGGGCGGCGCCAGCTCATCGGGCCCGGCGGCAGCGGCCAGCGGGAACGGCCACAGATCCCCCGGCAGCCAGCGCCAGGGCGCGCGGGCGGCGACGCGCAGCGCGCGCACCTCCCCGCCGATCGCCTCAGCGAGCCCCACCGCCTGGCTTTCCATGCCGGCCGCGCCGGGGGTCAGCGCCCAGATGCGTCGGAGGAGGTGGGCGTCGGGCAAGGGGCCGTGCTTCGGGAGGGTGGTAGTGGTGGGCGGACTTGAACCGCCGACCCCGGCATTATGAGTGCCGTGCTCTAACCAGCTGAGCTACGCCGCCGCGACTTTCGCAGTTAGGGTGCTGGCCACGTCCCTGTCAACGCCACGCGCTGGGGCCCCGACCCGCGACGCCACCAGCGTCCCACCGCCCAGCACCCGCTCCCCGTCGTAGAACACCGCTGCTTGGCCGGGCGCAACGACAGAAGGCGCGTCGAGCATGATCAGCGCCCGCCCCCCCTCAGCCACCACGGTGGCGGGCTGCGCCGCTTCCCGCCCGCGCAGCTTCACCGTGCAGCGGAGGGGCTCCTTCGGGCGGTCGATCAGCCAGGACACGCGGTCAACCGAGGCCTCAACCTGCCCAAGGGCCTCGCGCGGGCCAACGAGCACACGGCGTTTTCCGGCATCGATCGCGATCACGAAAAGCCGCTGCCCCGCCCGCGCCGAAACCTGACCAAGACCCTTCGCCTGGCCCACCGTAAAGCGCGCGATTCCGCGGTGCCGCCCCAGTACCTGGCCATCGAGCGAGACAAACTCGCCCTCCTCGGCTGCTTCAGGGCGCAGAGCGGCCACCACCCGGTCGTAGCCCCCCTCCGGAACGAAGCACAGATCCTGGCTGTCTGGCTTCTCCGCCACCGGAAGGCCAAGCCGGGCGGCCTCGGCGCGCACCGCGTCCTTGCGCATGCCGCCAAGGGGAAAACGCAGGAACGGCAGATCCTCGCGCCGGATGCCCCAGAGGAAGTAGGTCTGGTCGCGCACCGGGTCGATCGCGCGCAAGAGCGCCATCTCTCCGCCAACCATCGCCGTGCGCGCGTAGTGGCCGGTGGCAAGGGCATCGCAGCCGAGGTCGCGGGCGAGCGCGATCAGGTCGGTGAACTTCAGGTGCTGGTTGCAGGCTGCGCAGGGAATGGGGGTGAGCCCTCGGGCGTAGGCCGCGGCGAAGGGTTCGATCACGGCCGCACGGAAACGGGCTTCCATGTCGAGAACGTAATGGGGGATCCCCAAACGGTCTGCCACCCGGCGGGCGTCGTGGATATCCTGCCCGGCACAGCAGGCCCCCTTCCGGCCGACGGCCCGGCCGTGGTCGTAGAGCTGCATGGTGACCCCCACCACCTCGTGCCCGGCCTCCACCAGAAGCCCGGCGACGGTGGCAGAGTCGACCCCGCCCGACATGGCGACGAGAAGGCGCATAGCGCTCACATGCGGAGGACGTGTGGAAGGGTCAAGCGGCTGCGGCTGGAACGCTTCGGGCACCAGCCCCCCACCTCCATGCGACGCGCAGGAAGCGCTGATGGCGTCGCCAGGCAGCCTCGTTCCGGCCTTGGCTGCACGGCGCTCAGTGCAGCCGGCCAGCCTAGCCCCGCTCAAGTCTCCTGTGCCGTCACGGCACGCTTAGAACGGCCCGCTCAACCGCCGCCCAAGCGCGCGCGAACGCGCGCGAGATTCCCCTTCGCCTCCTCCACACCCAGGGCCGCTGCGCGTTCGTAAGCAGAGGCCGCTTCCGCCAGCTTGCCCAGCTCTTCCAGGCATTGCCCGTAACGCACATGCCCAGGGCCAAACTCGGGTGCGCGGTGCACCACGAGCTCGAAGTCGCCCAAAGCGCGGCCACACTCACCGAGGTGTTGGCGCGCGAGCCCGCGGTTGAACCGCGCAGCCAGATCGTTGCCGTCGATGGCAATCGCTTGGTCGAAGTCGGCGATGGCCCGCACCACATTGCCGCTGCGTGCGTAGAGAACCCCGCGATTGACATACGCTTTGACATGGCGGTCGTCGCTAACAATGGCCATGGTATAATCCTGCATGGCGGCATCGTTCAGGCCAAGCCGCTCATTTACCAACCCGCGATTGTAATACGCCTCGGGGTAGATCGGACGAAGCGCGATCGCTTGGGTGAAATCCGCTGCTGCCTGCCCGTATTGTTCGAGTTGGGCA
>CALGJV010000015.1 GCA_937928595.1 uncultured Phycisphaerae bacterium | reverse complement strand
GCCCTGACGGGCGAATCGGTCCCGGTGTCGAAGCGGACCGAGCCGGTCGCGGCCACCGCGGTCGTCGGAGACCGGACGAACATGGTCTTCAGCGGAACGCTGGTGACTTACGGGACGGCCACGGGGGTGGTGGTGGCGACGGGGAGCGCGACGGAACTGGGGCGCGTTTCCGCGATGCTGCGCGAGGCGACGCATCTGGAGACGCCGCTCACGCGGCAGATGGCCGCGGTCGGCAAGTGGCTGACGATCGGCATTCTCGCGGTGGCCGTTCTGCTGCTGGTTGTCGGGCTCGCGCGGGGCTTCCACTGGATCGAGGCGAAGCTGGCGGCGATCACGCTGGCCGTCGCGGCGATTCCCGAGGGGCTGCCGGCGATCATCACGATCGCGCTGGCGATCGGCGTCCGGCGCATGGCGGCGCGGCGGGCGATCGTGCGGCGGCTGCCGGCCGTCGAGACGCTGGGCAGCACGACGGTGATCTGCTCGGACAAGACCGGCACGCTGACGCGCAACGAGATGACCGTGCAGACCCTGTGGACGCCCGAAGGCGAATATCGCATCACCGGCGTCGGCTACCGCCCGCAAGGTGAACTGCTGAAGGGAGAGGTGGTCCAGACGCAGCTCCCGCCGGCGGTGCGGACGCTGCTGCGCGACGCCGCCCTGTGCAACGACGCGGAGCTGCGCGCGACGGAAAGCGCGTGGGCGCTGGTGGGCGACCCGACCGAGGGCGCCCTCGTCGTGGCCGCCGAGAAGTTCGGGCTCGGCGTGGCCGACCTGCGCCGCAGGTTCCCGCGCGTCGACGCGATCCCGTTCGAGTCCGAGCACCAGTTCATGGCGACGCTGCACAATACCCCCGAGGGGTCGCAGCGGATCGTGCTGAAGGGCGCCCCCGAGGTCGTGCTGAAGCGTTGCGACCGGTGCAGCGGCGGCGGGCGGCTCGATGCGGCGGCCGTGCTGCACGAGGTGGAGCGCCTGGCCGGGCACGGGATGCGGGTGCTGGCGGTGGCGGCCCGCGTTCCGGCGGCGCCGCAGACGACGCTGGATCCGGCGGACGTGCAGGACGGGTTCGAGCTGGTGGGTTTGCAGGGCATGATCGACCCGCCGCGGCCGGAGGCGATCGCCGCCGTGCGGGCGTGCCACGCCGCGGGCATCACGGTCAAGATGATCACCGGGGATCACAAGGCGACGGCTCGGGCGATTGGCCAGGAGCTGGGCCTGGTGGGCGACGGCGGGGTGCTGACCGGACGCGAGCTGGCCACACTCAGCGATGCCGAGCTGACGGCGGCGGCCGGTCGCACGCACGTCTTCGCGCGCGTCGCGCCCGAGCACAAGCTGCGGCTGGTCCGAACCCTCCAGGCCCGCGGCGAAGTCGTGGCCATGACCGGCGACGGCGTGAACGACGCGCCCGCGCTCAAACAGGCTGACGTCGGCGTCGCAATGGGAATCACCGGCACGGCCGTGTCGAAGGAGTCCGCGGACATCGTGCTGACGGACGATAACTTCGCCAGCATCGCGGCCGCGGTGGAGGAGGGGCGGCGGGTCTACGACAACCTCGTGAAATCGTTGGCCTTCGTGCTACCCACGAATTTGGGCGAGGCGCTGATCATTCTGATCGCGGTGATGTTCTTCCCGGTCATGAGCGGCACGGGGGAGGTTGACGCCCTGATGCCGATGCGGCCGGTTCAGATTCTCTGGATCAACCTCGTGGCGACGGTGGCGCTGGCGTTGCCGCTGGCGTTCGAGGCGCGGGAACCGGACGTGATGCGACGGCCGCCGCGGCGCCCGAACGCGCCGATTCTGAGCCGCTTCGTGCTCGTGCGGACCGCGGTCGTGGCGGTGCTGATGGCGGCGGGCGGAATCGGCCTGTTCCTGTACGAGTACGCGCTGGACAAGCCGCGCGTCGGGCATGCGCAGGCGGTGCGCGAGGCGCAGACGATGGCCGTCACGACCGTCGTGCTGTTCCAGATCTTTTACCTGCTCAACTGCCGCTCGCTCCGCGATTCGCTGCTGCGCATCGGGCTGTTGACGAACCCGTACATCTACCTCGGCATTGGCGCACTGCTCGTGTTGCAGCTCGGTTTCGTTTACCTGCCGGTGGCGAACCGCGTGTTCGGCTCCGCGCCGCTCAATGCCGACGCGTGGCTCAAGTCGACGCTTGTGGCGGCCGTGGTGCTGCCGGTGATCGCGGCCGAGAAAGCCTGGCGCCAGCGCGGCAGCCGCGCGGTGGCGGCGAAGCGCTGATTCGGCGGCGGGGACTGTCGGAATTTGTGTGTCGCGGTCGGGGGCTGCGTCGGCTGGACACGAACCGGTGAAAACGGGCTAAGATACCGCGGCGTTCGGGCTGTGGCCGCGCGCGGCACGCCGCCGCTGCGGCCGTCGGACGGCGGCACGCAACAGAGGAGAACGTGCAGATGAAGCTCAAAACGATGAGGCTGGGCGTGGGGTGCTTGCTGTTGGCGCTGGCGTTGGGCGGCACGGCCGGGGCGGCGGGGCTCGACGACTTCAAGCTGCTGCGGGCGGTGCCGTCGGACGCCATGATCGCGGTGCACGCGCGGGACCACGCCGGGTTGGCCTTCGTCAACGCGCAGATGCAGCGGCTGTGGGCGGAGGTGGAGAGGCAGCGCTTTGACCGTGAGATCAAGCGGCTGCTCGAGCAGTTCGTGAAGGAACAGGGTTCGGATCCGGAAGGGTTCCAGCAGCAGTGGCAGGCCTTCTCGGACCTGGCCGCCGGCGTGAAGTGGTCCGGCCTGGCGCAGCGCGAGATGGCAATGGCCATGAAGGTCGGGCTGCCGGCGGGCGCCGAGTTCGTCGTGCTGCTGATGCCGCCCGCGGAGGAGGTCGCGGAGGATTTCGACGGGCTGGCGGCGCTGGTCAAGCATCTGCTGAAGCTTACGCCGGAGGGACTGCTGCAACTGACGACGGACGGAACGGGCGACAGTGTCGTGCACAAGGTGTCGCTGGAAAACCCGGTCGTGCCGATGGCGCTGACCCTCGCCCGTCACAAGGACGTGATTCTGTTGGGCATCGGCACGGCCATGCCGGAGCAGGCGTTGGCGCTGCTGCGCGGCGAGAGCGACGCCGCCAAGGCGTCTCTGGCCGGCACGGAGCGCTTTCAGCAAGCCTTCAAGCGACTGGCCGCGCCGCAGGACAGCGCCTTCTTCATCGACACCGCCGCCCTCATGAACCAGGCGCGCGAGTTCGCGAAGATGGCGGCCGCGGCGAGCGGGATGGTGCCGCCGGATGCCGGTCCGGACGCCAAGCCGAGCAGCCCGCTGGATGCCCTCGTGCCGCTCGTCGATGCCCTCGATTTGTGGGACTACGTCGCGGGCACGACCGGCACGGACGGCATGAAGACGACGGGCGAGTCGATCGCGGTCCTGCGCCCGGATGCGGCCTCGCGTGCGCTGTACAAGGTGCTTTACGCGGGCGGCCCGCTGAAGGACCCGCTCAAGTACGTGCCGAGGCAGGCGACGGCGGTGACCGCGATGGGCGGCTTCGATCTCCGCGCGCTTTACACCGAAACTCTGGGCTTCCTCAAGCGGCATGTCGCCGGCGGCGAGGAGCTGGTCGCGCAGATCAAGGCGTTCGAGGAAGAGCAGGGCATCAGTCTCGAGGAGGACATCCTCGGCTGGATCGGGAGCGGCCTGGTGACGTTCTCCTCTCCGGGGTCGTCGGCCTACACGTCCAACAGCCTGTGGATCATCGAGCTGCGCGATCCCGCCAAGGCCCAGGCCGCGCTGGACCGGTTCGGCGCGTTCCTCAATGACGCGCTTCAGGCGCAGAACGGCGGGGTGGAGGACGCCCGCATCACCGGCGTCGAGGGCTTCAAGCGCATCATTCTCCCGCCGCTGTTCGCGATGATTCCGGGCCTGGGCCGGCCGCACTATGGTATCCGCGACGGCCGCCTGTTCTTTGCCAACAGTCCGGAGGTCCTTACCGCGGCGCTCGCCGTGGCCGGCGGCGAGGCGGAGAACTTCGCGAAGAACGAGCGCTATCAGCAGGAAGGGCTGCCGCTGGACTCGAAGGCGACCGGCTTCAGCTTCGAAGACATGTCGAAGCTCGGCGAGCAGCTTGGGCAAGCCTTGCCGGCGGCCGCGAGCATGGCTCGCATGTTCAACCCCGAGGTCGCCAAGAACCCGATGGCGAATACGATGCTGAACCTGCTCACGAAGGTCGGCAACGTCCTGAAGCTGCTTGATTTCTACAAGTCAAGCTGCGAAGTGACGACGTTCGACGGCAAGGTCATCCTGACGAAGAGCGTCACGCACTATCAGGAGCCGCCGCGCAAGGCCGTGCCGGCGGACACCAAGCCGGCCGAGCCGACGGAAGCGAAGCCGACGGGCGAGGCGAAGCCAAACTAGGCCGGTCGGCGCGGCGTTTCCGTTGTGCCGACGACCGAAGCAGCGCCGGGCCGTGCGGGCTCGGCGCTGTCGGCGTTAATCGGACCCGTGCGGACTACCACCAGTCCTCCGGGTCCTGAGGCTTATCGGGCTTCGGGCCGGACGGAGCGCTCTGCCGGGCCCGCGCGGCCCGCGCGCAGAGCGGGCAGTCCGCGGCCTGCCCCGGCGCGACCGCGAACCAGCCGCCGCAGGCCGGGCACCGCCGGGCCCGGTAGACGGTCGGCTGGCGGCACTTCTCGCAGGTCAGCGGCCAGCCGCTGAAGTCCCGCGGCTGCCGGACGACGGCGTCCGCCAGGCAGTCGGGATTCGTGCAGGCGACGAACAAGGTGGCCGTGGGGGTTGCCTCCTCGGACTGCCCGGGGCCCAAACCCGGCGTGAAGGCGTTGGACAGCCAAACCAGCGTGCCACCGGCCGCGAGCAGGAGCAGGAACAGGCCGGCGTAGCGGGTCACCGGCGACCGGAGCAGGGCGCCGGGGTCGTCCCGCAGCGCTGCGCGCCAGTTCTGAACGCGTTCCGGCAGGGCCTCGAGCTGCTCGCGGACCTGGTGGGGCAGGTCGGACAGGAATCGGGGGTCGCGTTCCGCCATGCGGCGCTCCGGTGGGGCCGGCCGGCGGTGGCAGCGGACGGCCGTGTACAATTATGGCCGCCGGGGGGTCGCGGGGGCCAATTTTTGGTTTTGACAAGCGCAGGGGGTGCTTTACAATGCTCAATCCGGTCCGCTTGGGCGGCATGACTGGGCGTGTGCGTCGAGGGCGCGGGGCCGCTCCCGTAGCCGGGCGACGCTGCTGTAGCTCAGTGGTAGAGCGCCTCCTTGGTAAGGAGGAGGTCATGGGTTCAATCCCCATCAGCAGCTTTTACAGCGCGTAGGTCGGTGTCGGGACCGGGCGCGGAACTGAGAACGAGGAGAACCAGGACACGGTCGGCGCGAGCGCGCGACCCCGGGTGCAGAGCCTGCCCGGTGACGAGTGGAGACCTGCAATGGCCAAGGGAGTGTTTGAGCGTACGAAACCGCACGTGAACGTGGGCACGATCGGACACGTGGACCACGGCAAGACGACGCTGACGGCGGCCATCACCGCCGTGCAGGCCGCCCGCGGGCTCGCGCAGTACAAGGCGTATGACGAGATCGCGAAGGCCTCGGAGAAGGATGGCCGGCGCGACCCGACGAAGATTCTGACGATCGCGACCGCGCACGTCGAGTACGAAAGCGATAAGCGGCACTACGCTCACATCGACTGCCCGGGCCACGCCGACTACGTGAAGAACATGATCACGGGCGCCGCCCAGATGGACGGCGCCATCCTGGTCGTGAGCGCGGCGGACGGTCCGATGCCGCAGACGCGCGAGCACGTGCTGCTGGCCCGCCAGGTGAATGTGCCGCAGCTCGTCGTGTTCCTGAACAAGGTCGACCTCGTCGACGATCCGGAGCTGCTCGAGCTCGTGGAGATGGAAGTCCGCGAGCTGCTGAGCAAGTACGAGTTCGACGGCGACAAGATCCCGGTGATCCGCGGGTCGGCGACGGAATGCCTGAAGGCCGCGTTCGACAAGAACGAGAGCGGCTACAAGCCGATCGTGGAGCTGATGGCGGCGCTGGACCAGTACATCCCCGAGCCGCAGCGCGAGCAGGACAAGCCTTTCCTGATGCCGGTCGAGGACGTGTTCAGCATCAAGGGCCGCGGCACGGTCGGCACGGGCCGCATCGAGCGCGGCGTGGTCAAGGTCGGCGACACCGTCGAGGTGATCGGCCTGCACGCCAAGAAGGACTTCAAGACGGTCGTGACGGGCGTCGAGATGTTCAACAAGACGCTGGACAGCGGCATCGCGGGCGACAACGTCGGCCTGCTGCTGCGCGGCGTCGAGAAGAAGGAGCTCGAGCGCGGGCAGGTGCTCGCGAAACCGGGCAGCATCACGCCGCACACGAAGTTCATGGGCGAGGTGTACGTGCTGACGAAGGAGGAAGGCGGCCGGCACACGCCGTTCTTCCCGAACTACCGTCCGCAGTTCTACTTCCGCACGACCGACGTGACCGGCGCCATCCTGGAGCTCCAAGCCCGCGACGGCAGCAAGGCCGAGATGTGCATGCCCGGCGACAACATCCAGATGCGGGTCGAGATCATCAACCCCATCGCGATGGAGGAGGGCCTGCGGTTCGCCATCCGCGAAGGCGGGCGCACGGTCGGCTCGGGCGTCGTGACGAAGATTCTGGAGTAGCCGCGGGTACGCGGAACGGGCGGCGGGCCGGTTTGCGCGGCAATCCGGCCCGTGGCACCCCGCGACCCGGGCGGGAGTTGGCCGGATGGCAAAAGCACAGAAGCGCGAGACCGTCTGGTTGCAGTGCACGGAAACCGGCGACCTGAACTACCGGACGTCGGTGAACGTGCTGGGCGGCGTGCCCAAGCTGCAACTGAAGAAGTACTGCCCGCGGCTGCGGAAGCGCACGGTCCACAAGATCAAGCGCAAGTAGCGGCGCGCCGAGCGAAGGAGCGTAGCTCAATTTGGCAGAGCAGCTGATTCCAAATCAGCAGGTTGGGGGTTCGAGTCCCTCCGCTCCTGATCGCGGCTGAGCGCTCACGCGGGTGCCGGCCGAGCGTGCGGAGTCCTGGTCAGGCGAAGAGGCGTATGGCCGAGAGCGAGAGCAACATCCAGCAGCGTTCCGTGTCCGAAACGGCGCCTCCCCCCCCGGCCCGCAGTGCGGGCGGCGGCGCTTCGCCGTTTCGCATCCTCAAGCCCGGCCAGGGCATTCACGTCCGCTGGGGCACGGCCGCGGCAGCCGGCCTGCTGGCGCTGGCCGGGGCGGCGTTCCTGAGCCAGGAGATCGTGGTTTTCCGGTTCGCGGACAACCAGTACGTGCGACTGCTCCTGCCGGTGCTCGTGTTCGTGGCGGCGGCGTACGGCATCTTCTACCTCGTCGGTCGCAAGGAGAGCGTGGTCGATTTCCTGATCGCGACCGAGGGGGAAATGAAGAAGGTTAACTGGTCCAGCCGCAAGGAAATCTGGGGGGCCACGAAGATCGTGATCGTGACGCTCCTGTTCCTGGCGTTCGTCCTGTTCGTGGTGGACGTCCTGTTCATCGTGTTTTTCAACTCGATCGGGGTGCTGCGGATCAACCTGATTCAGAAGCTCTTCGGCACTGGAATGACGGGATGACCGCTCCCGACGGAGACGCGACCATGGAGCCCACCCCCACGGTGACGCCGGACGCTGACGGATCCGCGCCGGCACCGGCGGAGCGCCCTCCGCACGCGGCCCCGGGACACGGGGGCGGAGCGGCCGAGAAGCCGGAACTCATGCGGCCCGGCATGAAGTGGTACGTGCTGCGGGTGGCCTCGAACCTCGAGGACAAGGTGCGGGAGGCACTGGAGCGGAAGGTCAAGATCGAGCAGCTCGAGGCCCACGTCGGCCGGGTGCTCGTTCCGACGCAGCGCGAGAAGCGAATGCGGGGCGGAACCGCGCGCATCGTGCACAAGAAGCTCTATCCCGGGTACGTGTTCGTCGAGATGGCGACGGACGCGGAAGGGCGGATCCCCGAGAACGTCTGGTTCGTCATCAAGGAAACCTCGGGTGTCGGCGACTTCATCGGCTCGGGCGGCAAGCCCTCGCCGATGCCGCTGGCGGACGTCGAGCGGATGCTCGCGGCCGCGATCAAGCCCGAGGAGGGCGCGGCCCTGACCAATCTGGCGTTCAAGCCGGGCGACCGCGTGAAGGTCACGGAAGGGCCGTTCGAGAACTTCGAGGGCGTGGTTGACGAGATCAACAGCCAGAAGGGCACGGTCCGCGTGATGGTGACGATCTTCGGGCGGCCCACCCCCGTGGAGATCGAGTACTGGCAGGTGGAGCTGCTGTAGGCGGCCGGGCGGCTGGATTTCGCCCCGGGGTCGCGGTACACTGATGGGCTCGCGTCGCCGCAACTGGGCGGCCCGCGGGCTGGAAAGCGGCAGGACGCAGCATGGCCAAGGCAGTCATCGCCAAGATCAAGCTTCAGGCACCGGGCGGCAAAGCCACGCCCGCGCCGCCGGTCGGCCCGGCCCTGGGCCAGCACGGCGTCAACATCGGCCAGTTCGTCACGCAGTTCAACAACGCCACCAAGCACATGGATGGCATGATCTGCCCGGTCGAGATCACGGTTTATAAGGACAAGAGCTTCGATTTCGTCGTCAAGAGCCCGCCGGCGGCCAAGTTGCTGCTGAAGGTCGCCAAGCCGCTGGACCCGGCGGCGGCAATCGTCGAGAAGGGCTCGGGCACGCCCAATCGCACCAAGGTCGGGCGCGTGACGTCCGCGGACGTGCGGAAGATCGCGGAGACCAAGGCGAAGGACCTGAACGCGTTCGACATCGAGGCCGGCATGAAGATCGTGGCCGGCACGGCGCGGTCCATGGGCATCGAGATCGTGGACTGACGAGGAGCCCCGGCCCGGCGGCGCCCGCGCCGGCGCGGGCCCCCGGCAAGACGTAATGACAATCCGGCGGCCGAACCACGGGCCCGTAACCGAGTGGGAGCTTTGCGATGCGACGTCGCAGCAAGCGCTATCGAAAAGACACCGAGAAGATCCCCGCCCAAGCGGTGCCGCTTGATCAGGCGATCCAGCGGCTCAAGAGCTTCAGCAAGACCAAGTTCGACCAGACGGTCGACATCGTCTGCCACCTCGGCATCGACGCGAACCAGGCGGACCAGCTCGTGCGCGGCTCGGTGAGCCTGCCCAAGGGCATCGGCAAGAGCAAGAAGGTCATCGCGTTCTGCCAGGAGGGCGACGTGCCCGCGGCGAAGGCCGCCGGCGCGATTGAGGCCGGGGCCGACGATCTGGTGGACAAGGTCGCCAAGGGCTGGACGGACTTCGACGTCGCGGTCGCGCACCCTTCGCTGATGGGCAAGGTGGGCAAGCTGGGCAAGGTGCTGGGGCCGCAGGGCAAGATGCCGTCGCCCAAGAGCGGCACCGTGACGCCGGACGTGGCAACGGCGGTGCGGGAGTACGCGGCCGGGAAGGTCGAGTTCCGCAACGACAAGGGCGGGAACGTCCACGCGGTGGTCGGCAAGCTGAGCTTCAGCGACGCGGACCTGAAGGAGAACATCCTCGCGTTCGTGGACCACATTCGCCGCCTTAAGCCCGCCACAGCCAAGGGGCAGTATCTCAAGAAGGTGTGCATCAGCGGCACGATGACCCCGGGCGTGCAGGTCGAGTTCGCCGCCCAGACGGAGTAGAGCGATGAGCAAGCCGGTCAAGGAACTGATCACGCGGGAGCTCGCGTCGCGCTACGGCCAGGCGACGAATGCGGTCTGGGTCGAACTGGTCGGGGTCGACGGCATCACGACGAACGAGTTCCGGCGCGCGCTGAGCGGCAAGCACATGCGCCTGGAAGTGGTGAAGACCTCGCTGCTGCGTCGCGCCGTCAGCGGGGCGCCGCTCGGGCGCCTGGCCGAGGCCCTCGCGGGCCCGGCGGCGCTGATCACGGGCGGAGAGACCGCGATCGATGTCGCGAAGGTGCTCGAGGAGTGGCTGCCGAAGGTGCCGCAGCTCAAGCTGCGCGGTGCGCTGCTCGAGGGCGAGTTCCTGGACGGCAGCCGGGTCAAGGACCTTGCGAAAATGCCGAGCAAGCGCGACCTGCAGGGCCGGGTCGTGAGCTGCGTGCGCGCGCCGGGCGCGAACCTCGCGGGCGCGTTGCGGGCGGGCGGCGGCGGGATCGCCGGCTGCCTGAAGGCCCTGATCGAGAAGCTGGAGAAGGCGGCGCCGGTCGCGCAGGCCGGCTGAGCCCCCGGGCGTGCGGCCGGACCCCGCGGGGCTCCGGTCCGGACGCCTTGTGAGATGCAGTGCATGTGCGTGTGACACGCGGCTGAGTGCTCCGCCCGGCGGATTAAACGGGACCACCGGGGTCCCGGCTATCAGCGCGGTCGACGGTTTGAAGCGGATGGAGTAGGTCAACATGGCGGACGCACCGGCGGTGAGCGCCCCGATCAAGGAAATCGGGGACAAGATTGCGGGCCTGACGCTGATCCAGGCCAAGGAACTGGTGGACTACCTGAAGAGCGCGTACGGCATCGAGCCGGCGGCGGGCGCGGCCGTCATGATGGCGGGCCCGGCGGCGGGCGGCGGCGCGGGCGGCGCGGCGCCGGCGGCCGAGGAGAAGACCGAGTTCAACGTCATCATCAAGAGCGGCGGCGCCAACAAGCTGGGCGTCATCAAGGTGGTCCGCGCGGCCCGTAGCGACCTGGGGCTCAAGGAGGCCAAGGCGATCGTCGACGAGGCGCCCAAGACGCTGCTTGAGGGCGTCAGCAAGGCCGACGCCGACAAGTGGAAGAAGGAACTCGAGGCGGCAGGCGCGACGGTCGAGATTCAGTAACCGCCGACAGCCGCCGGGCGGACGAGCCGGGGCGCGAGCCGGTCCGGTCGCCCGGCTGGGCTCGCGCCTTGTTTCTGCGCGGCAATATCCGGGGCCGCGGGGCGAATACCGGCCGGGCGGCGCCGGCGCGGAACCGGGGCCGCGCCGCAACGACCTGGCAGCGGGAGAGCGACAGGCGACACGCGCGGGTGTGCCTGGTCGGTGCGTGCTTGCCGGTTCTGGCCGGATGCAGCGGGGCGTTCAAGGCGACGGCGCCGGTGGACGAGGCGGACGCGCGGGCGGGCTTCGACCGCGTCCGGGTGCGAACCACCAACGGGGCCGTGACGCTCGAACCGGGCGGGGGCCCGGATGTGCGCAGCACGGGCTAGCGACGGACGCGGATCGCGACCAGGGTCTGGTCGTCGGACTGCTCGGCCAGGCCGGTGAAGCGCCGCACGTCCCACATGAGGTTCTCCAGCACGCTGCGCGGGGGGAGGTGGCCGTACTGCCGCAACGACTCCGCGAGCCGCTCACGGCCGAAGTTCTCGTCGGCGAAGTTGCGGGCCTCGCAGACGCCGTCGGTGTACAGCAGGAGCAGGTCGCCGGGCTCGAGCGCGAGCGTGCGGTCCTCGAAGGCGACCTCGGTGAACGCGCCGAGGATGAGGTTGCCGTCGGCGGCGGGCAGGATCCGGCCGCCGCGCAGCACGAGCAGCGGCTCGTGGCCGGCGCTGCAGTACGTCAGGCGCCGCGCGTCCGGATCGAACGCGATGAGCAGCAGCGTCACGAATTCGTTGGGGCGCGTGTCGCGGCAGACCTGCCGGTTGAGCCGGGTCAGAAGTTCCGCGGGGCTCGCGCAGTATTCGGCGCCGGCCCGCAGCGCCCCGCGCACCATCGCCATCAGCAGCGACGCCGGGATGCCCTTGCCGACCACGTCCCCCACGACCGCCGCGGTCCGGCCGTCCGCAAGCGTCAGGAAGTCGCAGAAGTCGCCCGCCACCGCGTAGCTCGGCTGGAAGACCAGCGCGACCTCGAGGTGGGGGTGGCGCGGCGGCGGGGTGCGGACGATCCGGGCCTGGAGGTCGCCCGCCAATGCGAGCTGGCGCTCGATTTCGACCGCTTTGAGCCGTTCTTCCACGAGCCGCGCGTGAACGATGGCCGCGGCGGCCTGGTGCGCGACCGCATGCAGCAGGCTGCGCTGGGCCTTGCGGAACCGGCGGCGGCGGTCGGTGTACACCCGCAGCACGCCGACGGGCGTACCGCGATAGACCATACCGGCGGTTAGGATGCTGACGATGTTCCAGCGGCGAACCTCGTCGGGGTGCTGAATCCGCGGGTCGCGGCCGGCGTCCTCGATGTAGACCACGCCGCCCCGCAGCGCCTCGTCGTCCACGGCGCTGGCGCCGCGCAGCACCGGCCCCTTCGCGAGATAGTCCTGCGGGAGATTCCAGACGGCCTTGATCGTGAGTTCGTCGGTTGCGGCGTCGTAGAGCCGCATGCTCGCCGCGGGGCACTGCATCACGCGGGCGGTCTCGGCCACGATGCGGTCGAGGATGGACTGGAGGTCCTGCTCGCCGGTGAGCAACTCGGCGGTGTCGCCCACGAGAGCCGCTTCATCGGCGGCCGTCTGGAGACGGGTCTCGCGCCGGCACCATTCCGCCAGCATCCGGGCGCCCCAGCGGGCGGTGATCACGGCGTGCGAGTGGCCGGCGCGGTCCAGCGGCGGCAACGACTCCCAGGCGCTGATGATCTCGGCCGGGTCGAGCGGCGGGCCTTCCTGCGGCTGCCAGTCCTCGACGCGGATCGGCTGATCGCGAAACTCGCCGACGGCCACGTGCCCGGCGAGCTGGTCGTCGACGTACACCGGCGCGAGGACGTACCAGACACCGTTGTGGCTGACGAAGGCCACAACCCCGGGGGGGTCGTGGGCCGGCACGGGAGTGAGGGTCAACTGGGCCGGAACGGTGCCGAGCACGCGCCCCGTCAGGCGGGCCAGCAAGTTGTTGGCGGCCGTGGCCAGCACGAGGGACCGATCGGCATCGTAGATGCACACCCGCAGGCGGGCGGCGCGGGCCAGCCCGGCGGCGAAGTCCTCGAGCCAGGCGATGTCGATGATCTCTCGCAGCCGCATGCCTGTCGTTCCGGCCGTCCCCGGTCGCACCGCGTCACCCACGCCAGCCGCGATTATCGCCGCCCGTAGGGATTTCCGCCACGGACGGAGCCGCTGGGCGGGCGGTCCGATTGCGGCTACACTCGGGCGAAACCGGCCGCGGCGGGCGCCGCGGGCACAGGGAGCCGATGGCATGAAGGTCCACGAGTACCAGGCGCGGGCGTTGCTGCAGCAGGCGGGGATCCCGGTCCCGCCCAGCCAGGTGATCGAGTCGCCGGAGCAGGCGGCCAAGGCGTTCCGGGCCATCGGGGCCGAGACCGTGGTCGTCAAGGCGCAGGTCCACGCGGGCGGGCGCGGCAAGGCCGGCTACGTGAAGCTCGTGCAGTCGCCGAACGAGGCCCAGCGGGAGGCGGCGCGGATGTTTGCGCAGCCGATGGTCTCACCGCAGACCGGTCCGGCCGGCGTGAAGGTACGGCGAATTCTGATGGCCCAGGCGGTGGATATCGCACGGGAGTACTACGTCGGGATCGTGGTGGACCGCGCCCGGCGCGTGCCGGTGCTGATGGCCAGCGCCGAAGGCGGCGTCGAGATCGAGGAAGTGGCGGCGCGCAATCCGGACGCGATCCGCAAGGCATGGTTCGACCCGCATCTCGGGCTGCTGCCGTTCCAGGCGCACGCCCTGGCGGCGGCGCTGGGCCTCCAGGGGCACCGCCGCAAGGCCGGGGCCGAGACGATGCTCAGGCTCGCGCGGCTCTTCCTCGAGAAGGACTGCTCGCTGGCGGAGATCAACCCGCTGGTGGTGACGACGACGGGGGAACTGCTGGCGATCGACGCGAAGTTCAACTTCGACGACAACGCGCTGTTCCGGCATCCCGAGATCGAGGAGCTGTTCGACGCCAGCGAGGAGAATCCGGCGGAGTTGCAGGCCCGCGAACACAACCTGAACTACATCGCGCTGGAGGGCAACATCGGCTGCCTGGTGAACGGGGCGGGGCTGGCGATGGCCACGATGGACATTATCAAGCTGCACGGCGGCCGGCCGGCGAACTTCCTCGACGTGGGCGGCAGCGTAACGCCCGAAGGCGCCGTCGAGGCGTTCCGGATCATTCTCGCGGACCCGAGCGTCAAGGCCGTGCTGGTCAACATCTTCGGGGGCATCGCGCGGTGTGACGTGATTGCCGACGCCCTGGTCACGGCGGCGAAGGAGGTCGGCTTCCAGGTGCCGGTGGTCGTGCGGCTCGAGGGGACGAACGTCGAGCAGGCGCGGCACAAGCTCCGCGAGGCGGCAATTCCGCAATTGCGTCCGGCGGCGGACCTGACGGACGCCGCTCGGCAGGTGTGCGCAGCGGTCTAGCGGAGCGGCGGGCCGCGGCGGCGCGGCCCCGGGGGGGCGTCCATGACCCGCGTGCAGGTCGCACGAGCGGTTCGGGCGGGCGGTGCCCGGCCCGACACGGGCTGTGCCACGCTCCGGGCGGTCTGCGCCGGTACAATGCGGCCCACGAATGACGGATCCCGGCCGGGTCGGGTGCCACGTGCGCGGCCGACCGCGACGGCCGGACGGGTTGTCGTCTCGCGAGGTGCTCTTGTCGCGCGACCTGCTGACGATTCTCGAAGCATTTCCGGGGCGTCGCATCCTGCTCGTCGGCGATTTCATGCTCGACCGCTACGTCTTCGGCGACGCCGAGCGGATCAGCCCCGAGGCGCCCGTGCCCGTGCTGCGGGTAGTCGAGCGCCAGGATCGCGTGGGCGGGGCGGGCTCGGTGGCGCTCAACGTCGTCGCGTTGGGGGCCCGCGTGCTCTGCTGCGGGCTGCTGGGCCGTGACGCCTTCGGCGACCGCGTGGAGCAGGCCCTGCGCGACGCGGGCTGCGACACGGGCGGACTGGTGCGGGTCGGCGACCGGCCCACGATTACCAAGACGCGGCTGGTCGGCCTGGCCGAACACCGCCATCGCCAGCAGATTCTCCGAGTTGATGACGAACTGGTCGCGCCGCCGACGGCCGCCGATGCGGAGGCGCTGCGGACGGTCGTGGAGGCGGAACTCCCGCACTGCGACGTTGTGTGCCTGGAGGACTACGCCAAGGGCGTCCTTGCGCCGGAGATCTGCGCGGCCGTCATCGCCGCGGCGCGCCGGCGGGGCCGGCCGGTGTTCGTCGATCCGGCGCGCAGTCCGGCCTGGGAGAAGTACAGCGGCGCGACGCTGCTGACGCCGAACCGGGCCGAACTCGAGATCGCCTGCGGCCGGCGCGTCCGTGACGAAGAACTGGCGGCGGCGGCAAGCGAGCTGGTGGGGCGGTACCGGCTCGAAGCCCTGCTGATTACGCTCGGGCGCGACGGCGCGCTGCTCGTTCGACATGAGGCAGCACCGCAGCGCTTTCCCACGACGCCGCGGGCGGTCTATGACAACACCGGCGCCGGCGACGCCGTGCTGGCGATGATGGCGGTGGCGGCCGCCGCCGGCGCGACGCTAGGGGAGGCCACGGTACTCGCGAACATCGCCGGCGGCTTGGAGGTCAGCAAGTTCGGCTGCGTGCCGATCGCGCGGGAGGAAGTCCTGCACGAGCTGCGGCACGGCGCTCAGCGCGGGCGGGGCAAGATCCGCGCGGCGGCGGAGCTGCGCGGCGAGCTGGACGCCCGGCGACAGCGCGGCGAGACGGTCGTTTTCACCAACGGCTGCTTCGACATCCTGCACCCGGGTCACGTGGAACTGCTGGAGAAAGCGAAAGCGCTGGGCAGCGTGCTCGTCGTCGGCGTCAACAGCGACGCGTCGGTGCGCTCCCTTGGCAAGGGGGCCGACCGGCCGATCCGCCGCCAAGACGACCGCCTGCGGCTGCTGGCGGCGTTGGAGGCGGTGGACTACGTGGTGCTGTTCGAGGAGCCCGACCCCGGCCGGCTGATCGAGCAGCTCGCGCCGGACGTGCTCGTGAAGGGGTCGGACTGGGCCGGCAAGGGCGTCGTGGGGCAGGCCTTCGTCGAGAGCCGCGGCGGACGCGTCGTGCTCGTGGATCTCGTCGAAGGCTACAGCACGACCGGCGAGCTGGAGCGCATCCGCCGGAGCTTCGCGGCCGGGCCGCAGCCCGCGCCGGTGTGACAGGAGCCGCCCGCATGCGCGATTGGAACGCTGTTCTCGCGGAGCATCAGCAGGTCGTCGCCGGCCTGGCGGAGCAGGGCGAACTGCTGGACGCCATCGCCGAAGCCATCGTGGCGTGCTTCCGGGCGGGGCGGCGGGTCTACACGCTCGGCAACGGCGGCAGCGCGGCCGACGCCCAGCATATCGCGGGCGAGTTGCTGGGGCGGTTCAAGGTGGACCGGCCGGCCTGGCCGGCGGTCTCGCTGGCGGGGGATGTGGGGACGCTGACGGCCGTCGCGAACGACTACGGCTACGAACAGTCCTTCGCCCGGCCGCTGGCGGGGCTTGTGCAGGCAGGCGACGTCGTGCTCGTGCTGAGCACCAGCGGGAACTCGCCGAACGTGCTGGCGGCGGCGCGGGTGGCCCGCGAGCGCGGGGCGGTGGTCGTGGGGTTCACCGGGCAGTCCGGCGGGCAGCTCGCGCCGCTTTGCGACCTGTGCTTCCGCGCGCCGCACGGCTCGAGCGACCGCATACAGGAGTGCCACACGCTCGCCTATCACTACGTCTGCGAGCGCGTCGAGGGCGTGCTGCGGTAGGGCGGCACAGCCCGCCCGTGCGGCGGCATTTCGTGGAAAAACAGCGGCGGCCGGGGCAGAAACCCGGCCGCCGGTTCGTTTCGGTTCTCTGGACGGCGCCGTGGGGACTACCGCCGTCGCAGCGCGACCAGGCCGATCAGGCTGAGCAGCACGAGACTGCCGGGCTCGGGAATCAGCAGGAAGTCGAGATACCGGCCGCCGCCGGTGTATACTTGCGTGCTGACGCCGGCACCAATGTCATAAACAAAGACGCCGGAGTTGTTCGTCCACAGGATGTTGCCGTTGCTGAGCTGGTACACGCCGCGGGCCCCGGACGCCGTGAACGAACTCACGATCGCGCCGGTGTTGACGTCCAGCTCGTACACGGCCGCCGGCGACGAGAAGGTCGCCGCCAGCACGTTACCGTTTGCCTTGTAGGCCATCTGCTCGACGAAATTGAGCGATGTGCTGTTGTGGAAGGTTCCCTGGGAGACGCCCGAGAGGCTGTAGCGGTGAATGTCATCGTTGGGCTGGCTCGACGAGACGAGCATGCCGCCTTGGTGCGCAAGAATGCCGAAGGGGCTGGGGGCCTGCGGCGTTGTGAAGAACCCGAGCGGATTGCCGGCCGGATCGAAGCTGACAATCGCCGCGCCCGGAGCGCCGTTCGCCGTGCCGGCGTTCGTGACGTAGACCTTGCCGTCGATCAGCCCCATGCCGCGGATGTTGTCCAGCCCGCCGGTGATCGCTCCGAGCGGGCTGCCGTCGAACGCCCACCGCGAGATCCGGTCGCCCACCTGCTCCGAGACCCAGATCTCGTTGCCCACCTGCATCGCGTGGATGGGCGTCCCACCCGCCAGGCCGAAGAGGTTGTTGTTGACGAGCGCGCCGGTCTGAGGATCGAACAGGACCAGCCGGTTGTTCGTCGAGTCCGGCATCATCACATACTGGGCATTGGCAGCTGACGGGACCAGCACCGCGGCCAGCACGGCCACCGCAACGAAGCGTCGCAACATCGTGGTCTCCTCCTCCACGTTGCGTGGATTTCGGGCGGCGACCCGTGCCGCCCTGCGCCCCCGAACGGCGCACTCTTTATCGTGACATGGAGCCGCGCCCGACGGCGCTACCTCCTCCTCTGGCACGAGTATAGCGAGCGGACCGCAGCACACCTAACGTTTTCTTCGCCATGTTGTGCCGCGGCGAGCGCGAAAGCCCGTCGCGATCGACGCGGCACGCTGTTTCGTCCGCTGCAGGCCAACTCGTAACTCGCTGGCCCGTCTCAAGTTCTGTAGGCGAGCCGCGACAAGGTCCGAATAACTCGGTCTCGAGCGCCAGCCCGTCCAGCAAGCTCGCTTCGCCGTCTCCAGCGGTGCCTATCGGGGCCGCTCTTCGCGCGGAGCCGGTCCGCCGGCCGACGGGGCGGTCGGCTTTGCAGCCGGGGCCGAGCGCAGCAGCTCGAGCGCGGCCGCGTCCTGCGCCCGGGACAGGTCCGTCCAGAACGTACCCTCGCCCGCGAAGATCAGGCGAATGCTTTCGGGGGCGAAGTTCTCGGCGAAGGTGTACAGGTTGTACGCGCTGCCCGAGCCGAAGGCCGCGATCATCAGCCGCTTGCCGTCGGCGTCGGCCTGGTTGCGGAGCTGCTCGACGTCGGCGCGGGCCTTGCCGAGCAGGCGCGTCGTCTCGGCGTCAAGATCGGCGATCTGCCGCTCGATCTGCGCAACCTCCAGGTCACGCTGTGCGAGCGTCTCCTGGGCCTGCTTCTCGCCGATGGCCTTGATCTCGGCCACCTGCTTGCGCGTATCGGCCGCGATGCGCTCGCGCGCGATCTCTACGCCGACCTTGGCGGTCTCGAGGTCGGCCTTGACGCGGGCCGTCTCGCGCTGGGCCTGCTTGGTCAGATCCTGCTCCTTGGCGATGAACCCGCGCTGGATGGTCTTCTTGAGGTCCATGCCTTCCTTCTCGGCCTCGGGGCTGCCGCGGACCTCGATGTTGTGGATCAGCGCGATGAGGATCTCGATGTCGCGCTCGCGGCAGGCGCGCTGGAGCGTCTCGGTGACCGCTCGCTGGTACAGTTCGCGCTGCTCGCCGCGGATGAAGTCCGTGCTCTCGTAGTCCGAGCCGATGTTGCGGCAGATGCTCCGCATCTGGCTGATAATGATCGCCATGATCTTTTCGATGTCGCCGAACCGGTTGAGCATCTCGGCGATGTGGGCCGGGTGACGACCCCAGACCACGGTCACCTCCACGTCGATCGTGAAGCCGTCCTTGGACGGGAACGTGATGTGCGTGCTGAGGTCGTGGAGGCCGGCCTGGCCCGGGGCCGCCTGCTGGGCCGGCTGGCCCTTGGCTCTGCCGCCCCAAGGCTCCGCCCCGCCGCGCTCCGACCGGGCGCGCAACGCGTCCTGCGTGATCTGGTTGTATCCAACCTGCACGATCTGCACCTTGTGCACGTACGGGTTCAGGTAGTAGATGCCCGGCGGCAACACGTCGCGCAATACGCCGCGCTGGCCGGCCACCGCCAGCTTCTGGATCACCTTCGCCTGCCCTTTGACGGGCTGGCCGTCGGGTCCGACGCTGACTTCCTCGACGGTCTCGACGCCCGGCATCTCGCCGAGCTGCGACGTGACGACCCCGCAGTAACCGACCGGCACCACCGTGGCCGGCACCATCCGGACCTCGAACGCGTACGGGTTGATTCGATACGTGCCGGGGGTCAGGACGCGCCGCTGGATGCCCTGGTAGCCCTCGTCGACCACCTCGCGACCCTGCGGATCGGGTGGCCCGACCTTGTTCACGAGGATGCCGACCTGCGGCCACTGGCCCTCGAGGCGCGGGACGCCGGTGTCGTCGGCGCTGTTGAAGGCTTCCCGCCAGGTCTGCGGGTCGCCCACCGGCACCGTGACGAGCGGGTGCCGCTCCCAGTCGTACGTCCACGGATTCAGGAAGTAGCGCCCGGGCCCCAGCGTCTCGCGCAGGATGCCCTGCTGACCCGCTTCAGCGACCTTTGCGCCCGGCGGGCGCGGCGCGCCGGTCTTGCGAATCAGCACGAGGCATTCGTCCGCGTGGACGTACACCCGGAGGAACGCGAAGGCGCAGAGGCCCGCGGCCGCCACCAACGCCGCCAGGCCGCCCAGCACGATGGAGAAGCGCCGCATCATGGCCGGCCTCCTTTCGTCGACGATTCCGCGGCCGGGCGCTCCGGGGTCAACGCCCGGAAGATTTCGGCGAACGGCCCGTCGGTGCTTGCCAGCACGGTCTTCAGCGCCGGAGCGAGCTTCTGGTAGAAGAAGAACTGGGCATAGGCCTCGCCGCTGCCGTAGGCCGCGATGGCCGCCCGGAGCGGCTCGGCCTCGGCCTGGTACTGGAGCAGCCGGACCTCGGCCTCGGCCCGGCCGCGCGCCAGCAGAGCGGCGGCCGTTTCGCGCGCGGCCTCCAGATTCAGCCGGGCGACCGCCAGACGCTGCTGGGCCGCGGTCAGCGCGACCGCCTTCTGCTGATCGGCTTCCTTGACGACCGCGACGACCTCGCGATTGGCCTGGCCGATGGCCTGGTTCTGCTGCTGCATTTCCTGCTGCTCGACGAGTTTGGCCTCGGAGAGCGCCAAGCTCATCTCGTTCTCGTACTGCTTGATCTGCTGCTCGGCGAGCTGGCGATCGCTGATCGGGCCCGCGATCTCCTGTGGCGGGACGATCCGGCGGATCAGGGCCGAGCGGGTCTCGATGCCCTGGGCGTAGCACTGCTGCCGCAGGCCGTCGAAAAGCCGCTTCTGGAAGACCGAGCGCGTCTCGCCGGCGATGAAGTCCCGGGCCTGGAGCTTCGAGCCCTCGATCCGGCACAACGACCGCACGTACGGCAGGATCAGCTTGTCGCGAATGTCGTCGTGGACGCCGATCGCGACGAGCACGTACGGCGCGAGGTCCTGACGGATGGCGTACTCGACGGTGCAGTCGACGAGGATCTCGAAGCTGTCGTTCGACGGGAAGCGAATGCAGTCAGCGCCGCTCAGGTCGAGCGTGTGGCTGCGGACGTCGATCGCGTCAATGCGGCGCACGTAGGGGTTGTTGTAGTACATGCCGGGCGGCAGGACATCCGGCTGCACGCCGCGCTCGCCGGCCGCGACGACGTAGCGGTTGGGGTCCTGCGGATCCGCCCCGTGGTACAGCGTCTGTACGCCGACGTGGCCGGGGGGAATCACGACCGGCTTGACCCGCAGCACCTCGTAGGCGAGCGGGTTGAGGTTGTGGCGGCCCGGCGGCAGCCACTCCACCTCCGGCCCGCGCTCGTCGGGCTCGGTCGCCACTGTCTTGCCCGGGGGCAACGGCCGGCCGTATTTGCGCACCTTGATGCCGATCTCCTCCTGGGCGATGTTGATCGCCGGATAGAGGCGGCGCTCCCAGAAGAACGGGTCGAAGAAATGGCGGCCCTCCGCCAGCGGCGCGTACACGATGCCCTTGTAGCGGTCGGTGCGGTCCTTCGCGCCGAGCCGCTCGAGCAGGGCCGGGTACAGCACGACCTGCTGGGTCACGAGCTCGCCGTCCGGACCGTCGGTCGGCAGCGCCGCCCCGACCTTGCGGATCAGGACCAGCACGTGGTCGGCGGGCACTTCGACCCGCTGAACGAGCCACCAGTAACACACGCCGAGCAGCACGACGACCGGCAGTGCCAAAAGCGCGACGAGCCGTGGCGGGATGACCGGCCCGCCGGCCGGAATGCGGCGCAGTCGCTCGTCGCCGGGGGGCGGAGTCACGAGGGGCATGTCGATCCTCCCATCAGGTTAGGTTCGCCGGCGGCAGTGCCTGACCGCACTGGCCGCAGAAGCGGGCGCCGAGCACCGCCGGCTGTCCGCAGTGCGCGCAGGTCCGCGGGGGCATCGGGCGCGGGCCCACAGCGGAGCTGCGGCTCGCCAGCACGCCGAAGATGATCAGCGCCCCGATCGCGAGCAGCAGAATGAACAGCGTCGGCCCGACCATGCGTTTCACGCTCCGCGCGTAGGATACCGTACGGCCCGGCCTTGTCCCTTACAAAGCCGGGGCTTTCGCGGAATGACGAGACCAGCGCGGCCGACCCTTTGGAGTCGGCCGCGGCGGGAGGGGCGGCCGCGGGGCGGCGGCCGGCCGTTCGTGTCGGAAGTCGTCAGCCGCCGCCGAGCAGTGCCACGAACGCATCGATGTCGTCGAAGTCGACGTCACCGTCGAGGTCGCAGTCGGCGTTCAACCAGCGGCAGCCCGGGTACGTGGCCTCGTAGCCGGGCTGGCCACTCAACGCCACCACGAACGGGTCGATGTCGTCGAAGTTGACGACGCCGTCGCAGTTCGTGTCACCGGTGACGAACGGCGAACCGACCGTGAGCGTCGCGGCGTTGCTGGTCTGCGAGCCGCAGGTGTTCGTCACGACGCAGTCGTAATCGCCGGCGTCGCCGAGGGCCACGGGGTTGATCGACAGCGTCGCCGTCAGCGCTCCGCTGATGGGGCCGCCGTCGCTCAACTCGTTCCCGCCCTTGCGCCAGCGGAACGACAGGCCGTCGCCCGTCGCCGTCACGGAGAACGAGGCCGTGCCGCCGACCGCGGCGGTCGTGCTCGCCGGGTGTCCGATGATCGTCGGGCCGGCGGGTACGGTCAGAGCCGCGGCGTTGCTGGGGACCGAGCCGGCGGCGTTGGTCGCAACGCAGTCGTAGCTCGCGGCGTCGCTCGGGCTGACAGGGTTGATCGTCAGGGTCGCGGTGGTCGCACCGCTGATGTTGCCGCCGTCACTGAGGTCGGATCCGTTCTTGCGCCACCGGTAGGTCGGCGCGGGCGTGCCGGTGGCCGCGACGCTGAACGACGCGCTGCCGCCGGGACACGCGCTCTGGGGGCTCGGGTGCTGCGTGAAGCTCGGCGCCACGTTGATGCCGAGCGTGGCGGCGTTGCTGGTTTGCGAGCCGCAGGTGTTGCTCACCACGCAGTCGTAACTGCCGACGTCGGCCGGGCTCGTCGGGTTGATGCTCAGCGTCGCGGAGGTCGCGCCGCTGATGTTACCGCCGTTGCTCAGGTTGTTGCCGCCCTTGCGCCACTGGTACGCGAGGCCGGTGCCCGTGGCCGTGACACTGAAAGAGGCCGGGCTGCCGGAGTTCACCGTGATGCTGGTCGGGTGCTGCGTGATCGACACGGGGGTATTCACCGTGAGCGTGGCCGGGTTGCTGGTCGCCGACCCGGCGACGTTCGTCACGACGCAGTCGTAGCTGCCGGCGTCGGCGGTGCCGACCGGGTTAATCGTCAGCGTGGCGGTGGTCGCGCCGCTGATGTTGCCGCCGTTGCTCAGGTTGTTTCCCCCCTTGCGCCACTGATAGCTGAGCGGCGAGGTTCCGGAGGCGGTGACCGAGAAGCTGGCGCTGGTGCCCACGCAGCGTGTGATGCTCTGCGGGTGCTGCGAGATCGTCGGGGGGCGCAGGACCGTGAGCTGCGCGGGGCTGCTGGTCTGCGGGTTGTTGCACGGGTTGTTGACCACCACGTCGTACAGACCGGCATCGAGGGTGCCGACGTTCGTGATCGTCAGCGTCGCGGTGGCGGACCCGGTCACGCGGCCGTCGTCGATCAGGGGGTCGCCGCCTTTGCGCCACTGGTAGGTGAGCGGAGCGGTTCCGCTCGCGCCCACGGTGAACACCGCCGTCTGGCCGACGTTGACTGTCTGCGGGCTCGGCTGCGTGCCGATCGTCACGCCCTCGCAGGGCGGGTAGTCGTAGCCGATGGCGTCGAAGACGGCGATGTCGCGCGTGGTGAAGTAGTTCGGATAGCGGGTCTCGCCGTTGGCCAGCGCCGGGTCCATCAATCCGATCGGCGGCGTCTGCTCTTTGAAGTGGCTGGCCTGCCACGGGTTGCCGTCTTCCATCCAGTAATCGAGCGTGCTGCCCGCCACGTCCAGACAGTGCTCGTCGTTGGGCGTGTTGTAGTGCACGAGCCGCGGGCGAACCTGCCACTCCTCGGGCGTGTCGGGGTTGTAGTCAAACGCGCCGTCGGTGCGCTGGAACCGGAAGATGTCCATCGCGTTCATGTACGATGCGGTCGTACTGTCGGCACCGGAGACAAAGCCGAGGGCGTGCCCCACCTCGTGAATCACGACATCCACGAATGAGATCAGCGAGCCGGGCACCCCGTCCGACGGGTCGTAATCGAACGCCATCGACGTGCTGAAGGCCATCGAAGCGGCTGTTCCCGAAGTCGTGCCCACCGTCGCCCGGTAGTTGGCACGCGTCCAGTTGATGAACCCCTCGTTGGTGATGGTGCTGCTGTTGCCGTTGTAGCGAACGGGGATCGTGTTGCCGAGCGGCAGGTAGTTCTGGATGAAGTCGTTCGAGTCCATGCCGTTGATGAGACCGCTGCGGGACGTCGCGTACGTCACGTTCGTGACGTACTGCGACGACGTGGCTCCGATCACGCCGCTCGGCAGCGATTGAAACGTCACGTCGATGCTCACGGTGATCGGGTCGCTGAACAGGTTCTCGATGTAGGTCTCGGCCGCGGCGAACGCCGGAATGGCGGCCGAGGGCACCGATCCGCCCAGGTTGAAGACGATGTTGATCCCCGCCCCGCGGATGCGCTGGTCGACCGTCAGCACCGGCCCGTCTGCCAGCACGGCGTCGTGCGCGTGGGCGATCTGTTCCAGCTCGAGCGCGGTCCGACCCCGGAGATCGGAGTTGCACATGAAGCGCCAGTGCGCTTCGCTCTGGATCTCGATCTGGCTACCGTCGCAATAGAGCGTGCTCAACTCGGGCTCCAGCGACACGATGTACACCGGAATGCCCGCTGGGGGTGGCGCTGTCGGATCGTCCGCCGCGCGGTGGTTGGGGCCGTGCGCTCGCGCGGCGAGCGTGCTCGCGAGCAGCAGCCCGCAGACCAGAGCCAGGGAAGACGCCCGAAGATGAACTGAACGCGGCATGGAATGCTCCCAACGCAGACGGGTCGCCGCGCACCGGCGACCCAACGGGCCGATCAGCAGGACGGATCCCGGTGTACGAGGGCGAGAGAGTCGGCCCATTGCGCCCGAGGGGCACCACGAAACCGGCTGCCCACGCGTTGTCAGCCGGGCATCCACAGCGTTTCTGCTGTAAGACTAGTCGTCCCCCTGGGGTCGGTCAACGCGTAATTCTCTGCGCGTCGACGGAACGGCCGATAACAACGGCCACGGACGCTACGTCTCGACGTTCCGACGCGCTACCCGGTTCCACGTGGATCAGCCGCCCAGCAAGCGGACGAACGCTTCGACATCGTCGAAGCTCACCGCGCCGTCGTCGTCGCAGTCCGCCGCAAGCGCGTCGCAGCCCGGATACTGCACCGCGTACTGCTCCGGGGCGCTCAGGGCCAGAACGCACGGATCGACGTCGTCGAAATCGACTCGGCCGTCGCAGTTGAGGTCGCCGCGCCGCGCGCCGTAACGAAACAGCGGCCCCCAGCACGCGATGTGTCCCGCCTCTCCCGTTTCATTGCCGACGTAGTTGAACGCACCGGCCAGATAGAGCAGGCCGGGGTCTCCAACCGTGTCGTCCGAGTCGAAGAGGGCCCACGCGTGCGCGGGGCCGTCGGCACCTTCGTCGAGCCCGGTCCAGCCCGTGGCCGTCCGGCGCGCCAGGTGCGCGGCCGGCTGATCGCCGGCGCTGGTGAAGTTGCCGGCCAGATACCACTCGGCCGGCTCCGGGCCCTTGTCGCGCGGGTCGCACGCCGCGGCGGCCATGGCCCAGCCGCCGCTCCGGGCGGGGACCGCTTCCCGGGCGGAACCGTTCCAGCGCGCGAAATGATCGTGCGGCACGCCGCGGCCGGCGACCGGTCAGACCGTCCGTGGCTTGTGTGATGCGTACTGTGTGCGCACTTCATACGTCTCTGGCGTGTTCATGTGTGGCCCCCAAGCGGTCCACGTCCTACCGCAGAAATGGCCTCGAACTCGCATGAGTGTACCACGCGCGCAACCGGCGGACAAGCGGCTGTCGGCTGAACAGCGTCGGCCCGCGGCGCGGCTACCCGGGGCTGTCGGGAATTGGGAGCCACGCTTAGACTGGGCGGCCACTGGAGATCACGCGAAATGAGTCGAACCCCGCTGTTGGCCCACGTGCGGCGCGCGCTGCGCGACGCTTCCGTGCTCGAGTCCCTTCAACACACCACACCCGCAACTCCCGTCGGCCGCCGGGCGTTCCTGAAATGGTGGGGCGCGCTCGCCGGTACTGCCTTGGTCGGCCGCGCGCTCCCCGGCTGTCGCACGCCGGGAGGGAGGGCGGCCGCGCGTCGCCGCGAGAGTCCGCGGGTCGCCGTGGTGGGGGCCGGGCTCGCGGGTCTTACCGCCGCGTACCGCCTGGAGCAGACCGGTCTAGCCGTGGACGTCTATGAGGCCGCGGGCCGCGTGGGCGGCCGGGCGTTCACGGTGCGCGACGTGCTCGCTCCGGGGCTCGTCACCGAGCTCGGCGGCGAGTTCATCGACTCCGGGCATGTGGTGCTTCGCGACCTGGTGCGCGAGTTGGGCCTTAGCCTACGGGACATGCAGGCCGACTCCGCCGCGCTTCGGCCGATCGCGTACTACTTCGACGGCCGGCACTACTCCGAAGCGGAAATTGTCGCCGCGTTCCGGCCGCTGGCCGGGGCGATCGAGCGCGACGTGCTGAGCCTCGGGGACGAGTCGCCGCCGGGCCCCGCCGCCCGGACGGCGGCGTTCGACCGGCTGTCACTGGCCGAGTATCTCGACCGGCTCGGGGCGCGCGGTGTCGCGCGGCGGGTGCTGGAGGTCGCGTTCGTAACGGAGTACGGGCTGGACCCCGGCGCGCAGTCCGCGCTGAACCTGCTCATGCTCATCAACCCCGATACGAGCGGCGGCCGGCTGGAGCTCTATGGTGTCAGCGACCAGCGGTACAAAGTGGTGGGCGGGACGCAGCGCATTACGGACGAGCTGGCGCGGCGGCTCGAGCGGCCGGTGGCGACCGAGCATCGGCTGGTCGCGCTGCGGTCGGACGGCCGGCGCTGCACTCTGACCTTCGAGCGGGCGGGCGGCGCGGTTCACGACACGGCGGCCGACTTCGTGGTTCTGGCGGTTCCGTTCACGACGCTGCGCACGGTGCGACTCGCTTGCGACCTGCCGCCGGTCCAGCGGCAGGCGATCGCCGAGCTGTGCTATGGGACGAACGCGAAGCTCCTGCTTGGGTTCGCGGAGCCGGTGTGGCGCGGCCGCGGCTTCGGCGGTGAGCTGTTCACCGACCTGGCGTTGCAATCGGGCTGGGACCACGGCCGGGGGCAGGGCGTCGCCGGTGCGGGGTACACGATCTACCTCGGGGGCGCCGCGGGCGCCGAAAGCGGCATCGGGACGCCGTCGCAACAGGCCGGCCGGCACCTGCCGGCGCTGGACCGCATCTTCCCCGGCGCTGCGCGGGCGAGCACCGGCCGCGTCGAGCGGTTCCACTGGCCGAGCCACCCGTGGACGCGGGGAAGCTACTCGTGCTGGGGCGTCGGGCAGTACACGCGTTTCGCGGGCGTGCTCGGCCAGCCCGCGGGTCCGGTGCACTTCGCGGGCGAACACTGCAGCGCGGACAGCGCGGGCTACCTGAACGGCGCTGCCGAGTCCGGTATCGCGGCCGCTCGACACATTCTCACGGCAGTGGGTGTGTGACCACGGCTGGCGGGCGGGTCGTTTCGCTTCGTGGATCGCGGGCGTGCGACCGGTCGGTGGTCGGGGCGTTGCTGCCGCCCTGGAAGGGCGCAGGCCGAACAGGGCGCCACGCCGAAATCGGTTCAGATCTTGATGAACACCTTGAATCGGTACAGCGGCACGAACAGCAGGCAACACGCGATGGCCAGCGCGAGGCTGCATGCGAGCGACGCGAGGCTGGGCGAGAGCACTGCCTGGCCCAGCTCATGGAGCCACGCGGGGGAACCGCTCATCGCCGCCGTCGCGTTTCCGAGCTGGTCGCGGATCGCCTGATAGAACCACGTCCAGGCAGAGACCGGGCTTCCGTCGAGGCGCGACGCGACCGCTGCGGAGTTGAGCCACCGCGCCGCCAGACCCGCGACGAAGTACACGGCGATCGCGTTCGTGCCGACCACCAGGAACGGCGCGGCCCAGCGACGCCGGCCGTACACGTCCACCAGCCAGTAGCACGCCGCCAGGAAGTGCATCGCCAGCGCGCCGGTTACGAGCACGTACGAACTCGTCCAGATCTTCTTGTTGAGCGGAAACACAAGCGCCCACCACAGCCCGAGCACGAGCACGAGGTTGGCGGCGAGGAACAGCCAGCCCGCCCGGTCGCGCGGCTCGCGAGGCGTGCGGAGCCACGTGCCCGTCACCACGCCCAGCAGGACGGTAGCAATTGCGGGCAGAGTGCTGAGCAGGCCCTCGGGGTCCGGCCGTTCCCCATAGAGGTGGTTGCCCAGCAGCCGGACGTCGATCCAATCGTGCAGCACGCCGGTCGGACGCGCCGCTGCCCAGTCGGGCGTGTAACCAGCGGGGGCGGGCACACAGGTCACGATGAGCCAGTATCCGACCAGGAGCACGCCGATCGTGACGATCCGGCCGCGGGTGCCCAGCCACATGACCACGAGCGAAGCGAACAGGTAGCACAGGCCGATGCGCTGGAGGACACCGGGGATGCGGAACGGCTTGCCGCCGTTTCCGCTCCGAAACGTCTCCCAGGAGAGGGCGAACACCACGATCGCAGCCGCCAGCAGCACCCCGGAGGCGATCTTGCGAATGCGGGCGCCCGTCGTAGCCGGCCACGCCAGCGGCGGCTCGTCAATGAAGAGCACACCCAGCCCGATGACGGCCGCGACGTACGCGCCGAGCAAGAGCCAGCGTGGCTGCGATTCGGGCCCCCACGTCGTCAGCATCGACCAGCTGGGGGCGGCCGCCAGAATGAAGCCCAGCAGGATGAGGATCAGCGCACGCCGCACGACGTGCTCGAACAGGCGGAGCCGCGAAGCGCCCTCGGCCAGGCGGCGATCGAACGAAAACGGCATCGCGACGCCGACGATGAAGAGGAAGAACGGGAACACCAGGTCGGTCGGCGTGAGGCCGTTCCACTCCGCGTGTCGCAGCGGGCTATACGGAACCGCCCAGCTCCCCGGGTTGTTCACGATGATCATGCCCGCGATCGTGAGGCCGCGAAAGACATCGAGCGAAACCAGCCGCTCGCGCACGGTCGCCAGGGCGCGCGGCGTCGGCGACGGCCGGGGCGGCGACGGACGGTACGGCCCGGCCGTGTCTGACGCGGCCGGCGCAACGGCGAGCGGCGTGCGTGGCGGAGGGGTTGCCGACGCAGATGCCGCAGGGGCAGGCTGGAACGGCGGCAGGGGGCCGGACGCGGGTTGATCGGACATCGGCGGGATCCCGACGAACCGGAGCGCTTGCGGCACGGCACGAGCCGCGCCGCGTACGGGGCCGGATCGCAGCGGCCGTTGTCGCCGGGCGCGCGCTCCGCGTCAAGCGCGCTCAGGGCCCCCGGCGACCGCCTTCGCGGACCGACAGGTCCAGAGGCGACACCGCGCCGTACCCCGCGTCGTTCTGGCGCAGCAGCACCGTCTCGCGGCCGTCGGGGGCCTGGAACACCGTCTCGCGGCCGGTCCCCCGGGTCCGCTCGAACACGTTGCCCCACGGGCCGGGGGCCAGGCCGCGGCGGTGAAGCTCATCTACTAGCGGCGTGCTGTCTGTGGCGGGAATGTGTGCTCGGGCGGCGGCCTCGCGTGTGGGCGGCTTGGCGCCGGTGCGGGCGTCAACGAACCGGCTCGGCACCCAGTTCCGGGGGAAAACGCGGCGGCCTTCCGCGTCGCGCAGCGGCTCCCACGGACCGGCGGGGAGGGTGTAAGCGTAGTAGCGGGGGGCGCTAACGGGCTCCGGCACGTTGAAACGCTGCTCGACCGCCGCGTAGAGCCGATCGCGCACCACGCGCAGCATGCGGATGTGCTCGTCGTCGCTGTCGTACGGGTTCGGCAGTGTCGTGACGGCCCTGGTCGCGAGGTCAAAGCACCAGAGCCGGTGGTCGGCGGCCCAGGCCGGCAGCCGCTGCTCCGGCCGCATCGGCGACGTGCGGACCTGTCGCAGGATCGGCTGCTTCTCGGCGAAGAGCAGCCAGCCGCCCGGCCCGGACGGAGGCACGAGGCGGCCGCGCTGCGGCGTGACCCGCCCGTCGCGCAGTACGACCGACCGCTGGTAGTCCGCGCGGGCATCCTCGGCCACGACGGCCTGATCGAAGATGTACAGCGCGTTGATCCGGCCGGAGTTGCAGCCGGCCACGGCCGCCAGCGCGGGGAGCAGAATGAGCGGGGTGCCACGGTGTACGGCGGGCATGCGACATCCTCAGGGTCACCCGGCGGCCCGCGCCGCACGAGCGAAGGGCAGCGTACCGCGCGGCGGGCGACCGCGGGACGGGCAGGCCGGCGGCGCCGCGCTAGAATGCGGATGGTGTTCGCGACCCGACTCAGGAGGACTCGATGACCGACGCCGCCGTCCGTCTGACCGAGCAGCAGATCGCGCAGTACCACCGCGAGGGCTTCCTCGTGATTGACCAGATCACCGACCCGGAGGACCGGTCCCGGATCGAGGAGTGGCTGATGGCACTCTTCCGGCGGCACGCGGAGTTGCCGGCCGAGGTCGCGTACGAGCTGGGGAACACGAAGAACGACCGGAGCGTGCAGACCACGCCGCAGATCATCAGCCCGCACAAGCTCGAACCGCGGCTGGTGGAGACGACTTACTTCCGCAACGCGCAGGCGGTGGCCCGGCAGCTGCTCGGCGAGGGGTGCGGCTTCCAGGGTGACCATACGATCTACAAGCCGCCGCACAACAACAAGGCGACCGCGTGGCACCAGGACCTGGCGTACTACGCGAAGAACGCGACGGCGTACGTCGTGAACTTCTGGATGCCGCTGCGCGATGCGACGATCGAGAGCGGCTGCATGCAGTTCATCCCCCACAGCCACCACGGCAACCTGCTTCCGCACCACCCCGTCAACCACGATCCGAGCATGCACACGCTCGAGACGGACGAGGTGGACCCGCGGCAGGCGGTGGCGTGTCCGCTCAAGGCCGGCGGTGCGACGCTGCACACGCTCAAGACGCTGCACTACACCGGGCCGAACGTCTCGGACCGGCCGCGGCTGGCATACGTCCTCGCGTTCGGATACGAGTGGCCGCGCGCGTAGCGTTGGAAACGCCCCGTGGCGGTACAGTCGAATGAGCTCGCGACGGCCGCGCCGACGAACGCCTGCGGGGCGGGGCGGGGGGAGCTAGTGCATCCGCCGCGGCGGGTCGTCGTCGCGGCCGGAACCGCTGAAGTTGCGGTTGTGAACCAGCGGCCCCTCCCACTGGTAGCTGCCGTCGGGATTCAGGCCGTAACCGACCTGCTCCGGCCGCTGAAGGGCGACGCTGCCGTCGGTCCAGGCGAAGTTGGCGCGGCCATTGTGGCGGGTGTCCGGGCCGCCGCGGATGCCGGGACTGTCGTTGTCGCAGGTGTCGGAGTCGGGTGTGAGTCGCGGCGGGTCGAGCATGAAGCCGTGGAAGCCGCGCGCGTAGACGTTGGTGCCGCCGGAAGGATCGTTCGGGGCGCGCTGCGCCTCCGGGTAGTGGGCCGCGGTCCCGAGCGAATCCGCGGCGAATACCGTGGGCGCCCGCACGCGCGCGAGCGTCACCGGAAAGTTGATGAAGCGGTTGCCGTTGATGATCTTCCGGGCGTTGCCGAGGAACTGGAAGTTGTATCCGTACGAGCTGTTCTTCTCGCTGGTCCAGTCCGCGACGGCCGGGCAAATCAGCAGGCGGTTGTCAATCTTCTGGTGCGCGGAGGTCTGGAGCGGCTCGACGTAGGCGTAGATCTCGACCGCGGCGCCCAGGCTCGCGTACCAGCGTGGGCGGAGCTTCCAGCCGTTGCCGATCCAGTACAGGTTGTTGCCCGGCAGGGTGTACGGACGCCCCGGCACGATCACGTCGTCGTGCGCATTGGCGTAGTAGGTCCAGCCGCGGGCCAGCTCGCGCAGCTGCGTGCCGCACATGACGGTGCGGGCCTGACGCCGGGCCGCGGCGAGGCTCGGCAGCAGCACGCTGATCAACAGCGCGATAATGGCCACGACGACGAGCAGCTCGATGAGCGTGAAAGCGGCGGCCGGCGAGCGCAAGCGTGCGCGATGCACGACACGGTGATGCATGGTGGACTCCCGTAGGCTCCGGGCGACCGGAGCGTGACGAGGAGTATACCGCAGCCGGGCCGGTTCTGGGTGGCGCAGGTCCGGCGGAACGCGGCTCGGCATCCGATTCCGTCGGCCGTCATCCCGCGCGCTCGGCCTTGACGGTGCCGCCGGGACCAGCTACGTTCACCGTTCACCGGGTGGTTACCGTTCAGCGCGGGGCACGCGAATGGGCCGGAAGTACGGCTTTTCGTTTTCGTGGAGGCGCGCGACCGGAATTTCCGGCCTGAAGGGGCGAATCTCGCGCAAGATCGGGATTCCACTCACACGGTCGGGCCGGCAACGCAAGATCGGCCGGATCGTGACCGGGGGCAGGTGTTTCGTGGCGACAGCGTGCTACGGAAACGCGGAGCACCCCAACGTTGTCGCACTCCGGCGCTTTCGGGATTCCGTGCTGCGCCGATCCGGGGCGGGGCGCCGTTTCATCGGGTGGTATTACCGCTACGGCCCGATCTTCGCTCGATTTCTGGTCGTACTGCCTGGGTTGCGACTCGTCGTGCGGCCGGTTCTGACCGCACTCGCCGCCGCTCTTGGACGGCTAACCCCCGATGGGAGGTGACTCGTTATCCGGTTCGCGTGGGCGGTAGAACGCGCGTCACAGCAGCGGCGACAGGGAGAAGCCCCGATCACTCCATCCGCACGACGTTACCGTTGCCGGGCCCGCTGATGGCGGACGGATTCTTGGCGAAGCGCCGGGCGGTCTCGCCGGTGATGCATCCGTGCCACACCAGGCGCTGGAGGTCGTCGTCGAGCGTGATCATGCCGTCGCGCCGGCCGGTCTGGAGCGCCGACTCGAGCTGCTCCACCTTCCCGGCGCGGATGACGGCCTGCACCGGCGGCGTGACGTGCAGCACCTCGAGCGCGAGCACGCGCTTCGCGCCGGGCTCCGCCGCCGGCAGCAGGTGCTGGCACACGACGGACCGCAGGCTCATCGCGATCTGATTGCGAATGTCCTCCTGCGATTCCTGCGGAAACAGGTCGACGAGTCGCGTGATCGCGCCCTTTGCGTCGCGGGTGTGCAGCGTCGTGAAGATCAGGTGCCCCGTCTCGGCCGCACTCAGCGCCATCTGCGCCGTCTCGCGGTCGCGGATCTCGCCCACGAGGATGACATCCGGATCCTGGCGCAGGCCGTACTTCAGCCCGTCGGCGAACGACTCGACATCCCGGCCGACCTCGCGCTGCGTCACGATGCCGCCCGGCCCCGGGGCGTGCACATACTCGATCGGCTCTTCCACCGTCAGGATCCGTTTGCCG
Source organism: uncultured Phycisphaerae bacterium (assembly GCA_937928595.1). Taxonomy (GTDB): domain Bacteria; phylum Planctomycetota; class Phycisphaerae; order UBA1845; family Fen-1342; genus CALGJV01. The sequence continues at coordinate 68,493 of CALGJV010000015.1, read as the reverse complement.
CCCTCCCGACGCATCAGGTGGATCAGGGCGGCCAGGCTCGCCGACTTGCCGGAGCCGGTCACGCCGGTGAGCACCACGAGACCGTTTACATGGCTGATGAGGCGCTCGGCCAGTGGCTTGGGGAACCCGAGCCACTCGAGCGAGGGGATCTCGTTCGGGATGTGCCGCAGACACGCGCACCACTGGCCCTGCGACAGAAACGCGTTCGCCCGGAACCGATACGACGCTCCGTCATGCACGACGGTCACGGAGCAATCCAGGTCCGCGCTGTCGCCGAGCTGGAAGCGCCCGCGGTCGGGGACGATCGAGGCAATCATCGCGCGGACCTCGTCCGCGTCGAGCGACCGCGGACCGACGGGGCGGAGTTCCCCATGCACACGGAGCGTGGGGGCGTAGCTGGGGATCAGGTGCACATCGGACGCCTGGGCGGCAACGGCCTGACGCAGAAGGTCGAGCAGTTCGGGGGACGGACCCTCGTCCATCGGAGCTCCTTCGTGGGCATGGTCCACGATCAACTCATCGACGTCCACGATCGAAGCCGGCACGAGCATTTCGAGGGAGCGCATCGTTCGTTCTCGGGCACAGATTATCGGACGGCGTCGCCCGGCGGCCGTTCCGCCCGGCCACGACGCGGACTTGTACGCTGCGGCGCGGGCCAGGTTGCGGGCGCGGCGGGGCAGCGGTGTCGGGATCTGTTGGCCGCCGGGGCGTTTACGGGCAGCCGGCGGTCGGCGGATCGGCGCAAGCCGGGGGGCCACGGAACGCGCGGCCGAAAGGCCGCTCGGCAGTTGATTTTCGCGGCGAGGCTTCTACTTTCAGATAGTTTTGAAATTACTGGGAGACGGGCCATGCCGACGGCGCTCGAGGAATCCAAGAACCTGCTCGTGCGACGCTGGGGCGAGATGGGCGGCTATTGGGGCATCAGCCGCACCATGGCCGAAATTCACGCCCTGCTGTTCGTGTCCACGCGGCCGCTGTGCACCGATGACATCATGGCGCAGTTGCATGTCTCGCGCGGAAACGCCAGCATGAACCTGCGGGCGCTGGTGGACTGGGGCTTGATCCACCGCGTGCACCAGTTCGGTGACCGGAAGGAGTACTTCGCCGCCGACACGGACGTCTGGCACATGTTTGAAACGATCATGCGCGAGCGGCGGCGGCGCGAGGTGGAACCCATCATCGCGACGATCGACCGCTGCCGGACGCTCGTGGACGGCGTTGCAGACGGCCGCGACGCGGACGACACGCGCGAGTACTGCCGGCGCCTGGACGAGCTGCGCAACTTCCTGACGACGATGGGGACGCTCTTCGAGGCGGTGCTCCGCTTCGGCCGCACCGGCGTCGCCGATTTCGCCGCGCTGCTGGGCCGAGCCCCGTCCGCGGCCCCCGCGACCCCGACGCCGCCGGCGGGTAACATGAGCCCCCGTCAGCGGCCGGCGCGCGGCCCGCGGAAGCGGCGGGCCGGAGCGGCCGCGCGGAGAACGCGCGCATGACACACGCGGAGTTGGCGCAGGCCTTGCGGCAGGCGGCCTTGCTCGAAGGCGACTTCACGCTGCGGTCGGGGCGGAAGAGCAGGTACTACCTCGACAAGTACCTGTTCGAGACGCAACCGGCGCTGTTGCGCGAGCTGGCCCGCCGTTTTGCGCCCTTCGTGACAGCTGAGGTGCAGCGGATCGCCGGGGCCGAGCTGGGCGCAATCGCGCTGGCGTGCGCGACCGCGCTGGAGACGGGGCGGCCGTTCGTGATCGTGCGCAACGCGAAGAAAGCCGGCTACGGCACGGGCAAGCTGATCGAAGGGCGGCTGGAGCGCGGCGAGCGCGTCCTGCTGGTCGAGGACATCGCGACGTCGGGCGGGCAGGCGGTGGAGGCGATTCAGACGCTGCGCGCGGCGGGCGCGGTCGTGAGCGACGTCGTCGTGACGATCGATCGGCAGGAGGGGGCTCGCGCGGCGATCGAGGCCGCCGACGTGCGCTTTCACGCGCTCTTCACGTCGCAGGACCTGGGCATCACGCCAGGCCCGATGTCGGCGGCGTAGCCCGGCTACAATCCGGCATGTCGCACACACTCACGCGGGAAGCCACACGGCCGCGCACGCTCGGGGAGCTGAAGGCGAGCGGCTGGCGGAGCCGGTCGGTCAAGCAGGAGCTGCACGACAACCTGCTGCGCCGCCTGGTGGAGAAGACCGAGCTTTTTCCGGGGATCATCGGGTACGACGACACGGTCATTCCGGACCTGTGCACGGCGCTGCTGGCGCGGCACGATCTGCTCTTTTTGGGGGAGAAAGGCCAGGCGAAGAGCCGTCTGATGCGCGGGCTGCGCGACCTGCTCGACCCGCACATCCCCTACATTGCGGGCAGCGAGCTGCATGACGACCCGCTGCGGCCGATCACGCGCTACGGGCGAGAGCGGCTGGCGCGGGACGGCGATGCGACGCCGATCGCCTGGTGGCCGCGCGAGGAGCGCTACGCGGAGCGTCTGGCGCCGGGGACGAAGTTCGCGGACCTGATCGGTGAGCTCGATCCGGCCAAGCTCGCGGCGGGTACGAGCCTGGCGAGTGAGGAAGCGCTGCACTTCGGCCTGATTCCGCGGATGAACCGCGGCATCTTCGCGCTGAACGAGATCCCGGAACTGGATGAGCTGGTGCAGGTCGGGCTGTTCAACATCCTCGAAGAGCGCGACGTGCAGATCCGCGGCTACCCGGTGCGCTTCGACCTCGACCTGGTGGTCGTGTGCAGCGCGAACCCGGCGACCTACAACCGCAGCGGCAAGGTGATCCCGCAGCTCAAGGACCGCATCGGCGCGATCATCCGCACACACTACCCGCGCGACCGCGCCGACGGCGTGGCGATTCTCGAGCAGGAGGCCGGGCTGGACCTGGACGGCGAGTTCCCGGTACGCGTGCCGCTGTTCATGAAGGAAATCGTGGAGCAGATGACGATCGAGGCCCGCAAGTCGCCGCACGTCGACCAGGCCTCGGGCGTCAGCGCGCGCTTCTCCATCGCCAACTACCGCATGCTGATCGCCAGCGCCCGGCGGCGGGCCGCGCTGCTGGGCGAGCGCCCCGCGGTGCCGCGGATCAGCGACCTCGGGCACCTGCTGTCGTCCAGTCTGGGCAAGCTCGAGCTGGACCTGCTCAGCAGCCACCAGCTGACGGAGACGCAGGTGCTGGAGACGGTGCAGACGGCCGCGATTCGTCAGGTCTTCGGCGAATACGTCGAGCGGCACGGGCTCGACGAGATCGCGGACGTGTTTGCCCAAGGAATCAAAGTCGAGGTCGGATCGCTGCTGCCCAGCCGGCACTACGCGGAGCGGCTGCGGCGCGTGCCGCCGGCGTGGGACAAGGCGTTCGAGGTCAATGCGTCCGAGGACCCGGCCATGCGGGCGAGCTGCGTGGAGTTCGTGCTGGCGGGGCTGTACGCGTGCGAGAAGATCTCGCGCACCACGCGGCACGGCGTCATCCGCTACGAGATTCCGTAGGCGGGCTCAGGGACGGCCGTAGTGCCGCAGCTTCCAGGCCCGGCGGCGCGCTTGCCGGTGGAGCTTGCGCGCGGCCGCGGCCTCGACGGCGCGCCACAACGGACGCCACGCATCGACCGGGGCGCCGAATCGAGCGGTGAACGCGCGCAGAAAGCGCAGGCGGTCGGTGCGCGTCAGGCCGGGCACGTCGCGGAGGCTGACGTGCAGGCGGGTCAGGGCCCGCACGGTCCCGTCGCGCGTCCAGGGGCGCGCGCGCCGGATGCCGTCGAGGTCGATCCACAGCAGCCGCAGCGCGGGTTCGGACACGACGAGAACGTTGCTGGCTTTGCAGTCCCGGTGGATGAAGCCGCGGTCCAGCAGGCGTCGCACGTGCGGTGCGAGCAGCGCAATGAGATTCTGCTTGAGCGCCCGTCCGCCCGGCGAGTCGAGCGGCTCCGGTGGGCGGCGGAGCAGTGACTCCAGATCCACGGCGTCGGGCAGCGCCTCCGTGATGAGCAGGCTGTCCACGAGGAACGGACCGACCCGCCGCTCCAGCAGGACCAGTGGCCGGGCCGTCGCCATGTCGCGGTGCAGGAGGGCGTGTCCCATGCGCCAGCCGCGCGCGCTGCGCGAGGGCGGCCACAGCTGAACGAGCCGGCGCCAGAGGCTGCGGGCCCGCGGACGCTTGACGATCACGTCCAGCGCGGCCCCGTCGAGGTCGAGCACGGCGCGGGAAACGGTGGCCGAATGCGAATCCTTGCAGGGGCGGCCCGCGCCGGGGGTGAGCAGCTGGAGCGGGTCGCGCAGAATCCGCGTCCACATGTCGGGTTGCACTTCGAGCTGCGAGGCCCGGGACTCGGCACTGGCGTGCTTGCAGCGCGTCATGGCCACGCCGCGCCAGCCACCCGGCAGCCGCAGACGGGCGAAGTAGCGGCCGTCCCGCCGGCTGCGCCGGTCGCGTTGGGCGCCGAGATGGTCGGCGTGGCGCGCAGCCTGCCGCGCGAGGCGTTGCACGAGCGCGCGGAAATCGAGTCCGAGCGGACGCCCGTGCGGCGCAAGCACCTCGAACTCGTGCCGCCAGCGGAGGTACGCCCGCAGGAACCGCAGCCGGTCGCCGATCGTGGCGTGCCGGCGGAACCACTGGTTGAGCTGCGCGAGGTTGCGGACGACCGCGGCGTCGCTGAGCGGCACGCCGCGCCGCGCGCTCTGGAGATCGACGAACACCGGCCGGTAGCGGCGCGGCGCGACCGTCTGCACGAGCAGGTTGGCCGCGTGCATGTCGAGGTGCTCGAACCCGGCCTGATGCGCGCGGGCGATGAGCTCGGCGAGCTGTTCGATGAGCCGGGCGGTATCGGCCGCCCGGCGCCGCGGGTCGTCATCGCCGCACAACTGCTGCCAGAACTCGTGCAGCGGGAGCGCCGGTTCGAGCGCCTCCGTCATCAGCACGGCCCAGCGCCGGCCGCCGCGCCGCACGTCCAGCGTATAGGCCACGGGCACCGCCGCGGCGATACCGTGTTGCAGCGCGTAAAGCCCGCCCTCCCATTCGACGACGCAGGCCGGCCGCCGGAGCCACCGCTCGAGGCCGCCCCAGCGGTTGCGCTGATCGAAATATTTGAGGTAATACGCTCCGCCCCGCAGCCGCGCCCGCCAGACCTCGCGCCGGCTGTTGTGTTTCACGCACTCCCAGCCCTGCCCCGCCGGGTCGGTCCACGCTTCGGGCGGAATCTCGGCCAGCAAGCGCTCAAAAGCCGGCCGGTGCCGCCAGATGCGCCCGCCCGCCAGGCTGGCGACCGAGTCCACGCACGCCGAGCCGGAACCGACGGGTGTGGTCGCGGGTGCGGGGCGCAAGAGGACTGATGCGGAGGATGTCGCGGTCGTGGTTGTCACCAAGCAATCCCAAACCGTGGCCACGCGACCGCCCCGACGGTCGCCACGGTCGGCCGTATCAGCGGGATTCTACCGGGCCCGCAACTGTCCACTCAATGCTTGGGGGGACGGAAATTGGCCTATACGACATCGGTTCGACTTCGCGCAGGACGAAAATTACGGGCGCTGAACGCGTTTCAGCAATGCAGAGCCCCAGTCGATGGTGTCGGGCTCGCCGAGGGCCTCGTCGTAGGTGACGAGGATGCCGAACGGGCGGTAATCGAACTGGACCAGGGCACGCGGCCGTCCGTCCGACGGGGGCAGCGCACGCAGCAGAACGGCACACGCGCCGCGGGCCGCCGCGGACGAGTACTCGACGATGACGGCCGGGAAGTCCCCGCGGGCCGCCCAGCCCTCGATGATCGACTCGGCCGGGGGCGGCACGAAAGCAGGGCCGACGCGAAACGTAGCGTTTTCCGGGCGCGCGTCGGCGACGCGCGTGCTCCGACGCACGCGCGCTGCGGCGCCCTCGCGGCGTTCCTCGATCGTCACCTTGTTGTTGGCACGCCAGAATTCGGTGCGACTCTCGTAGCCTTGCGCACGTCCGTCGAGCGTCCACCAGGTCTGCTGCTCCTGCCGACGGTTGGATTCGAGCAGCTCCGAGCCGCGATAGCCCTGTTCCGCGTCGCGCCCGAGGGCGGCGCGCTGCGTGCGGAGCAGCAGCGTGACCCCGGGGGCGAACCCGTCGTAGACATACTCGACCGCTTCGCGGCCCCAGCGCGGAACCGCGCCGCGTTCGTTCAAACGCTCGATCAGCCGTGCGCCGTCCTGCACCGCCCGATCGAAGTCGAACGCGCCCGGATACTCGCGAAACTCGAGCGCACCGGCCAGTTCGGCGGCGGCATCCTCGGCGGCGGCCGCCGCGCTGGGGCCGGCGTAGGCAAAGATGAGGGCCGCGTCGCGGTCCGAGATCGCGACGGCATAGACGGCGACGACGTTGTCGCTGCCGCGCGCGGCGCGCGGCTGGCGGATGTAGGCGACCTGTCCACCGCGCGCCCGCGACTGGCTGCGGATGTCCCCCTCGGCCGCCGGTTGCATCCAGCGATCCCAGGCGAAGTCGGCCAGCAGGTCCTCGAGCGTTCGGTCGTGGGCGCGGTAGGTGCGGAGCACGGCAAGGGACCAGGCCGGTAATCCCTCCGACAGCCCGCCCACGAACACGCCCGGTACTTCCGGGAACGCGGGCCCGGTGACCGTCCAGCGGGGCGCGACGGGGAAGCTCAGCCCCGCCCGAGCGAGCACGTCCGCCGCGGCGCCGGTCAGCGCCGGGTCGTCGACGCGCAGCGTCGCGCAGACATCCTCGAGGATCGCGTAGTCCGTCGGCCGCAGGTCCACCAGCGGGTCGTACTCGACCGCGATGACGTCACCGCGCGGCAGCAGCGCCGCGCGCACCAGCACCTCGCCGTAGAAGCGCTTGTTGCCCAGGCGCTTGGGAACCAGCAGGCGCGTTTCCACCGCGGGGAACGGGCCGAGTTGCGCGGGCCGTGCCGCCGGACCCTTGCCGCGCGGTCCGGAGCCGAGCGCCTCGAGCCACGTCTCCACGGGCAGGAAGCTCTCCTGCCGCTCGTACGTGATCCGGATGCGGCGCTCGTGCGCGAACTGCCGTCGCCGCCAGCCCTCGTCGCGGACGGGCAGGACGAAGTTGTGACTGTCGTGGGGGTCCACCTGCCAGCCCCGCGGCGGGCGGATATGCAGCGGCGTGTCGGCGACCCGCACCTCCGGACCGAGCGCCCGGCGGCGCTCCGCTTGGGTCCAGGCGAGCGCGAGCATGGCGACCAGCGCGACGGCCGTCAGCACGGCGAGCAGCGCGGGACGGCCCGGCCGCGACCCCGACTCCACCTCGAGCGGCATAGGCGAGGATGATACGCGGCGGGGCGGACGGCGTCAGCGCCGCCGCGTCCAGGTGGCGTCGGCGTACTTGGCCCGGCGGGCGGCGACGTCGGCGAGGAGGACCGGCCCCCACTCGGCCGGCCGGCAGGCGAGCCCCAGCACATCCGCGAGGAGCGCTTCGAACCGGGCGGTCCAGCGCGCCACGACCGCGGGGGGGGGATCGCCGAGGTCGGCCCCCGGGTGCGCCGCAAAGCGCTGGGCGAGCATCAGCGAGCCGTGTTGCAGGACGCGGCCGGGCACGCGCCGCTGGGCGCTGCCGAGGAGCTTGCGCGGCCCCACGACGAGGTCGGTGCGGCCGGGCTTCTCGAAGCAGAAGAACGGGCCGGTACGGGGCGTGGGCAGCGGGAAGTCGGGCGGGGCCAGATCGGCGGCGAGGCCGTCGGCCGCCAGAGCGTCGCGCCACGCGGTGTGCGCGGCCTCGTAGAGCGCCAGCGGAGATTGACGGGCCAGGGGCACGCTGTCGTCGAGGACGAGGCAGTACGTGACCTCGCGGTCGTGCAGAATCGCGCCGCCGCCCGTGAGACGCCGCACGACGGGGAGCCCGCGGAGGTCGGGTGGGAGCGCGGCAACATCGTCGGCCCGCTGGAAATAGCCGAGACTGAGGGTCGGCGGGGTCCAGGCGTAGAGCCGCAGCACGGCCGGGCGCCATTCGTCGGCGTGCAGCAGTGCTTCGTCCCGCGCCATATTGGTCGCGCCGTCGAGCGGCGGGTCGTGCAGCACGTGCAGCGGGGGGACGGCCGGCGTCACGTCGTGCGGGGGGGCTCTGGCCGGCGCGCCGCCGGCAGCTCGATGGGCCCGAAGCGGTCCTCGTGGGCCTTGACGGCCTGTTGAAGCGCCAGCAGCAGGCGCTTGGCGTTCTGCGGCAGCAGCATCAGCCGGTGCGAGACGCGCAGCACCGGCTGGGTCACGCCGGGCAGTGCCGAGTTGGCCCCCAAGTACAGGACGAGCTCCTCGGCCGAGCCGGCCAGCGCGAAGAAGTTCGCGTAGACCGTCTGCATCTCGGTGAGATCGAAGCGGATGGGCTGTCCGCCCGCGGGGTTTTTCGGTTGCGAGTCTTCCTCGCCGAAGATCATGCGGCCACTCCCGACGCGGGCGACCGGCTCACCGCTGGCAACGGGTCGGCCCGATCATCGCAGTCTAGACGCGCGCCGCGCCGGCGACAACCGTCAGGCGCGCGGCGATTTCATGGGGTAGGCGTGCTCGGGGCCGGGGTACGTGCCGGCGCGCACCGCTTCGACGTATTGCCGAAGCGCCGCGTCGATCAGCGGGCCGAGCTCGGCCAGCACCGGCACGAAGCGCGGCGGTCGCGTGAACCCCAGGCCCAGCAGGTCCTGCGTCACCAGCACGTGCCCGTCGCAGGCCGCGCCCGCCCCACAGCCGATGACCGGCACATCCACCGCCGCCATGACGGCGCGCGACGCCTCGTCCGGCACGGCCTCGAGCAGCAGCATGACGGCGCCCGCCGCGCACATCTGCCGGGCCTGCGCGACCAGCGTCGCCACCGCGGCCGCGTCGCGGGCCTGCGCGCGGTAGCCATCCGGCGTAAGCACCTGCTGCGGGCGGAGGCCGAGGTGGGCGATCGTGGCGATGCCCGCCGCGACGACGGCCGCGACGAGGGGCTGGTCCTCGGGGCCGGCCTCGAGCTTGACGGCGTCGCAGCCGGCGGCGTCGCGGAAGCGTTGCGCTGCCGCCACGGCCACCGCGGGCCCGCGCGACAGCGACTCGTAGGGCAAGTCCCCCACCAGATACACGTCCGGCGCGCCGCGACGCACGGCCTCGCCGAGCATCAGCATCAGCTCGAGCGGCACGCTGCGCGTGTTCGGGTGCCCGAGCAGCACGGTGCCCAGGGAGTCGCCGATCAGCAGCATGTCCACGCCGGCGGCTTGCGCCCGGCGGGCAGTCGGATAATCGTACGCCGTCAGCATGGCGATGCGCTCGCCGGCGGCCTTGCGGCGACGCAGGGCGTCGAGGGTCACGCGACCGGCGGACGGCGGGCTCATGGGGTTCCTTTCGCGTTGTGTCGGCCGCAGCAATATCAGACCCGTTGCGGCGCGGCAACCGGGACGGCGCGTTTTCCGGGCCCGCGACCGAATTCGGGCGCCCCGGCGGCGTACGCGTTTCGCATGATTCCCTAAGGCGGGGCGGCGACGGCGGCAGTCCGAGCGCGCCCAACCATGGCCCTTGGGCGCCGTAAGAACGTATGCCGCGACGCGACCGTAGCCGCCCGGCGACCGACGTGCGCCCGCGTACACCGCCCGAGCGAGGACGGCAGGCAGCCCATGCGAAACGAGCCGATCGACGTCTGCATCATCGAGGACGACCCGGACGAGCGGAGGCTCCTAGCGCTCCGCCTGCGGGGTACGCACCTGCGCTGCGTCGAAGCGGCGGATGCCGAGACCGGACTTGGGCTGATTCGTGACCACCGCCCCTGCGTGGTGATCTGCGACGAGTTCCTGCCGGGCATCGACGGCATCGAGCTGTGTCGTCGCATCCGTGCCGATGCCGCACTGGACGGCACCTACGTCATCATCGTGACCGCGTCGAGCGATCGTGAGCTCAAGACCGCGGCGCTCAGCGCCGGCGCGGACGACCTGCTGACCAAACCGTACGACGAACAGGAGCTCAAGGCCCGCCTGCGCAACGGTCTGCGGGTCGGACGCCTTCAGGAGCGGCTGCGCCAGGCCGCGGTGACCGACGGACTCACCGGGCTGTGGAACCACGCGTATTTCCGGGAGCTGCTGGACCGCGAGTTCGCACGTACTCGCCGCTACGGCGGCGGCCTCGCGCTGCTCATGCTCGACCTCGACCACTTCAAGGCGGTCAACGACACGTTCGGTCACGAGACGGGCAACCTGGTGCTCGCGGCCGTGGCCCGGCACCTGTCGAGCATGGTGCGCGATACGGACATCGTGGCCCGCTACGGCGGGGAGGAGTTCGCCGTCATCAGCCCGGCCACGCGGCTGGACGAGGCGGCCCAGCTCGCGGAGCGCATCCGGGCCACGTTGCCGGACCGCGTGCAGGTCCCGCGGCTTCCGGACCTGCGGGTCACGGCCTCGATCGGCGTCAGTGCCACCGACGACGCGGCCGTGCGGTCGGTACGCGACCTGGTGGATCGGGCCGACCATGCGCTGTATTGCGCGAAACGCCAAGGCCGCAATCGGGTGATACGCTCGGATGCGCCGGACGCGGCCCCTGATCCGTTCGGCATCGAGCGGGTCGAGGTGGACCGGCTCCAGAAGCAGGTCGTGTCGCTGAGCCTGCAGGCCAAGGACCTCTGCCTGCAGAGCGTGTGGGCCCTCGTGCAGGCCCTGGAAGCCCGCGACCCGTACACGGCCTGGCATTCGCGCAACACCAAGTACTACGCGATGGAGCTGGCCGAGGCAGCGGGATGGCCGGAGCCGCTTCGCACGGCGGTGGCCAACGCCGCCATGCTGCACGACCTGGGCAAGATCGGCGTGCCGGACCGGATTCTGCAAAGCACTGACGTGCTGACGGAGGATCAGGCTGCGGTTCTGCGGCAGGTGCCGCTCCTGACGTGCAAGATTCTCGAGCCGCTGCGCGTGTTTGAGACCGAAACGGTCATCATCCGGCACCTGCGCGAGCGGTTCGACGGCACGGGCTACCCGTTCGGGCTGAGCGGCACCACGATCCCCGTCGGATCGCGACTGCTGGCGGTGGCGGAAGCATTCGACGCGCTGACGGCGGAGCGGCCGTACCGGGCGAGCCGCGACATCGACGCGGCCGTGGCGGTCATCATGCATGAGGCCGGCAAACAGTTCGACCCGCAGTTCGCCGCGCTGCTGGCGAAAGTGGCGCTCGAGCGACGTGCGGCGTGGTGCGGACGGATACGGCGTTCGCTGGAGGGGCTTCAGCGGCACGTGCTGGCCGTGCGCGACGGACATCGAGGACCGTAGGTTCCGAATCTGAAATCTCGAAGTGCGGTCACTGCGTATACGGTAATCCCGAGACCCACCTCCGCCGCAGCGCACCGGGCCCTGAATACCACCCCCGGCTCGAACCGTTCCCGACGCCGCCCGGTCTACAGCCCATACTCGCCCCAGCGGCGCGTCACGAGTTCCCGGATGTCGGCCGACATCGTCAGCGCCGGCGGAAACGGGCGGACCGGCCCCTCGCCGGGCATCTTGCGCGTCGCGTCGATGCCGAGCTTGCCGCCCGCACCGCATTCGAGCGCGGCGTGGTCGAGGATGTCGAGCGGCCCGCGGACCAGCTCGAGGTCGCGGGCCGGGTCCACGTTCGCGCACAGGTGGAACAGCACGTCGTCGGCGTTGTGCACGTCCACGTCCTCGTCGACGACGACGATGATCTTCGTGAGGGCCATCTGCCCCGCGCCCCAGATCGCGTGCAGCACGCGCCGCGCCTGGTACGGATACTCCTTGCGGATCTTCACGAACGCGCAGTTGTGGAAGCAGCCGAACCGGGGCAGGTCGTAGTCGAGGATGTCCGGGATAAGCATCTGGAGCAGCGGCAGGAAGATCCGTTCCGTCGCCTTGCCCAGCCAGTAGTCCTCCATCGGCGGCGGGCCGACGATCGTGGCCGGGTACACCGGGTTGCGGCGGTGCGTGATCGCCGTGACGTGCAGCCGGGGGAACCAGTCCGGCAGCGAGTAGAACCCCGTGTGGTCGCCGAACGGCCCTTCCAGCACCGGCTCGTCGGCCGGGTCGATATAGCCCTCGATCACGAACTCGGCCGCGGCCGGCACCTCGATTTCGGGCTGTGTCACGGCCGGACAAAGCTCCAGCGCCCGGCCCTGGAGGAAGCCCGCGAACAGGCACTCGTCGATCCCGGGCGGCAGGGGGCAGGTGGCGGCGTACGGCAGAATCGCCGGCCCGCCGAGCGCGATGGCGAGCGGCATGCCGCGGCCCAGCGCGTGATACGCGCGAAAATGGCGCGCACCGTCGTGATGCGTGTGCCAGTGCATGGCCGCCAGCCGCGGGCCGAAGAGTTGCACGCGGTACATGCCGACGTTGCGGTCGCCCGTCTCCGGGTGCTTGGTGAAGACGGCGCCGAGCGTAATGTAGCGGCCAGGGACGACGGGCGCGTCGGCGGGTGCGGCGGGAGGCACGGGCGTGCCGCCGGCGGTGAAGCGCACGGCGGCGGGATCGCCGTCGAGCGGCCAGCACTTGAGCACGGGCAGCTTGAACAGGTCGGCGTCTTCGGTGTGGACGACGTCCTGGCAGGGGCCGCGGCGGACGATTCTCGGTGGAAGGCTGCCGAGCTGGGCGAGCTCGGGCAGCCTCCGCAGCTTCTGCATCAGCGTCGTGGGAATCTCGGGCTTGATGAGGTGCTTGACGCGGGCGGCAACTTCGTCGAAGTCGTTGCAGCCGAGGGCCAGGCACATCCGCTCGCGCGAGCCGAAGGCGTTGATCAGCAGCGGATAATCCGACCCCTTCACGCGCTCGAACAGCAGGGCGGGTCCGCCGGCCTTCATCACCCGGTCGGCGATCTCCGTGATCTCGAGAATCGGATCGACGGGCACCCGGACGCGGCGAAGCAGGCCGCGCTGCTCGAGCTCCGTGATGAACGTTTGCAGGTCGGCGGCGGGCACGGGTCGTCTCCTCGTCGTCGGGGGTACACACGTCAGTTGCGAGTCGCGAATGGCGAAGAGCGAGTTGTAGACCAGCACCGCGCACGGCGCGGATGATTGTCGCTCCTCGCGCGGCGTCCGTTACTCTCCCTTGGTGGCCTTTCTTCGTCGGCCGCCCCGGGACGGTCGCGATGCGACCCGCCCCGGCGGCGGAGCGTCGGTGTCGGGCGGCGCTCGACGGCCGACGCGGGGGTCGGCCGCTGCATCTTCGGCCAATGAGCCGGCGCGGCGGCGCTTCCATTCGCACGGCGCGTTCTTGTTCACCAGTTCACGGAGCTGACCGCACCAGACGGCCGACATCGTACGGCAGATGCCGGCGGTGTCGGCCGGTGGAAACTCCGCGTGCGGGCAGTCGAAATCGCAGTAGTCGGGAACGCGGGCGTCGGGCGGCTTTCGGCGGCTGGGCATGCATTTTCTCCCACCCCGATTCTAACCGCCGGGGGGGTTCGCGACCGACCCCCGTGTCGGTCGCTCTCGGAACGCGCGGGGCCCGAATCGGCGGCCGAACCCCCGGCGGCCGGTCCTCGGACGGGTCGAGGCGTCCCGGCTCGACGCGGAGGCCGGATGCTCAATCGTGGTCGTCGTCGACCGGACGCGGCGCGGTCGCGGGGCGGGTCGTGGGCGCCGTCGCGGGGCCCAAGGCACGCGCGCGTTCCGCCTGCTCGCGGAGACGCCGCAGCAGGTCCGCGGCGTCGGCGTCGAGGGGGGCCGGCGGGTATCGCTCCAGTGCCGCCAGGAGCACCAGCACTTCGTCGGCGGGCGCCAACTTGAGGCGGGCGTCCACCTCGCTGGCGACAGTGCGCCAGACAGCAGCCCCGTCGCCGCCGGTGCCCGCCGCGACCGCGGTGGCCACCGCCTCGTCATACCGTCCGGTGGCGACCGCGGCCCGGAGCAGGTCCAGCGCCACGCGCGGCGCGGCCGCGTGTCGGGCGAGCGTCAGGTCCTCCACGGCGGCAATATAGGTGGTCACGGCCTCGGCCGCCTGGCCCAGCAGCAGCCGCACGGCGGCGAGGCGGGCCCGCACGATGCCGAGGCGATCGCGTCCGACCGTGTCGGCTTCCTGGACGCGGCGGGCGAAGCGCTCGAGAAACTCGGCGACGCGGGTCAAAATGCGCGCGTCGGCGCCGGTCCCGGGCAGGCGGGCGAGCCAGGACTCGATCTGGTCGGCCGGACGCTTGGCGAGCAGGTCCTGCACGGCCTTGGCGGCGGCGACGCGAATGCCCTCGTCGGTTTCCTCGGGCGATGTCATGAGGCGCCACAGCGCTTCGACGTGTCGGTCGTTGTCGCTGGATCCGAGAGCGCCCAGCGTCTCGACGGCCAGCTTGCGTACGCTGGGGTCCGAATCGTTGACCACCGTCGTGAGCGCGTCGGCCAGTTGCGGATCGCCAAGCGCGGCGATTCCGCGCAGCGCGGCCAGCTTCACGGCGACCGCCTCGCTGCGCTCGACGCCGGCCGCGAAGGCCGGGCCGAACGCCGGCACCGCGACGAGGCTCATGGCCCAGAGGACGCGCTCGCGAAGAGCCACCTGGGCTGGTGTCGTGCCGTTGAAGACGGCCAGGAGGCTCTCGGTGACCGGGCCGCGTGGGTCCGCGGCGATGACGTGGCGTTCGGCCAGGCGACCCAGGGCGGTTACGACCTCCGTGCGGGTCGCGTCGCTGGCCTGATCGAGCAGTTCGAGGAGCGGCGCGACGGCCGTGTCGTCGCCGACATAGCCGAGCCCGTTGATCAGGGCCTGCATCACGTCCCATTGCGGGGCGGACTGGAGCATCGCCAGGAAGCGTTCGGCGTCCGCGGACGCGCGGAAGCTGGTCACGGTGCGGACGGCGGCAGCTTGCTCGCGGGGGTCCGAGCTGCGGAGCGCTTCGCGGATCTGGTCCTGCAACTCGGGGCTGAGCGTCTTGCCCTCCACGAGGTGGAGCTGGGCGAGTCGCAGCCCCAGGAGGCGGATCGTCAGGGCGCTGTCGCCGAGGTACGTCGTGATCTGGGTCGCGCGTTCGGTGTCCGTCGCCCGCTGGAACGCGCTCTCGAGCACCCGCACGAGGCGGTCTTCGGTAGCCTCCAGGCGGCGGCGCAACTCGCGGTTGCGGCGCACGAGGCGGTCGATCACCTCCTGCTGCCAGCGTTCCTCGGACAATCCGCGCGTCTGCTCCCACCAGGCGCGCGCGGGGCCGATTTCGAACTTGAAGTCGAATCCGGTCGCGCGTTCGATTGCGACCAGGGCGGCTTGGGCGATGGGCGGCTCACTGTCCCCGAGCGATTCCGCCAGCGCATCCACGGCTTCACGGCGCGGGATCATGCCAAGCGCGCTGATCGCGGCCAAACGTTGTTCGCGCGGCAGCTCAGCGTCCTGCGCGATGGTGCGCAGGCGGGAGATCACGCCGCCGTTGCGGTATGCCGCAAGCGCTCCCGCCGCCGCGGTCCGGACCTCCGCGTCGGCATCGCCGAGCATGTTCAACAGAGGGCCGACGTACGCGGAGTCAAGGTAATCCGGCAGGTCGGCGAGCGCGGACGCGACGGCGATCCGAGCGCCGTTGTTCGTGCCGGCGAGCAGGGCGGCCAGCCGTGCCGGCGCTTCCGGCCAGCGCTGGAGAATCAGTTCGCGGGCCCCCGTCCGGCGCACGTCGGGCGCATTGGGACCTTCGATGAGCGTGAAGAGGTCGTTGACACGTTCCTGCGCGTCAAGTGCCGGGCGCGTGACGGGTTGCGTCGCCGGCGGCTGCGCAAGAGATGCCGCCGCCCACGCGATCAGCATCGCTGCCGCCGAAAACAGTCGCACTCGCACCATCGCGCCTTCCTGGCCGCTTCCGGAGCGTAAGACCCCGCGCCGCTTCCGCGGTTAGCCCCGCGGGGCGGCCGACCCGAGCGGGAGCGGCAGTATACCTCGGAGCAAGAGGGCCGTCTTGACCCGGCGGCGAATGAACCCACGGGGCGCCCTCTCCGATAAGATACAAAGAGGCCGGCCTGCGGTTGAATCCGCCGCGCCGAGGGTCTATCGTGTTTCGGTTGGTCCGCCGACGCGGACTCCGCAAGAGGTGTCGTATGAACCGAGCGGTGTGGGCCGTGCCCGTTCTGGTTGGACTGGTGGGTGCCGACCTGGCGCTGGGCGGAGTTTGGGAAGACATTTACCGAGGCATCCAGCTGGCGGCGACGCCGAGCGGCTACCCGCTCAACGCGACCGGCGACGGCACGCGCGTCAACGGAGCCCGGTCCGGCCGGGTGCGGATCGTGCCGCGGGGTTTCGGTCGCGGGTACCAGCTGGAGGTCGACCGCACGTTCGGCGTGGACGCGCGCGGGCGGGCCGAAACCTTCCATTTTGCAGGACTGGGGGAAATGACGTTGTCCGGCACGACGCAGATGACGTTGGGCTACAGCGGCCGTTCGTTTCGGAACGTGCAGGCGGACGTGAACATCAACAACCTGAATTACGACATCCGCTCGCAGCTCGGCGCGCAGGACGCGGAACTGCTGGGGACGTTCAGCATGGGCGGCAACCTCGAGTTGAACCCGCTCGGCTTCTACAACCTCTCGCTGACGATGCGGAACGCGAACTCGCAGTTCCTGCTCGACGGCGTGTTGGTCAAGGACAGCCAGCCGACGAACTTCGACGTCGGTCCGATCAACATCCAGGGCAACATCTTCGTCGACGGGGCGTTGGCGTTGCTGACGGCGCTGGGTTTTGACACGACGGCGCTGGAGGCCAATTTCCCGCAGTCGCCGATCGATCGCATCAACGACGCGATTCGGGCCAGCCTTCAGGCCAACACACGCGTGGCCGGCACGACCGCCGACAATCCCGACGTCGCGGCGCTGCTCATGCAGGCTGTCGTCCAGCGCGACGGCAGCGCGGCCAATGACCTGCTGACGGCTCTGGCGAGCACGGCGACGCCGGGGGATCCGGCCACCGCGGCGCAGGCCGTCCCCGGCGCGATCGTGCCGGAGCCGGGCACGCTCTTGCTGGTGGCGCTGGGCGGGGCGCTTGTCGCGGGCGGGCGCCGGCGGCTGTGACGATGGCACGCGCACTCGGATAGAAACGGGCGGCGCGGCTGCCCGTGTTCGTTGGTCCCGGGTACCGCGGTTAATCGGCGCGGTAGCGGGGCAAGGTCCACGCCAAGGGTGTCTTGCCGTCCAGCGCGGCTTCCAGGGCAACCGGGTCGGCGAGGATGCGCCGGTTGTCGGCGATGAAGCGCGCGAGCTCCTTCCAGTCGCGGAACACGAGCGCGTGGAAGCCGAAGCGGCTCTCGCGCTCGCGTGCGATGATGAGCGTCAGCATTCCGTTAGCGCCGTACGCCTCCGCGTCGCTGGCCTTGTCGCCCACGCCGATCCGCAGTGTCGGCCATTGCGACCGGAGCCTGCGCAGCTCGCGGGTCTTGAACGCGCCCGGTCGAAGCATCTCGCGTAATCCCCGGGACGTGATGACGGGCCCATCAGGGTAACCGCGTTCTCGCAGCCAGGCCCGCGTCTTGTCCAGCAGCATCCGGGGTCGCCCCGTGAGATACAAGATGTGGAAGTTGCCGGCGAGGTCCCGGAGCGTGGCGGCGGAGTGTTTCAGCGTGCCGCTATTCTCCTCTTCGTCCGGTCGGATCAAAGAGTCATAGTCCGTCCGGGCGAGCGTGTGATCGATATCGACTGCGATGATGACGCGGTCGGCCTCCCAGCGAAAAACACGCCCGGTGGCGCGGGCGGGCCCCGCCGCCGATTCGGCCCGCGCCTCGAAGTGGGTGACGCCCGGCGCGACTTTCCGCTCGAGCGCCGCGAGACCCTCCTCATCGGTCTTGGCCCGGCCGATCTCGCGGCCGTCGATGAAGAAGCCCACGGGGATGCCCTCGGCGTTCTTGCGGAGGCCCCAGGCGGGCTCGTACTCGACGACCGCGGCGAGACGCGCCGAGGCGCCGCCGCCGACGACCGCGTCGTCCACGCTGACCACCGGACCGCGGCAGGCGCTCGTGGGTAGGCCGAAGACCGCCAGGGCCGCCGTGAAAACGGCGCGCCGCCGTTGGGGCTGGGACATGGCGGCATTATACCGGCCGCTGGCGGCTCGTCGCGCGGCCCGGCCGCGACGTATAATGCGGCCCGGTTGACTGGAGGTTGCAACCCCGCTCGGAGCCCGATCCATGCTGACGCCGTACCGACCCGAACCGTATGTGAATTTCGCCGAACCGGAACCGCGGCAGAAGATGCTGGCCGCGCTGGCGGAAGTCCGCGGCCAGCTCGGCCGGACGTACCCCCTGCGAATCGGCCCAGAGCGGATCGAGACGAGCCAGCGGATCGCGTCGTACATGCCGGCGCGGAGTGATACGGTCGTCGGGTCCGTGGGCAAGGCCTCGCGGGAGCAGGCGGAGCAGGCGATTCGCGTCGCGGCGGCGGCATTCCAGACGTGGCGCAAGGTGGACCACGAGACGCGGGCCCGCGTGCTGTTGAAGGCGGCGGCGATCATGCGCCGTCGGATCTATGAGCTGGCGGCGTGGATGTGCTTTGAGGTCTCCAAGAGCTGGATCGAAGCCTACGCGGACGTGTGCGAGGCGATCGACTTTCTCGATTTCTACGCGCGCGAGATGCTGCGGCTCGGGGGTCCGCAGCCGGTCACGCCGTATCCGGGCGAGGAGAACGAGCTGCGCTACATTCCGCTGGGGGTGGGCGTCGTCATCCCGCCGTGGAACTTCCCACTGGCGATCTGCACGGGCATGACCGGCGCCGCGATCGTGACGGGCAACACGGTGGTGCTCAAGCCGGCCAGCACCTCGCCGGTGATCGCCGCCAAGATGGCCGAGGTGTTCGAGCAGGCCGGGCTGCCGCCGGGCGTGCTGAACTACTGCCCCGGCTCGGGCGCCGAGGTCGGCGACTACCTCGTGGATCATCCGCAGACCCGTTTCGTGTCGTTCACCGGCTCGATGGAAGTGGGACTGCGGATCTTCGAGCGCTGCGGGAAGATCGCGCCGGGTCAGATCTGGCTCAAGCGGACCATCCTGGAGATGGGCGGCAAGGACTGCATCCTGGTGGACGAAACCGCCGACCGCGAGGCGGCGGCCGAGGGCATCGTCGCGTCGGCCTTCGGCTTTCAAGGGCAGAAGTGCTCGGCCTGCTCGCGGGCGATCCTGCATGAGGCGGTGTACGACGACGTGCTGGCGCGGGTCGTGGAGCGGACCAAGAGGCTGACCATCGGCGACACGACGGGGGAAGAAAACTGCTTCATGGGCGCGGTCATCGACGCGCACGCGTTCCAGAGCATCAACGGGTACATCGACATCGGCCGGAAGGAAGGCCGGCTCGTGCTCGGTGGGGCGGTGAAAGGCGGCGTGGCAGAGGTCGGCGGAGCCTGCGTGCCCACCGGCGGCCACTTCATCCCGCCGACCATCATCGAGGGGGTCGATCGCAACGCGCGGATCGCGCAGGAGGAGATCTTCGGGCCGGTGCTGGCGGTGATCCGCGCGCGAAGCTTCGAGGACGGCCTGGACATCGCGAACGGGACGAAGTTCGGGCTGACCGGGGCGCTGTACTCGAACGATCGCTTCCGGCTCGAGCGGGCGCGGCACGATTTTCACTGCGGCAACCTGTACCTCAACCGCAAATGCACCGGCGCGCTCGTCGACGTGCAGCCGTTCGGCGGGTTCAACATGTCGGGCACCGACAGCAAGGCCGGCGGCCGCGACTACCTGCTGCTGTTCATGCAGGGCAAGAGCATCACGGAGCGGCTGTAAGCGCGGGCGGTCGGCAGAAGGCTGCCGCAACGCGCAGCGGCGGGCGGGGCTACGCGCGGAACAGCGCGCCGAGCCGCTTGCCGAGCGCGAGCGACGCGCCGACGATCGTCACGACGAGCAGCAGCATGCCCCACACACCCAGCGCCGAGGCCATCTGAAGCCCGGCGTTCGGGTTGTCGGCCAGGTCGTAGATCGCCTTCGTCATGGGGTACGCGTTCTTGTCGAACGCGAGGATCAGGCTGTCCGATACCTCGAGCATCGACCGGCTGAAGACCAGCAGGCCGCCCGCAATGAAGTTCGCGGTCAACAGCGGCACGACGATTGACCCGAGCGTGCGCAGCGAGCGGGCCCCGAGGTTCGCGGCGGCTTCCTCCAGGGCGACGGAGGTCTGCTCGAGCCCGGCCGCGCACGACCGCACGAGGAACGGCAGACGGCGCACGGAGTACGCGACGACCAGCAGCACGGTCGTGCCGGTGGCCGAGCGGAGGGGGTTGAGGGCGGAGAAGGGCCCGTCGCCCTGGGTCATGACAAAGTAGCCGAACGCCATGACCAGCCCGGGCACCGCCAGCGGCAGCATGGCCAGGCCGTCGAGCAATCCCGTGAGCCACGAGCGGCGCCGGACAACCAGGTAGGCGATCGCGAAGCCGAGGACGAGGTCCACGGCCGTCGCGAGGATCGAGTACTTGAAACTGTTGACGACGCTGAGCGCGGCCAGGTTGCGGGTGGCGTCGCCGGGATGCCACAGGTCGGACAGCAACTGGGCGTGAAAGCGCAGCGTGAGCTTTTCGGGCGCCAGCTCGATCAGGCCGGTCGACGTGATGCTGCCGAGGACCACGGCCACGTGCGGCAGAACGGCGACCGTGAAGACGGCCGCGAACGGCAGGGTCACCGCCAGGGTCCCGGGCCCGCCGAGCCGCCGCGGCTGGGCGGCGACGGTGGCCTTGGCCAGCATGCCCGCCGTGGGTCGCCCGAGCACGAGCTTGCCGACAAGGTACAACAGCACGCTCGCGACCAGCATGACGACGACGAGCGCGTACGTTTCGGCCGCGGGATTGGTCGTGCTGAGGTCGTCGTAGACCTGCACCGCCGTGACCGCCCGGAACCCGACCATGAGCGGGGTGCCGAGCTCGGTAAACGACCAGATGAAAACGATCGTGGCGCCGGCGAAGACGCCCGGCCGCATGAGGGGCAGCGTGATGCTCCAGAAGCGCCGCCAGGGGCTCGAGCCAAGGTTGCGGGCGGCTTCCTCGAGGGCCGGGTCGATGTTGGCCAGCGCCGCCTGCACGTTGAGGAACGTGATGGGGTAGAGGTAGAGGGCCTCGAGCACCACGCACGACCAGAACGGGTACTTCAGGAAGTCGATCGGCTGGCTCGGGTCGATCAGCCCCCAGTGCATGAGCAGCAGGTTGATGCCGCCGTTGCGAGAGAGCAGGCCCTTCAACCCGATCGCGCCGACGAACGGCGGCAGGATCATCGGCACCTGCACGAGCGCCAGCCACCAGCGCCGCCCGGCGAAGCTGTAGTGCTCGGCCAGCAGCGCGAGCGGGATGGAGACGACCAGGCACAGCACGGTTGTCCACAGCCCCAGCCAGACGCTGTTCCAGAGCCCCTCGAGGTAGAGGTCATCGGTCAAAACCCAGTGGAGGTGGCTTAGCGTGAAGCCGCCGTCGGAATCGACGAAGCCGGCCCGTACCACCGCGTAAATCGGAGCGAGCAGCGTGAGCCCGAGCAGGCCCAGCAGCAGCAGTGTCAGGAACAGGCTCCACGGGCGTCGCGGCATGCGGCTCAATACTCGGCACAAGGCTCCGGCATCGGCGTCGCCGCGAGACTATACGGCGGACGGCGGGCGCTGTCGCGGGCCCCGGGCACTGAGCGGCGGCGATAGAATCCGGCGGCGGCGGCGCGGGCACTCTACTCCACGCGCCGCGCCGCCCGGAGCATGCCGGAATGCCTGAGCCCGTCCACATCCGCCGCCGCTACAGCCTGCGCGGGCAGGTGCAGGGCGTCGGGTTCCGGCCGTTCGTTTTTCGCACGGCCGTGGCCCACGGGCTGGCGGGGTGGGTGGCCAACGACACCCTCGGGGCGGCGGTGGAGGTCGAGGGCCCGGCCGAGCGCCTGGCCGCGTTCGAGCACGACCTGTACCACCGCCTGCCGCCGCTGGCGCGGATCACGCACGTGACGGTCGAGGAGCGGCCACCACACGGCGCCGCCGGGTTCCAGATCGTCGCGTCCGACACGGAGGGCGGCGGGCGGCCCGAGGTTACGCCCGACGCGGCCACCTGTGCCGATTGCCAGCGCGAGCTCTTCGATCCCGGCGATCGCCGCTTTCGCTACCCGTTCACGAACTGCACGAACTGCGGCCCGCGGTACTCGATCATCCGCACCGTGCCGTACGACCGGCCGAACACGACGATGGCGGCCTTCACGATGTGCGCGGCCTGCGCCCGCGAGTACGCCGACCCGGCCGACCGCCGGTTCCACGCGCAGCCGAACGCGTGCGCCGTCTGCGGCCCTGAACTGCGGCTGCTGGTCCGCGGGACCACGACGGCGCGCGGCGACGCGGCCCTGCAAGCGGCCGCCGAGCGGCTGGCGGCCGGCGAAATCGTCGCGGTGAAGGGCATCGGCGGCTATCACCTGGCGTGCCGGGCCGACCGCGAGGACGTCGTGCAGCGCCTGCGACGGCGAAAGCTGCGCGACGGCAAGCCGCTCGCGGTGCTCGTGCGCGACGTGGCCGCCGCGGAGCAGTTGGTCGCGTTGACCCCGGCGGACGCGGCGGCGCTGACGTCGCCCGCGGCGCCGATCGTGTTGGCGCCGCGGCGTGGCGAGCTGCTCGCCCCGTCCGTGGCGCCAGGTGTCGTGGATTACGGCCTGCTGCTGCCGTACGCGCCGGTTCATCACCTGCTGCTGGCGACCGGGCTCGGGCCGCTGGTCCTCACGTCGGCCAACCTGTCCGGCCACCCGCTGACCTATCGTGACGAGGAGGCGCTCGAGTATCTGAGCGACGTGGCCGATGCCTTCCTCGTGCATGATCGTGAAATCGCGCGGCCGATCGACGATTCCGTCGTGTTCACGTTCGAGGGCGACGTGATTCCCGTACGCCGGGCGCGCGGTTACGCGCCCCGGCCGCTACCGATCCAGCGCCCGCCGGGCCCGGTGATCCTGGCGGTGGGCGCCGACCTGAAGGCCGCCGTATGCTTGCTCGACGCCCGCGAGGCCGTGGTGAGCGAGCATCTCGGGGATTTGGGCAACGCCCCGGCGTATCGGCACTACATCGCGGCGATCGCCCGGCTGGAAGCGCTGACGGCGATCCGACCGGAGCGGCTGGCGTCTGACCTGCACCCGCGCTACCTGTCCACGGAGTACGCGCAGTCGCGGGGGCTGCCCTGCGTGCCGGTCCAGCACCACCACGCACACATCGCGAGCGTGATGGCGGAGCACGCGGAGCCGGGACCGGTGCTCGGGCTGGCGTGCGACGGCACCGGGCACGGCACGGACGGGGCCGTGTGGGGCTGCGAACTCCTCTGGTGCCACCGGGGCGACTTTCGCCGGATTGGGCGGCACGAGTACTACCCGCTCGTCGGGGGCGACGCGGCGGCGCTCGAGACGTGGCGGCCGGCGGCCGCTTTGCTGCGGGCGGCAGCCCCGGACGAGTGGGCGACGGTGCTGACACGGTTGTTGCAGCGCTGGCGGGAGCAACCGTCGGAAGCAGCCGGGGCGGCAACGCTGCCGACGGACGCGGACGTACGTCGCGCGGAGCTTCAGATGACGCGCGGCGTGGCTGCGCCGCCGACGTCGAGCCTGGGCCGGGTGTTCGACGCCGCGGCGTTTGTGCTTGGCCTGTGCGCGCGGAATCGGCACGAGGCCGAGGGCGCGTTGGCGGTCGAAGCGGCGGCGTACGGCGTCGCGGAGGCCGCGAGTCTGCCGTGCGAGATGCGGATTACGGGGGATGGGCTGCGGTTCTCGTTTGCTCCTGCGCTGCTGGAGCTGGCTCGCCGCCGCCTCGCAGGCGCGCCGAGTCAGGTGCTGGCCGCGGCACTGCACGAGACGATCGCGCTCGCGCTGCACGCCGCGGTGCGGGTCGCCGCTTCCGAGACGGGGGTGCGAACCGTGGCGCTGTCGGGCGGGTGCTTCGCGAACCGGCGGCTGCTCGGTCGCCTGGTGGCGGCGTTGCGGGCGGAGGGGGTGCGCGTGCTGTATAACCGCGTTGTTCCGGCGGGGGACGGGGGCGTCGCCCTGGGACAGGCGTACGTCGCGGCGTGGCAGGCGCAACGCGAAGGGTGACTGTACTTTTTTCACGCGACCGTTGCGTTCCTGCACCACGCAGGCTAAGATTCAGATACGTAGGTTCGATTATGCCATTTCGCCGCGCGACGCATCCGGCCGAGCCGCGACGGGCGTTGTGCCGGCTGCGGATCGTGCGATGCCGACGACGGGCCCCCTGGTTCTGCTCATCGACGATGACACGGACATGCATGACGTCGTACGCCTCGTGCTGGAGCCGATGGGTTACCGGGTTCTCGCCTGCACGACGGCGTCGGAGGGACTGGCGCTGATCCGCGCAGCGCAGCCGGACCTCGTGCTGCTGGACGTGATGCTCACGACGCCGACGGAGGGGCTGGAAGTGGCCGCGCAGGTCCGGGACGACCCGGCGTTGCGCCGGCCCGTGATCCTGATCTCATCGGTGCCCCTCGCGGACCGGGAGGACGGTACCGTCGGGAAGCTGTGCGCGCGGTTCCTGGAGAAACCCCTGGACGCCCAGCAGCTCCGCGGGGCCGTGGCCGCGGTGCTCCGGAATGTGGGCGGAGGCGCACTATGCTGAGCGCGCGCGCACCGCTGCCGGACGTGCCGGCGAGCATCACGGCAGGCAAGCCGTACGCGGTCGTCGTGCTGCTGCAACTGCATTGGTTTCTGCGACTTCGCTGGGTGTTCATGGGCGGCGCTTTGGCCGCCCTCGCGGTCGAACGCTTCGTGCTGCCGGACACGCGTCGGCCGGCAGCGCTGCTTGTGGCGGTGCTGGCGGTGGGGGCCAGCAACCTGGTGTGGACTGCCGTCTCGGGGCTGCTGCGGCGGCAGCTCGAGGCTCCGGGAGGGGAACAGCGTCAGGCGATCCGCAGCGGGCAGTTCTTCGCCGGCGCGCAGATCGCCAGCGACCTGCTGCTCCTGACGTGGATTCTCAGCCTCACGGGCGGGGTCGAAAGCCCGATGGTGCTGTTCTACCTGTTCCACGCCGCGATCAGCGGGCTCGTGCTGCGCACTTGGCAGGCCCTCGCCGTCAGTGCCTGGGGCGCGGCGCTGTTTGCCGCCATGGCGCTCGGACAGCTCGCGGGCCTCCTGCCCTGGTACCCGCTGCTGCCGCACCTGGAGCCGACGAGGCTCCAGGGCGACGCGGACTACGTCGTGCTGACCACCGTCACGGTGGCGCTGGCGATCTTCGGCACGATGTACTTCACCGACCGCATCGGGCGCATCCTGGATCAGCGCGAGGACATGCTCATCCGGCTGAATGCGGCGCTGGTTGAATCGCGGCAGGCCATCCAAGAGCTCCAGCAGCGGCGCTCGCGCTTCATGCAGACGGCGGCACATCAGCTCAAGAGCCCGCTGGCGATGGTGCAGACGCTCGCGAACCTCATCCGGGACGGGATCGTCACGGACAAGGCGGGCATCCTGGCCACGTGCGACAAGATCGTGCACCGCTGCCGCGACGGTATGTCGCAGGTTTCGGAGCTGCTCGCTCTCGCGCGCGTGCAGGAAGCCGACCCACGGCGGCATAGCAAGGCGAGGTGCGATCTGGCTGTGGTCGTCACCGAGCTATACGGGCGGTACCTGCCGGTGGCGCGCGAGAAGGGGGTGGAGCTCACGTGGCAGTGCCGGACGAGCCAGTCCATGCAGGTTCGGGTGGACCCACAAGACGTGGCCGATTGCGTTGGGAACCTCGTGGACAACGCGGTCAAGTACACGCCCGCCGGCGGGCACGTGCGCATCGTCGCGCTGCGCGGCCAGCGCCGGCTGCCGGATCGCCCGGACGGCGACGGGCGGCGGCAGGAATTCGCGTTCGTCGTCGTGCGGGACACGGGCATGGGCATCCCGGAGTTGGCGGCCTCCTCCGCAACGGGGGCGGGCTCGATCTTCGACGCCTTCCGACGGGGGCACGCGGCGGTCGCGGCGGGGATCCCGGGGACGGGACTGGGGCTGTCGATTGTCCGCGAGGTGGTGGAACAGGCCGGTGGCTACCTGCATGCGTACTCGGAGCCGGGGCGGGGGTCGAACTTTACCGTGGCGTTCCCGGTCATCGAGGAGGGTTCCCTCGGGGGAAGAGCCGGTGAGCCGGCGGGCATGGCGGTCGGTGGGGGCTGACGCGAGCCTGTTGCGGCGGTGATACGTCAGTTGTCGGGCTTTCACAGCCGACGAGTGCGCGGATTTCCGCAACTGCGGGGTGGCGACGCGGGGGCGCGGTCCGAGTTCCAGCACTCTGGACATTCACCGAAGGAACGCTGCTTGCAGGGGAGTCCGGCGCGCGGTACAGAGCGCGGTTCGGATACGGCGTTCACCCCAGCGGCGAACGCCGCCCCAGGCGCGGCCGTCCCCGCCAGGTCGGGAGCGTTTGCGGCACGTGAAGGACCGCAGTTGCAGCACAGGACCAGTCGCGGCTGTCGGCCGGCGGTTGGTCCCTTCGGAGAGTGAGTCGCATGAGCAAACGTCGCATGGTCACGATCGACGGCAATCAGGCGGCGGCCCACGTCGCGCACGCGTTGAGCGAGGTGATTGCCATTTACCCGATCACGCCGTCGTCGCCGATGGGCGAGTGGTCGGACGAGTGGTCCGCGGGTGGTCGGGCGAACCTCTGGGGCACGATCCCGCACGTGATCGAGATGCAGAGCGAGGGCGGGGCGTGCGCCTCCGTGCACGGCGCCGCGACGACCGGCGCGCTGACCTGCACGTTCACGGCGTCGCAGGGCCTGCTGCTGATGATCCCGACGATGTTCAAGATGGCGGGCGAGCTGCTACCGACCGTGTTTCACATCACGGCCCGGACGGTGGCGACGCACGCGCTGTCGATCTTCGGCGACCACAGCGACGTGATGGCCTGCCGCTCCACCGGCTTCGGCATGCTGGCCTCGGGCTCCGTGCAGGAGGCGATGGACCTCGCGCTCGTGTCGCACGCCGCGACGCTCGAGAGCCGCGTCCCGTTCATGCACTTTTTCGACGGCTTCCGCACGTCGCACGAGGTGCAGAAGATCGAGGAGCTGACGCTCGAGGACATGCGGGCGATGCTGAACGCGGAGGCGCTGGCGGCCCACCGGGCGCGGGCGCTGACGCCGGACCGGCCGATGCTCCGTGGCACAGCCCAGAACCCGGACGTGTTCTTCCAGGCACGCGAGACGGTCAACCCGTTTTACCGCGATTGCCCGGCCGTGGTGCAGCGCGTGATGGACCGCTTCGCGGAGGTCGTCGGGCGCTCCTATCACCTGTTCGACTACGTGGGCGCCCCGGACGCCGAGCGGGTCATCGTGCTGATGGGCTCGGGCGCCGAGGTCGCGCACGAGGCTGTCGAAGCGCTGAACTCCCGCGGGGCGAAGGTCGGCGTCGTGAAAGTGCGGCTGTATCGCCCCTGGGCGCCGGCGGCGCTGCTGGCGGCGATTCCGCCCACCGTCAAGGCCGTGGCGGTGCTGGACCGCACGAAGGAGCCGGGCGCGGCGGGCGAGCCGCTGTACAAGGACGTGCTCAGCGCGTTTGGTGAGGCGGTCGCGAGCGGCCAGCGGACGGGTCTGCCGCGGATCGTCGGCGGGCGGTACGGGCTGTCGAGCAAGGAGTTCACGCCGGCGATGGTCAAGGGCGTGCTCGACAACCTGGCCGCGGCGACGCCTAAGAACCACTTCACGATCGGCATCCACGAGGACGTTACGCATTCGAGCCTGCCGTACGACCCGAAGTTTTCGACCGAGGACCCGGGCGTCGTGCGGGCGCTGTTCTACGGGCTGGGGGCGGACGGCACGGTCGGGGCCAACAAGAACTCGATCAAGATCATCGGCGAAGACACGCCGAACTACGCCCAGGGTTACTTCGTGTACGACTCGAAGAAGGCCGGCTCGATGACGGTGTCGCACCTGCGGTTCGGGCCGAAGCCGATCCGCTCGAGCTACCTGATCACCGAAGCGAACTTCGTCGCCTGTCACAACTGGGCGTTCCTGGAGCGGTATGACATGCTCTCCAGCGCCCTGCCCGGCGCGGTGTTCCTGCTGAACACGCCGTATCCGGCGTCCGAGACGTGGGACAAACTCCCGTTCGAGGTGCAGCAGCAGATCATCGCCAAGAAGCTCAAGCTGTACGCAATCGACGGTTACAAGGTCGCCAAGGACACGGGGATGGGCGGCCGCGTGAACACGATCATGCAGACGTGCTTCTTCGCGATCTCGGGCATTCTGCCGAAGGATCAGGCCATCACGGCCATCAAGAACGCCATCAAGAAGGAGTACGGGCGCAAAGGCGAGGAGGTCGTCAAGAAGAACTGGGCGGCCGTCGACCAGACGCTCGACAACCTGCACGAGATTCCCGTGCCGGCGCGGGCGACGAGCACGCTGCACGTGCGGCCGCCGGTCCCGGAGGAGGCGCCGGCCTTCGTCAAGGAAGTGCTGGGGCCCATGATGGTCTTCCGGGGCGACGAGCTGCCGACCAGCAAGCTGCCGTCGGACGGGACGTTCCCGACGCACACGACCCGCTGGGAGAAGCGGAACATCGGGATCGAGATCCCGGTATGGGACGCGGACACGTGCGTGCAGTGCGGCAAGTGCGCGCTGGTGTGCCCGCACGCGGCGATCCGGATGAAGGCCTACGACCCGGCGTTGCTGAAGGACGCTCCGGCGGGCTTCAAGTCGAAGAAGTACATCGGCAAGGAGCTGGAGGGCTGTGTCGTGACGGTGCAGGTCGCGCCGGAGGACTGCACCGGCTGCGGCGTGTGCGTCGAGGCCTGCCCGGCCAAGAACAAGAGGGAGACGCGGCTCAAGGCCATCAACATGGAGTTCCAGCCGCCGATCCGCGAGCGCGAGCGGGCGAACTACGCGTTCTTCCTGGACCTGCCGGAGGTCGACCGGCAGAAGGTCAAGGTGAACACGGTCAAGGGCTCGCAGTTCCTTCAGCCCCTGTTCGAGTACTCCGGCGCCTGCTCGGGCTGCGGCGAGACGCCGTACATCAAGCTGCTGACCCAGCTTTTCGGCGACCGCGCCATCATCGCCAACGCGACCGGCTGCTCGTCGATCTACGGCGGCAACCTGCCGACGGCGCCCTGGGTCGTGAACAAGGACGGCCGCGGCCCGGCCTGGTGCAACTCGCTGTTCGAGGACAACGCCGAGTTCGGCCTGGGTTATCGGCTGACCTTGGACAAGCACGCGGAATACGCCCGCGAGCTGCTGACCCGACTGCGCGACACGCTGGGCGGTGACCTGGCCGACGCGCTGCTGAAGGCCCCGCAGAAGACCGACGCCGACATCGCGGCGCAGCGCGAGCGCGTGGCCGCGCTGAAGAAGAAGCTCGCCGGCCAGACGTCGACCGAGGCCCGCAGCCTGCTGGAGCTGGCTGACGTGCTCGTGAAGAAGAGCGTGTGGATCGTGGGCGGCGACGGCTGGGCCTACGACATCGGCTACGGCGGGCTGGACCACGTGCTGGCGACGGGCCGGAACGTGAATGTGCTGGTGCTCGACACCGAGGTGTACTCGAACACCGGCGGGCAGTGCTCGAAGTCGACGCCCCGCGGGGCGGTGGCCAAGTTCGCGGCGGGCGGCAAGCCCATGAACAAGAAGGACATGGCGCTGATCGCCATGACCTACGGCAACATCTACGTCGCCAAGGTGGCGATGGGCGCCAACGACCAGCAGACGGTCAAGGCGTTCATCGAGGCCGAGGCGTACGACGGACCGTCGCTGATCATCGCCTACAGCCACTGCATCGCGCACGGCATCAACATGCGGCTGGGCCTCGACACGCAGAAGAAGGCCGTCGAGAGCGGGCACTTCCCGCTCCTCCGATTCAATCCGGAGCTGGCGGCGGCGGGGCAGAACCCGCTCCAGCTCGACTCGCGGAAGCCTTCGCTCCGGTACGAGGACTTCGCGTACGAGCAGACGCGTTTCAAGATGCTCACCAAGAGCAAGCCCGAGGATGCCCGGGTGCTGCTCCAGCTTGGCCAGCAGGATGCCCTCCAGCGCTGGCGGATGTACGAGCAGCTGGCAACGCTGTTCGCCCCCGCGAGCGGCGAGAACGCGACGGCCGGCGGCAACGGGCACTAGTCGGCGACCCGGCGGCGCCGGGCACACTTCGGACGGGACCCCGCCGGCCTGCGGGCCGGCGTCAGAAAGGAAACGGCAGCGATGGATCTCTCGACAACTTACCTGGGCCTGCGGCTGAAGAACCCGCTGGTGCCCTCGTCCAGTCCCTTGACGGCCAGTCTCGACTCGATCCGGCGGCTCGAGGACGCCGGTGCCTCCGCGGTCGTCCTGCACTCGCTGTTCGAGGAGCAGCTCACGCACGAGGCCGCGGCGCTCGACCACCACCTGAGCGCCGGCACGGAATCGTTCGCCGAATCGCTGACCTACTTTCCGAAGCCGGAGGAGTTCCGACTCGGTCCGGAGGAGTACCTCGAGCACATCCGCAAGGCCAAGTCGGCCGTGCGGATCCCGGTCATCGCCAGCCTGAACGGCGTGACGGTCGGGGGGTGGACGGAGTACGCCCGGCAGATGCAGCAGGCCGGCGCCGACGCGCTCGAGTTGAACGTTTACTACGTCGCGACGAACCCGAGCCTGACGTCGCAGGCGGTCGAGGCGCTCTACGTTGACATCCTGGCAGCCGTGAAGCGCGTCGTGTCGATCCCGGTGGCGATGAAGCTCAGTCCGTTCTTCAGCGCGACCGGGGCGATGTGCCGGCGGCTGGACGAGGCGGGGGCCGACGGGCTGGTGCTGTTCAACCGGTTCTACCAGCCGGACATCGACCTGGAGAAGCTCGAGGTGTTCCCGAACCTCGTGCTGAGCACGCCGCACGAGATGCGGCTTCCGCTGCGCTGGATCGCGATTCTTTACACGCAGGTCAAGGCGAGCCTCGCGGCGACGACCGGTGTGGCGACGGCCCACGATGTGCTGAAGCTCGTGATGGCCGGCGCGGACGTCACGCAGCTCTGCTCGGTGCTGCTGCGCAAGGGGCCGGGCGAGCTGAAAGTGATCCTCGACGAGTTGACGACGTGGATGCGGGACCACGAATACGAATCGCTGGCCCAGATGAAGGGCAGCATGAGCCAGCGCGCGGTCGCGGACCCGGCGGCGTTCGAGCGGGCGAACTACATGAAGGTCCTCGCCAGCTACGCCTGAGGTGGCGCTGCGCGGCCGCCCTTGGCGGGGACCGGCCCGGGCGGTTACCGTAGGGGCGGATTGCGTGGCGTGCACGGCCGCGCAGAAGGAGCGCATCCGATGAACTTCAGACTACCGCCGAATTACTGGAAAGCCGGCCAGCGCCTGCGCGTGCCGCTGCGCGGCCGGGAGCTGCTGCGCAACCCGCTGCTGAACAAGGGGCGGGCCTTCACGGCTGAAGAGCGCGAGCGCTTCGGCCTTCGCGGGCTGCTGCCATGGCGCGTGCTGACGATCGAGGAGCAGGTGCAGCTCGAACTGGAGCACCTGCGGGCGAAAGGCACGCCGCTGGAGAAGTACATTGGGCTGGCTGCACTGCAGGACCTCAACGAAACGCTGTTCTACCGCGTGCTGGTCGAGAACACGGCGGAGTTGCTGCCGATCGTCTACACGCCGACGGTCGGGCAGGCGTGCCAGCAGTTCAGTCACATCCTCCGCCGGACGCGCGGGCTGTGGATCACGCCGGACGACATCGAGCGGGTGCCGGAGGTGCTGCGTAACGCCGCGAGCACCGAAATTCGCCTGATCGTCGTGACGGACAACGAGCGCATCCTGGGCCTGGGGGACCAGGGGGCGGGCGGCATGGGCATCCCGATCGGCAAGATCGCCCTGTACTGTGCCGGGGCGGGCATTCACCCGTCCGCCACGCTGCCGATCAGCCTCGACGTCGGGACCGACAACCCCGACCTGCTCAACGACCCGTACTACATGGGCTGGCGCAACCGGCGTCTGCGGGGGGAGGCGTACGAGCGGGTCGTGGAGGCGTTCGTAAACGGCGTCAAGGAGGTCTTCCCGCGCGCGCTGGTGCAGTGGGAGGACTTCCACAAGAACATCGCGTTCATGGTGCTGGACCGTTACCGGCGGCGCATCCCGTGCTTCAATGACGACATTCAGGGCACCGCCGCCGTGGCTCTGGCGGGCCTGTACGGCGGTCTGCGCATCACGGGCGGCAAGCTCTGCGAGCAGCGGATCGTCTACGCGGGGGCCGGCGCGGCCGGCGTCGGCATCGGGCGGCTCGTGGCCGACGCGATGCTGTTGGAGACGGACGACAAGGCGCAGGTGCACCGCAACCAGGTGTTCGTCGACTCCGTGGGTCTGGTCCACGACGGGGAGCCAATCAAGGACCCGCACAAGCGACCGTTCGCCCTGACCAAGGCCGAGCTGCGCGATTACGGATTTAAGGGCAACGGCCCCTGGGACCTGCTCGAGGTCGTCCGGCACGTCAAACCGACGATCCTGCTGGGCACCACGGCCCGCGCCGGCACGTTCACCGAGGAGATCGTCCGCGAGATGGCCAAGCATGTCGAACGGCCGATCATCTACGCGTTCAGCAACCCCACTTCCAAGGCGGAGTGCACGCCGGCCGAGGCGATTCGCTGGACCGACGGCCGGGCGCTGGTGGCGACCGGCAGCCCGTTCGAACCGGTGGAGTACAACGGGCAGAGGCACGTCATCGGGCAGGGCAACAACGTGTTCATCTTCCCGGGCGTCGGCCTGGGGGCGATCCTGTCCGAGGCGACCGAGGTGCCCGAGTCGTTCTTCATGGTCGCGGCCAAGACGCTGGCCGAGTGCATCACGCCCGACCGGCTCAAGCTCCACGCGCTCTACCCGGAGCAGAGCATGCTGCGTGAGATCAGCGCCCGCATCGCAATGAACGTGATCCGCGAGGCGCGGCGGCTCAACCTCGGGCGGATGATTCCCGAAGCGGAGATCGAGCCGCTGGTCCGCGGGGCCATGTGGTACCCCGACTACCAGCCGTACGAACCCGCCGACTGACGGCGGAGATCGATGTACAGCAACCGCAGGCGTCGCGCGTTGGGGCGCGGCGCCCGCTTCTGTTTCGAGGCCGACGACAGGGGGGCAGTCGCGGGAGGGAATCAGGCCTGCGCCAACTCGGCGGCCGGTACTCCCAGAAGCCGCGCCAGGGCCGACAGCTCGAAGGGCTTCTCGATCAGATCCGCCCCGGGCAGCCGGGGGAGCTCCCCTTCGCCCGTAACCATCAGGATTGTGCGGACGGCGGGATTCTGCTCGCGTGCGAAGGCGTCCAGGGCCTCGGCCGCGCCGGCCGGGAGGTTGCCGGAAAGCAGGAGGTCGTCGACCGGCTGCTCGCGCAGCAGCGCGCGGGCGCCGTCCACGGACCCGGTCCGCCGGATGGTGAACCAGCGGGCGAGGAACTTCGCGATGGACCACTGGGTGAGCCGGTCGGGCTCCACAACCAGGAGCCGCGGGAGCGCCCGGCTTGCCGGGGTGGATTCCGAGTTGTCCGCGTAGCTCGAAACCGACATGCTCATACCTGCCGCGTCGGCACGCGATGCGGGGGTTGCACGCGGCGTGCCAAGCGGCGCGCTACGTGGAGCTTGCGCCGGGCACTCCGGGAATCCGAGCGGGGGGCGGCTCCGGCGGCGGGGCGGGGGCTGACCGGCGGGTTGTGTTGCGGCGGGGCAACACCGGTACGGCCGCGGATCGTGGGAAATCCCCCGCGGTGCGAAAGTTGCCCCACCGGCCCAGGCCGGTCCGAGTCCGGTCCCCGCGCGGGGCGGCCGGCCGATACAATCCCGCCGAATGATCGAAGCGGTGTTCGAGGAAATGAAGGCGTACGTGGGGTTCACGGCCGTGGATGCGGCGGCCCTGCGCGAGCTGCGCCCCCTGCTCGAGCCGGGGCTGGACCGGGTGGTGAGCCGGTTCTACGAGGCGGTGCAGTCGCACGCCGGGACGCGCGCGGTGCTGGACGGGACGCCGGAGCAGATGCGGCGGCTGCGGGCGACGTTGCTGACGTGGCTGCGCGGCTTGTTCGGCGGGGAGTACGGGGCGGCGTACTGCCACGACCGGGATCGGATCGGTCGGGCCCACGTGCGGATCGGCCTGCCGCAGCACTTCGCGCTTGCGGCAATGGAGATCGTGCGGGCGGAGCTCGATGCGCTCTTGAGGGAGGCGGCGCCGCCGGAACTCGAGGCGAAGCGCGCGGCGTTGCATCGGTTGCTCACGCTCGAGATCGGGATGATGGCCGAGAGCTACAAGCAGAGCCATACGCAGCATGTGCGGCAGCTCGAGCGCGAGGCGATGCAGGCCCGCCTGAACGAGGCCGAGCAGATGGCCCAGATCGGGCAACTGGCGGCTTCGCTGGCGCACGAGATCAAGAACCCGCTGGCGGGGATCAGCGGGGCGATCGAGGTGATCCGCGACAGCTTGAAACGGACGGATCCGCATTGGCCCGTGCTGGGGGAGATCCTGCGGCAGATCGGGCGCGTGGACCGGACGGTCAAGGACCTGCTGGTGTACTCGCGGCCGAAGCCGCCGCGGCTCCAGAAGTGCGACGTGGCGGGGGTGGCGGAGCGCGTGGTGCGGATCGTGCGCGAGGACCCGCTGTTCCAGAAGCTGCGGTTCGACGTCGTGACGCCGGGGCCGGTGCCGCTGGTGGAGGCGGACGAGCACCAGCTCGAGCAGGTGCTGATGAACCTCGTGCTGAACGCGGCGCAGGCGTCGAGCGAAGGCGGGCTCGTGCGCTTGACCACGACGGCGGCTGACGAGGACGAGGTGCGGGTGGTGGTCGAGGACCGCGGAAGCGGGATGACGCCGGATGTCCTGCGGCGGGCGTTGGAGCCGTTCTACACGACCAAGGCTCGCGGAACGGGGTTGGGGCTGCCGATCTGCCGGAAGATCGTGGAAGCGCACGGGGGGCAGCTGGCGATCCGCAGCGCGCCCGGCGTGGGCACGATCGTGGTGGTGGAACTTCCGCGGACGGCGCCGGCCGCGGGGCAGGGAACGGACGAGCGATGAAGATCCGCGTGCTGGTGGTCGAGGACGAGGCCCTGATTCGCTGGTCGCTGCGCCAGAAGTTCGAGGAGCGCGGCTGGGAGGTCGTCGAGGCGGCGGACGGCCGCACGGCCCTGGAGGGCTTCGCGGAAGGGCTTTACGACCTGCTGATGCTGGACTACAAGCTGCCGGACACGACCGGTCTCGAGGTGCTGCGCGCCGCGCGGAAGGTGGACCCGCACGCGGTCGCCATCATGATGACCGCGTACAGCACGATCGAGACGGCGGTCGAGGCGATCAAGCTGGGGGCGTACAACTACGTCGCCAAGCCGTTCCAGATGGACCAGCTCATGCACGTCGTGGAGCGGGCCCTGGAGACGACGCGCCTGCGGCGGGAGCTGCGGGAGCTGCGGCGGCAGACCGAGCAGGAGTTCGGCATCCACGCGATCATCGGGCGCGACCCGTCGATGTTGCGGATGTTCGAGATCGTGCAACAGGTGGCCCGCACGGGTGTCTCGACGGTGTTCCTGCGCGGTGAGACGGGCACGGGCAAGGACCTCGTGGCCCGCGTCATCCACCACAATTCGGACCGCGCGGCCGCGCCGTTCGTGAACATCACCTGCACGGCGTTGAGCGAATCGCTGCTCGAGAGCGAGCTTTTCGGCCACGAGCGCGGCGCGTTCACCGACGCGAAGATGCAGAAGAAGGGGCTGTTCGAGCTGGCGGACGGCGGCAGCGTGTTCCTCGACGAGGTCGGCGACATGCCCGCGGCGCTCCAGGCCAAGCTGCTGCGGTTCCTGGAGGAGCGGAAATTCCGGCGCGTGGGCGGCACAAAGGAGATCGGGGTCGACGTGCGGGTGATCGCGGCCACGAACCGGGATCTCGAGGACGCGATCGAGCAGGGCCAGTTCCGCCGCGACCTGATGTACCGGCTGAACGTCGTGACGATCTTCCTGCCGCCGCTGCGCGCGCGGGGCGACGACCTGCGCCTGCTGACGCAGCACTTCGTCACACGCTTCGCGACGGAGTTCAAGAAGCCCATCCGGGCCGTGTCCGACGCGGCTTACGAGCGCATGCGGGCCTACGGCTGGCCGGGCAACGTGCGCGAGCTGCGCAACGTCGTCGAGCGGGCCGTGCTGCTCAGCAAGGGCGAGGTCATTGAGGCCGACGACATCGTGCTGGGTCGCAGCGAGGTTCATCCCTGGGCCTGGGACCTCGAGAACATGGCCCTGCCGCCCGAAGGTTTCGATTTTCAGAAGCTGCGGCGGCTCGAGTACCAGCTCCTGCGGCAGGCGCTGGAGCGCACCAACAACAATCAGACCGCCGCCGCGAAACTCCTCAACCTGTCGCGCGACCGGCTGCGTTACCGGTTGCAGAAGCACGGGCTCCTGTGAACGAGCGGCGTCCCCGACGCTGCGGAGGCTTCCATGACGACAAGAGTGGCTGTGATCACCGGGGCGAGCCGGGGCATCGGGCTGGCCACGGCGCTCCGTTTGGCGAGGGCCGGCTGGACGATCGTGGCGGCGGCGCGGCAGGCGGCGGACCTGGCGGCCGCGGCCGAGCAGGTGCGCGCCGCCAACGGGCGGTGCGAGACGCTCGCGCTGGACGTGAGCCGCCCCGGGGAAGCCCGGCGGCTGATCGAGGAAGCGGTGGCGCGCACCGGCCGGATCGACGCGCTGGTGAACAACGCGGGCTGCGCGCCGTTGGCGTCGATCGACAAGATGAGCGATGCCGACTTCGATGCGGTCACCGCGCTCAACATGACGGCGATCTTTCAGACGTGCCGCGCGGCGTGGCCGGTGCTGTGTCGGCAGGGGGGCGGCGTGATCGTGAACGTCTCGTCGCTGGCCTCGGTCGACCCGTTCCCCGGTTTCACGGTGTACGGAGCCAGCAAGGCCTGGGTGAACCTGTTCTCGCGGGGCCTGGCCGCCGAGGGCAAGCCGCACGGCATCCAGGTGTTCTCCGTTGCGCCCGGCGCGGTGGAAACGAAGCTCATGCGCGGGCTGTTTCCGAACTTCCCGGCCGACGAGACGCTCGCGCCGGACGACGTGGCCGCCGTGATCGAAACAGCTTGCGACCCGCGGATGGCGCGCTGCTCGGGCGAGACGCTGTTCGTGCGAGCCTGAGACGGCCAGCGGGCGGGAGGCCGCGGATGAGCGGGCGGCACGGCGCGACGCGGGTGCGGCTGGCGGACGCGCTGGTCGTGGGATCGCATGCGTTGGTACTGCTGACGGCGGCAGCGGTTCCGGTCGGGGCGGTCGTACTGGCGGTGCTCAAGGGGGTGCGCGATCCGGAGGCGGCATCGCTCGCGGTGAATTGGGCGCGCTGGGGGGCGCTGCTGAAGCAGACGGGGGCCGTGGCGGCGGTGGCCGTGCTGGTGACGCTGACCCTGGCGACGCCGCTGGCGCTGCTCGCGGCCCGCACGGACCTGCCGGGGCGGCGTCTGCTGTTGGGGCTGGCCGTGCTGGGCGCCAGCACGCCCGTGTACATCTGGGCGGTCTTCGTCTTCGCGCTCGTGCCGCTGTGGGCGGTGAACGGGTCGGTGTGGGTGTGCGGGGCGCTCTACGGCCTGACGGCGACCCCGCTCGTGCTGCTGCTGCTGGCGCGGGCGCTGCGCGACACGGATCGGGCGCTGGAGGACACGGCCTTGCTCGATGCGACGCCGCGCACGGTGCTGCTGCGCGTGTCGCTGCCGATGGTCCGCCGGACGTTGCTCGCGGGGACGCTCCTCGTGCTGCTGCTGGTCGCCACGGATTTCACGCTCAGCGATCTGGTGGTGGTCCGCACGTTCGCGGAGGAGGTGTACCTGGCATACCAGCTCGACCCGCGGCGCGCCGGGCCGCTCCTGACGGCGCTGCCGGTGCTCGCGGCCTGCGCCGGGCTGCTCGCGCTGGCGGAGCGCCGCTGGCGGGACTATGGCTCCCACGAAGCGACGCGTTTTGGCGAGGCCCCGCGGGTATTTCGACTCGGCCGGGCGCGTCAAGCGGTCGGTGCGGCCTGCGGCCTGCTGATGCTGGGCGCGCTGGCGGTGCCCGTGGCCGGGTTGGTCCGCCACCTCGAGATCGGGCCAAGGCTCATCCGCAGCCTGGGCGAGGTGTGGCCGAATGCGCGCTCCTCGCTCGTGCTGGGTGCCATCGCGGCGACACTGCTGTCGCTGCCGGCGCTGGGGCTGGCGTGGCAGGCGACGCGTTGCGGCTGGGCACCGCGGGCGATTCGGACCGCATGTGTGCTGCTCCTGGCGCTGCCCGCACCCGTCACGGGCATCACGCTGATCGAGTTGCTGAACCGCGACGCGTTCGCCGCGGTGTATGACTCGTCGGCGATCGTCGTGCTGGCGTACGTCGTACGGTTTCTCGGCCTGGCGGTGCTGTTGCTGATGCCCGCGCTGCGGCGCGTGCCCGACGACCTCCTGGCGCAGGCCCGTCTGGACGGGTGCGGTGCGGCGGGATTGTGGCGTCACGTGGCGTGGCCGGCCGGCGCGCGCACGCTCGGCCTCGTCTGGGTTATTCAATTCGTGCTGTGCCTCGCAGAGGTGGCCGCGTCGAAGCTGGTCGTGCCGCCCGCGGTGCCGCTGCTGTCCGTGCGGGCCTTCACGCTTCTGCACTTTGGTGTGTACCATGACCTCGCGGTATTGGCGCTCGTAGGTGCCGGACTGGTGGTGCCGCCTGGCCTGATCCTGCTGAGCGGCGCGCGGCGGCCCGTCCCGGCCCCGTCTGCGGAGTCGGTGCAACAGGGGACTTGACATGTGGACGGTGCGAATCGGAGCCGGTGTGCTGCTGCTCTGCCTGGCGGGCTGCGAGCGGGAGTCGCCGCCCCCCACACAGGCGGCCGGTCCGGGGCCCGAAGTCGTGGCGTACACGTCGCTCGACCAGCAGTTCGCGGAGCCGATCCTGCGTGAGTTCACACGCCGCACGGGCATCGCGGTTCGGCCGGCATACGACACGGAATCGACGAAGACGGTGGGACTGGCCAACCGCATCCGGGCCGAGGCGGCCCGCCCCCGCTGCGACGTCTTCTGGAACAACGAGGTGGTCAATACGGTTCGGCTCAAGGAAGAAGGGCTGCTTCAGCCGCTGGGGCTGGCGGACGCGAGCCACATTCCGGCGGCGCTGCGCGACCCGGACGGCTACTGGTGCGGGTTCGCCGCCCGGGCGCGGGTGCTGCTTGTGAACACCGATCTCGTCCCAGCGGATCAGCGCCCGACGAGCATCCGCGCGCTGGCCGACCCGCGGTGGCGCGGCCGGGTTGGCATGGCCAAGCCGCTCTTCGGCAGCACGGCGACGCACGTGGCGTTCCTGTTCGCCAAGCTCGGGGATGCGGAAGCGGCCGCGTTGCTGAAAGCGATACGCGCGAATGAGGTGCAGGTACTGAGCGGCAACAAGGGGGTGGCAGAGGCGGTCGCCGCCGGACGGTTGGCTTTCGGGCTGACCGACACCGACGACGCGGTGGCCGAGCTGGATGCGGGGCGGCCGGTCGCGATCATCTTTCCGGACTCAGAGCCGGATGGAATGGGAACGCTCGTCTTTCCGAACACCGTTGCGCTGATCAAGGGCGCGCCGCACGCGGAGGCCGGACGGCGGCTGATCGAGTATCTGCTCTCGCCCGAGGTGGAGGCGGAACTGGCCCGCGGACCGTCGGCCCAGATCCCGCTGCACGTGAACGCCTCGGCGACTTCGCGCGTGGGGCGGCTTGCGGACCTGCGTCCCATGGTAGTGGACTTCGGCGCGGCGGCGGAGGCGTTCCAGCGCGCGGCCCGGTTCGTGGAGCAGGAGTTCCTCGCACCGTGAGCAGTGCACAGCCGCTGCCACGCGGTGGCGGCTGTTGTGACCGAGGGGCGCTGACCGCGCGGTCAGACAGGTGTGCGGGGTCGGGGAGAGCGCTGTGTGAATATTCCGCAAAGACGCGGCCTCGGTTGCGTCGCTCGGGTCGATGGGGCTATACTTGCAGTGGATGCGAGCGACGGGTTGACGCCGCATCCACACCCTCCAGAAAGTTAGCGCGGTCCTCGCGCGTGTGGCGCGGCGGCCCCCGGGGAGGCTTGTGCCTGAGGGTGCGTGGCGACTTTTTTCGCGTTCGTAGAGGAGAGAAAGATGCGACTGACGAAACTGTGGCTTGGGCTGGCATTGGTCGGTGCGGTCGTGCCCGCGGCGCTGGCCGTGGGTTATGCGTCTGCGATTCAAAACCTGGGCGGCGGCACGTACTCGTTCGTGCTGAATGAGGACGCGGCGAGCGTGGTGATCGAGCGATACGGCGACACATCGCTGAATCTGGGGGCGCTAACCCGTGGCGTGCACACGTTCAACATCGGCAGCGGCACGGGCTTCGCCATCCGGGTCCGCACGACGACGCCGGTCGGATGGGCGCAGTATATGCCCGACGAGCCGTCCCGCAACTTCTTCCTGCCGGCGGGCGTCTCCATCAACAAGAACCCCGCCAGCTCCAACTTTGGCAAAGTGTACATCTCGAACGCCAAAAGCGGCA
The DNA here is from genome assembly GCA_937928595.1 of uncultured Phycisphaerae bacterium. Classification (GTDB taxonomy): domain Bacteria; phylum Planctomycetota; class Phycisphaerae; order UBA1845; family Fen-1342; genus CALGJV01. Next base: position 28,306 of record CALGJV010000015.1, on the reverse strand, counting down.
CGACCTCGGCGGGGCGGGCGACGCTGGACGGGATTTACGTGCTGCTGGCCGACGGGTCCGACGCGGGTTTCGCGACGGGCGGCGTCGACTGGGCGTTAGCCGGCGACGCCGCCCCGTTCAAGAGCGTGATCGGGCCGGACGATCACCTGTACGTCGCCGATTTCTCGCGCGACCTGGCCTGGGAGTTCAATGACGACCTGTCCGTCGCCACGCAGCTCATCGACGGCACGAACAAGACCGCCAACCAGTACGTGGAGAGCATCTACGTGAGCGGTACGCAGGCGAACGGCGACCGGAAGATTTACCTGGTGGACAGCAACTATTACAGCGGCGCGCCCGGCCGCAAGGGCTTGATCGAGTATACGCTCGGCGCGCAGGCGACGGCGACGAGCGGCGACCTCGGCGTACAGTACATCGGCCCGACGTATTTTGGGTACTATCCGCGGGACGTGGCCCGCGACGCCGAAGGCAACTGGTATATGAACCAGTACCGGGCGAACCCGACGCAGGCGTCGGCCATCACGAAGTTCCTGGACGGCCCGCCACCGATCAACACCGCGGCCTGGGAAGTCCCCAAGGCGGAACCTTTCAGCTACGCGTATGGCATTGACGTGAGCGACACGGACGGTGTGGTCGCGTACGGCAAGTGGAACAATGGCTTCGTCCACATTTTCGCTCTGGCAGACGGCGCGTACGTCGGCGGGTTCGACGCGGGCAGCCGGGCGCGCGAACTGGCGTTCGACATCGCCGGCAACATTGTGACGGTCGACAACCTGACCGAATACGCGCGGTTCTGGACGCCGGGCGGCGACTGGCTGTGCATTACGGGTTCGGACGGCTCGTTTACGAAGACAGTCCCGGGGCCCGCGCTGTGCGCCGGCGATCTGGATTGCAGCGGGACGGTCGATTTTGACGACATCGATCTGTTCGTGGACGCGCTCAACTACCCCGGCGGCGCCGGCTGGCCGTACAGCTGCCCGTGGCTGAACGGCGACTGCAACGGCGACTCGGAGGTCAACTTCGACGACATCGACCTGTTCGTGGCGCGGATCGGCGCGGTGTGCGACTGATGCGCTGATCCGGCCTCCGAGTGGTGGCGGCAGCCTGCCACCCTGAGCAGCTCGAACCGGCCCGTGTCCGCTGCGTGCGGCCGCGGGCCGGTCGCGTGACGGGGCGCGCGAGCGATCCGCTGCGTCATTGCAGCAGGGCGCGCCAGACCAGGACGCTTCCCGCTGTGGCGAGCAGCAGCCACACGAGGGCGGCGCTCCGCACGCCGCGTCCGGGCCTGTCCGCCGAGCTGTTTGCGCTGCGAGCGGCCCGCACGAGGCAAGCCCAACCGTACAGCATGGCGGCCGTGGCCAGGATGGCGGGCGTCTTGAGTCCGAACAGCCCCGTGAGCACGAAGGCGATCCAGGCCAGTCCGACAATGGTCCAGAGGGCGGTGCGGTCGAGGCGGTCCTCGGCGCGCACGATGGCGATGACGACGATCGCGACCGTGGCGACCAGCGCCAGCAGCGGGTGCCAGCGGGGGTGGGTCGGCGCCGCGAGCGCTATCGCACCCAGCACGGCGAGCAGGAGCAGCGCGAGCAGGCCGCTCCGCGCTGCACGCTGCACCAGCACGCGCGGGGGCGGGGCGGACACGGACGCGCTCACCGGGGCGTCATCGCCTGCGGGCGATGCGGCCTGGGCGGGGAGGTCGCGCTCGGACGGACGGTCGGACACAGGAGCAGCTTAGCGTGCGCCGCCCGCGGACGCACGCACCGCATCACCCGGCGCTCGTGCGCCGGCCGAGGCCCGGTCCAGGACTTCCCGAACACGGGCCAGCAGGCGCGGGCGGGTGTACGGTTTCTCGAGAAACTCGACGCCCGGATCGAGCACTCCATGGTGCGCGATGATGTCCGCGTTGTAGCCGGACAGGTAGAGCACGCGCAGGCCGGGCCAGCGCGCGGCGAGCTCTTCGGCCAGTTGCCGGCCGTTGGTGTCCGGCATGATCACGTCGGTGACCAGCAGATGCAGCGGCGCGGTCAGCTCGGCGGCGATCCGCCGCGCCTCGCTGCCGTCGGACGCCACGAGCACGCGGTAGCCGGCGGAGCGCAGCATCTCGGCGGTCAGTGACCGAACGGTCTCGTCGTCCTCACAGAGCAGGATCGTCTCGTGTCCCGCGGTGGCCGGCGGGTGCACGGCGGCCGGGGCAGGCGCGGGGGCTGCGGCCTCGGCGGCCGGGAGCCAAACGCGGAACGTGGAGCCGCGGCCCGGAGTGCTCTGGGCCGCGATGTGGCCGCCGGACTGCTTGACGATCCCGTACACGGTGGCCAGACCGAGCCCCGTGCCGCGCCCGAGCTCCTTGGTGGTGAAGAAGGGCTCGAAGATCCGCTCGAGCGTGGCGGCGTCCATCCCGCAGCCGGTGTCGCGGACGGTGAGGCAGACGTATGACCCTGGCGGCAACTCACCGTGCTCGTGGGGGTCAGGCTGATGGAGCTCCACGTCCTCGAGCGAGATCGTCAGTTGGCCGCCGTCTCGCAGCGCGTCGCGGGCGTTGACGACGAGGTTGAGCAGGACCTGCTCGAGCTGTGCCTCGTCTGCGCGGACGGCGCGGATCTGGGGCGGAACGCGGACTTGCAGGGTAATGTTCTCGGCCAGCAGACGGCGGAGCATGGGTTCGGCCGAGCGGACCAGCGCGGCGAGGCCGACGGCGGAGGGCTGCGAAACCTGGCGGCGACTGAACGCGAGCAGCTGACGCGTGAGCGCCGCGGCGCGCTGCGCGCTGCGCTCGATCTGCTTCAGCGACTCCGCGACGGCCGGATCAACACCGCCCGAGCGCATGGCCGCCTGCAAGCCGAGTTCGGCGTTGCCGAGAATGGCCGTGAGCAGGTTGTTGAAGTCGTGGGCCACGCCGCCGGCGAGCCTGCCGATCGCCTCGAGCTTCTGGGCCTGGCGCAACTGCGCTTCGAGCTGCTCCTGGCGCGCGGCGGCCAGCCGGGCGGACGTGATGTCCTCGACGACGGCGATGTGGCAGGCGCGGCCCTCGTCAGCGGTCGACATCGCCGCCGCAGTCAATCGCACCCAGACGACCGTGCCGTCGGGACGCACGAAGCGGAGCTCGCGGCTGCGGTCGGTGCCGTCCGGTCCGACCGGCTGCGCGGCGCTCGCCCGCAGCACCGGGAGATCGTCGGGGTGGGCGATGGCGAACACTGTCGTGGCGATCAGCGCCTCGGGGGTGCGGCCGACGATGTCGGCATACTTGCGGTTGACGCGAATGAAGCGGCCGGTCGCGGATTCGACCTGCGCAACGCCGACGCCGGCCTGCTCGAAGATCGCCCGGAAACGTTCCTCGCTGACGCGCAAGGCCGCCTCTGTGGCGCGGCGCTCCGCGATGAACCGGGCCTGCTGCACGTTCTGGTAGGCCTTGAGGGACAGTTCGTTCGCCAGCACGAACAGCGCGTGGGCGATTCGGGCGAACTGCTCCTCGGACATCACGGGGACTTCAGCCAGGGCCGCGCGGTACTCGGTCGGGTCCGCCCCGATCTCCGCGGCGTAGCGTGCCAGGTGCGCATCGTCATCCGATGCGCTCTTGACCTGGCCGATCAGCCAGTTGGCCACGTGCCGACCGCCGAGCGTGATGCTTGCGCCCGCGTCCCACAGCCCGCCGCTCAGGCAGCGCTGCACGATCGGACCGCCGGGGTTGTGGCGGCCGATCATGGCGTCCGAGTGGAAGCAGTTGGCCCGCCCCCGCTCCGTGCCGCGAACAATCCGGTCGCACAAGCGGCGGAACCCGCTCGGCCGCGTGATCGGCGTGCCGTCGGGCCGTGTGATGATCGAGGCCACGCCGGTAGCCTCGGCGAAGGCGTCCTGAATGCGCTGGAGCTCCTCGATGTCGAAAAGCTCCTCAAAGACGACCGGCTCGGCCTCGTCGAGCGGCCGGGTCAGGGCAATGACGCGTCGCTGGAGCGCTTCCTCCGCCCGTACGCGGTCCGTGATGTCGGTGATGAACCCCTCGAGCGCCTCCAGCGTACCGTCTGCCCGGGAAACGCCCCGTCCGCGCTCCCAAACCCAGCGCCACTGCCCGTCGGCCCGGCGAATGCGATAGGTGTACTCGAATGCTTCCCGCCGCGCGAGCGCCGCTTGCACGGCTTCGAAGATGCGCTGCTGATCGTCCGGGTGGACGAGCGCCCCGTAAGACACGGTGCGGTTTCCGAGGAGGTACTCGGGCGCGTACCCTGTCAGTTCCCGGCAGCCGCCGCTGACAAACTCCATCGTCCAATCCGGATCGTTGCGACAGCGGTAGGCCATACCGGGCAGGTTGTCCAGCAGCGTGGCCAGCATGCGCCGGCTGTCGTCGGCGCGCGCTGCATCGGGGTCGCAAGATGCCGGGACGGCCGCGGGCGGGGGGGCAGGTCCGCACGCGCGGGGGCGGCCGTCAGCGCTCGTGAGGTCTCGGTTCATGCGGAGTCTCCGCGGCCCTCAGGTATTATCGGATACGTACGCCGCGCGGGTTGCGAACAGACAGAAGCTTGCGCGGCAGGGTACGCCGCGGTCCGCGGGAAACGCAGGCCACCCGGCATCTTACCGCGCCGCGGCGAGGGACACCATGCGTTCCCGCAATTGCGGCCTGTGACCGGCCTCACGGAAACTTCTGCGGACCCGGCCCGGCTGGGCGTCCAGCGCATCTTCAGCGGAGTGCGTAACGCCGGGCGAGGAGGCTGCGCGTGTCGCGGCACCGACCACAACCGAAGCGGTAACACCGGCGCGGTTCAGTCGGCGCGGGGGGTGGGTGTATGCGTTTCCAGAAGGCAGGGCGGGGACAGGCGGCATGGCCAGCCCCGTAGGCCGCGCTAACGCGTGCCGACACCGCTGCCAATCTGGCACCGCAGCTCTGGCGCCATGGTGTTGCTAGTTCTTTGTTCACAAGGGTTTGCACGCGACTCGCCCCGGCACACGGTGTGCCGCTCAGCGCCAGCGGCGGCGTGCGCGCCGCCGGGAAGGAATCCAGCGATGCAAACGGACCGCTTTACGATCAAGGCCGCCGAGGCCCTCCAAAACGCTCAGCAGGCCGCCCAGACGGCCGGGCATCCCGAGCTCACGCCGCTGCACGTGCTGGCGGCGCTCATCTCGCCCGAAGTCACCAGCGACGGCGGGCTTGCGGTGCCGCTGCTCGAGAAAGCCGGCGCGAACATCGGCCAGTTGCGGCAGCTCACGGAGGGCGAACTGCGGCGGCTGCCGCGGCAGACGGGCGGGACGCTGACCGCGCACCGGTCGCTGGGCGAGGTTTTGTCCGCGGCCGAGCGGGAAGCCCAACGGATGAAGGACCAGTATGTGTCCGTCGAGCACCTGCTCCTCGCGCTGGCGGAGGTCGCGAGCGATGCGCGGGAGGTGCTGCGGCTCTCGGGCGTGCGGAAGGACGACCTGCTGGCGGCGCTGCGCGAGGTGCGGGGCGGGGCGAGCGTGACGTCGCAGAACCCGGAGGAGACGTACGAGCCGCTGAAGCGGTACGGGCGCGACCTGGTGGAAATGGCCCGGCAGGGCAAGCTCGACCCGGTCATCGGGCGGGACGAGGAGATCCGGCGCTGCATGCAGGTGCTGGCGCGGCGGACCAAGAACAACCCGGTGCTGATCGGCGAGGCGGGCGTCGGCAAGACGGCGATCGTCGAGGGACTCGCCCAGCGGATTCTGGCCGGAGACGTGCCGCAGGCGTTGAAGGACAAGAAGCTGGTCGCGCTGGACATGGGCGCGCTGATCGCGGGGGCGAAGTATCGCGGCGAGTTCGAGGAGCGGCTCAAGGCGGTCGTGCGGGCGGTGGTCGAGTCGAACGGGCAGGTCATCCTGTTCATCGACGAACTGCACCTGATCGTCGGAGCCGGGCGGGCCGAGGGCTCGCCGGACGCGGGCAACCTGCTCAAGCCGGCCCTGGCCCGCGGCGAGCTGCGCTGTATCGGCGCGACGACGCTCGAGGAGTACCGCAAGCACGTCGAGAAGGACAAGGCGCTCGAGCGGCGGTTCCAGCCGGTGTACGTCGGCGAGCCGAGCGTCGAGGACACGATCGCGATCCTGCGCGGGCTTAAGCCACGGTACGACGCGCACCACGGCGTTCGCATCCAGGACGCCGCGCTCGTGGCCGCGGCCACGCTCTCGCACCGTTATATCCCGGACCGGCACCTGCCGGACAAGGCGATCGACCTGATCGACGAGGCCGCTTCGCGCCTGCGGATCGAGAACGACTCGCTGCCCAGCGAGCTGGACGAGCTGCGGCGGCGGATCGTGCAGCTCGAGATCGAGCGCGAGGCGCTCAAGAAGGAGAAGGATGAGGCCAGCCGCAAGCAGCTCGAGCTCAACGAGAGGGAGGTGGCCGAGTTGAAGGAGCAGAACGCGCGGCTGACGGCCCAGTGGGAAAACGAGAAGGCCGTGATCGAGGCGTGCAAGGCGCTGAAGGTGCAAATCGCGGCCAAGCAGGCCGAGTACGACGAGGCCCAGCGCCGCGGCGAGCTCGAACGGGCGGCGCGGCTGCGCTACGGCGAACTCCCCGACCTTCAGAGGCAGCTCGCGGAGCGGGAGCGGCAGCTCGTGCAGTTGCACGCCGGCGGGCACGGCCTGCTGCGCGAGGAAGTGACGGCGGAGGAGGTAGCCGAGGTTGTCAGCAAGTGGACCGGCGTGCCGGTGGCCCGGTTGCTGGAAGGCGAGCGCGAGAAGCTCCTGCACATGGAGGCGCGGCTGCACGAGCGCGTCATCGGGCAGGACGAGGCCGTGCGGGCCGTCTCCGACGCAGTCCGCCGGGCGCGAGCCGGGCTGGGCGATCCGCACCGGCCGATCGGGTCGTTCCTGTTCCTCGGTCCGACCGGCGTCGGCAAGACGGAGCTCTGCAAGGCGCTGGCCGAGTTCCTGTTCGACGACGAGTCCGCGTTCGTGCGCATCGACATGAGCGAGTTCATGGAGCAGCACTCGGTCGCCCGGCTGATCGGCGCGCCGCCGGGCTACGTCGGCTACGAGGAGGGCGGGCGGCTGACCGAAGCCGTGCATCGCCGGCCGTACTGCGTCGTGCTGCTCGACGAGATTGAGAAGGCGCACCGCGACGTGTTCAACGTCCTGCTCCAGGTGCTCGACGACGGGCGGCTGACGGACGGCCACGGTCGGACGGTCGACTTCCGCAACACGCTCATCGTCATGACCAGCAACCTGGGCAGCGCGCAAATCCAGGCGCTTTCCGAGAGCGGCGCGGCCGACGTCGAGATCGAGCTCCAGGTCAAGGAGGAGCTCAAGCGGCACCTGCGGCCGGAGTTCCTGAACCGGATCGACGAGGTGCTCATCTTCCAGCGGCTGACGCGCGAGCAGATCCGGCGGATCGTGGAGTTGCAGGTGCGGCAGCTCCAGCAGCGCCTGGCGGCGCGCGAGCTGCGGCTGACGCTGAGGCCCGCAGCGCTCGACCGGCTGGCGGCGGACGGGTACGACCCGGTGTACGGGGCCCGGCCGCTGAAGCGGCTGATCCAGCAGCAGATCGAGAATGCGCTCGCGCGGCGGATCGTGGCGGGCGAGTTCGCCCCCGGCGATCTGATCGAGGTCGATGTCGAAGGCGACGGGTACTCGTTCGCCAAGGTGGTCGAGGCGGAAGTCGTCACGGCGGCCGACCGTTCCTGAGTTTACCGGGCGTGCGCTCCACCCGCACGGCGTGCTCGAGCGGGGGCAGCGTTGCACTGCGTCGGCGGTCCGGGCGGCGGGGACGGCGCGCGGTCAGTCCGGGTTTTTGAATTGCGCCAGCACGGCGTCCAGAAAACCGAAAGTCTCGCCCTTGCGCTTCACGACGAGGACCGGCGTCGGCGCGTTCAGCAGGACGCGCTCGGTCGTGCCGCCGAGCAGGGCAATCGCGGGAAGCGTCGCGCCGCGGCTCCCCAGGACGATAGCGTCCATGTGATCGGCGGATGCCAGGTTGTGGGCGGCGGCGGCGGCATCCCGGGCGCACGTATAGACGGCCTGAAAGTCGACGCCGCTGGTATCGAGCCCGGCGAGGCAGGCCTCGATTTCCTTCCGCCGCAGCGTCTCCCGCTGGCGGATCGCCTCCTGCATGGTCATGCCGGTCTTGCGGTAGCCGTACGGCAGGTCGAACACGGACTGGACCACTACCTGCGGGGGGCCGCCCGTCGAACGCGCCAGCCGCAGCGCGGTGCGCAGCGCCATGAGCGAGTGTTCGGAGCCGTCCACGAGCACCAGCAAGCGGTTCAGGTGGGCATGGGCGTGCTGCGGAACGACCAGCACGTCGCACGGCGTCTTGCGGGCCAGGCGGTAGAACACGGAACCCAGTCCGAGCTGGTCGGTCGGCAGCCGACGACCGACGACCAGCAAGTCGAGGTCGCAGTCGCGCGCCGTCCGGAGGATCTCGGGCAGGCCGGTCGCCGCTGAGATATGCACCTGCGTGCTGGCCGCGAACTCGGCGGGCAACGCCTCCAGAAGCTGCGCCTGGATCGCCTCGGGACTGGGAATCGGCGTTTCGGCGGGCCCCTCGATCCCGCGCACGTGGATGCAGTGGATCGACTCGGGCTTCTCGGCGCGCGCCAGCAGCGCGGCGAAGGCCAGCGCTTCGTCGTCGCCGGGTTCGGCCGTCAGGTAGATGCCGAGCTTTTTGAGCTGTTCCATGGCGGGACCTCCCGGGAGATGGGTGTCGTAAGAGGCTCCTGAGCAAGCAGTTACGCGCCGAACACGGACATTCTACTCCGCCGGCCGAGTCCCGACAAGCACAGTCGGCCGCACGAGGTCCGGCAACCGTGCGGCGCAATCCGACCGGCGTCTCGCGCCGCCCGCGTCGCTTCGAGCTTTCTTATCGGTTGCGGGACCGCTCGGTGCTCAAGGTCGTAGGCGCAGTCGGCCCCGATTCCCTCCGTCCCGCACTGCCCGTCGTCGTGCCTCCGAGCCTACGGGTAGATCCGCCCCATCATGCGCGCGAAGGGGATCGTCTCGCGAATGTGCTTAAGACCGCAGATCCAGGCGACGGTCCGTTCGACACCCAGCCCGAACCCGCCGTGCGGGACCGTGCCGTAGCGGCGCAGGTCGAGGTACCACGCGTAGTCCTCCTCCTTCAGACCCTCTTCGCGCATCCGCTCGAGCAGCATTTCGAGGTCGTCCTCGCGCTGGCTGCCACCGATGATCTCGCCGTAGCCCTCGGGCGCCAGCAGGTCGAGGTTGTTGACGACCCGCGGGTCCGCCGCATTTCGTTTCATGTAGAACGCCTTGCAGCCGCGCGGATAATGCGTCACGAATACCGGCCGGTCGTGCAGGCGGGCGATGATCGTCTCGTCCGAGCCGCCCAGGTCGCCGCCCCACTGGAAGTTCGCCGCCAGCTCCATGTGCTTGGGGATGTTGCGGACGGCCTCCTCCTGGTCGGCCAGCTCGTCGCGGGCCTCGAGCAACTCGTGCGCGAGCTTGTCGGCCTTCCACTCCTTCACGCCCGGGGCGGTGCGCTCTTGCTCCTTCTCCTCCATCAGCTTCTTCAGCTCAACCACGCGCGCCGCGGCCCGCGCGAGGTCGTCGGTCAGAAGCTGTCGCACGCGTTCGGAGTGGAGGATCTCCGCCGCCTGCGAGTACGTGATGCGATAGAACGGCTTCTGCACGGCCTCGAGCTTCGCCAGGTCGCGACCGAGCAGTTCGAGTTCCGGACGCCGCTCGCGCAGGGTTTTCTGCACCAGGTAACATACGAGGTCCTCGGCCAGGGCGCAGACGTCGTCGAGGTCGGCGTAGGCGATCTCCGGCTCGACCATCCAGAACTCGGTGAGGTGCCGGCGGGTCTTGCTCTTCTCCGCCCGGAACGTCGGCCCGAAGCAGTACACCTTTCCATGGGCCATGCAGGCCGCTTCGACGTAGAGCTGCCCGGTCTGGGCAAGGTACACCGGTTCGCCGAAGTAATCGACGGCGAAGAGCGTTTGGGCGCCTTCACCCGCGGCCGGCGCGAAGATCGGCGTGTCGATCAGGATGAATCCGTTGCGGTTGAAGTACTCGCGGATGCCCTCCACGATCGTGTGCCGCACACGCAGGATGGCCCACTGCCGCTGCGACCGGAACCACAGGTGCCGGTTTTTCATCAGGAAGTCGATCCCGTGCGCCTTGGGCGTGATCGGATAGCCGGAGGCGTTCTGCACGACGTGGACGTCGGTCGCGGCCAGCTCGTGCCCGCCGGGGCTGCGCGGATCGGCCCGCACCGTGCCCGTCACGTGCAGCGACGATTCCTGTCCGAGGTGTCGGGCCGCCTCGAAGGCCGCGGCGGTCGCCTCACTCTTCTCCAGCACGCACTGGCACAAACCCGTGCCGTCCCGCACCACGAGGAACAGCAGCTTGCCGCTCGACCGGCTGTTGTACAGCCAGCCGCGGAGCGTTACCGTTTCTCCGACATGCTCCCCGAGTTTCGCAATCGTCGTCACCGTCGCCATGCACCCTCGTCCTTTCCGTCGCCCGCTTCGGGCGGCTCCAGTGTAAAGGCACGGTCGGTGTTCGCCAAAGCCGCCGCCGCGGCCGGGCTGGCGCTGATGCTCGGCCTGATCGGCTGCCGCGGCGCCGCCCCGCCGCCGACCGTGCGGGTGACGCTCGCCGGGGCACAGGTGCCGGTGGAGTTCATCGAGTCCTGGCTCGGCGAGGCCCGCCCGCAGTCGTTCAGCGTGACAAAGGTCTGGCCGATGCGTTTCTCGCTGGACGGTTTCGAGCGGCTGCGTGACGGGGCCTGCGACCTGGCCTGCACCGACCGGCCGATCACGGCCCGCGAGCTGGCCCAGTTCGAGGGGCGCCCTATCCGCGGCTACCGCGTCGCGTTCTACGGGTACGCGCTGTACGTACATCCGTCGAACCCGCTGGACGCCGTGTTCGTCAAGCACATGAAGCTCGTGTTCCAGAAGAAGATCGCGGACTGGTCGCAGCTCGCGGCCGAGCCGATCCCGAACCTGTCCGGGCCCATTCACCTGTACGGCCCGCCCAAGAGCAGCCGCGGCGGCATGGTGCTCAGCCCGCTGGCGAACATCTGGTTCGCCGACGCCACCTGGGAGGTCCTGCCCAACGACGCGGCCGTGGTGCAGCGCGTGTCCGAAGACCCGCAGGCACTTGGCTTCGCCGCCCTCGGCTACGACGACGGCGTCCGATACCTCGGCCTACGCATGGAACGCACCGCGACGCCCGCGTTCCCGTCGCTCGAGGAAATCGAGACCGAACGCTACGGCCTCGCCAAGCTCATCTACGTCTACGCGCCGGACCCGCCCGGTCCGGCTGCACAGGCCGTGCTCGACTTCCTCTTCAGCCCGGCCGGGCAGGCGGCCATGGAGCGCAGCGCTGTTTGGCCGGTCCCCCGCGACCGCAGCGCGGTCGCCGCCACGCCATGAGCGTCCCCCTGCGGCTGCGCGAGCTGCGGATTCACCGCCTCCGCATCCCGCTGCGGCTGCGCTTCGAGCACGCCGCCGCCGCCCGCGACACGGCCGATCCGATCATCGTGTCGATTGCCGCGGCCGCGCCGCACGCGCACGTGCTGGGCTACGGCGAGACGGTGGCGCGCCCGTACGTGACCGGGGAGACGCCGGAATCGGTTGTGGACGACATCTCGCATGTGTTCGCGCCGCTGCTCGCCGATTTCCGGGTGTCCAGCTTCTTCGAGGTGCTGGAAATCCTGGAGAAGCTGCCCCTCCAGGTCGGCGGCCGAGTCATCACTGCCGCCCGTTGTGCCGTCGAGCTGGCACTGCTCGACCTCGGAGGGCGGATCTACCATCGGCGGCCGGTCGAGGCAGTGGGCTGGCTGGGCCTGCCGGGCTTCGGGCCGCCGGGTTGCCTTCGGTCCGCGCGTTACTCGGGTATGGTGGTGGGGCGGACGCGCAGCCGATTGCAGCGTGCGCTGCGGCTCCAGCGGCTTGCGGGGCTGCGGGATTTCAAGCTGAAAGTCGCGACGGAGGGCTGGCAGGACCGGCTGCGGTGGGCCTACGAGGTGCTCCGCGGGCCGCTGGCGCGCGGCCGGGCGACGCTCAGGGTGGATGCCAACGCCGGCTGGTCGCTGGCCGACGCCGTCACTGCGCTCCCGCTGCTGGAGAAGCACGGCGTGTGTGCGGTTGAGCAGCCACTGTCGGAGACGCAGGATGCCGACCTGCCGTACCTGGCCACCCAGTCCGGCTGCGATCTCGTCGTGGACGAGTCGCTCATCACGCCGGACGACGCCGAACGACTGATCGCGGCCGGCGACGGCGTCGGGGTGTTCAACCTGCGGCTGGCGAAGAACGGCGGGCTCCTGCCGGCCCTGCGCATGGCCCGGCTGGCACTCTCGGCCGGTCGCGACGTGCAGCTCGGCTGCCTGGTGGGTGAGACGAGCATCTTGAGCGCCGCGGGCGTGGCGTTTCTCGAGGCCTGTCCGAAGGTGCGGTTCGTCGAGGGGGCGTACGGCCGGTGGCTGCTGCGTCAGGACATCACGCGGCGGCCGGTGCGGTTCGGGTGCGGCGGCCGTGTCTCGCGGCGGAAGGGGGTGGGTCTGGGGGTGGAGGTCGATCCGGCACGGGTGGAGGCGCTGGCGGCCGAGCGCCCGCGGGTGCTGGGGCTGTAGCCCGGTCGGCCGAGTGGCGAGTGGCGAAGAGCGAGTAGCGAGTTGCGGAGCGACGTGGGAATGGGGAAGTGGGAGGCGCGAAGTGCGGCGGGTAGCGCGGGTGGAGGGTTAAAGCGAATAGCGGGTTTCAGGCGGCGCGTCGCGGCGCCGCACCCTCAACCCTCCGACCCTCAATCCCTCGGCCCCTTGGCCCCTGGGCCCCTCTCCTTTCTCCGCGTCCTTGGCGTTTCTTGGCGTCTTGGCGGTTCAACTGCTCGGGCGCGGTTACGATCGGCGGTTTTCTGCACGGGACGGCGAAATTTCTCGGCGCGGTGAGTTGTGATAAGTGAACGCCCGATAAGAAAAAAGTGCGCGAAGCATTTGCGGGGCGCTAGTTGAATGTCTGCTCCCGTTGTGCAACAATATGGGAGACGCACCTCCAAATACGGCGGACGAGCCGACCGGCGGGCGCGCCGGTGCTAGAGCATGTGAAGGAGTCGCCAACATGCAGCATGCAAATCTGTATATCAGGAGGCTGAAAGGTTTCACCTTGATCGAGCTGCTGGTCGTGGTGGCCATCATCGCGCTGCTGATCTCGATCCTGCTGCCGTCGCTGTCGAACGCGAAGAAACAGGCGGCCGCAGCGGCCTGCATGTCCAACATGAAGCAGGTCGTCCTCGCGCTCGGGATGTACCGGCAGGACGAGCGGGGCTATCTACCGGATGCTGCGAACGGCTCGCTGTGGAGCGAAGCCGCTTGGGGTGTGCCGAAGAAAGACTTGTGGTTCAACCTGCTCGTGCCCAAGTACGTGGGCGACCCGAAGGTCTACGTGTGTCCGGGCGACCCGTTCGGCGCACGGTTCGACTTTGAAGCCAAGCGGACGGACACATCGCCACCCCAGACCGACACGAAAAAGGCATCGTGCGGCTACGGCATGAACTACCTCTTCCGGCACTTTGGGCTGGCGTACGCTTGCGGAAGCGGAACCACGGAGCCGCGTAACCTCATGCAGATCGACCGCTACGCTCCTTCGCGCCCCGCCAACACGATCATGCTGGCCGATGTCGGGCCGGACGACGAGTTGACGGTCCAGCCGCTATACGGGAGTGCGGACGTTGATCAAGTCGGCGTGCCATGGCGTGACGGTGGGCGGATGCTGTGGGACGACGGCAATCGGGGCTGGTACTCGGGCCCGACTTGGTTGACGGCGCGGCACGTCGGCAAGATCAACATCGCCGCCGTGGACGGCTCGATTCGGCGGGTGGGCACGATCAAGCAGCTCACGAGCCCGATTGCGGCGAGCCGGCTGACCTGCCGCGGCACGGCGTTCGTCGGTGGCAAGCAGCGCTTCGTCTGCTGGCTGTGTCGTACGAACACTCCACACTATTTCTTCGACGATTCGAGCCTCTGGTGGTGGACCGGCGACCCGCGCGGTTACGTTTGCCCGGGGAAGCAGTGGGAAAACCCGTAGCCGTTGGCGCCACCCGTGGCACGGAGTGCGGTGCGGAGGACGCCGCGCAGCGGTGGGAGGCTGCGCGGCGTCTTGTTTTGGCGGCCAATCGGGGTAGACTCCCGCTTGCCCGTCCTACGCGTCCGCCCAGTGGATGCCGAAACCAGGCGAACAGGTGAGGTGCCATGATCGCGAACTCGGAGCAGAGATCCCAACTAATCAAAGTGTGCGTGCTGGGTGGTTTGGTCGTACTGCTGGCGGGATCGCTGATCTGGAACTTCGCTCGCAGCGCCGCGGTCAACGTTAAGCCGCACAGCCGCACGGCCACGAACTTCATGGTGACGTGGCGCTGCCTGGGTTGCGGGAACGAGCTCGACGATGTAGCGGACCGGGGGCCACGGACATGCCCCAAGTGCGGCAAGAACGAGATGTACGTCCGCTTCCGGCACACATGTCCGGAGCACGGCGAGTTCATGGTCGCGTTCGACTACAACGATAAGGGGAAACCGGAACGGGTGAAGGTTGCCGACGGGCCTTGGGTGCCGTATTTCGACCCGGCAACGAACAAGTTCGGCTTCACTTGTCCGAAGTGCGGCCGAATGCTCGACGTGGCCGAAGCGCCGCGGGCGGCGCTGAAGCCGGGGGATGTGGAGGAGCCGGAAATCCCGCCCGATCAGCAGGTGCCCAACCCTGAGCCCAAGCCATCGGCGGAGTAGGCGCTGGCCGAGTCGGCACGAAAGCGCCCGGACCCGAACGCGGAGCGCCGGCGACGGGCTGCATCGGCCGCTGACGCATAGCGGGCGAGGCCCCCGCGCGGCGGGGGCTTGGATTGAGCAGACCCCGGCCTTGCGGCCGGGGCTCGGACGGGGAGGGCTCGGAAGAGAAGCATGGACGGCCGGCTCAGCCGGCAGGCGCGGAGCCGCGTAGGATCCGAGCCCGGAGCGCGAGCTACGGGTTCCCGGACGGCTGGCGCTACGCGAACACGCTCTCATCCACCGCCCGGCCGGCGGCCACGGCCTGCACGAACCGGCCGAAGACGTAGCTCGCGTCGTGCGGGCCGGGGCTGGCCTCGGGGTGGAACTGAAGGGCGGCGAGTCGCAGGTCCCGGTGGATGTAGCCCTCGAGGCTGCCGTCGTTCAGGTTGACGTGCGTCGGCGTGCCGCCGACCCGCTCGAGCGACGGCACATCGACGGCGAAGCCGTGATTCTGGCTGGTGATCTCGATGCGGCCGGCCGGGCGGTTCTCCACCGGCAGGTTCGCGCCGTGGTGGCCGAACGGCAGCTTGTACGTCTTCGCCCCGAGGGCCAGCGCGAGGAGCTGGTGGCCGAGGCAGATGCCGAAGATCGGCAGCTCGCCGAGCAGCCCCCGCAACGTCTCGATCGTGCCGGTGACTGCGGCCGGGTCGCCCGGGCCGTTGCCGGCCAGCAGCCCATTCGGCCGGAGCGCGCGGATGTCCGCGGCGGTGGCGGTGGACGGGACATGCGTGACGCGGCAGCCGTGCTCGGCGAGGTGGCGAAGGATGTTGTGCTTGATGCCGCAGTCGAGCGCGACGATGTGGCACGGCCCGGACGGCGCGGCCGGGCCGCGGCCGTCAACGTCGGGTTTCCACAGCGGCTCGGTCCAGGGGCCGGGGCGGGCGGGGCTGACGGCGGCGACGAGGTTGGTGCCGGCCATGGGCTGGGCGTTGCGGGCCCGGTGGACGAGCTCGAGGTCGTCGAAGATCTCGCTGGAGAGGATGCCGCGGAGGGCGCCCTGCGTGCGGATGCGACGTGTGACCGCGCGGGTGTCGACGCCGGCGATACCGAGGATGCCGTGCTTCTCGAGGAACTCGGGGAGGCTGAGCGTCGCCCGGAAGTTGCTGGGGCGCGGGGGGAGCTCCTTGAGTACGACACCCGAGAGGTACGGCTGCGTCGATTCGAAGTCGTCGGGATTGACGCCGTAGTTGCCGAGCAGCGGGAAGGTCATGGTGACGATCTGGCCGCAGTACGACGGGTCGGTGAAGACCTCCTGGTAGCCGGTCATGGCGGTGTTGAAGACGACCTCGCCGGTGCGGGTGCCGCGGGGGCCGAGCGCCCGCCCGGTGAAGACCGAGCCGTCCTCGAGCGCGAGCTTGGCGATCATCGGCGGCCTCCTTCAGACAGGTAGTCCTGCAAGGCGGCGACGCGCAGTTTCCCGGCCCGCAGGGCGCGGATCGCGCCGACCGCGGCCCGGGCACCCTCGAGCGTGGTGATGAGCGGAATGCCGAGCTGGATCGACGCGACCCGCCAGCGGCCCTCCTCCGTCGCGCTGCCTGTGTGAATCGGGGTATTGATCAGCAGGTCCAGCTCGCGGTTGCGGATCTTGTCCAGCAGGAACGGCGCGCCGTGCCCGTCGTGCTTCGACACGAGGATGGCGGGAACGCCGTGCTCCTCGAGCACCTGCTTGGTCTTGATCGTCGAGTAAATCTCGAAGCCGAGCTCGTGCAGCTCGCGGGCGACCGACACCACGCGCGGCTTGTCGGCGTCGCACACGCTCACCAGCACGCGGCCGGCGGTCGGCAGCTTCATCCCCGCGGCGAGCAGGCCCTTGGCGAAGGCCATTGGGTACGACTCGTCGATGCCCATGACTTCGCCGGTGCTGCGCATCTCGGGGCCGAGCACGAAATCGATGCTGCGCAGCTTCTTGAACGGGAAGACCGGCACCTTTACGGCCGTGTGGCGGTAGGTCCGCACGTCGCGCAGGCCCTGGCCGGCGAGGGCCTCGTCCAGCGACTGGCCGAGCATGACCTTCGTCGCCAGCTTGGCCCACGGCACGCCGGTGGCCTTGCTGACGAACGGGATCGTGCGGCTGGCCCGCGGGTTGACCTCGATGAGGTACACGACGCGGCCCTGAATGGCGAACTGGACGTTCATCAGGCCGCACACGCCCAGGCTGCGAGCCAGCAGCTTGACCTGGTACTTGATCTCGTCCACCAGCGCGGGCGAGAGCGAGTACGGCGGCAGCACGCAGGAGCTGTCGCCGCTGTGGATGCCCGCCTCCTCGATGTGCTCCATGATGCCGCAGATGTCGCAGCGCCCGGCAGTCGGGTCGCGCCCGGGGAAGCCGTAGTCGCTGATCGCATCCACGTCGACCTCGATCGCATCGAGCAGGAACTTCTCGATCAGGATCGGGTGCTGGCGGCTGATCTGCGCCTCGCGGTCGGTGGCGCTGAGCGCGCCGTCGATGTAGCGCACCAGGTCGGCGGTGTTGTTGCACACCTGCATGCCGCGGCCGCCGAGCACATACGAGGGCCGCACGAGGATCGGGTAACCGAGCTTCTCGGCGACCTCGGCCGCTTCGGCCCGGGAGTACGCGACGCCGTTGGGCGGCTGGCGCAGACCCAGGTCGCGGACGATCTGCTGAAAACGCTCGCGGTCCTCGGCGAGGTGAATGCTGACGGGCGAGGTGCCGAGGATGGGCACGCCGACATCATGCAGGCCGGCCGCCAGGTTGAGCGGCGTCTGGCCGCCGAACTGGACGATCAGCCCCCGGACCAGGCCCGGCCCGGAGCCGTGGCCGTTGCCGTTGCCGGCGGGGCCGAAGGGCCGGCTGTTCAGCCGTTCGCAGATGTTCAGCACGTCCTCGTGCGTGAGCGGCTCGAAGAACAGCAGGTCGGACACATCGTAATCGGTGCTGACCGTCTCCGGATTGGAGTTGATCATCACCGTCTCGTAGCCCATTTCGCGCGCCGCCATGGCGGCGTGGACGCAGCAATAGTCGAACTCGATGCCCTGGCCGATGCGATTCGGCCCGCCGCCGAGAATGATCACCTTGGGGCGGTCGCTGACGCGCAGCTCGTCGTCGTGCGTTTCGACCAGCACGTGCTCGTCGTCCAGCGCGCGGTAGCGGTAGGGGGCGGCCACGCCGAGGCCGCGCACGGCCTCGCCGAGCGCGGTCTGGCCGCGGGACTCGTGGTGCCGCCGCAGCTCGGCCACCGCGGCGGGGCTGCGCACGATCTGGGCAAGCGGCCGCTCGTGCGTGCTGTAGTAGTAGGGCGTGTAAGCCTCAAACTCGGCGGCGCAGGTGTCCACCAGCTTGAACTTGGGCCGGTCGAGCTGGGCCTTGATCCGCCGGAGCGTGGGGGCGTCGATGCGCCAGATGTGCCGGAGCTGGACGTCGCTGTAGCCCCAGGCCTTGGCCTGCTGGAAGACCTCGATCAGCTCGGGCGTGACGCGGAGCGCGCCGCCGTTGCCGACGGGCGTGCGCTGGAGGCGGTCCTCGAACGCGACCAGTTCGGCGAGCTGGTCCAGGAACCACGGATCGATGTGCGAGAGCTCGTGCAGCCGCTCGACCGACCAGCCGAGCTTGAGCGCGTAGCGGATGTAATACAGGCGGCCCTGGCAGGGCGTGGAGATCTTCGCGACCAGCACGTCGTCAGGGATGGGCCACGCCTGCACCGCGCCTTCGCGCGTATCCGCGGGCGCCTCGCCGAGCGCCGCGCCGCCGAACACCGGCACGGGCCGCTGCGACTCGTGACCGAACGTGTCGATCCACACGGCGCTGTCGTCGTCGCCGAAGGACTCCTGCTGCTGCGCGTCGAACCACTTGTCGCCGGGATGCAGTCCGTAGCCCGGGCGCTTGATCTCCATCGACCGGATGCACTTCTGGAACGCCTCCTTGAACGTCCGGCCGATCGCCATGGCCTCGCCGACCGACTTCATGGACGTCGTCAGCGTCTCGTCGGCCTCGGGGAACTTCTCGAATGCGAAGCGCGGCATCTTGACGACGCAGTAGTCGATGGCGGGCTCGAAGCAGGCCGACGTGACGCGCGTGATGTCGTTGCGCAGCTCGGCCAGGGTGTAGCCGATCGCGAGCTTGGTCGCGATCTTGGCGATGGGGAAGCCCGTGGCCTTGGACGCCAGGGCCGACGAGCGCGAAACGCGCGGGTTCATCTCGATCGCCACCATCTGCCCGTTGCGCGGGTTGATCGCGAACTGGATGTTCGCCCCGCCGGTGTCCACGCCCACCGCTCGCATGATGGCGATGGCCGCGTCGCGCATGCGCTGGTATTCCTTGTCGCTGAGCGTCAGCGCGGGCGCGACGGTGATCGAATCGCCGGTGTGGACGCCCATCGGGTCGAGGTTCTCGATCGAGCAGACGACGACCACGTTGTCGCGGGCGTCGCGCATCATCTCGAGCTCGAACTCCTTCCAGCCGGTCAGGTCCTCCTCGATCAGGACCTGCGAAATCGGCGATTGCTGGAGGCCGTCGCGCACGAGGTAATCGAACTCCGCCGCGGTGCGGGCCATGCCGCCGCCCGTTCCGCCGAGCGTGTACGCCGGGCGGATGCAGGCCGGCAGCTTCACGTACTCCAGCACGTGCAGCGCTTCGTCCAGCGTGTGCGCGATGCCGGAGCGCGGCACGTCGACGCCCACGCCCGTCACCGTCCGCTTGAAGCCTTCGCGGTCCTCGGCCCGGCGGATGGTCTCCGTGGTCGCGCCGATGAGCCGCACGCCGTGGCGGGCCAGGATGCCGGCCTCGGCCGCGGCGACGGCGCAGTTGAGCCCCGTCTGGCCGCCCAGCGTCGGCAGCACCGAGTCGACCGGCGTGCCGCGCGCCGCTTCCAGCGCCAGGATCTCGTCGATGATCTCGGGCGTGACCGGCTCGAGGTACGTACGGTCGGCCAGTTCCGGGTCGGTCATGATCGTGGCGGGGTTGCTGTTGAGCAGGACGACCTGCACGCCCTCCTCGCGCAACGCCCGGCAGGCCTGCGTGCCGGAATAGTCGAACTCGCACGCCTGCCCGATCACGATCGGGCCGCTGCCGATGATCAGCACCCGCTGAATGTCCGGTGATTTCGGCATTCGCTCTCGCCTGGTTCGCGCCCGTTGCGCTGCACGGCGGCCGTCGGTGTTGCCGCGCCGAGCGGGGATTCTACTGAAAACGTTTCATGGCGCGCCAGAGGCCGCCGCGTTCCGCGCCGGCAGCAGCGTCGTCTCGGCGGCCGTCACGCGGCTGCGCTCGTGGGCCGTCCGCGCGGCCAGATCGCGAAGCTCGTCGCGCACGGCGAGCACGTCGGCCGACGGCACGCGGCCGGCCGTCGCGCGCCAGTCCGCCAGCGCGTTTTCGTACTCGGCCTCGAACTGCCCGCCGGCCAGCAAGGCGGCGATCCGGCGGTACGCCTCCCGGAACGGCACGCCGCGCTGGGCCAGCTCCAGCGCGGCCTGCGTGGCGTACAGTTCGGGGCGCAGCGCCGCCGCGAGCCGGTCGCGGTGAATCGTGAACGCGCGGATGATGGCCGCCGCGACGGCTGCCAGCTCGTGAATCTCGAGCGCGGCCCGGATTGTCGGCTCCTTCGTAAGCTGGAGGTCGCGCGCGTAGCCGGACGGCAGCCGCGCCCGCAGGGCCTCCAGCTCGACCACCCAGCTCCGCAGGCGCGCGGCCCAGGCCCGCATGAGTTCGAGGACGTCGGGGTTCTGCTTCTGCGGCATGATCGACGACCCGGTGGTGTGGGCCGGCGCCAGCGCGAAGAACCCGAACTCCGCGGTGGAGAACAGGAGCAGATCGCTCGCGAAACGGTCGAGCAGCCCGGCCGTGTCGGCGGCCACGCGGACGAAGCCGGTCTCGAGGCGACCGCGGCTGTTCTGCACGTCGATCGGGTTGCGCTGCACACGGGTGAAGCCAAGCAGGGCCGCGGTGTAGGCCCGGTCCAGCGGCAGCGGCACGCCGTAGCCGGCGCCGGTGCCGAGCGGACACGCGTCGAGCCGGTGCAGCAGCTCGAGCGCGGCCCGCCACTGTTCGAGGGCGGCCTCGGCCACCGCGTGCAGCCAGAGGCCGACGCTCGAGGGCATTGCGGGCTGCATGTGCGTGTAACCCGGCATCGGCGTGTGGCCGTCGCGGTCGATGCGCTCCAGCAGGGCCGTGATCAGCGTCGCGAGATCGTCGCAGACGGCCAGCGCATGGTGCCGTAGGAACAACCGCACGGCGGTGGCGACCTGGTCGTTGCGCGAGCGGCCGGTATGGATACGGGCCCCGGCATCGCCGCAGCGGCGGGTCAGCTCCGCTTCGAGGGCGGTGTGCACGTCCTCGAGCTCCGGCGGAATCGTGAAGCGGCCGGCGCGGTCCTCGGCGTCGATGGCGGCCAGGCCCGCCAGCAGTCGGTCGCGGTCGTCGGGCGTCAGCAGCCCGGCGCGGGCCAGCGTGAGGGCGTGGGCGGCGGAGCCGAGGCAGTCCCAGTGCACGAGGTAACGGTCCCACAGCGGATCGTCCCCCACGGTGAAGCGGTGGACGCGGTCGTCGATCGGCGTGCCCTTCTCCCAGAGGCGATGCGGTGTCGTCATGGGCGCGCCTTCGCGGTCCACAGCCGCGCGGTGGCGCTCTCCGCAGCGCCGTCGAAGAAGGCGCGCGCGATGCGCTCGTACGCATCCGCGCCCGCGTGGAGCTCGCCTTCGAGCACGTACTCGTCCGGCGTATGCGAGCGGGCGGACTGGCCGGGGCCGATCTTCACCGCCGGGACCCCGGTGAGGAAGACCATGTCGCTCATCGCGGGGCTGCCCGCGGGTGCGGCATCGGGAAGCGCGCGGCGGACAGCCTGCACGATCGGCGCGTCGCCCGGCGTTTCCACCGGGACCAGCCGGTCACTGTGGACCCGGAGCTCGCTCCGCAGAGCGGACGTGAGCCGCGCGCAGAGCGCGGCGTGCGTTTCGCACGGCGTCGTGCGGATGTCGAGGGTGAACTCGCACACGTCCGGGATCACGTTGTTGGCAAAGCCGCCCTCGATGCGCGTCACATGGGCATGGCACCGGCCGAGTAGGGGATGCGCGGGCCCCCAGTGGAAGTCGCGAAGGGCCAGCAGGTCGCGGGCGGCCGTGAGGATCGCGTTGTCCGCCGCGTCCGGCGACGTATTCGCGGGGTGGGCGGTGCGTCCGCGCGCCCGGCCCTTCACCACGAGGAGCCCGCGCTGCGCCGTCATGGGCACGAGCCCGGTCGGCTCGCCGACCAGCGCGGCATCGAGCGGCTGGAGCTGCGGCAGGACGACGCCGAGACCCTGCCCGCTGATCTCCTCCTCGGCGGTCAGCGCCAGCACGACCGTGCCGCCCAGCGACTGCCCGGCCCGCAGAGCGGCGTGCAGCCGCAGGAACGCCTCCACCAGGGCCACTACGCAACCCTTCGCGTCGTTCGCGCCGAGCCCGCTCAGGCGTCCGTCGCGCAACTGGGGCTCCCAGGGATCGTGCGACCAGCCCGAACCGGGCGGCACCGTATCGAGATGCGAGTTGAACAGCAGCCGCGGCCGCGGCCGGTCGCCGATCGTGGACCACAGGTTGTGTTCCTGGCGCTGCACCGTCAGACCGGCGGCCGCGAGGTCGGCGGCGACCGCCTCGGCCAGCGGTCCCTCAGCGCGGGAGACGCTCGGGATGGCGACATAGCGGGCGAGCCGGTCGATCACTTGGGCGCGGCCTCCGGATTGGGCTTGGCGCCGTTGCGCTGCTCGACGATGAGGGTGCCGCAGCCCTCGTTCGTGAAGACCTCGCCGAGCAGCGTGTCGCGCGCCAGACCGTTGATGATGTGGACGCGCGGCACGCGGCCGCGGAGCGCTTCGGCGCAGGCGGCCAACTTGGGCAGCATCCCGCCGGAGACCACGCCGGACTGGATCAGCGTGTCGAGTTCGGCGAGGTCGAGGTACGGGATGAGCGTCTGGGGATCGCCAGTGTTGCGCAGGACACCGTCCACCGTGGTAAGGAGAAAGTACTTCGCAGCCTCGATCGCCATTGCGATCCGCGTGGCGACCGTGTCGGCGTTCACGTTGTAGATCCGCCCCGCGGCGTCGGCGGCCAGCGAGCAGATCACCGGCACACACTCACCGGCCAGCAGGTGCCGCAGAACGTCGACCGTCACCGACACGACGTCGCCGACGTGCCCGAAGTCGATCTCGCGCGTCTCGCCGGTCGCCGGGTCGCGGACCGTTTGACGCGGCCGCTTCTCGACCGTGATGAGCCCGCCGTCGATGCCGCTCAGGCCGAGCGCCGGAACGCCGGCCTTGCGGAAGGCTGCCACGAGATTGGTGTTCACCGTTCCGGCAAAAGTCATCTTGACGACCTCGAGCGTCGCGTCGTCGGTGATGCGGCGGCCCGCGAACACCTCACGCTTCACGCCGAGCCGCTCGCACAGGGCGTCGGCCTGCTCGCCGCCGCCGTGCACCACCACGAGCTTGATGCCGAGCTGGTGCAGGAGCGTGAGCTGCTCGATCAGGTGGTCGAGCACCTTGCCGGGTTCGCAGAGCTGCCCGCCCAGCTTGACGACGAACACGCGCCCCTTGTACGCGCGAATGTACGGAATCGCGGTTCGCAGGGCATTGAGGCTCGCTTGCAACTGCACTCCGGTCTCTCCCTCGGCGGCACCCGGCCGCCGCGCGGCCGCCGGCGGGCGGCCGTATCGGTGTCTGTCCCGGGGGCGCTACACGGCCCGCTCGGGGAGCAGCCGCGCCAGGATCGCGGCCTGGGCCCACATCCGGTTTTCCGCCTGGTCCACGACGATGCACCGTGGATCCTCCAGCGCATCATCCGCGATGACGACGTTCCGCCGCACGGGCAGGCAGTGCATCAGCAACGCGTGCGAACCAAGGTGCCGGCGCCGCACGAGCCAGTCGGCGTGCTTCTGGAAGCTCTCCGCCTGGGCCTCGGGGCGGCCGTACAGCGCGGCACTGCCCCAGCTCTTGACGTACACCACGTCCGCCCCGGCGCACGCCGCCGCCTGGTCGTGGGTGACCGTCAGCCCCGTGCCGGCCGCGGCACACCAGGCGCGGGCCTGCGCCAGAATCCGCTCGTTCAGGTCATAACCCGGCGGATGTGCCACCGTCACGTGCATGCCGGCCGCGGCCGCCGCCAGCACCGCCGAGTGGGGCACGGCCATCGGCAGCCCCTTCACCTGCGGCGCCCAGGTGACCGTGAACCTCCGGCCGCGGGCTGCCCCCAGTTTCTCCTCGACGGTGAGCCAGTCGCCCAGCCCCTGGCACGGATGCTCGCTGGCCGACTCCATGTTGATCACGGGCACGGTCGCGAACCGGGCGAAGGCCCGGATCACGCGGTCGGCGGCATCCTCGTCGGCGTCGCGCAGGCCCGCGAACGTCCGCACGGCCAGTGCGTCCCCGTAACGCGAGAGCACGGGCGCGGCCTCGCGGATGTGCTCCGCGCAGTCGCCGTTCATCACGACGCCGTCGCGGTGCTCGAGCCTCCAGGTGTTGCCGCCGACATCGAGGCAGATCGAATGCCCGCCGTGGCGCAGCATGGCGGCCTCGAACGAGGTGCGCGTCCGGAGCGAGGGATTGAAGAAGACGAGCGTCAGGATGCGGTCGCGCAGCCGTGCCGCCTCCGGGGCCTTCCCAGCCTTGATGCGTCGCGCCGACGCGATCAGATCGGCCATTTCCGCCGGCGTCCACTCGAGCACGCTGATCCAGTGCCGCATAAGCACTCCTTGCCCGCGCGACCTCACACCGGCCGGAACGACGGCGCCCACAGGCCGGTCGTTTCGTCCAGCCCGCACATGAGGTTCATGTTCTGGAGCGCCGTGCCGGCCATGCCTTTCACGAGGTTATCGAGTGCAGCCATAGCGACCACCTGCCGACCGCGGACGGCAACGGCAATGTCGCAGAAGTTCGACCCGACGACATTCTGGAGCGCCGGCGACTCTTCGACGAGTCGGATGAACGGGCAGCGGCCGTAGAATACGCGATACGCGGCTGCTGGGGCCGGTGCGGAATCGGCCGCCGGCAGCGTGGCGTGCACGGTTACGAAGATCCCGCGGGCGAGGTCGAGGCTGTGGGCCACGAAACTTACCTGCATGCGGGCTCCGCGCGGGTCACCCAGCGCCTGGAGTATCTCCGGCTCGTGCTGGTGTTCGAGCGGCTTGTACGCCCGGAAGTCGGCGTGCCGCGTCGGGTGGTGCGTCGTCTCCTTCAGCTCCCGGCCGGAGCCCGAGGAGCCCGTCTTCGCGTCGATGGCCAGCGGCCCGCGGAAGTCCGCGGTGACGAGCGGGGCGGCAGCGAGGATCGCCGCCGTGGCGAGGCACCCCGGGTTCGCCACACAGCGGGCCGCGCGGATGCGGTCGCGGTACAGCTCGGGCAGGCCGTACACGAACTCGTGCCGCCGCCCGGGCAGAAGCGGTGACTTCGGGTAGTAACGCTCGTGGAGCCCGGCGTCCGCGAGGCGGAAGTCGCCGGACAGGTCGATGACGCGGAGGCGCTCGCACCGCGGGTGGTCCGCGGCCGTTCGCAACAGTCCGTCGAGCGCCGTCGCGCTGACGCCGTGCGGCAGGGCCGAGAGCACCACGCCGAAGTCTCCGGCGAGGAGTGCGGAGAGGTCGAGCGCTTCCGACAGCCGCAGGTCATAGAAGCCGCGCAGGTGCGGATGCACGCGTTCGACCGGCTGACCGGCCTGCGACGTCGTGGTGAGGCTCACGACCTCGGCCGCCGGGTGCTGGGTCAGCAGACGCAGCAGCTCGCCGGCGCCGTAGCCGCTGGCCCCGAGGATGCCGACGCGAATCGGGCGGCTCATGCCGGTTTCTCCGCGGTGCGCGCCAGGATTCGCGCGGCCACGAACTCACCCAGTTCCGCACCGTGCGTGCGGGCGTTGATCGCCGCCAAACCGAGCTGCTCCCGGACGTAGCGCGTGCCGACGGCGTTGTCGGTCGTCGGACCGCTGATCACGTCGATCGTCAGTCCGAAGCGGTCGCGCATGACCTCGACGCCGCCCCACGCGCCGACCGGGTCGTTGGCGCAGAGGACGACGACCGTGGCCCGCCCGCGCAGCTCGGGATCGCCCAGGATCTCGGAGACGCCGTACTCGCCCAGGATGCCGTCGCCCAGCTCGGCAACGATGACCTCAGCGCCGACCTGCGCCAGGTGCCGCAGCAGCGTCCGCGCGACCGGCACCCCCGTGGCGCGCGTAGTGGAGACGACGCCCGCGTCCGTGAACGACAGGGCCCAGCGGGCGCCGTAGTCGCGCATGTGCAGCGTGTCCCGCCGCAGTGCCACGCCGGTCAGCTTGCACCCGCCCACCGCCAGCCCGCGCTTGTCGAGCTGCCGTACGAGCTGGCACGCGGCCGACGTCTTGCCGCTGCTCATGCACGTGCCGGCGACGTACACGACCGGCACGGGCGGCAGAGGGCCCTCCGGGGCCGTGACGGCGTTCATGCCGATGTGCGCGGGGACGCCCGCGCGGTCTTCGAACTCCGGAAACACGAGCACTCCGCCCAGCACCTCGACGTCGAACGGCCGCCCGACGTCCGGGTTGTGCGAGGTGCAGCGGCCGATGACGCCGCCGAGGTTGAGCAACTGGAGCGTGTCGCCCACGCGGATCGTGTCGGGCACATAGCCCGAGTAGCCGTGCAGCGCGTTCCGCTGGCCCAGCACGCCCGCGATCAGGTCGCCCTCGTGCACGGTCACCATGCGCCCGTGGATGTCCTCGAGCTGGTTGTAGACGGTCTTCTCGCCGTGTACGCGGCCTGCGACGATGTAGCCCTCGGACGCGACGATGTCGGGCGTGAGGCGGGCGTCGCGGCGCAGGGGCACGTTCGCGGTCGCCGACGCAATCTTGTCGAGCCACAGTCGCACGGTCACTCTCCCGCCGCCGCGGCGGCCTGCGCGTGGAGCTCGTCGGCCAGCCCGTAGATTCGGGAGAACGCGGCCGCTTCGGCGCCGGTCCACAGAGCGCTGGTTTCGCCGTAACGCGCCCGGGTGCCGAGCAGCGAGTACGGGCTCGTCGCGCCCAGCACCGTGGCCTGTCCCTGGAACAGACGCACGGTGACGTCGCCGATCACGAGCCGCTGGGACGACGCCAGAAACGCTTCGATGTCGCGCATGAGCGGGTCGAAGAAGCGGGCCTCGTGCAGAAAAGCGCCGTACAGGTCGCCGAGCGTCCGCTTCCACAGAAGCTGGTGCCGCGAGAGCACGAGTTTCTCGAGCTCACGGTGGGCCGCGATCAGCGTCACGGCCGCCGGGGCCTCGAACGCGACGCGCCCCTTGATCCCGAGGATCGTGTCCCCGACGTGCACGCCCCGCCCGACTCCGTGCCGCCCCGCGCGCTCATTGAGCGTCTCGATCAGCGTGACCGGGTCGAGCGTGCGGCCGTCGAGCCCCGCCGGGACGCCGCGCTCAAAGCGGATCACGATGTCCTCCGGGGCGGTGGGGCGGCGGTCCGGCGGGGGCGTCAGTACCCAGGCGGACTCCGGCAGGACGCCGTCGCTGCGGTGCGTCTCGGCGCCGCCGATGGTCGTGCCCCACAGGCCGCGGTTGACCGAGTACACGGCCGTCCTCGGCGGCACGTGGACGCCGCGCGCCGCGAGGTAGGCGACCTCGGCTTCGCGCGTCAGCGCCTGGTCGCGGACGGGCGTGAGGATCTCGAGGCCGGGGGCGAAGACGCGGAAACCGACGTCGAAGCGCACCTGGTCGTTGCCGGCTCCGGTCGAGCCGTGGGCCAGGGCGGCCGCCCCGACCGCGACCGCCTGCCGGGCACAGCGCTGGGCCTGTGCGATGCGTTCGGCCGAGACGCTGAGGGGGTACACGTCGCCCCGCAGGGCGTTGGCGAAGATCAGGTAGCGGAGGTACTCGTCGAACAGTTCCGCGCGGGCGTCGAGCGTGTGGTGCGCGGCCACGCCCAGGGCCCGAGCGCGGGTTTCGATGCGGCGGAGCTCGTCCGCGTCGAAGCCGCCCGTCTGCACCGTGCAGGTGTGGACGGTCCAGCCCTGCTCGCGCAGCCAGACGACGCAGTACGTCGTGTCGAGTCCGCCGGAGAAAGCGACCATGACGGTCTGAGGCATCTTGCGCGCTCCTTGCTGCGGGGATGCGGCGGCACGCGGCCGACGGGCGCTCATCCGGCCGTGGCCACGCGCTGGAGCAGGGCGACGGCGCGGCCCTGGGCGCTGCGACTGCGGACGGCGACAAAGATGGTGTCATCACCGGCGATGGTGCCGGCGATCTCGGGGCATTGCCGGCGGTCCAGCTCAACGGCGACGGTGCTGGCCGCGCCCACACGGGTGCGCACGACGATCAGGTTGGCGCCGACGGGCTCGACGGCGGTGATGAGCTGGGAGAGCGGGTCCGCAGACGCTGGGACGGCGCGCCCGGAGCCGAGGCGCGGCAAAGGGCGGTAAACGCCGTCGACCTTGACGAGGCCGAGTTCGCGCAGGTCGCGACTGACCGAGGCCTGCGTCGCGGCGAACCCGAGCTGGCGCAGCGTGCGGACCAACTGTCGTTGGTTGGCGACCGCCCGCTCGCGAACGAGTCGCAGCAGGGCGGCCTGCCGGTGTCGTTTCTCGCGCACACACCGCTCCGAATGAATAAAACACGCGGATTGTAACTTTATGCAAGCTGCTGTCAAGCGGCGACC
>CALGJV010000014.1 GCA_937928595.1 uncultured Phycisphaerae bacterium | reverse complement strand
TGCACGAGATCAGCGCCGTGTTTCGGCGGATCGCGACGGAGGCGCGCGCGGCGGCCGGTGCGCGGCCCGACGGTGCTTCAGGCGAAAGCCGGTGACGCGCTCAGGACGCCCAGCGCTGCGGCCGTGCAGACCGGGATCAGGATGTTGTCGCTGAGCTCGTAGCGGCCGAGCTTCAGCGTGGGCAGGGCTTCGACGATGGCCACCACCAGTGCCACGCTCACGGCCACCGTCGGCGGGCCGCCCCGCACGAGCCATATCACAGCCACCGCGGTGAGCAGGAAAGCAACGCTGCCCTCGAGGCTCTTCGCGAGGAACCGGTGGCGGCCGAAGCGTTGGCCGACGAGGGCTGCGGCGGAGTCCGCCAGCGAGAGCGTAAACAGGCCGGCGATCGCGTCGGTGCGCGGGAAGAGCCACACGGTGAGGAACGCCCCGATCCAGACGTAGGTCGCGCCGGTGATGCGCGACCACTCCGACTCGCGCACCATGCCGCCCACGCAGCGGCGGAACAGGCGCCCGAACGCCGGGTTGTGGTACCGCAGCAGCTCGATTGCGACCGAGAAGACGACGCCGGCGCCCAGCGTCGGGAGCATGAACTCGCGCGGCAGCAGAAGGTACGCCACCGCCAGGAGCGACGAGCTGACATGCAGCAGCTTGCGGCTGATTTCGGTACGCGGGTTCAGCGGACCGTGCATCCGGCTCTCCGCCGCGCCCCTCACCGGCCGAGCTGGTAGCACGCCATCTGCTTGAGGTTGCGCACGAACAGGCGGCCGTCGCAGAGCGTCGGGATCGTCCAGCTCTTCCCCTTGAGCACTTCGACCTTGGTGGTCGGCTCGTACTTTTCGGGGGACAGCGGCGCGATCTGAAGCTCGCCGGTCTCGGACAGGAACACGATGTGCCCGTCGGCCACGATGAGTGTTCCGTTGGACAGGCCCTTTTCGCTCCACCTCTGCTTGCCGGTCAGGAAATCGACGCAGCGAAGCGCCTTCTCCTCGCTTACGTAGAGGCAGCCGTCGACCAGCACGGCCGACTGGAACTTGCCGAGGATGATCTTGCTCTCCCAGAGCTTCTCGCCGGTAAGCCGGTCTCCGTCTTTGCGGAGCTTGAACACGGCCGAGCCTGTCCGGTAGCCCGAGCTCAGGAACAGGTGGCCGTCGTGGAAGATCGGCGACGCGGCGTTCACGTCCCAGTCGGTCTTCCAGGGCGTCTTCCACGCCACGCGGCCTGACTTCGCCTCGACGACGAGCGCTTCCTTGGCGACGAAGCCGACGATGTAGCGCGTTCCGTCGAACGTGAACGGGTAGGGCGTCGAGTAGCCGACCGGCCCGTTACCGGCCTTCCAGACCGGCGCGCCGGTCTTGCGGTCGAACGCGGCCAGCGCGCCGGCGTCGCCGCCGGGGGTCGTGACGGCCAGGTCGCCTTCGATCAACACGGACCCGCTGTAGGCCCACTGCGGCTTGTGGTTGAACTGGTGACTCCAGAGTTCCCGGCCGGTCTCGGCGTCGCAGCACAGAAACCTGCCGAGCGCCCCGACGATGTATACGCGGCCGTCGGCCACGGTCGGCGTGGCGCGCGTGCCGTCGCCGTTGCCTTCCTTGAATTCCTTCTCGATCGGCGTCTGCCAAACAATCTTGCCGTCGGCGACGTTCAGGCAGTACAGGATCTGATGGCCGTCACCCATGCCGCAGGTGTACGCCTTGTCGCCCACGACCGAGATGCCGCTGAACGCGGCCCCGATGTTCGCCGACCACAGCTTCGGCGGAGTTTCCGTCAGCTTCGTCTGGAAGCCCCTCTCGCCGCTGAGGCCGTCGTGATTCGGGCCGCGCCACCAGGGCCAGTCGCCGGCCACGGCCGGCGGGACCAGGGCGACGAGCAGCAGGGGGGCGGCGAGAGGGAGCGCGCGCGCGCCCGGAGTGGGGCGGGGGCACGGTACGAGGCGGTGGCACGACATCGGCTGGTCCTCGGGGGCCACGGATTGGGGGCGCAGGATAGTCGGAATCCGCGGGCGGGTGAATATGCCGGCGCCGGGGCCTCCGCCGGGTGCGGGCCTCCCGGCCACCGCGAGCATCGCGCGGGTTGCGCCGCCCGGAGGCCTCAGACGGCGGTCGCCGACAGCCGCTGGTGTGGGCGGCGGCCGGCCAGTGGACCGACTCGGGGGGAGCCGGTCGCGTGGTGGGCGGTCGGGTCGGCCGAACGCGGGCGATGGAACGACTGGCGATTCGGCGGCCGGGGCCTTGCCAACGGCCCGTCAACGCGGTAACAATAATCGCTCCGGCCGGCGGGTTGTGGTTGCGGCCGTCCACTGCGGGTGTAGCTCAGTGGTAGAGCGTCACGTTGCCAACGTGAATGTCGTGGGTTCAAGTCCCATCACCCGCTTCTGATTGCACGGCGATGCGTTTTCGCCAGAAAGTCCAGACGAACCGCGATGCTGGTCGCGGTTTTTTTATGGACCTCGGCCGGGCGGATGCGGCCGCGTCGCCCAGCGCCCCGCGGATTGCACTCCGGTCCGGGCCGCGTAGAATGGTCGGCAGCGGTGGCGTAGCTCAGCTGGTTTAGAGCGGCGGATTCATAACCCGCAGGTCGCCGGTTCAAGTCCGGCCGCCACCAATGCTGTCCGGTCCGCGACGGGGTCCGGGGGTTGGCAGCCCAAGGCAGAGAGGGGGAGCCCGACGGGCCGCGGATGGAGCGGCGGCGTTGCGACCCTGCGCAGGCGGCGGTACCGTCCACCCAGCGAGGTGATACGGCACCGATGACGACCCCCGAACAGCCACCGCAGCAGCCCTTGGCTGCCGCCCCAGCTTTGGAACACGGCTCGACCGCCGCACCGGCGAAGGGTAACTCGGCGGCCGAATCCGGCGGCACGGGCGGTCGCCCGGGGACGGCGGTGGCGGGCGGATGGCTCCCGCGCGCGGGGGTGCTGCTGCTGGTGGCCGGCGTGGCGGCGGTGGCCTATCTCCCCGCCCTCGGCACCGGGCGGGTGCTGACGGACCACGAGGTGATGGTGTCGCAGCCGGCCGTGCAACTGCTCGAGGACGGGCAGTGGATCGTGCCGCGCTACGCGAACCAGTACTGGCTCGACAAGCCGCCGCTAGTCAACTGGATCACGGCCGGGTTCTTCGTCGCGGCCGGGGGCTTCGGGGAGTGGCCCGCGCGGCTGCCGGCGGCGCTGAGCGGCGTCGCGCTGGCGGTGCTGGTGGCGTGGCTGGGCGGGCGGTTGTACGGCCCGCGCGTCGGCCTGTGGGCCGGGTTGGTGCAGGCGACCATCGTGGCCGGCTTCATCCAGGCGCGGCTCGGCGAGATCGACATGCCGTTCGCGTTGCTGGTGACGGCCACGCATGCCGTGCTGTTGTGGTGCTGGCGGCGGGGGGACTGGTCGCTGCGACCGCTACCGGCGGCGGTGCTCTACCTGCTGGCCGCCCTGGCCGTGCTGGCCAAGGGGCCGATCGGCGCCGTGCTGCCGGGGCTCACCGTGCTGGGCACGAGCGTGGCGGCGCGGTCGCTGCGGCCGCTGAAGGCCGTGCTGTTCACGCCGTCGATCGTCGTGTTCCTGGTCGTCGCGGGGGGCTGGCACGTGGCGGCGTATGCCGTGGCGGGCGACGAGGCGGTCCGCCAGTGGGTCTACAACAACTTGTCGCGGTTCGCGGGCGGCCATCACCTGGGCGGTAAGGGGCTGCCGTTCTACTTCTACACGGTGCCCTGGCTCATGCTGCCGTGGACGTTCGTGCTGCTCGGTGGGGCGAAGCGGTTGTGGCAGGACGTCCGCCGCAAGGACGCGGCCGCGGAGCGGTTCCTGTGGGCGTGGTTCGTCGCGGGGTTCGTGTTTCTGACGATTTCGCGGTTCAAGCACCACCAGTACTGCCTGCCGCTGCTGCCGCCGCTGTGCCTGCTGAGCGGCCGGCTGGTCGTGGAGTGGATCCAACGCTGGCGGCCGCACGCGCGGCGCATCGCGGTGGGGACCGTCGTGGCGATGCTCGTGGCGTTCCTGGTCGTCGGGGGCTACGTGATGCCGCGCCGCGACCACCGGCGGCCGCGAGTCGAGTTCGTGCAGGCGCTGGGACAATATGTGCCGCCCGGGACGAGGGTGTACGTGACGGGGCTGGGGTTGTCGAACGTGTACCCCTACCTGACGTACCGGCCGCTGGCCCACCTGTTCACGCCGGACGAAATCAAAGCGGCGATGCGGGAATTGCCGGAGCAGCCGCTGTGGGTGCTGACGCTGCGGCAGTACGTGCCGCAAGCCGAGAAGGAGGGGCTGCGGGTGGAGGAGGTGGCGAGCGAGCCGCCGCGGAAGAAGGGTGATCCGGGGGAGCAGCTCGTCCTGGCGCGGATCTCGCGCGGGGCGCGTGACGAATAGCGAGGAACGAGTTGCAGAGCTGCGCGGCGCGACGGTGGCGCGAGGCCACAGAGGGTGGATTCGCGCGGGGTGACAAGGAGAAAGCCCGTGAACCGGCAGTTACCCGGGCGGCGTCCTCCGGTCCCCGACATTCGCGCTTCCACATGCCGCCGTCCCACTTTTTGACTCGGCGGCTGGAGAACGGTCGCGGGGATCTGTGGCGTCCGATGAACCCGCGGCGGCCCGGGGCGCGGCGACCGGGCAGGACCTCTCCGCCGGCCGCGTTTCATCGAGCTGCGGCCGACGTTTTGGTGCGGTCACTTCCCGGTTCCCGGTCCCGCGCGTGCTGCCGCGCTTGCCCCGTTGCCGCCGCGTTCCTATCATCCCCGGTCTTTCGGACCGCACGAGCTCAGGAGACGTCATGCACTGGCATGCCACCAATCCCTGGCGTTGCTGGGAACGCACCACGCTGGCCGGCATCCTCAACGGCCCGGACGACCTGCTCGTCCGCGTCGCGCTGTACGACCAGCGGACCCGCATCTACCAGTCCGAGTTCCGCTGGCCGGCGCTCGATCGCCTCGGCCCCAACGACTTCGGCGGCCGTTACTCACAGGTGACGCTCCGGTTCGGCGACGTCCGCTGGTCGCTCGAGACCGCGGCCGACGCCGGGCGGGTGTACCTGCTCGTGCGGTGCCTCACGCCGGAGAAGGCCGCTCACGTTCAGATTCGCCTTGAAACGCTTTATGTGCCGGAGAATCGCGGGCAGATCGTCACGCGCGAGGAGGAGGTCGTCGCCCGCAGCCGCACGCACGCCTGGCGCGTCCGGTCCCCCTCGCCCGCCGCCCATCGCACCGGCAGTACGATCACCCACCCGCTTTCCCGGCCGTTCATCGCCGTGATCGAGCCGGCCGAGGATCCCGGCCGGCGACTCGAGCAGCGGACGGCCGGCGAGCGCGTCCCGGGCGACGCGGATACGCCGCTGACACCGGACGAGCGCGCCATCGCTGCGCGGATCGGCGACGCGCGGCGCGACTACCTCGGCCGCTTCTCGTACGTGCCGGCCGAGTTCTGGTGGGCGTACGCGGCCGTCGTGTACGGGCTGGGCTGGAACATGATCTGGGCGGCCGACCGGCGCGAGCCGCTGCTGGTGTGCAGCCGCGACTGGTGCGTTCACGGCAACTACGGCGCGTGGGTGCTGTTCAACTGGGACACGTTCCTGCTCATCCCGGCCGCGGCCGAGTACGACACGGCGTTGGCGCACCAGATCGCCCGGCCGCAGATGGCGGTCCAGACGCCGGAGGGGTTGATTCCGGGGATCGCGAGCCCGCTGGGGGTGACGGCGGACCGCGGGATGCCGCCGGATGCGAGCTACGGGTTCTGGAAGGCGTACCTGCGGACGGGGGACCGGACGTTCGTGGAGGAGTACTACAACCGGCTGTGCCGGTATCACGCGTGGTGGCGGCGGAACCGCGACGGAAACGGCGACGGGTTGCTGGAATGGGGCAGCAATCCGACCGAGCCGGCGCACCCGCAGTGGCAGTCGCACTCGTTCTGGGCCAGCCGGTACGAGACCGGCATGGACAACCACCCGATGTGGGACGACGTGCGGTTCAACCCCGAAACCAACACGCAGGAGCAGAGCGACGTCGGGCTCAACGCGCTGCATGGGCTCGACGCGCAGTGTCTAGGACACATGGCCGAGTTGCTCGGCCGCAGCGAGGACGCGGCGATGTACCGAGCCCGCGCGGCCGCGACGGCGCAGGGCGTCGAGCGGCAGTTGTGGAACGACGAGGTCGGGCTGTGGCTCAGCCGGGACTGGAACGGCGCGTGGAACCACCGGGCGTCGTCGTGCTGCTTCTACCCGATGTTCCTGCGGGGCGTCGATCGCGGGCACGTGGACCGGGCGATCCGCGAGCATCTTCAGAACCCGCGGCGGTTCGGCGGGCCGTACGCCTTGCCGGTTTCGCCGAAGGATGATCCGGCCTACGCGGAGCAGTACTACGTGCGGGGGCGGATCTGGCCGGCGCAGGCGCTGCTGGTGCACGGGGCGCTGCGCGAGGCCGGGCGCGAGGACGCGGCCGCGGCGCTGGCCCGCGGGTGCCTGAACACGATGAAGGACGAATGGCTGAACGAGGGACACCTGCACGAGAACTACCACGCCGAGACGGCCGACGGCGACGACACGCCGGAGAGCGACCCGCTGTACAGCTTCGGCATGATGCTGCCGCTGCTGGCGTGGTATCACATCCGTGAGAAGAAGCTCGACGGAACGGTGTGCACGGGCGACTTGGAGCGGGAGTTCGGGGAATTTCTGGACCGCGACGGGAGCTGGCGGGCGCGGATTGACCCACTGGACGGGCTGCCGAGTCTCTAGCCGCGGTCCGAATCGCGAGGAGCGAACCGCGCATTGCGGAGGCGGGGCATCGCACGGCGTCCTCCCTCGGCGCCACCCGCCGGATACCGGGCGCCCGGCCCGACTGGTGGGCATTGGTCCCGTCCCCGGCGTTGGGTATGATCCACCGTGACACCGGACGTCGGCCTGCGTCCGGTGTCGTTGCTTAAGTGCGAGCGGAGGCGTTGCAGCGCATGTGGACGATCGTGCTGTTGACGGTTTCGAACATCTTCATGACGGCCGCGTGGTACGGCCACCTGAAGTTCAAGGATGTTGGGCTGGGGAAGGTCATCCTCATCAGTTGGGCGATCGCGTTCGTGGAGTATTGTTTTCAGGTGCCGGCCAACCGCATCGGGCACGGGCAGTTTTCGGCGGCGCAGCTCAAGACCATTCAGGAGGTGATCACGCTGGTCGTGTTCTGCGCGTTCTCGGTGCTGTATCTCCGTGAGCCGCTAAAGTGGAACTATCTGGTCGGGTTCGGGCTGATCGTCCTATCGGTGTTTTTCGTTTTCAAGAAGTGGTAGGGGGCCGGAGCGGTCGCGCTTACGCCGCGGGGTGGTCGCCGGGGCCGGTGGACGGAGGCGGCCAGGCGTACGGTTTCTCGCGCAGCCGCCACTCCTCGAACGTGCGGAGCAGGAACACGTTCGGGATGATCCGCAGGGCCAACGACACGAGGCAGATGAGCTTGAAGGCGTGCGGGATCGTCACGCCCGCGAGCGTGCAGGGGCCGGGGAAAACGTGGATGAGCGTCGCCCCGATGAGCATGCCGATGGACATGCCGGCGTTGACGAACAGCGAGTTGTAGGCGGTGCAGCGCGCCCGCTTGCCGGGCGTCACGATGTCGAAGACGTAGTTCGTGCCCGCCATGTTGAACGCGGACCAGACCAGGCCGTCGTAGACCTGCACGACCAGCAGGTATCCGTAGTTGTCCGAGAGCAGCAGGAGCAGGGGGATGCCGACGACGCCCAGCCCGCCGAGCGTGAGCACGCGCTTGTTGCCGATGCGGTCGGCCAGCCGGCCCCAGGCGGATTGCGTGCCGAAGTAGACCAGCATCTGGAGCGTGCCGAGCACCGCGAAGCGCCCGGTATCGAGCCCGAGGTTGGTCAGCAGGTGCCAGTTGAAGAACGGGCCGACCACGCCGCCGCCCACGTGGATGAGCGTGCAGTAGAACACGAAACGCCCGAAGTGGGCCCGCGGCGCACGGCGAATGAAATCCAGCAGGCTGAAGCGGTCCTCCGGCTGCGGTGTGTAGGGTGGCTCGGTCATGCGGCTCAGGTACCAGACCGACACCCCGCGGGCCAGCCCGGCAAGCACGAACAGCGAGACGAAGCCGAACCGGCTGCCGGGCAGGCCGAACCACGTTGTACCGGGCGTCCCCTGGCAGAACGCCAGCCACCAGCCGGCCGCGAAGTACGAAACCAGCGTCGCCGCCCCCATCAGGACGTTGCGTCGGCCGAAGTAACGGCCGCGCTCGGCCGGCGGCACGAGATCGCCCATCGTGCTGGTCCACGCGGGAATGCCGAAGCTGTGGAGCCCGATGTAGAGCGTGAACGCGCTGAGCATCAGGATGTAGGCGGACGGCTGCGGCAGGAAGACCGCGACGGTGAGCGGGATCCACATGAGCGCCTGGAGCGCGCTGCTGGTGACGAAGATGCGCTTGCGGCGGCGGAAGAAGTCGGTGAAGTTGGCGGAGGCCCACTGGATGCAGGCCCCGAGCAGGCCGGGCAGGATGCACACGCCGGCCAGGGCGAACGGCCCGCTGCCGCCGAGAATGATGTACGGGCTGACGTAGCGTTCGCCCGCGCCCACCATGACCGCCCAGGCAACCCCGTCGCGGACCGACATGCGCAGGGTGCGCCGGACGACCGCATCCGGCGGTGGTGCGGAAGGAACGGCGACGGGCGGGCTTTCAGGCACGGGCGGCGGACTCCGATTCAGAGGACCGTCCGCCAGTGTACCTCGGCGACGCCGGGCCGCACGGCGCGTCGGCGGGCAGGAGTGAAGGGACGCGGCTACACTCTGGACCGTTGCGGCCGGGCCCGCGCGGGGCTGCGGGGCCGCGGCGGCAGGAGAGCAGAGCATGCGGCGGATGATTGTCGGACTGGTGGTGGTCGGAGCGTGCGTTTCGGGGGCGCTGGGCTGGGGCGCGGAGGTTCACCGGCTGGTCACGCGGCTGGCGCTGGAGGACCTGCCGGCAGGGCTGCCGGGCTGGCTGAGGGACGCAGATACCGCGGCGGCGGTGGCGTTCCAGTCGAACCAGCCGGACCGGTGGCGGGGCTGGGACAGCGTGACGCTCAAGCACGCGAACGATCCGGACCACTTCCTTGACGCGGAACTGCTGGCGGAGTTCGGCCTGACGCTGGAGACGGTGCCGCCGCTGCGGCGCGAGTACATCCGCGTGCTGGCGCTGGCGAAGCATGTGCACCCGGAGCGGGTGTCGCCGTACGACGCCGACAAGGACCCGGCCCGGGCGCAGGAGTGGCCGGGGTTCGTGTTGCACGCGGCGTCCGAGGAGTATGCCCGGCTCCAGGCGGCGCTGAACCAGGTGCGAATCCTGGAGCAACTGGGCGACCAGCGGCGCGCGGCGCAGCTTGCCCAGGCTCGACAGGTTGCGATTTACCACATGGGCAACCTGAGCCACTTCGTGGCGGACATGGCCCAGCCGCTGCATACCACGAAGCACTACAACGGCTGGGTCGGTGAGAACCCGGCGGGCTACAAGTGGCGGGAGAAGTTCCACGCGTACGTCGATGAGGGCTGGGCTCTGAAACACGCGCTCGATGCGGCGGCGGTGCGGCTGCAGATCGCGCCGGATCGGAGGGTGAGCGCGCAGGATCCGTGGGGCGACCTCGTGGCGCATTTCCGGCGGTCGTTTGAGCGGATAGAGACGCTGTACGCGCTGGAGCGGGACGGGCAGCTCGACGGTGAAGCGGGTCGCGCGCTGCTCGTGGAGCGGCTGGGGGATGCGGCGGCGACGCTGCGGGCGCTGTACGTGGCGGCGTACGAGAGCGCCGCGCCGACCGAGAAGCAGGTACAGAATTGGGTGAGGTACGATGCGACGCCCGGCCTGACGACGCAGCCCGCGGGCAACTGAGGCCCGCCGTCCGGCGCGCGACTCCGCCGCAGACACGCGCTGCGCGGACAAAGAACCGCGGCCCGAAGGCGGTGCCTTCGGGCCGCGCGGGTCGGCAGCGGATTCGGCCGGCGCGATTGCCTTACGGCAGCAGGTCCGGATTCGTGTTGACCAGCGCGAGGGCGTTGATCAGGCCCTCACGGACGTAGTCGGGGTTGTGGACGCCGTTGCCGCCGCCCGCCACGACGTAGTAGTAGATGTACCGAGCCTTCTTGATCGCGTTGGGGATCTTGGCTTGACCGCTGGAGCTCGGGCCGCCCTCGCTGGTGTACTCCCAGCTCAGGGCGCCCTTGCCTTCAACCGGGTGCGCCACGGCCCACGCATCCAGGGCGGCCTTGACCGCGGCCGCGCGGCCGTCCATCTCCACCTTCAGTCCGTTGAACTTGGTTTGAGCGATCGCTTCAGACTGATGGCAGCCGGCAGCCACGCAGCCGGCGAAGTTGACCTCGAACGTGTGCCCGGACACCGCCGGAGCGATGCCCTCCTGCAGCGGTCGGCGATAGACGTGACACGTTGAGCACTGCTCCGGCGCGCCGAGGTGGACCGACGGGCGACTCGCGACGATGGGCGTCGGGTCGCTCGCGGGCAGCGGCATCTCGCCGAAGAAGACGTTCACCTGGTCGCTCGGGTGCGGCTCGCGCGACGTGTCGGTCCAGACGCGGTCGCGGGCGTGGTGGCACTGGCCGCAGAGGTTGAACCGGGACGCGTCCTGGGCGGCCGCGAGGTCGTTCGTCGGCGTGGCGAACTTCACCTGGTCGAAGCGCAGCTGGTAGTCGCGTCCGTCCTCCGGCTGAACGGCCTTGCCGGTCTTTGCGTGCGGGTCGTGGCAGATGGCGCACTCGACCTTGGCCATCTGGTCTTCGGTCTTGCCCTGGAGCATGGCGTTGCCGACCGTGACCGAGACGCCGGCCTTCATGTCGATGTACGAGGTGGCCTTCTGGATTTTCGCCCAGTAGAAGTAATCGCCCGAGTGGCACGCGCCGCAAGTGGCGACGTTCGTCCCGCCGGTGAAGTACGCGAAGACGTGCTCGTCCAACTGGGAATGCCGCGATTCCCGCCAGTCGTCGTACGTTGGATGGTGCTCGCTCTGATGGCAACGGCCGCAGTTGCTGGATTGCAGGTTGCGCGCCATGACGTTCTGGGTGGACAGGTCGAGCGGGATGCTGGCATTGGCGGCGTGGCAGCCCTGACAGGCGACGCCCTTGAACCGGACGTGCACGTTGTTGCTGACGGTGGCCCAGCGCTGGTGGTCCTGACCCGCGCCGTGGCACGCCTCGCAACCGACGCCGGCCAGGTCGTTGGTCGTGGCGCGGTTGGCAAACCCGCCCGCCTCACCGAAACCGACCGTATGGCAGCCGATGCACGCGGCGTTGGAGCCCTGACCGATTTTCTCGAGCGTCTCGAGGGCCTTGGCGTGCAACGTCTCGGACCATTCGCTGTGGACGGTGGTGTGGCACGTCTTGCAGGCAGTCGAGCCGATGTATTTGCCGGTCAGGCCGGAGTTGCCCGTCGCGCCGCCGCCGCCGCCACCACCACCCGGCTGCGGACAACCAGCGAGCGTCAGCGCCAGGCACGCCGCCAGCGGCACGCCGATCAGCCCCAGAGTACGGTGCGAGTCGCGTCCCAGTCTCAGCATTGGTGCACTCCTGTTTTCCGCGTGACCGTGAGTCGAGGACCTGTCAACCACAGCCGCGGTTGCCCGTTCCGCGCGATCGGTACAACCGCTTTTGCGGCGATCTGCCTGTCGGCTAGTAGCGTACTGTTGCAGTTTCGCACGTCAATATGTAGTTCTTGAAAATTGCGCCGTGCCGGCCAAGTTACAGGGCGACGAAACGGAAACCGGGCGCGCGGCGGAGAGTTCGTGGTCGTGACAACCGGCAAAGGCGCAACCGCTCCCACGCGGCACGATTTCAGCTCTCGTCCTGATTCACCTCGGCCGGCGGCGTCGGTTCGTACTTCGGGACCTTCGGCTCCGGAACCGTCTCGATCAGCCGCCGTACCAGCTTCACGCTGTCGAGTCCCGCCGCCTGCGCGGCGAAGTTGCACGCGATGCGGTGCCGCAGGACGGGCACCGCTACCCCGCGAATATCGTCGAGGCTCACGGTGTAGCGCCCGTCCATCGCGGCCATCGCCTTGCCCGCCAGCAGGAGAAACTGGCCGGCGCGCGGGCCCGCGCCCCAGTCGATGTACTTGCGAACGAAGTCCGGAGCGGTCGGATCGGCCGGTCGCGAGGCCCGCACCAGCCGCGTGGCATAATCGACCACGTAGTTGGTGACGGGGATCGCGGCGATCAGCTTCTGCATGTTGAGGATCTGCCGGTCGCTCAGCACCGTCCGCAGCGGGGGCGGGTCGGACTGGGTCGTGCGGGCAAGGATCTGCTGCTCCTCCTCGAGCGTCGGGTAGTCGACCCACACGTTGAACATGAAGCGGTCGAGCTGGGCCTCGGGCAGCGGATAGGTGCCCTCCTGCTCGATGGGATTCTGCGTCGCGATGACGAAGAACGGGTTGGGCAGCGCGTGCGTCTGCGCGCCGGAGGTGACCTCGCGTTCCTGCATGGCCTGGAGCAGGGCGGCCTGCGTCTTCGGCGGAGCGCGGTTGATTTCGTCGGCCAGCACGATGTTCGCGAAGACCGGCCCGCGCACGAAGCGGAACTCGCGCCGCCCGCCGGGCAGCTCGTCGATGACCTGCGTCCCGGTGATGTCCGAGGGCATCAGGTCCGGCGTGAACTGCACCCGTTTGAACTCGAGCGACGTGATCCGCGCCAGCGACGAGACCATGAGCGTCTTGGCCAGACCGGGCACGCCGACCAGCAGGCAGTGCCCGCGCGTCAGGATCGCGGCCAGCATCTGCTCGATCACCGGCTTCTGACCGACGATCTGCCGCGCGAGCTCGGCGACGATCAGGGCCTGCGACTTGCGGAACTGGTCGAGGAGGGTCGCGAAGGATTCACGGGCCATGGCGTGCGAAGCATAACGGCCCGGCGCCGCGCCGGGAACCGCCGGGCGGCGGCTCAGCCGGCCGGCCGCGGCAGGCGACCTTCGTCGTAGGCCCGGCTCAGCCGCTCGTGGGCGGCGTTGTAAGCGACGAAGCGCACGTGGTACTCGGGGCGGGCGGCCTCGTTCGGGGCGCGGTCCGGGTGCCAGCGGAGCAGCACGGCGTGCCACGCGGCGCGGAACTCATCGCGGGTAGCGGTGGGCGGCAGACCGAACAGCGCCAGCGCGTCGGCCTCCGGGAGCGCGGCGGCACGGCGTTCCATCTGGTCGGCGACCGCGGTCCGGTCGGCGGGTGTGGCGTCGCGGCGCAGCCACTCCCAGTCCCAGAGGTCGGGCAGGAGGGCGCCGAGCGTGGAGCCGAGGACCGTGAACGAGCGCCCGAACGGACGCCCGCGTAGGCCGAGCAACGCATCGACGAACCGGCCCGTGGCGGAAGCCAGGCGACCGGTGCGGCGGGCCCAGCGGGCGCGCTCGGCGGCCCGGCGGCCGCGCAACAGCGGGGCGATGTCGCGCGTCCAGACATCGCGCACGAAGGCGCGGAACGCGGCTTCGGCATCGGGGCGGTTGGCGGACATCGCCCGGGCATGATAACGCCCTGGGGCGGGCCGGCGACCGCGGCTTGACACTGCGGCGGGCCGCGGAATAGGTTGCCCGATTGGGGTCGGGCGGAGCGAAGACCCCGTTGGAAGGCCGGTGTGACGTATGGAAGTCCGCATGGACCTGGCGCAAATCCGGATTTCGGAGACGCGCGACCACCAGGTCATCGTGCTGCGTGAGCGGAACGGATCGCGCTTGTTGCAGATCCTCATCGGTCTGTCGGAAGCGCTGGCGATCGATCGGCGCGTGAAGGAAATGCGGCTTCAGCGGCCGATGACGCACGACTTGCTCGCCAACGTGATCGAATCGCTCTCGTGCGAGCTGGAGAAGGTCGTCATCAACGATCTTCAGGAAGGCACGTTTTATGCGAAACTTGTGCTGCGGCATCACGGTCAGTTGATCGAGGTTGACAGTCGGCCGTCGGACGCGGTGGCCCTGGTGGCCGGCACCGACGTTCCGCTCTACGTCGAGGACCACGTGCTGGCGGAGGCCGCGAGCTGACGCCCGCCCGCGCACCGCGCCACGGCCCCGGGGGCGGCCGCTACTCGGGAAGGACGGACCCATGAGGCGGCAAGCCGCGTTCGCACTGGGTTTGGATTTCGGCACGAACTCCGCGCGGGCGTTGGTCGTCGACCTGCGCAGCGGTCGCACGGCCGGGGAGGCGGTGGCCGCCTACCCGAGCGGGCGGGACGGAATCCTGCTCGACCGCGACGATCCCAACGTCGCGCGGCAGAACCCGGCGGATTACGCCGCGGCGCTGGCCCACGCGGCGCGCGGGGCGCTGCGTCAGGCGACGCGCGAACGGGCGTTCCGGCCGGAGCGGGTGGTCGGCATTGGGATCGACACGACCGCCAGTACGCCGCTGCCGGTGGACGCGCACGGCACGCCGCTGGCACTCAAGCCGCAGTTTCGCAAGAATTTCGCCGCCCAGGCGTGGCTGTGGAAAGATCACACCGCCCACGCCGAAGCGCAGGAAATCACCGAGCTGGTGCGCCGGGAATTGCCGGATTATCTGCCGCTGTGCGGGGGGGCGTACAGCAGCGAATGGTTCTGGTCCAAGATCCTGCGGTGCCGGCGGGCCGCGCCGCGGGTCTTCGCGGCGGCCGAATCGTGGCTCGAGCAGTGCGACTACGTCGCCGCGCTGCTGACCGGCTGTGAGGACGTCCGCACGCTGCGGCGCAGCGCGTGCGCGGCCGGGCACAAGGCGCTGTTTCATCCGCAGCGGGGCCTGCCGCCGGCCGATATCTTGCGGAAGCTCGATCCGGCCCTGGCCGAGTTGCGGAGCCGCCTCTACGAGCGGGCGTACACCTGCGACCAGACGGCGGGCGGGCTATCGCACGCCTGGGCCCGCAAGCTCGGGCTGCCGGCGGGCACGCCGGTCGCGGTGGGGGGGATCGACGCGCACCTGGGCGCGGTCGGCGCGGGCATCCGGCCCGGCACGCTCGTCAAAATCCTGGGGACGAGCGCGTGCGACATGCTGGTTGCGCCGCGCTCCGGGGCGATGCCCGACATTCCCGGCGTTTGCGGCGTCGTGGACGGCTCGATCGTCCCGGGGCTGTGGGGCATCGAAGCGGGTCAGCCGGCGGTCGGCGACCTGTTGCACTGGTGGGTGACGCACTTCGACGGTCGGCCGAACGCCCACATGCGGCTGACCCGCGCGGCGGCGCGGCTCCGTCCGGGGCAGTCCGGCCTGGTCGCGCTGGACTGGAACAACGGCAACCGCTCCGTTCTTGGGGACGTGCGCCTGACCGGCCTGCTGCTCGGGCAGACGCTCCACACGTCGTCGGCCGAGGTGTACCGGGCGCTCATCGAAGCGACCGCCTTCGGTGCACGGGTCATCATGGAACGGCTCGAGGAGCACGGCG
Organism: uncultured Phycisphaerae bacterium; assembly: GCA_937928595.1. Classification (GTDB taxonomy): domain Bacteria; phylum Planctomycetota; class Phycisphaerae; order UBA1845; family Fen-1342; genus CALGJV01. The sequence goes on along the minus strand of CALGJV010000014.1, from coordinate 68,440 downwards.
TGCACGTTCGGGAGGTCGTGAACTGCGGCGGCATCGCCGAGAAGAATCCGCTGCTCATGCAGATTTACGCGGACGTCACCGGTCGGCCGATGAAGGTCTCGCGTTCCTCGCAGACCTGCGCGCTGGGCGGGGCGATCTTTGGGGCGGTGGTGGGCGGCCCGGAGCGCGGTGGTTTCGCGTCCGTCACCGAAGCCCAGGAGGTGCTGTGCGGTGTACGGCGCACGGTCTTCAAGCCGGGGGCCGCGGCGGTCCGCACGTACGACCGCCTGTACGCGCTTTACCGCCGGCTGCACGACACCTTCGGCGGGCCGGCCGGCGAGCCGGAACTGGGGCGGGTGATGAAGGACCTGATCGCGCTGCGCGACCAGGTGCGGTCCGGTGCATAGGCGGCGGCGGATGGAACGAGTGACCGGCCTGGCTCGGCTGCACGTGTCGCTGCTGCTCGTTCTGATCGGCCCGGCGGCCGGCTGCACGTGGATGTCGTACCTCGGCACCACCGACCAGGGGCAGGAGTACGGCAAGACGTGGTATGTGGGCGGCGCGGGCCCGGTCGGGTCGGTGGCCGGCACGCTCAGCGTGCCGCGCGGCCTGCGGCAAGCCGGGTACCGGGGGGCGATCGAGACGTTCGGGTGGCAGAGCGTCGTCGGCTGGACGCTGCGCGACCAGATGGACCGCGAGCGGAACGAGGGACAGGCGCGGCGGCTGGCGAGCCGCATCGAGGAGTACGTTCGGGTCCACCCCGGCCGTCGCGTCAACATCATCGCCCTTTCGGCGGGCACCGGCATCACGACCTGGGCACTGGAGGCCCTGCCCGAAGACGTGCGGGTCGGCACGGTGGTGTATCTCGCGAGCAGTCTCTCGCGGCAGTACGACCTGAGCGAGGCCCTCAAGCGCGTGGACGGAAAGCTGTATTGCTTCTACTCGCCGCGCGACCCCGTGCTGCGGTACGGCGTGCCGGTGGCCGGGTCGGTGGACCGGGAGCTGTTCGAGTCAAATGCGGCGGGTTCGTACGGCTTTGCGATGCCGCCGGGCCGCGACACCCACCGGGCCGAGTTGTACCGCCGGCTGCGGAACCGGCCGTACCGGGACGAGTACGCCGAGTACGGGTACCACGGGCTGCACACGGACGGGACCGCGCAGGGCTTCGTCGCGAAGGTGATTGCCCCGCTGCTCGCGGAGCCGCTGCAACCGTCCCCGGCGACGCCGCCGGCGGCGTCGTCCGCGGGCGAGCCGCGGTAACCGCCGGCCGGCGTCTCAGGGGCCGGGGGGCTTGCCGCGGGCCAGCGCGCGGGCCGCCTCGCACGCGCTCGCGACATCCACCGGCCACCCCACCCAGAGCGCAGCGACGCGGCCATCGCGGTCCAGCAGCCGCAGGACGGGTTCGTCCGGCAGCGGATCGGCCAGTCGAAGCGGCGCGCCGAGCAGGTGCGTGAGGCCCTGGCCGCACGCGGCCACCGCGGCCGGTGCGCGAGCGGCGTCGGCGTCCATCTGATAACACAGCACGCGCACGGGCGGCTCGCGCAGGTCCGGTGCGGCCCGGCGGAGGTCATCGAGGCCGAGCCAGCCGACGCGCGTGCCGGCGGTCCAGAAGTACTCGAGCACGACGCCGGCGCGGAGCGCTTCGGACGTCACGGTCCGTCCCGCGGCGTCCTGAAGGGACCACGCCGGCGCGGGCTGCCCGAGCCAGCGCTCCGCGAGTGCGGCGCGGCTGCGCCAGCGCGCCGCGTCGGCGCGCAACTCGCGCCGGCGGTTCTCGGCGATCTCCACGAACGGCGAACGGCCCTGCTCAACATCGGAAACGAACGTGCTCCACAATCGGTCCAGCTCCGCCAGCGTCCGGTCACGCGTCGCGGGCGTGCGCACCAGCGCGTCCCGCAAACGGGCCTCGGAGCGCAACGTGCGCAGGAACCGGGCGGCTTCCTCGGCCCGTCGCTCCGCCCAGGTCGCGGATTCGGTCGCGATGCGGACGAGCTGCACGTGCACCCGCGTCCGGGTGCCGCGGCCGTCGTCCGCCTCGGCGTCAAGCACGAGCAGTCCGCCGCGGGCGGCATCGAACCAGTAACGGCCGCTGCGCGACTCGGGCAGGAGTGCTGCGCCGCAGGTCGTGTCCTCAATCGAGAAGTCGACGCGCGTAGCCCCGCCCTGGGCAGGGTCCGGGCCGTGGCCGACGCAGCGCCACCGCAGGCCGAGCGGGTCCGGCGGCGAATCCCAGCGCCGCTCCGGCTCGACCCGCAGCGGCACCACGGGCAGGGCGTCGAACGCCGGCGCCAGGTTCGGCCAGAGGACGAGGGCCTCGGCCGCGATCCGCCGCCGGCCGCTGGCGTCGATGTGCAGGACGAGGCCGGAGGCTGGGCCGGCGGGATCGTCCGCCGCGCGCCCGACCGCGACCAACAGGAGTGTTTCGTCGCCGGTACGGGCCAGGGCCCAGACCCGCACGGTCTCGCGGGTGACGCGCGGCGCGGTGCCGCCGTCCGTCGCGCGGGTGAGGGTGCGGCCGAACTCGCGGTAGGCGCCGGGCTCGAGGCGGTACTCCAGGGGCCGTTGGGCGGCGGCCGCGGAGGCCAAGGCCGTCAGCGCCGCGGGCAGAAGTGCGACACGCAGCAAGGACATGTGCGCAGGGTACTCGCCCAACGGCGACGGGCGAAGGCCCCCGGGCGTCGGCGGCTGTCACCCGTGGGAGCGGCGGTTACAATCCGGCCGCGGGGCGACGGCGCGGGCACGGCCCGCGGAAAGGAGTCCGGCGCGTGAAGATTGTGCGCGAGCCGCGAGTGTACTTGGTGGGCCGTCAACACACGGATGCGGACGGGCTGGAGCGGTTTCTGACGGACCATGGGCTGAGCTGGACGACGGACACCGAGGTGGGGGCCGAGACGCTGTGCGAGACGGCCGGCCGGGTGTGCTACATGTCGTTCGGCAAGGGGCGCAAGACCAATCGCGAGTACCTGCGGCATATCCTGGAATCCGCGCACGGGTCGGTGCTTGAACACGCCACCTGGAACTTCATCATCACCGGCGTGTCGCGCTCATTCACGCACGAACTTGTGCGACATCGGGCGGGTTTCGGGTACTCGCAGCTCTCGCAGCGGTACGTGGATGAGTCGACGGCGGACTTCGTCGAGCCCGATGCCATCGCGGCGGATCCGGAGCTGCACGCGATCTGGGAGGAGTCCATCCGGCAGTCGCACGCGGCTTACTGCCGGCTCGTGGAGGGACTGGCGCGGCATTACGCGGCGGAGCCGGACCCGACGCAGCGGCGCAAGCTCGCGCGCCAGGCGGCCCGCAGCGTGCTGCCCAACGCCACCGAGACCAAGATCTTCGTGACCGCCAACGCCCGGGCGCTGCGGCATTTCGTCGAGTCGCGCGGACACGAGTTTGCCGATATCGAGATTCGGCGGGTGGCGATCGCACTGCTTCGCATTCTTCAGCGCGAGGCGCCCGGCCTGTTCGGCGATTACACGATCGTCGCGCTGCCCGACGGCACCGAGGTGGCACGCACGGAGTATCGCAAGGTGTAGCGGCCGCGCACGCGGCGGAGGTCGGTCATGCGGCGAACCGCTGGACCGCTGGGCTGGCTCATCGTCCTGGGCGTCGCGCTGGGCGTGCTGGTCGCCTCGGCCGCGGCCGAACTGGCCGACGTGTACCTGAAGAACGGCCTGCGACTCCGCGGCGATGTCACGCGCCGCGGCGACGAAGTGGTCGTCCGCAACGCGGCGGGCGAGACCCGCCTCGCGGCCGACGAGGTCGAGGCGATCGTGCCGGTCGCCGCCGCGCCCGCCCCACCCGAGACGGCCCCGGCGGGCCCGCCGGCCACGGCGCCCGCGCCCGAGCCGGCCGAACGGGAAGTACCGGGGATCCTGCCGGAGCCGGGCCACGTGGAACTGCCGCCGGCGCCGCCGATCAGCGCTCGGGACATCAACCGGTTGCGGTTGGGGGAGCTGACCCGGGACGGGCCGCCGGAGATGGTCAAGGTGCGCTTTTTGCGCAAGGCCGGCCAGAGGGACGTGGTCGCCGAAGTGCTCGAGGAACTCCGCACGCGGGACGACTGGAACGCCCAGCGGGAGCTGCTTCTGACCCGCGGCCGCGCGGAGGAGCGGCTCCAGTTCATCGTGCGGGAGACGGGCTTGAAACACGCGGAACGGATCGTGGTCGAGAGCGATCCGGAGGCGTTTGCGCTTTTCCGGCGGCGTCCATTGCAGATCGTGTACGCGGGCTGCGCGCGATCGGGGTGCCACGCCGGGCGTTCCGCCCGCGTCTTCCGGTTCCCGCTCGGGAGCGTCGAGAGCGAGAAGTACGCGTACACGACGTTCGTGCTGCTGGATCAGATGGAGTCGAGGCGCGGGCCGCTGATCAACCGGGCGCAGCCGGAGAGCAGCGTACTGCTGCACTACCTGTTGCCTCAGGAGAACAACCCGCGGGCGCACCCGCCGGTGGGCCGCGGTCCCGCATTCAAGCCGATGTTCCGCGACACCGGGGACCCCGGCTACCGGGCGGTGCTCGAGTGGCTGGACTTCTTGCTCGATCCGCGGCCGGACTACGGGCTGGTCTACGAGAACCCGTACCGGGGACCGTTCGGCAGCGCGGTGCAGGCTGCGGAGGCCCCGCCGGCGACCGCGCCCGCCGCGACGCAACCGGCGGTCCCGCCCCCGGCACAGGGCCCCTGACGCAGCGCTCGATCAGAGCGTCACCTCGTCGCTCGTGCGCGCCAGGCGCACCGCCCGGGGGGCGGCGTACACGGAGCCCGGCGGGGTGTCGGCCGTGATCACGGCGCCCGCGCCGACCAGCGTGCGCGGGCCGAGGGTCACGTTGTCCCGTACGAGCGCCCCGACGCCGAGGAAGCTCTCCGCACCGATGCGCACCCGGCCGGCCACGGCCGCCCGCGGCCCGATGAAGACGTGGTCCTCAACGTGGGTGTCATGGCTGAGGCACGCGCCGGTCCACAGCGTCACGTCGGCCCCGACCCGCACGGACGGCTGGACGATCACGCCCTCCAGCACGAAGGCGTTGTCGCCCGGCGGCTCCTCGGCCAGCCAGAGCGCCTTGCTGCTGACATAGCTCACGAGCTGGTAGCCCAGGCCGCGGAACGCGGCGTACTTCGCGGCCCGCACGCTGTTCATGCGGGCGTACCCCAGGGCCACGAAGAGGCGGTGCGTCTCCGGCGGATAGCGCTGCGGGAGCTCCTCGGCCGGGACGACCGGCCGGCCGCACCAGGTGTCCGCGCGGAGGTGCGCGGCATCAACCGCGAACGCGACCACCACGTGCGGGGTGTCGTGCGAGAAGTAGTGAAAGGCCAGCCGCCCGACGACGCCGGTGCCGTAGATGACGAGACGTGCCACCGCCGGTTCCCGTTACTTGCGCACCAGGATCGTGAACTCGTACAGGTCGTAGTCGTGCAGCAGCGCGACGTTGCGCGCGTGCCGCCGCTGGCAGTAGTCGAACAGCGCCGCCGGGTCGCTGTAGTGCAGGTCGGCGCGGCGCTTCTCCGGGTCGGAGTAGCGCGTCAGCGCATTGAACGCGAAGCCGCGCAACGCCAGGGCCGCCAACCGATCGATCGTGGCCAGCACGTACGCCTCCCAGCGGGCGGGGTCGATCGCCAGCCGCACGTTGAACAGGCCGCTGCACACGACGTAGTCGCACGGGCGCAGGGCGGCCGCGTCGGTCGTCAGCGCCTCGGGCGGCAGGTCCGGGTGCCTCTGCCGGGCCGCCGCGATCATGTCGTCCGCGATGTCGTAGCCGACGTAGCGGCAGGCGATGTTGCGCGCGGCGAGGTAGTCGTAGAGCGCCGCGTACCCGCAGCCGTAGTCCAGCAACGTGAACGGGCTGCGCAGGTCGCAGATCCGCAGGACCTGCTCGAAGCGGATCTCCTGCGCCGCGGTCGAGTTCCAATCGACGCCGCGCGGCGTGGGACCATGCTCCCGCAGGCGGCCGGCATAGTAGTCGGCGACCGGGCGCACGATATCCGGGGGCGCTGCGGGATCGCAGACCGGCGTGTTCATCCGACGAGTACCTCCGTGGTCGGCGTCGCCGTGCCCGTAAGCAGGGCGCGGGCGTCCGGGCCGACGTTCATGAGCAGGTCAACCACCGACAGGTGGGAAACGAACTTGCCCCAGAGCTGCGGGTAGACCGGGTGGGCGTAATCCTGAAAAGCGACCGCGATTCCCGCCCGTTCGAACGCGGCCACGTCAAGATAATCGCGGGCCGCCGCGCCGGAGAGGTAGTCCGTCGCGCCGAGCGCGCGGCAGACGGCGAGGAGCCGGTCCGTCTTGTGCAGTCCGTCGCAGCCGGGGATCGTCGATGAGCGCACCGTCGGCGTGGCGATGCCCAGCAGCCCGGCGAGCAGCTCGACGCCGGCGATACATAGGTCGGCCAACCGCTCCCACGGCCGGGTCAGCCAGGCTTCCAGACGCGGATACACGAGATCGAAGTGGGGCGCGCGGGCGTAGCAGTGCCGGAGCGTCGCGAGGTGCAAGCGCGTCCAGTCGGCGTCGGCGATCGGCACGTCGCGGATGAGCACGTCGTAGCGACCCTTGACGGCGACCGGGACGGTCAGCCATTGCGGCCCCGCGGGGCCCTTGATCCGGTTGCGATTCCGCCAGTCGCGCCGCGTGTACTGCACGTCGTCGTAGTGCACGAACAGGTCCACGCGCGCGAGCTGGTCGAAGTATCCGAGCCACGGCAGATACCCGGGCTGGAGGATCGCGATGCGACGCTTCATGGGGCCGATCCGGAGGCGCCGGTGAGGGCAACCGACGCCGGAGACTCGTTGTGGCGCTCCGCTCCCACGGGGCCGGGGCGCGCCGGCTTCCGCATGTGTTATCGGCCGCGCGCGGCGTCGGGCCTTACCCCGGAACGGTGCCCCGCGCCCGCCCGCGCGGGCGCCGGACGTTCGGGCGGCGTGCGGCGGGGTGCCGCCGGGGGCCGATAGGACGGGCGGCAGCAGCGGGGTCCGTCGCCGGCGGCGCGCCGTGTCTGCCGACCTGGGAGCGTTTCGATGTCCGAGCAGCCGCGGATCGAGTTCTACCGGCATCATCTGGGCGAGGAGGAGAAGGCCGCGGTCCTGGCCGCGCTCGACGAGCCGATCCTGACCACCGGCGCGGCGACGGCGGCCGCCGAGCGGGCGCTCGCGGAGTACCTCGGTCTGCCGGAGGTGGTCTGCCTCGACTCGTGCACGGCGGCGCTGCACCTGGCGCTGCTCGCGCTGGGCATCCAACCGGGCGACGAAGTGATCGTTCCCGCGATGACCTTCACGGCCACGGCCAACGCGGTGCTGATGGCGGGGGCCCGGCCGGTTTTCGCCGACGTCGATCCCGTGACGGCGCTGCTGACGCCGCAGACGGTCGCGCGGCACGTGACGGCGCAGACGCGGGCGATCATTCCGGTGCATCTGTACGGCCAGCTCTGCGACATGATCGGGTTGCGGGCGCTGGCCGATCGGCACGGGCTGAAGCTGATCGAGGACAGCGCCCATTGCTTGGAGGCGCGGCACGCCGGCGTGCGGCCGGGGTCGCACGGGGACTGCGCCTGTTTCTCGTTCTACGCCACGAAGAACATCACTTGCGGCGAAGGCGGGGCGCTGGCGGCGCGCGACCCGGACCTGGTGGCGCGGGTGCGGCGCCTGGCGCTGCACGGGATGACGACGTCGGCGTACGAGCGCTTCGGGCACCGCTACCGGCACTGGGACATGCCGCAGTGGGGCTGGAAGTACAACCTCGACAACATTCGCGCGGCCCTGCTGGTGCCGCAGGTGCGGCGGCTCGACGAGCGCTGGCGGCGGCGACAACTGCTGGCGGAGCGTTACGAGGCCGGCCTGACGAACGTTCCGGGCGTGACGTTTCCACGCGTGATCGCCCGGGACGCCTCCGCCCGCCACCTGTTCACGATCTGGGTGCCGCCGGGCCGGCGTGACGACGTGCTGGCGGGTCTTCAGGACCGCGGCGTCGGCGTGGCGGTGAACTACCGCGCCGTGCATCTGCTCGAGTACTACCGCCGCGCGCTGGGCTACACGCGCGGTACGCTGCCGGTCGCGGAAAGCATCGGCGACCGCACGGTGACGCTGCCCCTTTATCCGGGCTTGAGCGAGACGCAGGTGGATCGGGTGACGGCGGCGGTGGCCGAGACGGTGAGCTGCGGGGGCGACGGGCCGGGGCGGTCGGACGGCCGGCGTCGCGGCGGGGTCACGGTGCCGTTGGCGGCGGGCTTGCCGGCTCGGGGTTGACGAACTCGTCGATGCGCCGGTCGATCTGGAGCACTTCGACGACGTCGTTCTCGCTGCGCTGCGCGGGGGTGTACGCCGCGGCGACCATCGGCTCGTGCGTGCCGGCCGCGACGACGACGATCCGCTCGCGCTCGACGCCGGCCGCGACCAGCGCGTCCGCGACGGCCCGCGCCCGCGCGAACGCCAGGGCCGTGTGGTCCGGATACGGAGAGCCGTCGGTGGGCCGCCGGTCGCAATGACCGCGGACCTCGATCTGGTTGGCGTGCCCGCGCAGTTGCTGCGCGTACTCGGCAATGCGCTCCGCGACGTCCGGGGCGAGCGTGGCGGACAGGGGGGTGAAGTAGTACTTTCCGCCGGTGCTGTAGTAGTCGGCGCGGCGGAGCGCCTGCACGCGGCTCTTTTGGCCGCGGGCGCCGCGATCGGGGGACTGGGCCCACTCCTGGGGCTTGATGGGGATCACGACGACCTCGCCGAGGTCGGCGTTCTTGACCTGGAGTTCGGGGTCGAGCGGGAAGGACTTGACGCCGCCGACGTAGCCGAAGGCCTCCTGGAGGGAGCGCAGCACGTCCAGCCAGCGCGTGTCGTCGGTCTTGATCTCGCTCATGGAGACGAGGAGCACGAAGAACACGAGCATGTTGGTCACGAGGTCGCCGTACGTGGCGAGCCACATCGGGCAGGAGGGCGCGGGCGTTTCCTTCTTCTTGATGGCCACGACAGACTCCGCGGCGCAGCGCTGCGCGACGTATCAGCCTTTCTGCAGCAGGGCTTCCACGCGCGCCCGCTGGTGTCGGTCGAGCGTGGCCATGAGCTTCTGCTGGACGATGCGCGGGTTGTCGCCGCTCTGGATGCTCATGACGCCGTCGATGATGAGGGCTTTCAGAGCGGCTTCCTCGTTGCTGCGCAGCACGAGCTTGTCCGCGATCGGCCCGAACAGCGTGTTGAGCAGGAACGAGCCGTAGAAGGTCGTGATCAGGGCGAGGGCCATGCCGGGGCCGATGGCCGCGGGGTCGTTCATGTTCTTCAGCATGACGACCAGACCGATGATCGTGCCGAGCATGCCGAACGCGGGCGCGTACTTGCCGAGCGAGTCGAAGATCAGCTTGCCGGTGCCGTGCCGCTCGAGCATGGCCTCGACTTCCTTCTCCATCGCGCTCTGGATGATGCTCGGGTCCTGCCCGTCGATTGCCATCCGCAGCCCGCGCACGAGGAAGTCGTCGAACTCGCCGTTGGCCAGGTGATTCTCGAGGCTGAGGATGCCCTCGCGGCGCGCGACCTCCGCCAGCTTCACCAGCGCCACCACGTTGGTCACGGGATCCGGGGCCTTGCACAGGACCACCTTGGTCGCGACCTTGCCGACCCGCAGGAACTTCCCCAGCGGCAGCGACATGAACGTGGCGGTGACGGCGCCGCCGAACACCAGGACCGCGGACGGCGTGTCCCAGAACGTGGACAGCGTCGAACCCATCATGATCGCGCTGAGGCACAGCCCGATCGTCGCCAGGTAGCCGATAATGGTGGCCAGGTCCATACGCTTCCGGGTCGTCTCGGTCACAACCGTCGGGCCTGCGTCCGGTGCGGCGCGGCTCCGCAGCTGCCCGTGCTGGAGGTATCGACTCGCCGGGCGGGGGGCGTAAGTTGACGGGTTGGGGGCGGTGGCGCGGACTCGGGGCGGGTCCGCGTCGCCGCCCGCAGGACTTGCGCCGGCACGGCGGCCGCAACCGCCTCACCTCTATGTGAACGCTTGCTTGTTCGTTGTTTGTTAGGTATACTCCGTTGCCGGCGTGCCAGGCCGTGGCGTGGGGACGGCGGCCCGTTCGGCCGCCGGCTGTGCGATGCCCGATCCGCCCACACCTCGGTTTCACGACCACCCCGTTCGGCGCGGGCCGGAGAAGCGCCCGGCGAGCGACCTCGGCCCGCGGCCGGGATCGCGCACGGAAAGTCGGCCGCCGGGGCCGAGCGGCCCGGCGTACGCCGAGCTATACTGCCTTTCAAACTTTTCGTTCCTGCGCGGGGCCTCGCATCCGGAAGAGTTGGTGGCGCGCGCCGCGGAGCTGGGGTATGCGGCCCTGGCGCTGACCGACCGCAACTCCCTGGCCGGCGTGGTGCGAGCGCACGTGGCGGCCCGCGAGCACGGGCTGCACCTGGTCATCGGGGCGGAACTGACGCCGGTCGGAGCGCCGCCGGTCGTCGTTCTCGCACCGACGCGGGCGGCGTACGCGCGGCTGGCACGGCTGATCACGCGCGGGCGGCTGCGATGCGCGAAGGGAGCGTGTGAAATCCGGCTGGCCGACCTCGCGGAGCTGGCGGCCGGGGCGGGGCTGATCGCGCTGGTCGTGCCGGACGGGGAACCGGCCCTCGCTCCGGAGGCTTTCCGGGACGCCTGTGCGGTTTACCGCGGCCTCTTCGGCCGCGACACGTACCTGGCCGCGACGCTGACGTACGACGAGCCCGACGAAACGCGGCTGGCCGCGCTGTCGGCCTTGGGGGCGGCGTGCGGGCTGCCGCTCGTGGCCGCGGGGCAGGTGCACTACCACGTGCCGGAGCGCCGCTACCTACAGGACGTGCTGACGTGCATCCGGGAGAAGTGCACGCTGGCAACGGCGGGGCGGCGGCTGTTTGCGAACGCCGAGCGGCACCTGCGGCCGCGGGACGAGCTGGGGCGGCGGTACGGGCGGTACGGGGAGCTGTTGCGGCGGGCGGCGGCGCTGGCGCGGCGCTGCACGTTCCGTCTGGACGAGCTGCGGTACGAGTATCCGCACGAGCTGACGCCGCCGGGCCGGCCGGCGATGGAGCACCTGGCGGAGCTGACGTGGGCCGGCGCCGCGGAGCGCTATCCGCAGGGCGTGCCGCCCGCCGTCCGACGCCAGCTCGAAGCCGAACTCGCCCTCATCGCCGAGCTGCGTTACGAGCACTACTTCCTGACCGTGTGGGACCTGGTGCGCTTCGCGCGCGAGCGGGGGATCCTCTGCCAGGGCCGCGGGTCGGCGGCGAACTCGGCCGTGTGCTACTGCCTGGGCGTCACGGCCGTCGATCCCGCCCGCATCGAGCTGCTCTTCGAGCGGTTCATCAGCCGCGAGCGCAACGAGCCGCCCGACATCGACATCGACTTCGAGCACGAGCGGCGCGAGGAGGTTTTTCAGTACATCTACGCCAAGTACGGCCGGGAGCGGGCGGGGATCACGGCCGAGGTCATCACGTACCGGCCGCGGTCGGCGGTGCGGGACGTGGGCAAGGCGCTGGGGCTGTCGCTGGACCGGGTGGACGTGCTGGCGAAGGCGCTGGAATGGTGGAGTCCGACGACGGTGCCGGACGAGGCGCTGCGGGCGGCGGGGCTGGACCCGCGCGACCGCACGGTGCGGATGCTGGTGCGGCTCGTGCGGCAGCTGCTGGGTTTTCCGCGGCACCTCTCGCAGCACGTGGGGGGCTTCGTGATCACGGAGACGCCGCTGTGCGAGATCGTCCCGCTGCTGAACGGGGCCATGGCCGACCGCACGTTCATCGAGTGGGACAAGGACGACATCGACGCGCTGGGCATTCTCAAGGTGGACTGCCTGGCGCTGGGCATGCTGACGGCGCTGGGGAAAGCATTCAGGATGCTGTCCGGCTTCGCCGGACAGAGATCGAGAGAGCAAGAGAGCGAGAGAGCAAGAGACCGCACACCCGCTATGCTGGAAGACTGCGAATTACGGACGGTCGCAGAGGACAAGGGCGAGGATCATGAGCGACAAGTACACGTTTCGCGACCTGACCGTCTGGCAGAAGGCGGTGCAACTGGCCCGGCGAACGTACGAGTTGACAAGTCGCCTGCCGGATTCGGAACGTTACGGGCTGACGACGCAGATGCGACGGGCTGCCGTGTCGGTGGCGTGCAATATCGCCGAGGGCAACGCCCGGCAAACAACCCGCGACTTCGTCAACTTCCTGACGATGGCCCGCGGCTCCCTGGCGGAACTCGAGACGCAGATGATCATTACCGCCGAGCTCGGCTACCTCAAGCCCGACGCTTCGGTGACGAACCAGATTCAGGAGGTTCGGCGCCTGCTGCAAGCTCTGATTGCGAGCTTGCGCCGCCGGCCGACCTCTTGATCTCTCGATCTCTCGATCTCTCGATCTCTGCTCCGCTGCCGCGGAGCCTGACCGACATCCCCCCCGAAGACCCCGCCGTCTACGACCTCATCTGCGCCGCCGATACGGTCGGCGTCTTCCAGATCGAGAGCCGCGCGCAGATGTCCATGCTGCCGCGCCTTCGCCCGCGCTGCTTCTACGACCTCGTCATCGAGGTCGCCATCGTCCGTCCCGGCCCGATCCAGGGCGGCATGGTGCACCCGTACCTGCGCCGCCGCGACGGTCTCGAGCCCGTCTCGTACCCCAGCGACGCCGTCCGCGGCGTGCTCGCCAAGACCCTCGGCGTCCCGCTGTTCCAGGAGCAGGTCATGCGGCTGGCCGTCGTCGCGGCCGGCTTCACCCCCGGCGAGGCCGACCAGCTTCGCCGCGCGATGGCCGCCTGGCGCCGCGGCGGACAGCTCGAGCAGTTCCAGGTGCGACTGGTCCGCGGGATGCTCGCCAACGGCTACACGCCCGCGTTCGCCGAGCAGCTTTTCCGGCAGATTCGCGGTTTCGGCGAGTACGGCTTCCCCGAGAGCCACGCCGCGTCGTTCGCCCTGCTCGTCTACGCCTCCGCATGGCTCAAACGCTATCACCCCGCCGCGTTCTGCGGCGCCGTGCTGAACTCGCAGCCGATGGGCTTCTACGCCCCGGCCCAGCTCGTCCGCGACGCGCAGCGGCACGGCGTGACCGTCCTCCCGGTGGACGTGAACGCCAGCGCGTACGACTGCACGCTCGAGCCCGCGCCGGTCGATGTCCCCGTGGCGGCCGCCCAACCCGCGTCCTGCGCCGGCGCGCGCGGCCCGCGACCGGCGCTGCCGGGCCGGCCGCACGCCGCGCCGTCCGGTCCGGGGTTGCGGCTCGGGTTCCGGCTGGTCCGCGGGCTCAGCGCGGCCCGAGTCCGCGGCGTGTGCGCCACGCGGGCCGCGGGGCCGATCCGCTCGATCGAACAGCTCGCTCGTCGCCCGGACGTGCCGCGCAGCACGCTGCTGCGGCTGGCGGCCGCGGACGCGTTCCGTTCGCTCGGGCTGTCGCGGCGCGACGCGCTGTGGCGGATCCTGGCGCTCGATGACGCGGATCAGCCGCTGCTCGCGGGGCTCGAGCCGGACGAGCCGGCCGCGGCGCTGCCGCCGACGCCGCGCGACGAGACGGTCGTACAGGACTACGACGCGCTGGGGCTGTCGCTGACGGCGCATCCGCTGGAGCTGATCCGGGCGGAGCTGGCGCGGCTGCGGCTGGGGCCGCGCGGCGGGCTGCGCGTCAGTCCGGCCCGGGCGCTGGCGGCGTTGCGGCCGGGGCAGCGGGTCGCGGTGGCAGGGCTGGTCACGCACCGGCAACGCCCGGGCACGGCCAGGGGCGTCGTGTTCATGACGCTGGAGGATGAGAGCGGCTGGGCCAACCTGATCGTCCGGCCGCCGGTGTGGGACCGGGACCGGGGGATCGCGGCGACACGCGGCGCGCTCATTGCCGAGGGGCACGTCGAGCGGCAGGGGGCGGTCATCCATGTGCAGGTCCAACGGTTCCACGACCTGGCGGCGCGGCTGGGCCCGCTGCGGACGAAGTCGCGGGACTTTCATTGACGGACGCAGACCCGGGAGTGAGGGATGGGGGACCTGAAGGACTGAGGACGCAAGCGGGCCGGCAGGGTCGGTCACCCGCCGCCATGAGGGTGCCCTGCGCCGCCGGGGCGGCGGCACGTCCGGAAAAATCCGGGCGGCCGGAGGAGGCCGGCCGCGTTGCCCTATCGGGTCTTTCAAGGCATAATACGGGGCTCTGCCGTGACGCGGCGGCCCCGGTCGGAGCGCCGCGGGAAAGGAACTGCGCGATGAAGCCCGACATCCATCCGCCGTACAAAGAGGTGCAGGTGCATTGCGCCTGCGGGAACACGTTCAAGACGCGGGCGACGGTCGACGAGATCAAGGTCGATATTTGCAGCGCGTGCCACCCGTTCTACACGGGCAAGCAGAAGTTCGTGGACGCCGCGGGCCGCGTCGAGCGGTTCCAGAAGAAGTTCGGCAGCCAGTACTTCGCGAAGAAGGGTGCGGACGCCAAGTAGGCCGGGGGCCCGCGTGCGGCCGCCGGTCGACCGACGCCCGCCCGCCGGTTCGGACGTCCCCGCCTCGCCGGCTTCGCGGAAGGACCCGCCATGCCGCTCCAGGACCCGCCCTGGCTGACGCGCGTCCGCTCGATGGTGACGCGCGCCGACGAGATCACCGCCCAGATGAACCAGCCGGAGGTCGCCACCAACGGCGCCCTCATGACGCGCTTGTCGCGTGAACTCGGGGAACTCGAGAAGATCGCCAAGCCGTTTCGCGAGTACGAGCAGATCAGCGCGCAGCTGGCGGAGTCGCACCAGCTCGTCGCGGACGGGTCGGACCCGGAGCTGCAACAGCTCGCGCAGGCCGAGATTCCGGTGCTGGAGGCGCGGCGGCAGCGGCTGATCGAGGCGCTCCAGGAGCGGCTCGTCACGGGGGACGAGGCGTCGATCCACTCGATCATCCTCGAGATCCGGGCGGGCACCGGCGGCGACGAAGCGGCCCTGTTCGCGGCCGACTTGCTCAACATGTACACGGCGTACGCGGCGCGCAAAGGCTTCAAGGTCGAGCCGCTGTCCATCTCGCCCTCGGAGCTGGGCGGCGTTCGTGAGGCGATCCTGAACATCACGGGCGAGGAGGTGTACCTGCACTACCGCTTCGAGGCCGGCGGGCACCGGGTGCAGCGCGTGCCGAAGACCGAGACGCAGGGCCGCATTCACACGTCGGCGGCGACGGTCGCGGTTCTGCCCGAGCCGGAAGACATTGCGATCGACATCGACTGGGAGAAGGACGTCGTCGAGCACGTGAGCCGCGCGGGCGGGCCGGGCGGCCAGAACGTCAACAAGGTCTCGAGCGCGATCAAGCTCGAGCACCTGCCGACGGGCATCACGGTCTCGATGCGCGACGAGAAGAGCCAGCACAAGAACCGCGCGAAGGCCCGCCGCGTCCTCCTGTCCCGAGTCTACGAGCACTTCCAGCAGCAGCAAGCGAAGAAGATCGCCTCCGAGCGCCGGAGCATGGTGGGGTCCGGCGACCGCAGCGATCGGATCCGCACGTACAACTTCCCGCAGAACCGGGTAACCGATCATCGCATCAACAAGGACGTGTACGACCTGCCCCGCATCCTCGAGGGCGACCTCGACGAGTTTCTGACCGAGCTGCACGACCGCGACCTCAAACTGCGGCTCGAAGCTCTTTGAGGCGAAGTGCACAGAGGGGGGGCGCTCCGCGCTTCTTCCGGCACGCGGCTTGCTGTAAACTGTTTAGGCCGAGCCGTTTGCCGTACGCATGGCCTACCGCAGAGTGCGTAGCCTGGGTGGTCCGGACGCCGGTCCGGCCGCGTTCACCGACAGCCTGTGCGGGCTGGCAGTTGACGTCGCCGACCGGCTGTATGCCGCCGGGGACCGCCGCGTCGTGGTTTTCGCCCCCGCCGGCGCCGTGTGGAACACGTGGAGTCTGCCCGCGCCGGCCCTGTGCATCGCGGTTCACGACGACGGCACGGTCTACGCGGGCGGCGAGGGCGGGGTCGCCGTTCTGTCCCCGTCCGGGAAGCTGGTTGACTTCTGGCGCGACCGCGAGCGGCTGGGGCTCGTGACCGGTCTCGCCGTGCGGGGTGACGAAGTCATCGCGGCGGACGTCGGCGACAAGTGCCTCCGACGCTTCGACCGCGGGGGCAAGTTCCGCAACGACATCGGCAAACCCAGCCGGGGTCGCGGGTTCATGGTTCCCAATCGGCACCTCGACGTGGCGTTCGATGCGGCCGGGCGCGTCCTCGCGCCGAATCCGGGCAAGCTCCGCGTCGAGACCTACACGCTCGAGGGGGAACTCGTCGGGTTTTTCGGCGGCTACCGCGGGCCCGATCCGGCCGGCTTCGCGGGCTGCTGCAACCCGACCAACATCGCGGTCGCCCGGGACGGCCGCATCGTCGTCACCGAGAAGGCCGACCCACGCGTGAAGGTCTACACGCCCGAGGGGCGATTGCTCGACGTGTTCGGCTCCGGTGATTTCGACCTGAGCTGCAAGAACATGGACGTCGCGATCGACGGGCGCGACCGCATCCACGTGATCGACACCGAGCGGCGCACGATCCTGACCTACGAGCCGGACCCGGCCGCGACGCGGGCCGCTGCGACGACCGGGCCCGCGGCGGCGCCGGCGGCCGGCGGGAGGTAAGCGCATGGCAGAGCAGTACACGCGACGGGAGGTGCTCCAGACGGCGGCCCGCGGCGCCACGCTCGTCGGTCTCGGCGGCGTCGGGGCGTTTCTCGCGCTCAAGGCCGGGCGCGAAGGCGTGTGGCAGCTCGACGTCGAACGCTGTGTGAACAGCCGGCACGGCGCGGTCGGCGTTCCCGTCTGCGACAAGTGCGCGACGACCTGCGTGCTGGCGCTCTCGGCCGTGCGGGCGGTCAATGACCACGCGAAGTGCGGCCGGTGCTACATCTGCCCGGCGTACTTCGACATCAAGAGCGCGGTGGGCCCGGACGGCCTGCCGAGCCACAAGCTCTGCCCGCGGGACGCGATCGTGCGGACGGTCATCGGCGATTTCGACCCGCGGGACCCGGCGAACAACTACTACGAGTACGTGATCGACGAGACGAAGTGCAATGGGTGCGGCAAGTGCGTGATGGGCTGCAAGGAGCCGGCGGGCCTCGGCTCCATCCGGCTCGCGGTGCGGTACGACCTGTGCGTGGACTGCAACCGCTGCGCCATCGCCAGCGCCTGCCCGGACGACGCGTACGCGCGCCGCCCGCTGGATGCGTGATCCCGATGGCGTCGACGCCCCCCACCCCCGACCGGATTCGCAAGCGCCGCGCGCTCGGGCTGCTCGGGACGGCGCTGTTGCTGCTGGCCGGCGCGGTTCTCGCCGCGGCGCAGCACGTCGACTACGCCCGCCCGGTGGAGGCCGCCCCGCAGGAGCGTGACATCGGGGCGGACTACCGGACGCCCGTCGTGCAGCACGCGCCGCCGCGGGCGCAGTGGCGCGAGGCGGTGGATGTGGGCCTGCTCGCCGTCGGGCTGGGCCTCGGGGCCTGGCTCAGCCTGGCGCGCCGCAGCCGCGCGGGGATGCTCCTGCTGGCCGTCGGCGGCGTGGCGTATTTCGGCTTCTATCGCCGGGGGTGCGTCTGCCCGATCGGATCCATCCAGAACGTCGCCGTGGCCCTGACTGACCCGCAGTACGCCGTCTCCTATTTCACGGTCGCGATCTTCCTGTTGCCGCTCATGGCGGCCGCGCTGTTCGGCCGGGTGTTCTGCGGCGGCGTGTGCCCGCTGGGCGCCATCCAAGAACTCGTGCTCCTGCGGCCGATCCAGGTGCCGGCGCGGGTGGATCGCGCGCTGCGCTGGCTGCGCTGGGCTTACCTCGGCCTGGCGCTAACGCTCGCGGTGCGGCCGGCGCCGGTGCGCGACTTCATCATCTGCCGCTTCGACCCGTTCGTGCCGTTGTTCCGGTTCGCCGGTCCCGCCTACATGCTGGTGCTGGGCGGGACCTTTCTGGTGCTCGGCACGGTCATCGGGCGCCCTTACTGCCGCTGGCTCTGCCCGTACGGCGCGCTGCTTTCGCTGCCGGCACGGGTGGCGTGGCGCAGCGTGAGCATCACGCCCGACAGGGAGTACGACTGCGGGCTGTGCGCGACCGCCTGCCCGTACGGCGCGATCGAGGAGCGCCGCGCCGTCCGGACGGACTGCGTGTCCTGCGCTCGGTGCTACCGGCACTGCCCGCGCCACCACGTTCCCAACGGCGCGCCCGCCGCAGCGGCGGAGGCCCGCTCATGACGCGGGCGCGGCGCATCCTGGCTGGTACGCTGGCTCTGGTTGCGGGCGCCGCCACGCTCACGCTCGCGATGCTGCTGGCGGTCGATGCCGTACGCAGTGCGCGCGCTCAGGCCGCCGCACAGCAGCGCATCGCGGAGTTGACCGCGGCCGTGCAGGAGGACGCCCGGCAAGCGCCGGAGCTCCAACGCTTGCTGGACGAACAGACGGCCGATTCGCTGGCGCGCGATCGCCGGTCGGAGCGGCTCGCGTGGGGGCTGCTGGCCGCGGCGGCCGTCTGCGTGGCTGCGACGAAGGGGTTTCTCGCGCTGCGGCATCCGGGCGTGCCCGTGCCGCCGCAGCTCGTTCAGTTGCAGGTTCGGGTCGCGCAGCGCCAGGCCGAGCCCCCGAGGCCGGGCCCGGCCGTGCCGACCGCGACAAGTGAGCCGCCGACCTGCGCGTGTGTGGACGATGTCGATCTCGCGGCCGTGGATGCGATCATCGACCGGTGCGGCACCGCCCCCGCGGCGGTCCTGCCGATCCTGCACGCGTTGCAGGCGCGGTTCCGCTACATCCCGGAGGCGGCGCTGCGACGCATCTGCGAGCGCACGCGCATCACGCCCGCCCAGCTCGCGGGCGTCGTCTCGTTCTACCCGCAGTTCCGGCGGCGCCCGCTCGGCGAGCACCACGTCCGCGTCTGCGTGGGCACGGCCTGCCATGCCGCCGGCGCCGACCGCGTCGCGGCCGAGCTCGGTCGCCGTCTCGGCATTCCCGCGGGCGACGATACCGACCCGCAGCGCCGCTACACGGTCGAGCCGGTGCCGTGCCTGGGCTGCTGCACGCTGGCGCCGGTGGTGCAGATCGACGGGGTCACACACGGCCGCGTGCAGCCGGACGCCCTCCAGGCGGTGCTGACGGTCCCGACCGACGGCGCGAGGCGGGCCGCCGCGCCCCCGGAGCCGCCGACGCGGGCGGCGGGGGCCCATCGGATCGAAGTGCGCATCGGTCTCGGATCGTGCTGCGTCGCCAACGGCAGCGGCGCCGTGTACGAGGCGCTCCGCGCGGCCGTGGCGCGCGGCGGCGCGCCCGTCGAGCTGAAGCGGGTCGGCTGCGTCGGCATGTGCCACCAGACCCCGTTCGTCGAGATCAGCCGCGACGGCCGCGAGCCGCTGATCTTCACGCGCGTCACGCCCGACCAGGCCGCCGCGATCGCGCGCCGGCACCTCGCGCGGCACCCCGTCGCGCGCGTGGCGAGCGCCCTGCGTGACGCGGCGGTCCCGCTGCGCCGTCGGCCGCGGCCGGTGCCGCCCGCGCCGCAGCCACGTCAGCCGCGCGACCCGCAGCTTGCGGCGTTTCTCGGGCGGCAGATCCACATCGCGACCGAGCACGCCGGGCGGCTCGATCCGCTGGACTTCGACGAGTACGTCCGGCACGAAGGCTTCGTCGCGCTGGAGCGCTGCCGCACGGGGCTGACGCCGATCGAGATCATCGACCGGGTACAGCACAGCGGCTTGCGCGGCCGCGGCGGCGCGGGCTTTCCGACGGGCACGAAGTGGCGGCGTGTGCACGACGCGCCGGGGGCCTGCAAGTTCGTGATCTGCAACGGCGACGAAGGCGACCCCGGCGCGTTCATGGACCGGATGCTGATGGAGTCGTACCCCTACCGCATCATCGAGGGCCTGGCGATCGCCGCGCGGGCCGTCGGGGCGGCCGCGGGAGTCTTCTACATCCGGGCCGAGTACCCGCTGGCCTGCGAGCGGATCGAGGCGGCGCTGCGGACCTGCGTGCGGCACGGCCTGCTGCATTCGTCGGCCGAGGGCGCGACCCCCGCGCACCCGCACTTCCGCGTCGTCCACGGCGCCGGCGCGTTCGTCTGCGGCGAGGAGACGGCCCTGATCGCCTCGCTCGAAGGTCGGCGCGGCACGCCGACCCTGCGGCCGCCGTACCCGGCCGAGCGCGGCCTGGAGGACTGCCCGACGCTGGTGAACAACGTGGAGACGCTGGCGTGCATTCCGTGGATCATCCGCCGCGGGCCGGAGGCGTTCGCCGCGGTCGGCACGCCGCGCAGCCGCGGCACGAAGGTCTTCGCACTCGCCGGCAAGATCGCGCGCGGGGGTCTCATCGAGGTGCCGATGGGCGTGAGCCTGCGCGAAATCATCGACGACATCGGCGGCGGCGTCCGACCGGAGGCGACCGCCGCCGGGCCGCGGCCGCGCCGGCTGAAGGCCGTCCAGATCGGCGGCCCGTCGGGCGGGTGCGTGCCCGCCGCGCTGCTCGACACGCCGGTCGATTTCGACGCCCTGGCGGAGGTCGGCGCCATGCTGGGGTCGGGCGGCCTGGTCGTGCTGGACGACGGCGACTGCATGGTCGACATGGCCCGCTACTTCCTGAGCTTCACCCAGAGCCAGTCCTGCGGCAAGTGCGGGCCGTGCCGCGTCGGCACGCGCCGCATGCTCGACGTCCTAGAGCGGCTCGTCGCGGGCCGGGGCCGCCCCGCCGACCTCGACGAGCTCGAGCGGCTCGCCGGGCACGTCGGGCTCGGCAGCCTTTGCGGGCTGGGTCGCACCGCTCCGAACCCGGTGCTCACGACGCTGCGCTACTTCCGCGCGGAGTACGAAGCTCACGTCGCGGGCCGCTGCCCCGCGGGCCGCTGCGCCGCGCTGATTGATTACGTCATCACCGAGCGCTGCACCGGCTGCACGCTCTGCGCGCAGCACTGCCCGGCCGACGCGATCCTGCCGCGGCCGTACGAGCGGCACACGATCGACACCGGCCGCTGCACGCGCTGCGACGGGTGCCGCGTGCGCTGTCCGGAAGGCGCCATCGAGATCGTCTCGCCGCGCGTGGGGCGGACCGCCGCTCCGCCGCGGCCCGCATCGGCCGAGCCCGAGGAGTCCGTGTGCCGCGCGTGATCGTCGATGACGTCGTAGTCGATGTGGCCCCGGGCAGCAACCTGCTGGCCGCGGTCCGCAAGGCCGGGCACGACATTCCGGCGCTCTGCTACCACCCGGGCTGCACGCCCAACACGTCCTGCATGGCGTGCGTCGTGCGGCTGGTCGAGACCGGCCGGATCGTCCCCGCGTGCGCGACGCCGGCCGAGGACGGCCAGCGCATCGAGAGCGAAACCGAGGCGCTTCGCGCGCTGCGCCGCACGGCGCTGGAGCTGCTGCTCTCCGAGCACGCCACGGCCTGCGGTCTGCGCGGCGACGGTCCCTGCGACTGCGGCCAGGAGGAGCTCTGCCGCCTGCGCAAGTACGCGCTGGCCTACGGCGCGAATCCGCGGCGTTTCGCGGCGACGCCGCGCCCGAGCACGCCGCGGGACGATCACCCCGAGATCATCTTCGACCCCGGCAAGTGCATTCTCTGCGGACTCTGCGTGCAGCTGGCCGAGCAGGTCGGCGAGCCCCTCGGCCTGACCGTGGTCGGCCGGGGCAGCGACGCGCGCATCGGCGTCCCGTTCGAGCAGTCCGTGGCCGCTGCCCTGACGCGCGCGGGCCGGCGCGTCGCCGCCGCCTGCCCGACCGGCGCGCTCACGCCGCGCCGGCCTAACACGCGCGTGTGAACGCCGGCGATACGCCGAGCGCGGCGTTCTCAGTCCAGTCTCGGCCACGGCCATGCGCGTAACGCGTCGAGCCGGTCGCGGTCCGTCAAGTCGGCCCGCAGCGGCGTCACGGCCACGAACCCGTCGCGCACGGCCGCGACGTCGCTGTCCGGCGTCCCGGTTTCGTCGGACTGCCACCCGTCGAGCCAGTAGATCGTTTCGCCGTCCGAATTGACCTGCTTGCGGTAGTGCTCCTGCCAGCTGACGGGTGCCTGCGGGCAGCAGCGGACGCCGCGCGGCCAGCCGGGGCGCGACGCCGGGAGGTTGATGCTGATGCACATTCCGGGCGCGGGGCGGGTGGCGAGAAAAGTGTCCAGCACGCGGCGCGCGACCGCTCCCGAGCGGTCGAAATCGAGCTCGTCGCAGAGTTCCTGCGAAATTGCCACCGCCGGCACGCCGAAGAGCGCCCCCTCGATCGCCCCGGCCACGGTCCCGCTGTACAGCACGTTCACGCCGGTGTTGGCGCCCGCGTTGATCCCGCTGAGGACGAGATCGGGCTGGCGATCCAGCAGCTCGATCATCGCCAGCTTCACGCAGTCGGCCGGCCGCCCCGCGACACTCCACCCGTGGAACGTGTTTCCGACATGGAGCCGCCGCACGGCGAGCGGCTTGAGCACCGAGATCGCATGCCCGACGGCGGACTGCGAGTCGGCCGGGGCCACGACGTCTACGCGGCCGAGGTCGGCGACGGCGCGGTACAGCGCCGCCAGCCCCGGCGCGAGAATGCCGTCGTCGTTGGTCAGGAGCACATGCACGCGGGCATTGTAGACGCGGGTGGATGGGACGGGCCAACGGCCGGCACCGCGAACCCGTCGGCGGCTCTGCGCGGGTCGGTCCGCGTGCCGGCGGAGCCGGCTCAGGAGGTGCTCAGGGCCGTTTCGGCTGGCACGCGTTCGCCGCCGCCCGCACCGACGCAGCGCCAGACCTGGTTGCGTCCGTGGGCCTTGGCCTCGTAGAGCATGGCGTCGGCCAGCCGCAGGAGCTCGTCCGGTCCGGGCATGTCCGAGCGGCGCTCGGCCACGCCGCAACTGACCGTGATGCGCGGCGGGCCGAGGCTCCAAGTGCTGGACTCCAGCTCCACCGCCGCGCGAAGTCGCTCGGCGAGCTGTGCCGCGCCCCTCAAGTCGGTGGCGGGGCAGACGATCGCGAACTCTTCACCGCCGTACCGGGCGCACAGGTCCGGACGCCGCGAGGAGTCTCGCAGGACTTCGGCGAGTTTTTGCAGCACGAGGTCACCGGTGGCATGCCCGAACGTGTCGTTGATCTGCTTGAAGCGGTCCACGTCGATGACGACGCAGCTCAGCGGTAGGCCGCTGCGCGTGCTCAGCTCCCACTGCTCGTGGAAGCGCTCGAACAGGCAGCGTCGGTTCGGCAGCCCGGTCAGAGTATCCGAGCGGGCCTGCTGTTCCAGGCGGGCAGCCAGAACCGCCATCTGAGCGTTGGCTTTGTGCAGTTCGACCGTGCGTTGCAGCAGTTCGCGCGACAGCCGCACCATGCGCTCACCGACGCGCACACGGGCCAGCAGTTCGCCTTCGTGGTAGGGCTTGGTGAGGTAGTCGTTGGCGCCGGCGGCGAGCCCCTCGACAACCTGTTCCTTGCGGTCGTGGGCGGTTAAAAGGATGAAGTAGACCTGCTGGACCGCCTGCATCGCCTCGAGCTCGCGCACGGCGCGGCAGAGCTGAAGGCCGTCCATGCCGGGCATGTTCCAGTCCGCCACGACCAGGCACGTAACCAGCCTGGACACGGCCTCCAGCGCGGGAGGACCTGAGTCGAACGCGTGAACTTCGAACCCGGCCCGCTGCAACTGCCGCGTCAGCAGCGCGAGCAGCGCCGTATCGTCGTCCACGACCACGATGTGTTCTGCCGGCGTGTCCGCCATCTCGAATCTTCCTGGGTGTACCATCACTGGACGGGCGCCGCCCCCGTCCGGCACCGGCCCCGTGCAACGCTGCGTACCGCCGCCGCGGGCCCCGGATCAGCCGTACTGGTCTGTCATCGGCCACCTTGTTCGGGGTTTACAGTAGGGCGGCAACCGCAATCGCGTTGTCGTCCCGGATCAACGTGCGGCCTGCGGACCCGCGGCCCATAATGTGTCGAGCGCCGCGCCCGACGCGGCGACAGGAGGCCCGCGGCATGGCCCGGCGCGGCGAAGGCTCCCGCAAGGTCCGCCAATACTGGCTGATGCCCGGCGCCGGTGAAGCCGCGCGGCAACACGTCGCCGACGTGATTCTCCGGGCGCCGGTGTTCGCCCCGGTCCCATATGCCGTACCGGACGCCCTCCTCGCTCAGATCGCCATCGGCACGCCGGTGCGCGTTCCGCTTCGCAGCGGGCGCCGCATGGTCGACGGGCTGTGTGTGGGGATCGCGGAACGGCCGTGGGACCAGACGCGCCCACCCATCGCAGATGTCGCCGGGTCGCCGCTGCCGTTGTCGGCAGCGCTGGTGACGCTGGGCCTGTGGATCAGTGAGTACTACGCGTGTCCGCCGTGGAAGGTATTCGCGGCCGTGCTGCCGCTCGGCCTGCGGCGGCCGCCGACCCGCCGCGTCGAGTACCTGGAGCGGGGGCCGGGTGCCGCCCCCGCCCGTCTGACCCCCCGCCAGCGGGCGGTGCTGGCGGCGCTGGCCGAGGGGCCGCTGCCGCGCCGCGAACTGGCCGCGCGGACGGGCGCGTCGGCCGCGGTCCTCCGGCGCTTGGTGGCCGGCGGAGTGCTGGCTCGCAGCGTGCGTACGGAAGACGCGCCGCCCGCGGCGCCGGTCGAGCCGCCGGACCCGGGCGGACCGGCCACGGTTGACGAGGATGCCTTCGCGCTGACGCCCGGCCAGCAGGCGGCGCTGGACGAGATCCGCGCGGCCGCGGCACCCGCGCCGTCGTTTCGCGTATTCGTGCTGTTCGGCGTGCCCGGCAGCGGCAAGACGGAAGTCTACGTCCGCGCGATCCGGGCGGTCGTGGCGGCGGGGCGGCAGGCCGTGCTGCTCATTCCGGAGATCGCGCTGACGACGCAGCTCGTCGCGCGCCTGCGTCGGCGGTTCGGACGCGTGGCGGTGCTGCACAGCCGACTGGCGCCGCGCGAGCGGCTGGCCGCGCACGCCGCGATCGCCGCCGGCTCGTGCGACGTGGTGCTCGGGACCCGCGCGGCGGTCTTCGCGCCGTGCCCGCGGCTCGGCCTGCTGGTCGTGGATGAGGAGCAGGAAAGCAGCTTCAAGAACCTGGCGGCGCCGTACTACCACGCGCGCGACGTCGCGATCCGGCGCGCCCAGCTCGAGGGGGTGCCGGTCGTGCTCGGCTCCGCGACGCCCGCGCTCGAGACGTGGCACAACGTCGAGCGACGCCCGCACTTTCGACTGCTGCGGCTGCCGGAGCGCGTGCCGGGAGCGCAACTGCCGGTGGCGCGGCTGGCATGCACACCGACCCGGGAGCGGGGCGTCACGCTGCTCTCCGTCGAGCTCGTCGAGCAGTTGCGCGCGGTGCGGAACGCCGGTGCGCAGGCCATCCTCCTGCACAACCGCCGCGGCTTCGCCGTCGCGCTGCGCTGCGCGCAGTGCGGGCAGGTGCTCACGTGCGAGCATTGCGGCGTCGCGCTGGTCTTCCACAAGTCGGACGGCCGGCTGAAGTGCCACCGCTGCGGCCGGGCGCAGGACGCGCCCGCGACGTGCCGGGATGACACCTGCGGCGGTCGGCTGGAGCGGTGCGGCGCGGGCGTCCAGCGACTCGAGGACGAGCTGCACACGACGCTGCCGGGGCTGCGGCTGCTGCGCCTGGACCGCGATACGATGCGGCGGCGGAGCGATTACGAGGCGGCGCTGCGGGCGTTCGAGGAAGGGGCCGCAGACGTGCTGCTCGGCACGCAGATGATCGCGAAGGGCCTGGACTTCCCGCGCGTGCGGCTGGTCGGCGTGATCGACGCGGACGCCGCGCTCGCGCTGCCGGATTTTCGGGCCGCCGAGCGCGTCTTCCAGCTCATCGTGCAGGTCGTCGGGCGCGCCGGGCGCCGCGCGGGCGAATCGCTCGCGCTGGTGCAGTGCCGCCGGCCGTCGGCCACGGTGGCGGACGCGCTGCGCATCGACTACGAGTCCTTCGCCGCGCGTGAGCTCGAGGCCCGTCGCGCGCTGGAGTGGCCGCCGTGGACGCGGCTCGCGCGGGTCGTGGTCGCCGATGATCGTCCCGGACGGGCGCGGGACGCCGCCCGACGGCTGGCCGACGCCCTGCGCACGCTGGCGGGCCGGCTCGACGCTCGCCTGCGGGTGGACCCGGCCGAGCCGTGCGTGCGACCGCGCCTGCGCGGCCTGTCGCGCTACCAGGTGCTGGTCCGCGGCCCGCGCGACGGCACGCTGACGCACTTCCTGCGGGCCGCCGCGGACAACCGGCTGCTGCGGCCGGCGACGCAGCGGTGCGTGGTGGACGTGGACCCCCTCGACCTGCTGTAGCCGTGCCCGGACCCGCCCGGCCCGGCGTCGCGGCTCCGCTGGACTCTGGGTCTCTCCCGGTAAATCAGTACCGGCGCCGTCACGGCCGCGGCGGGCCGGTCGGCCGCCCGCGGGCGTCAGCGTCGCAGTTCGACCGTCACGATGCGCTTGTCGCCGCTGGGTTCGAGCAGTTCAAGCTTGGCGGCGGGGCGGCCGGCGTTGCGGACGGCGTTACGCAGCTCCGCGACGGTCCGCACGGGCTGCCCGTTCACGGCGGTGATCAGGAGTCCCGGCTCGACGTCGGCCGGTCCGTTCGGCTCGACGCCCACGACGGCGACGCCGCGCTGTTGCTCGTCGAACAACCGCCACGGCCCGGAGCGGCTCGCCCGCAGCGTCCGGACGCGGAGCCCGAGCTCGGCCAGCGTCCGGCTCTGCTCGGAGCGGTGCAGCCGCGACGCCGCGAGATTGGCCGGTTGCAGCCCTAGCTTGACCGCGATCTCCGTTTGGGTGCCGTCCCGGACGATCAGGAGGCGGACCTCTTCATCCGGCAGCACGTCCGCGACCAGCGCCCGGAACTCGTCCGAATCGTCGAACGACCGGCCGTTGAAGGCGATGATCACGTCTTCGACTTCGAGGCCCGCGGCCCCGGCCGGCGAATTCTGGAGAATGCCGTTGACGACGACGCCGCGCGCCGCCGGAAGCCCGAACAGCTCGACGTCGGCCGCGACGACCGGTGCGTGGAGGATGCCGAGCCAGCCGCGGCGCACGGTGCCGCCGGCCTTGAGCTGGTTGACGATCCGGATCGCGAGATTCGACGGAATCGTGAAAGCGACGCCGGCGTTGACGCCGTCGCCGCGCGTCGCAATCGCCGTGTTCACGCCGACCACCTCGCCCCGGAGATTCAGCAGCGGCCCGCCCGAGTTGCCGGGGTTGATGGCCGCGTCGGTCTGGATGAAGTCCTGATAGTCGATGCCCACGCCCGGCACGCGCTTGCGACCGACCGCGCTGACGATCCCGTGCGTGACGGTCTGCGTCAGGCCGAACGGCGCGCCGACCGCGATGACCCAGTCGCCCACCTCCAGCCGGCTCGAGTCGCCGAACTGGAGCGGGTGCAGGTCGGTCGCGTTGATCTTCAGCACCGCCAGGTCGGTCTTGGCGTCGGTGCCCACGACGGTCGCCTCGAACTCGCGATCGTCGTACAGGATCGCCGTGATCGAGTCCCGGCCCTCCACCACGTGGTTGTTCGTCAGGATATGCCCGTCCGTATCCAGGATGATCCCGCTGCCCAAGCCGGGCGGCGTCCGTCGGAACCACTCGTGGATCGAATCACGCGGCATGCGACCTTCCGGCGGGCCGTCCTCGTTGCTGCCTTCCACCGACCGCTCCCCGCCCTGCACGTACAGGTGCACGACCCCGGGCCGGGCGACCTTCGCCACGAGCCGGAACGCCCGCGACACCGTCTGGACCTCCGGCAATTCGCCCTGGAGCTGCGCCAGCTCGTCGCTCGACGCCTGGATGCGGCCGCGCTCGAGCGCGTACGCCCAGCGCGTCACGACCCGGTCGCCCAGCACGACCCACAGCGACAGCGCACCGGCCGTGCTCCAGAGCAACATCCGTACGCGGGACCGCTTCTTCACCATGGCCGACTCCTGCCGGGGTCACGCCCGGCCGATTGAATCGCAGGCACGGCACTATCGGGCAGTCGCGGGGCGTCCGTTCGGGGTCCGCGGGGGTTCCCACCGCGGGCGCAAAATGCGAGAATAGCCGATCCGGTCCCAGGGCCGGCCCATCGGCCGGTCGTCCGGAAGGAGGTTGTATGCTGGTCGCGAAGAACCCGACGCAACCGCTGTCGCCGGAGGACGCCCTCGCGATTCTGCGGCAGCGGATCCAGGTGGACGGCTTCGAAATCGTGCTCGATCTCGACGCCAGTCGCGGGAGTCGCCTGCGCGACGCCCGGTCGGGCCGCGACTATCTCGACTTCTACTCCTTTTTCGCGTCGTACCCGGTCGGCTACAACCACCCACGTCTCCACGACCCGGACTTCCAGGCCCGGCTCCTGACGGCGGCCACGACCAAGGTCGCCAACTCTGATATCTACACGACATTCTATGCGGAGTTCGTGCGAACCCTCGACGAGGTGGCGGGGCTGCCCGGCCTGGAGCACTTCTTCTTCATCGACGGCGGCACCCTGGCCGTCGAAAACGCCCTCAAGGCGGCGTTCGACTGGAAGGTGCGGAAGAACCTGGCGGCCGGCCGCGGCGAAATCGGCCACCGGGTCCTGCACTTCCGCCAGTGCTTCCACGGGCGCAGCGGGTATGCCCTGAGCCTGACGGACTCGCCCGACCCGCGGAAGACCATGTACTTCCCGAAGTTCGACTGGCCGCGGATCGACAATCCGGTGCTCGATTTCGCCCTGCCGGAGCCGCAGCGTGCGGCCGAGGTTGCGGCGCGCGAGGCGCAAGCGGTCCGACAGATCGAAGACGCCGTCGCTCGCTACGGTCCCGAAATCGCCGCGCTCATCGTCGAGCCGATTCAGGGCGAAGGCGGGGACAATCACTTCCGCGGCGAGTTCCTGCGGAAGCTGCGGGAGCTGGCCGACCGGCACGACTTTCTGCTCATCTTCGACGAGATCCAGTGCGGGTGCGGCATCACGGGCCGGATGTGGTGCTGCGAGCACTTCGGCGTGCGGCCCGACATTCTCGTGTTCGGGAAGAAGATGCAGGTTTGCGGGCTCATGGCCGGGCCGCGGATCGACGAGGTGCCCGAGAACGTGTTCCGCACGTCGTCGCGGATCAACAGTACCTGGGGCGGGAACATCGCCGACATGGTCCGGGCCACCGAGCTGCTGCGGATCATCCGGGACGAGGACCTGCTCACGCACACAGCCGAGTCCGGGACGTACCTGCTCGAGCGGCTGCGGGGCCTGGCGGCGCGGCACGACTGCGTTTCGGCGGTGCGGGGCCGCGGGCTGATGTGCGCGTTCGACCTTCCGGATCCGGCGCTGCGCAACAAGCTGCGGGACGCTTGCTTCGCCCGCGGCATGCTGATCCTGCCGTGCGGCGTGAAATCGCTGCGCTTCCGCCCCGTGCTGGACGTCGAGCGCAGCGAGCTGGACGCCGGCATCGAGATTCTCGACGACGCACTGGCCGCGCTGCGCTGACCGGCGCGCGTCAGGTCGTCCGACGCGCGGTCGGGCGCTCGTTGCGGGCGCGGCGGCGGGCCCGCAGGCACGACGGTCGCTCCGGACGGCGGCGACGGGCCGGGACGAGGGGCTGTGCGGCGGCTCCGGGCTGTGCCGATAGAGGGGGCGGGTGCCGGGGCTTGGGCGGCAGTGCGTCGGCGGGGGCCATTGCAGGGCCCGGCCGAGCCGCTACACTAGTGGCACTACCTGGGGGCGGAGCGTGCGCGCGGTGCGCGCTCAACTTGTTGTCGTCGCGGCGCTTGCAGCGGAGAGCACGAACCATCGGATCGAACCGGCCCGCATACCGTCACCTCGTCCCGCCGCGGGCGGCAAGGTGTTGTCTTCTGTCCGCTGCGGTTTTGGCGCTGCTCACGGGCTGCGCGGTCCCGCAACCCCGCGGCGCCGGCCGGCTGGAGCGGATCGTCGAGCCCACGAAAGGTCGGGCCTACTGGCGCTACCTGCCGCAGGGTTACGCGTCGCTGGACGAAACCAGCCGTCAGACGCGGCGCTGGCCGCTGGTCATGACCTTCCACGGCATGAAGCCGTACGACACGGCGCACGCCCAGGCCCGCGAGTGGGAGCAGGAGGCCGACCGGTACGGCTTCATCGTGTGCGCACCGGAGCTGCGTGCGTTCGATTTCTTCTTCGGGGAATTCCCGCTGCGGCGGTTGAACAGCACGTTCGAGGCGGACGCCGACGCCGTGCTCGCGATCATGGATCACGTCTTCCAGACCACCCGGGCTGATCCGGCCAACGTGCTGTCCACGAGCTGGTCGAGCGGCGGTTACATGGCGCACTACGTCCTGAACCGCCACCCGGCGCGCTTCACGTGCTTGGCGGTGCGGCAGTCGAATTTCACGTCCGCCGTCCTCGACCCCGGCCTCGTGGCCCGCTCCCGGTACCACCCGATCCTGATTCTGAGCACCCGCAACGACTTCGCCATCTGCAAGGAGGAGTCGCGCCAGGCGATTCAGTGGTACGAGTCGCACGGGTACAAGAACCTCGCCTGGGTCTACCTGAACAAGCTCGGGCATGAGCGGACGCCCGACGTGGCCGCGGACTTCTTCGCCCACGTCTGCGGCGCGGAGCCGAACCGCACGCCCGACGTGCTGGTGGGCCGGCAGGCGATCGAGGGCAACGCCTCGGGGATCGCCTTGCTGGCGGGGAACTTCACCCGCGTGGAGCGCAGTCCCGAGTCGCCGCCTTCATCATCGCCGGCGCGCGGCTTCGTCAGCAGCGGCGCTACCCCCGTGCGGGGACCGACGCCGCCGCGCCCGCTCCCGCCGACGGACGTGATTGCTCCGGAGACGACTCCCGCGGCCGCCGCCGCGCCGGTGCGCGAAGCGCCCGCGCCGCGGTCGAATCCGCCGGCCGCGCCCGCCCCGCGCCGCGCCGCCCCGGTGGGCATCAGCGTCTCCTCGGCGGTCGGCTTCGCCCCGCTGCGGCTGGTCTTCTCGGCGGATTGTCCGGCGGACTGGCACCGCACGGCCGACTTTCTTTGGACGCTCAACAACCAGCAGATCGGCCACGGCGTGAATGGACAGCGGACGATCAATCAGCCGGGGGATTACACGCTCGAGCTGCTCGTCGTCACGCAGTCCGGCGCGGAGTACCGCGCCAGCCGCCCGATCCGGGTGTTGCGAGACACCGAAGCCCCCGCCGCGAACGCCAACCCCTGACCGAGGCGGCGGCCGATGATGCGCCGGTCGCGAGGTCGCACCCCATGACTGTACCGCAGCAGAATTTGTGGGCACCGTGGCGGATGGAGTACATCGGGGGGCTGAACGCGGGGGCGGAGGGTTGCTTCCTGTGCCGCGCCGCGGCGCACCCCGAGGAGGACGAGTCCGCCTACGTGCTTTGGCGCGGCCCTGCGACGATCACCTTGCTCAACCGCTTCCCCTACAGCAGCGGCCACGTCCTGATCGCGCCGCTCACGCACGCCGCGGAACTGGAGGACCTGCCCGACGATGTGCTGCTCGAGCTCATGCAGCGGACGCGTGATGCGAAGCGCGTCTTGGAGCGTGCGGTGGCCGCGCAGGGGTTCAACATCGGCATGAACCTCGGGCACTGCGCCGGGGCCGGGCTGCCGGGCCACCTCCATCAGCACATCGTGCCGCGGTGGTCCGGCGACACGAACTTCATGGCCGTGCTGGCGGATGCGAAGGTCATCCCCCAGAGCCTCGCCGAAGTGCGACGGTTGTTCCTGGCGGCCGGCGCGGAACT
This sequence comes from uncultured Phycisphaerae bacterium, assembly GCA_937928595.1. Taxonomy (GTDB): domain Bacteria; phylum Planctomycetota; class Phycisphaerae; order UBA1845; family Fen-1342; genus CALGJV01. The sequence continues at coordinate 36,932 of CALGJV010000014.1, read as the reverse complement.
CGGCCTTCACTGAGGAGCGCGCGGGTAATCCGATGCGCACGCAGCGCCGACCGGGCGGGCTGCGGAGTGCTCCGCGCCGGGAGGCCCGGCGGCCGGTGGGGGGGCAGACTCGCCGGCAACCGCGGCGCGGGCGGCGCGTCGGCGTTTGCGCGCCCGGTAAACCAGGGCGAGGATCAACACGACGACGGCTGCTGTGCCGAGCAGCACGCCCTCCGCCCCCGCGATGTACTCCCGCAGTTGCGGGATCATGCCGGCGAAGTAGTAACCCAGGATGATGAAGAAGGGCACCGACAGCACGGCGCCGGTGAAGTCCGCGAGGAAGAACCGCCAGTACGGAAAGCGCGTGGCACCGGCCGTCAGGCACATGGCCGCCCGGACGCCCATGAAGAACCGGCCGACGAAGCACAGCCACATGCCGTGGTAATGGAACTTAGCGCTCAGCGCCGCATAGCGCTCGGGCGTCAGCAGCCAGCGGACCGAGCGGTGACTCAGCAGGTCCGGCCCCCAACGGCGTCCCAGCGTGTATAACACAAGGTCGCCGCTCATGATGCCGATCAGCGCCACGACAATCGTGCCGTGCCAGGTGGCGACGCCGTCGGTCGTCCGGAGCACTACCCCGGCCGCGATCAGCGGCAGATCCTCGGGAATCGGAACCCCCAGGCTCGCCACCACGAGGATGAGCAGCAACGCAGGATAGAACGCGACATCCATCCAGCCCTGGATGCTCTCCATCTGGCTCAGCACGAACCCAGAAACCGCCAGCAGGTGGAAACGCATCAGGGGAGTCTAGTGTACCTCGTCGCTCGCGGCCGCGAGTCGTGACGCGATTCTCGCGCCCCGCCCCCGACGACGCAAGCTGCACAGGAGTATCGGCCATCTCGGACCGACGGGCCCTGTTGGAAACTCGTGAAGGGGGCGAGACCCGATTGAGAGCGGCGCTGTGAGCCCGCGCCGCGGGGAGTCGGCGATCGTCCGGACCGTCGCGACCGCGTGCTTCCGCGCGGTCCACCTTGGCGGGTGCCGCTCGGGAATGGAAGGCAAACCGGCCGCCCGATGCCAGTATTCATAAACTCATGTTTGAAAATATCTTACAGGATTCATGGACGAGCTGTGTGCCGGACCTTCACCGAAACGAAACGGTTCGCAAAAGTTCTCCGAAAGTTTTTGCTGGCGGTGTTGCAAGCCGTCACAATGCTTCTATAATCTAGCTGTCCGAGTGGCGCGAGGCACGTACAGGTTTCCCCCCCGGCCTGTCGGCCCCCCACTCGGACTTTTTTTGTTGCTACGCTTCCAAAGCAGAACCGTGCCTGAAATAACAGTGGCTCGCCAAGCCCCCCCTGCTTGACGAGCCATTGTGCCGAGGCATAGCCCCACCCTGTCCCTAATCTAGGGGACTTCAAAGTGCGGGTCTATTGGGGAATCAAGGTAGTTTGGATCTTTTTCTTGCCCGACTTCCCCTGCTCCTGAGGCTCGGGCCGGCGGTCTCTGCCGCCGAACGCACAAGCTGCCGCGATGCGCGGTCCGTCCGGCACGCGGATTACAATCCATCACCATGGCGGAGCGCCCCACGCTCGTCGTCGGCACAGCGGGTCACATCGACCACGGCAAGAGCCGCCTCGTGCTGGCGCTGACGGGCACGGACCCGGATCGGCTGCCGGAGGAGAAGGCCCGCGGCATGACGATCGACCTCGGGTTCGCCCACACGGCGATCGACGGCTGCGACATCGCGTTCGTGGACGTGCCGGGCCACGAGCGTTTTCTGCGCAACATGGTGGCGGGCGTCACCGGCATCGACCTCGCGGCGCTGGTGGTGGCGGCCGACGATTCCGTCATGCCTCAGACACGGGAGCACGCCGAGGTGCTGGCGCTGCTGGGGCTCCGCGATTGCCTGCTCGTGCTCACGAAGATGGACCTCGTGGACGACGCCTGGGCCGACGAGGTCGAGGAAGAAGCCCGTGCTACGCTGGCTGCGTGCGGACTCGTGCCGCGGGCCTGTGTTCGCACCTCCGCGCTGACCGGCCGCGGCCTGGATGAACTCCGCGCCGCGCTGGTCCGCTGCGCCCGCGACGCCCAACGGCCGCGCGCGGCGTATCACTGGTTCCGGCTGCCGATTGACCGCGCGTTCACGGTTGCGGGGCGCGGCACCGTCGTTACCGGGTCGGTGGCGCACGGGGCCGTGCGGCGCGATGACGAGCTCGAGCTTTGGCCGGCGGGAACACGGGTGCGCGTGCGAGAACTTCAGGCGCACAACGACCCGCGCGAGGTAGTGGCCGGGCGGGCGCGGCTGGCCGTGAACCTGGCCGGTGTGCCGCTTGAAAGCGTTTCCCGCGGATGCGAGCTGGCGACGCCCGGCTATCTGCACGCCACGACGTGGCTCGAAGCGCGGCTCGCGACACTGCGGATGCCCGGCAAGACGTTGCGCCAGGTCGTCCGTGCCCGCCTGCACATCGCAACGACCGAGGCGCTGGCCGAGGTGCGCCTGGCCGAGCCGCCGCGCGAGCCCGGCCTGCGCGGTGTCTACGCGCAGCTCCGGACCGCCACGCCGGTCGTCGCAACCTGGGGCCAGCCGTTCCTGCTACGCGACGAGGCCGCGACGCAAACGCTTGGCGGGGGGCGCATCCTCCGGCCGCTCGCGCGGCGGTGGACAACGCGGCATCCGCCGCATCCCGCCGGTCTGGCGGTTCTGTCGGAGAGCTCGGCCCGTGCGCGCCTCGAGGAAGTCGTCCGCGATGCGGGCTGGCGGTTGCTGCCGGACGCGCTGCTCGCGACGCTGGCGGGCGTGCCGGATGCGGGCGAGGCGGCGCGGCTCCTGCAAAGCCTTCGTGACGCCGGGCGGGTCGTGGTACTGGAGGGCGCGTCCCCGGGTTTGCCGCTGCACGCGACCTTGCTCGAAGCGGTGGCCGTCGAGATCGGCACGCGGCTGGCGCGGCACTTGGCCGCGAACCCGCGCTCGGGCGGCGTCCCGCGCGCGGAGTGGGTCGGCTGGATGCCGCGGGTCTGTCCCCCGCGTCACCGGGCGGCGCTGGCGGAGTGGCTGATCGTCGCGGGACACGTGCGGATCATTGGCGACCGGGTGGTGCCGCGCGATCATCGCGACGAGCTCAGCCCGGACGACCAGAGGCTCTACGACGCGATCGTGGCCGAATTCGCCGCCGCCGGGCTCGCGCCGCCGGACCTCGCGGCACTGCGGTGCCGCACCGACCGCAACGCGCCGCGCGTCGCCGAGCTCGTGGCGCTGGCGACGGCGCGCGGCCGGCTCGTGCGGATCGCCAATGCGTTCTGGCTGCATTCGGACGCCTGGGACGTCGTGGTTCGGCAGGTCACGAGCGCGCTGCGCGGCGGGCGGCCTTTGACCGTGGCAGACATTCGCACGCTGCTCAACTCCACGCGCAAGTACGTCGTCCCGCTGGTCGAGCACCTCGACGCCACCGGCATTACCCGCCGACTCGGTGACCAGCGCGTGCTCGGACCGAAGGCCCCGCCCGCCTGAGCCCGCCGCCCTGTGCGCCTCCGGGGCTTCCGGTACCATGCCCGGCCATGTCGCCTGTCATCGCGGCCGCGATCGTTGTGTTCTGCGAGGGCATGGTCCTCTGGGCCGTGTTCCCGATCATGAACTACTACTGCGCCGAGTTCGGCGGCGGGCCCGTGTGGGTTGGCATCCTGTTCGCGCTAATGTCCGGACCACGCGTCATCTTCAACCCGCTTTTCGGGCGGTTGTCGGAGCGTTTCGGCCGGCGGCCGCTGATGGTCGTCGCGAGCCTCGGGACCCTTGCCAGCTCGGTGGCGTGGGCCATCGCGCCGAACCTGTTGTGGCTGGCCGTGTCGCGGCTGCTCGCGGGCATCTTTGGCGCGCAGGCGGCGCTGTCGTCCGCGGTTGTCGCGGACGTGACGCCGGTCGCCAAACGCGGCCCGGCGATGGGGGTGCTCGGGGCGGCCTTCGGGCTGTCGATGATCCTGGGCCCGCTGATGGGCGGGCTGGTGACGCACTTCGGCTCGCATGCGCTGGTCGGTTGGGCAGGGGCGGGGTTGCAGGCGGTGTCGGTGCTGACGTGCCTCGTGGGCCTGCGCGAAACGCGGCCGCCGGAAGCGGTCACGACCAGCGTCCGCCTGAGGAGCCTCGATCGCGGTTTGTGGGCACTGCCCAACGTGACCCCGCTGCTGCTCGCGACGCTCATCAGCACGCTGGCGGTCACGCAGATCACGACCACGTTCAGCATGCTCGCGAAGACCGAATACGACTACCGGGAGGCTGAGGTTGCGTACTTCTTCGCGCTGTTCGGGCTGCTCGCGACGCTCGTCCAGGGCGGCGTGCTTCGGGCGCTCGTGCCGCGGGTTGGTGACAAGTGGCCGGCACTGGCCGGACTGATCGCACTCGCCCTCGGCGGAGCGCTGATCGCCCTGAGTCCGCCGCGGGTCGGGCTGTGGGTCGGCATGTGCCTCGTGGGCGTCGGCGCCGCGCTGAGCACGCCGACGATCACGGCGCTGGTGTCCGCCTGTGCGGGCGCGGACCGGCAGGGGGCGCTGTTGGGGCTGCACCAGGGAGTGACGGCGCTGGCGCGCGGCGTGGGCGCGCCGATCGCGGGCGGGCTGTTCCGCGCGGTGGGAGCGACCGCGCCCTACGGGCTGTCCGCCGTCATCTCGGTCGCGGCGGTGGTGCTGCTGGCGGGACTGCGGGTGCGGTCGAGCGCTGCGCCGCCGCCGGCCGAGCTGTAGCCGCCGAAGGCGTACCCTTCGACGAATTCCTTCTTCGCGCGACCGTGCTTGTCGGTCTCGTCCTTCACCGGAAAGACCCAGCGCTGGGCGACACCGAGGCGCGCCGTGAGGGCCTCGCGGTAGGCCGTCCACTGCTCGTCCGGAAAATCGACCTTGGGGCTGTCCGCGCGGTAGAGCAGCACCCACAGCCGGCCGCCGGGCGGCGCGGCCACCTCGTCCGGCGGCGGGGCCCACACGACCGGCACCGGTGCGTAGCGCAGCACGTCGAATACGAACTGGCCGCCGACGCCGCCCCAATCGCGAAGGTTGGGCGCGTACGGCACGTCGCGGTCGGCGTTGAACACCGCCCAGCGATCCGCGGGGCCCGTTTCCCGCGCGAGCGTGCGCACCGCCTCACGGCTGCGGTACACCGCCTCGGTCTTGTACGGCTCGCGCACATCGCGCGCGGCGCCCACGATGGCGAAGGTCAGCAGCGCGCCGGCGGCACTCGCGACCCCGATCAGCGGACCGCGCGGCGGCAGCCGCCGCAGCAGTTCCCACAGCCCGATCCCCGCGAGCAGACAGAACGCGGGCGCCATGTAGAGCATGGTGCGCGCCGTGCCGCCGTACGGGTACGCCCGCAGGGCCGCCGCGATCAGTGCCGGCGCGAGCGGTCCGAGCAGGAGCCAGGCCTCCGCGCCGCGCCGGCGCGCGACCCATACCGCCCCGATGACGACGAGCGCGAGCGTGCCCACGCTGCCGAAGGTGGATCCACCTTGCGGGTAAGCCAGCATTTGCCCGGCGTGGATGACCAGCAACCACAAAGGCAGTTTCCACGGCTCGCTCAGGGGGGGGAACGCCTGAGTCCACATGTCGATCTGTTTGAGCCGCGCCGCGGCCGCCGCGTGCGGCAGAGCGTACGTCAGGACCATCAGCCCGGCGCTCAGCCCCAGCACGACGACCACGGCCGCCACCCCCGGCCACGCACCGCCGCGGCCCCGCTCGCGCCAGGCGCGCCACGCCAGCAGCAGCGCCAGACTGCCCGCCACGAAAAGGCTCGTGTACGACAGCCACGGGGCGAGGGCTACGAGGAGGACGAGCGCAACCCAGGCGCCGCGCCGCCGCGGGTCCGCCAGAAGCCGCCAGCCAACGACCGTGAGCAGCAGCGACACGAGCAGGTCGAGCGCGTAGGGCTTCACCTCGGCCGCGTGGCGGATCGGGTAGTACGAGACCGCGAAGATGCCGGCTGCCAGCCAGGCGGCGGGCCCGTCGACGAAGCGCGCCGCGAACCACGCGAAGAGTCCCAGCGACACGAGCCCGGTGAGGAACGGGACGAGCCGCAGAGCCCACTCGGAGAACCCCAGCGCGCGGCTGGCGAGGAGTTCGAGCCACGAAAAGCCCAGCGGCACGATCTGGCCATAGAGGAGCGGATCGAACAGGCTGCGAAAGTCGCGGACGACGAAGTTGACGGCGACGAAGGCCTCGTCGCCCCAGATCGGGAAACCGAGGGCGTAGCGGAGGATGCGCCAGGCGACGCCGACGAGCAGGACGCCCAGGAACAGTCGCCGCACGATGCGCCACGCGGCGGCGTCGGGCGGGCCCGCCGGGGTGCCCGGTTCAGGAATCGCCGCGGACATGGGGCTGCTCCAGGGGGGCGGCGGACAGGGACTCGAGCGGGGGTCGGAGGCGGGCGATCATGACGGAGACCGCCGCCCCGCCGAGGAGTACCGCCGCGATCACGACGAGCGACACGGTGGTCGGGATGTGGAAGTGCCGCGACACAAGCATCTTGACGCCGACGTACGCCAGCACGATCGCCAGGGAGACCTTGAGATAACGGAACTTCTCGATCATCGCGGCCAGCGCGAAGTAGAGCGCGCGGAGTCCGAGGATCGCGAACACGTTGCTCGTGAACACGAGAAACGGGTCGGCCGTGATGGCGAAGATGGCAGGGATCGAATCGACCGCGAAGACGACGTCGGTGGTTTCCACGGTGACCAGCGTTAGCGCTAGCGGGGTGAGCATCAGGGTCCCGGGCCGCGCGGCGGCCACGGCGACGTCCGCTTGCCGCGGCGCGCCGGGCGTCGCGGCTTCGGCGGACTGGGCCGAGCCGGCGCGGACCACGAAGTGCTCCCCGTGGAAGCCGTCGGTCACGGGCAGCACGCGGCGCGCGAGCCGCACGACCGGGTTGCGGTGCGGGTTGCTCGGTTCGTTGCTGAGCCAGAGCATCTTGACGGCCGTGACGACCAGGAACGCGCCGAAGACGTACAGCACCCAGTGGAACGCCGCGACGAGCTGAGCGCCGACGCCGATCATCACGCCGCGCAGGATGAGCGCGCCGAGAATGCCCCAGAACAGCACGCGGTGCTGGTACATCGCCGGCACGCCGAAGAAGGCGAAGATCATCGCGATGACGAAGATGTTGTCGAGGCTCAGCGACTTCTCGACGATGTAGCCCGTGAGATACTTCGTGGTGGCCGTCAGGCCGTCGTTGATGCGGCCGTCCGCCGGGTCGACGCCGTGTCCCAGCCCGAGCCACTGGCCCTGGTACGCGTAGTACACGAAAACCGCGAACAACAGGCCGAGCGCGATCCAGCCGGCCGACCAGGCCAGCGCTTCGCGTGCCCCGATGACGTGGGCTTTGCGGTTGAGCACCCCCAGGTCCAGCGCCAGCATGGCGAGGACGAAGGCGATGAACCCGACGTACAGCCAGACGACCATGCGCTCCTCGCGGGCCGCCGGGGCGACGGCCGATCCTCTCAGTCCGGTACCGGGGCGGTCGCCGCCTGGAGGCCGCTCTCGACCCGCACGAGGTCGATGTGGCACCGCCACTGTGCGTCCGTATCCGGGTAGTCCGTGCGGTAATGTACCCCGCGTGACTCGCACCGCGTGGCCGCGCCGGTCGTGATCGCGTATGCGACCGTCAGCATGTTCTGCGTTTCCCACGCCAGCGGCGCGTCGAACACCTTGTCCATCACGTAGCGCGCCCAGAATTCGATGATCTCGAGCGTCTCCCGCAGCCGGTCGCCGCTGCGCTCCACCGCCACATTGCGTGACATCAGGCTCTGGAGGCTGTTGAGCACGTCCGTCAGGTCCAGCGTCGTCCGCGGCGAAGGCGGCAGCAAGTGACTGACCGGCAGCGGCCGATTCGGACGCCCGTTGGTCCGGGTCCGGGCCGCGGCCGCGCGCCCGGCCCGCCGCCCCCAGACCAGCCCCTCGAGCAGGGAGTTGCTGGCCAGGCGATTCGCGCCGTGCAGCCCGGTCGAGCTCACCTCGCCGCAGGCGAGCAGACCCGGCAGCGTCGTGCGGCCGTCCATGTCCACAATGACGCCGCCGATGCTGTAGTGCGCGCTGGGGCGCACGGGGATGAGGTCACGTTCCGGGCGGATGTCGAAGTCCCGGCACAAGCGGTCCAGGTTGGGGAAGCGGGCCGCGAAGCGCCCCGGGGGAAAGTGGCGCACGTCGAGGTAGACGCACGGCGCGTGCTCGCGTTTCATCTCGGCCGCGATGGCGCGGCTGACCACGTCGCGCGGGGCCAGCTCGCCGCGGGGGTCGTAGTCGGCCATGAAGCGCCGCCCGGCCCGGTTCACCAGGTACGCGCCGTCGCCCCGCACGGCCTCGCTGATCAGGGCGCGGGCCGCGCCGGCGACGTAGAGCGTGGTCGGGTGGAACTGGATCATCTCCATGTCCCGCAGCACGGCACCGGCCCGCAGCGCCATCGCGAGCCCGTCGCCCGTGGCCAGCGGCGGGTTGGTCGTCTCGCGGAACACCCGCCCGCAGCCGCCCGTCGCGAGGATCGTCGTCGTGGCCCAGAACATCTGGTGCCCGTACTTGCCGTGGTGCGTCACGACACCGACCACGTGGTCTTCGTGCGACAGCAGGTCGATCGCGAAGCAGTGCTCAAACACGCGGATCCGCGGATGGCGGCGGACCGCCTCCAGCAGCACGCGCACGATCTCACGGCCGGTGGCATCCGAGGCGTGGACGATCCGCGACCGCGTGTGGCCGCCCTCGCGTCCGGCTTCGAGGGCGTCGCCGTGCCGGTCGAACACCGCGCCGCGCCGGGCCAGCTCGGCGATCAGCTCCGGTGCCTCCGCGACGGCGCCGGCGATCACGTCCGGGTGCCCCAGGCCGCAGGCGACGGCGCGCGTGTCCTCGGCGTGCAGGTCGGGCGAATCGCCCGCTTCCGTCGCCGCCGCGATGCCGCCTTGCGCCCACGACGAGGCCGACTCGTCGGCGGGCCCCTTCGTGATCAGCAGGACGTCGCCCTCTTCGGCCGCCTCCAGCGCCGCCTGGAGCCCGGCGACACCCGCCCCCAGCACGAGGGTGTCCGTGAACAGGTGGGGCAGCCGATGCGGCTCGAAGTTGGTCAGGTAACGGCGGCGGCCGATCGCGGTGCTCATGCCGGCTCACTGCGGCCCCGGGCGGGCCCGACCGCCACGGCCGCGGCCCGCCCGATCCGGAACGATCTCCCCCGTCATGGTAGGGGAGCGTGCCCGTTTCCGCACGCGCGGGCGCTTCCCCGCCGGCGAGGCGCGCTCATCCGGGGCTGGACGGCGCGAAGCGGTGCACGGCCCGGTCGGTGACGAGCATGTGAATGCGGACGTCGGCGGGGCCGGTGGGAATCGCGTCGACAATCTGCTCCTCGAGGGCCAGCGCACATGAGACGCCGCGGAAGTCGGGGTGTGAGAGAAACCGGTCGTAAAACCCCCGTCCGCGGCCCAGCCGGTTCCCGTTCAGGTCGAACGCCAGCCCGGGTACGACCACGAGGTCGATGTCGGAGACCGGCACCGGCATGCCCTCGGCCGGCTCCCGGATGCCCATGTACCCCTCTTCGACGCCGCTCGACAGCGAATGGATCTCGATCGGCAGCATGCGGCGCTGGTCGAAGGACACGCGGGGGGCGAGCACGCGCTTCAGGTCGGCCCAGGCCTGCAGCGCGATCGGCTGCGTGTCGACCTCGAGCGGCGTCGACAGGAACAGCATGACCGTCTCCGCCCGCTGGTACTCCGGCTGCGCGCACAGCAGCCGACACGCCGCGGCGCTGCGCGCGGGCCAGTCGGCCGGCGGAATCGCTTGCAGCCGGGCGCGCAGTTCCTGTCGCAGGGCTCGTTTCGGCACGCTCAGTCCGTCCCGGTTTCCGTGGGAGGCCGGCCGCGGGCCTCTCGGAGCCGCCGCAGGGTGGCGGCGATCTGGGCCTCGAATCCTCGCTCGGTCGGATTGTAATAGCAGCGGAGGGCCCCGAGGTAGTCCTGCGCGGGGGCCCCGGCGGGGTCATTGTGGGGATACTGATAGCCGGCCCCGCGGCCGAGTCGGGCGGCGCCGGCGTAGCTCCGGTCCCGCAAGTGGTTGGGGACCGGCAGGGCCAGCCCTTCGCGAACGTCCTGCCGGGCTGCTCCGATCGCGACGGTTACGGCGTTCGATTTCGGCGCGCACGCAACGTACGTGGTTGCCTGCGCCAGCGCGTATTCGCATTCCGGCACGCCGACGGCCAGCGTGACCTGGAGCGCGGCGGCCGCCAGGATCACCGCCTGTGGATCGGCGTTGCCGACGTCCTCCGAGGCGCAGATGGCGATGCGGCGGGCGATGAACCGCGGGTCCTCGCCGCCCTCCAGCATCCGGGCGAGCCAGTACAGCGCGGCGTCCGGATCGCTGCCCCGCATGCTCTTGATGAAGGCCGAGGCGATGTCGTAGTGCAGGTCGCCGGTCGCATCGTAGGGCACGACCTTCCGCTGCATGGACTCCGCCGCGACCTCGACCGTGACGTGCGGCGGCGCGGCGGCCGATCCGGTCTCGGCCGAGAGTGACACCACCGCGACCTCGAGCGCCGTCAGGGCCCGGCGGGCATCGCCCTCGGCGCTCCGGGCAATCAGGCGCAGGGCGGCGTCGTCCGCCGTCGCCCCCAAAGCGCCGAGGCCGCGCTCGCGGTCCGCCAGCGCCCGGCGCAGCAGGACCTCGAGCTGCTCGGGGGTGAGCGCGTTGAGCTCGAAGATCTGGCTGCGCGAGAGCAGCGGCCCGTTGACGGCGAAGAACGGGTTTTCCGTCGTCGCGCCGATCAGGATCAGCGTCCCCTCTTCGACATCCTTCAGTAGCACGTCCTGCTGCGCCCGGTTGAAGCGGTGGATTTCGTCGAGAAAGAGAACCGTGCGCTGCCCCGACAGAAGCCGTTCCCGGGCGGCGTCGAGGACGGCCCGCACGTCTTTCACCCCGGCTTCGGCGGCGTGCAGCGTGACGAACGCCGCCCGGGTGTGGGCCGCGATGATCTCGGCCAGCGTCGTCTTGCCGCAGCCCGCGGGGCCGCACAGGATCGCACTCGTGAGCCGGTCGGCCGCGAGCAGCCGCCGCAGCAGTCGGCCGGGGCCGACGAAGTGCTCCTGGCCGACGAACTCGTCGAAGGAGCGCGGCCGCAGGCGGACGGCCAGCGGCTGCACCCGCCGCCGCGCCTCGGCCCGCTGCTCCGCGAAGAGGTCCATGCCGGCAGTATACGCCCCCGCGCGGGTCGCGCCCGCCGCCTGGAGGAGTTACAATGCAGGGACAACGTTCCGGCTGCGAGGAGATCCGACCATGCGCACGATTCCGTCCGTGATCCTGCTGGGGGTCGTTGCGGCGGCACTCACTGCCTGCGAGTCCAAGGCGCCCGAGAAGTCCACCAGCACACCGCCCGCTCCCGCCGCGGAGCGCGTCGAATCGAAGTCCGAGACGGAAGCATCGGCCCCCGCCTCGGAGCCGGCCGGCGCGACCCGGATCGGCACGGTCCGGGCGAACACGCGGCCGGCGCCCGGGCAGCCGAGGGGCGAGCGGCTGGTCATCGGCCTGGTCGCCAAGAGCCAGTCGAATCCGGTCTTCCAGGCGGCGTACACCGGGGCACGGGAGGCGGCGCAGAAGCTCGGTCCGCAATACGGCGTCGAGGTCGTGATTGACTGGCAGACCCCGGCGGGCGAGGACGCGCAGAAGCAGGCCGAGGCGATCGAGCAGCTCGCCCGGGGCGGGGCGCGCGGCATCGCGGTGTCGTGTTCGGACGCCAACACGGTGACCCCGGCGATCGACAAGGCGGTCGCGCTCGGCGTGGTGGTCGTGTGCTTCGACTCCGACGCCCCGCGGAGCAAGCGGCTGTGCTACTACGGGATGGACGACGAGCTGTGCGGACAGAAGGTGATGGCCGAGCTGGCCGAGGCGATGGGCGGCCGGGGAGCGATCGCGATTCTGGCGGGCAACCAGACGGCGCCGAACCTCCAGCGGCGCGTGCAGGGTGTGAAGGATGAGCTCGCCAAGCATGCGGACATGCAGCTCGTGCCGGATGGCGTCATCTACCACCCGGAGACGCCGGAGCAGGCGGCCGAGTTCGTCAACCGCGCCCAGAGCACGAACCCGGGCATCCAGGGCTGGGCGATGATCGGCGGCTGGCCGCTGTTCACGAAGAACGCGCTGCGGTGGGAGCCGGGGACGGTCAAGGTGGTGGCGGTCGACGCGCTGCCGGCGCAGCTCTCGTACCTCGAGAGCGGCCACGTGCAGGCGCTCTATGCGCAGGACTGCTACGGCTGGGGCTATCGCTCGGTCGAGATCCTGCTCAACAAGCTCGTGAAGGGCCAGGATCCCGAGAGCGAGCGCATCCTCGACCCGCTCCGGCGCGTCACGCAGGAGAGCGCCGGGGAGTTCCGCAAGCTCTGGTCGAAGTGGATGGGCAACGAGGAATAGCGGCGGACGTCCGCGGGCGCGGGCGATCTGTGGCGCGGCGTGTGCGCGTCGGGCCCCGGGTTGACGGTCGTTGTGGCGACACGGGCCCGGCGTCGCGTGGTTGGCATGCGGTTCCGAGCATGAGCGCCTGACCGGCAGCGCTGACGCTTCTTCCTGAAGACCCGTCGGACGCGGCTTGTGGCGGCGGGCGCATCGGCCGCCGGGTTTCGGGGCGTAGGGCTCGGGTTGGAGGTCTTGGCGATGCGTGCAGCGGGACTGATCGCGGTCGCGGCTTGGCTGGGTGCGTCCGGGAGCGCGTGGGGGCAGGAGTTCGACTGGGTCCCCGGCGGCACGATCGCGGTGGGGGATCGGGCGAGCGAGGCAGCCGCGCAGTACGAGGCAGTCAGCGCCGTGCAGGCGGTCGAGCTGGCGTACCGCGGCGAGAAGACGCAGAGGATCGGCGGCCGACTCGTGACCGGGGCTGAAACGTTTCTCATCCGCCCGGCCTCCTGACGCGGCGGCCCGGCGGCGAACGTCGAAGACGTTCTGGTCGCGGTGCGCAGCGACGCCGTGAAGGACCTGTGCGGGTCCTTCTCGCAAGGGAGTCTGGAGGCGTTGCATCGGGACCGGCGCTCACGCCCCATAAGTTTCACCCGGTGCTGCCGGCGGACGTTCCGGCGGTGGCCGGTTCGCGGTACTTGGCGGAACCGAGCGGCAAGGACCGCACGCTCAACGATTGCCTGAGTTGGGACACCGAGGCGGCCGCGGCGCTGCGGTACACCCAGGACAGGTAGACGCGCGACCTGCTGTTGGTGCGACGGGAATACTTCGAGGAGTTCCTCACGCTGCTGACGGAGAAGCCGCACCCGGCGGATGCGACGGGCTGGCCGGCGTCGCCGGCGGAGCGGATCGTGGGGTGCCTCGTGGTGCCGGAGTGCGAGTACGGAACCACGGGAAGCCGCGGAGCGCGGACGGTGCTGGTACTCGACGCGCGGCTGCCAGATTATCCCGCGGAAGAGCTGGACTTGCTGGAGCCGAAGTAGAGAGACGCGCGTGGGCAGCGCCGCCCGCGAAGGTCGGCACTGCCCATCTCTCAAACCTCCGGTGCGCGCTGGCGGCGCCAGCGGCGGGGGGTTGCGGATCGTTCGCCCCGCGACCGGGCCGCAGTCCGAGCGCTTGCGGCCGCGGGGCGCAAGCGCGCACGCGACCGAACTACGGGTTACAGAGCGTGACCGTCGTGTTGTAGATGCAGCCGTTGCCTTCCTGGCAATACGACATGCAGAACCGGTCGTACGGGCCGGTGACGCAGATGCACGCCCCCTCGCCGTAGCCTCCGGTGTTCACGATGTACAGGCCGCCGTCGTTGCCGGCGAGCAGCGTGCACTCGACCCCCTCGACCAGTGTGCCGCAGACGGTGATGATGGGCAGCGGCGGGGGAGTCGGCGGCTTCCTTCGCGGGGCTGCAAGCACCAGGCTGCCGCACAGCGCGGCCAGAACGGTTGCCACGACCAGGGAACGCATGATGTGCCTCCAGAGCGGAAATGCGGGCGCCAAAAACCAGCACCGGGCCGGTCGCGTGGGCCCGAGCGCGACCGACCAGGGAGCATCGTAGCCCGCGTGAGGGGACGGGCAAGGAAATTTTTGCGACCACGCGTGAGCCGGCTGGCCGGCCCGGCGGGGCGGCTCTAGGAACGTCGAGCGCGCCATATCGAGAACAGCAGGCCCAGGCCGAGCAGGGTCGCCAGGATGTAACCGACGAGGCTCGGCAGCGAAATGCCCAGCACGGTCGGCCCGATCGGCAGGTGCATCACGAGCGCCGAGCCGATGATCAGCGCGGCGATGATGAGGCCGAGCGCGATCCAGCTCGCGGAGCGCTCGCGGGCGTACGTCAGGCGGTGCAGATCCGGGGGGCGCAGCGCGAGCTTCAGGCCGTCGCGCTCCAGCCCGGCCAGCAACCCGTGCACGTCGGTCGGCAGCGTGCGGCCGAGCACGAGCAGGGCGCGCGCCGTCCGCGTCAGATCGCGCAGCACGCGACGGGTGGAGTAGCGTCGGCGGATGAGTCGCTCAATGTAGGGCCGCATGTGGGCGGCCAGATCGAGCGCCGGGTCGAGGTCGTGTGCGACCTGCTCCATCGTGGCCAGCGCCTTGACCAGCAACGTGTAGCGGGCCGGCAGACGGAGCCCGTGCTCCCGCAGGATGGTCAGGACGCGTCCGAGGGCCTCGCCGAAGGCGACGCCGGCCATGATCCGTTCGGCCTCGAACGCGATGAACTCGTGGAGCTCGCGCTCCAGCGCCCGCCGGTCCACCGGCCCGGTGATGTCCGCGAGCTCGAGGACCGCGGTTGTGGCGGCGGCGGCGTCCTGGCGGAAGACGGCGACCAGCAGCTCGGCGAAGCGTTCGGTGTCCTCGGGGACGAGCTGACCGACCATGCCGTAGTCCAGCAGACAGATGACCTCGCCCGGCAGGATGAAGATGTTGCCGGGGTGGGGATCGGCGTGGAACAGGCCGTGTTCGAACACCTGCCGCAGGAGCAGCGCGACGCCGTGGCGCGCGATGCGCGGCAGGTCGTGCCCCTGCTCGCGCAGCCGCGGCAGGTCCCGCAGCGACGTTCCCGCGATCCACTCCATCGTCAGGACGCGTGGCGTGCACAGGGCGCGGTGAATCACGGGGAAGTGCGCGAACTCGCACCCGTGGAAGTCGCGCGCGAAACGCTCGGCCACCCGAGCCTCGTGCGTGAAGTCGAGCTCCCGGCGCACCGAGCGGGCGTACTCCTTCACCGCACCGACCGGGTCGAAGCCCGGCACGCGAACGCCGTGCTCGACGATCCAGGCCGCCAGCGACTCCAGCAGCTCGATGTCGGCGGCGATCGTGCCGGCGATCTCGGGCCGCTGAATCTTGACCGCGACGGCGGTACCGTCCGGGAGCGTGGCGCGGTGCACCTGGCTGATGGACGCCGCCGCTGCGGGCGTCGGGTCGAAGTGGGCGAAGAGCTCCTCCGGGGGGCGTGCCAGCTCGGCCCGGAGCACCTCCGCCGCCTGCTTCGCGGGGAAGGGCGGCACGGACTCCTGCAAGGCCGCGAGGTCCGCGCAGATGTCCGGCGGAATCAGGTCCGGGCGCGTGCTGAGCACCTGCCCGAGCTTGACGTAGGTGGGGCCGAGTTCCACGAGGACGGCGCGGAGTCGCTCGCCGCGCGAGGCCGTTGGCGCCGCGGCGCGGCGCCGAATGTGGAGGCCGGCGAGGAGCCCGGCGGGAACCGCGTCGAGCAACCGGAGGTGGATCGCCGCTTCGCCCAGGCCGTGCCGGACCAGGACCCGCACGATCTCCGCCAGCCGGCGCACGTTGTGGATGCCACGCGTCAGCCGACCGAGGCCGGTCATCCGGCCCGTCCCTTGCGGCCCTTGCTCTCGAGCGCCGCGACCCGCGCGACGAGGGCGTCGAACTCGGCCCGCGTCGGCGCACCGAGCTTCTTGAGGGTCTCCTGCACCGCCTTGCCGGCCAGCTCCTGGATTTCGCGGCGGTTCTCCGCGACCCGCGCCCGCCAGGCGGCGAGCACCTTCTTGCCCTCCTCCTCGCTGAGCCCGCCCTTGCCGCGGAGCTCGGCGAGCGCGTGCTCGATCTCCTCCTCGGCGGTCGAGAGAGCGCCGAGGCCGATGAGCGCAAGTCGTTTTAGCGTGTCCAGCATGGCTGGGACTCCTGGATCTGGGTTCCGCGGCCGGTTCGGCGGCATTATGACCGGGCGGGCCCCCGGGCGACAGCCGGGCGCCGCGGGCGGGCCGAGCTGGGCCCGCCCCTTCTTCCTGGCCCCAACGCCCATTTCGACTCGGAATCGCCCCCCCCGACCCGCGTTACACTACACGCACCGGGAAGTGAATAACGCCGGGTGACGAGCGGTATGAGCTTCGTTCGGCTTTGGCCGAAGATTTCCCACGTCAGCGGAGTGCGGACTGGGGGATCCTGGAACGCTGCCGGCCGGGCGGCGTCAGTCCGGCAACCGGGCGAGTTGTCGGGCCAGGTCGAGCGCCGCGGTCCGGACCGGGGCACCCGCCTCCTGACGGATGAGCTGCGCGATGTGCCGGGACGCCTGGTGGGCCCGCGCCGCGTCGTGCTCCGCGTCGGACGGACGACCCCCACGGATGGCCCGCGACACCGGATACCGGGTCAGGATGTCGTCGATGCGGTCGAGCGCGTTGAGGGCTCGGATCTCGGCGGCGCTGCGCTCAGTGGGCGAGCGCTCGGGGCTCGCCAATGTCGCGGCCGCCTCGGTGAGATTGCCGCATTCCACGCGCAAACGATCGCGGAGCTCCGCGGGCGGCGGAAAGAACCCGTACACGCTGGCGGCCAGACAGACGGCGGCCGCCCCCGTCAGGCTCCAGCGGACCGTCGACTGCGAGCATTGCGGCTCATCGCCGGAGCGTTGCGCGACGCGGAGCGGAGCTGCGCCGCGACGGGCCTGAAGTTGGCGGTCCACCAGACCGGCCGCGGCGAGGCTGAACAGCATCGCGACCGCGCCCGGGTTCTCCGCGGCCGCCCGGCGCAACCGAGCGACGACGGCGCCGGCGGGCGAGCTGCCGGCCGGTTGGGGGGCCTGCGTCAGCAGGTCAAAGGCGTGGGAGTCCGGCTCGCCCAGACGCGGGGGAGCGATGAGGCGGTTGCCCCCGAGCGCCAGCGTGCTTGCCATGACGAGCCAAACGAGCGACGCGGTCACGCCGGCCCGTCCGAGGCGGTGGATGCACCACGCGAGTGTGCCCAGGTTCCAGCCGGCCCCCAGCAGAATCGCGGCCCAGACACCGCCGGTCAGCGAGCCGACGCGCCAGAATTCGCCCGCGAGCACCACGGCCAGGTCCGGGTCCAGCGCGGCCAACGCCAGCGGCGCGGCCACCGGGAGCAGCGCCGCCGTCGAGCGGTGCTCGAGCTGGCGCTCGAGCGCACCGGGCGGAAGGAGCGCCGCGTACGCGGCCGCTGAGCCGATCGCGATCACCACGTAGACGGGCAACGCCCCGACGCAGTGCCCGGCGCTACCCCGCAACGCGCGGAGCACCTCCGAGCCGGCGGGGGGCGGCGCGCCCGTCCGGGCCGCGTCGGCCGCGCGCGCCGGCCCGCGGACGCTGGCCCCGACGAGCAATGCCAGGCCGACGCCGCTCAGGAGCACCAGCGCGGCGTTCCCAACACCGATCCGGTCGGCAGCGTGGCCGAACGACCAGGGCATGAGCAGCGGGGCGGTGATGAGGAAACACAGGACGACGCCCGGTCGCAACCCGGCGCGGAGCAGCTCGCCGGCGATCGGCAGTGCTCCCAGCGCTCCGACGGGCGCGATCAGTCCCAGCAGCGCCGCGCGGAACATGCTGCGGATGCGCTCTCCGCCTAGGCAGGCGCGCACCCAGTTGTGGCCGGCGCGCGTTCGAAGCAGGCCGGCGCCGAGTACACCGGCCACCAGTCCCGGCGCGGCCATCAGCAGGAACTCGCCGCAGCGGAGGAGAAACGTCCAACCGCAGAAGGGTCTGAAAGCCTCCACGAGGCCGTGGGCGAGCAGAGGGTTCACGGACCGCGCTCCGGGGCGTCCCGCGCGGCGTGCCGCGGCGGAGCGGTCGGCACGGGCACCTGGTCGAGCACCTGTTGCGCAACGGCGTCTGCCGCGGCGGGCAGTGCGGCGAGGTGCACGCCGAGCAGCGGAGCGGCCACCGCCTGGATATCGTCCGGGATGACGAACGACCGCCCCTCGAGAAAGGCGCGGGCCTGCGCCAGGCGTTGCCAAAGCAATAGTGCGCGCGGGCTCAGGCCGCACTCGAACTCGGGCTGGGCACGCGTCACGGCCCCCAGATCCACCATGTAGCGCTGCAAAGCGGGGGCGACGGTCAGACGCCGGACCGCGGCCTGAAGTCGCAGCAGTTCCCCGGGCATGAGGACCGGCGGGGCGGCGTCCGACGAGTCGTCGCCGGTGAGATCGGCTGCGAGCATGCGCACTTCGTCCTCGGGCGCCGGGTAGCCGATGCTCAGCTTCATGGCGAAGCGATCGAGCTGTGCCTCGGGGAGGGGGTAGGTCCCGTGGTGCTCGATCGGGTTCTGCGTGGCGATGACGAAGAAGGCCGGGCTGAGTGCGTACCGCTGGTTGTCAACCGTGACCTGGCGTTCCGCCATCGCCTCCAGCAGCGCACTCTGCGCGCGGGGGGTGGCGCGGTTGATCTCATCCGCCAGGAGCACGTCGGAGAACACCGGACCCGGCACGAACTCGAACTCGCGCCGCTTCTGGTTGAACAGGTTGAAGCCGGTGATGTCGCTGGGCAGCAGATCGGGCGTGCATTGCAGGCGGGCGAAGCGGCCTCCGATGGCCGTCGCCAGCGCGCGGGCGAGGGTGGTCTTGCCCAGACCGGGCAGGTCCTCCAGGAGAATGTGGCCGCGCGCCAGCAGCCCCGTCAGTACGTGTTCCACCACCGCCTGTTTGCCCTGCAAGACCCCGTTGAGCCGCGCCCGCAGGGCGGCCACGCGCTCGCCCGGCGGCGCAACAGCGGCGTCCGCAGCCAGGTTGCCGACCGGGTCCGTGGCGGCGGGCGGTTTCGAGTGCATCAGGCCCCCCCGAGTGCCGCGCGGAGCCGGCCCGGCGCTGTCGCCCGGACCGCTCCGCGGCAGGCAGGCACCAGTCGGTCGGCCGGGCAGGGTGGAACCACACCGCCGCGGTTGTACAGCGCTGCGTACAGCAAGCCGAGGAACACCCGACAGGCGGGGTCGTCCACCCGGCCGTACCATGCCAGCGGCGTGCGGCCCGCCGGGCGCGGGCGTCCGCACACGCGGCTGCGCAAGTCCAACAGGCGCAGAGTATTGCAGATGCGTTGCTCCGGTCCCTGAAACGGCCACCACAGGCACCACAGTGTGAACAGACGCTCGCGCAGCCAGAGGCGTCGCCACCAGATCAGCCCGCTGAGCGTCGCGCCCAGCACCGCGGCGATCGGGTTGGCGGTCAACGTGCGCCCCAGCGACGCGAGGGCGGCGGCGATACGTTCGCGCCACGTCCGCTCGTACCACTCTGTCCGATAACCCGGCGTAGGATCGAACGCGAGCCAATCTCCGCGCGCCGTCCGAACTTCGATCCAGAAGTGCGCGTCGTCGGCCTGAATGGGCGTGTTGCCCATCCGCGCGTCGTAGCCGGCGGGATCCGCGTAGAAGCCCGCGACCACACGCGTCGGATAACCCAGACTTCGTAGCGCCAGTGCGGCGGCCGTGGCAAACTGGTAGGCCGGGCCGCGTCGCGACTGGTGCAGGAAGTGATGAATCGGATCGGCACAGGCGGGCGGCACGGTCGCGTCGCGATCGTGCGCACAGTGTGTCCGCAGGTGGTCGAGCAAGGCCTCGATCTGCGGCAGGCCGCGCGGCAGGTGCGCGAAGGCCTCCGCGAGGGCGGCTGCGCTGCCGCGCAGCGCGTCAGGGACATCCAGACACGGATCCGCGCCGTGCGGCGGGCAGGGGCGCAGCTCGTCGGACCGGCCGAGGGCTGCCCGGTCAACGCCGAACGAGATGACGTCCAGACACGTTCCCGGGGGAAGGACCTGCCGCGCCTGCAGGATACCGTCCGATGCCCAGCTCAGAACATCCACCGCCCAGCGCAGCACGTGGTCGCCGACCTGTCGTCCCAGCCGGAAGCGCTGGGAGTGGTTGGGCAAGGGCAGGCGATCGGAGGAAAACCGGCCGAACCGCAGTTGATGGGGGCGCGTGCCGGCGAAGATTCCGCCGGGGCTTCGCTCCGGCAGCCACAGCCAGGAGTTGTCCGGCCCGCGTACCTTGAGCGAGCAAGGGGCCTGCCGCGCGGCGCGCTCGTGCCACTGGACGCCGTCGAAGTGCTCGTACACCCTGAGGGCCAAGTGCAACGGGACGCGGCCCTCCACGTAAAGCAACGCGTCGGCCGCTTCCCGCGCGGCGGGCGGACGGCGCGACCGATCCTTCCGATAGATGGAGAAGCGGCGTCCCGCGGCGCCGCTGTCCGGAGCTTTGTGACCCTGTGGGCTCAGCATCTGCTCCGAGTCCACGAAGATCGCACGCTGGAGCTCCTGTGGCGAACGCGGCTCGCCGTACGTTTCCGTCAGCACGTCGTAGAGCGTGGGCAAATCCGACTCGAGGAAGTGATCCGAGTCGGTTGCGCCGGTGCTTTTCGCGCGGGGGCCGCTGACCACCCAGTCTCCGTCGCCGACCCCCAGCAGCGCGGCAGGGTTGGCCCAGCGACTGCCGCCCGAGGCGGGCACCCACTCGCCCCAAATGTCGGGCACGCC
This sequence comes from uncultured Phycisphaerae bacterium, assembly GCA_937928595.1. GTDB lineage: Bacteria > Planctomycetota > Phycisphaerae > UBA1845 > Fen-1342 > CALGJV01. The sequence continues at coordinate 16,311 of CALGJV010000014.1, read as the reverse complement.
CTGGGCCATTTGCGTCGAAGCGGCCGTCACACCCGCCAGCAGCAGACCGAGTCCGAGCACCGGCACACGCGGAAAGCGCACGGTCCGGCCCGGCTGTGTGGCCGCGGTCGCGTCGCGCCAGTAGCGGGTTGCCAGCCACGCCACGCCCAGGCCGCCGTACGCCGCCGTCAACGGCACGATCGCGGGATGCTCGCCGAGCATCAGCGCCGCGACCACCAACACGAACGACACCGCACCGGCCGCCAACAGGCTGCCTCGGATGCGCGACAACGCCGCGGCGAAGAACGCGAAGTTCGTCAAGGCGACGATGCTCACCTGCTCCAGCGGCCGGCAGTACGTGTCCGCGAGGATGCGGGCCCCGTTCGCGGCGTAAGGCGCGACGATGAGCAACATTCCGAGGAGTATGCCCGGCCACGCCGGCACCGTTCCGCCGGGACCGGACCGTCTGAGCCATCCCGTGCGCGCGTCGATCGCGCCCAGGAACGAGGCGCCGCCGGTGTAACTGCCGATCAGGAACACCGGCACGTACCACGGCGTTTCCGGTTCGCTGATGGCGAACCGGGCGGACAGCGCGCTCAGCGCCACCAACAGCAGCGTCAGCCACCCGGAGTCCGAAGCTCGGCTGCCCTCAGGCCGCATCGGCCAGCCCCTGTTTCATCCGGAGCAGCGCCGCCGGCACCTCGGCGGGGCGGTCAATTGCCACCACCTTGCCGCTCACCGTCGGGTTCGCGGTCCGGCGGCCGCCGAAACCTTGATTACGCAAAAGGAAACCGCGCCACGCGCAACAGAGCGGCTCCGCTCGTTTCTGCCAGCCCAGGTCCGTGCTGACGAAAACGGTGGTCAGCTCGCTGCGCGGCGTGGGCTGGGCGGCGCCCGCACCGAGCGGCTGCACCTGAGCGAGTGCATCCAGAACGAGGACCCGCTGGCGAGGCCCCCCGGCCGGAGGGAGACGCAGCGGGCCTGCCTCCAGGGCGACTTCCGCCCCCGCCGCCAGCCATCCCGCCGCCAAGCTGGCCGCGATCCGCACCGCCCACTCGAACGAGCCATCCGGGCCTGCGCCCACGTGCACGTCGGCATCGCAATCGAGGACGATGCGCACGCGCGGCACGCCACTCGCCGGAAACTCCCGCACCATGAAGCGGTCGTGCCGCGCCGTCTGGGGCCAGTGAATCCAGCGCATCGGATCTCCGCGCCGGTACTCCCGCACGCCGACGGTGTCGCCGGAGCTACCGACGCGCCGCGTCTCGACGTGCCCGGCCGGCTCGGCTACGCCGACCCAGTCCGGAAGCGGCGCTACCGGGAAGAGGCGCGGCCAGACCACCAAGGGGCGGTCCGCCGGCACGCGACGCGAAGCGCTCACCAGCCCGCACGGAAAGCCTGTTTGCAGGCTGGCGGCACGCGTCGGAAGCACTCCCCGCCGGCGCGGTTGCAGCGTGACGGGCCGGCACGCCGACCCAGACGGCCGCAGAGCGTCCAGCAGGTGCCGATTCTCCGCATCGATATCCAGCACCAGGCCCCAGGCCGGCCAGAGGCCACGGTAGCGGAGGTGCAACACGGCCACAGCTTTTTCACCTTCTTGGATCCGGTCCGGGACGAAATGCAGCCGCCCGCGCACGAGGAGCACGGTCAGCCAAGGCCAAACCGCCCCCGCCGCGAGCAGCACCCCCAGCGAAGGCAGCAGTCGCAGCAGCCGCGGATGCAACGCGGCCCCCAGGACGCCGACCACGAGCGTGCACAGCACCAGCATGACCAGTGCCGCACTGCCACGTCCCGACAGCCGCAGCATGCCGCCGTTCCGAGCGATCGCACGCCAGACACGGCTCATGTATTGAACTCCGGGCCCGCTTGCGCGCTGCACGCGGCGCAGGAACCGTAAAGCACGATATCGTGCCCCGTCATCCGAAAACCCTCGGGCAGCAGCCGCCGCAATCCCGCCACGCAGCCCTGCAAATCGAAGACGGAGTCGCACCGGCGGCACCGGAAGTGGTGATGGTGCTGCCCCGCGGCCGCTTGGAGCTCGTAGCGCGCCGGCTCCCCCGGCAGGTCGACCGGTTGGATGACGCCGTCCGCGAGCATGCGCTTCAGCGTGCGGTAGACCGTCGCCAGGTTCAGCGACGGCACGTGCCCCCGGGCGGTTTGGAGAATTTCCTGTGGGGCCAGCGGGCGGCTCGCCGAACGGAACGCCGCTTCGATCGCAAGTCTTTGCGAAGTCTGACGTTGCATACGATTTCCTCGCTGTCTGTGCGGTTGCGGCGCGACCGACCTGCCTTTCCTGTCCATGATAATACGGCACAAATGCACTTGCAAACGCGTTCTTACGCTTGCCTTGTGATGAGCCATGTTCACAGATCAAGGTGCATCTGCATCTGAGGGCGCTGCGGCAAGGAGCCTCGGACGCGCGCACGGTGCGGTGAACGTTCGCGGAGGGTCGCGCAACGCGGGGGCGGCCGGGGCGGGGGACTTGTTGATGAGCGCGTAATCAATGTTCTTGACGTGCAGATCAAGAACAGGTAGAGTGCCGCCCAGCGGTGGGGAGGTGCGCGGTGCTCGCCCTGACTCAGACATCCGGCTACGCGGTACTCGCTCTGAGTTGCTTGGATGATCCCGGGGGGCGGTGGGTGCTCGGGCGAGAGATCGTCGAGTGTACCGGCTTGCCGGGGCCGTATCTGTCGCGCGTGCTGCACGCGCTGAGTGGGGCCGGGCTCATCGAGACCAAGCGGGGTTACCGGGGCGGATACCGCCTGCGTCGCCCCGCCGGCGCTATCAGCGTTCTGGAGGTCGTGGAAGCCGTCGACGGCCCGGGCTGTTTCGAGGACTGCCTTTTGGGCCTCGAGCAGTGCAGCGACGAGCGCCTCTGCCCCACCCATGAGTTCTGGAAGGCGGAGAAGCAGCGCATTCGCGCCTTTCTGGCCGGGTTGTCGCTGCGAGAGGTCGCGGCCCACGAGCAGCGCGCGTTGGGCTGCCGAGTGTGGGTCGCGCCACAGGTTGCGGCCCGCGGCGCGGAGGGCTCCGCCGCGGGCGGGGAGTGCTGCCCCTCTTGTCAGGCCCGCCCGCGCCGACCGCGGCGGCGGGCCGCGGACCGGCATGCCGGCCGCGCGCCCGGCGTACGGCGCGTGGAGCCGCAGCCGGTCGTTGTCGGCGGTCGGAGCACCGGGGCCCGTTGAACAAAGGAGATCCGAACATGGGTCTGCCCCTGAGGGTCTGGATGGCGGCGCTGCTGTCACTGTGGGCAGCGACGCTCGGCGGCTGTCCGCGGTTCACCCGCCCCACGATCGACAACGGGGGCGGGGTGGTGGACGACGGGGGTGACGAGACGCCGGACGGGGGCGGCGGCGGAAGCGACGAGGGCGGCGGGGCGGGTACCGGGGGGGAGACTCCGAAGGTGGTCGTGGCGCTGCCGGCCAAAACGATCGGGCTGGAGCTGATCGGGATTCATGACCCGCGCTCGAAGAACTACAACGCGGACTGCATCGGTTGTCACGGAGACCGCACGAACGAGGTCGCTCTGGACGGCGTCACGCCCGCCGCGCACAGCACCATGCTGTTCAAGTCGTGGGCGACCGGGAACGCCCGCTGCCTCCGGTGTCACCGGGACGCGGTGGACTTCCTCAGCTACTCCGCCGGCGGGCTGCGCGAGCCGGTCAACATCGAGCGCAACGTCGGCCTCATCGGAAGTTGCACCTCGTGTCACAGTGGCGATTGGGCCTTGGGGTTCTATGTCCGTCAGACAGGAGAGTGAATCGTGGTCGCACCGCTATCCGCAGGCTGGGAATTGACGGCCGCAGCCGCAAATGCAGGCGCCGGGCTGGATCGCCGCTCGTTCCTCAAGCTCAGCGGCCTGCTCGCGGCGGGGGCGGCGCTGGGCGGCTTTTTCTTCCGCGAGAATGCGGCGCTGGCCGCCCGCTTCGGCGACCCGGTGCTGCTCGAGACCGACAGTCGCGTGCAGATCAAATACAGCACCTGCCAGGGCTGTCACGGGCGCTGCGGCATCCGCTGCAAGATCGTGGACGGTGTGCTGGTCAAGATCGACGGGAATTCGTTCAACCCCTGCAACACGGATGCGCACCTGCCCTATGACACGACGCCGGAAGCCGCGCGGCTCCTGCCGGCCCGCCTGTGCGCGAAGGGGCTGGCGGGCATGCAATCGCTCTACGACCCCTTCCGCCTGAAGGAGCCGCTCAAGCGCGTCGGGCCGCGCGGGTCAGGGCGCTGGCAGGCCATTTCCTGGGACCAGGCCTTCGCCGAGATCGGTGCGAAACTGGCCGCCCTGCGTGATCTGAGCACGCCGATCGACCCGGCGGCCCCCGAACTGGGCAAGAAGGTCAACCAGATCATGTTTTCCGGGGGGCGGAACCAGCAGTCGCGCTTCACGGATCTGTTCTGGAAGAACGTGGTCGGCACGGTGAACGCCCGGCACGATCACACGAGCATCTGCGAGGAAAGCCACCACACCGCCCACGAGCTGTTGACCGGCAACGGCATCGCGACCACCATCAAGGATCACACCAAACCGGATCTGCTGAACGCGGACTTCGTGCTGTGGTTCGGGTCCGACCCGTGCTCCGCGAACTTCCCCTTCCTGCCGCTGGCGCGGAAGGTGATCGAGATGGTCGAGCGGGGCGGAAAACTGTACGTGGTGGACCCGCACTGCAACGTGGCGGCGTCGAAGGGCACCTGGGTGCCGATCAAACCGGGAGTCGATGCCGCGCTGGCCCTGGCGATCGGTCGCTACATCGTCGATCACAACCTGTACAACACGGCCTTCCTGCAGCGTCCGCATGACGGTGCGGCCAATCCCACCAACGAGCTCAACGTCACGGACGCGACGCTGCTGGTGAAGATCGTCGACGGGCACCCGCTGGCCTTCCTGCGTGCGGACGAAGCGGGCCTTACTGGCGGAACGTCCGCCGACTTCGTGGTCTGGTCGGGCGGAGCGCCGGTCAAGTTCAACACGGTGGACACCGCCGATCTGCTGCCGGGCGCGGTGGTCGTGAACGGCTTCACCTGCAAGACCGCGTTCCAGCTCTACGTGGAGCGCGTGCGGGAGCGGACCCTCGCCGAGTATTCGGCGATCTGCGGCGTCGACGTCGCGACGATCGAATCGCTGGCGCAGCAGCTCGCCACCGCCGGGCGGCGCGGCAGCGTCTCGATGTACCGCGGCCCGGTGCAGCACACGAACGGCACCTATACGGGCCTGACGATCCTCGCCCTGAACCTGCTCGTCGGCAACTTCAACTGGAAAGGCGGTCTGGCGTTCGCCGCCGGCGGCTGGAGGGACAGTTTTTCCGGCGCCCCGTATGATCCCACGAACTGGCCCGGGAAGGTCACGGAATCCGGGATCCCGCTGACACGCGTCGGCAAGTCCTATGAGAGCAGCACGGAGTTCGCGACCAGGGGCTACCCCGCCCGGCGCCCGTGGTTCCCGATCGCGCGACACTACAACTTCCAGGAGATCATGCCCAGCATCGAGGACGGCTATCCGTACCCGATCAAAGCGCTGATCCTGTACTGGAACGGCATTCCGTACTCGGCCCCTGCCGCCCGGGCCTGCTGGGAGCGCACGATCGCCGACGAAAGCAAAGTGGAGCTCGTCGTGGCGATCGATATCGCGATGAGCGAGGTCGCGGCCTGGGCCGACTACGTGCTGCCCGACACGACGTACTTCGAGCGGTGGACGGCCGTGACGGTGGCGCCCACGATCGTGACCCGAATGACCGGGGTGCGCCAGCCGGTGGTCGGCACGCTCGACGCCCAGATGAATTACACCGGCGTGTTGCCCAACACGAAGATGCTGGAGGACATCCTGATCGGCATCGGCAAGGCGATGGGCCTGGCGGTGCCGTGGGATCGCGCCTGGGACTTCTGGAGGCAGATCCTCACCAACATCGGGGCCGATGCGAGCGGTCCGGGCCTCGACTACCTGCTGGCGCGCGGCGGCCGCTTCGAGAACGCGGACCGGGCCTACGACGGCGAGAAACTGCGGAACCGCTTCGGCGGACGGCTCTACTTTTTCTCGGAGAAGCTGGCCAAGACGCGCGACTCGATGACCGGGCAGTACTTCGACGGCCTGGGCAAGTATGAGCCCATCATGGACGTAATGGGCAACCCCATCGATCCGCTCGACGCCGCGTATCCGCTCCAGTTGGTCACCTACAAGATGTCGTGGCACACCCAGATGCACACGATTCGCTACCCTTGGCTGGTCTCGGTCCAGCCCGAGAACTTCATCGAGATCAGCGGCGTCGACGCCCGCGCCCGCGGCATCCGCACCGGTGACCGGGTCCGGGTCGCGTCGGCGTCCGCGCCCGGCGGCGTCGTGGGGCTGGCCCGCGTGACCGAAACGCTCTGTCCGGGGGTGGTCGGCGTCTCGCATCACTTCGGCCACTGGGAGATGTCCGCGCGCGCTTATCAGGTCGGCGGCGCGGACATGCCGTACGATCCGACGCGCGGCCGCGGCGTGGCCCCCAACGTGATCATGCGGCTCGATCCGTATCTGGGCAACGTCACTCTTCAGGACAAAATCGGTGCCAGCGCGGCGTTCTCCAACACCCGCGTTCAGGTGACGAAGGTCTAGCACGAAGGAGGAGCAACCGTGGCACAAGTGGGCTGGAAATTCGACCTGAACCGCTGCATCGGATGCCACTCCTGTTTCGTGGCCTGCAAGGCCGAGAACCGCACGCCGCTGCGCACCGACTGGCGGCTGGTCATCACGCGTGAGCGCGGGAGCTACCCCGCCGTGATGCGCGAGTTCGTGTCGCTCACCTGCAATCACTGCCGGGAGCCCGCGTGCCTGAAAGCCTGCCCGGTGCCCGGCACGATCGTCAAACGCGAAAGCGACGGCGTCGTCCTGATCGACCAGGAAAAGTGCATCGGCTGCCGCTACTGCATGTTCGCGTGCCCCTACGGCGCGCCGCGGATCGACACGGACACCAACAAGGTCAGCAAATGCACGATGTGCGTGCACCGGCTCGAGGGGGAGCTGACGCCGGCCTGCGCGACGGCCTGTCCGACCGGCGCGATCGAGTTCACGTCCGCGTTCGTGGGTGACACCCCGACCGCGCCAGAGGGGTTCGCCGACCCCGCTCTGACGCGCCCCAGTATCCAGTTCGTGCCCCGGCGGAACGGCCATGGCTGACACGCAGCGCGCGCCGGAGAGCGACCTCGAGAGCGCAGCTCCCGCGCGGCGGACGATTTACGAGTTTCTGGCAGGGTGTTTCCTCCGGGTCCCGACTCCCGAGCAGGCCGAGGCGGTGCGCTCCGGCCGGCTACGCGCGCTCTGCGCGGACGGGCGCGGCAGCGCGGCGGCTTCGGCGTCCGACGCGGAGTCCGTGGCGGAGCTGGAGCGGGAGTTCATGGATCTGTTCAAGGTGCCGGGCGCGAAATACCTGACGCCGTTCGAGTCCGTCTATCGTGACCGCCGCGAAATCGCGGGCCGCATGGTGGGCGGCCTGCTGATGGGGCCGTCCGCGGTGGACGTGCAGCAGTGGTATCGGCTCGCCGCGCTGGACCTCGAGTGCAAGGAACTGCCGGACCATATCGGGGTGGAGCTGGCGTACCTGGCGCATCTGTGTCAAAAAGAGCTGGATTTCGCCGCCGCCGGCGACGGCCCGCGCCTGGACCGGGCACGCCAGATGCAGCGCGACTTTCTCGCGGCGCACGTCGACGCGTGGCTGGGAGCCCTCCGCGACAAACTGTACGAAAAATCCACCAGCACGCACTACCGGACCATCGCCGATTTCGCGGTCGGATTCGTGCGAGCCGACTTGGCGTCGCTCGAGCAGGAGCTGGGCCCCGCCGCCCGTTCCTCGGCCCCGACGTACCAGACCGGCCCCGCAGGAGCATCACCCCATGCGCAGGCCTGACCACCGCCGGCCAAGGGCCGACGCTCGCGTCGTCCGCGGAGCGACCGGAAGGGAGCACGCGTGATCGACGGGCACGGGCGACAGATCGACCAACTGCGGCTGTCCATCACGGACCGCTGCAACCTCGCCTGTCGCTATTGCGTCCCCGCCCGCCCGGACGCCCACGCCGTGGGAACGATCGACGTCGAGTTCGCCGTGCGCTTGGTGGACTGGCTCGTGCAGGCGCACGGGCTCCGGTCCGTCCGCCTCACCGGCGGTGAGCCGCTGCTGCACCCGCAGGTCGTTGCCCTCGTCGGGCGTTTGTCGAGGCTCGGCTCTCCGCCGGAACTGACCCTCACCACCAATGGACAACTGCTGGCCGCCCGCGCCGCTGCCCTGCGCGTGGCCGGCCTGGACCGTGTCAACGTATCCCTTGACACGCTCGGCCCGCAGCGTTTCGCGGAGCTCACGCGCGGCGGACGCGTTCGGCACACGCTGGCCGGCATCGAGGCGGCGCTGGCGCTCGGGCTGACGCCGGTGCGCATCAACGTGGTGGTCCAGCGCGGCCTGAACGAGCACGAGCTCGCGGACATCGCCGGCTGGGGGCTGGCCCGCGGCTGCGCGGTCCGTTTCCTCGAGGTCATGCCCATCGGGCCGCTGGCCTCCGTGCTCGACCGGCACCTGGTCGCCGCCGCCGAAATTCTCGAGCGCCTGTCGGAACGCTTCGAGCTGCGGCCCATGGCGACCCGACCGGGCCAGCCGGCAATCGACTACGCCGCCACCGGCGGCGGGCTGCGCGGCGTGATCGGCATCATCGCGCCCACGACGCGTCCGTTTTGCGCGCAGTGCCGGCGTCTGCGGATCACAGCCCGTGGCGAGCTGGTCACCTGCCTGCACGACGACCGCCGCTACGACCTGCGGCGCTGGTGGGACGGCCGCACCCTTGATCGCGCCGGGGCCGATGCGACGCTGCGCGCCGCCCTGACGGACAAGCCGGCCGCGGGGGTCACCGCGCAGCCCGTGTGCATGCGCTCGCTGGGAGGCTAAGGCTTGCGCGGTGGCGAAAGGAGCGTGCGTATGAGTTCCAGTGATACTTCGAGCCCGCCGGAGGCTCCGAACGTCGTGGCCGTTTGCGTCTCGCCCGGCGGCGTACCCAAGCGCCCCGTCGACGTCGCCGAAGTGGGCGTCGATGGGCTGGTCGGCGACGGGCACAACCACGAGAAGCACCGCCGGCCGCACCGCGCCGTGTGCATCCAGGACCTCGAGCTGCTCGACCAGCTCCGGGCGGAAGGCTACCCCGTCGAGCCCGGCACGCTGGGCGAAAATGTGACCGTACGCGGCCTGCACGTACAGCGAATGGCCCCCGGCGACGTGCTGTGTTTTGAGGACGGTCCGGTGCTTGAGCTGACCGAAACGCGCAAACCCTGCTACGTTCTGGACGCCATCCACCCCACGATTCAGCAGGCCGTCGTCGGTCGCTGCGGGTACTTCGCGCGGGTGCTGACCGCCGGACGCGTGTTCCCGGGGCAGCGCATCGCCCGGCGGGCCGCGGCTTCGTCCCCGTCGCAGCGGAGCGCCGATGCGTCGGCTTGATGACGTCATCGCCGGTGTCCTCGTGGGCGGCCGGAGCGTGCGGATGGGCCGGCCCAAGGCCCTCCTGCCGCACCCCGAATCCCGGACCTTTCTCGAGCACGTCGTGCGCACCGCGCGGCGCGTCGTTCGAGAGGTGGTTCTGCTGGGCGGCCCCGGGCCGCTGCCCGAGGCGTTGCGTCGGGTGCCGTGTCTGGCCGACGCCCAGCCGGAGCGCGGCCCCCTGGCGGGACTCGACCGTGCGCTCGAGGCCGCCCGCGACCGCTGGGTCCTGTTGCTGGCCTGCGATCTGGGTTGGCTGGGCCCGGTGTTGCTGCGCCGCCTGCTGCGCGCTCGCGCTCCCGACGTCGACGCGGTCGTTTTCGCTCGGGCGGGGCAAGGCTCCGCTTATCACCCCTGTTGCGCGCTGTACCACCCGCGCCTGCGGACGGCGGTCACGCACGAGCTGACGCACGGCCGGGCCAGCCTGCATGCGGTCCTGCGGGCCGGCCGGGTGCGCGTGCTGACCCCGGATGCCGTGTGCGAGCGCGAATTGACCAACGTGAACACGCCGGAGGACCTGGCACGCCTGCTGGCCCCCGCCAGCCTCGCACACGTCGTCTGCGAGACCGCGCCATGAAACGGGACTGGCTCCGCTTCGATCGCCACGAGTTCGCCGGAAGCTTCGGCGACATCGGCACCGATCTGCCGCTGCTGGTCGGCATGATCGCGGCGGCCGGGCTGGACGCCGCCAGCGTGTTTACGGTCTTCGGTTTGCTACAGATCCTCAACGGTCTGCTGTATGGCCTGCCGATGCCGGTGCAGCCGCTGAAGATGATGGCGGTGCTGGTCATCGCGCAGCGCATCCCGGGAGAAACGCTCCACGGTGCGGGGCTGGCGATCGGCGCCGCCGTGCTGCTTCTCAGTCTGAGCGGGCTGCTGGAGGGGTTGGTGCGGATTATTCCGCGCTGCGTTGTCCGCGGAGTGCAGCTCGGCTTGGGCCTCTCGTTGGCGAACCTGGCGCTGCGGCAGTACATCCCGGCCCATGGCCTCTCCGGCTGGGGGTTGGCCGCGGTCGGCTTCGTCCTGATGCTCATACTGGCGCGCAACCGCCGGGTGCCGGCCGGCCTGGTCCTCATCGCCGTGGGCGCGGCCTACGCGCTCGTCTGGCGGTTAGACGGGGCGGCGGTGATCGCCGGGGTGGGGTTCCGGCTCCCGCAGCTCCGTCTGTCGGGCTGGAGCGACATCCTCGCGGGCGCGGTGGTCCTGGCGTTGCCGCAATTGCCGCTCTCGCTGTCCAACTCGCTGATCGCGACGCGGCAGACGGTGGCCGATCTGTTTCCCGGCCGCCCGCTCTCGATTCGCCGGCTGGGAGTGACATACGGCCTGATGAATCTCATCGCGCCCTTGCTCGGTGGGGTGCCGGTTTGCCACGGCTGCGGCGGGCTGGCCGGGCACTACGCCTTCGGCGCGCGCACCGGCGGCTCCGTCGTGATCTATGGCGTTGCGTACGTCGTGCTCGGGCTGTTGCTCGGCGGCGTCGCGTCCCAGGCGCTGGAGGTGTTCCCGCTTCCCATCCTGGGCGTCGCGCTGGTGTTCGAGGCGTTGGTGCTGATGCGTCTCGTCGGCGACGTCGCCGGGGCACCGCGCGACGTCACCATCGCGCTGCTGGTCGCGATCCTCGCCGTAGGCGTCCCGCAGGGCTTCGTCGTCGGCCTGGTCGTCGGCACGGCGGCGTACCACGTGGCCCGCTGGCTGCCGGCGTTGCAGTCCGCCGCGTGCGGGAGATCCGCCTGACCCGGCGGCTGGCCGGCCCGGCGCGCGTCGCTCGGAGGGCACCATGCTGACCATCGCCGCCGTCCGTGAACGATTGTCCGCCGAAGTGCGGCCGCTACCCGCCGTCAGCGTGTCGCTGGCCGACGCGCTCGGGTGTCGGCTCGTGGAGTCGCCGCGCGCCGATCTCGACCTGCCGCCGGCCGATGTCGCCGTAATGGACGGCTACGCCGTGCGCGCCGCCGATGTCGCGATAGGGGGGCCCTTGCCGGTCGTGGCCGAAATCCGCGCCGAAAATTCGCCGGCGCCGCTCGCCCCCGGGACCGCAGCGCGGATCTTCACGGGCGCGATGCTTCCAGCGGGTGCCGACCTCGTCGTACCCCAGGAGCAGGCGATCCGCCGCCCGGATGGCTCGGTCGAGCTGTCGCCCACGCCGTGCGCAGCCTTCATCCGCCGGCGTGGCGAGCTCTGTCGGGTCGGGGCCCGGTTGGCCGGGCCTGGGGATGAGGTTACGCCGCAGCTCATCGCCCTGCTCGCCGCCGCCGGAGCCACTCCGGTGCGTGTCGTGCCGCGCGCCCGGGTGGCCGTGCTCACGACGGGCTCCGAGCTCGTCCCGCCGGAGCAGCGGCCCGCGCCCGGGCAGATCCGCGACTCCAACGGCGTGATGCTCGCGGCCCTCGCCCGCCGGGCCGGTTTCCCGGTGGTGCTGGTCGCGCACGCGCCCGACGACACTGAGCCCCTGGGCGCCGCGCTGGAGCGTGCCTTGACCGCCGCCGACCTCGTGCTCACGTCCGGCGGCGCCTCCGTCGGCGACTACGACCTCGTCCCGCGTACGCTGGAGGGCATCGGAGCGCGGCTTCTCTTCCAGCACGCCCGCATCAAGCCCGGCAAGCCGACACTCGCGGCCCGTCGTGGCCGCGCCTGGATCGTCGGTCTGCCCGGAAACCCGGTGGCCGCCTTGGTCGCCTGGCGGCTGTTCGGGCGACCCCTCGCCCAAGCTCTCTCCGGTGTGCCCGCAGCGCTCGACGAGCAACCGGAGGCGGGCGTGCTGGCGCACCCCGCGCGCAACGACGCCGACCGCACGGTCCTGGCGCCCGCGCAACTGGAAACCGCGACCCACCCGCCGGTTGTCCGTCTCCTGGACTGGCGCGGGTCGCACGACTTGGTGACCGCCGCGCGCGCGTCCGCTCTGGCCCGACTGGACGTCGGGCTCTCCGCCGTCGCAGGAGACCCGGTACCCTTCTACCGGCTGGACTGAAAAGCGGGGCCTGCCCGCCAAGGAGCAGTCATGGGTGATATGACGCACCTCGACGACGCCGGTCGGATTCGAATGGTCGACGTGGGCGACAAGCCCACGACCTCACGCCGGGCTGCCGCGGAGGCGGTTCTCGTCACCGGACCCGACGTCATCGCCGCCATCGCCTCCGGATGCACGCCTAAGGGCAACGTCTTCGAGACGGCGCGCCTCGCCGGGATCCTGGCGGCCAAACGCACGGCCGAGCTCGTCCCGCTGTGTCACCTGCTGCCGCTCGATCACGTTTCCGTGGACTTCGAAAGCGGTGCCGATCGGATTCGCATCGTCGCGACCGCGGCCACGCGCGCCGCCACCGGCGTGGAGATGGAAGCCCTCACGGCCGCGACGATCGCCGGCCTCACGCTCTACGATATGCTGAAAGCGCTCTCGCGCACGATGGTTCTTCAGCAGGTCCGCCTGCTCAGCAAGTCCGGTGGCCGCTCGGGCACCTACGCCGCACCCGACGCCCTCGGAGCACCGGAGGTTTCGTGATGCAGTTCGCCGAGGTGCTCCATGTGTGCCGGTCGGACCGCAAGGGCACGCCCAAGGTCGTAGTTCCGGTGGTGCGGCTGCGGGAGGATCACGGCGTCGAGGGCGACGCCCACGCGGGCCCCGGACACCGGCAGGTCAGTCTCCTGTCCGACGCGGATATCCAGACGATGCGGGCTCGCGGTTTGAGTCTGAAGCCCGGGGCCTTCGGCGAGAACCTCGTGGTCGCCGGGCTCCCGCTGGAGCAGCTCGGCATCGGCACGCGTCTGCGGGTTGGACCCGCCGAGCTGGAAATCACGCAGGTCGGCAAAGTTTGTCACCACCGCTGCGCCATTTTCCACCAGACCGGTGATTGCATCATGCCGCGGGCCGGGCTGTTCGCACGCGTCGTGACCGGCGGCGAGGTCGCGCGCGGTGCGCCGGTCGCGGTGGAGCACCTCGTCCCGCGGGACGTCATCCAAGCGGGCGTGCTGACGGTTTCCGACCGCTGTGCCGCGGGGCGCATGCAGGATACGGCGGGGCCGGCGGCGGCCGGCTTGCTGGAGCGCGAGCTGCGGGCCAGAGTGGCCGCGGCCCCGCTCGTGCCGGACGAATCCGAGGCGATCGCCGGCACACTACGCGAGCTAGTCGAGCGCGGGCTCGACCTGGTCGTAACCGTCGGCGGCACGGGCTGCGGACCCCGCGACGTGACGCCGGAGGCCACGCGCACCGTGATCAACCGCGAAGTGCCGGGGCTGGCCGAGGCGATGCGCGCCGCGTCGCGCCCGCACGTGCCCCACGCGCTGTTGCAGCGCGGCGTCTGCGGCATCGCCGGGGCGACCCTGATTCTCAACCTGCCCGGCAGCGAGCGGGGCGCGGTCGAGAACCTGACCGCCGTCCTGCAAGTCATTCCGCACGCCGTCGCGTTGCTCCGCGGCCACACGAGTCACCGCCCGCCCGACGCCGCGCCGGCCGCCTCCGGGCGCTTTGCGGCGCCGGGTGAGGGGGCCTGACGCCTCAGTTCGGCCGCCGCGGCCGGCGTGAATCGTCCGGCCGCGTCCGGGTTGTGCGGCCGCTGCCGACACCGGGCCGCGAATCTTGCGCTGCAAGCCGCCGACGCGGGTCGACCGACGGCCTGCCGGCCGATGATGCGGTGGAGGCTTGTTGGCGAGACAAGCGTACCAGGTGCGGAGGGCGCGATGCCGCAGAGTCCGGTTCATTTCCTGCTGGTCGAGGACGACGATACTCAGGCGGAACTCGTTCGTCTGCTGGTCGCCGAGGGCAACAGCCGCGACACGGTCGCTCGGGTCGCGGATGGCCCGGCGGCGCTGGCCTACCTGCGGCGCGAGGGGCCCTTCGCCGCGGTCCCGCGGCCGACGGTGGTGCTGCTCGACCTGCGGCTGGGGACGATGGACGGACACGAAGTGCTACGCGAGATCAAGGCCGACCCGCAGTTGCGCACCACGCCGGTGATCGTCTTCAGCGGCTCCGACGGCGAGCGCGACCGCACCCGGGCATACGCCAACTACGCCAACAGCTTTCTGGTCAAGCCGCTGGAGTTCGACGAATACCGCACGCTGATTCACGACGTGCGGGCCTACTGGGGCGGGCGGAACCGTCCACCTCCGATGCCGGCCTGAGCGCGCGGGGCCGGACGGCAGGCCCCCGAATGACCACGACACACCATGACTCACACTCACCGCGATAGTTCGGAGTTGTTTAGACAGCCCCCCCGTCGATCGGCCGGATGATCGCGATTTCGCCCGGTCGCGCCCCGGTCGACCGCTGGAGCTCAATTATGGCCCAGACCTGGCGGCTCACGAGGGGCTTGATGCCTCCTACGTGCGCGTCGGGCACCGGCCGAACCGGCTGACACTCGTTCGCCTCGCAACGCCCGCGGCGCAAGTCCTCGACCGACAGGAGGGCGTGGTACACCTCGCCGGGAATGAGCTCCTCGCTCGCCGCCCAGCGGAATACGCGCTTGATCCGACCGATGCGGCAGTTGATGTTGCGTCGGCACGGGCCCGCGTCGATCATCTTTTGCCGCACGGTTCGCAGCGCTCGCGGTCCGAACTTGGCCGCCGGCATCATCGCGAGACGCTCCCTCACCGGCCTGACCGCGTCGCGGATGTTCTTCCGCTCGCGGGAGACATTCCCTTCGAGGTCGCGGGAATCCTTTTGGGCGTAAAGCCAGTAGCGGGCGATGAACTCCTTGACCGTGAACTGCTCGGGTGCGACGCGGGACTGGCGGTCGTTCGCGAGCCACTCGGCGATCACCTGGTGATAGCGCCGTTCGGTCTCGGGCAGGCTGGCGCGGCCGAGGTAGATCGCCTGGCCGTTGAGCACGACGTAACCCTGGCCGGTGGCCTTGTGGGTGCGGAGCTTGGGAATTCGGGGTGGTTTCTTGACGGGCATCGGCCGTCCTCCGTAACGCGAGTAGTACTACTCGCGTTTGGGCCTCGGATTACGGCCGCTCCGCCCGCAGGCGGGTCCACGCAACTGGCGTGGTCCGCGTTAGTTACGTCAACAGCGGGCGATGGGATTCGAACCCACGACGTCCAGCTTGGGAAGCTGCGAATGCCGCACGGAAGATGTGCATCCGCAAGAGCTTACGAGCACTCCGGCGAACGCTTGTACCAACGCTTGTACCGACGGGGCGGAAATCGAGCGCGGCGGACCGGCTGAGGCGGCGACGGCAACCGCGACCGGCGCGGTGATCACGGGCGACGCCGACGGTGCGGGCGGACACTTCGCCGAAGCCGTCGCCATGCTCGCCCGCTTGCCACTCACCGACACCGAACGGGCCGAAGCGGTGCGTCGGCTGCTCGGCGACCAGACCGCGAAGGGGAAGCCATGATGCACGCACGGAACCGCCGCGCCGTGGCACGCTGCGCCGTCGGGTCGGCTCGACGTACCGGAAGACACGCCGAACGCGCCAGCGGGCCGCAGAACGCGAACGAACCGGTTACGGGACAGAGAATGACACGGCTTGTCTGCTGTTCGCGGGGTCCTTCCTGGCGGGATTTCTTCCTGATGCCCGCGGGAACAGCCGCGGATATGGGGTGACACAAGTTGTGACATAACAAGGGCTTAGAAATGGACCTGAGAACTTCGAGTCTCGTGCAAGTGCTCGCCGACACGGACGCGGTTTGGATTCCAAGCCGCACCTGGAACCGCCCCCGGCCGACGAACGTCTACTTCGCCCGTCGTGCGTTCGCCAAGGGCGGCGTGCCGTGGGAATCCGGCGGCGCGACCGAAGCCGACCGCAAGGCGATGCAGCGCGCCCTTGAAGCGCTGGCGAAATCCGGGGCGGTGAAGGTCCGCCGGCCGCACCGCGTGAAGACGCTCGCCGTCAAGCTCGCCGAC
>CALGJV010000013.1 GCA_937928595.1 uncultured Phycisphaerae bacterium | reverse complement strand
TCTCCTCCAGGCGGCCGGAGATCTCCCGCAGCGCCTCCGCCCAGCGGGAAGTGGAATCGGCCATTAAGGCGACACTGTATCCCATGTCACGAAAATATTCAGCGATGGTGATCCCCGTATAGATAGAAGCCTCCCGCGCGGCCACCGGCATATCGGAGGTGGTGGCGATGAGCACGGTGCGCTTCATCAGCGGCTCGCCGCTTTTGGGGTCTTTTAATTCCGGGAACTCGTTCAAAACGTCGGTCATCTCGTTACCGCGTTCGCCGCAGCCCACGTAGACAATAATCTCCGCATCAGCCCACTTGGCAAGCTGGTGTTGCGTCACCGTCTTCCCGCTGCCGAAAGGCCCGGGGATACAGGCTGTGCCTCCTTTGGCGACGGGAAAAAACATATCCAGGACCCGCTGCCCTGTGACCAGCGGCTCGCTGGGGGCGAGCTTCTCCTTATAACGACGCCCCCGGCGGACGGGCCATTTTTGCATCATGGAGATCTCCGTCTCCACCCCGTCCTTCTCCACCCGGGCGATGGTATCGGTAACAGTAGCTTCCCCCTGATGGATAAAGGTGAGTTTGCCGCTCACGCCGGGGGGAACCATGATCTTGTGGATAACCAGGGTAGTCTCCTGGACAGTCCCCAGGATATCACCTTCTTCTACCGTCTCCCCCTCGGCCGCCAGCGGGTTAAACTGCCAGCGCTTTTCCCGGTTGAGGGCATAGGCTTCCACGCCCCGGGTAATCCGGTCCCCCACCATGGCATAGATCACGTCGAGGGGCCGCTGGATGCCGTCATAGATGGACTCGATCAGTCCCGGGCCCAGCTCCACGCTTAAAGGCTGCCCCGTGGAATAAACAGGCTCGCCCGGGCCCAGGCCGCCCGTTTCTTCATAAACCTGGATGGAAGCGCGGTCTTCCCGCACCTCGATAATTTCACCGATGAGCCGCGCCTCGCTGACACGGACCACATCGTACATCCTGGCGCCTTTCATGTTTTCGGCTACCACTAACGGTCCGGAAACTTTGACAATCCTGCCAACCAGTTCACTGGTCAAAGCTAACTACCCTCTTTCCCAAATAAGATATCAGCGCCGATGGCCTTCTCCGCATTCCTGCGGATCTGTTCCATCCCCAGACCCAGGGTACCCTGGTTGTTCGGTATGAAAAGGATGGCCGGCAACAACTTCTTGTTCAGTTCTTCCAGCTGCGGCAGCACCTGCCCGGCCACGTTTTCGGTGATACAGATCACCGCGTAATTTTCGCGGGCGACCCTGCTGAGCACACGGGGCGTCTCCTCCTCGCCCCTTACGGGGTAAGTGGCCACTCCCAGGGCTTTAAACCCGAGGATGGAGTCCTTATCACCGATTACCGCCATTTTATACATAGACATCACGCAACCTCTCCTTGATCTCCGCCACAGGAAGCCCGTTGATCTTGCCGACCATAATAATACGAATCAGCTTCACTTCGTTTTCTTTAGCCAAGATAAAAGCTATCAGCGGTTCAGGCCCGAATGTTACATATTTGGCCTTTTTAACATGCTCCAGCAAAAAATCGTCCACCAGTTTTTCATAACGGGTCAAAGTTTCGGTCTTCTGGAAAGACTGCACCGCCTCTTCGATAAAACGGGCATAACTACTGGAAAGGAGGCGGTCCACCAGCATCTCCGGGGGATCGGCCAGCTGCACCAGCCTGGTCAGATCCAGCCTGCCCAGGGGCAAAAGGGCTTGCTCCAGGAATTCCCGGGAGAGATTGGCGCGCTTGACCCGCAGGTATGTCTTCACGTTTAACAGGTCAATTTGAAAAGTAAGGTAATCATGCAGAAAAGGGAGATCAAATTCACGGCTTAGCTCCACCATCTCCGTAAACATGGCACGGTCGAGGAGCAGGTCAATAAGCTGGGGACTGGCATCCAGGCGCAGCGCTTCGGCGATCTGCTTGGCCGCGTCGCGCATGGCCCGGGGCAGGCTGCGATAATCCTCGTCATAAACAGCCCGCTGCAGCACAGCCAGGGGCAGGTTGCCCACATCCCTGACCAGGAGCTCATCCCGCTCCTCACCCAATTTATGGGCCTTAAAAAGGACTTTGAGATTATGGTAGTCATACCTGCAGGCAAAGAGGCCAATCAGCTCCGGATCGGGGGCGAAACGGCGCAGCTCCCTGTAGACACGGTGCAACACCTGGTCGAGCATGGCCTCGTAGGCGTAAACGCTGTTCAGGGTGGCGACATATTCCCCATAGTCGCTTTCCCCCAGGACCTTGAGAGCTTCTTCGGCACTGGCCGCTTCCACCATACGCTCAATTTTGCTCCGGTCCAGCAGGCTCGTTTCCATGGCCCGCACCCTGCCTACAGCATAAGCGTACCGGTCATTGTCCAAAATTACCCGGCCTCCTCTCTGTTTAGAGGTCATAAATTATTCAGTAAAAAGCATCTCCGCCACGGCCGGTTCCAGCAGGTCACGCTGCATGCGCAAAAGGGAATCGAAAGAATTGTTGATCTCCACTTCGCCGGCACGCAGGACAAAACCTCCCTGCAGCGGTCGTGTTTCCGCAGCCAGGGTAAGCTGGCCTTTTTTGCCCTGACGGCGCAGGGCTTCGTTTAACCTGTCAAGAAAAGGACCATCAAAACAATCCTGCCGGCCCGGTGAGACGATGATCTCCTCATCGCCGTGCTGCGCCGCCGCCAGGATCATGGGAAAGAGCAGTTCCTGGTATTCCCTGCGTTCCAGTGACTGCAGGCGGGCCAGGGCTTGATTAAAGGTATCTTCAATCAATTCCTCCTTGGCAGCCAGGATCTGTTTGCGGGCCTCGAGCTCGGCAATGGTAAGGGCGCGGCGCTTTTTCTCTTCCGCCTGCTCCCGGGCCTGAGCAATAAGGGAGTCGCGGCGGGCAGCCCCTTCTTTTTCGCCGCGGGCGACAATGGCCGCGGCACGCTGCCGTGCTTCCTGCAAAACCCGCTGTGCCTGTGCTTCAGCTTCGGCAATGATTTTTTCCTTAAGCTTTTCCGCTCCGGACAAGGCTGATCACATCCTTGCTTAGAATGGGAGGAACATGAAGATCATAATGGACATGAGCAAAGCAAAGACGGCATAGGTCTCCACCATTACAGGGTAAATCATGGCCTTACCAAATTCCTCGGGCCGTTTGGCAATCATCTGAATGCCCGCCGCCGCCGCTTTACCCTGGAAAATAGCCGAGTACCAGCCTACAAAACCGATAGGCAGCGCCGCAAAGAGCAGACCCAGACCCTGCGGTGTGGTCAGGGCCAAAACCTCTCCCCCCATAATCCCCGTGCGGAAGAGGATGAGGAAGCCCATGATCAGGCCGTAAATGCCCTGTGTGCCCGGCAAAGCGGTGAGCACGATGGTGAGACCAAACTTGTCGGGATCTTCACTGATCACGCCGGCAGAAGACTGCCCCGCGATGCCGATACCGATAGCCGAACCGATACCCGCCAAAAGCGTGGCTATTGCAGCCCCAAGAATGCCTAACCCCAGACCTATTTCCATAGCATGTTGCCTCCTTTTGATAAAAAAATGATATTTTTATTCTTTACCAGTGCCCTGCTCTAGTCGAGGGTCACATGGACATGGTTGGTATTGAGCTTAAATGGCTTAAAGGGACGTCCGCCGCTTTCAAAGAAACGGTTGAAAAACTCCAGGTACTGTAAACGGCTCGAATGCACGTAGGCGCCGAGGATGTTGATCACCATATTGAAAAGATGGCCAAAGGCCAGCATGACCACCATCACGACGGCCCCGATTAACGTGCCGCCCAGCATGAAAGAGAGCATATTCACGGACATGGCGATAACGCTGGTAGCAAGCCCGAGGGCGAGCAGACGGGAATAGGAGAGGATATCGCCCAGGTATCCCGTCACATTATAGAGGGAAAAGAGCCCGGAAACGAACTTCCTGACGATCCCTTCCTGCGTCCGCCCCTGGGTCAGCACCAGCCCCACTCCCGCAGCAGGGGCGAGCACACGGGCCAGCCCGGCCGTCTGGGGAAAGGCCAGGAGGATCAACCCGCTGAGGAAAAGGACCCAGAAAAGCTCATCATAGACGGCATCCAGCCACTTGCCTTCCCTAACCTTACGGTAAAACATAATCCCCATGCCCGTAAAGATCTGAAAAATGCCGATGGCCAGGGCGTAGATAAGCATACGCATGGGATCGGCCAGGGCATCGAAAAACAGCGGTGCCAGGGGGACAAGCCCGCCAAACCACCCGCCGATGAGCGAGCCAAAAATTACGGTGGAAACGCCGCAGGCCAACACTACTTTAAAAATACGCCGCGCTCCGGTCCCCAGCTTTACTTTCCAGAGCATCCAGGCAGCCAGCGCCGCAATAATCAGACCGTAACCGGCATCGGACATGCAGATTCCAAAAAAGGCCACAAAAAAAGGCGTCAGGGGCAAAGTGGGATCAATGCTGCGCGGTTTGGGCGTGCCGTAAAGGGTGGTAACAAACTCAAAAGGAGCCACATAAGGATGGTTTTCCAGGGCCACAGGGAAAGCTTCATCCTCTGCCGCATCCCGTGCCAGGCAGACCACCGTATGGCATACGGTCGCCAGTTTATGCTCCAGCAGGGGCAGATCCTTTTCCCTGACCCAACCTTCCATTACAAAAGCGTTCTCCGTGCGCGCCAGATGGCTCACCAGCTGGGATTTGTCCCGCTCCATTACCAGGTAATCATAGTAACAGTTTAGCTGCTCGCGCCAAGCAGTCTGCTTTTTGGCCTCTAAAAGAATTTCCTGACGCCGGGCCGCTGTCCCGCCCAGCTCTTCTTCGATACGGGCCAGGTTTTGCGCCGCCGTGCCGCGCAGGGAAGGAAACTCCTGCCGACTGAAGCTGAATTGTTTGAGGGCTTCTTTCAGCGCTTCCACACTGCTCGCCGCATAGGCCAGCAAAAGATAGGTCTCTTCCCGGTCCCCGTATATCTCCTGCAGCAGAGCTTCCGGCGCGGCGGCCTGGACAGCCGCCCGGAAAGGGTCAAGCTCATCGCTGGGGAGGATACCCAGCTCCAGCCCTACCTGGGCCGTGCTGCGCAGCTCCTCCAGTGGCAGGTCCAGCTTTTCCAGGGGCTGCAGTTGAGCGCGGAGGTTTTGCAGGCGCGTCTCCTCATTGCGCAGAGAGACGAGTTTTTCATCGGCCCGGCGCAGTTCCCCGTAAACTTCCTTGGCCTGCTGCTCCCATACGGCAGCCTGGGCCTTAAAATCCTCCAGAGTCAAAAGGGCACGGTTGTCTTCCAGGCTGCTGAGCATACCCTTTTTGGCCGGAAAATAGCGGTTCAGGAAATCGAGGGCAAAACGCACCTCCGCCAGGCGGGCCTCCAGTTCCTGCAGTGCCCCCTGTTCCCTGTCGCCCTCCACCAGCCCGGATAACGCCGCATCGGCCGCTTTACCCTGGAGATCGCTGACCTCCATTACGGCTATGCGCTGCAGCAGACCAAGGGTACAATCCTTCTCCTCCTGGTGACCGACGAGGAAAACCTTTTTCATTTTAGCTATGGCCATTGGTCCTCACGATCCTCTCCATCACCATCTTGATTGCCGCCTCCTGTTTTGCCCGCGCCCCGGCCCGGAGCTGCTCCACATCGGCAGCGGCCCGCTCTTGCACCGGGACAAGGGCCGTCCGGGCTTCCTCTTCGGCCACGGCGAAGATCTCCCGCCGCTTTGCCTCTCCTTCCGCCACACCCTGACGTACCAGCTCCGCGGCCTTTTGCTCCGCCTCCTGGATAATCTGGCGGGCTTCAGCCTGGGCATGACGCCGGATCTCCTCTGCTTTCCCCTCCGTTTCCCTGATCTCTTTAATTACCTCAGCAAGCAAAACCTCACCTCCCTCTATTTTTTCAGCAGCATGCGCATGGCCTGCCCCAGGGCGCCTGCCAGTGCTACGCCCAGGGCAACCAGGGTAAACAGGGCTTCCGCGCCGTAAATGCGCCCCAGATGCCGCCCCAGCAGCAATGCCCCCAGGACGGGCAAAACAATGGTAAGCGCCAGGCGCGCAGCCAGCAGCAGGGCGGAAAGATCCTCTGGTTTAAAACCGGACACCGCTCCACCTGCTTTTCCCCGGGGCAGAGAAATGGCGCCGGGGCCACGCCTCCGCCGGCCGTTGATTCATTCCTCTGGAAACTAAAGGGCATCATTGGTGATTCGACAAGGGCTTTTAAAATCCTGCTAAGACGTTTCAAATAATTAAAATTTGCCGGCACAATTTCCTGCCATATCCTACCACATGATCTGCTTAGGAAGCCTTCAATTTGTTCAGGGTAACCAAGCCGCCGAAAAAGAGGAGCAAATAGTATGAAAAAAAGCGCCAGCTAAGGATGAACAGGCCCAGTACAGAGCCCGGCACAAACAGGGAATAGAGCCTTGCCAGCCCCAGCTCCACCACGCCGCTGCCGCCGGGGAGGGGAACATAGGCGGTGAGCATCTGGATTACAAGCTGCCAGAGCAGGGCCTGAAAATAAGGGACAACCCTGTTTAACCCCATTAAAAGGACGGGAGCAATGCTGAAAAAGCAAACCCAGTACCCCAGCGTGAGCAGCCCCACGAGCAGGAAGGCGCCGACCTGCCAACGGTTCAGAGAACGGGTGGCCTCACGGTAAGCGTTTAATTCCCGGCGTAAAGCATGATAGATTTTTTTGCCGTGCCTGCTTTTGCTTTGGCCGAGAAAAGAAAACCTTAAAAGCAGGCGTTCCAAAAAGTGGGGTTTCCAGATAAGCAGCAGGAGGAGCAGCACCGTAGCCAGGGAGAGAAGGACGGCATAGACAAAAACCCGGTTGATAAAAGCAGGAAGAGGGCGATCCTGGAAAAAGGAGAGGAGAAAAAGGGCGGCGGCAGTAAAAAAGAGCCGCGTAACAAAAGCGCGCATAACCGTAACGGCCGTAGCTTCTCCTAGGGAAAGGCCGTGCAGCTTGAGGGCATAGATATGGGCCGGCCACTCTCCCGCGGCAAAGGGGGTAACGGCGGCAAAAAAAAAGGTCATCAGGTAAACCTGCATACCGGCAAAAAGGGAGAGCTTCCTGCCCTGGCTCAGGGTGCCCACGAGCAGTTTAATGCGCATCCCTTCGATCACCCAGAGCAAAAACACCATCAAAAGGGCGATAAAGAGGAACTCCCGGCGCAGATGAAGGAGGCTTTCCAGCGTTTCCTCCTCAAAATGGGAGATCAGAATAAAAAAAGCTGCTGTAACGCTTAAAAAGAGGGAGATGCCGAGGCCTTTTTTCCAGGCAGGCAGAGGTTTTACGGACATTTAAACTTAAATCCCTTCTTCCCTGCAGTCGCTTCCCTGAAAATTGCCGTCGCAACCTTGCTAAAGCAGGCCCTTAATACTTCTCCACGGCAACCCCCGCTTCTTTTAAAATCTCCAGGGCCAGGGCGTCGGGGTAGGAGCCCTCGTAAACGATGCGTTTTATGCCCACATTGGCAATAATTTTGGCACAGGTCACGCATGGCTGGCAGGTTGTATAAATAGTGCCCCCCGTGGGAATAACGCCTGTGAGAGCACACTGGATCACGGCATTTTGTTCCGCGTGAATGGCGCGGCAGATCTCCTGCCTTTCTCCCGGCGGGATTTTAAGCTGTTCCCTTTTGCAGCCAACGGCCTCACAGTGTGCCGTGCCGGAGACAGAACCGTTATAACCAGAGGCGATCTCACGGTTGTTGACAACGATAACGGCTCCTACCTGCCGCCGCAGGCAGGTGGAACGCCTCCCCATGATCCGCGCCTTTTCCATAAAAATTTCATCCCAGCTCGGCCTTCTTTGAGGCATGGCCATCACCCTGTCCTATACCAGCATTTCCTGGTAGACGGGGAAGGCGGCGCAGAGCTGCTTCACTTCTTTTTTGACCCTGGCCAGCACAACCGGATCGTCTTTACCTTCAAGGGCAAGGTTAATCAGGGAGGCGATCTGCTTCATCTCCGCCTCTTTCATCCCCCGGGAGGTGACGGCCGGCGTCCCCAGCCTGATCCCGCTGGTAATATACCGGTTCTGGGGGTCGTCGGGGATGGCGTTTTTATTGGCGGTAATGCCCAGATCATCAAGGAGCAGCTCCGCCTCCCGGCCCGTAATCCCCTTGTTGCGCAGGTCCAGGAGGACGAGGTGGTTGTCCGTGCCTCCCGAAACCAGATGGAAACCAAGCTCCTTCAGCTGCAGGGCCAGAGCCCGGGCGTTCTTGAGGATCTGCTCCTGGTAACGGTAAAAATCCTCGCTCTGGGCTTCTTTAAAAGCTACGGCCTTGGCAGCAATAATATGCATCAGGGGCCCTCCCTGCACGCCGGGGAAAACGGCTTTGTCCACGGCCCGGCCAAACTCCCTGCGGCAGAGGATCATGCCGCCCCTGGGGCCGCGCAGCGTCTTATGGGTAGTGCTGGTCACAAAATGGGCATGGGGTACAGGCGTGGGGTGGAGTCCTGCAGCCACCATCCCCGCTATATGGGCCATATCCACCATGAGCAGGGCGCCGACCTCGGCGGCAATGGCGGCAAAAGCAGCAAAGTCAAGGATCCGGGGATAGGCGCTGGCCCCGGCCACAATCAGGCGCGGCTGCACGCGCAGCGCCGTCTTTCTCACTTCTTCCATATCCAGATAACCGCTCGCCGCATCCACTTTATAGCTGAAACACTGAAAGTACTTGCCGGAGATGTTGGCGGGGCTGCCGTGGGTAAGGTGTCCGCCGTGGTCGAGCTCCATACCAAGAATACGGTCTCCCGTATTAAGCATGGCCAGGTAAACGGCCAGGTTGGCCACGGCCCCGGCATGGGGCTGGACATTTACATGCTCGGCGCCAAAAAGCGCCGCAGCGCGGGTGCGGGCCAGCTCCTCCACCACGTCCACGTACTCGCAGCCCCCGTAAAATCTGGCCCCCGGATAGCCCTCGGCGTACTTGTTCGTGAACACCGAACCGCTGGCCGTCCGCACCGCGCGGGAGACGTGATTCTCGGACGCGATCAGCTCGAGCGTGTTCTGCTGCCGTTCTTCCTCGCGCCGGATCAGTTCGGTCACCTGGGGGTCGGACTCGGCGAGGGACAACGCGAGTAGTTGCGACATGCGGCGATTCCTCGTGCGCGGCGGGTTGCGACCCGGCTCAATCCGGGACCGGCGCAGCGGCCGTCGTGGGAGACGCTTCTTGAACAGCCGGCGCAAACCGCTCCCGCAACTCGTCCAGCAGTGCACGCTCCAGCCTACGGTCGCGGCGGATGCGCGTCCAGACGGCGTTCTGCTCCGCCGTGGTCGCGGCATCCCGCGACAAGGCGCTTTCCTCGCCGGGGCTGTCACTCAGCCGGTAGCTGCGGGGCTGGGCGACGACCTGCCGCGCGGTGTCCCGGCGTTCGATCTCGATCCGCAGCGACACGACGGTCGCCCCGGCCCGCTGGCCCACGTCGCAGGTCGCCGTGCGCCGCATCGTCGACTCCCCCCGCACCAAATCCCGGGCAGAGCCGCTGTCGCGGTCCGTGACGTACTCCGCCGGTCCGCCCACCAGTCGGCGGCCGTCGCGGTCCACGCGCACACGGCCGAACTCGCGCGCCAGCAGGGCCCGCGCCGCGCTCAGCACCTCGCCGGGCGCAGCCGCCTGGATCACCCGCTGCTCGGGCTGGTCGCGGAACGCCGCGTTGTCGGCGCACCCCGCCAGCCCGCCCAACGACGCCAGAACCATCCCGGCCAGGGCCGCTCGTCTCATGGCTGCTCCTTGAGCGGCGGCGCGCCGCCGCGCGCCCGCAGGACATCCACGTAGCGCCCCATGACGCTGGTCGCCCGCGGGTCAGTCGCGGCCCGGGTCAGGTTCTCGAGGCCGCGCGCCGTGTCGCCCGTGTGGTATTCCAGGTAGCCGAGCAGGAACCGCAGTTCCGGCGACTCCCGCTGCGACAACTGCTTGGCGATGTCGGCCCGCCGCATGTCGATCACCTCCCCGCTCCCCATCAGCGCGGTGAGGTCCATCCGGAAGCGCGCCAGGTCGGGGTAGCGGTCCAGCCCGCGCAACAGCGCCTCGGCCGCCGAGCGGTAGAAGCCCGCGGCCAGCAGCGCGTGCCCGCGGCCGATGAGCGGCAGCGGGTTCACCGGGTCCAGCCGGGCCGCCTCCGCGTAGCGCTCGGCCGCCTCCGTGTAGGAGCCGATGTCCATCAGCGCCTCGGCCTTGAGCAGCTCGTTGTTGACCGGCGACGGCCCGCCGCCGGTGAACGACGTCAGCGGGGTGTCGTTCAGCCGGTCGATGTACTCCTGGGGCGTCCGGGCGGCATCCTCGCGCAATTGCGCGGCCAACTCCGGCTGGGTTCGCAGCGCCGCCTTCATTTCCTCGAACCAGGTAGCCCGCGGATCAGCCTGGAGCGCCACCGCCAGCCGCAGGTCGTTGAAGACGTCGTAGCCCGGCAGGATGCTCGCGTCGGTGAGCTTCGGCGTCGGGGCCGCAGCCGGCGGAGTCGGCGGCGGCAACGTGACCCCCAGCTGTGCCGTACCCGGGGGCGGCGCGAGACGAGCCCAGGGCGGCGCCTCGGTGGGCGGCAGCGCCAATCCGGGCTGGGGAGACAACTCCCGCCGCGTCACCGCTTCGAGCGGGTTGGACGACTGCGGACCAACGGGGGCAGGGGCCGCGGTCGGCCTGCCCGGGACCGTCAGTCCGGCCGCCGCCATCAACCGACGCTCGAGGTCCGGCTTCGGGAGCTCCGGCATCGCCGGCAGCGACCCCACGCCGAAGATGCTGCTGGTCGGCACGCTCGGCACCGGCGCGACCGCGGCCTGCGCCGGCGTCAGAACCACGCCGGTCGTCGGCACGCTGACCTGCGGCAGGGCGACCCCGATCGTGGTCCGCGGATCGCGCGGCAACCCACCGCCCCCGAGGGGGTTGTAGCCCTGCAACGACCCCACGGTGCCGACGGTTCGCGAGGGGTCGTAGTACGGCCGGCTGAAGTAACCGATCGAGGGCGGTGCGTATGCATCCGCGACGCTCACCGAGTCGCGTCGGAAGGAGGACAACGCGGAGCTGCCCAGCGGCGCGCGGAACGTAAGGGGATCGCCAATCGGCGAGTAGCCCTGAAACGACATCCCGCCCCGCGCCAGGCCCCCCGCGATCGCATTGCCCGCCAAGAGCGGCGAAGCCATGCGCGGCGGTGCGCTGTACGACGGAACCGGCGCTCCCGGGAAAGTCGGCGCGATCGGCCCCGCCGGGTTCGCGTTGACGCGCGGGTCGAGCTGCGCCGCCGCTGGCGGAATCGCCCACGCCAGTGCCAGTCCACAGGCTCCCGCCAGCGTCACGATTCGAGGGCCGTGTCGCATCGCACACCTCCCGAGACGTCGCGTATCGCCCGGCACACCGCCGCGATCGCCTCCAACCCGGCCCCTGATTATACGGCCGGTTCGCGCGGCGCTCAGCCCGGCTCAAACGATCTGCCGGCCGCCGTCCACCGGCAGCACGACGCCCGTGATGTAGTCGCCCTCGGCCAGGAGGAAATGCACCGCCGCGGCGATATCCTCCGGCGTCCCCGCGCGCCGCAGCGGCACGCGGGCGAGGATGCGTTCGCGCAGCGCGGCGTCGTACCCCGGCGGCCACTCCGCGACGCCGGGCGCCACGCCCACGACATTCACGTTCGGGGCCAGCGCCCGGGCCAGCACCTGCGTCAACGTGACCAGTCCGCCCTTCGACACCGCGTATGCCAGATGGTCCGGCCAGGGATGCGACGTCGACGCATCGCACAGGTTCACGACGCGTCCACGGGCCCGTCGCAACGCTTCACGCGCGGCATGCACCAGCACCGCGGGCGCTGTGAGGTTCACCCGCAGCGCGCGCTCCCAGTCCGCGGGGCTGAAGTCGTCAAGCCGCATGGGGTCAAACACGGACGCGTTGTTCACCAGCACATCGAGGCGCCCCAGCCGCTCCAGGACCGCGGGTACGAGTCCGGCCGTCGCCCCGGCATCGGCCAGGTCCGCCCGGAATGCCTCGGCGCGCACCCCCGCCGCACGGCACTCGGCCGCCGTGGCGTCGGCCTCGGCGGCGGACGTGTGGAAATGAACGGCCACGTGACACCCGGACCGGGCCAGGCGCAGGGCGATCGCCCGCCCGACCCGCCGGGCGCCACCCGTGACAAGCGCGACGCGGTCACGCAGGTCCATCGGCATCCTCCGTGGCCACCGACTCCGTGCGCGTCGGGCCGTAGCGGATCCACTGGAGACACAAGCCCTGCGGCGGGGCCGTCGGCCCCGCCTGCGCGCGGTCGCGCGCGGCCAGGATCGTGTCGACCCGCTCCGGCGGCCAGTGCCCGCGCGCCACCTCAATCAGCGTGCCGACCATGTTCCGCACCTGGTTGTACAGGAAGCCGTCGCCCTCGACATCCAGCACGACTTCGGGACCGCGGACCTGCACGGTAATGCCGCGCACCGTCCGCACGGTGGTCGCCCGCTCGGCCCCCGGGCTGGCGAAGGCGGCGAAATCGTGCGTGCCCACGAGCCGCCGCGCGGCGGCCTTCAGTCGGTCCAGATCCAGCGGGTACCAGACGTGCCACGCGTACCGCTGGGCGAGGCACGCGACCGGCCGGTACGCCGCGTTGTGGATCCGGTAGCGATAGAGCTTGGATACCGCGTCCCGAGTGGCATCGAACCCGGCGGGCACTTCCGCGACGTCCAGCAGCGCGATGTCGGGGGGCAACCGGCAGCCCGCCGCCCGCCGCAGATTCCCGGTCGGAATCGGCGACCCGGTCGTCACCGTCGCCACCTGGCCGCGGGCGTGGACGCCGGCATCCGTGCGGCTCGCCCCGCGCACCACCAGCGGGTGCCGCAGCACGCGCCGCAGGACCTCCTCCACCTCGGCCTGCACCGTCCGCACGCCCGCCTGCCGCTGCCAGCCGTGGAACTCGGTGCCGTCGTAGGCCAGCACGAGCTTGAGCGTGCGCTCCATCGCGGCCGATGGTACCGTCCCGCTGCCCGGCGGCTAGCGCTTGGGCTCGTCGTCGGCCGGCAGATCCAACTCCGGCACCTCGCCGGCCGGCAGCTCCTGAGGCGATTCCTCGCTCGTGTAGTCGTAGAACTCGCGGTACTGCTGGCGGAAGTAGCCGCCCGGCCGGGCCTGGGCCCCGTTGAGGACCGCGCCGACGACGCGCGCGCCGATCCGCTGGAACTGCTCCCGGCATCGCCGCAGCGCGCCCTTGGCGGTCGCCCCCGCGCGCACGACGAGGATCACGGCGTCCACCTGCATGGCCAGCAGCAGCGCGTCGCTCACGAGCAGACTCGGAGGACCGTCGAGGATCACGCGGCCGTACGCCTGCCGGGCCTGCGCGAGCAGCTCGCGCATGGCCGGCGAGCCCAGCAGCTCAGCCGGGTTGGGCGGCATGGGCCCCGACGAGAGCACCTCGAGCCCGCCGACCTCGGTGCGCGTGACCAGGTCGCTCAGCCGCGCGTGCCCGACCAGGGCGTTGCTCAGACCCTCGGACTTTGTGCCGCTGAACGTGCGACGCAGCGCCGGGCGCCGGAAGTTGCAGTCGATCAGCAGCACGCGCTGGCCGCCCTGCGCGAGCGTCACCGCGAGATTCACCGCGACGGCGGTCTTGCCCTCTTCGGGGCGGGGGCTGGTGATCAGCAGCGTCCGCTGCGATTCGGCCGGACCGCTGAACATCAGGTGCGTGCGGATCTGGCGGAACGACTCGGCCACCAGCGACTGCGGCGCCCGCCGCGTCGCGACCTCGATCGCGTCGACGTCCGCTTCCTCGTCGTCCAGCAGCGGCACCGAACCCAGCACGGCCAGGGCGCCGTGGCGGCCGACGTCGACCGGCGTGCGAACGGCCTGGTCCGTGAACTCCCGCAGGAAGGCGAGCCCGAGCGCCGCCAGCCCGCACAGGACGAACCCGCCGCCGAGGTACAGCACGAAGTTGGGCCGACTCGGCAGGATGGCGTCCTTCGGCCGGCTCACGACCATGTACCGGCCCTCGTCGCGGCGCATGCTGTGCTGCTGCTCGGCCTCGTTCAGGGCCAGCGACATCTGCTCGAGCTCGCGGTCGACGCGCGCCTCGTCCTTGAGCAGGCTCTCGAGGCGCTGAATGGCATCGTCGACATCGCGGCGCCGGGCTTCCTCGGTCGAAATCTGCTCCTGCACCTGGCCCAGCATGTTGTTGACGCGGGCCCGCTCCTGCCGCAGCGCTTCGACCTGCCGCGCCCGGTAGTCGTCGATCAGCTCCTCGCGCCGCGCCCCCTCGCGCTGCTTGTACCCGTCCCGGTTCGCCAACAGCACCTGCATCTGCGGGTGGCTGCGGCCGATGATGTTCCGCTCCGCCACCTCGATCTGGATGTCCAGGGCCTCGACCTGCTGGCGGTAGTACCGCAGCACGGGATCCGCCTCCACGAACAGCTTCATCTCAGCCGACAGCGGCACGTTCCGCGGGTCCATGCCGCTGACGTTCGCGAGCTGCGATTCGATGTCGACGCGCCGCGCGAGCAGTTCCTGCTTCGTGTTGTTCAGCATCGCGATCGTCTCGGCCTGCACGTCGCGGTCGCCGCGCAGGGCCGGCAGGTCACGCTGGGCCCGCAGGTTCGCGATGTTGACGCGCACCGTCTCGAGCTGCTGCTCCACCCGCGCGCGGTTGTCGCGCAGCAGGTTGAGCTTGCGCTGGCTGGAGTCGACGTCGCCGAGGTTCACGCTGCGCACGAAGCGGTCCAGCAGCGTGTTGATGATCAGCGTCGCATCGCTCCGGACCCGCGTCGCCAGACTGACTTTCACGAGGTAGCTGTCGCGGATGGGCGCCGCCGCGAGGTCGCTCTGGAGATCGTTCAGCATCCTCGCCAGCGCCTTCTCGCCCTCGCCGTACGAGCGGTAGAAGGGGGTGCCCTTCACGACCTCCTGACCCAGCAGATCCAGCAGGGTCTCCGGCGTCTTGAGCTGGGCCGCGACCGTCGTAAGCTGCTGCTGGATGAAATCCTTGGGCAGGATCTGCCGCTCGAAGCTCTTGAAACCTTCCGCCGGCGGCACGTACTGGATCAGCGCGCTGCTCGTGTACAGCGGGGCCAGCCGCCAGATCGCGATGGTGCCCGCCACGACCAGCGCGTACAGCCCCGTGAACGTCGCCAGGATCAGCACCTTGCGCTGCTTGACCAGGCGCCAGATGTCGCCGGCGCCGAACGTCGACGCGGCCGCGCCCAGCCCCGGGGGCAGGGCGACGGCCGGCGGCGCCGCCGGACCGGGATGCGCCAACGCCTGCGGATTATCGATCGCGCTCATGTCACACCTCGTCTTCTTCGTGGTCCGTCACGGCGACTGCAACGCGTTCAGTTCGCGTTCGAGCTGCTGCACGAGCTCGGCGCTCTCGGGGCCGCGGCCCTCGCGGGCCAGCTCCAGGCCGCGGGTCAGCGCCGCGCGGGCCTCCGGCAGCCGCCGGGCCGCGCGGTAAACGGTCCCTAGGTGCAGGTACGTGCCCGCCGCGGTGTCATCCAGGCTCAGCGACTGCTCGAGCGTGGCCGCGGCCCGCTCCAGCTCGCCGCTCTTGAAATATACCCAACCGATCGTGTCGAGCATCGAGGCCGCGCCGGGGTTCTCCTGCACCAGGTTGTAGAGGCGGTCGGCGTACAGCCGCGCCTCCTCCACCTGGGGCTTGTCGCTCTCCACGAGCGCGTAGGCCAGGTTGTTCAGCGCGATCAACTGGTCGGGCGCCAGCTTCAGAATCTCGCGGTACTCCGCCTGGGCCGCGGCGTCGGACTTGGCCCGGCTGAGCGCCTGGGCCTTGACCAGCAGCGCATCCACGCGCTCCGCGGTCGCGCCCGGCGGCACGTCGCGCAGCACGGCTTCGATCGTCGTCAGCGCCGCCTGCGGGTCCACCTCCAGCGCCTGGTAGTTCGCCAGCACGATCCGCAGGCGCAGGCTGACCGGCGAGTCCGCCGGCACGCTCTCCTGCGCCAGCCGCACGATCTCCTGCAACTCCGCCAGGGAGGTCGTCGACTTGATGGCGGCCATGACCTCGCCCGCGTACCGGATGTGGTATTCCGCCGCGTCCATCAGGGCCTGCCGCCGCTCGTTGCGGGCCTCGTTCGCCTCGTTCAGCGCCGCGTACGCCCGAGCCGCCTCCAGCCGCATCCGCGGCGTGGGTCGCCCGATCGTGCGATAGAAGCTCAGCAGGTCGCGGTGCCGTTCCGCCTTGCGGAGCGTCCGCAGCCGGCCGACGATCGCCTCTTCCTGGGCCGCGCGGTTCTCGCCCGCCAGCCCCTGCGCCCGCTCGAAGTACGTCGCCGCCTGCCGGTAGTCGCCGGCGGCGGCCTCGCGGTTGCGCGGCAGCGCCTGGTCCGCCTGGAGCTCCAGGAACGCGCCCATCTGGAGCGGCCAGATCGGCTCGCTCGGATAGCGTGCCATGTACTCGCTGATGAGGTCGCGCGCCCGGCTCGCCTGGCGCGCCCGCAACGAGAGCAGCCGCACCAGCCGCGACACGACCGGCTCGAGTTCGTTCATGCCGGCCTTCCGCCGCTCCAGCGACGCCAGCAACGTCCGCAACTCGGTCTCGGCCTGGTCGAACTGCTTCGCCCGCTCGTACGTCTCCGCCAGCAGCCGCCGCGCCCGCTCCTCCTGACCCGGCAACCGCGCCAGGTCGCGCGCCCGGATCAGGTCGGCGCGGGCGGCGTCGTACCGACCGCGCTGGAGATTCATCACGCCCCGGCTCAACCGCGCCAGCCAGTGATCCGGATCCAGTTGCAGGATCGTCTCGAAATCCTCCTCGGCGGCCCGCCGCTGGCCCTTCGTCAGGTTCAGTTGGGCTCGGGCCGTCAGGATCGCCGTGTCCTTGTCGCCGTACCGCCGGAGGTAGTCCGCGATCTCCGCCTCGGCCTGTCCAACCATCTCGCCGTGCGCGAGCAGCGCTTCGATCAGCCGCTGCCGCACCGGTCGGGCCGCCTGATCGTCGTCGCCGACGCGGTCCAGCAACCACCGGCACACCTCGACCACGCGACCCGTCCACCGCTGCCGGTCGGCCATGCGGACTTCCTGCCCGGCCCGCGCGGCCTGGCGCTGATAAAGCCCGATGAAGCGGTCGCCGACCTGCCCCTCCAGCGCCCGCTTGCGCGCCCCGTCCAGCCCGGACTCGTTCAGCAGCCGCTGGGCCGCTTGGTACGCCGTTTCGGCCGCCTCGAGCGAGCCGGTCTGTTCGGCGAGCCAGGCGACGAGCACCTCGAGATTCACGCGGGTTTCGAGGTCGCCCCCGCCCAGCGCGCTCCGCAGCAGCGCCTCGCCGGCCTCCCGCTGGTCGGTCGCCGCGTAGAACGTCGCCGCGGCCTCCGCCAGCCGCATCTGCCCCCCGGCCTCCGTCCCGGGCCTGGCCGCGGGTAACGCCGCCCCGAAAAACGCCTCCGCCGCTGCCCGCAACTCCTGGAGCGCCGCCGAACCCTTCTCGCGGGCCGCCGGCACCGCCACCGCGAACAGCCGCGCCAGCCGCTCGGTGTTCTCCGTATCGTCCGGGTTCGTCTTCCAGCGCGCGCTGCGCCGCGTCACCGCGCCCAGCGGGTCGGCGTTATCCGCCGCATACGCCGCCGACGCGACCACGTCGGGATGGTTCGGATCGACCTTCTTGGCGGCCTCGAAACATTCCGTCCACGCGGCCGTGCCCGCGGCCGTGTTGTCGCTGCCGTACAGCTTCATGAGCAGCACGAGGACGTCGATGTCCCGGGGGTTGATCGCCCGGGCCTCTTCCAGCGCGTCACGGGCCTCGCCCGGGCGACCCGCGAGAATGTACGCCTGCCCCAGCCGGAACATCAGCTCCGACGAACGCGGCAGCCGCTCGATCGCCGTGCGGTACTCCCGGATCGCAGCCTCGGCCGCCGGCCGCGCCGCCTCCACGCCGGCCCGCCCGCCCGACGCCGTCTGCGCCCGCGCCAACGCGACCTGGCCGCGATAGGTTGCGCCGCCGGCGTTGTCGTAGCCGGCATTGTTGTTGTACCTCTCCAGGGGCGGGATCAGGCGGGCCGCCTCCTCCACCTGGCCCAGTTGCAGGCGGATGCGCATTTCCTGCTCGAGCAGGTCGAGGTCGTCCGGCCGCATCTGGCGCAGCGTGGTCAGCCGGGGCAGGGCTTCCTCGAAACGTCCCTGCGAAGCGTAGAACGACAGTTCCTCGCGCGCCCGCCCGTCCGGGTCCGGGTTCTGGGCGATCAGGTCCAGCAGCGCCTTCTCCCGCTCCGCCTTGTCCTTCAGCGTGATGCTGATCAGGCCGCCGCGGATGAACCGGTCGAGGTTCGGTCGCGGCGGATTCACGACGAGCGGCTCGAGCGCAGCGCGCACCGCCGCCTCGTGCTGCTCGGCGGCGCCGAGCTGCAACAGCCACTGAATCGCTTCGCGAACGTCCGCGTCGCCGGCCGCGGCGTCGGTGACGACCGCCGTGAGCCGGGCAATCGCGGTCGCGGCGTCGCCCTGGGCCACGGCCTGCTGCCCGCCCGCCAGGCGCACGCGCAGCAGCGCGTCCCGTGCGCGGCGCTGCTGCGCCTCGTTCAGGTCCGACTGCGCGAGCAGGCCGACGAGCTGCTGCTCGGCGCCCGCGAAGTCGCCCTGGATTGCTTTCGCGCGGGCCTGTTCGACGGCCGCGTCCCCCTCGGCGCCGGCGGCCACGTCGCGCAACCACTCAGCGGCCTCCTCCCGCCGGCCCAGCGCCCCCAGCACGCGGGCCCGCAACTCGGCGTACTGGCGGTTGCCGCGCCAGTCGCCGTCGTACGGCTTCAGGAGGTCCTGGGCCGCGCCGGCCCGATCCAGACGCAGGAGGGCCTCGGCCGCGGAGACGAGCAACGGCAGCGTGGCGGGCTGTCCCACGCGGCGATACTGCTCCAGGGCGGCCTCGGCCTGCGTGAGAGCTTCGCCGTACTGCCCCTGCTGGAAATACAGCCGCGCCAGCATCTCCCGCGGGGTGCTGCGGCCCACGTCCGGATCGCGCAACCAGGCGGCCGCGTCGGTGAAGCGCTCGGCGGCCCGCTGGTAGGCGAGGATCGCGTTGGTCAGGTCGCCGCGCTCGATCGCGTACTCGCCGTTCATGACCAGCGTGTACGGACTGTCGGGCGACTTGACCTCGGCCAGCCCGCGGAAATAGTTGGCCTTCTCGAGGAACTCCGACGCAGCCGCCTCGCGCCGGAAAGCGCGGTACGCCTCGAGCGCGGTGCGGAAGCCGCGCAAGAGCAGGCGAACGCGCTGCTCGTCGGTCAGGCGGGCCCGGAGGTTGATCTCCGGCAGGTTCGCCGTTTCGCGCGCCGCCGTCTCGAACTGCTCCAGCGCGGCCCGGAACCGGTCGAGCGACGGCTGCGTCGCCGCGGCCTCGGTCCCGACCAGCTTGAGATTGGCCCGCAGCACGTACGCCTCGTACAGGGCGGGCTCGAGCTCCAGCGCCCGGGTCACCCACTCCTCGATCTCGGCGCGCTCCGACTGTGACAGCTCGCCGGCCTGCGTGCCCCCGCCCGCTCGCCGCAGGTCCGCGCGGAACGCCAGGACCCGGGCCAGTGCGAAGAAGACGTCCGGCGCGTTCTCCTGCACCCGATCCAGGCCCTCCCGCACGTCGCGCAGGCGGCTATCGAGGGTCTCACCCGCGTCTCCCTCGCCGCCCCGCCGGCGAGCCTCGCGCAAACGCCCGAGCTCCTCCGGCAGCGTCTTCAGCCGTTCGCGCAGACCTGCGGCGGTCGGGCGCAGGCGTTCGATCACCGCGGCGAGGACCGCGTCGCGCTCCGCGGGGCTTTCGCCGGTTAGGGCCGCCTCGCTGTGGGCCGCCACGTAGGCGTTCACCAGCGCCGCGCTGTCGGGGTGCGCGTCGAGCGCGCGGGCGAGCGCCTGGGCACGCAGCGTGCGAAACGCCGCGGCGCGCTCCTCCAGCTCGTTGCGGGGTCGTTGCGCGACCTGCATGCGGGTCAGGTCCTCGTTCGTCCGACGGGCTTCCGCGTCCAGGAACGTCAGGACGACGCGCGGGTCGGTGGGCCCTTCCGCGCTCCCGCCCTGCATCTGCTTGTCCAGCGCCACCGCCGCGTCAATCGCCTGTTGCACCGCCTCGGCGGCGCTCTCGGCCGCCAGCGCCGTCAGCGCCCGGGCCCGCGACGCCAGCGCCAGCAGCCGCAGCTCCTGCAGGTACCGCTGCCGCGCAGCGGGCAGGTTGCCCGCGGCGGCGAGTCGATCCAGCAGCCCGCCCCCATCCGCGGCCGCTGGCGCGCCCGCGGTGTCGGACACGGTTCCGGCGGTGCCCAGCAGATCGTTCGCCCGCTCGCGCTGCTGGCTGGCGAAGGCGGTGCGACTGCCGGTCAGCTCCTGCACGCGCCAGATGCCGACCAGCGTCTCCTCATGCCACCGCGGCTCGTTCGGCGCGCGGGTCCGCGCCTGGTCGAGCAGCCGGAACCAATCGTTCAGAAATCCCAGTCGGAAGATGCAGCGCGCCGCGCGGATCAGGTACTCCGGCTCCGTTTCCTGCGTCGCCTGGTACGCCCGCTGGTAGAACTCCGCGGCCTTCGCCAGGTCGCCCTTCTCGAGCTGGCGCTCCGCGTTCTCCGCCAGCACCTTCGGATCCCGCTGCGTGCCCTGCCGGACCAGCAGCGCCACCACCGACACCGTCAGGATCATGCCCATGACGGTCAGGAACGCGACCAGCCCGGTGTTCAGACGTTTCCTTTTGGCCATGGGCCCGAACCCTCGTCTCACCTCCCGGCCGCGGCCGGGGTCTCGAACTTGCTCAGGTCAATGTGCTCCCGCAGCAGGACCGGCAAGAGCGCTTCGAGCAGCGGCGCGACCGCCGCCAGCGACTCATCCCGCGACCGGTCCGGCGCCAGGCTGCCGGACTGCGGGAAGCACACTTCGATCTTCGCGTAGTAGGCGTACGGTTGGAACAGGTCCCGGACGAAGCGCAACCGCACTTCGTCGCGGCTCGAGGCGTACGCGTTGTTGATGTGGAAGAAGTACATCACGGTCAGCACGCCGCCCCCGCCGCCCAGTTGCGGGCCCTTGGCCACGCGGAACTGCCGCACCCGCACCGGCACCCGGTCCCCGGGCGCGCCCACGCCGGGCACGGCGACGGCGACCGTCTCGGCCTGACCCACTGGCTCGAACCCGCCGGCGACGTAACACTCGTCCGGCACGTGCGGCACGAGGTCCGGCTTGCCGGTGTAGTACGTCACCAGCACCTGCGCCAGCCGCAGCGGGTCGGTCTCCGCACGCTGTGTATCCGTCACGTAGGCCGTCAGGAACTCGCGCGTCCCGAGGCTGTCGATCTGGTCTTCCGACATCGTCATGCGGTCGGTGTCGGGATGCCGCACGTACCGCGGTCCGAGCTGCCGGAAGTCGAACAGCGCCAGTGACTTCTTCAGCGGCACCGGATCCTTGCGGAAGTACACGCCCAGCACGCCCGGCAGCACATGCACCCCGACCGCCGCGACGGCCAGCCCCGCCAGGCAGCCCCAGTACCGCGCGCTGGCGCGGCCGAGGCCCGCCGTCGCACCGCGGTTCGCCGCCGAGGCGGCGGCCGGTCGGGATTCGTGGCTCAATTCGCCCACGGTCACTGCCGCCTCATCGGGGAGCCGCCTCGGGCGCGGGCTCGTCGTCCGCTTCCTCGACCACGAGGCGGTCGAGCAGCCAGCCCAGGCCCATGAACAGCCCGAAGGCCAGCGCCATGATCGCCAGCCCGAGCACCATGTGATACTGACCCGAGGCGTACTTCGGGTCGACGAACACGTGCAGCCAGCACGTGATGGTCACGCGGATGAAGTTGCAGAACGTCGCGATCGGCACGCACGCCAGCACGAGCACGATCCGCTGCCAGCGTGGCCGGTCGGTCATGAACGCGACCGCCACGCCCAGCGCGCACAGCGTGATCGTGCTGCGCATGCCGCTGCACGCGTCCGCCACGCCGATGTCGCTCCGCACGCCGTTGTACTCGAACCGCAGGTTGGAGCCGATGCGCTCGCCGTGCAGGCCCGGAATCAGGTTGAGTACGGCGGCGGCCACCTCCGCGGCGACCCGCCGGAGCGGATTGGTCCACGCGAAGTGCAGGCGCTGCGGAATGGGAATCGCGAAGAACAGGTACAACCAGGGCAGCCACAGGTGCCGCAGGGCCGGCAGGCCGCACAGCGCGATGATCAGCCCGAGCAGCGTGATCATCATCGCCAGCGGGCGGGCGTAGCCGAACGGAATCGTGCCCGACAGCGACAGCACATACAGCAGCAGCCCGAGTGGGAGCAGGGCCAGGCCGAGTCCCGTGCGGCGCACCGGGCGCCCGCGCAGCGCGTCCCAGCGCTGGTACACGAGGTACACGCTGAACAGCGGGATGAGCGGCCCATGCGACCAGTCGAGCTCGTGCACCCATGCGTAGGTCAACTCGCCCAGTTGCGGCGGCACGAAATCCAGGAGGTGCCAGAACGCCGCGACGAACACGACCGCGAGCAGCCCCGCCTGGAACTGCGCCGGGCGATCGAACGCGAGACGCCACGGCGTCGGCGCGGCGGGTCGGGCGGCCATGGCGGCGCAGTCCTCCACTAGAACGGCAGACCGCGCCGCGACGCCCGCTCGATCGCCAGGTTGTCGGGGTTGAGCCGGGCGTTGTACGCGTCCTTGTCCGCGAAATTCCGGTCGTACACGAAGCCGAACCCGTACGTGAACCGGAACGAGTTGCGAATCACGAACAGGAACGGCGCGACGAAGTGCGTGCCGACGTTCACGATGTCGTCGTCCCGCAGGTAGAAGTCGTCCTCGAGCCCCGCGAAGATCCGGTCCACGTTCACCGAGATCATGAGCTGCTTCTCGGTCCCCGGCTCGCGACGGATGATCTCGCACCGCGACGGGAACGCCAGCGGCGTCATCCCGCCCGCCGCCGCGATCGCCTGCTTGATCGTGATGTCGCGCCCGCCGAACGGGTACGCCCCCGGCCGCGCGATCTCGCCCATCATGTAGTACAGGCCCGTGTCGATCGGCACCTCGATCACGTCGCGGTTGCGGATCACGATGTTGAAACGCGGGTTCCCGCGCCGCAGCTCCGTCAGGTCGATCGCGATCACACGCTGGTCCAGGGCCAGCTCCTCGACCTCGTTCCAGTCGAACGGCTCGTCGATCCCGATCCCCGCCGGCTTCGGCGGCTCGCCCGGGCGCTCCGGCGCGGGCGGCGGCGGCGTGCCGCGCGACTCGATGACCTCGCCCGTCTGCGGATCGAAGATGAGCTGCGGAAACGGCCGATCAGCGCCCGGCGGCGAAGCGGCCGCCGGCTTCGTCGTGCCAGCCGGCGGCGTCATTACGTCCACCAGGTCTTGCCGCGAAGGCGGCGGCGGGTCGTCCCGCCGCCCCGTGCCCGCCGCGCTCGAAAACGTCGCCGGCAGCGGCTCGTCCGGCGGCGGAACGATCAGCTCGTTCGTCGGCGTGGGCGCCGGCCGCGGCGCGGTCGGACCGGCCCGCCCGCTCGTGTCCGCCCGCCGGATCACGTACGCCCGACGCGCCGTCGCGGAAACGTCGCCCGCGAAGCCGATCGCGTCCAGCAGTCGCCAGTCCGGCTCGACGATCGGGTACGGCCCCGCACGGGCCACCGCCCCCAGAATCTGATACTGTTGTCCGCGTCGGGCCTGCGCGACCACCAGAACGATCGGCCGCGGCAGCAGGTTCGCTTCCCGCAGGCGGTTGGCAATCTCCTCCTCCACGTCGCTTTCGGACAGGCCGGTAACCTTCACCGACCCCAGCACCGGCAGTCGGATCTCACCGCTCGGGTTCACCTCGACCGAGGCCTGGTACGGCTGCCCGGGACTGATCAGGTCCTGGACCGTAACCTGGAGGACGTCACCCGGTCCCAGCCGGTACTCGACGTACGCCGGCACGAGATCCTCGGGCGCCGGCTCCGTCGCCCCCGCCACGCCCGGCGGCGTGTCGCGCGGCGTCAACACCTGCCGAATCCCGCGCTCGCCCACCTCCGACCCGAAACGCCCGACCTTGGTCGGGTCCAGAAAGCTGTTCGGCGGTAGCGCAGCGCAACCCCAGAGCGCGCCGACCAGGATGATCCGCGCGGACCAGACCCGGAGGGCAGCGCCCAGCGTTCGACGGGATTCCATACTTGCTACTCCTCCACACACTGCATTCCGAGGTCCGTCCGGCCTCCCGCCGGCACGACGCGAACCGGAGCGCGGACCGACCCAGCCCGGCCTCCGGCCGGCATCTGCCGCGTTTTCGGACCGAAGCCGAACTGTAATGCTCGCGTCAAACGCGTGTCAAACCGACGACCGCGTCTGGAGCACCGGTGCGCACCGATGCCTCAAAATACGCTCCCGGCCTCCGGTCGGTTCGGCTCGGCCGCCGCTCCGCTCCGCAGCATGATAGGTTATCGGCGCGTTGGGCTTCCGGGCTTGCGACGGCCTCGTCGCGGGTGGCTCCAGTTTCCGCGTCGTCATCCAAAACTCTGCGGTCGCGCGGCTCGACTCGGCCCTCGGCCGCAACCGCATCGACCCATCCCCAGAAACGCTCCCGGCAGCGCGTTTCGCGAGCCGGACCCGCAGGGCCCGCGCGTCGGTTTGCCCGCCGACGCCCGGCACCCGATAGGACTCTGGGCCCCGTCCCAGCGCCCGGAGCGTGCGGCCGGCGGCGGCTCACTTACTCCGGCGCTGTCGCCCAGCGAAACCGATTCGATGGCTCGTTCGTCCACACTGCCCCCGCCGCGACGACTGCTGATCCTCGGCGCGGGCGGACACGGCCGCGTCGTGCTGGACATCGTGCTTCAGGCCGGGCGGGACGAGGTCGTGGGGTTCCTCGACAATAACGCCGAGATCCACGGGCGGCGGGTGGACGGCGTGCCCGTGCTGGGGGGGATCGACGCCCTGCCGCGCCTGGCCGCGGAGCACGGTGCGGACGGCGTCATCGTCGCGATCGGCGACAACGGCGTCCGGCGGGGGTTGGCCCGTGAAGTCGACGCCGGCGGACTGCCGCTGGTCAGCGCGGTGCATCCCTCGGCGACACTCGCCCGCAGCGTCACGCTCGGGCGGAACGTGGTGGTCGCGGCGGGCGCGGTCGTGTGCGCCCACTGTCAGATCGGCGACTCGGTGATCCTGAACACCGGGTGTATCATTGACTACCAGACGATGATCGGCGAAGGCAGCCACATCTGCCCCGGCGTGCGGATCGCCGGCCGCGTCAAGGTCGAATCCGGCGTGTTCGTGGGGCTGGGGGCGACGATCGTGCCGCGCGTGACGCTCGGCTGCGAGGCGATCATCGGCGCCGGCTCGGTCGTCATCGAGGATGTGCCGCCGCTGACCACCGTCGTGGGCGTGCCGGCGCGGGCCGTGAAGTCCGCCGCGGCCTCCGAGGACCTTGCGGCGATGCTGCTGCCCGCCCGGGTGTGACGCCCCCCGCTCCCCTTTACTGGATGTTGGGACCTTCGCCCCAGCGCAGCTTGCGCCGCAGCGCGTGCCATTCGGACCGGCGCGGGTTGCGCACCAGCAGAAAATCAGCCGGATAACGCGAGATGACGACCCGATCGCCGACCGTAACAGGCTCGACGAGGCGGCCGTCCATAGCGACGCTGGTGCCGGCGTTGGCCTGCACGACCCGCACGACGATGCGCCGCCCGGCGTTGAGGACGAGCGGGCGGTACGTCAGCGCCTGGGGGCAGATCGGCGTCAGGATGAACGCC
This sequence comes from uncultured Phycisphaerae bacterium, assembly GCA_937928595.1. GTDB lineage: Bacteria > Planctomycetota > Phycisphaerae > UBA1845 > Fen-1342 > CALGJV01. Next base: position 200,137 of record CALGJV010000013.1, on the reverse strand, counting down.
TCGCCGGTCGGTTCGACAATCGGCCCGCCGGCGGCGAGGTTGTGCGCGGTCGAGCCGGACGGCGTCGCGATGATCAGGCCGTCGCCGCGGATGCTGGCGACCTCGTCCCCGTCCACCGCGACGCGCAGCTCGATCATGTGAAACGGCGCGCCGGCGAAGAGCACGCAGTCGTTCACCGCCGGGGACTCGACGCGGACCTGTCCGTCGCGCTCCAGCACGACGTGCATCAGCGAGCGGCGGGTCAGCGGCAGTTGTTCCGCAAAGAGAAAGTCGCCCTCGGCCTCGAGCTCGTCGATCGTGAAGTCCGCGAGGTAGCCGAGCTTGCCCAGGTTCACGCCGAGGATCGGGATCTGATCGCGGCCCAGCCCGTGCACGGCCGCGATCAGCGTGCCGTCGCCCCCCAGCACCATCAGCAAATCCGGGTGCGCGGCCAGCGCGCGGGCGCTGTCGTACGTGATCTTGCTGAACACGACGGCGGCCCGGCCCGCCAGCCACCGGCCGGCGCGGGCCAGCGTCTCCGTGGCGCCCGGCTTGTCGGGCGAGCCGATCAGGGCCACGCTGTGCACGCGCTGCGCGGTACGCTCGTCGCGTTGGGCGGGCGGTGTCATCCGCACCTCCTCCGGCGCGCAGTATACCCGCGCCCGCCGCCGCCACAGGCCCGCCGCGCTTTGCGGCCCGGCGGCGTTTGCGCGACAATGGCGCGCCGGGGCGGGCGTGGAGAACTTGTACGTGGCGGACGGACGGCCCTGGCGCCTCATCGCGATCGACCTCGATGGCACGCTGCTGGACTCCCAGCACCGGCTTCCGGACGTGAACCGCGACGCCCTGCACCGGGCACACGCCGCCGGTCTGAAAATCGTGCTCTGCACCGGCCGGGCGTTCACCGAGACCCGCCCCGTCATCGCCGAAATCGGCCTGGACCTCGACGCCACCGTCACGGTGTTCGGCGCGCTGGTCACGGACGTCGCCACCGGCCGCACGCTCGCGCGGCGCGCGATCGACCTGCCGCTGGCGCGGGCGGCGACGGCGTGGTTCCAGGAGCGCGACTACACGGTGCTGTGGCTGGCCGACGCCGACACCGCCGGCTTCGACGGCTTCGTGTTGGACGGACCGCGGCGGCATCCGGCCGTCGACCGCTGGGTGGCCAAGTCACCTTGCGTCGTGCGGGAGGTGCGGGACCTGCCCGCCGACGCACCGGAGCCAGTGCGGCTGTCTGTGATTGATGATGAAGCGGCGCTGGAACCGGTCTCGGCCGCGCTGCGGGTCGCGTTTGACGGCCGCCTCGTCCACAACGTCCTGCACGCCCCGCCGTACAACCTGTCACTCGTGGAGGTGTTCGCGGCCGGCGTCAGCAAGTGGGCCGGGCTCCAGGAGCTTTGCCGGCGGTGGAACATTGATCCGCGACACACGGTCGCGGTGGGCGACGACGTGAACGACCTCGAGATGGTTCAGAGCGCCGGGCTCGGCGTCGCCATGGAGAACGCCAACCCCCGGCTGCGCGCGGTCGCACGGCACGTTACGGCGTCGAACGACGCCGGAGGCGTCGCCCGGCTCATCGACGAGCTGCTCTCCGGGAAACACGGTTAGAACCGATGGCACCCTACGCCCGTCTCGAAGTTACGTGGATCACGCTGCTCGGCGCGGTCGCCACGGGAGTCGTCGCGTGGTGGGCCGGCGCGTGGGCGCTCCTCCCCGTCGTGCTGACGGCGGCCCTGCTCGCGTTCTACCGCGACCCGCACCGCACGCCGCCGGCCGACCCCATGCTCGTTCTCGCCGCGGCCGACGGCACGATCGCATCGGTACGCCGCGAGGTGCCGACTTCGGACGGCCGCCGTGAACTGCGGATCATGACGTTCCTCAGCGTCTGCAACGTGCACGTCAACCGCAGCCCGTGCGCCGGCCGGGTCCTCGCGACCGAGTACAAACCGGGCGAGTTCCTCAACGCGCTGAACCCCGCCGCCGACGACCGCAACGAGTGCCACACGCTCGTGCTCGAACCGGCCGCGCCGCTGCCCGGCCCGATCGCCGTGCGGCAGGTCGCGGGCGTGCTCGCCCGGCGCATCGTCTGCGCGGCGCGGCCGCAGGAGCAACTGGCGGCCGGGCAACGCTTCGGTATGATCAAACTCGGCTCGCGGACCGAGGTCTGCCTGCCCGAGGATACGGGCTGGGAGGTGCTGGTGGCGCCGGGCGACAAGGTGCGGGCCGGGCTGACGGTTCTCGCCCGCCGGCGGCCCGATGCGCCCGCCCCTGTGGCGGTCACGCCGCAGGGCGCGCTCTGACGCCCCGACCGGACGCAACCATGGCGACGCTCGCGCAACCTGATCCGCCGCAACACCCGGAACCGCTGCACGGCCGGCACCCGCGGCGGCTGACGGCCATCAGCCTGCTGCCCGCGGCCGCGACGCTGGGCAACCTGCTATGCGGCTTCCTGGTGCTGTTCTGCTGCCTGCTGGCGGTGCGGGCGACGTTCGCGAGCCAGACGCCGCTCCTGCATCCGTGGATGCAGTTGTTCTCCTCGCACCTGGCGGCCGGCGCTTACCTGATCTTCCTCGCGATGATCTTCGACGCCCTGGACGGTCGGCTGGCGCGGATCACGCGGCGGACGAGCGAGTTCGGCGCGCAGCTCGACTCGCTGGCGGACATTGTCAGCTTCGGCGTCGCGCCCGCGGCGCTGCTGGTCACGATGCAACTGCTGCTTCGGCCGGTGCCGAGCGAGCCGCCCGAGCCCGACCTGCATCGCCTGCAATTCCGCGTGGGCATGGCCTGCGCCCTGGTTTACGTGAGCTGCGCCGGCATCCGCCTGGCCCGCTTCAATGTCGAGAACGTGCGCAGCGAGGCCGGGCAGAAGGCGTTCAGCGGGCTGCCCAGTCCCGGCGCCGCGGCGGCGATCGCGTCGTTGCTGGCGCTGCACGAGAACCTGCGTTCGACGGGCTATGCCCTGTGGGGAGTGGACTGGGCCGATGTCTCGCGCTGGGTCATTTCCGGCACGGCGCTGACCGTCGGTTTCCTCATGGTCAGCCGACTGGATTACATGCACGTGTTCAACGTGTACATCCGGCGCAAGCACCCGCCCACGCACCTGCTCTGGCCGATCCTGGTGCTGGGAATCGCGTGGTACAACTTCGAGCTGTTGCTGGTGGTGCTCGCGCTGGCCTACGTCGTCAGCGGCGTCGTGCTGCACCTGCGGCGGCGCCCCGCGGCGGGCGCCCCGCCGCCGCCGTCCCTCCGAACGCTGCCCTGAGGCGCTGCGCTACGCGACGCGACGCCGCCGGGTGAACAGCAGGCCCGCCGTCGCCAGTCCCGTGAGCGCCCCGCCGGTCGCCGTGCAGAGATTGCCGATGAGGTCCGCCGGGAAATCCGGCAGCGCCGTGCCGCACGGGTACACCAGCGCGTCGTAAACCACCGCCCCGCGGACGCACCCGTCCGCGCCGCCGCAGATGGTCGTGCAGTTCGGATCGACCGTCCCCACGACGCGCACGGCGTCCCCGATGCGGAAGTCGCGGTACTCCGACAGCACGTACTGCCCGCCGCCCCCGGCAAACAGCACGCAACCGTCGCCCTGCACCAGCACGCCGCAGGCGTCAATCTCCTGCCGGCCGCCGCTCGCGCCGTCCTGCCCCACGGCCACTGCCGCGAGGATCGGCATCACCATCACCAGAACCACACGCTGCATGGGGGTCTCCACGTCTCCGACTCAGGCGGCCATTGTAAGCCGGCGCCGGTTTCCGGTGGCAGTTGTGCGCGGCCGGCGGCGGCTACGCCAGCCCCCGGCGGGCGATCAGGTTGCCCGGGAACCGCCGCACGAGGCCCTTGAGCTCGAGGCCCGTGATCGCGGCCAGCACCTCGCCCGGCGGCAGGCCCGCGCCGCGCAGCACGACATCCTGGAGCACGGGTTCGTAACCAAGCACGTCGTACACCCGTTTTTCGGAGAGCGAGAGAACGGGCACCGGCCGCGGCGCGCTCTCGCCGGGCGCGGGGGGTTGCGGCGGGCCCGCGGAGGTCGGTGCCGGAGCATCAGTGTCCGGCGGGCGCGCGCCCTCCGCCCCGAACAGCGGGCCGGCGCCCGCATCGGCCGCCGCGCCTGACGTCGACTGCTTGAGCCGCGCGCCGACGTCGCCCAGTTCATCGAGTATGTCTTCGAGGCAGGTGACGAGTTTGGCCGCGCTGTCGCGGATCAGCGCGTTCGTGCCGATCGACATCGGGTCCTGGACGCGCCCGGGCACCGCGAAGACCTCGCGGTTGTACTCCGCCGCGAGGCGGGCGGTGATCAGCGCGCCGCTGCGGGCCGCGGCCTCGACGACAAGCGTGCCCAGCGTGAGGCCGGCGATGATGCGGTTGCGACCGGGGAAGTTTTCGGCCCGCACGGCCGCCTGCATCGGGAGCTCGCTGATCCAGGCGCCCGCCTCGAGCAGCTTCTCCGCGAGCGCGGCGTTCTCCGGGGGGTAGACCTGGCCGAGCCCGCGGCCCATCACGGCGATGGACCGGCCGCCGGCCTCGACGGCGCCGTGGTGCGCGAACGCGTCGATGCCGCGCGCCAGCCCGCTGACGACGGTGAAGCCCGCGCCCGCCAGCAGCTCGCCGAAGCGCCGCGCCTGCTCGCTGCCGTAGATCGTGCAGCGCCGGCTGCCGACCACCGCGAGCGCGATCGCGTCGGTCGGCCGCAGCGCGCCCTTCACGAACAGCACGATCGGCGCGTCCGGCAGGCGCCGCAGCCCCTCGGGGTAGTCGGGGTCGGCCTTGGCGACAATCTGGACGCCGGCCGCGGCGGCCGCGTCAATCTCGCGCGCCAGGTCGTCCGGATCGGGCCCGCGGGCGATGCGGTCGGCCTTCTCCGGGCCGATGCCCATGACGGCCTGAAGCGCGCGGGCGCTGACGCCCAACGCCGCCTCGGCGTCGCCGAACTGGATCAGCAGTCGCGTGAACGTCAGCGGCCCGACGCCGTCCGTCAGCGCCCACCGCAGGTACACCCGGCCGACGTCGGTGATGGTCGCCCTCATCATGCCCTCCCCGGGGCCGGTGTCAGCCTGCCGCGGCCCCGCGCCGCGCGACCTCCACGGGCCGCGCGCTGCACGCGCTGATTCGCTCCGGCTGGTAGCCCGGGATCTCGGTCCACAGTGTATCGCGCTACGGGCGGCGCGGGGGGGGCGCGTCCGGGGCGCAAGCACACGGCCCGACGCCGCAGCGCCGGGCCGTGGGATGGACGCGTCCGCAAGCTGATACGGGATCAGAACTCAGACCGACGCGCGCATCGGTCCGCTCGCCGGGTTCAGGTCCAGGTGTAGTTGTTGAACGGCCGCCCCGTGACGTTCCGTGTCGTGGCGACGAGCCAGGTGCCGTTCCTGCCGCGGGTCACGTCCTTGATGCCCGCGCCGAACCGCCGGCGAATGAACTGTTTGGCCGCGGTCGGGGTGGCCGTGGCCCACTGCCGCCCGAAGTACCGGGCGAACTCGTTGGTGTTGAACTTGTAAACGCGGGTACCGTTGTTGATGTAACGGATCCACTTGTTCGCCACGTTCGGCGAGAAGTTGGTCCGCCCACCCGTGAACTGGCTGAAGATCGTCCGGTAGGACCCGATCCGCCACTGGCACTCCTGCCGCGCGGCGTTGAACTTCGGCGAGTTGCACGAGTACCAGTTGGTCGGGGTGCGGGGGTTGTTCCGCGTGGTGCGGAACGTCGTGGCCTTGCGGCCGGTTCCGTTGGTTTTCCTCGTGGGCATTTCGCTCTCCACTGTGCTCTTGCGGACGAAGTCACGAGCATCCCGTTACAACTGCGCTCTATCGGTGCAGCTTGCGCCCCGGTTGAACTTCTTTCTGCGTTGTGGGAATATCCGGACGGCCCGCGCGCGGCGCCGCCGCGTCCGCGCCGCGACCAAATCCGACAGCGGGCGCGGGCGCGACGACTACGATCAAGCGGGCGGAAGGCCGCGAGGCGACCGCCGTCCAACGCGTGCGGCCCGACCGAACGGATCCGGTGAGGGTGTCATGAACGTCCGATACTCCCGACATTGCGGCCCACGCCGGCGGCGTTTCCGCCGCGTGCTGATGGCGGGAGCGATTGCGCTGCTGGTGGGGTCCAGCATCGCCAACTCGACCACGTCAGCCGCGCGCGGGCAGCGCGCCGCCGTCCTGCCGATCCGCGGTGTGATCGACGACATTCAGCGCGACAGTCTCGCGCGGCGGATCGCCGCGGCGCGCGAGGCGGGCGCCACCATCCTGATTTTCGAGCTCGACACGCCGGGTGGGCTGGTGACCAGCGCGCTCGACATCTGCCGGATGATCAAGGGGCAGCCGGCCGATGTCCGCACGGTGGCCTGGGTGAACCCGCAGGCGTACAGCGCGGGCGCCATGATCTCGGTGGCCTGCAACGAAATCTGGATGGCCCCGTCGTCATCGCTGGGCGACTGCGCCCCGATCATGGTGGCCCCGACCGGCGGCGTGCAGGAATTGGGCGAGGCCGAGCGGGCGAAGGCCGAGAGCCCCATTCTCCAGGAGTTCCGTGATTCGGCGGCCCGCAACGGCTACGACCCGCTGTTGTCGCGCGCGATGGTGGCCGTGGGCGATGAAGTCTGGTGGCTCGAGCGCCTCAGCGATCCGACGGTTCGCCGGTTCGTGGGGCCGCAGGAGAAGAAACGGCTGATCGATGACGCCCCGGCGGGCGAGCGCGAGTGGCAGCTCGTGGAGAGCTTCACCACGTCGAGCGGCCGGGAAATCGCCGTGATGCAGCCGGTGGACCGCGCCAACGAGCTGCTCACGATGTCGCAGTATGACGCGGTCGCGTTCGGCTTCGCGCGCGGGATCGTGGCGTCCGTCGACGAGCTCGCGGCCGAGCTCGGGGCCGTCGGGTCGGTGACGCGCTACGAGTTGACCGGCTGGGAGAGGTTCGCCGCCTGGCTGAACAGCCCCGTGGTGCGCGGTATCCTGCTCGCGCTGGTCATGCTCGGCGCGTACATCGAGTTCCAGTCGCCCGGACTGATTCTGCCGGGCGCGGTAGCCCTGCTGGCGCTGGCGATCTTCCTCGCGGCGCCGTATGCGGCCGGGCTGGCCGACGTCTGGACGCTGATCCTCTTCGCACTCGGGCTGATCCTGCTCGCGGTGGAGATCTTCGTGCTGCCGGGCTTCGGCATCGCGGGGATCCTCGGCATCGCCTTGATCATCGTGGCGATCCTGGGCAGCTTCGTGCCCAGCGAACCGGAGGTGCCGAGCTTCAGCCTGCCGACGCTGCGCGGCACGTGGACGGGCCTGGTCACGGGCCTCAAGGTGCTCCTGGGCAGCACGGTCGCCTCCGTCATCGGGGTGTTCCTGCTGGCCAAGTACCTGCCGAAAACGCGTGTCGCCGGGGGCGTCGTGTCCGACAACCCCCGGGCCGAGACACTCGCACCCGACGAGGGCCCGGTCGGCGCGCAGGTCGGCGACATCGGCGTCGTGACCGGGGCGCTGCGGCCCGGCGGTCAGGCCCGCTTCGGGTCCGAGATCGTGGACGTGCAGAGCCAGGGCGAGTACGTGGAGGCCGGGCGCCGCGTGCAGGTGATCCGGCGCGTGGGCATGAGCATCATCGTGCGGCCGCTGGCGGACGAGGAGACCGCCTGACGGGCGGCCCGCCGATCGGGCCGCCTCCGGGCAGAAAGGGCGTGTCATGGGATTCCTGGACGCGTTGTGGCTGATCGTCGGAATCGTCGGCATCGGCATCCTGCTGCTGCTGTTCGTGCTGGCGCTCAACTTCGGCCGGCTGTGGATCACGGCGTTCTCGGCCCGGGCGGACGTGAGCATGCGCGACCTGATCGGAATGTGGCTGCGCAAGGTCAACAGCTCGGTCATCGTGCACACGAAGATCCAGGCGTGGAAAGCCGGGCTGACGGACATCTCCACGCAGGACCTGGAGAACCACTACCTGGCGCGCGGCCGGGTGCCGAACGTGGTGCAGGCGCTGATCTCGGCGCAGCGGGCGAAGATTCCGCTCGACTACCGCACGGCCTGCGCGATCGACCTGGCGGGCCGCGACATCGTGGACGCCGTGCACACCAGCGTGAACCCGAAGGTGATCGACTGCCCGAATCCGGTGCAGGGCCGTACGACGATCGACGCGGTCGCCAAGGACGGCATCCAGCTCAAGGTGAAAGCCCGCATCACCGTCCGCACGAACATTCAGCGGCTGGTGGGCGGTGCCACCGAGGAGACGATCATCGCGCGCGTCGGCGAGGGCATCGTCTCGGCCATCGGCTCGTCGGACTCGCACAAGGACGTGCTCGAGAACCCGGACCGCATCTCGAAGGCGGTGCTGGCCAAAGGGCTCGACGCGAACACCGCGTTCGAAATCCTTTCGATCGACATCGCCGACGTGGACGTGGGCGACAACATCGGCGCCCGCCTTCAGGCCGACCAGGCCGAGGCCGACAAGAAGCGCTTCCAGGCCGAGGCCGAGAAGCGCCGGGCGATGGCCATCGCGCAGGAGCAGGAAAACCTGGCCAGCATCGAGGCCAACCGCGCGCTGGTCGTGCTGGCCGAGGCGGAAATTCCGAAGGCGATCGCCGAAGCCTTCCGCAACGGGCAGCTCGGCGTGATGGATTACTACCGGCTCCGCAACGTGCAGGCGGACACGACGATGCGCGAGCGCATCGCCGATCCGGGCGGCGAGCCCAAGAAGGCCTGAACCCGGCGCGCCCCGGGCGGGCCGCGGTCGCGAGGTGCCGACGGTGACACTGCTGCTCTCCAACCTGCCGTTGCTCGCCGACCGCGACAGCACGCAGCTCATCGTCTACGGCATCGTGCTGCTGCTCAGCTTGCTCGGCGGCCTGCTGAACAAGAAGAAGCCGCGCGAGCAGCGCGGCGGCACCGGCGAATCGCCGCCCCCGCCCAAGGCGCGCCGGACCGCCCCGCCGGACCGTGCCGCGGAACCGCCCGCGGCGCAGCCCGTCGACCCGCTCGTCCTGGAGCCGCCGCCGCGCCGCCCGCCGCCGCTCGAGGTTCGCGCGCCCCTGCCCGTCGAACCGCCCCGCACCCCCATCGAAGCCCGCCCGGGGCCCGCACTGGAACCGCCCCCGGCGCGGCCCGTCCCGCAGCCCCGACCGCGGCCGGTTGCGGCCCCGCCTCCGCCTCGGGACCTGCCGGAGCCCCCGCGGCGGCTGCCGCCGCTGCGCCCGCTGCCGGCCGCGGAGCGCTTGCGGCCGCTGCGCGAACAGGGCGAGCGGGCCGCGGAGCGCCGCCGCATGGTCCGCCCCGCGCCCCCGACCGCGCCCAGAGAGGCCGCGCCGCCCGCCGTGGGGCGCCGCGCGGCGGCCGTCACGGCGCGCGAGCTGCGGCAGGCCCTCGGTGATGCGGGGGCCCTGCGTCGCGCGGTCGTGCTGGCCGAGATTCTCGGCCCGCCGGTCGCCCTGCGCGAGTAGCGCGTCGCTCCACTTCGCCCCCCTGCGTTGTCACGCCCGCCCGGCGCCGGGTACACTGCGATCTTCGTGTCCGGTGGGGCCGCGCCCCCCGGCGCAGGGAGCCGTCATGAGCAGCGGTGGCAGTTACGATCCGAGGTCCGTCGAGCCGGCGATTTACCGCTTCTGGGAGGACGGCGGGCACTTCCGCGCGCAGGTCGACCCCGCCCGCCGGCCGTACACGATCGTCATCCCGCCGCCGAACGTCACGGGCGCCCTGCACATGGGGCATGCACTGGACAACACGCTCCAGGACATCCTGATCCGCCACAAGCGCATGGCGGGGTTCAACACGCTGTGGATGCCCGGCACCGACCACGCCGGCATCGCGACGCAGGCCGTGGTGGAGAAGCGCCTTAAGCAGGAGCAGGGCCTTACGCGGCACCAGCTCGGGCGCGACGGGCTGGTCGCCAAGATCTGGGAGTGGAAGGAGGAATACAACGCCCGCATCATCAGCCAGCTCCGGGCGCTGGGCTGCTCGTGCGACTGGACGCGCACGCGTTTCACGCTGGACGACGTGTGCGCCCGGGCGGTGTACGAAACGTTCTTCCGGTTGTTCCGCGACGGGCTGATCTACCGCGGACTGCGGCTGGTGAACTGGGACGCGGCGCTCCAGACGGCCGTGGCCGACGACGAGATCGTGCACGAGACGGTGAAGGGGCATCTCTGGCACATCCGCTACCCCATCGCGGGGGCCGGGCCGGCGACGGGACCGCAGGCGGTCGCGGGCCGGGACTATCTCGTGGTCGCGACGACCCGCCCCGAGACGATGCTGGGCGACACGGCGGTCGCGGTGCACCCGGACGACGAGCGCTACCGCCACCTGGTCGGCCGGCACGTGCGCCTGCCGCTGATGGACCGGCCGATCCCGATCATCGCGGACGGGATTCTGGTCAAGCGCGAGTTCGGGACGGGCTGCGTGAAGGTCACGCCGGCGCACGACCCGAACGACTACGCCTTCTACCAGCGGCACCCGGAGGCCAAGCCGATCAACATCCTGACGCCGGACGGGAAGATCAACGCTGCGGGCGGGCCGTACGCGGGGCTGGACCGGTACGACGCCCGCAAGAAGATCGTGGCGGATCTCGAAGCGCTGGGACTGCTGGAGAAGATCGAGGACTACGAGACCGAGATCGGGCACAGCGACCGCAGCAAGACGCCGATCGAGCCGCTGCTCAGTGAGCAGTGGTTCGTGAAGATGGACCGGCTGGCCGAGCTGGCGATGGAGGCCGTGCGCGACGGGCGCGTGCGGTTCTTCCCGGAGCGCTACGCCAAGACCTACCTCGACTGGCTGGGCGAGAAGCGCGACTGGTGCATCAGCCGGCAGCTCTGGTGGGGGCACCGGATAGCGGTGTGGTCGCGTTGTTTCGGCGCCGAAGGCGGCTCGTTCGCCAACGCCGCGCAGACGGGGATCGACATCGGGCGGCTCAGTCTGCGGCTCGACGAAGCCTGCGCCGCCGGCGAGGCCGTGCTGCGCATCGACGGGCAACCCGCGCCGCAGGACCCGAGCAAGGTGATGACGGCCATCGCCGCCGGCCGCGACCCCGTCGCGGTGCGCGTGTGCCTGCGCCGGCCGCATTCAGAACTGGCCCAGGAGTTGGAGAAGATCGGATTCGAGCAGGATCCCGACGTCCTCGACACCTGGTTCAGCTCGGCGCTCTGGCCGCACAGCACGCTCGGCTGGCCGGACGACTACGGACGGGGGCCCGGCGGCCGGGCGGCCGAGGGACGAGCGCCCGCCGGCGCCTCGATCCCTCCAGCCCTCCGTCCCGCGGTCCCTTCCGACCTGGACTACTTCTACCCGACGGACGTGCTCGTCACCGCGCGCGAGATCATCACGCTGTGGGTCGCGCGCATGGTCATGACCGGGCTGTACAACGTCGGCCGTGTGCCGTTCCAGCACGTGTGCATCCACCCCGTGATCCAGGACGGCCAGGGCCGCCGCATGAGCAAGTCGCTCGGCAACGGCGTCGATCCGCTCGACATTATCGAGCAGTTCGGCACCGACGCCCTGCGGTTCACGCTCTGCCAACTCGCGGGCGAGACGCAGGACATCCGCATGCCCGTCAAGGCCGTCAAGACGGCCGACGGCCGCACGATCAACACGTCCGAGCGGTTCGAGCTCGGCCGCAACCTGTGCAACAAGCTGTGGCAGGCCGCGACGGGCTTCGTCCTCCCGAACGTCGCCGCGGGCGGGGCAGGGTTCCGGCCGCTGGCGACGGCGGACCTGGCAATCGAGGACCGCTGGATTCTTTCGCGGCTCGCGGCGTGCATCGAGGACGCCGGGCGGCGGCTGGACCGCTACCAATTCCAGGAGCTGGCCAACACGCTGTACGCGTTCTTCTGGAGCGACTTCTGCGACTGGTACGTGGAGCTGGTCAAGCCGCGCCTGTTCGCGCGCGACGAGTCGGGCGCGGTGACGAGCCGCACGGACGCGTCGGCGGGCGTCGCCCGGCAGGTGCTCGCGACGGTGCTCGACCACGTGCTGCGCCTGCTGCACCCCGTCATCCCGTTCATCACCGAAGCCCTGTGGAAGCAGCTCGCGGACGTCGCCCCGCAACGTGGCCTGGCCACGCTGCGTGCCGCGGAGCCGGCGCTCATCACGGCCGCCTGGCCGACCGCCGCGGAGCTGGAGCGCGACCCGCACGTCGAGCGCGAGATGACCGCGCTCCAGGAGGTCATCCGCGCGCTGCGCGACACGCTCGCCCGCATCAACACCGCCCGGGCGGCGGCCAGGCAGCCCGCGATCGGCAAGCTCCCGCGGGCCGTGCTCCGCGCCGATACCGACGTCGTCGCCGGCCTGCGGCAGCAGCACGCCGTGCTCGAGCGGCTCGGCCGCTGCGAAGCGCTCGAGATCGGCGCCGACGCGGCCAAGCCGCCCGAGTCGGCCACGCAGGTCCTGTCCGGCGTCGAGGTGTACGTGCCGCTGGCGGGCCTGATGGATCTCGCGGCCGAGCGGACGCGGCTGACCAAGGAGCGCGGCGAACTGGCCGGGCACATCGAGCGGCTGGCGGGCAAGCTGGCGAATGAGGGTTTCGCGGCTAAGGCCCCGCCCGCGGTGGTCGAGCAGGAGCGGGCCCGGCTGGCGGAGCTGCGCGAGCGTCTGGCAACGCTCGATCGCAACCTCGCCGACATGCAGACGTAGGCGCGGCACGTCTCGCCGCCGGCGCGGCACGGTCCGCGGGATTGCTTCGGTCGGCGGCGCTGAGACTTCCGCCCGGCAACATGAACTATCTGTCCCACTTCGTGTTCAATCACGACATCTGCGGCCGGCCGGCCGAGCCGTATTTCGCGCTGGGCTGCGTGCTGCCGGACCTGTGGCTGCGGTACTCGCGCGTGCATCGGATCCGCTGGCCGGCAGTGCGGGCGGCCGAACCGACCGAGGCGCGCGACGCCGAGCTGCGCGCCGGGCTCCTGAACCACGTCGAGGTTGACCAGCGCTTCCACGCCCTGCCGGTGTTTCACGAGTGGCAGCGGCGGGTCAAGAGCGCGGTCGAGCGCGACGGTCAACCCCCGGCTCTGGTCGATTTCGTCGCCCACGCTGCGCTCGAGCTGGCGCTCGACCATCGACTGCTGCACGCGGACCCGGCGCTGATCGAGCGCTTCTACGGCCTGCTCGAGATCTGCGACACCGACGACGTCGCCGCCCGCGTCGGCCGCCTCGGCCGGGTTCGCACCGACGGCCTGGCCGACGTCATCCGTGCGTTCTTCGCCCGCCGGTTCCTGCGCCACTACCGTACCGTCGCCGGTCTGGCCGCCGTGATCCGGATCATCCTTCGGCTCGCGCACATCCCCCCGCTGCCGGACCCGCTTATCGACGCGTTCCTGTTTTCAGCGGTGCAACACGTCGGCCCCACCGAGGTGTGGGAAGCTCTGCGGGCCGAATAGTGCGGGTCGCGCGCCGCTCGCACAGTCGTCGGTCGCCGACTCGCCCTTGAATCCGCCCCCCGGCGTATGTACAGTGGAAGCGATCTCAACCTGGAGGGTAGGCCATGCGCTCCGTTGCGGCTTTGATTTCGATCCTGTTACTGGCGGCGGTCGCGGGGGCTTCGGCAGCCACCCCGATCGACTTCATGATTGATGCGGCCGCGAGCGGGCTGGATGGCACGCAAACGGTCGGCGTGGAAACGAGCGGCACCCTGATCGGCGACTGGGATCCGGTGGATAACCCGACCGGAACGCGCACGAAGCCCGGTATTTTCGGTTCCTTCGGCGACACCGAGAACCTGCCCGTAGATGTGACGCTCAGCGGGCAGATCGGCGGACCATTGAACACGGCCCCCACGGGCACGTTTCGGCTGACGCTCGATCCGGCCGCCGGCACGGTCGAGGTCGCGGACCTGGCGATCGACCTGCTCGGCGGCACGCCGCTCCAGCGACCGGCGACGGTCACGTTCCAGTCAGCCGCCTTCCGCACCCGCAACCCGACTTCTGTATTCCCCGGCGGAGTGCCGATCACGCTGCCCATTGGCTCCGTGACGCTCAGCACGTTGACGGCGACCCAAATCGGCAGCTTGGGGCTGGGGACGCTGACGGAAACCGGCCCGGACACGTACGACTTCGCGGTCGGGGTCGCCGTGCAATACGCGATCGCAGTGCAACTCCTCGGAACGCCCCTCACCCCGCCGCCGCTGCCCGGCGTGTTCGCGTTTCGCGGGCAGATCGTGATCAGCGGCGCGACGGCGCGGTTGACCTCGGTACGGCCGCTGGAGTTCGCCGTAACGCAGAATCCGGCGATCGCGCTGCCGGAGTTTCCGCTCGCGCTGCCGACGGTTCTGCCGCCGGGCGGCACCGCCAACGTGCTGATGAACCTGACGCTCGACGAGATCGGCTTCACGTTCGATGCGACGGCCACGATCGCCGCGGACGGCGTTGTCGGACCGACGCCCCGCCCCGGCGACATGAACTGCGACGGGTTCGTGAACTTCGACGACATCGACCCGTTCGGGCTGGCGCTGCAAGGTCGGGCAGCTTATGAAGCCGCTTACCCGCACTGCCGCTGGTTGAACGCGGACTGCAATGGCAACGGTCTGGTGGGTTTCGGTGACATCGACGCCTTCCTGGCGCTGATCGGAGAGTGACCGCGAGAGGCGCGCGCTCGCGAGAGACGGTTTCCGGTTCCAGCCCGCCGGCTTGAGCCCGCGCGCCGGCCGCGCGTAGCCTTCCCCGCAGCGGCGCGTCGCCCCAAATGCGCGTTTCGCTTTCGCAGGAGGCCGGACGCTTGCCGGCACCTGGGACGGCCCAGGATCCGGCATTGCACTCTCTCAACGGGGTTGCCGGCGTCCCAGCGAACGAGCCCTGTTGTGGCCCGCCCGCGTCGCCCGGCGCGGGGCGGTGGTCTGCGACTCCGCAGCCGGTGAGCCGCCGTTCGCCTGGGACGCGCGGCGCGCGATGCGGGCGTGCGCCGCACGCGTCGCGCCGCCGGGCGTGCCCGCCGCGCCCAGTTCGCGCAGCGCCGCGTCCCAGCCGCGGAATCGCAACGCGCGATCGTCGATCCACACGTCCGCGATCGGCTTGCCCATGTGCAGCCCGTCGTACTCGATCCGGTGGTCCGCGAGCCACCGCTGTGTCACCTTCAGCTCGCCCCACCCCCGGGCCGTGTAGATCACGACCGTGTGCCCCGCCCGCCGCAGCTTCCGCAGCGCCGCCGCCGCTCCCGGCAGCGGCCGGGCCAGCGGCCGGTTGAAGAAGCTCTCCTCCGAGCAGATCACGCCGTCAAGATCGACCAGGATGGTCTTCGGTCGGGACATGCGGGCCTCCACCCGCCGCGGCGGGTCCGGCGCCGCAGCCGGCACAACTTACCGCGGCCGCGCCCCGCGCCGCCAGTGCCGCGTGTGCTCGGACGCGTTCGGTAGCGCGCATGCCACCCGGCGGAGGCCGACCGACTAGCCCCGGAAGACGGCGCCGGCCGGCACCCGGCCCCCCCTCCACCGGGTCGGCTCCGCTTGCGGCGACGGCTCCCCGACGCCGCGCGGGCTCACGGGCCGCGGCCGCCGGAGGCGGGCTCACGAGCGACCGTCGCGGCCGGTATAATCCGCCCGGATTTCCGCGGACCCGCAGGAGCAACGCTGCCCGTGATCATCACCATCGACGGCCCCGCCGGCAGCGGCAAAAGCACGACCGCCCGCAAGCTGGCCGCCCGGCTGGGCATCCCCTACCTCGACACCGGGGCCATGTACCGCGTCGTCACGCTGGCGGCGCTGGAGGACGGCGTCGACCTCCGCGATGAGGCCGCGCTCACGGCTTTGGCCGAGCGGACCGACTGGGACCTCGACTGCGGCCCGACCCACACCCGCGTGACGCTCCGCGGCCGCGACGTGACCGAGGCGATCCGCTCGATGCGGGTGAACGACCACACGCGCTTCATCGCCGGCTCGCCGGGTGTGCGGCGCGTGCTCATCGCGCGGCAGCGGGCCATCGGGGCGCGGCTCGCGTCGATGGTGACCGAGGGTCGCGACCAGGGCACGGCCGCCTTCCCCGACGCCGACGCCAAGTACTTCGTCGACGCCGCCCCGGAGAAGCGGGCCGAGCGGCGGCTGCACGATCTGCGGGCGGACGGCGAGGATGTCACCTACGAGCAGGTGCTCGCGAACCTGCTCGAGCGGGACCGTACGGACGCCGGCCGGCCGGTCGCGCCGCTGGTCGTACCCCCGGGGGCGGTGCGGATCGACACGACGCACCTCTCGATCGGCGAGGTGCTCGACCGGATCGTGGCCGACCTCGAGCGGCGCGGGCTGCTGACACCGGCCGCGCGGACCGAGCCGTGACGGCCGCGGCGCAGCCGCCGGCCATGCGGCGCGGCTATCGCTGGTGCCGCGTGGCGGCGCAGGTCCTCTACACGGGACTGTGCCGCGGCCGGGTGTTCGGCGTGCGGAACGTGCCGGCGACGGGCGGCGTGCTGCTGGTCAGCAACCACCAAAGCTTCCTGGATCCGGTGCTGGCGACGCTGGCCATTCCGCGCGAATGCCACTACATGGCCCGCGACACGCTGTTCGCCAACCCCAAGCTGCGTCCGATCATCGAGTACCTCAACGCGTTCCCGGTGAAGCGCGGCACGGCCGACCTCGGCGCGATCAAGGAAACGCTGCGGCGTCTGCGGGCGGGCCACGTCGTGTTGACGTTTCCGGAGGCCACGCGCACCACGGACGGCTCGATCGGGCCGATGCGCGCGGGCGTGGTGCTGCTGGCCCGCAAGGCACAGGTGCCGATCGTGCCGATGCTCATTCTGGGGGCGTTCGAAGCCTGGCCGCGCACGGCGAAGCTGCCGCGGCCGCACCCGGTGCTGGTGGCGTACGACGCCCCGGTCTATCCGCATCGGCACCCCGATTGGGACGACGACGCGTGCGTGGAGCACGTGCGGGGACGAGTGCTGGCGCTCCAGGCCCGGTTCGCGCGGCACCCCCTGCTGCGGAGCTGAACGCCGGGCGGGGCTCAGGTGTCGAGGTAGAGCTGGTACTCGTAAGGGTGCGGACGGATGGCGACGACGCGCCATTCGTTCTCGCGCTTGGTCTCGACCCAGCCGCGGATGAAGCCGTTGCTGAACACGTCGCCGCGCAGCAGGAACTCGTGGTCGTGCTGCAGCGCCTCGAGCGCGTCGTGCAGGGAGCGCGGCACGCTGGCGATGCGGCTGCGAAACTCGTCGCTCTGTTTGGCGATGTCCACGTCGAACGGCCCGTAGTTGAGCGCGGCGGGGTCAAGCTGCTGCTGCACGCCGTCGACGCCGGCCAGGAGCATCGCGGCCAGCGCGAGGTACACGTTGCACGTGAAGTCCGGCGGGCGGTACTCGATCCGCTTCTCGTCCGGCGACACGGCGTACTTGGGCACGCGGATCGCGGCCGAGCGGTTGGCCAGCGAGAAGAACAGGTTGACGGGCGCCTCGTAGCCCTCGACCAGCCGCTTGAAGGAGTTGGTCGAGGGGTTGGTCAGGGCGGTGAGGGACTGCCCATGCCGTAGGAGGCCGGCGGTGTACTGGAGCGCCAGGGTGCTGAGGTTCGCATAGTTGCGGCGGTGCTCGTCGAAGAACAGCGGGCGGCCGCCGCGCGTGAGCCGCTGGTGGACGTGCATGCCGTTGCCGGCCTCGCCGAACAACGGCTTGGGCATGAACGTGGCCAGCTTGCCGTGGCGGCGCGCGACGTTCTTGATGACGTACTTGATGATCATCGCCTGGTCGGCGGCCCGCACGAGGGGGGCGAGGTTGACCTCGATCTCGCACTGGCCCGGCGCGCCGACCTCGTGGTGGTGGTAGCGGACGGCGATGCCCATCGACTCGAGCAGCAGCGTGATCTCGGAGCGCAGGTTGTGGAAGTGCTCGGTGGGCGGGACGCGGAAGTAGCCGCCCTTGAGCGGGATCGGCGCGGTCACGCCGTCGGAGTGCGTCTCCGAGCAGGCGATACGCACGCCGAGGTGATACGGCTCGTTGACCGTTTCGACGCGGTCGAAGATGTGGAACTCGAACTCGGGCCCCATCCAGGCCTCGTCCGCGATGCCGGTGCTGCGCAGGTACGCGACAGCGCGGCGGGCGATGGTCCGCGGGTCGCTCGAGAAGGGCTGGTGCGTGTCGGCCGTGATCGTGTCGCACAGGAAGCTGAGCGTGGGCCGCTCCCAGAACGGATCGAGAAACGCCGTCTCGGGTTGCGGCAGCGCGTTCACGTCGCCCGCCTCGACCGTCGTGAAGCCGGAGCCGGACGAGCCGTCGTAGCCGACGCCCTCCTCGAAGTGCTTCGCGGAGAACTGCGCGGCGGGGATGCTGAGGTGGAGCCACTGGCCGGCCAGCCCCACGATCTTCAGGTCCACCATCGCGATCTGCTTTTCCCGGATGAACTGGAGCGCCTCGGCGGCCGATGCGAACACGGTCTGCCTCCGACGGGATAAGGGGTATCATTGTACAGGAGCGACCCCCGCGCGGCCAGTGCCCGGCGCGCCCCGCGCCGCGGGCGCAGGCCGCCGGCGGCGGTCCCGCGGAGGGGCGCAAACGCCGCCGGCGACGGCCCCGGCACGCGACCGGACTACGGCGCACCGAGCAAGCTCAGCACTTCCTGCTCGTGACCCTCGGGCCGCACGTTGCGGATGATGTGCGCCACCCGCCCGTCGGCGTCGATGACGTACGTCGTCCGCGCGACGCCCCAGTACGACCGGCCGTACATGTTCTTCTCGACCCACACGCCGTACTTCTCGGCCACGGCGTGCGACTCGTCCGCCAGCAGCGGGAAGGTCAGGCCGAACTTCTCCGCGAAGCGCTGGTGGCTGCCGACCGAGTCGGGCGAGACGCCGAGCACGACGGCGTTGCGGTCGGTGAAGGACGCCAGCGCGTTGCGGAAGCCGCACGCCTCCGTGGTGCAGCCGGGCGTGTCGTCCTTGGGGTAGAAGTAGAGCACGACCGTCCGCCCGCGGTACTGCGCGAGCGTGTGCCGCTGGCCCTTCTCATCGGGCAGGTCGAAATCGGGCGCCGGGTCGCCGACCTTCGGCCCGGCCGGCGGCAACGCCGGCGCGGGCGGCGGGGGCGGCGTGATCAGCGGCGTCGCGGCCGGCGGCGCGGCCCCTGCGGCGGGCATCTGCGGCGACGGCGGGGCCGCCTGCGTCGTGCGGCGCGGCAGCTTCGGCTTGGCGATCTTCTTGACCGGCACCGCCGCGGCCTTATCGGCGGCGGGCCGCGCAGCCCGCTGCTGGGTCGGCTTCTTCGCGATCTTCGCCTTGGCGGCGGCCTTGGCGCGACCGGCGGTCTTGCGCCCCTGCGCCGCCGCCGGCCGGCGCGCGGCCTTCTTCCGCGCCGCGGTCTTCCGCCCGGTCAGCCGAGCAAGCTTCTTCGTCTTCCGCGTCGTCTTCTTTGCCCGCGACTTACGTGCTGCGACCTTCTTCTTCGCCATGAGGTGCCTCGCTGAGAACCTGGTCCACGGTCCCAGTCCTGCCGCGCCACGCCGCGCGCGATCTGACTCGGCGCGAACGACATGCACGGGCCGGGCCGGCGCGGCGCTCCGAACGTGTGCCGCCGACCCACGCTCCGCGCGCCCGCGGCCCGCGCTGCACGGGCGGGCTTGCGCGGGAATGCAGAGATTATGGTCACGGCGCGCGCCGGTCACAACGGCATCTGACACAGGCTCCGCGAAATGGCCGGTCCGCGACCCGCCCGCCACCCGCGGCGCGCACCGCGCGCGAGTTGGAGCCCGACGGGGCCGACGACGCCCGGCACAGCGGCGAACGTCGAGCCGGTGCGACGAGCTGCCGAAAAAGACTAACTACTTGTCAAGACGAGGGTTAGGACCCGCAATGCGACTGGGGCCGCTCTCGCCCGTCGATGCGCCCCCGGTGCCGTGGACCCCGGTGCGGACCCCGCCGCCGCGCTCCGTGCCTGTGACCGCGGCCACGCCGCCCCCTTCCGCCGACCACGCGCCGCCGAGCGCGTGATAAGCCCGCGCGATGCCCGACACGCGATCCGTCCGAGACACCAGCAGCGTCGTGCCGCCGTGAGCTCCCGCCTGCACACCGCCCAGCCAGCCACCCACGCGCGGACTCGGAAGATCACCGGGCAGGGTGTAATCCAGGCGGCGGATACGGTCTTCGCGCTCCCCCAACGCCGCGCGCTCTTCGGGCGTCAGCGGCGGCTCCTTGAAATCGGGCACGAGCACGACGCGCGGCGCGTCACCGCGGCCTTCGATGCCGACGGACACGGGCATGCCGGGGTCCAGTTCAGGCATGGCTTGCAGCTCACCCGGCGCGGGCCGTACCGGCCCGGACCGCCGTTCGGGCGCGACGCAGCCCGGGGCCGCCAAGAGAGCCGCAAGCGCCAGCAGTCGCCACGTCGTGCGCATGACGTATCCCTAGCCGATTCCGAGGAAGTTCGCAAGCAGCCGGCTGCCCTCGAGCGTCAGGAAGCTCTCGGGATGGAACTGGACGCCGTAAACCGGGTGCGACCGGTGCCGGATGGCCATGATTTCGTAGGGGTCGTCGTCGCTCGTGGCGCTGACGATGAAGTCGGGCGGCAGCGTGCCGGGCTCGATGATCAGCGAGTGATAACGGGTCGCCTGAAACGGGTTGCTCATCCCGCGAAACAGCTCGGAGCCGTCGTGGCGGATCAGGCTGGTCTTGCCGTGCATGAGCCGCGGGGCCCGGATCACGTTCGCGCCGTGCACGAAGCCCAGGCACTGGTGGCCGAGACAGACGCCCAGCAGCGGCGTCCGGCCGACGAAGTGCCGGATCACGTCGTTGCTGATGCCGCCCTCGCGCGGCGTGCAGGGCCCGGGCGAGATGATCACGTGGTCGGGCCGCAAATCGGCCAGTTCGGCGACGGTCACCTGGTCGTTGCGGAACACGCGGATGTCGAGACCGGGGTCCAGCTCGCCGATGCGCTGGACGAGGTTGTAGGTGAACGAATCGTAGTTGTCGATCAGGACGATCATCGCAGCCTCACCACCCGGGCGCCCACAGGTACATCATCTGCGGCGCCGGGCTCGCCAGCCAGTCCGGCAGCTCGACGTTCACCACGTTCACCGAGGTCGGTCCGGCCGGCGCCTCGGCGTAGATGTTCGGGCGCCAGGCCAGCGGGCGGGCGTATTGCACGACGCGCACCGGGGTGCGCTCGAGGCCGGCGGCGCGCTTGGCGGCGGCGATCGCGTCGGGCAGCGTGCCGACCTCGTCCACCAGGCCCAGCGCGCGGGCCTCCGGCCCGAGATACACCCGCCCGTCGGCCAGCTCCCGGATGCGCTCCGCCGGCAGTGCGGTGCGCGACCGCCCGACCACCTCGAGGAACCGGACGTACATCCCGTCGATCAGCCGCTCGAAGACCGCCCGGTCCTGCTCGGACATGGTGCGGAACGGCGAACCCGCGTCCTTGAGCGTGCCGCTCTTGATCACGTTCATGGCGATGCCGAGTTTCTGCATCGTGCCGGAGAACTCGGGCGCGATCATGATCACGCCGATGCTGCCGGTGACCGTGGTCGGCTGCGCGCAGATCCGGTCGGCCGCGCACGCGACGTAGTAGCCGCCGGACGCCGCCACATCGAGCAGGGCCGCGACGACCGGCTTGCCGGTGCGTGCCCGGAACCGCACGAGCTCCTGGTACATCAGGTCGCTGGCCGTCACCGACCCACCGGGCGAGTTGATCCGCACCACCACGGCCCGCACGTCGCGGTCCGCGGCGGCCGCCGCCAGCTTCTCGCTGAAGACGGACACCGGGTTCTCGCCGCTGACGCCGAACACGGACGTGGACCGGGCGTTGCGGAGCACGCCGTCCACGTCGACCAGGGCGATCTTGCGGGTCGCCAGCGGGCTCTCCCGCAGCACCACCTGCTCGCGCAGGGCCTGCTCGGCCGGGATCGGGGTGATGACGAAGGACGTCGGGCCGCAGCCGGCGACGACGG
This sequence comes from uncultured Phycisphaerae bacterium, assembly GCA_937928595.1. Taxonomy (GTDB): domain Bacteria; phylum Planctomycetota; class Phycisphaerae; order UBA1845; family Fen-1342; genus CALGJV01. The sequence goes on along the minus strand of CALGJV010000013.1, from coordinate 178,369 downwards.
ACCACAGCACGGCCCCGAGTGCGAACGTTCGCATGTGGCGGCGCGACAACATGCCGGCTCCCGTTTGGTGCAACCTCGGCGCCGCGCTATACTGCTGCCGGGTACGGCTCCGGAGGTGACTCCGCGATGATAGCGATCTCGCACGCGAACTTCGACCGGGCGGTGGAAGAGGCCCTCGACTCCATCCCGGACGAGTTCCGCCCCTACCTCGAAAACGTCATCGTGGAGGTGCGCGGCCGGCCGGACGCGAAGCTCATGCGCGAGTACGACGTGCCGGATGACATCCTCGGGCTGTACGTCGGCGTGCCGCTGGACGAGAAAGGGCCGGACCTGGCGCCGCTGCCGATGCCCGACCGCGTGCTGATCTTCCGCGACAACCTGTGCGAGATGTGCGACAGCCGCGCGGAACTGGTGGACGAGATTCGCATCACCGTGCTGCACGAGATCGGCCACCATTTCGGGCTTGATGAAGACCGGCTCGCGGACCTCGGCTACGACTGAGCGCCGGCGGCGGCACGCGGGGGACGACGCGGTTCGCCCCCGCGGGGCGTGACGCCGGGCGGCGCTCCGCGTAGATTCCACGCGGCCGGGGCCGACCGACGGCGCGCCGACGAGCCGCCCTGGAGCGCTCCGGGCGGCCTGCGCCGGTCCCGCGCCCCGCACCGGGTTCAAGGAGAGGTCATGCGTGCCGCCCTCACCCGTCCGCCGACGTTCCGCTTCGCGTGCACCGGCGCCCTGCTGCCGGTCGCGGCTCTGCTCGCCGCGCCGGCCCCGCCCGCCGCGGCGCAGACGTCGCGGCCGGCGTCAGCGCCCGCGACGATGCCCATTCGTGCGGCGTCAGAGGGGGCCGACGCGGCGCGCGACCGCGCCGTGGCCGCGCAGCTGATCGCGCGCGGGGCGCAGTACCTGCTGAGTGCGCAGGAAGCCGACGGCGGCTGGGGCGCGCAGGCCGGGCCCGGCGTGGCCGGCCTCGCCGTGAAGGCCCTCGCCCAGGCTCCGACCGTCGGCCCGCGGCACCGAGGCGTGCAGCGCGGCGTCGAGTTCGTGCTGCGCGCGCGGCGCGACGACGGCGGCATCTACTCGGCCGAGGGACTGCTCAAGAACTACGAGAGCAGCGTCGCGCTCTCGATGCTCGCGGCCGTCCGCGATCCGGCCCATGACGAGACGGCGGCGCGGGTGCGCCGGTTCCTGATCGAAAACCAATGGGACGAGGGCGAGGGCAAGACCCCCGCCGATCCGTTCTACGGCGGCGCCGGCTACGGCCAGCACAAGCGGCCGGACCTGTCGAACACCCAGATGATGCTCGAAGCGCTGCGCGACAGCGGGCTGCCGCCCGACGACCCCGCGTACCGGCGGGCGCTCGTGTTCATCCAGCGCTGCCAGATGCTCGGCGAGACGAACGACCAGCCGTTCGCGCAGGGCTCCTCGCAGGGCGGGTTCATCTACTCGCCGGTCGGCGCGGGCGAGAGCAAGGCCGAAACGGTCGACGTGGACGGCCGCGTGGAGCTGCGCTGCTACGGCTCGATGACGTACGCGGGGTTCAAGAGCCTGCTGTACGCGGGCCTCACGCGCGACGATCCGCGCGTAAAGGCGGCGCTGGACTGGATCCGCCGCCACTGGACGCTCGAATACAACCCGAACATGCCGGAAGCCCGGTCGCGCCAGGGGCTGTTCTATTACTACCACGTCTTCGCCCGCGCGCTGGCCGCCTGGGGCGAGCCGGTCGTGCGCGACGCCGCCGGCCGCGAGCACGACTGGCGGCGGGAGCTGGTGGCGCAGCTCGCCGGAATGCAGCGCGACGACGGGAGCTGGGTGAACGAGGCCGACCGCTGGATGGAGGGCCTGCCCGCGCTCACGACGGCCTACGCCCTGCTCGCGCTCCAGGCGGCCTACCCGGACATCGCGGCTTCCACCGCAGCCCTGCCGCCCACGACCGCGCCGGCGCCGCCCAGCGACCGCTGAGCCCGCCGGGACCCGCGCATGCCGCCCGCCGACCCCATCCCGCCGCCGGAATCGCTCGAAGCCGAGTGGCTGCGGCTGCTTGAGCAATCGCAGCGGCCGCTCGACGAGGCCCGGCCGACGGCGGTGCTGGCGACGCCGAGCCAGTTGTCGCCCACCGTGCACGAGGACATCCGCTGGTGGCGGCCCGGCTGGGAGGACATGCGGCGGTACGTGGGCTGGCGCTGGGTGTTCCTGTCTCCGGCTCTGCTGCTCCTGCTGTGCGCCATCCCGGCCTGGCGCTGGCCGAGCGTGTTCAACCCGTTCGTGCTGGTGGGGGCGAAGCTGGCGGTCTTCATGGGGGCGGTGGCCCTGACGCTGGCGGGCTACGTCGTGCGGCGGGCGGCGCGGGCGCGACGCGAGCCCTTCTGCATCTTCTGCGGCTACAACCTCAGCGGCCTGCCCGACCACTACCGTTGCCCGGAGTGCGGGCGGCCGTACACCTGGCGCATCATCGCCGAGTACCGGCGCGACCCGGAGTGGTTCATCGAGCGCTACCGGGCGCTGCGGCGGCTGCCGCCGCTGGCGGCGCCGTTCGACGCGGGTCCGGTGCGGCGCCGACGTCGGGACGGTACATGAACCGCCCCGACGCGGCCGCGCTCAGCGGGCGGCGGCTCAGCGTTCCGGCTCGATCTGCACGGCCGTTCCGTAGCACAGCACCTCGGTGCCGCCCGGGCCGAGGTCGGACGCGTCGTACCGCAGGCCGACGATCGCGTTCGCGCCGATCGCGACCGCATGGTCGATGAGCAGGTCGTAGGCCTGCTGGCGGGCCTGCTCGCACATGTCGGTGAACGCGCCGACGCGGCCGCCGATGATCGACTTGAGGCCGCCGAGCATGCGCTGCGGAATCGTGGGGGCCCGCACGATGATCCCGCGCACGATGCCGAAGTAGCGCGTGATGCGGTAGCCCTCGATGGTGAACGTGGTCGTGACCGGGATGTTCATGGTGGCCCTGCCTCTTGCGGCGGCGCGGCGCGCCGCGCTCCACTCCGGCCGCGGCGGCGGGCGCGTCGCCGGTGGGCGCGTGCCGCGGATCCTCAGTAGCTGAACTTGCCCAGCTCCACCTTGCCGCGGAAGGTCCAGTAGATGATCACGGTGTACGTCAGGACGAAGGGCATGCCGATGGCGGCGATGATCGCCATGATGCCGAGCGTCTTGGGCGACGACGCGGCATTCACGATGTTCAGGCTGTAGGCCGGGTCGATGCTCGAGACGACGAGGTTGGGAAACAGGGCGACGCCGAACAGGAACACGAACGCCGCGATGCAGGCGCACGACGACAGAAACGCGTAGACGGGACGGTTCTGATGGATCGCGCGGGGAATGTTCGCGATCGCCAGGATGTTCAGCAGCACGACCAGCCAGCACCAGGGGTACTGCCGGAAATTGGCCGTCGCCGCCGGGACGTTCACCAGCGCATAGATCGTCGTGAACAGATACATGATCAGAAACAGGCCGAACGCCGTCCACATCCAGCCGTGGATGCGCTGCTGAAGCTCGCCGTCCGTCTTCAGGTACAGGTAGATCGCGCCGTGCATGGCGAACAGGCTCACGGCGAACAGGCCCGTGATCAGCGGAAACGGGTTGTGCAGGTTCAGCAGATCCAGGAACGTGCCCTGGTATTCCAGGTCCGGCCCGATCTTCAGCCCGCTCATCGTCGAGCCGACCGCGACCCCGAACAGCAGCGTCGCCAGCGTGCTGGCCCCGCAGAACACCACGTCGAAGAAGCCCCGCCAGCCGGGCGCTTCGAGCTTGCTGCGGAACTCCATCGCCACGGCCCGACCGATCAGCGCGAACAGCAGCAACCAGAACGCGAGATAAAACGCCGAAAACGCGCTGGCGTACACCGTCGGGAACGCCGCGAACAGCGCCCCGCCGAACGTCACGAGCCACACCTCGTTGCCGTCCCACAGCGGGCCGATCGAGTTCATGAAGATCCGCCGCTCGCGGTCGCCCCGGGCGCCGAGGTGCAGGATGCCCACGCCCAGGTCGAACCCGTCCAGGATGGCGTAGCCCGCCAGCAGCACACCCAGCAGGATGAACCACAACAGGTTCAGAAACGGGATTTCCATCGGCGGCAGCTCCACACCCACGCGGGCCTAGCGCCGCTCGCGCGGCGGCGCGTCCGTCAACGAATCTGCGCGTCCCGGCAGGACCGTCGCGGCCTGCACCCAGCCCCCGGTGCGCCGCGCGGCCGCGGCCGCGAGCTCCTCGGGCGACTCGGGCCCGGCCTTGATCTTCTTGTCCAGCACGTACAGCCAGGTCACCAGCAGGGCGGCGTAGACGATCCCCATGAGGATCATCGAGGACAGCACCTCGGCGGCGTCGACGGCGCGCGAGCTGGCCTCGGTCGTGCGCAGCCCGCTGCCCGGAACGTCGGGATTGGGGTAGACAATCCAGGGCTGGCGGCCGACCTCAGCGGCGATCCAGCCGAGCTGGTTGGCGGCCATGGGCGCTACGATCGCGACGACGAGCAGCCGCAGCAGCCAGCGCTGCCCGAAAAGCCGGTCGCGCCGCAGCAGCACCGTGCCCACCAGCGTCAGCAGGATCATGAACATCCCGAGCGCCACCATCAGGTGGAACGACTGGAAGGTGAGGCCGACCGGCGGGCGGTCTTCGGGCGGGAACGCGTCGAGCCCGGTGACCGGCTGCGCGGCGTCGAAGTGGACCATGTAGCTCAGCAGCCCCGGGATGGCAACGCCGTACTTGACCGTCTGCGCGGCGTCATCAGGCAGGCCGAACAGGTGCAGCGGAGCGTGCGCCTGCGTGCGGTACAGCCCCTCCATGGCCGCGAGCTTGGCGGGCTGCCAACGAGCGACGTTGCGGCCCTGAAAGTCGCCGGTGACCAGCGCCAGCAGACAGAAAACCAGCGTGAACGGCAGCGCAATGCGGATGCTCCGACGCGCGAAGTCGACGTGCCGTCCCTTGAGCAGGTAGTAACTTGAGACGCTCAGCACGAGGAACCCGCCCGCGATCATCGCCCCGACGAGCACGTGGCCGAGACGGTGCAAGGTCGAGCGGTTGAAGACCGCCGCCCAGAAGTCCGTGAGCCGGGCGACGGTGAGCACGCTGCCGTCGGCCAGCGTCTGGTGTGCCAGCTCGAACCCGGCCGGCGTTTGCTGCCAGGAGTTGGCCACGATGATCCAAACGGCCGAGAAGATCGAACCGAGCGAGACCATCAGCGTCGCGAAGAAGTGCATCCGCGGCGAAACCTTGTCCCAGCCGAAGACGAGCACGGCCAGGAAGCCGGACTCGAGGAAGAACGCGAAGATGCCCTCGGCCGCGAGGGCGGCGCCGAAAATGTCGCCGACGTAGCGCGAGTAGCTGGCCCAGTTGGTGCCGAACTGGAACTCCATGACGATGCCGGTGGCCACGCCCATCGCGAAGATCAGACCGAAGATCTTCGTCCAGAACTTGGCCATCGCCTCGTACTGGTAGTCGCCGGTCCGCAGGAAGCGGCCTTCCATGATGACCATCAGCAGACCGAGGCCGATGGTCAGGGGCGGAAACAGGTAGTGGAAGCCGACGGTGAAGGCGAACTGGAGTCGTGCGAGGAAGACCGCATCGAGGTTCATCATCCGGTCCCTTGCGCGCCCGTCCGCGCCGGGCCGCCACGCAGCGCCGACGAGCCGGTGTCGGGCATGGTAGCACCTCCGCCCGGCGGCGAAAGAACCCCGCGCGCCGTGTGATTTTCACGGCCACAGCAGCAGCAGGTTGCCCAGTGCGTGCGGGGTGTACAGAAAGCCCCGCGCGCCCGACCACGACGCGTACTCGCCGCGGCGGGCGTCGAGGCGCGTGACGTTGAAGCCCCACACGGCCTGGCGGCGAGCCTCCGGCCCCAGCGCCGCCAGCGGCAGCGCCAGCTCGACCGTCCACGCTTCCGGAGTCACCTGCACCGCGACCCGCGGCCGGCAAACCCAAGTTTCGAAGCGGCCCATCGGCGGCTCGGTGTAGCAACCGCGCCGCGTTACCGTGAGCCCGCTCGGTTTGATCTGCAGACAGTACACGTCGGCGCTCGTGCCCTCCGGGACATCCCGCGGATCGATCAGGATTTCGACCATGTCCTGCCCCCAGGGCATGGCGCCGTCCACCGGAATCTCGTTGTCAGGCTGCCAGACCGGCGGCTCGCCCGCCCGCAGCCCGCACCGCACGCCGACGTACAGCGTCGTCGCGTCCATACCCACGAAAGCCTGCGTCGGGAGCGTTGCCGGCAACGCGAGCCCCGTCGGCTCCCCCGGGCTGTACGCCAGCCGGAAATCCCCCAGCGAGTTGCTCGACGCCAGCGGCCAGTCGTCGAGCCGACCATCAACTCGCGGCGGCCGGGGCAGCACCGGGCACGCGGCCACCGCCAGCCGCCCCGCGACCGGGAACGCGCCCACAGCCGCCGTGTCCAGCGCCAGTTCGAACGGGTAGACCCCGTCCGTGTTGTACGAGAGGCCGCTCACGTCCACCAGCATCCGCCCGACCTGCCGCTGGCCGGGCTCGGCTGTCACCGGCACCTCCGCCGGCGGCCGCCATCCCGGCGGCGGGACCGGGAGCCGCCAACGGCCGGCGAGGCTTCGATTGGCGGTGTTGGTCACGCTCGTCCGCACATAGGCCCGGAGTCCGTCCGGGGTGCGGGTGAGACGCACGCCCTCGACCCGGACCGCGACGCGCTCCGCCCGGTTCATGAGCAGCGCCCAGCGCGTGTGCGCCGCCACAGAGCCGGCCTGCGGCTCGCCGGGAGCCGCCGCCAATTCGGCCAGCATCAGTTCCCGAGCGGTCCGCAGCACCGCCGGATCCAGGGACCAGCCCGACTCGCGTCCGCTCAGCAGATTGTCCCGGCAGGCGTCCGTGCCGGCCCACCGCACGACCTGCTGCACGAGGCTTTCCGCGAGCAGCCGCCGGCCGTTCTCCTCCAACAGACGGAGCAGCTCGTAATCCTGAACCCCGCGGCGGAGCCGCTTGAGACGGAGGGTCGCGAGCGGCCGCTCCCGGATGCCGTAGTCCACGGCCGGTTGCACGAGGCCGTCCATGGCCCCCGGGCGCGACCAGTCGCCAGAGTCGTCGGGGTTGTACGCCCGGGCGGCATCCTCAATCCAGAGGGCCGAGGCGCCGAGTCGATACGCTTGCCACGCCAGGACGCGGGCGTCCGTCGCGGGCGCTTCGATCGTCAGCGCGCCGCTGTACGGCGGGCGGTCCGGCATCAGCCATGCGGTCTGGCCGAGTTGACGAGCCGAGGAGACCGCCGCCGGTTCGAACCACATGGCGGGCGGCGCCCACACGGCCACGTCCGGCAGCTCGACGGCGGGCGCGCCGACCCAGCCCAGGCCCGCCAGCGAGCGGGCCGGCAGGTGGGCCACCACCGCCAGCGGCGCTTCGCTCCGCCGCACGATCTCGGTGAGCGTGCGCACCGTGGCGACGCTTCCCGTGCTGAGCGGCTGGGGCGGACAGACCCGCAGCACGGCCCGGTCGAGCCAGCCCCGCTCGGCGAAGTGTCGGCGACACTCCGCGAGATACGCCGCCAGCAGACCGGCGTAGCGCGGCGACCCCACTCCGCCGTTTCGCGCGGCATCGGGGTAGTCGAGCGACGCCGGGATCGGCCAGAACTCCACCGGGGCCCGGTCGGGAAACGCGCTGCCGTCCAGCCAGCCCGCCACCAGCGCGTCGTACGCCGCCCAGTCCACGGCGACGCGGCGGTCGTCGGTGGCCTGAAACTTCGGGAAAGAGGCCCACAGCAGCGGATCCATGCGGTGCGCCTGGAGCAGGTCCAACGTCTCGCGGACCAGCCCGACCGCAGCCAGATGGCTCGGTGCTTCCGGCAGGAGCACGAGCTGCTCGGCCGGGGCCCGCGGCCAGCGCAGGTGCATCGCGAGCAAATCGCCCGGATCGACCCGGCACAAGACCGGCAGGCTGTGGCGGCCCGGCAGCGCAACCGGAAGCACCTCGAGGACCAGGTCGCAGGCGAATTGCGGTTGGCGCTCCGCGACATGCCGGACCTCGAGTCGGCCGCGGTACACGCCCGGGCGTGCGGTCGGTGGCACGGCCAGATCGATCCAGACCAGTTCGTTGCGGGCCTCCGCCAACCGCACGGGCCCGCCGCCGCGGGGAGCATCCCACGGCACGAGCACGTCCGGAAAGTACCCGGACACAGCCGGCCGCCCGGTGTGCGCCGGGTACCAACTGCGAAACCGCGCCACCTTCGTGTACTGCACGCGGTACCGGCTTACGACCGCATCGCTGGACAGCCGCTCGCCCGGGCCGGCCAGATCCGCGACCCGCACGTCGAACGGCCCGGCCGGCGGTGCCGAGGTCCGCAACGCAACCTGCAGCGACACGACCTCGTTCAGGGCCGCTCGCAGCCGGACCTGTCCCCGCGCGGCTGAGAAGACGTCGTTCTCGCTGCTGGGCGGCGTGTCCGCCAAGATGTCCTCGTCCCCATCGACCACCCAAACGGCCACGCCGCGGGCGCTCGGCTCCATGCAACCGGCGCCGCCCAAAAGGACCGCGACCCCCAACACCGCGGCAGCGTTTCGCCGGCGGCACGCCGTCACGGCCGCGGCTCCGGCCAGCCCGCAGTCGCGTAGAACTTGTGCGGCGATTCGGGGTGACCCGTGCGGGCGGAGAGGTAGAGCGCGTCGAGCAGCGCGCTCACCGCGAGGTGGCGCTCGAGCGGCGCAGCCGCCTGGTCGCGGGCGTCGCCCCGCACGAAGTGCACGAACCGCACCAGCTCGCTCGGCAGCCACTCCGAGGGCAGCGGCCGCGCGTCGATCGTGAGACCCTCCGCGTCGGCGACCGTCACGACATCGTCGGTGAGCGTCACGCTGGCGGCGGCGCCGTGGTGGATGAGCGTCCGCTCGCCCGGCGGAAGGTCCCAACCCATGCGCAGGACGGCATGGCCGCCGCCCGTGTAGCGCAGCACCGCCACGACCGTGTCCTCGGTTTCGCGGGCGGCGCTGGTGGCCCGCAGGCGGCCGGCGGCCGCCACGACGCTCTCGGGCAGGCCGCGCAGGGCCACGAGCGCTTCGAGCAGCCCGTACCCGTCGGTCGCGAGCACGCCGCCGCCGGCCTCGGCCAAACTGGCGCGCCACGACTGCTGCACCGGGCCGCGTACGCTCAGCCGCAGCTCCGACAGGAGCGGCCGAAAATCCGGCGGAAACGCCAGTTCCCGCCACACGTGCTCGAACACGTGTTCCCACCAGGACGCCACGCGCCGCACCGCCGCCACCTTGCGAACCCGCGCGGCGGCCTCGGCGGCTTCGGCGAAGGAGCGCCCCGCCGGCGGGAGCCGCCACAACGGCAGGTTCCGCTCGGCCGCGAGTTGGGCGTGCTCTGCGTCACGGCGTGTCGAGCCCGCCAGCAGGATCGCTTGCACTTCCGGCGCCGCCAGCAGCGCCCGCGGGTCGTCGAACCACGGCAAGCCGGGCAGCCCGCCGCCGGCGGGCATGCCCGCCTGTCCGACCACCTCAATCTGGCCGGTGCCGCGGACCGCGGCGAGCACGGCCTCGAGCCGCTCGCCGGAGCCGACGACCGCGACGCGCAGGATGCCGGGCGTGCCGCGCTCGTTGTATGGTCCAACGCTCATCGTATAATCCGCCAGCCGCTCGCGGGTTGGTGCGGCCGCTGGTAGTCCTGATGCACGCGCGGTTCCTCGTCACACTGATCCTGGCCTGCCCGGCCGCCATCCACGCGGACATTCTGTACCTGCGCGACGGAACCCGCCATACCGGCGACCTGGTCTCCCGCACGGACCAGCACGTCGTGTTCCGCATCCAGGTGCCCGGGACGACTTCCGGCGTCCTCCGGACGTTCCCGGCCGCGCTTGTGGCTCGCGTCGAACTGACGGCGGCGACGCCGGCCCCGACCGTGGTGGAAGACGACGCGTCGGCCGACGCGGGCGAGGCGCGCTCCACCGCGGACCTGCTGCAAATCGTGCGGGAAGGCTTCGAGCTGCTCGACGATGAGGACTGGCTCGCGGCGCTGCGGGCGCTTCAGCGGGCGGTGCTGGCCGCCCGGCCGCCGCAACTGGCGGAACTGGAGCAGCTCGCGCTCCAGGCCCGGGGCACGGCGCTGGACGACCTGCTGGCCCAGACGCGGCTGCGGGTAGCGGCGCAGGCCGACGGCGGCCGCACGTTCCGCCTGAGCTACGTAACCGCGTACGAGCGCGCCGCGCTGGGCCGCCGCCTCGCGGCGGAGCAGGCCGCCCTGCTGGAATCCGCGTTCGACGGCCGCCCGCTCGCCGCCTGGCTGACCCACGCGGAGGAATACGCCGAAGTGCGGCCGGACGCGCGCCGCCTCGTGGCGGCCGCGGGCCGATGTGCCGCGATGATCAAGGCCCGCCTGCGGCACGATCCGGCTCTGGCCGGAGAGCGGGACGAGCGCCGGCGCCTGACCGAGCTGCACGACGCCCTGACCCGCCTGGCCGCGCGCGTCCTGGCACTGCGCGGCTACACCGCGCCGCCGGGAGGCAACGCGGCGCCGACGGAGGGGGAGCCCGGCCCGAGCTCGCAACCGGCGCGTACGTCGGCAGCACCACCCGAGCCCCAGGAGTCCCGGCCATGAACAGCCCTTCGTCTTTCTCGCCCGTCTTCAAGACCGACCTCCCCGAGCTCGTCCGCCGCGGCAAGGTCCGCGACGTGTACCGTGCGGGCGCGCGCCTGCTCATCGTGGCGACAGACCGCATCTCGGCGTTCGACGTCGTGATGAACCAGCCCGTGCCGGGCAAGGGCATCCTGCTGACGCGCATGTCGGAGTACTGGCTCCGCACGCTGCCGGCCTGCACGCCGCACCACCTCGATTACGTCGTCACGGACGAGCAGGTGCCGGAAGGCTACGCCCCGTTCATCGACCAGCTCGTCGGCCGGGCGATGGTCGTGAAGCGCGTCGATATTCTGCCGATCGAGTGCATTGTCCGCGGGTACCTGGTGGGCAGTGGGTGGAAGGAGTACCAGGCCACCGGCACCGTCAGCGGGCTGCGCTTGCCGCCCGGACTTCAGAAAGCCGCGAAGCTGCCCGAGCCGCTGTTTACGCCCTCGACGAAGGCGGAGGTCGGCCACGACGAGGCCGTGTCCTTCGAGGATGCCGTCGGCATCGTGAACCGCTTCCTCGCCACCAAGCGCGGCACGACGCAGAACGCGCGCGAGTTGCTGGAGCGAGTGCGGAGCCGCGCGCTCGAGCTGTACCGGCAGGCGGCGGCCCATGCCGAACGGCGCGGGATCATCATCGCCGATACGAAGTTCGAATTCGGGCTGTGCAACGGTGAGTTGCTGCTGGCCGACGAAGTCCTGACCCCCGATTCATCCCGGTTCTGGCCCGCGGACCAGTACCGCCTCGGCCAGGACCAGCCCAGCTTCGACAAGCAGTTCCTGCGGGACTACCTCGAGTCGCTCAACTGGAACAAGCAGCCCCCCCCGCCGCCGTTGCCCGAGGAGATCATCGCGAAGACGCGCGAGCGCTACGAAGTGGCGTGTCGCCTTCTGACGGGCGCGTGACCGGCGACCGGCGACCGCGCAAACGCGCGCCCTACGGCTCCGGCAGAACCAGCACCAGCCCGACGGGCAGAACGTTCGGGTTCTTGATCCGGCTCTTGTTGAGCTCGTAGATCTTGCGCCAGAGATCTTCGTTTTTGAGCTCGGTGCGGGCAATCGTTCGCAGCGTCTCACCCTTGGCGACGATGTGCGTGCGGCGGGGCCTCGTCTTGCCCGTCGCGGCGGGCTTGTCCTTGTCGACCGGGGCCGAGTCCGCCCGCGTCGCGGCGGCACCGTTCTTTCCCGTGCCGTTCGCGGCGGCGGTCGGCTTGCCCTTCGCGTCGGCGGCCTTGTCCTTCGCCGGGGGCTTGGAACCGTTGGCGCCGTTGTTCGCCGCGCCACGGTTCTCGGCCGGCTTCGCGCCGGCGGGCGCCTTCGCGCTGACGTCCCTCGGCGGCGGCTTGGTGGTCGCGTCTGGCGATGCCGTGTCGGCCCCGGGCCGACTGCCGGCGGCCGGCTTGATCACTTCACCGCTTGCCTTCCCAGTGTCGGGCGCCGCGGCCCTTGCATCACCGGCCTGCGGTTCGCTTCGCGGCCGCTCCGTCCCCGGACGCGGCGTCGGCTCGTCCTTGGGCGGGATGACGAGCTCAGTGCCGGCCGTCAGAACATCGGGATTGGTCAGCTTGTTGGCCGCCGCGATCTTCACATAGTACTTCCCGTCGCCGTAGTACTGCTCGGCGAGCGCCCAGAGCGAATCGCCTTCCTCCACGACATGCCTGCGGGCCGCCGCGACCGGGGCTCCGTCGCCCGGCGGAGTGCCGCCGACCGGCGTCGGCGGCCTCGGTGCGGCACTCTTCGGCGGCGTCATGTCCAGGCGGCTGCCGGTGTCGGGCCCTGAAGGCGGCGTGCCGCCGGAGGGAGACGCGGGACGCTCCGTTGTGCCGCTCGGCGCGGAGGCACGAAGCGCGCCGCTGTCGCCCGGAGCCGGCACGGACCCGCCCGCGGCGGGCAGTGTCGCTTCCGGTCCCGGCGGCGGAGGCGCGGGCGTCTGCACCCGGTTGCCGGTCAGGCCGGTCTTCTCGCGGAGGACCGCCGCGAGGTCGAGCGGCGGCATGTTCCCGACGGCCGGCCGGGTGGCGGCCCCGGCGCCGCTCGGGGGCGGCCCGGGCGGCGGAGCGCTGCCGGTGTCCGGTCGGACGGGGGCCGGGCGATCAAGGCGATTGGCCGCGTCGCGCGGCGCGGCCGCCCCGCCCGGCGACGCGGGCGGCGGTTTTGGAGCGGGCGTGCCGCTGACCCCGGGGCCGTCGAACTGGGCCACCTCGGACACCTTCTTGGGACTCTTGCGCGCCTGGTCCACCGTGAAGACGACGGCGCCGCCGACGAGCAGCAGGCCCACGACGATCCCGATCTTGTGTTCGGTCTTCAACATGGCTCCGCCTCGCAAAAAGACCGCCGCCCGACCGGTGCCTTCGGGCCGCCGGCCGGGCGGTAGTATAGCACCGCGGGGCGCGGGGCTACAGGCGGATCAGCGGGCGCCCGAGCGCTGCGCCGCCGGGGCGGTGCCGCCCGCCAGGAGCAGCAGGGGACCCGCGATGACGACGGTCGAGTACACGCCCGAGACGCAGCCGATCAGCATGGTGTAGTTGAACCCGCGGATCGTGCTGCCGCCGTAGACGTACATGATCAGGACCACGAGCAGCACCGTGAACGTCGTGAGCAGCGTGCGCGACATGCACTGGTTGATGCTGTCGTTCACGATCTGCGGCGTGACGAACCCGAGCCGCCCGCGGATCTCGCGGACGCGGTCGAAGATGACGATCGTGTCGTTGATCGAGAAACCGATGATCGTCAGGAGGGCCGCGATGATCGGCATGTTCACTTTGAAATCGCTGACCAGCAGCCGGTCGCCGATGCCCCACGAGGCCAGGTAGAAGCTGAAGCCGATGAACGACAGGGCCACGAGCACGTCGTGGATCAGCGCCACGACGCCCGCGACGCCGTAGATCGGCTTGCCGAACCGGATCCAGACGTAGCCGATGATCATGGCCCACGACAGGATCAGCGCGATGCTGGCCTGTTGCGCCGAACGGGCGGCGATCTGCGGCTTGAACTGCATCATCTTGCGCAGCGTCTGCTCGGTGGTCAGCGCGGTCGTGATCTTGCGCTGCTCGACGCTCGCCAACCCGGTGGCCCACCGGTCGGGGTCCTCGCTGAAGCGCAGTTCCGGGTCGACCGTCACGACGACGACGTCGCTGAAGCGCTGCCCTTCCGGGCTGTCGCCGGCCGGCACGATGCCGAGCACGTCGAAGTCGCGCTTCGGCACGTTCACGAAGTCCGGCTGGAAGTGGATGTTGTCCAGGCGGCTGCGGAGCTCGGCCAGCGTCTGCGGCGGGCTGAGGCGCTCGAGGTGGAACGCGACGCCGCCCAGGTAGTCCGTCAGGTCGTAGTTCGTGCCCGGCGGGAGGTTCGGCACCACGGTCTCGATCAGCCGGTCCACCACGGGCAGCGGACGGCCGCCGCCGAGCTCGAACGTGATGCTCGGCTGGACCTGCATGTCATCGCCCAGCGCCTCGAGCAGCGCCCGCTCGACCAGGCGCATGTTGGTCACGGTGGTCGTGAGGTTCCAGACCAGGCCGCGCTGCTCAACGCCGCCCGTCTCCAGCACCGCGTTGATGCTCGCGGTCGCCAGCTCCTTGGCCGCCTGCACGCCGCTCACGCCGGCCTGGCGGATCTGGGCCGTCAGCACCTCCGGCGCCACGTCCAGCGGCACGCGGATGCGGAGGGACTGCGCGGCCACGCTCAGCGCCCGACCGCCGCGCTCCAGCAGCCCGGCCTCCTCGAGCGGCTCGGCAATGAGGGCCGCCACGCGGTGCGGATCGACACCCGGCACGTCGACGACGAACACGCCCGGCTCGTTCGGCACCGGGGTGACGCCGGCCTGCGCCACGCGGGCGGCGTCCGCGCCCAGGGCGTCGCTCACCCGCCCGAGCGCCGCGCCGATCTTGGCGTCATTGAGCGTCGAGCCCTTCTTCAGCTCGAACTCGACCTGCGCGCCGCCGCGAAACTCGACGTCGAACAGGTCCCGGCCGCGGACGAACAGCACGCTCACGCCCGCGACGATCACCACGGCCGAGAGCCCCAGGAAGAAGTTGCGCTTGCCGCACCAGTCGATGTTCGGCACGCTGATCACCCGCATCATCTTGACATCCTTGATGAGGTTCAGCTTGAGCAGCACGCCGAACAGAGTGCGGGTCACGAACACCGCCGTGAACATGTTCAACGCGACGCCCCAGCCGAGCGTCAGGCCGAACCCCTTCACTTCCTCGCTGCCCACGTAGTAGATGATCAGGCAGGTCAGCAGCGTCGTGATGTTGGAGTCGAAGATCGTCGAAAAGGCCTTGTCGAATCCGTTCTTGATCACCATCCGCAGGGACGAGCCGCGGGCCCTCTCCTCCCGCATGCGCTCGTAGATCAGCACGTTCGCGTCGACCGTCATGCCGACCGACAGGATGATGCCGGCCACGCCGTCCAGCGTGATCCGGGCGTTGAGCATCGCCAGCGCCGCGAGCGTGAGGAACACGTTCAGGAACAGCGCCACGTTGGCGATGGCCCCGCAGACCAGGTAGTACACCAGCATGATCAGCACGACCGCGGCCGTGCCGATCAGGCCGGCGCGGATCGCGGCGTCGCGGTTCGCTTCGCCCAAGCTCGAGCCGATCGTCCGCTCGGACAGCGGCGTGTCCTTCAGCCGCGCCGGCAGCATGCCGCCTTCCATCGTGCGGACCAGGTACATCACCTTGTCGACGCTGAACTCGCCCGTGATCTGGCCCGACGTGCTGATCGCGCTCTGGATGTTCGCCGCCGAGTACGCCACGTTGTCCACGATGATGCACAGCGGCTTGTTGATGTTCGCGCTCGTCAGCCGCTCGAAGTACTGCCCGCCGATCGGGTCCAGGCTGAACCGTACGCACCAGCGCCCGTGCTCGTCGCGATCCTCCCGGGCCCGCGTCAGGCGCCACGGTCGCTGATTCGGCTGGTTCTGGAGCAGCCCGAACTCCGGCGTCGTCTTGGCCAGCACGAACCACTCGTCGCCCCGGTCGCCCGGGACCCGTTCCACCACGTAGTGATGGTTCCGGTACGTCTTCTGGAGTGCGTCCAAGTCCTCCTGCTTTTCGAGCGAGAAGAACTGCATCGGGTTGTCGACCTTGAACCAGCCCTCCGGGTCGCCCGGCCGCCGGGTCACGCCGTCCTCGCGCAGTTGCTTGCGGTAGCGCTCGTACCGCGTCGGGTTCTGGAGATCGTTCTCCGCCAGGATGCGGAACTCGAGCTGTCCCGCACCGCGGAGCTGCCGCTTCAGATCGGCCGGGCCGTCGAGGGTCTGCTTTCCGCTGCGCCACCGCGCATGGGCCTCGATCACGGCGTCGATCTCCGCCCGCAGATCGGCGTGCTCGGTTCGCATGCTGTCCAGACCCGGCTTGCGCACCCGCGAGTCCACGTCCAGGTCCAGGAGCTCCTGGAACCGGCGGCGGTTCACGTTGGTCGCCAGCACCGCGTGGATCGCGTCCTCCCAGCTCTCGAGCGCGTTGCGATAAGCCTCCAGCGCTGCGTCCCGGGGCGTCGGACCGGTCGTGGTCGGCTGCGTGTCGGCCGGCTCCGTGGCCGGCACCGCGTCCAGCGCCGCCTTGGCCGCGAGGTACGCGTCGTACCGCTCGGCGGCCACGCGCAGCTTCTCCGCGCGCTTCGCGATGCCGGCCTCGATCGCCGCCTTGTCGGCCGGCGTGGCGTTGGCCAGCGCCGCCGGCGCGTTGCGCTCCGCCAGCTTCCGGATCGCCTCCGGCCGCTCCTCGGCCGGCAACCGCAGCGTGCGTTCGACCGTGCCGCGCGTGATCTCATACTCGTACAGCGCGTCGAGCGCCTTGCGGTATGCGTCGAGCCGCGCCCGGGCGTCCTTCGGCGGCAGCGGCATCTGCACCTCGAGGCGGTTGCGGCCGTGCACGCGCCACTGGATGTCGTACACCCCCTTCGGATCCACGCGCCGCTGGAGCTGCTCTTTCACCCGCTCCGCCAGCGTCGGGTCGTTGTCGGCTTCGGTCGTGTCGAGCTCGAAGATCAGCGACGTGCCGCCGGCGATGTCGTTGCCCGCCCGCAGTGTCTGCCGCGGATCCCGCAGCAGCGCCGCTGCGACGATGATCACGCCCAGGATCACGAGCAGCCGCTGGGCCAGATTCTTCTCGGACATGTGAACGTTCCTTGCGATGGGCCGTGACACCCGCCGCGGGGCGGATTTCGGCCGAGGGTTGTTTCAGATCGAGTCCTGGTCCGGTGCGAAGGCAGGCCGGCGCGGCCACATCAGGCGGCGCGGCGGCCCGAAGGGTAGTGTGGGGGCGCCGGCGGCCCGTGCGGGCAAATCGCCGTCAGCAGCGGAATCGTTCGGGGCGAATCCGCCTGCGGGGCGGGAGAAACCATCACCGGAGAGGATGGAGCGAACCGCCGCCAGAACGGCACGGAGCCGGCAGCGGCGCACTCCGGACCCGGCCGGCCGGCGCGATCGGGCCCACGACTGACGGCGCCGTCGCGGTTGCCGCGCTCCAGCCGGAGCTCCGCCCCGGCCCCGGGTACCGCGAAGCGGTGGGTGGCGACGTCGGGAACGATCTGGGGCAGCACCGCCTTCCGGGGCTTGGGGGCGGTGCCCTCGTCTTCGGAGCGGGGCGCGGGCTCGGGGGCTGCGACCGGCGGCGCGCCGCCCAGGCAGAGCTTCTCCTGCGCTGCGACCAGCAGCAGGAGCAGTCCCATGCCCGCGGAGAACCGCAGCCAGTGTGCCACCCGAACGCGCTGCATCCGGGCGATGATACCGGCGGCCGGCCCGGCGGGTAAAGGGGGCGGTCCCGGCCGTCGGAGGCCTCGGACGCACCGCCGGGAGCGCCCGGACGGCGGGCTCGGTTCCGAGAATAGGACGGCCCCCCGCGGCCGGTCGTCCCGGGTCCGCAGGGGGCCATCCGCACGCGACATCGCCGATCGTGTCGCGAACGCGGTCTAGAACTCGGTCAGGTCGCGGAACATCGCCCACAGCGTGAGGTCGGTGTCCTCCACCACGACCGACTTGCCCGAGCTCGACTGGAGCCGCGCGCCCGGCGCGAAGAACTCGAGCAGCAGGCGGGCCGGGGCCCAGTCGTACTCGACGCCGTCGAACTCGAGCTGTCCGGGGTTGCCGGCCAGCACCTGGCCTTCTTCGGCGCTCCAGGCGCGGAACGACCACGGGTTGTACTCCCAGGCCGACCGCAGGGCGTAGTTCACGATCGTCGCGGCACCGCTCAGGTGGTTCCAGCGGATTTCCGCATCCACGCTGTTTACCGCGAACGCGATGATGTAGCCGCGCAGCACGCGCCCGCCGGGGTTGTGCGGATCGGTGTCCGGATCACCCTGCGGATCGAGGAGCGTGAACGCCGAGACGCCCTTCGGCTGGCCGGTCGAGGCCGCCCAGTACGCCGGCTCGTCGTGCGTCAGCACGATCGTGTTGTCGATCGCCGGGCAGCCCACCTGGTTGTCGTTGACCTGGAAGATCTTCACGAACACGTCGCTCGAGCCGTCGTTGGTGAGCTGGATGAACGTGTCCTGGATCAGGCGGCCGCTTGAATCCCACTTGATCTCGACCTTCACGAAGGCCAGGAAGCTGCCCTTCTCGGTCGTGTCCGCGCGGCGCGTGAACGGAACGTCGTTCTCGACGCCCCGGCCGCCCGGCGTCTCATCGGGCACGCCCGGGTCGTAGAGCTTCATCCGCTCGAGTTGCGTCAGCGCATCGCCCGCGCCCTTGCCGCGCGGCACCGAGGCGCCCGGCACCAGGATCAGGCCCCGTTCCTCACCCACGGCGGTGAGCGGGACGCCGGCCTGCGTGACGTCGGAGCCGAACTTGAGGAACTTCATCGACACCCCCAGGAGCGGCCAGGCCTGCGATTCCGGTCCGCACACCACCACGCTCCGCACGCCGTCAATGCGCGCCCGGCCGCGGTCGGTTTGGAGGAACTGCCGCAGGAAGTGGTTGGGCAGCCCGCTCTCGAGCGTCCAGCGGCTCAGGAGCGTCTCGTCCCACGCGCACAGGCAGCGCTCGGTGCCCGACATCCGGATCTCGTTCTGGTTCCAGATGTCGGCCACGGCCTTGACGATCGGCGGGCAGCACGGCCCGCCGACGATGCAGACCTGTGCGGCGCACTCCGACGACACGTCGCCCGCGGTTCCGCAGAGGGAGCCGGGGATCGGCGTGCCGATGACTTCGGCGACATTGGTGAAGCATTCCGGCACTTGCTCCCCGTCCTGCGCGAGGAACGACCGCAGGATCTGCTCCGTCTGGAAGACGATCACGCAATCGACGTCCGCCGAGGCGTCACCGCAGTTGGACAGCTGGGCGACCGTCCAGGGCGGCCCGCCCGACGAACACACGATGTCGGCCGGTGCCACGCCCGCGGCAATCGCCGCGGCAACGAGCCCGAGGTCGTTGATCGTCAGCGGCCCCAGCGGAACTTCGCCGGTGTTCGTGGCCCGGATACTGAATCGAATCCGGATCGGGAACGTCGCGTTGTTGATATCGAAATCAATCTGCTGCGCCGGGCCGACTTCATAACCCGCGACACCATCGAGGTCCGCACTCACCAGCTTCGTGCAGGCAACCTGCGGCACCCGGACATCCACGTCGGCGCACACCCAGTACGGCCAGTTCTGCGGATCCTGCTGCTGCGTCAGGCACACGAACGCGCCCGTCACCGGATTCGCGTTGCACTTCGGCAGCGTGGCGGGCGGCGGGGTCAGCGCCTCCGTGTAACCCACCGCGCGGGCCCGGTTGCGGCACTCCGGCGTCGAGTTCGACACGCAGTTGACCGGCGGGATCCCGGCCGGCATCGTCGCCTCGAATGTCACCGTCAGGCACTCGCCGGGCTCGAGCCACGGTCGCCCCGGCAGGCACGGCCCGAACTTGATGTAGTTCGCTCCGCCGGTGAAGTTCAGCGGCGCCGGCAGGCACGCGCTCACGTCCACGCCGTTGACATCGGCCCGGACGGTCGTCGCGTCCACCGCTCCCGCGTTGCAGAACACGTCGCGCAGCTCGATCTGCGGCACCCGCGGTTGACACGCGCCCGCGAAATTGCAGATCTGCACGCGGTACTTCACGCGCGCCCCGGGCAAAGCCTGGGCGAGATAACGGTACTGCGCGTCGTCCTCCGGCAGGCACTTCACGCGCTTGTCGATCGTCAGGTCGCACGGCTCCGGCGCGCGAATCTCCGCCTCACACGCATCGCTCTCGATCGCGTTGCCCGGACACACGCCCGTCGGCACGCCCGTCAGTGTCACGCGGTTCACGAAGACCCGTGGGCGATTGTCGATGAGCGCATCGCAGAACTCCGCGATGTCGCGCATCACCTGGGCGTTGGGCACGTCGATGACGCACGTCCACGTCGCGCTACCGCCCGCCGGGACGGTCTTCGCGACCGGGGGTCGCAGCTCGCAGGCGCCGACCGACGCGCCGCGCGCCTCCATGCAGTTGATCGCGCCCTGGTCATTGGGCGTGACCAGCAGGTCCACGTTGCCCGTGTTGTTCGCGGTCACGCGCAGCGTCAGCCGCACGGGGAACACCGCGAGGCACAGGTCGAGATTGCCGGTGCAGGGGAGCGTGGCGTCGCCGGCATCGATCGCGCCGCTGGCGTTCGAATCCCATTGCGCGCACCACTCCTTCACGCACGCCACCGCCGGCCGCTTGATATTCAGCGTGACCGTGTCGGTCGACGAGCAGCAGAACGGCTCGGCGCCCGCGGTGCACTGGAGCGACCACTGCCCCTGCGGACCCTGCACCCAGATCCCCGGCGCGCCGCGGACCACGACCGTGTTCGTCACCTGGTCACCGACGGGGCTGGCCGGGATGCACGGCTTGAACACGCCCGGCTTGACCCGCAGACACCCGCTCGGCTGCATGGGCTGCGGCAGGATCACCCGGTACGGCGTGCCGTCGGCCTTGAAGCACTGCGGGAGGTCGATCGGCTGACCGCTCTCGCAGTTGTTCGGCCAGTACTCGCACGGAATCCACGTCGCGGGGCTCCAGTCCGTCGGGCCCGTGAGCGTGTCGGTGATCTCGAGTTCGCAGATCTGCTCTGCGTACGGGGGCGTGTCGAGGTTGCGCACCTTGAACGTGAACTCGAACCCGCTGCCGGGGACCACGTCCCGCGGGCCGTCCACGAACGAGCCCTGTCCCGCGCCGCCGCAAGTGGTCGTGCAGCGCAGTTGCTTGTCGACCAGGATGTTGCAGGGCGGGGCGACGCACACCGTCGCGGAACACGTGCTCGGTGCCGCGTTCACGTTTGCGTTGAAGTCGCACAGCGTCGACGGGACGATCGCCCGGGCCTGAACCTGCGACGTGTTCGTCAGGCACTGCTGGTTGCCCGTCAGGCGCAGCCAGGCCTCCCAGTTCGGCACGATGATCTTGCACTGCGCCGAGGCTTCATCGCCGCACGCCGGGAGATCCGGCAGCGGCGCGCAGCCGTCGTTGCCGCTCGGCGGGCAGCAGGCGCCGTCGCACAGCGCACACGACACGAACTGGATCTGGTTCTGCGGGGCCTGGCCGTTGTTGGCGTTGCAGACCGCCGTGAGCAACGGCAGGTCGCACACCCTCACCCCGGTCAGCCCGGTCTCACCCACGTTCTTCGCCGTCCAGCGATAGGTAATCGCCAGCGGGAAGGCGTCGCAGTTGGCGTACGCTGCCGCGACGAAGCCCGTGTCGGGCGTGCCGTTATTGTTGAAATCAAGCTGGACTTCCTTGCGGCACTCGACCGTGGGCACCTTGATATTCACCTTCGCGCAGACCCAGTGCGAATAGTGCTGCGGGTCCTGCTGCGGCGTCACGCACACGTCCGCGCCGGTCACCGGTTGGGCGTCGCACCCACTGGAACTCGGCGGATCGCACGCCTCCGGATACCCGACCGCCCGCGCCCGATTGAGCGACTCGGCATTCGGATTGGTCTGGCAGTTCGACAGCGGCGGGTCGCCCGCCGGCATCGTCGCGTTGAACGTGATGACGAGACACTCACCCGGCGCCAGCCACGGCGCCGCCGGCCGACAGGGAGCCAGCCGGATCCGCTTGACGCTCCCGTCGGTTGGCAGCGGCCTGACGCACGGCGTCACATCCACTGCGCCAATCTTGCCGACGACAGAGTTCGGATCTGGAGTACCATCGACGACGAGGTCGTACAGGTCAATCACGGGCAGCTTCGAGCGACACTCACCGGCAGGGTTGCAGATGATGATGCGATACGTCACCACAGCCCCGGGCAGCGCCTCGATCGCGTTCGCGTACGCCGTGTCCGGGTCGTCCGCGCACTTGACCTTCTTGTCAATCGTCAGCGCGCAATCCGGCACGCGGATCTCGGCCTCGCAGGGGGGGCCTCCCGGCACCGGGTTGCCCGGGCAAACGTCGCCCGTAAGGGCAGCGCCCAGAGTAACGCGGTTCTTGAAATAGTCCGGCCGGTTGTCGATCGAGAGATCACAGTTCGCAGCCAGCGCACGCATGGCAGCGGCGGTATCGACTCGCAGGACCACGGTCCACGTTGCGGCTCCGCCCGCCGGGACGATCTTCGTGATCGGCTCGAACGGCGGATCGGACGGGATCGGGCAGATTTCCGACGATTCAAACGTCACACCCGGCGTGTTTCCAACGCAGTCGCTGCACAGGATTGTGTCAATTGGCGTGACGCTGAGCGGCACTTCGCCGCCGTTCTGCGCGGTCACCCGCAGCCTCAGCCGAATCGGGAACACCAGGTCACACAGACTCAGGCTGCTCGAATAAGCAGTCGTCGCGGGGCCCGGCTGGCAGTCCAGATCCGAGTCCCACTCGGCCTGCCACTCCTTCGTGCATGTCAGCGACCCCACGCGCTTCACGTCGATGCTGGCCGTATCGGTGTCCTCGCCGCACCAGAACGGCGGCACGCCCGGCCCGCAATTCGGCTGGGCTTCGACCCGCACCGTGTTGAGCGGGTCGCAGTTCTCCGTCGCATCGTCCGCGATGCGGACGTCGAACGTGAACTCCACGCACTGGCCGGCGAGCAGGTCGCCGCCGCACGTCGCGAGGTCCCACTCGAACGGAGTGCCGACGATGTTGAAGCCCAACGGAGTGGGGCACACCTGCGCGCCGCGCCGGAAGACCGCGCTGCCGGGCACGAGCGTCACGCAAGCGGCCGGCGTACCGGCCAGCGTGTCCGTGATCCGCAGCCTGGACACCGGCGTGCCTTCCGCACTGGTGTTGCAGATGGTCACCCGGAAGCGCGCCCGCGACCCGGGCACCAGGTTGTCGAGCGGATCGCTGTAGGACCCCAGCATGTCGCCCGTGAGGCACGCGGCGTCCTTGGTCACGTCGATCGTCGCGCAGCAACCGCAAACCCGGGCGGTGTCGTAGGCCCTGGTGTTCTCACCTGACGGGCACACGTCCAGCGGAAGATTCGTGGCACAGCCCACCGCAAGCGCACAGTTGCTGTAGCACCGCGGGTTGCTTTGCCCCGGCAGTTGCTCGCCTCCGCACTCCCGGGCCGGCGCCGGCGGCACGTCGTCCTTCGCCAGGAACGTGTCCAGCGCGTTCCGATCCGCGAACTTCACCGTGCAGTACAGCGGGGCCGACGTCTGCCCGGGGGCCAGGGTGATCTCCTCCGACCCGTTCGGACACACATCGCACGAAACGAAAGTAATGCCCGGCGGAATGGGAAAATCGCTGCACAGGAAGGGATCGAAAACCCGCACTCGCTCGCTGAACTCGCCGTGGTTGGTGACCGTGTACCGATAGGTGATGCACATCGGGAACGGTCCGATCGGCACCGTCAGGTCGTCGACGAAGTTGCCGGCCTCGCAGCCGGTGCAGGCCATGCACAGTGCCACCTTCTTGTCCACCGAAATCCGGCGGCATTTGATATCCACAGTCGCCGCGTTGTTGTCGGCCGGCGGACTTGCCCCCTTCTCGCGCGGCGTGTCCACGTTGTCCACCGCGTCTCGTGTGGTCAGCACAGTGTCGCTCAGGCACCCGCTGTCCTGAGCCGTGCAGGTGTACTCCCCCAGCACGCTGACCTTGTTCCGCACGCGAATCAACTGGCCCGGAGCGCACTCCACCGTCGCCCGCACGGTCCCGCAAAACTCAAGGATAACCCGATCGCCCAAAGTGAATCCGTACCCCTGCCCTGACGCAACGCACGCGTTGCTTGGCTGCAACGTCCCCATCAGCCGCGGCAGCCCAAAACGCACGCCGCTGAGGAAACTTTCCGGGTCGTCCAGATCCGGTCGAAAGAACGCGCCGACCAGCCCGAAGCCCGCCGCGTTGGCTTCGGTGATTTCAACGCTCCCGACCCCCGGCCGAACCAGGGTCGCGCGGAAGCAGGTGTCCGCCGGGGTGAACTCGAACTCCGCCCCACCGATCAGCTCCACGGCGTCCGTCACGGTCGTGCGCAGAGGGCGGTTGCCCGTGTTCTCGATCTCGATCCTGAACTGCACGCGGGCGCCCGACGCTGCCGTAACGCTGGGCTGGTACGCCCCGACCGGCCCGGCCGGTTCGCCCAGCATGATCGCCGCGTCGCGGCCTTCCGCGCCGCGCGGCGCTCCCGCCGCGGTCGCGCGCGGCATCTCGAGCAAGTCCGCGCTCGCACCGTCGCCCACAGCCGGCAACAGGGTACAGGGCTCCGGATCAAGGCACCGCACCCCCTTGTGGGCCTCGATCTGGAGCTGCGGCACATTCCAAGGCACCCAGATGTGGTCCTCGGCGGCCGAGTCGCCCTGTGAGTCGCTGAATGTGTATACGCCGCCACGCGCGAACCGCGCGAGGTTGTACTGCACCTCATCCTGGTTGGCGGGCGGATACTTGAGGTTGAGCAGACTGTTCACGTGGCAGATGATGAACTCGACATCGCGATCACGCCGCGGGGGGTCGTTCGGCCCGTAGTCCAGCGCCGACGCCAACCCCGGGGCCGGGAACGTACTGACCCAATTCGCCGGCACGGCCACGACCTCCGGGCACTTGTCTCCGGGCGGCCCGCTTCGGATCGAAATCTGAGCATCCCGAACTCCGCCCGGAAGCACGACCGGTGTGGCGATGATCGCGATCTCTGCGAAGCAGCGACCGCTGGTGCGTTCGCCAAACTGGCCCACGTCCACCCCCAGCTGCCCCGTCGTACAATGGTAGAGCAAGATCCGATACGCCTCGCTCGAGGCGTCCTCAGGAGGGTCCGGCAAGCCGTCGCAGCCGTTGCCCGGAACACAGGCCGGCGGCAGTCCGTCCCACCGTGAGATCGTCCGAGTCTTGCCGTCCGCGTCGAGGTCAAATGGCACACCGAAGAAGTCGGGAACGTCAAACGGCTCCACGAGATCTCGTACGCCCTGCCCGCAGACACCGCCGTCCTCCACATCGTCGAAATCCAACGTCCACCACGTGAGCCCCTGATCGGGCGGCGATTGCGCCGGGTCCCCGATAAGGTGATCGGGGTGTTCCGGGTACGGGAAGCCGTTGAAAATGTCCATGCCCACATACAGGATGCTGTCGTCCGTTCCCTCCGGATCGGTCGGATCGATGAACCCGTCCGTGTCCGGCAAGAGGATTACCGTGAGCTTGCCATGATTCAGCGCGGTCCGAACGGCCGACCGCCCGACGTTCGGTCCCCCGACGAGTAGGCCGGGATCAGCACACTGCACAGACTGCCCGCACACGGAGGTGTCCGGAATATTCGGACAACGCAGTCCCGCATCGCGAAAGCCGTCACTTCCCGGGCGATAGCCGCCATCGAAGACGTTGTCGACTTGCAGTCGGGTGAAACCCGCCCGTGCAAGCCAGGTCAGAATGTTCGGCGGCGCCGTCGTCGTCGGCCGCAGCGCGGCTTCAATCTCAGGGGCGAGATCGCCGTCGGCGGCGATGTACTGAGCGATCTCAGGTCCCGGACAAGGCGGCTGTGCGACCGCCGCGCCGGATCCTGCGATCAGCAGCACGAGGGCCCTCGCTAACCAACGGGGCCACCCACGCTGATGGATTGATTCGTTATGACTACGCATTCGTTTCGCCTCCTTCGGCCCAGTCGCGCCGCGACCTACACGAGGTTCGCGGGCAGGACCCTTGCGATCTGACGGAGATTCACCCAGCCCCGGCAAGCGCCGCCGGCCGGCACCCCACTGGTTGTTTTGCGCAAGCTTGCGAGGTTTGGTCTTCCTTGCGACTTCCGTCCCATAACACCACCCGGCCGATAAAGTAACCGGTTTCGGAGCCCAAGTCAAGCGGTTTTCGGTCCAGCGACCGGAAACGAAGCCTCCGGGGCGGTCGACCTCGCGGCGTCAGTTTGACCGCCGCGCGCCGCCCGATAAAAACTTCCTCGTGGCACTCCCACGAGCGCCCCACTGGCTTCATCTCTCCGCCCCACCTCGGTGCCCCACGCTGAAAGGTGCGGAACCCAACCCCCCATGGGAACGCCGACGACGCGACGCACCATCTACCGGCCGCATCCAGCGCCGGCATGTGGAGTTGACCACGTCGTGTCCGACGGTCGCGTTCGTGTCATCCCTGGCGCATCCCTCGCCAACGAAACAACGGAGCACCCGCGATCGCTCATGCCGAGGTCGCGGGTGCTCATCAGTTCAGCCGCAGTGCGAGGCTGGGGCTACGGGAGCGTCTTGTACGCGTTGAAGCCGCACGTCACCGACACAAACAGCACTGGTGGCAGCGGCCCGTCGCCATCAACGTCCCGCACGAACATCGGCACGCTGTCGTACGACTCTTGCGTGTCGAACGTCTCCATCCAGTAGGGCTCCCCCAGCCCGGGCTCGCCGAAAGCGCACTTGGAGATGAGGCGGCCCTGTCGAGTGAACGAGCGGCCGTGCGTGAAATCCGTCGATGCCGGTGCAAGCGGCATCAGATGGGAATCCGCAACGCTCAGTGTCTCGCCGACAACGACTTCAGAGAAGACAGACTGGACTCCGCCCCGGATCGCGAACTGGCGACCGTTCGTGATTACGCCGCGCTCCAACGTCGGCCCGCCCGTCGGCCAAGCATAGGTCAGCGGGGTAGTCGTACGAGGCACGGGCTGGGGCAACCCCGGCTGTCGAATGTCAAACAGGAGAAACGAGGTCGCGCCCAACTGGTAAACGACCAGCGCTTCGTTGTTGATCTGGGCCACGCATTCCGGACGCACGGACAGCGGCAGTGAAGCCAGAAGCACCGGCGCAGCAGGGTTCGACATGTCGTACGCCAACAGTTTGTGGGGCGTAACCGCCCCGACGTAAAGAACATCGCCAGCCGCCGCGATTCCCGAGGTCTTCTGCGCTCCGACTTGCGCCGGCGTCAGCGTGCCGAGCAGGGCGAACTGGTCACGGCTGGCGCGATACACGTTGGTGCCGGCCGTGCCGCGCGACACGTAGAACTTTCCATTGTCGAGCGTAGCGGCCGAGAGCCCAGTGAGCAGAGATCCTGGAAAAACCTGCACGGCCGGCAAAGCGTACGGATTCGCGATGTTGATCACACCGACCCGACCCTCCGCCGACACCATCCACACGTCCGTCCCCTGAAACGCGTGCAACGCCGGCAGAAACGTACACCCCGCGTACGGCGACGCGGAGAGCAGCGTCGTGCCGGTCGATACGCCGAACGTGAGACCCTGTCGGTACCGCTTCGTGCGATCGGGCGAGTCGACTCTGACGGACACCGTTTTCAGCCCGGGCGAGGCGCACTGTCGATACTCTTCCGGCGCCGAGCCGTATGTGCCGTCCCAGAAATACCAGCAAACGTAGCCGGTCGGACCGTTGTACAAGAGTCGGAACCGCAAGCGAACCCCGAGCTCGACCGGACGATGAAGATTCACGGGAACCCACTCGCCGCTGGCGTGATCGAACCGCTCGATCACGAAGTCCGCGGAGAGCGTGTCGTCGGACTCGGGCGCGTCGCCGCTCGGGTTGCCCCCGGGCTCCACGCCGTCGAGCACGCGCGAGAACGCCAGGTCCTCGTTCGCCGGCGGCGGCGCCGCGGGCTGCGCTGGCGCCGCCGGCACGACCAACCCGGAAACAAAAATCGACAGCGCAAGGACAGTGATTCCCCCGCCCACACTCCGTACTCGGGGTGCCTTGACCTGCAAGCGGCTCAATGCCGGCCGCAGCAGAAGCGTGCTGTACAACATCGGAAAGCACTCCACGCGGCCGAATCCGGCGAGTGGGGGTTGCGGTGCTTCCTATGCTTCCTGTTGCAGCACGCTTCTTTCGGCGGCCGGCCGGCATTTCGGCCCGCCGTCCGCCGCCCATCCGGCTCTTGGTTGAGGGGCTGCGCCGTCGCGAGTCGATGTTGCGACCCGCGGAGCGTCCCCGGCCTCGGTACTCCTCCGCCGCTCGACGCGTCCGCGCGGCCCCGGGTCGGGAGCTCGCGACTGCGGCGCAGCGGCACCGATTACACTTTAGGAAATCTCTACCACTCCGGGCTGCCTGTCGAAAGAACTTGACGAGAGTGCGGGGCGTACCCCACGAGCATCAACCTTATCTGCCGTTCATCAGAGATTCAAGTCCTTTGTTTCGTTTTGGGCTCGCACGGCGCGATAACCGCGGTTTTCCGCGGCCAAGTGCGCGCCGGCCGGGAGCGGCGGCGTTAATCTGCGCGGCCGCGTCGTACGCCCACACCGGGGTCTGCGAAGCAGAATGGCCGCGCGGGCTCGTCACGCGGTGTGCGGCCGCCACGCGAGTTCGTGTGGCGCGGGGCCGCACACCCTTGCCCACCGCACCGTGTCGTCAGGTCTCCAGTTCTTTGGACTGAATCGGACGCTGGCAGTACCAGCTCTCAACGCGTTATCGGGACACAGCGCCGGTGCGGCCGCCGTTCGCCGTCCGGCCGTTGGTCCTCGTAGGCGGCCCGCGGATGGAACCCGTGGTCACGACTTCGCCGATCGCACTGGCCGCGCCCGAGCGCCAAAAAGAGCTATGTGGACCTGCACGTCCGTATTCGCGATCGTCGCCGCGAAACCCGCGTGTTCCCGGCCGCCCCCCCGTCCGCCACGTTCGGACGCCCTGGCCTGGAGTCCGCCGGCCGTCCGCTTGCTTCGTTCGCGACAGCGGCGCGCGGATTCCCCAGCCGAAACCCGCTCACCCGCCCCGTTACCGTCCGTGCATCGCGAACGACTTCCGTCCGCGTGTCGGCGCCGGCCATCGCCGAGGCCCCCTCGCCCGAACGTCCGCGAATCTTTCCGGAACCGATTGCGGAAGTTGACTATTATCGCCCCAAGTGGTACCTTCCAGAAACCGTGACCGGTGCCGAAGCCGGGATGGATACCCATTCGGGCCGAGGTCCCCGCGTGACGCTCAGGCGTCACTTTCGCCCCGTCCGGTCGCTGGGCCGCCGGACGGCCAGGAGTTGGGAAAAGCGATCCGCGTCCGGCCAGCTGGCTGGGTTGGCTGCGCGCGGTGCAGAGGGTTGCGTCATGTCGGCCATCGATGATCCGATCGCTTCGCGCTCCATTTGTTCGTCGCGTTTGGTTGTTGGCGTCGAGTCACGGGACTCGGCGCAAGCGGCAGGCTGTGCCCCTCGCCTCCGCTCGGGATCGGACAGGACCGCCCTTTGCCTCCAATCGGGCTCAGACCACAGCGGCTCGGCCCGCGTGCCCGCCGCCCGCGGGCGCGGGTGGTTCGCGGCCGTTGGCGAACTTTCGGCCCTCGTCACCCCCCTGCTCGTCGCATTGCTCGCGGTCGCGCCGGCGGCTGCCGCGCGGGCGGCGCAGCAGGAGGAGCCGGGCCTGTCGTCTTCGCCTGCGACGGCCGCGGTGGCGGCGTCAGACCGAGCCACCTCGAATCCGCCCGCGCCGGGCGAACTCGTGCCGGCGGAACCTGTCGCGCCCGAGCCTCCGCAGCCGGACGTTCCGCCGGCGCTCGACGCTGCCGCGCCGGACGATGCGCCCGCAGACGACCTGCCGCCCGGCGAGCTGCCGCCGAACTTGCCCCGAACCGCCGGTCAGGCGCTGCATGTGGCGTACGCGATCACCGGCAAGGTGTCCTACTCCGTTGACGCTGTGGGCAGCAACAACGCCCAGATGGCGATCCAAGTCGTCAAGCCGAACGCATCGGCCAAGGTCATCCGCGCTTACCTGGCGATCGCGATGATCCCGCAGGGCGGCACGCTTCCGCAGGGCAACGTGAAGATCAACGGCCAGTCCGTGTTCTGGGAGAAAGTGGCCGTCGGCGCATTCAACAACAACTACTGGGCCAACGTGACGTCGCTGGTGAAGCCCACACTCGACGCGGCCCCCGCGGGCACAGTCCACTTCACGATCTCCGAGGGTTCCACCGCGACGAAGATCGACGGCGAAGTGCTGGCGGTGGTATGGGACGACCCGTCGATCGCGAACTACCGCACGGTCGCGTTCCTGTTCGGCTCGCAGAACCCGCAGGGCGACACGTTCCAAATCAGCTTCAACGAGCCGATTGATCCGGCCGCCCCGGGCGCGCGGGCCGACATGGGCCTGGGGATCTCGTGGAGCACGGGCGGCAGCCAGCGAAGCCTCGTGGACGTGCAGGGCCAGCGCATGACCTCGTCGGCGGGCGGCTACGATGACGGCTCGGCGACCAACGGCGCTTACATCACGTGCGGCGGCGTGGGCGACAGCACGGCGAACCCGCCGGATCCGTACGCGGCCGGCAACAGCGCCTACGACGACGAGCTGTACACGCTGCTGCCGTACCTGACGCCGACGACGACCGCGGTGACGGTCTACACCCTGAACCCCTCCAACGATGACAACATCTTCTTCGCCCACTTCTACCTCTCGACCGCCGCGATCGTGGCGCAGGAAGTGATGCTGACGCCGCTGACGGCCGAGCTGTTCGTGGGGCAGACGCACACGCTGCACGCGGAGGTCCGCGACTTCTACGGGGCCGTGATTCCCAACAAGCCCGTGCAGTTCACGGTGGTCGGCGGGCCCAACGCCGGCCTCACCGGAACGGCGACGACCAACGCGGCCGGGCAGGCGGAATGGAGTTATTCGGGAGCGGCCCCCGGCGTCGACCAGGTGCAGGCCCGGATCACGCAGCTCAACGAGACGATCGACTCGAACGTCGTGACCGTGGTGTGGACGCTCGTGACGTACCCTCCGGTCGCGGACGCCGGCGGCCCGTACAACGGCTGGGTCAACGTGCCGGTGACGCTCAGCGGAGCGGGCTCGACCGACCCGGACAACGACATCGTGGCGTACGAGTGGGACTGCGACAACGACGGGCAGTTCGACGACCGAACCGGCGTGCAGACCACCTGGACGTTCACGCAGCCCGGCACCTACACGGTGCGGCTGCGGGTGCGTGACGCGACGAACCAGTCCTCGACCGACGATGCGCCGGTGACGATCGGCAACCGCTCGCCCGTGGCCAACCCCGGCGGCCCCTACACCGGCAACCCCGGTGCGACGATCCAGCTCGACGGCACCGGCTCGTCCGACCCCGACGTCGGCGACGCGCTGACATTCGCGTGGGACCTCGACAACGACGGCCAGTTCGACGACTCGACCGCGGCGCGGCCGAACTTCGCGATCGGCAACAGCCCGCCCGGCACGGTCTTCACCGTGCGGCTGCGCGTGACGGACCGCTGGGGCGCGAGCGATGCGCGGGCCACCACCGTCACCGTGAACAACCGCCCGCCGGTGTGCAGCGCGGGCGGGCCGTACAACGCGACGTGCAACGGCGCGGCCACGACCGTGCAGGTGAACGCGGGCGCGTCGTCGGATCCCGACCCGGGCGAGACGCTCAGCTACGGGTGGACGTCCGACTGTCCCGGCGTGAGCTTCGATGACCCGACCCGCGTCAACCCGCTCGTCACGCTGAGCGGGGCGTGCGGCACGAGCTGCACAGTCACCGTGACGGTGACCGACAGTCACGGCGCCAGCAGCACGTGCTCCGCCCCCCTCACCGTCATCGACACGACGCCGCCGACGATCACAACGCCGGCCAGCGCCCGCACGGTCGCCTGCGACGGCGCCGGGAACGTAGCGGACCTGAACGCGTGGCTGGCGTCGCACGGCGGTGCCGTCGCGACGGACGCCTGCGGCGCCGTTACCTGGACGCACAACTTCACGACGCTGTCCGACCTGTGCGGCGCGACCGGCGCGGCGACCGTCACCTTCACGGCGCGCGACGCGTGCAACAACGCGGCCACGACGACCGCGACCTTCACGATTGCCGACACGACACCGCCCACCTTCACGAACGCTCCGGCGGGCATCACGCTCGAGACCGACGGCGCCGGCAACACGGCGGCCATCCAGCAATGGCTCAACAGCGCCGCCGCCACGGACGCCTGCGGCACCGTCACGATCACGCGGACGTTCACCGGCCTGTCGGACCTGTGCGGCGCCACGGGCGTCGGCACGGCCGTCTGGACGGCGACGGATGCCTGCGGCCGACAGGCGACGCACTCGGCCACGGTGACCGTGGTCGACACGACACCGCCGACGATCGTGACGCCCGCGTCGAACCAGACCGTCCCGTGCGGCAGCAACACGCAGACCGCGCTGAACCAGTGGTTGAACACCCGCGGCGGAGCCACGGCGACGGACCTTAGCGGCCCGGTGACGTGGACCCATAACTACACGGGTCTGTCCGACGGCTGCGGAAACAGCGGCGCGGCGACTGTCACGTTCACCGCGCGCGATGCGTGCGGCAACACGGCCACCACCGCGGCCACGTTCGCGGTTGTGGACACCACGCCGCCCACGCTGACGACTGCCGCCGGCGCCCTGACCGTCGAATGCGGCCAGCTGGGCAACGAGAGCGCCATCGCCAACTGGCTGGCGGCGCATGGTGGAGCGGTCGCGGCGGACAGTTGCGGCGGCGTCACCTGGACCCACGACTACACCGGCGTGCCGGCCGAGTGCGGCGGCGCCGGGAGCGTCATCGTGACGTTCACGGCGACGGACGAGTGCGGCAACGCGCGGACGACGTCGGCCACCCTCGTGATCCGCGACCAGACGCCGCCGGTGTTCACGCGGGTGCCGAGCGACGTCACGTTCCCGAGCGACGGCAGCGGCAACTTCGCCGATATCGCGGGCTGGCTGGCCGGCGCGCAGGCGGTCGACGCGTGCGGACCGGTGACCATCACGCACAACTTCACGGGGCTCGCCGGCGGGTTCGGCCTGACGGGCTGGGCCACCGTGACCTGGACCGCGACCGACGCCTGCGGCAACACGGCCCAGTGCACGGCCACCGTCAATGTCATCGCCGCGGACGGCCGCGGGCAGCCCGGCGTGAAGGGCAGCTTCCTGATCTGGCCGAACGTCGAGCTCAAGTGGGACGCCGCCGGGCAGTTGATCCAGGACACGTTCATCACGCTCTCGAACGACTACCCGGAGTATGTGAATGTGCAGCTCTACTTCGTGCAGGGCGATCCGCCGCTGCCGGCCAATCCGCAGACCGGCGAGCGCCCGCACCCGGGGTGGAACCGCGTCGACCGCGGCTTGGTGCTGACCCACAACCAGCCGGCGTACTGGTCCGCGGCCACGGGCGATCCGCTCTCGCTGGGCTCGTTCACGGTACTGGACGCCGGCACGCCGCCGGGCCGCCCGGACCCGGAGGGCACCGGGCAGCGGGTGCTGCGCGGCTTCATTGTGGCGTGGGCGGTGAACGAGGCCGGGCATGAGATCCGCTGGAACCACCTGACCGGCGCCGCGACGATCGTTCACTACGGGCTCCGGACGGCGTGGGAGTACCCCGCCTGGGCGTTCAGCGTGCGCAGCGTGGAACACGGGCAGGAGCCGTACGACTGCACGCAGCTCGACAGCAACGGCGTGTGCCACAGTGCGGCGGTTGTGCCCGGCCGGCTCGATTTCGATGGGTTTCAGTACGACGCGGGTCCGGATCAACTCCTGTTCGACTTCATGGCCAGCGGGGTCACGATCGTGTCGCGCGAGCGCAGCGCCACGGTCGAGACCGACCTCACGCTCTGCCCGCTGGACCAGGACCTCCGCCAGGAAACCGCCGGCCCGACGCGGACGGCACTCGTCCGCATGGTCTGGAACGAGAACGAGACGTCCTTCAGCGATGCGCTCGTCTGCCTCGCCCAGTGGGACCAGCGGCTGCTGAGCGCCTACGATGGGCACTTCTTGCCGGCCCTGCTCCAGACGAACGGCGGCCGGGCCCGGCTGGACGGCGTCGCGAACCCGGCCTGCCCCGGCAGCCGCGCCGCGTCGCTGGTCGGCCTGGCCAATCGTATCGTCACGTTCCCGAGCGGGCGCATCACCATGACCGGCGACGCACTGCACCAGCTCGGGAAGCAAGCGGCGTCCTTGCGGTACGATCCGACGGCCGCCCGCTCGGTTCGCGCAATCGAGCCCGAACAGGAAGCCACGGTGGGTGCGGGACGCTGACCGGGCTGGATGTGCAAGCGGGGCAGCGGGCCCCGAGCGGGCGCTGCCGGGAGCAGCGCCCGCAGCCGTGTGGGGCGCACGGGGAATCTCGTAAAAACAACCCGTTGGGCGCGGTTTCGGGTTGCGTCTCGCCCCCGGCTGTGAGAATCTCGCAGTGCCTGAGGTTTGACGAGGCCGAAGATCGGACGTTCGAACGCCGGGCGGCGAGTGCGCGCGCTTCCCGACTAGCGCCGCCAGGGACACGGAGTAGAAGCACTCCCCTTAGACCCGCACCGTCCGCGCTCGCGCGCGGCGGGCGCATGCGGCTCGCGCTGCGAGCCGCGCGGAGGTACTGGCACCATGTCGACAGCTTCCGTTCGCTAGCCCCGCGTGGCGGGGCTGCTCACGCTGGTATGCAGCGCTGCGCTTGCGCAGGCGGCGACGCCGCAGGAAGTCGCGGACTACGCCCTTCAGTAGGCGCTGGGGGGTGACGCCCAGGGCGTCACCGTGTGGCTGACACCCGCACCGCTCGACACCACGCACGTGGCGCGGTTCTTCACGAACGAGCGGAACGTCGACGAGCCGTTTCCGTTCGAGCAGACCCGGCTCGTTCTGATCGACCTGTTCCCCGCGCAGAACTTCGGCCACGAGTGCCTATGGATGTTCGTCGAAGACTTCGATGGCGGCGGGCCCCGCAACGGAACGACGCCGCAACTCACGTCGCTGCCGCCCGTCGTGCTGGCGAACAACGGCCAGGGACCGCGAATCGAGTTCCGCTGCCGCCGTCTGACCAACACGCCGTGCCCGCGGCTGGCCGGTGACGAGCCGCCGCCGCCCGGAGTGGCGGGCACCAACGGCGGCAATGCGGCGACGGTGGGAGCGCCGGACGCCCTGCGGCGCATGGGTGCCGGTGTGCCGGCGCCGCGCCTGTGGGACGACAACCCGTGCCTGTACGCGGTGCTCATCTCGGGCGGTGTCAACGCCGATTCGAACTACGCCCGCTATCCGCAGAACATCGCCAGCATGTACAGCAAGCTGCGGAACTGCGGTTTCCCCGCGAACCAGATCTGGGTCTACTACGCCGACGGCGCGGCCATATCCGGCGTGACCATCACCGGCGCGGCCGACAAGGCCCTCATCCGGGCGCGGGTCCAGGCGCTGAGCCCCAACCTCGATCCGTTCAACGACGTGCTGTTCATCTACGGCAGTAACCACGGCGCCGACGCTGACGGCCGGCGCGTCCTTCACCCTCTGGCGCGGCGGCACCTGCACCGGCACGGTGCGGGACTGACTCTATTCGGGCGGAACTTGTTCCGGCAGCACGCAGACCAATACGTTGACAACGACCAACATCGTGACGAACGTCCGCGCGCCGTAGAAACCCGCGCCGGCGGCGGGGGCCGGGCGAGCGCGGCCGGAGCCGCGGTGCCGTCCCGCGGGGGAAAGGCAGCCCCGCGGGCGTCCAGGGCCCGCACGCACGCAGCCGCCTTCGTTTCTTCTTTGCAACATCCCGGTACCCCGGTACACTGCGAGGGATGGCGTAGGCTGCGGCGGCGTCGGATACGCCCACATCTCCGCGGTCTGTTTCAGCGCCCCGGGCGAAGTACCCGGCTGGGACTGCGCAGCAATCGCTTCCGGTTCAGCTCAATCGAAGGAGCGCGCATGCAAACGAGAGATTCGGCTAAAGAACGACGCATAGCGTTCGCACGGCTGGCCGGGGGAGTGCTGGGGGTTGCCCTGCTGTCCACCGCCGCGGCCTGGGGCCGGCCGAACATCCGCGACGCGTTCTTCACGGTTTACTCGAACGCCGTCGGATCCGTTCTGGACACGGTCCCGAGCCACCCGGGGCATTGCGGCGTCTGCCACTACGACTTCTCCGGCGGCGGGCTGAAGAACCCGTACGGCGAGGCGCTGGCGGCCGCGCTGCCCAACTTCAACAACAACCCGGCCGGTCGGCGGCAGGCGGTGCGGTCGATCGAGAACCAGGATTCCGACGGCGACGGCTTCACGACGCTGACCGAGGTCACGAACACGAGCACGTTCACGAACACACCGACGTTCCCCGGCCTGACCCCCGCAAACGTGGGCAACGTCACCAACGTGACGATCAGCCAGATCCAGGGGCACCTCGTGCCGTCGACCGGCAACGACACGACGCCGCCGAACGTGACCGTGCTCGCGCCGAACGGCGGCGAGCTGCTGGTGGCCAACGCGCCAACCCCGGTGCAATGGACCGCGACCGACGCCAGCGGCATCGCCCGGATTGACATCTTCCTGTCGGACGACGGGGGCGTGACCTGGCGCCCGGTGGCGCTGGCCCTGCTGAACAGCGGAACGTACACGCTGTTTCCGCCGAACCGTCCGACGGCGCAGGCGCTCGTGCGGGTCGAGGCCCTCGACAACGCGTTCAACCGCGGCGCGGACCAGAGCAACGCCGCGTTCTCGGTGGTCGCGCCGCCCGGCGGCCGGGCGCCGACCACGCTGCGCGACTTCGACCAGCCCGGCACGCAGCCGCTGGAGGCGGGCACGCTGAACCACCCGACGGCCTGCCTCGCCTGCCACGGCAACTACGCGCCGGCCGTCGAGCCGTACTACACCTGGCTCGGCAGCATGATGTCGCAGGCGTCGCGCGATCCGCTGTTCGAGGCCTGCCTGGCCATCGCGAACCAGGACGCGCCCGATTCGGGCGACCTGTGCCTGCGCTGCCACATCCCGCGCGGCTGGCTGCGCGGCCTGTCGGTGCCGACGAGCGGCGCCGCGATGACCGAAATGGACCGCCACGGCGTGTCGTGCGACTTCTGCCACCGTCTGGTCGACCCCTTCTACGACCCCGCGCACAATCCGATCGAGGACGCCGCGATCCTCGCGAACCTGACGTCCCCGCCGAGCACCATCGGCAACGGCATGTACGTCATCGACCCGACCGGGGCCCGGCGCGGGCCGTTCGCCGACGCCACCAGCGGCCACGCGATCCTCGTATCGCCGTTCCACCGCGAGGCGGCGCTGTGCGGGACCTGCCACGACGTGAGCAACCCTGCCTTCCAGCGGGACGCCGCCGGCAACTACGTGCCGAACGCGTTCGACGCCGAGGCGGACGACTTCGGCGTGCACCACCTGCTGCCGATCGAACGCACGTACAGCGAGTGGTTCTACAGCGCGTACAACACGCCCCAAGGCATCTACGCGCCGCAGTTCGGAGGAAACCGCCCGTACGTCGCGACCTGCCAGGACTGCCACATGCGCGACGTCACCGGCCAAGGGTGCAACTCCCCCGAGGCTCCCACCCGCACCGACCTTCCGCTGCACGACATGACCGGCGGCAGCACGTGGCTGCCGGGCATCATCGCCGGCCTGTATCCGAACCTGCCCAACGAGGTGAACGCCGCGGCGCTCCAGGCCGGCGCCGACCGCGCCCGGTACATGCTCCAGAACGCGGCCACCCTCGCCGCGACGCAGACCGGCCGCACGCTCCGCGTCACCGTCACGAACCAGACCGGCCACAAGCTGCCCACGGGCTACCCCGAGGGCCGTCGCATGTGGCTGAACATCCGGTTCTACAACGCCGGCGGGCAGCTCGTGGGTGAGTCGGCCGCGTACGAAGCCGCCACCGGCACGCTGGCACACGATGCCGAGGCCCGGATCTACGAGAGCAAGCCGGGGCTCGACGAACTCACGGCACCGCTGGTCGGCGTCGCGCCGGGGCCGTCGTTCCATTTCGCGCTCAACAACCGCATTTTCAAGGACAACCGCATCCCGCCGCGCGGCTTCACGAACGCCACGTTCGCCACGTTCGGCGGCAGCCCCGTCGGACACACCTATGCCGACGGGCAGTACTGGGACGAGGCCCCGTACCGAATCCCGGCCGGCGCGGTGTCGGTCCAGGTCCGGCTGTACTACCAGAGCACGAGCCGCGAGTACGTCGAGTTCCTCCGCGATGAGAACACGACCAACTCCGCCGGCCAGACGTTGTACGATCTCTGGGCCGCCAACGGCCGCTGCCCGCCGGAGCTCATGGCGACGACGCAGCTCGCGCTGACTCCGCCCGTGCCGGGCGACATCGATGGAGACGGCGACGCGGACGCGGCCGACGCCGCGGCCCTGCTGGGCTGCCTGAATGGGCCCGAAATCGCGGTGCCGCCGAGCTGTGCGGACGCCGACCTCGATAGCGACGAGGATGTCGATCTCGCGGACTTCGGCACGTTCCAGCAGCTCGTGACCGGCGGTTAGCGCGGCGCCCCACCGCGGCGGGAACGGCCGGACGTCATCGGGGCAAGTTGTCGTGCGCGCACGGGGGGGTCCTCGGGGCTGGGCCTCGGCCTACCCTCAGTGACCACGGGGTCGCGTCACCATTATCCGGCCGCCCTGCCCGGCGCGAATTTCCAAGTCAACCTGGAGATTTCCCCCTCAGCCGGCGGATGCAGGGCCGGTCCGCGTGCGGCCGGCGTCGGCCGCGCCGCGGGTGGCCGAACGGTGCGTGCGGCGTCGCAGGCCGTCCCCGGTGTGCAACAGCAGGAGTGAGGACATGAATACGCTGCGAAATCGGATCGTGGCTTGCGTGATCCTGACAGCCGCATGTGCGGCGTCCACGGCGTCGGCGGTGAACATCGACTGGCTGGACATGTCGCCGACGCCGTTCGGAACGTCGGTGCCCAACAACTCGGTATTCAATCTGCCGGGCGAGAGCCCGGTGACGGTGACCTATTCGATCCCGGCCGGTTTCACCCACACGCGCTTCCAGAACCCCCTGTTCCAGAATGGTAACGTGCCGGGGTATTCGTGGACGGCGCAGGAGATGTTTGCCGCGACGAGGTTCACGCCGGCACCGCCGGTCAGCACGCCGTGGTCGATCACGTACACGTTCTCGGGGACTGTGCCCGCCGGCACGCTCTTCCTCGGGGTCGCCAGGCTCGGTCGCACGACCCACGACGGCGGCGGCATCACGACGGCGACCGTGAATCAGAACGGCCTGTTCCTGGGTGACTGGAACGGCGGCGGCAACTACGGCGCCACACAGTTCATCGGCGGCCCGGGCACGTTCACGATGCAGAATTCGGTGGCGGGCCCCGGCGGCCAGGACCCGTGGTGGAACTCGGCGCTCGGCGTCGTGCAGATCCTCGACCCGGTGTCGTCGCTGACCGTGTACTTCAGCCAGCTCGCCGGCGACGGCGTAGGCGTGAACATCGCCGCCGTCCCCGAGCCCGGCTCGCTGGGTCTGATCGCGCTCGGCACCTTGCTGGCGGTGCGTCGCCGGCGCTGAGTTCGCGGCGGCCGGTGCGAGGCCCGCAGCTTCCGGGCGTCGCACGGCCGGCCTTCGGACGCGGCGTCGGCTCCCATCAACGACGCCGTGGGCTTCCCCCCGCCCCGCTCCCGCCGGGTGAGCCGGGCACGGCGCGACGCAACCCGGCCAGGCTTCCTCCTCTCCTCGCCCCTCCCCGAGTCGAAGGGGCTTTTTTTCAGTCGCGAATTGCCTACGTCATTGAGGGAACCCCGCCGGGCGAGGTGCGTCGCAGTCACTCACGGCCCGAAAACACGGCGGAGCGAGGGATCGGCACAGGCAGCC
The DNA here is from genome assembly GCA_937928595.1 of uncultured Phycisphaerae bacterium. Lineage (GTDB taxonomy): Bacteria > Planctomycetota > Phycisphaerae > UBA1845 > Fen-1342 > CALGJV01. Next base: position 139,022 of record CALGJV010000013.1, on the reverse strand, counting down.
GACCGCGTCACGCCACCGGCACGTCCCCCAGCAGCGCCACCGCGAGATACTCGCAGACCAGCGGTGGCGCGACGTTGCGGTCGAGCATCCGCTCGGCCTCGGCCGCGGCCCGCACCGCCGCCTCGAGCCGGTCGGTCGGCAAGGCCGCCGCCCGTTGGTCGAAGGCCGGTTGGGGCGGCGCGGCCCGCAGTTCCGGACGCGCATGCCGCGTGACGAGCGCGTCGCGGTAAAGCGCCGCGGCCAGCACGTACAGCAGCTTCAACGCGTCGCGCAGCATGTCGGTGGGAAGGCGCTCTTCCTCTTCGTCGGCGTCCGCCTGCACGGCGCTCTCCTCCGACCCAGCCGCCTCTTCGAGCTGAAGCCGCCGTCGAGTCAGTGATTCCGCGCGCTTCACCACCGCCGCGCTGAACTCCGGCACACCGTCCGGGCCGAGCCGCGCGAGCAGCTCGGCCACCGCCGGCAACTCGTCCAGAACCCCCCAGCGCGCCCAGGCTTCCGCGACGCCCAGCCGGCCGTCCGACAGGCGGGCCAGAGCGGCCGCGGCGTCACGCGCCAGCCCCAGCCGCTGTTCGAGCGCGCCCGCGACGAATTCATCCGGCAGCCGGTCGAACGGCACGCGCTGGCAGCGTGACCGGATCGTGGGCAGCAGGCGCAAGGGCGCCGAGGTGAGCAGCACCAGCCGGGTGTGCGGCGGCGGCTCCTCGAGCGTCTTGAGCAGCGCGTTCTGCGCGTCCTCGTTGAGACGCTCCGCGTCGCGCACGACGAACACCCGCCAGCGCCCCTGCGTGGGCATGACTCCAATCGGCTCGATCAGGAAGTGCCGCACCAGGTCGATCGTCAGGAACAGCCCCCGCCGCCGCTGCACGGCCTTCGACGGATGCAGCTTGTGCAGGCCGCGATGGACGACGAGGAAGTCGGGGTGTGTCCCGACCGCCAACATGTGGCAGGCATGGCACGCGCCGCAGGCATCCGCGTCCGGGGCCAGGCCCGGAGCCTGGCACAGCAGCCGCGCCGCCAACGCCAGCGCCGTCCGCTCCTTGCCCACGCCGTCAGGCCCCTCGAACAGGTACGCGTGGTGCAGCCGCCCGCCGGAAAGCGTCCGACGCAACAGCCCGACGGCGCGATCCTGATGCCGGATGTCAGCCCAACGCATCGCGGACCACCTGCTGCACGACCGTCGCCACGTCGTCGGCCGGCCGGGTGGCATCGACCAGCACCACCGGCCGCGGATACACGCTCGGCAATTCGTGGAACAGCGCGCGGACACGGCGATGAAACTCGAGCGGGCGCGCCTCCATCGCGTCGGGCCGGACCCCGTCGAACATCGCGAGCTGGCCGGTGTCCGCCCGCCGAGTCTTCCGGGCGGTGTTCTGCGGTGTCCGGCCGGTCCGTGCGAAGCCGACGTCGGGCGGCACGTCGAGCACGATCGTGAGGTCGGGCCAGGTCGTGCCGACCGCGATCTGCCCGAGCGTCAGGACGGTCTCCCGGGGGAAGCCCGCCGCCACCTGGTACGCGCAGGTGGCGGAGATGAACCGGTCGCAGAGCACGACCGCGCCGCGCGCCAGCGCGGGGCGGACGATCTCGGCGACCAGCTGCGCGCGGGACGCCATAAACAGCAGCGCTTCGCACGCGGGATCCATGTCGGTCAGGTCGTAGCCGAGCAGCACGTGGCGGATGCGGTCGCCGATGACGGTCCCGCCGGGGTCGCGGGCCCGGACGACCGGCATCCCCTGCGCGCCGAGCCACGCCTCGAGGCGGTCGAGTTGCGTCCCCTTGCCGGACCCGTCCGGTCCGTCAATGACGATGAACTTCCCGGCCAGACTCATGCGCGGGACGGTAGTGGAAACGGACACACCGGGCAACCGCGGGCCGTCGCGGGCCTACGGACACGGGCAATCGCCGGACAGGCACGCGACGAACCCGTCGATGTCGTCGAAGTTGACCACGCCGTCGCAGTTCGTATCCGCAGCGTTCCAGAAGCAGAAGGGGAACTGCTCGAGGTACGCGCCCGGACCGGACAGCGCGAGGACGAACGGATCGATGTCGTCGAAGTTCACGACATCGTCGCAGTTCAGATCCCCGCGGCGATAGCGGATGCCGGCCAGCCGCGCGCAGAGGTCGCCGTCGGCGCAGCTCCTGACGTCAAGCGCGTCGATATTGTCCTGCGGATGCCCCAAGCCAAGCTGGGCCGCGGGCACCGCCACCACCGGCGGTTGCCCATACCGCGTGAGAAACACATCCGCCGCGGCGCCGACGGGGCTGGCCCCGGGAATGGTCGAGAGCGACGGCGAGCCCGGGGCGAGCGAGAACAGGACCGCGTCGCCGAGCTCGAACCGACCGTTGGCATTGCGATCGAACACGACCAGGGCATCGATGTCATCCGCCTGGACCAGCCCCAGCTGAAGGAACGTGGCGAACAACTCGGTGGGCATGCCCGACTGCGGCGCCGCGTTGTAGAAGATCGTCGCGCCGCTGGCGGGTGAGCCCCCCGCGAGCAGCTCCAGCGAGGGCGAGTCCGACGTGGCGGTGAAGTACAGATGGGTCAGGCCGCCGAGCAGCGGCGACCCGCCCGCGCTCATCGAGTCCACATTGTCTTGCGGCGCGCCGGGCGTCACGTCCGAGCCCTTCGTCGGCGGCAACGCGCCGAAATCCGTCCCGCCCTCGTCATAGTTATTGCGCGTCAGGGCGCAGTTCGCGCTACGGCCACTTCGCAGCGGCGGAACCAGCACGAACGTGTCCGTGGACATGAACTGGTCGCCCGCAGCGTGCCCGCGCTGCGCCTGGTCGCGGACGTTGTACGGCACGCCGGCGGCCAGCAGCGCCGGGTCCGGCGCCGCCAGCCCCTGCGAAGCCCGGTCGACGGAAAACAGCAGCACCAGCGGCTGGTCCAGCGGGACCAGCGCGTTCGCCCCGGACAGTTCATCAAGGTCATCGAGCGGCGACACCAACCCGAGCTGCTGACCGAAGACCAGCGGCGTCAGCCCCATCGGCCCCAGCGTGAGCACATCGCTCCCGCTCAGCAAGCCGCTGGCCGCACTCGGCGAATCCCGGTCAAAAGAGTAGTACGGCAGCGGCAGCGGTTCGAGCGGCGGTCGCGCCGCCGCCGTCGCCGCCGCCCAGCCCAACGACAACGCGGACACACAACGGAACCGCCCCCGCAGCGAGCTTCGCATCCAGCGCGCGCTCATGGCTCTCTCTCCCCAGACAAGGATGACGGCCCACGCAATCTGGCCCACGACGGACGCCCGGGGGCCGCCGATTGCTCCAGCGAGTATGATAACGTGAGCCACGGGGGCCAGTCAGCGCTTTTTTGCATTCGCACCAGCAAAATCCGGGCGTGGTAGGTGTACCGGTTCTCGCCGTCAAAACTCCGATAAGCTCCCGTGAGCGCGACCGCCGCCCCCGAGCGGTCTCCCGCGGCCAAACGGCGAACCGCCTCGTGAAAAGCAGCCTCAGCCGACAGCCGCCAAGGCTGCGGTGCGGCGGCGAAAAACGGGGACAGGTCGGCCGGCCGTCCCGCGACGCCAGCAAGCAGGGCCCGCAGCCACTCTGCCGATTGCGGCGGTTCGAGGTCCGCGCCGAAGTCGAGGGTCGGCGTGCGCTCGGCGAGCAGCGCATCGGCCTCAGCGGGGGCCCCCACCAGGCGCAGCGTCGTCGCGGTCCACAACAGAGCGTTGGGACTCCGCGGTGCGCCGTCAAGCAACGAACGGGCCAGCGCGCGGGCACCGGCCGGGTCGCCCTGCTCAGCCCGCAGCAACGCCGGGTACACGTACGCGTAGAACCGGTTGTCCGGGTCGCAGACCAGCCCGGCGGACAGGTCGGCCGCCGCGGCCGGGTAGTCGCCCAGCCAGTAGTGCAACCGCCAGCGGTAATGGAGCGCTTCGCAGCGCTTGGCGTCGGCGTCCGCCAGCGCGAGCTGGCGTGTCCGCGCGGCCACGGCCCCGGCCCAGTCGCCGAGCCGTTCGAGACACTCGGCCTCGGCGGCGACGGGGCGATCATCGGCCGGACTGACGGCTTGGCCGGCACGGGCCCATTCCAACGCTGCGGCGTAGTGGTGCGCGACGGTGTCGTCGCGCGTGCCCTGGCTGCCCTCGTAGATCTCGGCGGCGAGCCGGTGAGAGAGGGACAGGAGATAGTGCGGATAGGCGCCGTAGTAGCCGGCGCTCACGAGCTGCCGGAGGCTGGCCTCGGCCTCCTCGCGCCCCTCCAGCCGTCGAAGCGTGTAGAGCTGTTGGTTGCGGGCTCGCGCGAGGTGCAGGAGCGCCTGCGGATAGAAGCTCCGTTGCCGGGCTCGGACGGCGTTCGCCGTGCGGTACGAGGCCAGGGCCTCCACGGGGTCGTCAAAGTGCAGCGCCAAACCCCGGAAAAACCACGCATCGGCCGTTAGCGCCGCCTCCGGCGGCCCGTCCAAAGCGTGTGCCGTTCGCAGCGCTTCCGCGCGGGCCAACGCGGCGGCGGCCGCGGACGCGTCTCCGCCGCGGCGCTGGGCCCAGGCGAGCAGGTACAAGACGCGCGGATCGGCGGAACCGTCGGACTGGGCGTGCGGCGCGAGGACCCGGACGGCGGTGCCGGCGTCGTTCGCTCCCATCGCGGCCAGGGCCCGCGCCAGCGGCAGTTCGAGCACGTCGGTGCCGAGCGCCGCGGCCCGGGCGAGCGGCGCGGCCGCCGCGTCCGGCGCGCGATAGTCGAAGTAGGCGAGCTGCTCGTAAGCGCGCTCGGCGAGCGTGCGGGCCTCGCGGGCCCGGCCGGCCGCCCGGGAGAGCGCGAGACCGGCGGCGAGCAGCCCGACCAGCACGAGCGCGCCGCCCGCGACGGCGTGGGCCTTGTGGCGCCAGACCCATTTGGCCGCCTTCTCCAGCGCGCCGGTGCGGCGCGACAGGATCGGCCGCCCCTCGGCGAAGCGGCGCAGGTCCTCGGCCAGCGCGGCGGCGGACGGGTGGCGGCGAGCGGGCCCCTTCTCCATGGCGCGCAGGCAGATGGTTTCGAGGTCGCGGGGCACCGCCGGGTTGACGCGTCGGGGCGGAAGCGGCTCGACGGTGAGGATGCTGCCGAGGATCTGGTCGCGCGTGCGCCCCGCGAACGGCTTGCGCCCGGTGATCAGCTCGTAGAGCGTCACGCCGAGCGAGTAGATGTCGGTGCGGGCGTCGATGTCGGCGGCGTGGCCGCGGACCTGCTCGGGCGACAGGTACGCGGGCGTGCCCAGTACCTCGCCGGAAACGGTCAGGTGCGGTGCATCGGTCAGACGCGCCAGCCCGAAATCGGTCAGGTGCAGGCGACCCGCGGTGTCGAGCAGAAGGTTGTGCGGCTTGATGTCGCGGTGAATCACGCCGCGCGCGTGAGCATACGCCAGCGCGTCGGCCACCTCGGCCAGCAGCCGGGCCAGATGCCGGAAGTCGGCGCGCGACCAGGCGACAGTCAACACTTCCTCGGCAGGCTCCGCCGCCAGCCGGGCCGGATTGACCGGCGCTTGCGACGGCAGGCGCGGCGCGGCCGACGAGCCGGCACCGGCCGAGCTCAGCAGGCCGGGCTGATCGCGCAGGGCGCGATCGAGGCTCACGCCGTCAATCAGCGCCATCGCGTAGTAGTAGTGCCCGTCGGCCTCGCCCTGGGCGTGGATCGCGACGATGTTCGTGTGGTGCAGGCGGCTCGCGGCCTGGGCTTCGGTTTGAAAGCGCTGGATCGCGGTCGGGTTGTGGCGGGCGTAGCCGGGCAGGACCTTGAGGGCCACGATCCGCCCGAGCGACACCTGCCGCGCGCGATAGACGACGCCCATGCCGCCGCGCCCGAGTTCCGCGATGATCTCGAAATCGCCCAGCCGGGTGCCGGGCGGAAGGGCGGACAGCCGGTTCGGGGACGCCGCAGCGGGGGGAGCGGAACTCGCGAGCGGCTCGATGCGGGGAACGAACGCCGAGCGTTCGTCGGGCCGCAAGCCGAACGCCTCCCGCAGATCGGCGACGAACGCCTCATCGTTCGCGTCCGCGTCGGAGGCGCCGTCGCGGGCCGCGGCGGTCGCCGGCCGCGTCGCGTCGTCCGGCCAGCGGGCCCCGCAGACCGGGCACGCCGCGCCGCTCGCGCCGGGCGGCACGTTTACGGTCGTCGAGCAACTCGGGCAGGTACGAGTGATCAACGTGGCGTCCATCCCGCCGCTCCTCCACCGACATAGACGGCGGCGGCGGCGTTCCTGACACACTTCCCGGACTATCGGACCCTGCGGGCCGCGGCGGTCGCGGCCGCCGCGGCCGGTGCTCACACGTCCCCGTCCGGGTCCAGCGCCGCGAGGCGCTCCTTGAGGCGTTTGAGCACGCGGCTGCGGGCCTGGTAGACGCTGGCCTTGCTCAGGCCGAGCGCCTGCGCGGTCTCCTCGACCGACCGATTTCCGAGCACGTGCATCTCGAAAGCCCGCAGCGTGACGGGCTCGAACTCCCCGGCGATGACGCGCAACGCCCACCGCAGGCGGTGCAGTTGCCACTCGCGTTCCCAGCGCTCGTCCGCGCTGGCCTCGGCCTGGCCCCCGACGTAATCGAACTTGTCGGGATCGAGAGCAACCGGCTGGCGGGCCTGCCGGTCGGCCCGGCGGGCCAGCGAGTGCATGACGGCGGCTCGCAGGTACGCGCGGAAGCGCCCCTTGCCAGCGTCGTACTCGAAGCCCTGGAGGGAGCGGAACAGGTTGAGTTCCACGTCCTGTACCGCGTCCTCGGCGTCGGCGTGCGAGGCCCCCCGGGCCCGCGCGTAACGATAAAGCAACTGCCCGTACCGGTCGTGGAACTCCTGCCAGCTCAGCTGGTCCTGACGGTCGCGCAACCGCAGCAGGAGCGTCAGACGGGTGGAGTCCGAGTCGCTCATGAACGTCCCATTCTGCCGAACGCCGGCAGTCGGCACAACCCGAGACCGCGACTCACTCGAATTCGCCGGGCAGCAGACCCTCGGCCACGTCCCGCAGGGGCGCGCGTTGGCAGATCCGGATGCGCTGGACGTCGGGCAGCTCGATCAGCCCGGCGTCCGCGAGGCGCCGCAAGCTTCGCGAGAGCGTCTCGCTCGTCAGGTTCAGGTGGCTGGCGAGGTCCTTCTTGAGCACGGGCAGCTCGAACTCCGGCTCGTCGTGCTCCGCCGCCGCCCGCAGCAGGTAGCCTGCGACGCGGCCGAGCGCATCCCGCAGGACGACGTCCTCGAGCAGCCCGACGAGTTGGCGGACCCAGAAGGCCATCCCCTGGAGCAGTTGCAGGCAGATTTCCGGCTGGGCGACCAGCAGGCGACGCAGCCCGGTGGCTTCGATCACGGCGCACACCGAATCCTCCAGCGCCTCGGCGTGGGCGGGATACGGAAAGCCGCCGATGACCGCGACCTCGGCGAACGTCATGCCGGGACCGGCGAAGTGCAGCACGTGGTCCTTGCCGGAGGGCGCGGTCTTGTAAATGCGCACGACGCCCGACCCGACGCAGTAGAGCGCCGCGCACTCCTCGCCCTGCCGGAAAATGACTGTGCCTTTTCGAAAAACCGCCCGCCGCGCCAGCCCCGCCAGCCGCTGCCGCGACTCCTCCGTTAAGCCCCGCAGCAGATTGCACTTGCGCAATATGTCCAGCGTCGTCGCTTCCATGACACTCCGGCCCGGCGGCATTTTTTCCATGCCGCTTGATCCACGTCAAGGTCGTCCGGGCCGCATTCTCCGAGACTTCCCCCAGCGAGGCAAGGCGAGCGGCGCCCCGCTCCGGACCGAGGACCCGCGATGATCCGCGAGATCGTGACGATCGACGAGAGCAAGTGCGACGGCTGCGGGCTGTGTGTGCCCGCCTGCCACGAGGGCGCGATCCGCATCGTCAACGGCAAGGCGAAGCTGGTCGCGGAGCGGCTTTGCGACGGCCTCGGCGCCTGCCTCGGGCACTGCCCGCGGGGGGCCATCCGCATCGAGCGCCGCGAGTCCGACGCGTTCAGCGAAGACGCCGTCCGAGCGCACCTCGCCGCGCTGCGCACCGGCGCTCCGGCCGCGACACTCCCGACGGTGCCGGCCGCGGTCGCACCGGAGTCGGCCCCCGGTCAGGGCCACGCCGGCGGCGGTTGCCCCGGCAGCCGGATGCGCACGTTCGACCGCTCCGTGCCGGCCGCGGCGACGTCCCCCGGCCCCGCAGCGCCCCCCGCCGCGCCGGCGTCGGAGCTGCGGCACTGGCCGGTGCAGTTGCGCCTGCTGCCGCCGACAGCGCCCGTCCTGGCGGGAGCACGCCTGCTGGTGGCGGCCGACTGCGTGCCGGTGGCGTACGCGGGGTTTCACCAGGAGTTGCTGCGCGGGCGGGCGGTGGTCATCGCCTGTCCGAAGCTGGACGACACGCGGGGGTACGTGGAGAAGCTGGCGCAGATGATCGCCGGCCGTGGGCCGACGGACATCACGGTCGCCCACATGGAGGTGCCGTGCTGCTCGGGCATCCTGCACGCGGTGCTGGAGGCCCGACGGCTGGCGGGCAGCGCGGTGCCGGTGCACGACGTGGTCATCGGCACGGACGGTGAGGTGCTGTCGCGGCGCACGTTGTAGCGGCGCCTGCGAGTCGGTGGCGTATTCACGCGGCGCGGCGCGCCGCACTCGAAACCCGGAAGGAGCGTGGTCGATGTTCTGCAATCAGTGTGAACAGGTATTTCGTGGGACGGCCTGCACCGACGTCGGCGTCTGCGGCAAAGACCCCGACGTGCAGTCCTTGCAGGAAATCCTGCTGTACGGCCTCAAGGGCATGGCGGCGTACGCCCACCACGCCCGTCGGCTGGGCCAGGTCGACGAGACCGTGGACGGCTTCGTCGAGGAGGCCCTGTTCGCCACGATGACGAACGTCAACTTCGACATCCCCAGCCTGCTCGAGATGGTGCTCGAGTGCGGCCGGAAGAACCTGCGGGTGATGGAGATGCTGGATGCCGGGCACGTGCAGCGGTTCGGGAAGCCGTCGCCGGCGACGGTGTACGAGGGCACGCAGGCCGGGCCGGGCATCCTGGTCACCGGGCACGACCTGCTGGACCTTGACGACCTGCTGAAGCAGACGGCCGGCACGGGCATTAACGTGTACACGCACGGGGAGATGCTGCCGGCACACATGTACCCCGAGTTGCGGAAGTACCCGCACCTGGCGGGGCACTTCGGCGGGGCGTGGCAGAAGCAGCGCAGCGAGTTCGCGGAGTTCACCGGCCCGATCGTCGCGACGACCAACTGCATCCTGATCCCGCGGGAGGCGTACCGCGACCGCGTCTTCACCACTCGGGCGACGGCCGTGCCGGGCGGCGTGCGCATCAAGGGCAATGACTTCGGCCCGGTCATCGCGGCCGCCCGCCGGTCGGCCCCGCTGCCCGAAAAGAAGGTGCGCGAGTCGCAGGTCGGGTTCCACCACAGCGTGATCCTGGGCCTGGCGGACCAGATCGTCGCCGCGGTGAAGGAGGGCCGGCTGTCGCGGTTCTACGTCATCGGCGGCTGCGACGGGGCCGAGCCGGGCCGCAACTACTACTCGGAGCTGGCGCGGCTGACGGGCGAGGACACGCTGATCCTGACGCTGGGCTGCGGCAAGTTCCGCATCCGCGAGCACGACTACGGCACGCTGCGGTTGAACGGCGTCGAGGTGCCGCGGCTGCTGGACATGGGCCAGTGCAACGACGCCTACGGCGCGATCCAGGTCGCGGTGGCGCTGTCCCGGGCGTTCGGCTGCGGCGTCAACGACCTGCCGCTGACGATCGTGCTGTCGTGGTTCGAACAGAAGGCCGTCGCCGTGCTGCTGACCCTGCTGGCGCTGGGCGTCAAGAACATCCGCATCGGCCCCGCGGCCCCGGCGTTCGTGTCGCCGAACGTGATGAAGATTCTGCAACAGGAGTACGACCTCCAGCTCATCGGCGCCAGCCCGGCCGCCGACCTGCGCGGGGTCCTCGCGGCGGGATAGGCCGCTGACGCAACCGGATCGGCCCCGAAAAACCGCGCGAGCCCCGCCCGGCTTGATCCAGATCAAGTGCCGCACAGGCCGAAGCGGGCACAATGTCGGCAGGAACGCTGGCCGCGGCCGCGTGCCGCCGGGAGAAGCCTTTGGAAACCTCGCGAAACAGGCCCGCCGACGCACCGCCGGAGCCGTGTGACAGGCGACGGCGACTTGGACGCGTCGCGGCGCTGGGGTTGAGCGCTCTGGTCGGCGTGGTGGTCGGCCTGGGCTCGTACACCTTCGTGTACGCCGAGGGGGCCTCCTACCTGACCAACGACCCGGCCGCGTGCGCGAACTGCCACGTGATGCAGTCGCACTACGACGCCTGGTCGCGGAGCAGTCACCACGCGGTGGCGGTCTGCAACGACTGCCACACGCCGCACGACTTCGTGGGGAAGTACGCGGTCAAGGGCCGCAACGGCTGGAACCACGCGCTGGCGTTCACGACCGGGCGCTTCCACGAACCGATCCGGATCACCGAGCCCAACCGGCGCGTGACCGAAGCGGCCTGCCGGCGCTGCCACGCGGACATCGTGCACGCGATCGACGCACGGCCCGGCGCCGAGCCGATCGCGTGCATCCGGTGCCACCGGGACGTGGGACATCCGCACGAAGGAAACTGAGGATGAAGAAGGCCCGAGCGAGCACGCGGGTGGGCCGAACGCGCCGCGACGGCTGCGGGCCCGCGTCTTTCTTGCTTCCCGTGTGCCGCTTCTCCAATGCCGCACCCGCTGGAGGAGATTCGAGATGACCGCACCCTCGCCTGCCGCCCCCCGCCGTCGCCCCGGTCTCGGGCTGATGCTGGTGCTGGCCGCCGTCTTCGGCGTCGGCGCCTTCGGCCTGGCCGGCCTGCTCGTCAGCGTCTTCGAGCACAAGCAGGAGGCGCGCAACCCGTTCTTCCGCGTGGTCACGCTGACCGACGACACGGTCGATCCGGCCGTCTGGGGGAAGAACTTCCCGCTTCAGTACGACGGCTATCGCCGGACCGTGGACCTGGTCCGCACGCGCTTCGGCGGCAGCGAAGCCCTGCCGCGACAGCCGGACGAGCAGGACCCGCGGCCCGTTGTGACGCAGTCGAAGATCCACGAGGATCCGCGGCTGGCGCGGATGTGGGCGGGGTACGCGTTCAGCGTGGACTTCCGCGAGGAGCGCGGCCACGCCTACATGCTGGAAGACCAGACGTTCACGAAGCGCGTGCAGGTCGTCCAGCAGCCGGGCACCTGCCTGAACTGCCACGCCTCGACGTACACGGCCTACAAGCGGCTCGGCGACGGCGACATCTTCAAGGGGTTCGACCGCCTCAACGCCCTGCCGTACGCCGAGGCCCGCCCGCTCGTCGACCACCCGGTGGTCTGCCTGGACTGCCACGACTCCCAGACCATGGCGCTGCGGATCACGCGGCCGGCCTTCATCGAGGGCATCCGGCTGGTCAAGGCCGCCGAGGGCGTCGCGGACTACGACGTGAACCGCGACGCGACCCGGCAGGAGCTGCGCAGCTACGTCTGCGCGCAATGCCACGTCGAGTACTACTTCCAGGGCGAGGGAAAGCGCCTGACGTACCCCTGGCACAAGGGCCGCCGGGGCGACGAGATCCTCGCCTATTACGACGAGATCGGTTTCAAGGACTGGGTGCACAAGGACACCGGGGCCGCGATGCTGAAAGCCCAGCACCCGGAGTTCGAGCTGTGGAGCCAGGGCGTCCACGCCCGCAGCGGCGTGGCCTGTGCCGACTGCCACATGCCTTACACGCGCGTCGGGGCGATGAAGATCAGCGACCACCACGTGCGCAGCCCGCTGCTCAACGTCGCCCACGCCTGCCAGACCTGCCACCGCACCGCGGAGCGCGAGCTGCTGGCCCGCGCCGAAACCATCCAGGAGCGGACCGTCTTCGCCCGCGACCTGGCGCTTGATGCACTGATGGACCTGATCGACGACCTGAAGGCCGCCCGCGACGCGGGCACCACCGACGAGCAGCTCGCGGCCGCGCGCGGCTTCCAGCGGAAGGCGTCGTTCCTGGTCGATTTCGTCGAAGCCGAGAACTCGGTCGGCTTCCACGCCGACCAGGAGGCCATGCGGATCCTCGCGCTGTCGCTCGACTACGCACGCCGCGGGCAGAACGCCCTGCGCAACGGGCGCAGCGCGACCGCACACCCGGGCCGGACGGCGGCGGTTGCCGCGGCGCAGACGCCCTGATCACCTCAGGAGCGAACGCCGGCCCGTTCCGGGCCCCGAGCCGGCGGCTGCGGACGACCGCGCGACCGTTTGACGCCGCCGCGGCGCGGTCCTACCATCCCACACTCGCCTCTGTGGCGGCCCCCATCGTCTAGAGGCCTAGGACATCGGCTTTTCAAGCCGGCGACAGGGGTTCGAATCCCCTTGGGGGCGTTCCGACGCCGAGCCGCGCCGCCCCCGCCGATCGTCCGCGACGCGCCCGGCGCGGACGATTGCGCTCCGCCGGCCAGAAACCCGCCGCGGGGCCCCGCGGCTCGACTCGCACGCTGGACGCGGTTCCCTCCCCCCCGTACCATGCGAGCCACCCGACGTGCCGCTGCTCCCGCCGGCGCCCGCGGGAGTATGCGAGGAGCACGCCACGATGACCGCGCAAGCTGTCCGCCGAGCGGCAGACTCCGTGGCTTGGCACGCGCTTTCCGCGGCGGACGCCGTCGCGCGGCTCGGCTCCGACGCGCGGCGCGGACTGACCGCCGCGGAAGCCGCCGCCCGGCTCGCGCGCGACGGTCCCAACGTCATCACCGCCCGCAAGGCCCGCCCCTGGTGGCTGCGGCTCCTCCTGCAATTCCACGCGCCGCTGGTCTACATCCTGCTCGCGGCCACGCTGGTCACGCTGCTGATGCAGGAGTTCGTCGACAGCGCGGTGATCTTCGGTGTCGTGCTCGTCAACGCGGCGATCGGGTACATCGAGGAGTCCCGGGCGATCAAGGCCATCGACGCGCTCGCGCGGGCCATGAAGCTCGAGACCTACGTCAAACGCGGCGGGCAACGGGAACGGATCGACGCCGCGCAGCTCGTGGTCGGCGACATCGTCGTGCTCGAAGCCGGTGACCGCGTGCCCGCGGACGTGCGCCTCCTGACCGCGCACGAGCTGCAATGCGACGAGTCCGCGCTGACGGGTGAGAGCCGGCCCGTGACCAAGAAGCCGGACGCCCTCGCGGCCGACACGCTGCTGGCCGACCGCGCCAACATGGCCTACGCCGGCTCGCTCATCACCCGCGGCAGGGGCGAGGCCCTGGTCGTCAGCGTCGGCGACGCGACCGAGGTCGGACGCATCAGCGAGCTGATCGCGACCGCCGAAGAGCTCCAGACCCCCCTCGGCCGCAAGATCGCGGGCTTCAGCCGCCTGCTGCTCATCGTGATCCTGGCCGTCGCCGCGTTGACGTTTCTTGTCGGTCTGGCACGCGGCCGCGGCGCCGCGGAGATGTTCATGGCGGCGGTGGCCCTGGCCGTCGGCGCCATCCCGGAGGGCCTGCCGGCGGCGGTCACCATCATGCTGGCGGTCGGCGTGTCGCGCATGGCGCGGCGCCGGGCGATCATTCGCAAGCTGCCGGCGGTCGAGGCCCTCGGCAGCACGACGGTGATCTGCTCGGACAAGACCGGCACGCTGACCCAGAACGAAATGACCGTCCAGGCCGCCTGGGTCTACGCGCCCGGCGGCGGCGTGACGTACGCCTTCACCGGCAGCGGCTACGACCCGACCGGTACGATCCGGCGGGCGGCGGACGAGGGTGCGGCTGCGGCGGTCCAGCCGGACGCGGAGCCCGCTCTCGTCGAGCTGCTCCGCTGCGGAGCGCTCTGCAACGACGCGCGGCTCGTGCCCCCGGGCGACGCCGCGCCGCACTGGACCATCCAGGGCGACCCGACCGAAGCGGCGCTGCTCGTTTCGGCCCGCAAGCTCGCCGGCGCGACGGAGACGCACGACGCCGATCCGGCGGCGCACCGGCCGCGCGTCGCCGCCATCCCGTTCGAGTCGGAACGGCAGTACATGGCGACCCTCCATGCCGCGACGGCCGAGCCCGACGCGGCGCACGGCGCACCGACGGTGGTGTATGTGAAGGGCTCGGTCGAGCGGCTGCTGACCATGTGCCGCGGCGCGCTTGCGGCGGACGGTCGCGAGGTCGAACTCGACGCGGATGCGATCCACGCGGCGGCGGGCGACCTGGCCGCCCGCGGCCTGCGCGTCCTGGCGTTCGCCCGGGAAGCGCGGGCCGACGGGGCCACCACGCTCACCGCGGAGTCGCTCGAGCAGGGCCGCGGCGGGCTGGTGTTCCTCGGCCTCCAGGGCATGATGGACCCGCCCCGCCCCGAGGCGATCGAAGCGGTGCGGGCCTGCCGGACCGCGGGCATCCAGGTGAAAATGATCACCGGGGACCACGCCCGCACGGCCGCCAGCATCGCGGCACTCATGGGAATCGACGGAGCCGCGGCCGACCGGGCCGCCGAGGCCGAGCCGCGCACGCCGGTCCTCACGGGAGCGGAGCTGGCGCGGATTCCAGATGCGGAACTGCCCGGGGCGGCCGAGGCCACGCCGGTGTTCGCGCGCATGACGCCGGAGCAGAAGCTGCGCCTGGTCAAGGCGCTGCAGAGCCGCGGACATGTCGTCGCCATGACCGGCGACGGCGTCAACGATGCCCCCGCGCTCCGCCAGGCCGACATCGGCGTGGCCATGGGCATCGCCGGCACCGAAGCCGCCAAGGACGCGGCCGACATGGTGCTCGCCGACGACAACTTCGCCTCCATCGCGGCCGCCGTGGACGAAGGCCGCACCGTCTACACGAACCTGACCAAGTTCATCATCTGGACGCTGCCCACCAACGGCGCCGAAGCGCTGGTCATCCTCGCGGCGGTCGCCTTCAATCAACCGTTGCCGATCCTGCCCATCCACGCGCTGTACGTGAACATGTTCACGGCCGTCCTGCTGGGCATGCCGCTGATCTTCGAGGCCCGCGAGCCGGACGTGATGGCCCGTCCGCCGCGCGATCCGCGCAAGCCGTTGTTCTCGCTGGGCATGCTGATGCGCACCGGGTTCGTCTCGCTGCTGCTGTGCATCGGCACGATGGCCGCGTTTTACGGCGAGCTCGCCCGCGGCGAAGACGAAGCGGCGGCCCGCACGGCAGCGGTCGCCACGATCGTGGTCGGCGAGGCGTTCTACCTCTTCTCGGCGCGCGCGCTCCTGCGCCCGGCGTGGAGCGTCCCGCTGGGATCCAACGGGTGGCTCTGGGCCGGCATCGCCGCCATGCTGCTCGTGCAGTGTGCGTTCACGTACGTGCCCGTGCTCAACACCCTGTTCCACTCGGCCGCCATCGACCGGGCGGCCTGGCTCTGGACCGTGGCCGTGGGCGCGGGCGTTCTGATTCTGGTGGAGATCGAGAAGGCCGTGCGCCGTCGCCTCGGCGCGGCGCCCGACTTCTAGTCACGGTCCGGCGGAAGGCGGGAGTGGAGCTACACGCTGCGGAAGACGATGCAGGTGTTGTGCCCGCCGAAGCCGAACGAGTTGCTCATGGCCACGTGCACCTGGGCGTCGCGCGCCGTGTTCGGCACGTAGTCCAGATCGCACTCGGGATCGGGGTGCGCGAGGTTGATCGTCGGCGGCAGTGTCTTGTGGCGGATCGCCAACACGCTCGCGATCGCCTCGACGCCGCCGCTGGCGCCCAGCAGGTGGCCGATCGCGCTCTTGGTGCTGCTCACGGGCACGCGGCGGGCGGCCGCGCCGAACACGGCCTTGATCGCCTTGGTCTCGGCGATGTCCCCCAGGGTCGTGCTGGTGCCGTGCGCGTTGATGTAGTGGACGTCCTCGGGCCGCAGGTTCGCGCTACGGAGGGCCGCCGACATGGCCCGCGCGGCGCCCCGCCCCTCCGGGTCGGGCTGCACGATGTCGCCCGCGTCGGTGCTGGCGCCGAAGCCCACCACCTCGGCCAGGATCGGCGCCCCGCGGCGGCGGGCGAACTCGAGCTCCTCGAACATGAGCAGCCCGGCGCCCTCGCTGAGCACGAAGCCGTCCCGGTCCTTGTCGAACGGGCGCGAGGCCCGGGCCGGATCGTCGTTCCGCGTGCTCAGGGCTTTCATCGCGGCGAACGCGGCGATGCCCAGCGGCGTAAGGGCCGCCTCGGCGCCGCCCGTCAGCACCACGTCCAGATCCCCGCGGCGAATCGCGTACCAGGCCTCGCCCATCGCCGAGCCGGCGGAGGCGCAGGCCGTCGCGAACGACGCCGACGGGCCCTGAAAGTTGAGCGCGATCGCCAGGTGCCCCGGTCCGGCGTTGGCCATCAGTTTCGGAATCGTGAACGCCGAAACCCTCGAGGGGCCCTTCTCGAGCAGCCGCAGGTGCTGCTCCTCGATCTCACGCAGGCCGCCGATCCCCGCGCCGAGATAGATGCCCGCCCGCATCGGCTCGAACTGACCGGCCTGCAATCCCGACTGGGCGTACGCTTCCTGCCCCGCGACGAACGCCATCTGGGCGAAGCGGTCCATGCGCTTCGCCTGCCGCACGTCGAAGTACCGGCCGGCCTCGAAGTCCGGGCACTCCCCGCCGAAGTGCACGTCGAACTGGGCGTGCTCGAAGCGCGTGATCGTCCGGATGCCGCACCGACCGGCGACCAACCCATCCCAGTACGCGGTGACCGTGCTGCCGAGCGGAGTGACGGCCCCCATGCCGGTCACGACGACGCGCCGTTCGCCCACGGATGCCCTCCGCCCGGCCTACGCCTTGTTCGCGCTGCTCAGATGCTTGACGATGTGATCGATGGCCATCCCGACGGTCTGGATCTTCTCCGCCTCCTCGTCGGGGATGCTCATCTCGAACTCATCCTCGAACTCCATGACCAGCTCGACGGTATCGAGCGAGTCCGCGTTGAGATCGTTCACGAAGGAGGTGTCGCGGCTGATCTCCGACTCGGCGACGCCCATCTGCTCCGCCACGATCTTCTTGACCTTCGCTTCAACTTCGGCAACGTCCGGCACGAGTCGATCCTCCTTCGCGACCGGGAACCACCGTGGCCCGGGCCCGCAAGGTTCTAGCGAGAGCCAACGCGCCCCGCAAGGGCCGGGCACCCCGACCCGCGGTTTCGCTGACGTTCGGGCGCCGCCGGCGGCCCGTCGCAGGCCGCAATGCTCCTGCCCTTCGGCGGTTCGCCCCAGTGGTTCCGCGGATGATACGCAGCCGCCCGGCCGTTGCCAAGCCGCACGCCACCCCTTCGTGCCCCCTCGCCGCAGCCCAAGCAACCAGCCCGGCCACGGATGGAGTCCGGCCCGCCCGGGGGGTTACCATGGGCAGGGCCGACCGGGGCCGGCCCCCGGCCGGTCCGGCGCGTGCTGCCCGCGACCGCGCTGCGGACGGCGACCGGCCCGGCGCACGGCGCGCACGGTGAGACAATGCCTCTGCCCTACGTTCCCGGACGCCCGCTGTCATGCCGGCAACTGCGCGAGCTGGACGCGCTCGCGAGCGAGCGGCTCGGCCTGTCGGGCCTCGTGCTGATGGAGAACGCCGGGCGGGGCGCCGCGGAGGTGGTCTACGCCGAGCTTGCCACGCCGGCCGCGGCCCGCGTGGCCATCCTGTGCGGTCCGGGCAACAACGGGGGGGACGGGTTCGTGGTGGCCCGGCACCTGCGGAACGCGGGAGTACGCGTCGACGTCATCCTGGCGGCCCCCCCGGAGAAGTCCGGGGGCGACGCGGGGGTCAACCTGCGGGTTTTGGAGCGGGCCGGATTCCCGCTGCTGCGGGCCGACCAGCCGGCCGGGGCGGCCGCCGCCCGGGCCTGCCTCGCGGCGGCGGACGCGATCGTCGATGCGCTGCTGGGGACGGGGTCGCGCGGGGCCCCCCGCGGGACGATCGCCGAGCTCATCGTCGCGGCGAACGCGGCCCCCCGGGCCCGGCGGATCGCGATCGACCTCCCGTCCGGCCTGGACGGGGATACGGGCACACCGGCCGAGCCATGCTTCCGGGCGCACGTGACCGCGACGATGGTGGCGGCGAAGGTGGGATTCGCCGCGGCGGCGGACTGGGTGGGACGGGTGGTCGTAGTGGACATCGGGTTGCCGGCGGATTGGATCCCGGGGCGGGAAGCCGTTGACAGTTAGGTATTTGTTTGTACGATGGAACCGGTGAGCGCGGGCCAGGGCCCGCGGTTGGTCGCCGAACCGCCCCCGACGGGGCAGATGCGAGGGCGCACGTCATGTCCGACGCGAAGAAGAACGTCACGTCCGAGGAGCGCGAGGAGCACCGCAAAGACGCCCTGTCGCGGGCCGTGCAGCAGATCGAGAAGTCGTTCGGCAAAGGCGCGATTATGTATCTCAACGAGCAGCAGTCGGCGACCGTGGACGGCGTGTCGACCGGCTGCCTCTCGCTCGACCTGGCGCTGGGCGGCGTGGGCATCCCGCGGGGGCGCATCGTCGAGGTCTTCGGCCCGGAGTCGTCCGGCAAGACGACGCTGACGCTGCACATCATCGCCGAGGCCCAGCGGGCCGGCGGGGCGGCGGCGTTCATCGACGCGGAGCACGCCTTCGACCCGTCCTGGGCCAAGCGCATCGGCGTGAACCTCGAAGCGCTGCTGATCAACCAGCCCTCGAGCGGCGAGGAGGCGCTCGAGATCTGCGAGCTGCTGGTCCGCTCGAACGCGCTGGACATCATCGTGATCGACTCGGTCGCGGCCCTCGTGCCGAAGGCCGAGCTCGAGGGCCAGATGGGCGACTCGTTCGTCGGCGTGCAGGCCCGCCTCATGAGCCAGGCCCTGCGCAAGCTGACGGGCATCTCGGCCAAGAGCCGCACGAGCGTGATCTTCATCAACCAGATCCGCGAGAAGATCGGCGTGATGTACGGCAGCCCCGAGACCACGCCCGGCGGCCGCGCGCTGAAGTTCTACAGCTCGCTGCGGATTGACGTCCGCAAGATCGGGCTGCTGAAGGAGAACGAAGTCGCCATCGGCAACCGCGTGCGGGCCAAAGTCGTGAAGAACAAGGTCGCGCCGCCCTTCCGCGAGGCCGAGTTCGACATGCTGTTCGACTCCGGCATCAGCCGCGAGGGAGACCTCATCGATCTCGCCGCCGACACGGGCATCGTCCAGCGCAGCGGCACATGGTTCAGCTTCGGCGAGCTGCGCCTGGGCCAGGGCCGCGACAACGCGCGCCAGTTCCTGCGCGACAACCCCGAGGTCTGCGCCGCCATCCGCCAGCAGACGCTCGAAGCCAAGCGTCCGCGCCCCACGCCGGTATCGGCCCCGGCTGCCGATGTCGCGGCGCCCGATAGTTCATCGGTGGGCCGGACCCCGCGTGCCAAGGAGGCGTCCGCCCGCAAGCCTGCGGCGGGCGTGTCCCGTAAACGCTGATGCATGGGCCCGGCGGTCGGCCGCCGACCCGCGCCGGACCGCCGCTCCGAATGTTTCGCGCACGGCGGGCCGATGCGCTGGTACACTTCCGGTGGCGGACTCCACGCCGGGAGTCCGAAAAGCGGGTCGGCGGCGCCGACCGTCCCGGAAGTCGAAGACCCGTATGGCCCTGTACTGCGCTCTCGAACGTCCACACGGATACTCGCGCGGCGTGCTGCCGCTGCTGCTCGCGCTGGCCGCGCTCGCGGTCGCACCGGAGGGAATCCGGGCGTCGGCCGCCGAGCCGCCGGTGGCACCGGGCGTCGCCGCGGCCGACCTGGATGCGCTGCAGCGCGCGTTCGACCAGGTGGTGCAGCGCGTGTCGCCGAGCGTGGTGGGGATTCGCGCCCAGCGCCGCGGCCCGGGCGAGAGTGAGGCGGGGGATGCCACGCGCCTGCTCGTCAACGGCAGCGGCACGGTCGTGGCCCCCGGCGGACTGATCCTGACGAACGAGCACGTCGTCCAGGGAGCGACCGAGATCGAGGTGCTGTGCTTCGACGGGCAGAAGCTCCGCGGCACGGTCTTCGCCTCCGACCCGCGGAGCGACCTGGCGGTTCTCAGCATCGACCGCCGCGACCTGCCGGTCGCGACGTTCTGCGACTGGTCCCAGGTCGCGCGCGGCCATTGGACGATCGCTCTCGGCAATCCGTTCGGCCTGGCCGGCGACGGCTCGCTCTCGGTTTCGGTCGGCGTCGTCGCCAACCTCGACCGCAGCCTGCCGGGCCTCGGCGAAGTCGACGACCGCTTCTACCACGACATGATCCAGACGACCGCGCCGATCCACCCGGGCAACTCCGGCGGGCCGCTCTTCAACATCCGCGGCGAACTGATCGGCGTGGTCACGGCCATGCACACCCGGGCCCCGTCCGACGAGGGCATCGGCTTCGCGATCCCCATGTCGCCCGCGCGCCGGCGGATCATCGACCAGCTCGTGCAGGGTCGGCCGATCCAGTACGGCTACCTCGGGGCGTCCGTGCGCACCGCCGACGCGGCCGACGGCGAGCGCGCGCCGGCGGCGACCCGCGGCGTCATCGTGGATCAGGTCGAGCCGCACGGCCCCGCCGCGCAGGCCGGTGTGCGGGTCGGCGACGCCCTGCTGCGGTACGACGACCAGCCCGTCCGCAGCCCCGGCCACCTGGCCGACCTCGTCGGCCGCACCGAGGTCGGTCGCCAGGTCACCCTGACGCTGCTGCGTGAGGGCGCGCCGCTGACCGTCGTGGCCACGATCGACGTGCGCGACGTGAGCCGCGTGAGCTGGATGCGGGGCGGGGCGGTGCTCTGGCGCGGCCTGCGGATCGTCGACCTGTCGCCGGACGTCCGCCGCCTGTTGCGCGTGACGGACGACGTGCGCGGCATCGCCGTCATCGACGTGCTGCCGCGCAGCGCCGGTGAACAGGCCGGCATCCAGATCGGCCAGGTCATCGAGGCCGTCGCCGGCGAGAAAGTCGACGGCGTGGCCGACCTCCTCGCCCGGGTCCGCAACGCGCGCAGCGACGTCGTCGTGATCGTCCGCGGCCAGGGGGCGCGTACCATCGCCCCCTGACGCCGTGTCGCGTTTGGGGGCAGCCGTACTTTTCGACCGATGAGCACGCCCGCCCCACGCATGCCGGACGCGTCGGACCCGCCGGATCCGGGCCCGGGCGGGCCGTCGGCGACGACGGCGAGTCCGACCGACGCACCGGCGGCGCGGCGGAGCCGCCGGCGCCGCCTGCGCTGGGGCATCCGGCTGGGTGTCGTCGGGCTCGCCGCCGGGTACGTTACGCTGGTGGGCTTCGACAGCTTCTTCTACTACCCCGACGACGTCACCTACACGACGCCGGCCGAGCTGCGCCTCGCGGCCGAGGACGTCACGTTCGCCACGGCGGACGGCGAGACGCTGCACGGCTGGTTTCTGCCGGCGGAGGGCGAACCGCGCGGCGTCGTGGTCCACTTCCACGGCAACGCCGCCAACATCTCGAATCATCTGCCGCTCGTGAGCTGGCTGCCGCAGCGCGGCTACCACGTCCTGATGTTCGACTACCGCGGCTTCGGCCGCTCCACCGGCCGGCCGACGCGCGCCGGCACGATCCGCGACGGGCACGCCGCGCTGGACTACGTGCGGACCCGCGCCGACTGCCGCGCGCTGCCGCTGTTCGTCTACGGGCAATCGCTGGGCGGCGCCGTCGGTGTCGTCGTCGCGGCCGACCGGCCGGAGGTACGGGGCGTGATCGCCGAGGCGACGTTCGGACGATACCGGGGCATCGCGGCCGCGCACCTCCAGCGGCGCGTCCTGTGGCGCCCCCTCGCCAATCTCCTCGCGGCAGCGGCCATCTCGGCGGGCCACGACCCGATCGCGGTGGTCGGCCGGATCGCGCCGCGGCCGCTGCTCGTGATCACGGGCGCGCGGGACGAGATCTGCTTCCCGGAGTTGGGGTCGGAGCTGCATGCGGCCGCGGGCGAGCCGAAGACGTTGTGGCAGGTGCCGGGTGGTGAACACCTGGCGCTCCTGGAGGCCGACTACACGGGGCTGACGGACCGGATCACGGCGTTCCTGAACGACGCGGGGCGCTAAGGGCCGACGTCACGCGCCGCCCGGCGCGTCCGACTCCGGCGGGCGGAACAGCAGCGCGACGCGCCCCACCCGCTGCACGAGCTCACACGGCACCCGCGCCGCCAGCTCGGCCGCGGCCGCGTCGCAGGTCGCCGCGTCGTCGGCGTGGATTCGCACCTTCACCAGCGGGTGGCTCCCGAGCGCCGTCCGCACGTGCGAGACGACGGCGTCGCCCAGGGCGCCGGCCGACACGGTCACGGTCGCCTTGAGGCGGTTGGCCTCGGCCGCCAGGGCGCGGCGCTGCGCGGACGACAGGGGCATCGCGACTTCTCCGAACCCGACGGGGCTTGACTGGCCAAGCGCGGGTCGGTCCGCTATTCTACTCGGCGGTGAGCGAAGTCTGGACGGGCGCGTCGACGTTCTTCCGCAGTTCTGCCAGCTTTGTCAGTCATACGGCGGCGATCCCGGCTGAGTGCGGTCCCTCGCGCGGCAACGGTCCCGCCGCCGACCCGCCGGCCCGGGGCGACCGAGCGGCCGTTTCGGAAAGGAGCTTCGCGCGTGAGCACGCGGCCTGACTCTGATCTCGCCTCCCCGCTGCCCATCTGGCGTCGCGATCCGATCCTGCGACTGCTGACGAGTATCTGGTTCGGTATCGGCCTGCTGGTCGTGATCCTCGTGTATGCGTCGGTCGTCTCGGCGCTGCCGCAGGTGCGCGGCGCGCTGGAAATGAGCGAAATGGAGGCCTTCAGCCACTGGTTCTTCGTCGCCGTGGTAGCGGCGTTCACGGTCTCGCTGGTCGCGGCCACCGTGTTCCGCTGCCGCTGGAACCTGCTCGGGTTGGGCGCGATTATCGTGCATGTCGGCCTGCTCGTGCTGACCGTCGGGTCGGCGTGGTACTTCGGCACGAAGATCGAGGGCGACACGCTGCTGCTCTCGCCGCGCGTCGAGATCGTGGCCGAGGGTCCGATGGTCGGCCGCCAGCGGATCGGACAGCTGCTGGCGGAGCGCGGGCAGACATGGCACGGTGACCTGTCGCCGGCGGACCCTGTCGAGGTGCGCGTGCTGGCGGTCGACGGCGAGGGCGCGCAGCCGGTGCGGGGCGTGACGCTGGCCGTGGCGATCGGGACTGCGGCGCCCCAGCAGCAATTGGATCTGCCGGCGAACACGGCCGCCGAGGTGCGGCCGGGCCTGCTGGTCCAGCTCCGCACGTTCGCGCCGGTGGTGTCGTTCTACGACGACCGGATCCCCGCGCTGTACTTTCAGAGGGTCAGCACGCCCGCGACCGCGCGGCGCTGCGCGCCGATCCTCGGCCTGCCGTGGTACCGCGAGCGCTACACGGACGACGGGTACGTCGTGCGCGACACGGCGGGACGCGCAGTGCCGTCAAAACGGACCGCGCCGGCCATCGGCCTGGGACCGCTGCGTTTGCCCACGGGCTGGTTCGAGCGCTGGCGCCTGCCGATCGCGATCACGCAGGACGAGTTGCCGTTTGACGTGAGCGTCACCGGCTACCTGCCCTACATCGCCGCCGGAGATTCCGACCTCTACACCACGGACGGCCAGGCCGTCGCGCGCGGGGACATCGGCCGGTTTGCGGCCGAGCAGCTCGTCGCGGTGCCCCGGGTCGTGCCGCTGGAGATGCGGCGCCCGAGCCAGGGCCGCGGGCAATCGGCCATCCGGGTCCGCCTGACCGGCAAGAACGAGCACGCGGGCTGGACGATGACGCGCTGGTTGCCCTTCCAGAGTTACCCGGACATCGACGCCCAGCCGCTCCGCGTCGCCGGGCCCGACGGCAGCACGTGGGAGCTGCTCTTCAGCCGCTATGTGCGCGAACTGGGCTTCGCCCTCACGGGCCGGCGGCTGGCCGTGACGTTTTTCCCCGGCAAGAACGCGGTCGAGTCGTGGCGCAGCGACTTCATCGTGCAGGTCCCCGGTCAGCCGCCGGAGGCCGCCGCCGTCCACACGAACCACACCTTCACCGCCGGCCGGTGGACACTGTTCCAGAGCAACGCGGCCGGGGACCACTGGAGCTGGACCGGGCTGGGCGTGGGCAACCGCACGGGGATCACGCCGATGACCCTGGGCTCGATCCTGGTCACGCTCGGCTGTCTGTATGCGTTCTACGTCAAACCGCTGATCCTGCGGAGTCGCTGGGCGCGCTCGGCGGCGCCGGAAACGGCACCAGCCCGCACGGGGGCGGTCACGGATATGGTCGGGAGTTCGTCATGACCCGTCGTCTGGCCAGGTCTTTCGCGCCGGCGCTGCTTGTCGGCGCTGCGCTGCTGCTCGCACCGCCGGCCGCGGCCGGCCGGCCGCCGTTCGAGCCCGCCGCCGGTGCGGTCGAACTGGACCGGCAGATCAACTGGAGCCGCGCCGGCCTGATCGTCGTACAGGACGCGCGGCGGTTCAAGGCGCTCGAGTCGTTTGCCCGCGAGAGCCTGGCCGCCATGTGCGGCGCGGAGCACCTGCCCGGCCTGTCGCCCATGGCGTCGTTGCTGGAGCTGGTCTGCAACCGCGCGGCGTACGTCGACACGCCGATGATCCGCATCCGCGACAAGGGGCTGCGGGTTCACTTGAGCGCGCACATGGAGGCGGCCCCGCGCGACCGCATCCAGCGCACCGGGTTCATGTCGATCCGGGAGCTGGCCGACGCCACCGTTCAGGAGCGCATCCAGCAGCTCGAGGGCCGGTTCGACACGGGCCGGGCGATCGGGCGCGTCCGCCACGCCCAGGCCGTCGCGATGGTGCTCGACCGGATGCTCCTCATCGTGCCGCAGCCCGGCGACGATCCGTTGGCCGAGTGGCACACGCCGGACGAAATCCTGCCGAACGCGGTCGGCCGCGGGCCCATCGTGCCGGGCATCTCGCAGGACCAGGCCCTGATGGTGGCCGGGCCCTGGCACCGCCTCGTCGAAGCGTGGCAGGCCCGCGACGCCGCCGCCGCGCAGGCCCAGCTCGACCGCCTCGCCGAGGTCCTGCCGACGCTGGCGCCGGCCGGGTCGTACCCGACCGCCGCGCAGCGCGCCGCCGAGGTGCGGTATTACCGCTTCGGCAAGTTCACCTGGGGCTACGTGGTGTACTTTCTCGCGGTGCTCGTGAGCGTCTGGGCCCTGCTGACCCGCTGGCGCGGCCCCTGGGTGGCCGCGGTCGTGCTGCTGCTCGGCGCGCTGGGATTGCATGCCTACGGCATCGGGCTGCGGTGGTACATCCTCGACCGCATCCCGGTCGCCAACATGTTCGAGGCGATCACAAGCTCGGCGTGGGTCGGGGTCGCCATCGCGCTGGTGCTCGAGATCGTCTACCGCACCCGCGTGTTCGCCGTGGCGGCCAGCTTCCTCGGCACCGCCGCGCTGCTGCTGGCCCAGTTCAAGCTGGACGGCGAGCTCCAGTCCATCATGGGAATTCTCGACGACCTGATGCTGCGGATCCACACGACGACGATCATCTCGGCGTACGCGCTGATCTTCCTCGCCGCCGTGATCGCGGTCGTGTACCTGATCGGCTACTACACGAGTGTCCGGCGCGGCCCCGGCGGCGACGGCAGCGGCGAACCGGTCGGGCGCGCCCGCGGCCCCGCCGTGGCGCTGGCCGGCGCGGGCGGACCGGCCGACGCGTGGGGACCGGCGTTCAGCGCCCAGACATTGTCCACCGTGGAGCTGCTGCGGGAGCGGCCCGTGCTCGCGGGTGCGCTGCCGGGCGACGAAGTACGCGGGACGGCGCTGCCGACCTGGCTGCACCAACTCGACTGGTGCCACCTGATCATCCTCAACATGAGCTTCGTGCTGCTGTTCTTCGGCGGGCTCGTGCTGGGGGCCGCGTGGGCGGACTACTCCTGGGGCCGGCCGTGGGGCTGGGACCCCAAGGAAGTCTTCGCGCTCAACACGTGGCTCGTCTACGCGATCCTGCTGCACGTGCGGTACGTCGTGAAGAACAAAGGCCTGTGGACGGCGTGGCTCTCGCTGGCCGGCTGCGCCATGATGGCGTTCAACTGGTGGGTCGTGAACTTCTACATCGTCGGCCTGCATAGCTACGCGTGAGGCCGGGCGCCGCGGCGCGAGCCCCCGCGCGTCTGCGGCTCAAGCCGGCGAGGACTCGTCATCCACCGGCACGTCGCGCGGCGGCGGACGCCGCGGGCGGATCGGCTCGGGCGGCGGGATGTCGCCCCCGATCGGCACGAGACGGCCGCTGGCAGTTAGATCGAGCACGAAGCGCCCGCCCGGCGGATCCGGCAGCGGTCCGCCCGCGGGGCCGCGAAACTCGAGCTCCACGGGCGACCAGACGAACCGGGCAAGCTCGCCCGGTTCCGAGCCCGCCGCCTGCACCAGCGCAATGTACGGAATGCCCCGCTCCTGCCGCAGCGCGAAGCGGACTTCCCGACCCTCCTTGAGCACGATGGCCGGCTCGACCTCCTCGCCGATCAGGCTGACCCGGTCGGGCTGGAGCAGGACGTGCGGGAAGGTGTCCGCATCCGCGGACACGTACAGCGCCAGCACCTCCTCCTCAACGCCGTCCGCCGGGTGCGTCACGCTCCCGTCCTCCGCAATCAGGAGCGGTCCGCGAATCACGCGGGCGTCGTGGACATCCGCCAGACCGAACGCCCACTGCCGCTCATCGAGTCGCAGGATGCGCAGGCGGCGCACGGTCGCATCCGTCAACTCTTCCGGCAGGCACAGCGCCGGTTGTCCGGACAGCCGAACCAGCCGGGCGGCGGCGCTCAGCGCGGTCCCCTGCTCCGCGAGCCGCGCAACGGCCGCCTCGCGCGACCACGTGGACCACTCGGGCGTCAGCAGCGTGAGCGCGGCGGATGCGGCGGGCTGGCTCGCGGGCGGCGGCTCGCGCCGGCAGCCGCCGGCGACGGCGCAGCCCAGGAAGGTCAGAATGAGCAGAAACCGTAACACGGACGAACCCTGCGGGCGGGGCGCCGGCGGACGGCCTCCGCCTGAGTAAGTGTACGTCCCGGAGTCCATCCCCGCGACGGCCGACAGCCGGCGGCTATAATCTCTCCCTGCGACAGGCTGGCGGGGACACCGGTGAAACCGGAGTCGGCGTAATGCGCTGGTTGTTGACGATCGTACTGGCGGGGGCGGCGTGCGCGCAGAACGGCCCGCCGGAGGGCCCGCGCGGTGGACGCATGCGGGACCCCGGCGAGGAAGCTCCGCGGCCGCTGTTCGAGCAGTTCCGCACGATGATGCGGGCGGTGCGCGAGCTGGGACCGTGGGAGCAGCAACACGCCTACATCCAGTCCGCCCTGACCGACGTGTACCAGCAGAACGGCTGGACATCCGAATCCGACCAATTCTCGTTCCAGCTGATCGATGCGGTGCACTCGGTGCCGCCGTGGGACTTCCAAGGACGCATGGACACCCTTTTCGGCCTGGTGAGCGACCGCTACCTGCTGGACGAGGAGCAGGAGCAGATGCTGCGGGAACGCAGCTTCGAGGCGCTGCGCGATGTCTTCATGGCGCACGCGGCGGACGCACTGCCGGTGTTCACCGAGTTCGTGCAGACCCGGGCCAGCGGCGTGGGCTTCACGCCGGAGCAGGTGGCCCGCTGGGCCCAGACGCTCGCCCCGATGTCGGAGACGGCGCGTCGGCGGTTCACGGGCGTGATGAACGAGATGCTGCCGACGCTCGACCCGACGCAGCAGGAGCTCTTGCGGTCGGACATGGCAGCCGCCGAGCGGCGACTCGAGCGCGTCACCGAGATGCGGCAGAGGTGGGCGCAGGGCCAGTGGTCGCCGAGCGACTGGGGGCTGGATCGTGACCCGATCCAGCAGCGGGCGGCGATACAGCGGCCGGCGGATGTTACCGCCGCGCCGGAGGACGGCGCGGCTCAGCCGCCGCTCCCGGCCCGCGGCGAGCGGGCGGCCGGCGCGGCCGAGGGAGGGTCGCCCGAGCCCGCGCCGGCCGGCGCGGTCGAACCGGGCCGGCGCGCTTCAGCGGCGGCCGCGGATCCCGATCCGTGGGCGCGGCACGTGCGGGAGTTCATCGCGAAGTACGGGCTCGACGACGCGCAGCAGCAGTCGGCGTGGGCGGCCTACCGGTCGGTCGCGCAGCGGCGCGACTTGCTGCGCAAGCGGCAGCAGCAGCAGGAAGAGGCCGCGGCCCGGCGCGGCGGCGTCGGTGCTGCGAACGCGTCACTCGGCCAGCGTTACGACGCCGCGGTGGAGCGGCTCTTCGGCCAGCTCAAGAAGCGGCTGGAGGGCCTGCCGACGCGGGCCCAGCGGCGCGCAGCGGAGCCGGCGGGCGCCGCGAGTTGACGGGCGGCGCTCAGCGCGGCGGGCCGAGCGTGTCGCCGGCCTTGTCCGGCAAACCGCTCGTCGTGGGGAGGGTGACCTGAAACTCGGCCCCGCCGTCCGGGGGGTCAACGAGCCGGATCTCTCCACCGAGTTCGCGGACGATCTTGCGCGCGACGGCGAGGCCGAGGCCCGTGCCGGCGTGCCCCTTGGACGAGTAGAAGGGCTGGAAGATGCGCTCGCGGGCGTCCGGCGGCACGCCGGGGCCGTTGTCCTGCACGGCGACCAGCACGCGCCGGCCGGCCGCATCGTAGCGCGTGCGTACGTTGATGATGCCGCGGTCGGGCTGCACGGCGTCGAGCGCGTTCGTGACGATGTTCAGCACCACCTGGTGGATGCCGTCGTAATCGAGCGGGATGGCCGGGACGGTGTCATCGAGATCCGCCAGGAGCACGACCTGCTTGTCATCGGCCTCCTTCTGCACGAGCCGCACGACCTCCTCGACGATCCGATTGACCTGGAGCGGCTCGAGCCGCGGCTCGCGATCCTTGCTGATCGCCAGCATGTTGAGCATCAGGTTGTACGAGCGGTCGAGATTCCGCTGCACGATGCGCCAGCCCTGGGCGGCGGTCGCGAGGTCGCGCCGCTCGAGCCCGCGCTGCACAACGTCCGCGCCGGCGCGCATGCCCTGGAGAATGTTCTTGATGTAGTGCGACAGGTACGCGACGGTCTCGCCGGCCGCGGCCAGCCGCTCCCGCTCCAGGTGGGACTGGACCAGGCGGGCGTTCTCGATGGCCAGCCCGGTCTGGTAGCCGACCAGCGTGATCAGGCGCAGCTCGTAATCGTTGTACGTGTGCCGGGTGAAGGGGCAGTCCAGGTGGATGATGCCGAGCACGCGGTCGCGGGCGACGATCGGCGCGCAGATGACGGAGCGCATGCCCAGGTTCTGCACGCTCTTGCCGCTCTGGAAGCGCTTGTCCGCGACGGCGTTCGAGCACAGCACGCCCTCGCGCGAGCCGACGACGTGGTTGATGATCGTGCGGGAGGCGATGATGCCGCCCGCTTCCGTCTCGGCCGGCGCGCCGCGCCCGCCGCGGAACCGCACCACCTCCGGAAGCAGCTCCTCCGTCTGCTCGTCGCGCACGAAGATCACGCCGCGGTCGACCTCGACTTCCGCGAAGATGATGTCCATCACGCGCGCCAGCATCTGGTCCGTCGACAGGAGGCTGCCGATGACGTTCGTCAGCTCGCGCATCACGTTCCAGGCCTTGACGGCGTAGGCCGTCTCGGGCGCGGCCATGACGATGCTGTCTTCGCTGGACGGGACGCTGGAGACGACGGCGGCGTCGGTCAGGCTGCCCGCGTCGAGCGTGACGAGGTCGCTGGGAATGCCGCCGCCGGAGAACTGCTGCACGGACTCGTCGCCGGCGTACACGAGCAGCGTGCTGCCGAGCCGGATCTGGTCTCCGTGCTTGAGGCGGGTGGGCTTCTGGACGCGCACGCCGTTCAGGTACGTGCCGTTCGCGCTGTTCAGGTCCGTGAGCACCCACCCGCCCTCGCTCAGCGTGAGCTCGGCATGCCGGCGGCTGATGGTCTGGTCGGTCAGCGGGACCTGGTCGCTGCCGCGGCCCAACAAGACCGTGTCGTCGCTCGTGCGGAGCGTGCGACCCTTGTCCGGCCCCTGGAGCACGATCAGCGTGGCCACCCGTACAACTCCTGGCCCGCGGTATCCGGCGACACGCGCACCGCTGGCGCCCGCCGCACCGGACACCGCGGACCGGGCGTATCTACCGGAAAGTCCGCCGCAGATCAACCAAACCGTTCGGCCGACGCCCACAGGATCCGGCCGGGCCGCTCGTGACTACTTCTTCAGGGCTTTCTCCAGAACCGGCCGCACATGCGCGGCCGCCAGCCCCTTGCTGGTCTCCACGAGCTCGTAGCTGACCTGTTCCCCCTCGCGCAGCGACCGGAATCCGTCTCCCTCGATGCTGCTGTAATGAACGAAGACGTCCTTGCCCTCGGGTCCGATAATGAAGCCGTAGCCCTTCTTCGTGTCGAACCACTTCACTGCGCCGTCCGTCATGCCGACAGACCTCCGGAGCCGCCCAGACGTGATCCCGCACACGGCTCCTGTACAAAAGCCCGGCCTGGCCGGACTCACCGACCCGGGCACCGCTCGGACGCCACCATCCGAGCCGTGGTCCCGCGCGCCGCGCCGGCCGGTGACAAATGACGTGTGCCGGCCCGGGAGCGGGAACACCCGGAGCAAAAAGCGAATCGAAGTGACCGGGCGCGCGCGACCGATTAGCCCTACTTGTGGGTCTCTTCGGCCGCCGCGCGCTGCGCGGCCTTGCGCGACAATTTTACGCGGCCCTGCTCGTCGATTGCAATGACCTTCACCTTGACGATGTCGCCGATCTTGACGACGTCGCCGACGTTGCGAACGTAGTTCTCGTCGAGCTCGCTGACGTGGCAGAGGCCGTCCTGGCCCTCCTGAATCTCGATAAAGGCGCCGAAGTCCTTGATGCTGATGACTTTGCCTTCGTAAATGCGGCCGACCTGCACGTCCTCGGTGATGCGCAGGACCCAGTCCTTGGCACGCTCGGCGGCGGCCGCGTCGGTGCACGAGATGAAGACCGTGCCATCGTCCTCGATGTCGATCGTGGCGCCGGTCTCGGCCTGGATCGCCTTGACGGACTTGCCGCCCGGGCCGATGAGCTTCCCGATCTTCTCGGGGTTGATCTTGACCGTGAGGAGCCGCGGGGCGAACTCGCTGATCTGCGGGCGCGGGGCCGCGATGGTCTTCTCCATGATGTCGAGGATCTGGAGCCGCGTCTTGCGGGCCATCGTCAGCGCTTCGCGCATGATCTTGAACGGCAGACCGGTGGCCTTGATGTCGAGCTGCACGCCCGTGATGCCCTGCCGCGTGCCGGCGACCTTGAAGTCCATGTCGCCGTAGTGGTCCTCCTCGCCGATGATGTCGGTGAGGAGCTTGTAGCGTCCGTCAGGCTCGATCACGAGGCCGATCGAGATGCCGGCGACCGGCGCCTTGATCGGCACGCCGGCGTCCATGAGCGCCAGGGAGCCGCCGCACACCGAGGCCATCGAGCTCGAGCCGTTCGACTCGAGAATGTCACTCACGATGCGGATCGTGTAGGGGAACTCCTCCGGCGCGGGCAGCACCGCCTCGAGGCTGCGCTCGGCCAGGGCGCCGTGGCCCAGCTCGCGTCGTCCGGGTGACCCGATGCGCCGCACCTCGCCCACCGAGAACGGCGGGAAGTTGTAGTGCAGCATGAACTTCTTGCTGTACTCCTCCACCAGGTCGTCGATGATCTGCTCGTCGCGCGACGTCCCCAGCGTGCACGTGACCATGGCCTGCGTCTCGCCGCGGGTGAACAGCGCCGAGCCGTGCACGCGCGGCAGCCAGCCCACCTCGCACGAGATCGGCCGGAGCGCGTCCAGCGGACGGCCGTCCGGGCGCCGCTGTTCGTTCAGGATCATGTCGCGGACGAGGCGTTCCTCGATGCCCGAGATGATCCCCTTCACCTCTTCCGGCGTGTGGGCCGGCTGAAGGACCCCCTCCGGGCAGTACTCGGCCACCGTCTTCTCGTAGACGGCCTTGACCGCGTTGTTCCGCTCCTGCTTGCCGGCGATGGCCTTGGCCGTCCGCAGTTCGTCGAGCACCTTGCCGCGGATTTCCTCGATGAAGGCCGTGTCCTTGACCGGCGGCTCCCAGACCTTGGGCTGACCGGCACGGCGCTCCAGTTCCTTCAGCATCTCGCAGATCGGTCTTACGCCGTTCTCGTGCGCGAACTCGATCGCCTCGGCGACCTCTTTCTCCGAAAGCTCGCGGCAGCCCACCTCGATCATCGTCACCGCGTCGGCGTGCCCCGCCACGACGGCGTCCAGGTCGGAGTACTCGAGCTGCGCCACGGTCGGGTTGATGATGAACTTGCCGTCCACCCGCCCCACCCGCACCCCGGCGAACGGCCCGTTGAACGGGATCGGCGCGACCGCCATCGCCGCCGCGGCCGACACGAGCCCAACCACATCCGGGTCGTTATGGAGGTCGGCCGCCAGCACCATGATCTGGATCTGGACCTCGTCGCGGAAGCCCTCGGGGAACAGCGGCCGCATCGGTCGGTCGATCAGCCGGCTCGTGAGGACTTCCTTCAGCGTCGGCCGTCCTTCGCGCTTGAAGAAGCCGCCGGGGAACTTGCCGGCGGCGGACATCTTCTCGCGGTAGTCGACCGTGAGAGGGAAGAAGTCGATGCCAGGGCGGGGTTCGGCCGTCACGACCGTCCCGAGCACCACCGTGTCGCCGTAGCGGACGAGGGCCGCCCCCGACGCCTGCCGCGCCACCTTGCCCGTTTCAATCGAGAGGACGTTCCCTCCAATCGCCCGCTCCACTTTGCACTTCGTCATGCCGGTTCCTTCTGCGCTCCGTGCGCTCTGCTCTTCTTTGACTGTTTTTTTCTTCATAGTTCGTTGCCGGCGGCCGGCCGCCAGCGGGCGACCGGGCCCCTGCCGCGCGCACCCCTCACGCGGCGCCCCCCGGTGCATGTCGTGCCAGCGCTACGCCGCCCGGAGCCCCCGGGCTCGGCGGCCGGTTCACTTGCGCAGGCCCAGCTTGCCAATCACGTTGAGATAACGCTCGCGATCGTGGCGGGCGAGGAATTTCAGTAAGGCGGAACGCTTCCCGACCATCTTGAGCAACCCGCGGCGGGACGAGTGGTCCTTCTTGTGGTTCTTCAGGTGTTCCGTGAGCTGCGTGATGCGGGTGGTCAGAATGGCGATCTGCACCTCGGCCGAGCCGGTGTCCTGGTCGTGCCGACGGTGCGTCTGCACCAATTGCGTCTTCTGTTCCGCGCTAAGTGCCATGGGCCCAGTCCTTTCCACTTGGGCGTGCTCCAGATGCGCCGCGGGCCGACGGCAGCCCCAGAGCAGCCTGCCTGTTCAACAGGTCATCAGTATAGGAGCCCGTCCGGCCACCTGCAACCGCCCCACCGGTGCCACTTCGCGGCCGTTGCGCGGTACGATGGACGGGCGACATGGAGGTCGGG
This sequence comes from uncultured Phycisphaerae bacterium, assembly GCA_937928595.1. Classification (GTDB taxonomy): domain Bacteria; phylum Planctomycetota; class Phycisphaerae; order UBA1845; family Fen-1342; genus CALGJV01. Next base: position 105,891 of record CALGJV010000013.1, on the reverse strand, counting down.
ATGATGCGGTGGAAGCGGCGGCTGTGGCGCGGTCGGCGGCTGGCGGCGCTGGGCATATTCCTCGGGCTCCTGGGGATCGCCAAGCTCCATGCGTGCGCGTGCACCGGCGGGCCGACGAGTTGGCAATCCGTGGGGGCCATCACCGTCGAGAGCCCATAACTCCATATCCTGCGGAGGTTTGGATGCGCGGCATCGAGAGTGGCGGACTGCGGTTGCCGGCCGTGATCGCCTGGCCGCTGCTGACGGCGGGCGTGCTCGCCGTCATCTGGACGATGACCCAGCTGGGCCGGCCCGGCACGGGCACGACGATCCTGTCGGCCGGACCGCGCATCGAGGATGTGCGGCGCATCGCACGCCTCGGGGTGCTCCGCGTCCAGGTGGCCGACGTCATCGAGGGGCGCACCGGCGGCGGGCGCGCGGTCGTGCTGGTCCGCGGCGACTGCGACATCGCGGTCGATCTCGATGGCATCGCGCTGGCCGAGCGCGACGACGAGCAGCGCCGGGCGTGCCTCCGCCTGCCGACGCCCGCACCCGATCGGCCGCGTGTGGACCACAGCCGGACCCGCGTCTACGCCATCGAGAAGACGGGACTGGCGCTGCTCAATCCCTTCGCGGATCCACGACCGCAGTTGCTGGCCGAGAGCATGCGCGCGGCCCAGGAAGCCGTGGAGCAGGCAGTGCGGAACCCGGAGTTCGTCGTGCAGGCCAAGGAGCGCGTCGCGGAGCTGCTCGGCGCGTTCTACCGCGAGCTGGGTTGGGAACTGACGATCGAGTGGCGCTGACGCGCGACACCGCGTTCAAGGCCGTTCGGGGGGACCGAGCAGAAAGATCAGGACGCGGTCCAGGCGCGCCGCCCACGCCCGCTCATGGTGCTCGCCGCCGGGCAGCTCCTCGCACACGAAATCGCGGTCGCGCACGGCGCCGCTCGACGCGAGGACTTCCGCCAGTTCCCGCGCGCGACGCACGTGCACGGTGACGCGATCGGTGTCGGTGTCCGCAGCGGGCCGACTCGCGCCGGTCGTCGTACCGGCCGGGGCGTCAACGTCAAACCACAAGCGGGTCGGAACGGAGAGCGGGTGCGATTGCACGTGCCGAATCAGCGCGCCGTCGGCCCAGTGAAGCGAGGGCGACAGCGCCGCGGCCGCCCCGAACACGTCCGGGTGGCGGTACGCCGCGTACAGCGCGACCAGGCCGCCGAGGGACGAGCCGACGGTCGCCGTGTCCGCGCGGCCGGGCCGCGTGCGGTAGGTGCGGTCGATGAGCGGCTTGACCGTGCGGACCAGGAACTCGAGGTATTCGTCGGCCCGGCCGCCGCCACGCGGGGCCTCGGGCCAGGCCGTGTACTCGGCCACGCGCTGCGGGCTGTTGTCGATGGCGACCAGAATCGCGGGACGAAGCCGCCCGGCGCGGATCAGGCGGTCCGCGGTCTCGTCGGCCTGCCACTCGACGCCGGCGAACGAGGTCGCCGCGTCGAAGACGTTGTTGCCGTCATGAAAGTAGACCACCGGGTACCGCTCGTCGGGGTGCTCGTCGTAGCCCGGCGGCAGCCAGACCGTCACGCGGCGTTCGCCGCCGAGCTGCGCCGCCGGGACGTCATGGGTGCGGAAGGTGCCCGTGCGGGTACTGGCCGCCCGCGTGGTCGAGGCCGCTCCCGGAGCACCGTCGCATTCGAGACGCCGCGGGGCCGCGGCCGCGCGGTCGGCCCAGCGGGCGATTCCGACGACGATCACGCGGTCAGCGTCCTCGGCCTGCGCGACGAGCCGTCGGTTGCCGACTTCCTGGCCGCCCGCCCCTTTCTCGACCGTTTCCCAGCTGCCGGTCCGGGTGAATTTGTATTCGAGTGTCGCGGCCGGCGGGAGCTCGAACGTAGCGGCGTAGAGGCCCGTGGCAACCCGCGGCACCGGCCGGCCGGCCGGATCCCAGCCGTCCAGCGAGGACGCAAGGTGAATCCGCTCGAGGGCGTCGGGGCCGGTGTCCGGGGCTACGACGACGAACTGAACGGTCGCCGCCGCTGCGAGGGTCGGCAGCAGGGCAGCGAAAACGGCGAGCCGGACGGGGGTGCGCATGATGCTTCTCGCACCGGGGGCCCGCACCCGCCCGCCGTCCCGCGCGGGACGGCACGAACGAGACGCGCCCGCGACCGGGCATGGTAGCCCGACCGCGGGCGCCCCGGGAACAGCGTGTCGACGGCGCGGGGGGGTCAGCGCGTGAACAGCATCTCCGCGTAGCGCGGCAGCGGCCACAGGTCGTCGGGGATGATCTGCTCGAGCGCGTCGGACAGGGCGCGGGCCTCGGCCATGGCGGGCAGCAACCGGTCGCGGACGTGCTCGGCGTGGGTCTTGGGGCTGTCGGCCTTGTGCGCCTCGGCGTGCTCGACGACCTCGATCTGGCGATGCAGCCGGCCGGTCAAATCGACGACGTACTCGAGCTGGGCCTTGGTCTCGCGGGCGTCGACGTTCGCGGCCTGGAGCGCCCCGACGGAGTGGCCGAGCTCGGTCTGGAAGCGAAGGGCGGCCGGCAGGACCTCGCGCTTGAGCATGGACACGAGCGCGCGGGCCTCGATGCCGACGGTCCGATTGTACTTCTCGAGGTTCACGTCGACGCGGGCGTGAAGCTCGCGGCGCGTCAGCACGCCGTACTTCTCGAACAGCGCGACGGCCGACTTCGCGGCCAGGGCCGGGAGCGCGTCGGCCGTGGTCTTGAGGATCGGCAGGCCGCGGCGGGCGGCCTCCGCGTGCCACTCGGCCGAGTAGTTGTCGCCGTCAAACACGATGCGCTTGTGCTGCCGGACGAGCTCGCGCAGCAGGCCCTTGACGGCGCTTTCCAGCCGGGCCGGACCGGCGCTGCGGCCGACGCGCTTTTCGAGCTGGGTCGCGATGTGATCCAGCGATTCGGCCACGATCGTATTGAGGACGGTGTTGGGCCAGGCGATGTTCTGGCTGGAGCCGACCGCGCGGAATTCGAACTTGTTGCCGGTGAAGGCGAAGGGGCTGGTGCGGTTGCGGTCGCCGCTGTGGCGCGGCAGCTGCGGCAGCGTGTGGGCGCCCAGGTGGAGCTGGCCGCCCTTCTTGGTCGCGCGCGGCGCGCCCTTCTCGAGCTGAGCGAGGATGTCGCTGAGCATGTCGCCGAGGTAGATCGAGATGATCGCCGGCGGGGCCTCGTTCGCGCCGAGCCGGTGGTCGTTGCCGGCGCTGGCCACCGCAGCCCGCAGCAGGTCGGCGTGCAGGTCCACCGCGCGAACGACGGCCAGCAGGAACACCAGGAACTGCATGTTCGTGTGGGCTTCCTCCCGCGGGTCCAGCAGGTTGACGCCCGTGTCGGTCGCGATGGACCAGTTGTTGTGCTTGCCGGAGCCGTTGATCCCGGCGAACGGCTTCTCGTGCAGCAGGCACACCAGGCCGTGGTGCTCGGCCGCGGTGCGCAGGAGCTGCATGATCTGCATCTGGTGGTCGGTCGCGACGTTGGCGTTCTCGAAGACCGGCGCGAACTCGAACTGATTCGGCGCGACCTCGTTGTGCCGCGTCTTGAGCGGCACGCCCAGCTCGTACGCCCGCTGCTCGACCTCGCTCATGAACGCCATCGCCCGCTCGGGGATCGCGCCGAAGTAGTGGTCGTCGAGCTGGTGACCCTTGGCCGCGGGGGCGCCCAGCAGCGTGCGGCCGCACAGCCGCAGGTCCTCGCGCCGGTCGTAGAACGCACGGTCGACCAGGAAATATTCCTGCTCGCAGCCGATCGTCGTGATGACCTGCGAGACGCCGACGTGCGTGCCGAAGACCCGCAGGATGCGGAGCGCGTGCTGGCTGACGGCCTGAATCGAGCGCAACAGCGGGGTCTTGTGATCGAGCGCCTCGCCGGTCCACGAGACGAACGCCGTCGGGATGCACAGCGTGGGCGTATCGCCGGTGCGGAAGATGAACGCCGGGCTGGTCGCGTCCCAGGCCGTGTAGCCGCGGGCCTCGAACGTCTCCCGAATGCCGCCCGAGGGGAACGAGCTGGCGTCGGGCTCGCCCTGCACGAGCTGATCGCCCGAGAAGCGCTCAATCGCCCCGCCGTCCGTCGTCGGCGTCAGAAACGCATCGTGCTTCTCCGCCGTTGAGCCGGTCAGCGGCTGGAACCAGTGCGTGTAGTGCGTGGCCCCGTGCTCCATGGCCCACTTCTTCATGCCGGCCGCGACCGTGCCGGCAATGGCCGGATCCAGCGGGGTGCCGCGCTCCATCGTGAGCTTCAGCTTCCGGTAGACGTCCTCCGGCAGGTAGTTGCGCATCACCGCGCCGCTGAACGTGCGGCAGCCGAACGCTTCGGACGCCACCGTTCCGCCATTGCTGTTCTTCATCGCACCAGACCTCCACCACTGTCATCCGACCCGCGCGGCCGGCGGTTCGATGCGGCCCGCGCGAGCGTCCACTCGTTGCCGCGCCACCGAATAGAACGCGGCAGCGTACACAGCGCCCCGTCCGTCCACAAGCGAAAACCGCCGACCCGCGGAGACCCGCGCCCGGCCTCTGACGCCCAACGGCCGCCGACTCAGCGGGCGGGAACCACCTCGCCCTCCGAGCCGCGCCGCGCCCCGGGTCGCGGGCGCACATTCGCGCCGAAGCCGGACAGGCGACGGCCCATCAAACGGTCCCAGACGTGTCGAAATCCCATCCGCGCGAAGTAACCCGGCCCGAACCGCCCCCGCCGGAATTCCGCCTCACGCAGTCCCGCGAGAAAGGCCGCTGCCCCGTCAAAGTCGGGCATGACCTGCACTGCGGCCGCGAGGTAGCCCCGGATGTGCGTGTCGGCCCCGACGTAGGGCACGACGCCCTCAGCCCGCGCATACGCCGCCGCCCGAGCGTCCTGCCATGGCAGCGGGTTCTGGGCGTTGTGGATTTCGACCGCGTCCAGGAAAGGCCGCAGCCGCGCCAGGCCGACCGCGTGCAGGCTGCTGTCGCACAGCGTCGCGAACGGGTGGGGCGCCAGGACCAGCCCGCCCTGGGCACGGATCCGCCGGGCCGTTTCCTCCGCCGTGAGCCCGGGCGGGACCCACTCCTCCAAGAACAACCCGATGATGTGGCCGTCCGCGGAACTGATTTCCTCCCCGACGATGATCCGGACGCCGCCGACGGCCCGAGCCGCGAGGGCCCCATCGATCTCGTCGTGATCGGTGACGGCCACGCAGTCGACCCCCTGCGCCCGCGCGGTGGCGACGAGCGCTTCCGGCGACGTGTTGGCGTCGTACGAGTAGTTCGTGTGCGCGTGAATGACGACTTTCAGCGAGCGAGCCACGTTCGCAGAGCTCCCGAGCAGGCAACTTCCTTTGACTCATCGGTACGTTGCGGCGGAGGCATGGGTCGGCCGCTCGCGAGCATCATAGTCGGCGCGCGGCGAGTCGCGGGCGGCGGTCCCCGTCCGGCTTTATGGGACGAAGGCGGAGGAAGCAGGCGCCCCGTAGGCAGGCCGCGAAGAGACGGTGCCTGGCGTGCGTCCCGCGGTCACGTCTGAGTCCGGGAACCGGGCGTGTTCAGCCGAGCGCTTCCAGGACCTCGGCGCTCGGCGCGAACCCGCGCCGCAGCGTGTTCTCCGTGACCGTGCGGGCGTCCATGTACTGAATGAGGTAGTCGGGCCCGCCCGCCTTGGTGCCCAGCCCTGACATCTTGAACCCGCCGTATGGCTGAAGATCGACGCGCGAACCGGTGATCGGCCGGTTGATGTAGAAGTTGCCGCACTCGCACTCCGCCCGGGCCCGCTCGATGTTGGCCGGACTGCGGGAGAAGATGCCGCCGGTCAGGGCGTAGTCCGACTGGTTGAAGAGCTGGACGGCGGTCGCGAAATCGGGGGCCCTCAGGATCGCCAGCACGGGGCCGAAGATCTCCTCCTGCGCGATCCGAGCGGTGGGCGGCACGAGGTCGAAGATGTGCGGGCCGATGAAGTAGCCTCCCGTCTCGCGCACCAGCGCCGTGGTGTCCACCGCCAGCACGCACTTGGCCTCCTTCTTGCCGATCTCGATGTAGTTGCGAATCCGATCGAAGGCGGCCTGGTCGATGACGGGCGGTATGGCCGTCGCGGCGGCCTCCGCCGGGCCGACCCCCTTCGAGCCGGCCGCGGCCACGAGCCGCTCGACGAAGCGGTCATGCAGCCCCTCGAGCACGATGACCCGCGACACGGCGGAGCACTTCTGGCCCGCATAGCCGAGCCAGCTCGCCAGCACGCCCTTGATGGCCTCGTCCAGATCGGCGTTGCCGTCCACAATGATCGCGTTCTTCGCCCCCATCTCCAGCACGACCCGCTTGATCCCCGGCCGCGCCATCGGCGTCTCGGCCGCGAGGCGATGCACGCGGCACCCGACCTCGCGCGACCCGGTGAACGCGACGGTCGCGACGTGCGGGTGCTTCACGAGTGCTTCGCCGACCAGCTTACCGGGGCCGAGGATCAGGTTCACGGCCCCCGCCGGCACGCCGGCCGTCAGGCACAACTCGGCGAACCGCGCGCCGATCGCCGACGCCGCACCGGCCGGCTTGAGCACGATCGTGTTGCCGGTCACCAGCGCCGCGGCCGCCATGTTCGCCAGCAGGCACAGCGGGAAGTTCCACGGGCTGAGCACCGCGGTGACGCCGCGCGGCGCGAAGAAGTACTCGTTCGTCTCGCCGTCGATGTCGCGCCGGCGGGCCAGCTCGGTCAGCCGCAGGAGCTCCTTGGCGTAGTACGCGCAGTAGTCGATCGCCTCGGACACGTCGGCGTCCGCCTCGCGCCACGTCTTGCCGACCTCGTAGACCATTAGCGCCGCCAGCTCGAAACGGTGCGCCTGCAATTGCTCGCCCAGGTGCGTGATGATCGCCGCCCGCTCCGCGGCCGGCACCCGGCGCCAGGCCGGGAACGCGGCCTCCGCCGTGGCCACGGCCCGCTCAACCGTCTTCGAGTCCGCCTCCGCCGCCCGGGCGACGACCTCGGTCGGGCGCGCGGGGTTGCGCGTCTCGAACCAGCGACCGGTCGTGACGGCTTCGCCGTTGATCAGCAAGGGCACCTCGCGTCCGAACGCGGCGCGGGCCGCGGCCAGCGCGGTCTCCATCCGCTGGCGGTTCTCGGCGAGGGCGAAGTCGGTGTTGGCGACGTTCTCGAACGGGTTCATGATCGGTTCCTCGAACTCGTGGCGAACCACGACCGGCTTGCGCGGGGGCGGCGTCCGCTGCCCGATGACGCGGGGGTCGGACAGCAGCGCGGCCTCGTCCACGTCGTCATCGGCGGTGTGCCGCAGGAACGACTCGTTGGCGGTGTTCTCGAGCAGGCGGCGGATCAGGTACGCCATGCCGGCCAGCATGTTGCCGTACGGCGTGTAGATGCGGCAGCGCTGGCCGAGCTGCGTGGCGGCCGCCTTGATCGGGTCGCCCATGCCGTACAGCATCTGGAGCTCGAACGCCCAGTGCGGCACCTCGAGCGCTTCGCGCACGGCCATGGCGTGCGCGAGGCTGCGGACGTTGTGGCTGGCGAACGCGCAGCGGACATGCCGGTAATTCTCCAGCAGACGCCGCGTCATCCGCTCATAGCAGGCGTCCGACTGCCACTTCTGCTCCCAGACCGGCACGGGCCAGTGCCGCTGCGCGGCCCAGACGGTTTCCGAGTCCCAGTAGGCCCCCTTCACCAGCCGCACCCACAGCGGCGCGCCGCGTCGCTGCGCGAACGCGATCAGCCGCTCGGCGTCGGCGTCACCATCCTTCAGGTACGCCTGGAGCACGATGCCAAAGTGCGGATAGTCGCGAAAATCCGGCTCCAGCAGCAGCTCCTCGAACACCGCGAGCGTCAGATCCTTGATCGCATAGTGCTCCATGTCGATGTGGATGTGCTCGCCGTGCCGCATCCCGGCCTGGAGGATCGGCCGCAGGATGTCCTTGGCCCGGGCCTTGGCCGCGTCCCAGGCGATCGGGTCGAACCCCGGATACAAAGAGGTGATCTTCACCGATACGTTCACGCGGGGCAGCGGCTGGCCGTCGCCCTCGTCGACGCGCGGCACCGCGGCCCACCTCGCAGCCCGCGCCGGCAGCGAGTTGACCAGCTCGAGGTACGTCTGCAGGTAGGCCTCCCCCTCCGCCGCGGACACCGCGGCCTCGCCGAGCACGTCGATCGTGAACGCTTGCTGCTTGGCGCGGAGCTTCAGGATCGCCTGCTCGGCCTCCGCGATGTTCGAGCCGGCAATGAAACTGCCCGCCATGATGCCCGCCCCCTTCCGGGCGACGACCGACAGCAGCCGGGCCAGCGGCGAATCCTCCCGCCGGAAGTTCATCAGCCACGACAGCCACTCGACCGCGCTCCGAACGGCCGGACGGTGGTCGAGCTCGCGGAGGGCGGCTTCGTGATTGGCGGCGTGGGCGTGAGCGTGCAACCCGGACGCGTGCCCGTGACCGTTCCCGCCGTTGCGGGCCCGGGCCGCGTGCTGCGGGAGAACGAAGTACTCCTTGAGGTGCCGGGCGACCTCGCGCTGGTCGCGCATCGTCGGCAGCACGTCGATGAAGCGGAACGCCTGGACCTTGAACCACTCGTCCTGCATGCACAGCCGCAGCATCTTCTCCTGCCACCAGGCGAACTCGAGGGGGCTGGGCGTGCTGCCGCGCATGCGGGCGAACATCTCGTGGCCGAGGGCCTGGGTGCGAGACTCGATGTGGCGAGCAAGCGTCGTCGCGGGCATGGCCGATCCTGTGCCGGAACGCGCGGTGGGAACCGATTTCGCGTCCGAGTCCGGTATGCTAGTGGCCCTGCCGCTCGCGAGCAAAGGGGCCCGCGAACGCGCGACCCCGGTCGGGGCCGGTCCGAATGAGCCCGGCCCCGGCGGAGGTTCGCCTGATAACCGGTCCGGCCGCCCGAGGATCTCATGGCGACGCAGCGCTCGTGGCTCGCAGCGGGGGCGATCAGCGGCCTGGTGGCCGTGGCGGCCGGCGCCTTCGGAGCGCACGCCCTCCGAGAGCTCCCGCCCCGATACCTCGACGTGTTCAAGACCGGCGCGGCCTACCAGATGTACCACGCCCTGGCCCTGCTGGCAGTCGCCGGGCTGGGCCGCGGCCGGTGGACGAGCGTCGCCGGCGGCTGCTTCCTGGCGGGCACCATCGTCTTCAGCGGGAGCCTGTACGTGCTGGCGCTGACGCAGGTGGACCGGTGGGGCGCTGTCACGCCGATCGGCGGCGCACTTTTTCTCGCGGGCTGGGCGTCACTCGCGGTGGCAGCGCTGCGGCGCAAACGGCCTACGTAAACGGGATACGACGCCGGAGCGCGCGTGATGGGCGGCAACGCGGCAACGGCAGTTGATGCCAAGTCCTCGCCAAGGGCAACGTGGACTTCGCCCGGGTCGACGCGCTTATGGCGCTGATCGGTTCCCGGCGACCGCGGCGGCTCAGGCCTCCAGCGCGGCGCGCAGCAGCGCGACGGCCTCGGCGGGCGTGCGGGCGACCGGCAGGTCCATCGTATCGGGCTGCTCGACCTGCACCGGCCCGACAACCGGCGTCCAGTGCGGGCCGAGCAGGACGATCGGCCGGCGCGGCGCGAGGCCCTTGTTCACCAGCTCCCAGACGAGCGCGAGCTCCAGCAGCGTGCCGGTGCCCCCGGGCAGCACGACGTAGCCGTCGCCGCGCTCGACCAGCACTCGCAGCCTTGCCGGCAGGTCGGGCGTGGGAATCTCCTCGCGAATGAACGCGTTTGCACCGGGGCGGTCACGGAAGAGCGCGCAAGTAACGCCGATGGTATGACCGCCGGCCTCGGTCGCGCCGCGGGCGGCGGCCTCCATCGTGCCGCCGTACCCGCCGTTGCACAGGTTCCAACCCGTGGCGGCAATCAGCCGGCCGAGTTCGCGGGCGGTTTCGTAGGGCGGCGTTCCGGGCTCGCAGCGGGCGCTGCCGAACACGGTGATCGTGCGCTGCGACATGCTGCGCAGTGTAGCCGCCGCCGCAACCCCGGACAGCCGCCGGCCTACCGCAGCCGCAACGTGTCGATCGTCACCTCCGCGCCGCGGACCTCCACCACCGCCGGTCGGTTCAGCAGCACCGGCGCCAGCGGCCAAACGTGCCCGACCGAACGGGTCGTCACGATCGGCACGCGGACGCCCCGCGGCAGGTGGTAGCGCAGGCAAGCGATCACCGCGTCCTGCGTATCGCGGTGCGTCATGCGGAAGTCGCCGACCAGCACGCCCGCGAGCGCATCCAGCCAGCCCGCGACCTTCAGCGCCGCCAGGTGCCGGTCGATCCGGTACGGCGACTCCTTCACATCCTCGATCATCAGCCACTTGCCCGCCGGCCGCAGCGCCCGCCGCAGCGGCCCGCCCGCCGCCCCCGCCAGCACCGCCAGACACCCGCCGATCAGCCGGACCCGCCCCGGCCGCACGCGGCCCTGTGCGACGGTGCCCCGGATCGGCCGCAGATCGAGGTGCTCGAGCCGCTCCGGCCGCCGCCGGGCCCAAAGTTCCGGCAGGATCCGCCAGAACTCGCCCAGCGCCGCGCGGGCCGTTTCCGGCGGGAAGTGCGAACCGATCCAGGCCGGACCGAGCCAGTAGAGCCCGCGGCCGCGCGGGAAGGCCGCCACATGGTTGACGAGCGTCGTCATCTCGCTGAAGCCCAGCGCCCAGAGCCGGTGCCGCCGGCGGCGCAGCGGTGCGAAATCGAGGTGCGGCAGGATGCGCGTGAAGTACGCCCCGCCGGCAGCCGACACGATCGCCAGCGTCCGTGGGTCGGCCAGCGCCGCGTTCACGTCGCGGACGCGGGCCGCGTCGTCGCCGCGACCGGCGTGCCACTCATCCTCCACGACCTTGAGCAGCCGGAGGTTGCACGTGACGCGCAGCGGCCGCGGCAGGTGCGCGCGGGCCAGCGCGACGAACTCCTCGGCCGTCGTGAGGCCGAAGCGCGGGAGGTACGGCTCCAGCGGGTTCGCGTGGGCGATGAGGTGTACGCGATCCGGCCCGGTCGGCATGGGGTGCTCCTGCGACGGCAGCGCCGCGCGGCGCGAATCCGCGCCCCGGCTTTCGCGGGCGGGCGACCGGAAGAATCCCGGCCGGCCTCCGCGCGGCCGGATGGGGCGCGGGGCAGCCGCTACGGCACGTTGACGATGCCGTGGATCTCGGGCACGCGTTCGCGCACGTGCCGTTCGACGCCGTGCTGAAGCGTCATGGCGGCATGGGGGCACCCGCGGCACGCGCCCTTGAGGCGTACGTGGACCCAACCCTCCTCGATCTTAACGAGCTCGATGTCGCCGCCGTCCGCCTGGATGTACGGCCGCAGGCCGTCGATGACGTCGCGGACGCGGGTTTCGAGCGGGGCGGGGGCGGGTTGTGCGTCGGGCATGCAGTTCTCCAAGTAACGGCCACCGGGGCCTTCTGCGGTCTTCTCCGGCGGCACGGGCCGCGGGTCAGTGGGTCAGACGGGATTCGAACCCGCACTGGGGGGATTTTAAGTCCCCTGCCTCTGCCGATTGGGCTACTGACCCGGCGGCACGCGCCCGGCTTCACCGCCCGCGGATTCTACCCGGAAAGCACCGTCACGGCGCGAGGCGGCGCGCCGACCACGATGTCCGCGACACTCGTCACCGTCGTCCGTACGTAGCCCAGTCCGATCCAGCGGGCGGTCCGCGGGTGCGGCACGAGCGACGTGATGCGCCCCACGTCCGCCCCGGCCTGAATCAACGGCGCGGGCAGGACGACGTCGCGGCCGTCGTCCATCGCCAGCCGGACGAGCCGCCGCGCCAGAGCCCCGTGGGCCCGCATGCGCTCCAGCACTTCCTGGCCGAGGTAGCAGCCCTTCTGGTACGAGACGCCGCGCTCGACCTGCCCGGTCTCCGGCGGCAGGACGGTCTCGTCGATGTCGCGCCCGAGCCAGGGCAGACCGGCCTCGATGCGCAGGACATCGAGCATGTCGTAGCCCGCGGGCGTCGCGCCGGCGGCGGCGAGGCGGTCCCACCAGGCGGCCGCCGTCCCGCGCGGCACGACGAGCTCGAACCCGGGGCCGCCCGCGAAGTCGTGCCGCCCGAAGCGGACCTCCTCCGAAAGGCCGACGTGCGCGAGCGCGGGCAGCGCTGCGAAGTGCGGGACGCCGAGCTCGCGGGCGAGCTCGACGCACCGCGGGCCGGTGCAGCCCAGACGGGCGGTCTGGCCGGTGAGGTCCGTGAACCGCACCTCCTCGGTGAACAGGTGCCGATCAAAGTGGGCCCGCGCGGCCGGGATCGTCGCACGGTCGAGATCGAGCCAGAGACCGTCGCCGACCGCGAGGACGTTCAGGTCGAAGAGCACGCGGCCCTTCACATTGCAGGCAAAGGCGTAGTTGCCCGCGCCGTCGTCCAGCGTTCGCACGGCGTTCGTGACGAGGTTGTGCAGCCACGCGCGGGCGTCGCGACCGTGCACGGCCAGCAGGCCGCGATCGCTGCGGTCGAGCAGCACCGCACCCGAGCGCGCCGCGTCGTACTCGGCGGCCGGATCGCCGAAACGCGCTGCCAGCCGGATGCCGCGCACGTCGCGCAGCTTTGCCCCGGCGTAGGCGCGGGCTTCAGCGAACGGGGACAGCGGGCTCATCGCGACACTCCGCCGACGGGCCGCCCGCCGTGGCGGCCCGCCGGTACAATCGACGCGGACGGCAAACCCGTAGAACGGATCGTGTGCATGCGCACCGCCTGGATTGTATCGATCGGCACCGAACTCGCCCTCGGCCAGACCGTGGACACGAACAGCGCCTGGCTGGCCCATCGGCTGCGCGCCCTGGGCATCCGCCCGACACGCCATGCGACCGTGGCGGACGAGGAGCCGGACATCGTCGCGGTGCTGCGCCAGGCCGCCGACGCCGCGGACCTGGTGCTCGTCACGGGCGGGCTGGGGCCGACGGCCGACGACCTGACCCGGCACGCGCTGGCGGCGGTGGCCGGGGTCCCGCTGGAGGAGCACGCGCCGAGCCTGGCGCACCTGCACGCGTTCTTCGGGGCGCGCGGGCGGATGATGCCGCCGGCCAATGCCGTGCAGGCCCTGATTCCGCGCGGCGCGCGGGCCCTGCCGAACGCGGTGGGCACCGCCCCCGGAATCGCGATCAGGCTCGGCCGCACGCCGTGCTATGCCCTGCCGGGCGTGCCGCTCGAGATGTACGCGATGTTCACCGGTTCGGTCGAGCCGGAGCTGCGGGCGGCGACGGCCGGAGCCGTGCTGTTGTGCCGCAAGCTCAACACGTTCGGGCTGGGCGAGTCGGAACTCGGCGCGCTCATCGCCGACCTGATGGCCCGCGGGCGCAACCCCGAAGTCGGCACGACCGCGGGGTACGGCGTGGTGGGCGTGCGGATCAACGCCGCCGGGCCGGATGAGACGACCGCGCGGCGGATGCTGGACCAGGCCGAGGCGGAGCTGCGGGCCCGGCTGGGCGAGATCGTCTTCGGCGTGGACGACGAGACGCTCGCTGTGGTCGTCGGACGGCGGCTGGCGGCGCTCGGGCGAACCGTCAGCACCGCCGAGTCCTGCACGGGCGGCATGATCGCGGCCGCGCTGACCGACATTCCCGGCAGCAGTGCCTACTTTCGCGGCGGGGTGGTCGCCTATGCGAACGAGGCGAAAACCGCCGTGCTCGCCGTGCCCGCGGAGCGGATTGCGCGGCACGGGGCGGTGAGCGCGCCGGTGGCGGAGGCGATGGCGGCGGGCGTCGCGGCGCGGCTGGGCACCGACTACGCGCTGGCGGTGACCGGCATCGCGGGCCCTACGGGCGGCACGGCCGACAAGCCGGTCGGGCTCGTGTTCATCGGGCTGCGGACGCCGCGGGAGACCACGGTGCGCGAGTTCCGTTTCGGGCACGATGCGCCGCGCGACGTGATCCGGCAGCGCGCGACGCATGCAGCGCTGAACATGCTGCGGCTGGCCATGACAGGGATTGAGGGACCGAGGGATTGAGGGAGCGGGGGGCGCATCCGGACGCCGCCCGGTGCCACTGCTCTCGAGCAGTGGACAGACGCCGAACCGCGCGCCCACGCGGCGCCGTCCCCGCTCATCGCGATCCGAACAACGCACCGGCCGCAACGCGCGCGGCGCCGCGCGCGTCAGCCGCGTAGCAGCGCCGGCACGACGTTCACGAGGACCGGCAGCTCCAGCGGCTCCCCGTCGAACTCCACCAGGATGCGCACCTCGTGACGGCCGGGCGCCGCCCACGCCGGCGGCGTCACGCGGATCACGCTCCGCTCCGTCGCCACGGCCCATCCGCCGGGGGCCACGGCCGACTCGATCGTCACGCCGGCATCCGCCCGCCAGGTGATCTGCACCGCCGTTCCGGGATGCACGCTCGCCGGCGCGGCCCGCAGCGCGATCGGCGGGGGCATCGCGGCGGCCCGGACCGGTGCGTCGGCCGCGATGTACACCGGCAGGTTCTGCTCCAGCCGCAGCAGACGCAGGTCGGTCCCGGCCGGACCCAGCGGCTCGCCGAGCGTGTTGTAAAGCTCGGCCGTCGCGGGCGTGACTCCCAGCCGGACGGCGCGCGTGGCGTCGGGCGACCACAGCGCCAGCACGTGGCGCGCACCCGCAGCGCCCGGACGCGGCACGAACGAGAACGCCAGCAGGCCCTCGGCGAGCTCGTGCTGCTCGCCCGCGCGGGTCGGCCCCAGCAGTCGCCCGACGGCCGCCAGCGCGCGGTAGCCGATTTTCGGCGTCAGGTCATGTCGCACGAGGCCGAAGTGGTGCTCCTCGTAGAACGGGTCCACGCCGTCCTCGCGGAAGTCGTACCACGCGACGCTGCGCGCCGCCCCGGACGCCAGCGCCGCGATGTACGTGCGCGCGACGTATCCGGCCTGGGCGCGCTCGCTGTGCCCGCCGATCGGGCTCGGCCAGCCCATCTCGGTGATCCACACGTCGCGCCCGCCGACGAGCTCGCGCACTGCGCGCAGCTCGCGGATGAAGCCTACCGGCTCGAGCTCGCCGCGGTACGGGTGCACCGTCAGCGCGTCGAACGGCGCGCCGGCGTCGAGCACCATCCGGATGAAGCCCGTGTCGATCCCGGCGGTCGAGCAGCCGAGCACCTCCGCCCGCGGATCGACCGCCTTGATCGTCTCGTAGGCCCGCTTCAGCAGCACGGGGTAGCGGTCCTTCGGCCCGGGCCAGAAGAAGATGTTCGGCTCGTTCCAGATTTCCCAGTGCCGGATCCGGTCCTTGTAGCGCGTCACCACCGTCTTCAGGTAGTTGCAGTAGTGCGCGATGAACTCGTCCGTCACCGGCGGCTGGTTCCACTCGGTGTAGTAGCACAGCAGGCCGTATACGCTGATGCCGTGCGCCGTGGCCGACTCGACGAGCTGGTCGAAGAACGAGAAATCGAACTCGCCCGGCCGCCGCTCGATCCAGTTCCAGTGAAACTCCTCGCGGGTCCACTTCACGCCCGCGGCCGCCGCGAGGTGACACAGCTTGTCCATCTCCGCGCGGGCCTGCGGGTGCCCGTGGAAGCGGTAAAGGTACAGGCCGGCGCCGACGGCGCTGTCCGGGTCGAGCGCCGGTCGCTCCGGCCCCGGCGGGACGCGGGCGATCGTGACCGACCGGCGGCCGGACGTAACGCCGTCGGCCGCGAACTCGAACTCGCCTTCGACCATGGCGCGGCCCCCGAACTCGGCGTCCAACTCGTGCATGGCGCGGCCCAGCGCGGGAATCTCGAACGGCTCCACGCGCTGCTCGAACGTGCCGTCCAAACCGCGCAGCGCGACGTGCAACAGCCCGGCCAGCGGTGTCGGGTGCAGGCTGCGGAGCTCCGCCGTGAACCGCAGCTTCCGGCCGTCCTGGCGAACGCGCGGGACCAAGACAACGGCGTGCGACGGCTCGTACTCGGTCGTGATTTCGAGCTTCCGCAACGTCACTGTGCCGGCGGTCGCCGCCCCCTGTTTCTTCAGGATCAATGCCTCCAGCCGCAGCGGATAGCGCACCAGGCCGTCGTCCTCGCCGCCGGAGTGCGCCCACGTCTTCAGGTCGCCGAGCGGTACCTCGAAACTCTGCGGACCCGCTTCGCTCAACACGCCGAGGCTCCGTTCGAAGTTCTGGAAGTGGGAGCCCACCACGGCCCGCAACTCGTGCCCCCCGCCGTCGCTCTCGACGGTCAGGCGCAGCGCCTGCGGCCGGGCGAGCAGTGACCGGCCCCAGTTCAGGCGACACGCGGTGCGCTCCCCCGCGAAATCGAAGTGGAGCGTGTCGCCGTCCAGCCGCCCGCCTTCCACCGACCCACCGTCCGTCGCCGCGAACGTCGATTCGACGTACGTCGCGCGCCGCAGCCGGTCCTCGTCCGCGCGGCGGTAGACCCACTGCACATCGTCGATCAGCACTTCGCCCTTCCGGTTCCCGCCCTGGTTCTCGAGCAGGATGTCGAACCGCCGCGCGGGCGGAGCGAACCGGCCGTCCCCACCCCAGTGATGGGCCCAGCCGTCCAGCGCAACCTCCAGCTGCTGCCACCCGTCAAAGTCGAACCATAAGTCCTTCTGGAATGTCTCCCCATCCGCGTCCACGGCCCGGAAGATCATCAGGTTCGCAGCCGGCTTCTTCACCCACAGCCGCACCGCCACGACCGGCGGATCGGCCGGCAGCTTGACCAGCGCGGCCGTGTAGTGGCCCCCGTCCTCGAAGTCGTACGAGAGGACCAATACGCCGTCGTTGTCGCGGCCGCCTGAGGCCCGCCGTTCGAGACTGCCGCGGGCGCCCGGCCACTCGGGGCCGTTGCTGAACTCCCAGCCGGTAAGGGCCTCGTCGGTCGCGAACGTCTGCGGATCGGAGAGGTCCGCGGCGCGCGCGAGCGAAAGGGACAGCATTGCGATGAAAGCGCTTGCCGTGATGCGTTGTCTACAAGCGAGCACAGGAACCTCCATTCGCGCGCGGCGCGCTCTTCGGCGGTCGCGCGCGGCGCGCATTGTACGTTTCACCGCGCCGGCCGTCCCGCCTCCGAAGGAAAGTCTCAGCGACGGTTACAAAGAAGTTAATTGCGGCGTTGGTTTGCTAGCGCATTTTCACGTTCGTGTGAATACGGCCGCGGGAAGCGACGGCGGAGCCGGTCCTCCCGATGATCGGTCATCGTAGATCGTAAAGCGTTTATTTGAAATACCTTATGTGATTCAACGTACGACCTGACCGCTGCGTTGGCAGCTGTTTGGATCGGATCCCGGGCCCCCCCCCGGCGGGTCGGCCTGCGGAGCGGAATGTCAAAGCGACGATATTGTCTTTTGTGCTTGCGTGGGGTTGGAAGCGGCGTTATACTCACGCATAATCTCGGGCCGGCGTCGCGGACAGACGCCGGTTCGAGCGGCGGCATCTCAGGTCGTGTGCGGTCCCCGTGCGGGCCGCTCAGAAGCAAGGCGGAAGGCTGTTCGTTCCGACGGAACCAAAGTGGGAGAATGGAGCATGCGACGAACTCTAAGCACCTTGGCGATCCTCGTTGCTCTGTGCGTGGTGGCGCAGGCCGCGACGGTCACGCTGTCTCTGCAGTCGACCAAGAACGGACAGACCGTCCAGCCGGGCACCCCGATTGACTGGACGATCCGGGTGGCCGTGTCGACCGGCGACAATCAGGGCCTGGCCCTGATCGCGTGCGACCTGGTGCAGGATGCGGCCAACCCGGCTAAGTTCGACATTCCGCCGGGGGACGTTGCGAGCATCGACACGACGATGGACGATTTCAGCCGTCCGCTGGGTATCAGCAACCCCGGCGAGGGCAGCGCGACGACCGGCTACATCGGCGTGCAGCGCGGCACGGCGGGCCAGAAGAACCTGATCCAGATCGGCGGCGCGCAGAACACGTTCGGCGCGGCCGGCCCGACCGGCATCGGCCAGGACTTCACGGTGAACGGCGGGATCGGCCAGGGCGCCCAGCCGCAGCACGTGCTCAGCGGCTCGTTCCTCGCGCCCTCGACGCCGGGGACATACACGTTCCGCCTGACCAACGGGCTGGCGAACGTCCTCACGTCGATTGGCACGCCGCCGGCTTACTCGCCGGTGGCGCAGGCGACGGTCAACACGGCCGGTGCGCAGATCAGCTTCACGGTCGCGACGGGTCCGACGCCCTGCGCGGGCGACATGGATTGCAGCGGCTTGGTGGATTTCGATGACATCGACCGGTTCGTCGAAGCCCTGAGCTACCCGGGTGGTGCCGGCTGGCCGTACCCGAACTGCCCGTGGCTGAACGGCGACTGCAACAACGACGGCTCGGTGAACTTCGACGACATCGACGCGTTCGTGGCCCGCATCGGCGCGACCTGCCCGTAGGGCAGCCGCCCCGCCGCTGGCGGCCTTTTAGAGGCTCGCAACGCCGGTGACACGCCCTGAGCGGGGCGGTTCACCGGCGTTGTCGTTGCGGACGGCGGGCCCCTCGTGCACACCGGCTGCCCGTCGCTAGAATTGCGGTATGGCGGATTCCGACCAACTGCGGGACCAGCTTCGAACGCTCAGCATTCCGCGCGACCGCCGGCCCGGACCGTCGGCCCGCCCGCGACGGGGGCCGTGGACGGCGGTGCTCGCGATGTGCGTGCTCGGGCTGGCGGGGTATTTCGGCTGGGAGCGGTTCGGCGACCGGTTCGCTGCCTGGGCCGGCCGGTCCAAGGCGGCCCCCGCCGCGGCGGTGAGGAGCGTGCGCGTGGTCGCGGCGCCGATCGCGGCCGCCACGCCCGTGCTGACGGCGACCGGAAAGATCGTTTCCGACCATCTCGTGGAAGTGCAGACGAAGGTCTCGGGGCAGGTGGTGGCACTGCATTTCGAGCAGGGCGACACGGTGGAGCGGGGACAAGTCCTGGCGGAGATCGAGTCGGACACGTATCGCGCGCGGCGCGACGAGGCCGCGGCGACGCTTGAGAAGGCCCGCGCGAATCTCGCGTTTCAGGAGGTCAACTTCGATCGCGTGCGTCGGCTGCACGCCCAGAGCCAGGCGTCCGACATCGAGTTTGCCGACGCCCGGCGGGCCCTCGACGAGGCCCGTGCGCAGGTCGCGGCGGACGAGGCGCTGCTGGCATTCGCCGAGAAACTGCTGCGCGACTGTCAGGTGGTCGCGCCGATCAACGGCGTCATTCTCGAGCGCAACGTCGAGGTGGGCGATTTCGTCGCGGCCGAGGGCGGCCGCGGCGCGATGGCCAACGCGCAGTTCGGAGCGATCGCGGACATGTCGAAGCTGCGGGTGGAGGTCGACGTCAGCGAGCTGGACATCCGGCGGCTGCGACGCGGCATGCCGTGCCTCGTGGTGCCCGACGCCCACAAGGACCGCCGGTATCGCGGTGAGGTCCTGTGGATCGACCCCGGCGCGAACTACGCCAAGGCCACCGTGCAGGTGAAAGTCCGCATCTTCGAGCCGGATGCCGACCTGCGAGTGGAGGGGGCGGCGCAGGTGCAGTTCTTCACGGAGCCGCCGTGGGAAGCCGCGGCGGAGGCGACGGCGCTGCGCGTCCCGCTCTCGTCCGTGGTGACGGACGCGGACGGCACCACCCACGTCTACGTCGCCCGCGACGGGCGCTGGCGCCGTGTGTCCGTCCAGCTCGGCGCGCGGGATGCCGCGTCCGCGGAGGTCGTCAGCGGCCTGAATGCCGGCGACGAGGTGGCGGCGGGCGATCTGGCGCAGCTGCGCGAAGGCGCGGCCGTGCGCGGCTGACGCCCGCAGGCTTCGCCCGTGCGGTTTCGCGCTGGCCCCGCGGGGCCGCGCCTCGCTATCCTGTGGAAAACGGACGGCCTGACGTCACGGAGGACGGCATGAGCGACAGCCCGATCGCGGTGTTCGATTCCGGCCTCGGGGGGCTCTCGGTGGTCCGACACCTGCGGCAGCTTCTGCCGCGCGAGGACATCGTCTATTTCGGCGATACCGCGCGCGTGCCGTACGGCACCAAATCGCAGCCCACGGTCGTGCAGTTCGCGCTCGAGACCGCCGGTTTTCTGCTCCAGTTCGACCCCAAGCTGATCGTCGCGGCGTGCAACACCGCCAGCGCGCTGGCGCTCGATGAGCTGATGCAGGCGATGCCGGTGCCCGTGATCGGCGTGGTGGAGCCGGGGGCGCGGGCCGCGGTGCCGTTGGCGGGCGGCGCGCCGATTGCCGTCCTGGGCACCGAGGCGACGATCGCGAGCGGCTCCTATCTGCGGGCGATCCGGGCGGTGCAGCCCACCCAGCCGGTGATCTCGAAGGCCTGCCCGCTCTTCGTGCCGCTCGTTGAGGAGGGCCGCAACAGCGGCGATCCACTCGTGCGGATGACGGTCGAGACTTACCTCGGCGGGTTGCGGTCGCAAGGGGTGCGGGTCGTCGTGCTCGGCTGCACCCATTATCCCCTGCTGCGCGAGGCCATCGCGGAGCTGCTGGGGCCGGACGTGCAGATCGTCGACAGCGGGCGCGAAACGTCGCTTGTCGTGCAGCAGCACCTCGCCGCGCGGGCCGCCTTGTCCGGGCGCCGCACGCCCGGTACGCTACGCTGCTACGTCAGCGACAATCCCGCCCGCTTCCAGCGGGTGGGGTCGTGGTTCCTCAACGAGTCGATCGAGCATGTGGAGTTCGTTGAGCCGGAGCGCTACGTCAACCTCGCCCGCCAGCCCAGCGAACGCCCTTGAGCGGCGCGCGGGCCTTGTGGCCGGGGTGTTCACCATCGCGGCGGCCTTGACGGGGTGCGGCGGCGCGACGATCGACTCGACGCTCGACGCGGGTTTCAAGAAGCTCTTCACGCCGCAGCGCACGCCGCAGCAGTACATGCTGCTGGCGGTGTCCTCGGACGACCCCGACGTGCGCCGCGACGCCGTCGCGCGGATCTCCCGCAGCAAGGACGCCAAGCGCGACTGGGCGCTGAAAGGCTATGTCGCGATCGCCCTGCTCGAGAGCAACGCCCAGACGCGTTGCGTCGCGATCCGGGCCCTGGCCCGCACCGGGGACATCCGCGCGGCCGACACCTGCCTCAAGATCCTCAACCACGCCGATTATCCCCCCGCCGAGGTCTGGCCCCCCGTGCCGCTGGTGCGGGCCGACTGTGCCGAGGCGCTGGCGACGCTCGCGCAGCGCGGCCAGGTCCCCGACGAGTATCGCGACAGCGCCGTGCGTACGCTGTGTCGGCTGCTCCGCAACGACACGGACCGGTACGTCCGGCTCGCCGCCGCCCGCGGTCTCGGGTACTTCCCGGATGCGGAGGCCGTCCGCACGCTGATCGGCGGCCTGCGGGACAGCGAATACGCCGTGGTGTACCACTGCGAGGACGCGCTCGTGCGTCTCACGGGCGTCACGCACAACAGCGATCCGGCCGCCTGGGAAGTTTGGGTGGCCGAGCACGCGGACGGGCTCTTCGCCCGGGCGGGCCAGATCCCCGAGTCGCGCCGCCCGCCGTACCGCAACGGCTTCGAGAAATCCATGTACGACACGCGGCAGGTCTTCCTCTGGCTCTGGCCGGGGAAGAAAGAGTAGGGCGCACCGTGCGGGCGCTGGTCGTACCGGCTGGAAACCCCCGCGCAGTCGCGGTCGACGAGCACTACCCCGAGCCGCAACCGGGCCCCGATGAAGTCCGTGTCCGCGTGACGCTCGCGGGGGTTTGCGCGACGGATCTCGAGATCGTGCGGGGCTACATGCGGTTCGCCGGGGTGCCGGGACACGAGTTCGTCGGCGTCGTGGCCGACGGCCCGCCGGCGCTGCGCGGCCGCCGCGTCGTGGCCGACATCAACTGCCCCTGCGGGACCTGCGCGCTCTGCCGCGCCGGGCACGGCCATCATTGCCCCCACCGCACGGTGCTCGGCATCGCCGGACGCGACGGCGCGTTCGCCGAAACCCTGACGATCCCCGCGGCCAACTGCCACGTCGTCCCGGATGAGGTGTCGGACAGCGAGGCAGTGTTCGCGGAGCCGCTCGCGGCCGCCGCGCATGTGCTCGACGACGTATCGCTGTCGCGGCAGACCCGCGTCGCCGTGCTCGGCACCGGCCGGCTGGGCCTGCTCGTCGCGCAGGTCCTGCGGGCGGCCAGCGCCACGGGGCAGCCCGGGCCGGGCACGCTGCATGTCATCGGTCGCAACCCGCGCACGCTCGCGCTGTGTCGCGCGTGGGGACTGGAGACGGTGTCGCTCGAGAACCTGCGGCCGCAGGCGGACTACGACGTGGTCGTCGAGTGCACGGGCGCACCCGACGGGCTGCGCTTGGCGCTGCAACTCGCGCGGCCGCGCGGCACGATCGTGCTCAAGAGCACGTACGCGGAGCCGGAGCCGGTGGATCTGGCGCCGGTCGTGATCCGCGAGCTGCACGTCATCGGCAGCCGGTGCGGCACGTTGCGGCGCGCGCTCGAACTGCTGCGGCGCCGCGCGGTCGATGTCGCTCCGCTCATCACCGCGACATACGCACTGCGCGACGGCGTCGCTGCGCTCGCCGCCGCGGCCGACCCGGCCCATGTGAAAGTCCTCATCCGTCCGTGACCCCGCCATCCGTGACCCCGCCATGCACACCCTGACAATCGGCGATCGCCGCTACCTCCAGTTCGACGGACTCCGCGCCGCGCCCGGCCTGATCCACGCGTACTCGACGCGCGGGCTGGATGTTTCGCTGCGAACGGACGAGCACGCCGACCGCCGGGCGGCGAACCGCGCCGCGATGGCCCGCGACTTCGCCCTCGACCCCGCCGCCCTGTGCTACTGCGAACAGGTGCACGAGACGCGCATCGCCCGCGTCACCGCGACCGGGCCGCGCGGCCGACTGGAGGACTGCGACGCCGTACTGACCGATGTGCCGGGCGTGCCGCTGATGTCGTTCTCGGCCGATTGCCCGCTGATCGTGCTTTACGACCCGCGACGCCGCGTGCTGGGGCTCGTGCATGCGAGCTGGCGCTGCACGGTCGCCCGGCTGACCGAGCGGGCGGTGCGGGCCCTGGCGGCGGAGTTTGGTGCCCGCCCGGGCGACCTGCGGGTCGGCATCGGCCCCAGGGCCGGGCCGTGCTGCTATGAGGTACAGCAGGACGTGTACGACGCCGCCCGCGACCTGCCCGAGCGCGACGCCGCCTTTCAGCGCCGCGACGGTCGCCTATACTTCGACCTCGGCCGGGCGAACCTGGCTCAGCTCGCCGCGGCGGGCGTGCCGCCGGAGCAGGTCGAGTTCGCCGGGCTTTGCACGCTCTGCCGCAATGACCTGCTGTATTCGTTCCGCCGCGAGAAGGCCGGCTGCGGGCACTTCGGGCTGATGGCCGCGCTCCGGCCGGACGGCCCGGCGACCCCGATCGAGCCGTCCACCGGTTAGCTGACTCCCATGAAGAAACGGCCTCTGCTGTTCGACGATCCGCCACCGCTCCCAACGACCGCGCCCGCGGCGACCGATGCTCCGCGCGCCGGACTGATCAGCGGGCTGCTGCGGGTGCTGCTGATCTTCCTCGCGACGCGGCTGGTGGTGTGGGTGGCCGCGTACTCCGGGGCACTGATGCAGTTCCGCATCGAGCACGGGCTCACGCCCCCCTGGGAGAAGCACACCCGCGCGATGGGCGCGGCGCTCGGCGACCCGGACAGCCCGGCCCGTCAGCGGGCGGCCGAGCTGCTGGGCAACTTCGCCCCCCTCTGTCGGTTCGACGGTGGGCACTATCGTTCGATCATCGAGGGCGGCTACCGCTACATCCGGCCCGCTCCCGGCGAGACCGACCGGAAGAAACTCGAGCAGAACATCGCGTTTTTCCCGCTGTATCCGCTGCTCTGCCGACCGCTCGCGCGCTGGCTCGGCACTTTCCCCGCAATGGTGCTCGTCTCGCACGTCGCCGCCCTGAGCGCCGCCGCGCTGCTCTACCTCTGGATCCGGCGGCGCATCGACGAGGCCACGGCTCTCACGGCCGTGGCGCTGCTGCTCACGTTGCCGTCGGCGTGCTATTTCAGCTTCGGCTATGCCGAGAGCACCACGCTTGGGTTGACCGCGGCGACGCTCTGGCTGCTCGACGCGCGGCGCTTCGGCAGCGCCGCCGTGTGCAGCGGCCTCGCGACCGCCAGCCGCCCCACCGCGCTGGCCCTGGCCGCCGTGAGCGCGCTGGCGTACTGGTGCAACGGCGGTGGCGACTGGAGGCGCCGCCTGCGGCGGCTCGTGCCGCTGGGGCTCGTGGCGGCAGCCGGTCTCATCGTCTACGCCGTGTTCCTGACCATGCGGTACGGCTCGCCCCTGGTCTACCTGGCGAACTTCAAGGCCGGCTGGGTCCCGGACGCGAAGCGCGCCGACTGGTTCCAGTACCTGACGCTGGCGCGCGTCTGGGACCAGTTCAAGTACTTCGGCCACGCGCTGGCGGGGTTTCCGGTCGGGCTGGTGCAGCTTGCGAACCCGTTCGCGTGGAACATGCCGCTCAACCTGTTCCTGCTCGCCGTCAGCCTCGCCGGTCTGCCGCGCGTCCCGCGCAGCTTCCGGCCGTTGCTCGCGCTGCCGCCGCTGGTGTTCCTGCACGCGTACCTGGCTTCGGGCGGGGCCACGTTCGGCGTCGAGCCCATCGGGCGGTACATGGCCGTCTCGCTGCCGGCGATCGTCGTGCTGGCAGTCTGGACGGTGCGGGAGTGGCGCTGGGGCGGCCGAGCGGCGTTGCTTGCGTTCTTCGTCCTCCTTCAAGCCGCCTGGGCTTTCCGCTTCGGGCTCGACGAGTGGTCGGGCTGAGTGCGCGGCCCGATGCGATGCGCGTTTTTCGACCGGATGGACCCCGCTCACGCCGTCATATTGACGAATGCCGACGGCTGCGAGAGGCTACCCCCCACGATCGCCGCGAACGGCGCCCGCGACCCCTGGGCCGGGGTCCTTTGGGACGCGCCGTCGCCGCAGACCCCGAAAGGACCTCCGATGCTCCTGAGCCCCGCGCTCCGTGTACTCCCCATGCTGGTCGCCGGCCTGGCGGCCGTGGCGACCGCCCACGCGGACCGCAAGCCGCACGCCGGCATGATGCGTTTCCCCGACGTCAGTGCGACGCAGATCGTTTTCGCCTACCAGAACGACCTCTGGCTCGTATCGCGCGACGGCGGCCTCGCCACCCCGCTGGCCAGCCCGCCCGGCGGCGAGGCTTTTCCGCGCTTCAGCCCCGACGGCCGGACCATCGCCTTCGTCGGCAACTACGACGGCAACCGCGACCTGTACACGATCCCCGTGACCGGCGGCGTGCCGGTGCGGGTCACGCACCACCCGGCGGCCGAGGTCCTGTGCGACTGGACGCCCGACGGGCGGCTGCTGTTCTTCGTCCGGGGTTATCAGGGCCTCGGGCGGCAGAGTCACCTGTTCACGGTCGCGCCGACCGGCGGCTTGCCGGAGAAGCTGCCAGTCCCCTACGGCGCGACGGGGGCGATCAGCCCGGACGGGACGTGGCTGGCGTACATCCCGCACACGATCGACACGTCGACCTGGAAGCGCTATCGCGGCGGCATGGCCCCGGACATCTGGCTGTTCAACCTCAAGGACCCCACCGCCCGGAAGGCCACGGACTGGGAGGGCAACGACAGCCAGCCGATGTGGCACGGCGAGAAGCTTTACTACCTCAGCGACGGCGGCCCGGAGCATCGCGGCAACATCTGGGTCTACGACCCGGCGACCGGCCGCCGCGAGCAGGTGACGCGCTTCACCGAGTTCGACGTGAAGTGGCCCGCGATCGGCCCCGGACCCAGCGGCGGCGGCGAGATCGTGTTCCAGCTCGGCGCGGATCTGTACCTGCTCGACCTGGCGACCCGGACCAGTCGCGCGGTCGAGATCAGCGTGCCGGGCGATCGGCCGGACATCCGCCCGCAGCGGGTCGACGTCCAGAGCCGCATCGAGAACTACGACGTCTCGCCGACCGGCCAGCGGGCGGTGCTCGAAGCCCGTGGCGACGTGTGGAGCGTGCCCGCCCGCAAGGGCTCGAGCCGCAACCTGAGCCGCACCAGCGGCGTGGCCGAGCGCGACCCGGCGTGGAGCCCCGACGGCCGCTGGATCGCGTACTTCTCTGACGAAACCGGCGAGTACGAGCTGTACGTGCGGGCGGCGGACGGCAAGACCGCGCCGCACCGGCTGACGTTCGACGGCCAGGCGTTCCGGTTCGCGCCGCACTGGTCGCCGGATTCGAAGCACATTGTCTTCGGCGACAAGGCGGGCATGCTGTACCTGTACACGTTCCCGGAGAAGTGGCCGGCCCGCGAGCCGGGGGCGGAGGAGCCGCGGGGCACGGTGAAACTGATCGACGCCGACCCGTGGGCGAACCTGCCGACCGTGTCCTGGTCGCACGATTCGACGTGGCTGGCGTATCCGCGCGGCGGCGACAACCACCAGCAGGCGCTCTGGCTGTACCACGTGCCGACCGGGGAGAAGCACCAGGTCACGAGCGGGATGTTCAACGTGTCGTGGCCCGCGTTCGACCGCAAGGGCGACTACCTGTTCTACGCGACCAACGCGCGCTTCGCCGATCCGATCTACGAGGACATCGGCAGCACGTTCGTCTACACCCGCACGGACGTGCTGGTCGTGGTGCCGTTGCGGGCGGACCTGCCGTCGCCGTGGGCGCCCCAGTCGGACGAGGAACCCGGCCCGGAGAAGAAAGAGGAGAAGAAGGACGAGAAGAAAGACGCCCCCGGCGACCAGCCGGACGGCGCGGGCGACGCGCCCGCACCGCAGCCGCCGCCGGCGGACGACGACGGCGAGGATGACGAAGGCGACGACGACACCCGCAGCGCCGGCCTGCGGGCCCAGGACTCCGCGCCCGCGACCGCGTCCGCGCCGGCGGCCGACGGCGCAGCGCAGGCGGAGGCCCGGAAGGACGAGCCCAAGAAGCTCCAGATCGACCTGGAGGGCTTCGAGCGCCGCGCCATCCAGATCCCCGTCGGACATGGTGCCTTCGCGCACCTGGCCGTCAACCACGAGGGCAAGCTGCTGTACGTGCGGCAGCCCGGCGCGGGCGGCGGCGCGCCGAGCATCAAGCTCCTCGATCTGGGCGACGAGGAGAAGACCGAGAAGACCGTGCTCGACGGCGTGGGCGAGTTCCGCCTGACGGCCGACGGCAAGAAGCTGCTCGCCCGGCAGGGCAACACGTTCGCCATCGTCGACGCGGCCCCCGGCCAGAACATGAGCAAGTCGGTCCCGCTGTCCGACCTGGCCGTGGTCATCCACCCGCGCGAAGAGTGGCGCCAGCTCTTCCTCGACGCCTGGCGCATCCAGCGGGACTACTTCTACGTCGCGAACATGCACGGCGTGGACTGGCCGGCGATCCGCGACCAGTACGCCGCCATGCTCGACGACTGCGTGTCGCGGGCCGACGTGGGTTTCCTGATCCGCGAGATGATCAGCGAGCTCAACATCGGGCACGCGTACTACTTCGGCAACGACACCGGCGACGAGCCCAGCGTGTCGGTCGGCCTGCTCGGCGTCGACTTCGAGCTCGACCGCGGGGCGTACCGCATCGCCCGCATCCTCGGCGGCGCCCCGTGGGACCTCGACGCCCGCGGGCCGCTCGGCCAGCCGGGCGTGAACGTCCAGGTCGGCGACTACTTGCTGGCCGTCAACGGCGTGCCGGTGGACGCGACCCGCGACCCGTGGGCCGCGTTCCAGGGCCTCGCCGGCCGTACCGTCACGCTGACCGTCAGCGACCAGCCCACGCTCGCCGATCCGACGACACAGACGGCGGCGGCCGAGTCGCAGCCCGCTGACGCGGCCACCCGGCCGACGGACACAACGCCGGCCGAGCACAAGGGCGACGAGCAGGACTCCGGGAAGCCGACCAAGACCGGCCAGCGCGAACTCATCGTGACGCTGCTCGGCGACGAGGGCGGCCTGCGCTATCGCGACTGGGTGGAGCGCAACCGCGCCTACGTCGAGCACAAGACCGGCGGCCGCGTCGGCTACATCCATGTGCCCGACACCGGCGTGAACGGCCAGAACGAGCTGTTCCGCCAGTTCTACGGCCAGCGCGACAAGGCCGCGCTGATCATCGACGAGCGCTGGAACGGCGGGGGGCAGATTCCGAACCGCTTCATCGAGCTGCTCAACCGCCCCATCACGAACTACTGGGCGCGGCGCGACGGCCGCGACTGGCCGAACCCGGACGACGCCCACCAGGGCCCGAAGTGCATGCTGATCAACGGGTTGGCGGGCTCGGGCGGCGATGCGTTCCCCTACTACTTCCGGCAGAGCAAGCTGGGCCCGCTCATCGGCATGCGCACGTGGGGCGGGCTGGTCGGCATCAGCGGCAACCCGGGCCTGATCGACGGCGCCGGCATCACCGTGCCGACGTTCGGGTTTTACAAGACCGACGGCACCTGGGGCGTCGAGGGCCACGGCGTCGACCCGGACATCGAGGTCGTGGACGATCCGTCGCTGATGGTGAGCGGCGGCGACCCGCAGCTCGACAAGGGCATCGAGCTCATGCTGGCCGAGATCGCGCGCGCGCCGTACACGCCGCCGCAGCGGCCGAAGGCGCCGGACCGCCGCGGGATGGGCATTCCGGAGGAGGATCGGTAGCGCGGCGGCGTGGGCGCTCGGCGCCTCCACGGCGGCCGTTTGCCGCGGCCCGGCCTTGCGAGTAGCTTGTCCGCGTACCGGCGCGGTCCTGTCGGCTGCGCGCGCCGGCGTTTCGGTCCCTTCCGACGGAGAGCACCGCGGTGAGCGCACCCCAGCCCGGCTTTCTCGCGCAAATTCGCAGCTTCCCCGCCACGTTCTGGGTCGCCAACACGATGGAGATCTTCGAACGGATGGCGTGGTACGGCTTCTTCGCCGTGTCGTCGCTCTACATCACGGGCCCCCGCGAGACCGGCGGCCTGGGCTTCACCTCCGAGCAGCGCGGCGCCATCCAGGCCATCATCCCGTTCCTGCTGTATCTCATGCCGGTGCTGACGGGCGCGCTGGCCGACCGCTACGGCTACAAGAAGATGTTCCTGCTGGCCTACGTCGGCATGGCCGTCTTTTACTACGCCCTGGGCCAGTTCAAGAGCATGCCCGGGTTCCTGGCCGCGTTCTTCTGCGTCGCGGTCGCGGCCGCGATCTTCAAACCCGTGGTCGTCGGCACGGTGGCCCGGGTGACGGGTGAGGCGAACTCGCGGATGGGTTTCGGCATCTTCTACATGATGGTGAACATCGGCGGGTTCGTGGGGCCGATCGTGGCGGGCGTGGTGCGCGGCCTGTCGTGGGACTACGTGTTCCTGGCGTCTTCGGGCTGGGCGGTGGTGAACCTCATCATCGTGTCGCTGTTCTACCGCGAGCCGACCTCCGAAGCCGGTTCCGCGACGCGGCGCTCGCTCAAGCAGGTCCTCGCGAACACGTACGAGGTGATCGGCAACCCGCGCTTCGGCCTGACCGTGCTCGTGACGCTCGTCGCGTTGATGGTCGCGAACCTCGAATACCCGTGGTTCACCTGGACACGCTGCGCCATCTTCGTCGCGGCCTGGCTGGCGCTGAACTTCCTGTGGGATGCGGTGCTGCCGGCCGGCAGCGGCCGCCCCGCCCCCCCGGGCACGCCCGCCCGCCCCGCGCTGCTCCAGCGGATGCATTGCAGCAACTGGCGCTTCGCGCTCTTCCTCCTGATCCTGTCGGGCTTCTGGACCGCGTTCAACCAGATCTTCCTGACCATGCCCGAGTACATCCGCGACTTCACCGAGACCCGGCCGCTGATCCACACCGCCGAGCGCGTTCTGGGACCCGGGGCCGCCGAGCGGGTCGCGACGATCAACAAGGACGAACGGGCCGAAATCGTCAAGAAGATGACCGAGCTGCTGGCGAGCCCCGACCGCGACGACGCGGTCTTCGAGGCCGCGGCGCGCGACCTGCTCCAAAACAAGGTGCGGCTGCGACCGGCCGAGCTGCGCGAGCTGTTCAGCGCCGCCGACGCCACCCCCGACAACGTGGCCGACCGGGCCATCGCCCGCGGTCGGCAGTTCAACCCCGAGTTCATCGTCAACCTCAACGCGCTGGGCATCGTCTGTTTCCAGGTCCTCGTCTCGTACCTGATCTCGCGTTTCCACCAGTTCACGTCGATGGTCATCGGGATGCTCGTGGCCGCCGTGGGGATCGGGCTGTCGGCGCTGGCCGGCGACCAGGGCCTGACCGGGCCCGGCGGCTCCGTCTGGATCGTCTGCGCCGGCATCCTGATCTTCTCGTTCGGCGAGATGATGTCGAGTCCGACGAGCCAGGAGTACGTCGGCCGCATCGCCCCGCGCGACAAGGTCGCGCTCTACATGGGCTATTACTTCGTCGCCGTCGCGCTGGGCAATCTCTTCGGCGGCATCCTCTCGGGCCAGCTCTACGGCAAGCTCGCCCGCGACATGCAACGGCCCGACCTGATGTGGGCCGCGTTCGGCGTCATCATGGTGCTGACGGCCGCGATCTTCCTCTTGTACAACCGCCTCGCGCTGCCCCGGTCGGCGGCGCACAACCTCACCGGCGGCGGCACGCGGTAGCCCGCCCGCCGCGCGCGGAGACGAACGTGGACACGCTGCTGGACCGCTTCTGCCGCTACGTGCAGATCGAGACGACGGCCGTCGAGGACGCGCCGCAGTACCCCAGTTCCCCGGGCCAGCTCACGCTCGGGCGGCTGCTGGCCGACGAGCTCCGGGCGCTCGGGGCCGCCGACGTCGCGATCAGCGCCGACGGCATCGTCACCGCTACGCTTCCCGGCACCGCGCCGGGCGCCCCCACGATCGCCTGGCTCGCGCACCTCGATACCTCGCCCGAGTACAGCGGCCGCGACGTCCACCCGCAGGTGATCCGCCACTACGCCGGCGGCGACATCCCGCTGCCCGGCGACCCGTCGAAGGTCATTCGCGTCGCGGACACGCCCATCCTGGCCGAACTGAAGGGCCGGACGCTCATCACGACCGACGGCACCACGCTGCTCGGTGCCGACGACAAGGCCGGCGTGGCCGTCATCATGACCGCCGCCGCGGAGCTGCTGCGCGACAGGAACCGCAAGCACGGGCCCATCCGCATCGTCTTCACCTGCGACGAGGAGATCGGCCGCGGCGTCGACAAGCTCGACGTGCCGGGCCTCGGCGCCGTCTGCGCCTACACCCTCGACGGCGAGGGGGCGGGCCAGATCGAGCAGGAGACGTTCTCGGCCGACCTCGCGACCGTGACGATCACCGGCGTGAACATCCACCCCGGCCTGGCCTGCGGCAAGATGGTCAACGCCATTCGCCTCGCCGGCCAGTTTCTCGAGCGTCTGCCGTGGCACCGGCTCGCGCCGGAGACCACCCGCGGCCGCGACGGATTCCTGCACCCCTACCTGGTCGAGGGCGGCGTGCCCGAGGTGAAGCTCAAGATCCTGCTCCGGAGCTTCGAGACGGCGGAGCTCGAGACACAGGCCGCGCTGCTGCGCAGCGTCGCCGACACGCTGGCGGCCGAGCACCCGCGGGCGCGCATCGCGGTCGACGTGCGCAAGCAGTACCGCAACATGCGGGAGCACCTGGCACGCGAGCCGCGGGCCGTGGGGCTGGCGGCGCAGGCGTACGAAGCCGTCGGGCTGAAGCCCGAGTTCACGTCGATCCGGGGCGGCACGGACGGTTCGCGGCTCAGCGAGCTGGGCCTGCCCACGCCGAACCTCTCGGCCGGCATGCACAACTACCACTCGCCGCTCGAGTTCGCCTGCCTCGAGGAGATGGAGTCCGCGGTCCGTGTCCTGCTGAAGCTCGCGGAGCTGTGGGGGCGCGAGCGATAGCATGCCGGCTCCGTCGCGCCGGCCCCGCGCCGCCGGCCGGTTTTCAACGCCCCCGGGCCGTTCGTCCGCGGGGCCGGCGCCGGACTATAATGCGGCGTCCCGCGCGCGTCCGCGGGCCGCGCCGGTCGGGAATCGCGGAGCGGCCGGCCGCGCCACCGGAGCCGGGCATGAGCGCCGCCGACATCGAGCTGGTCGATCTGCACAAGCACTACCGCAAAGGCCGGATTGATATCCCGGCCCTGGACGGCCTGAGTCTGACGATCGACGCCGGCTCATTCGTCGCGATCATGGGCCCCAGCGGGTCCGGCAAGTCCACGCTGCTGCACCTGATCGGCGGGCTCGACTCGGCCGACAGCGGAATCATCCGCGTCGGCGAATACCGGCTGGACCGGATGAGCGAGCGCCAGCTGACGGCCTGGCGCAGCCGCCACGTCGGCTTCATCTTCCAGATGTACCACCTCGTGCCGGTGCTGACCGCGGCGCAGAACGTCGAGCTGCCGCTGCTGCTGTTCCGCATGCCCGCGCGCGAGCGCCGTAAGCGGGTCGCCACGGCGCTCGAGGTCGTCGGGCTGGCCGACCGCATGGACCACCGTCCAAACCAGCTCTCCGGCGGCCAGGAGCAGCGCGTCGCGATCGCCCGCGCGATCGTCACCGATCCGGATGTCATCCTGGCCGACGAGCCCACCGGCGACCTCGACGCCCGGACCTCGCAGGAGATCCTCCAGCTCCTGAGCCTGCTGAACGCCGAGTTCGGCAAGACCATCGTCATGGTCACGCACGATCCGCGGGCCGCCGCCTTCGGCCAGCGCATCCTGCACCTGGACAAGGGCGTGCTCGACCGCGACGAGCGGAACCCCGCGCGCCCCGCGGCCGCGGCCCACGCCCACTGAGCGAGGAGCTTCGGTGACGCTGTCCTATGTCCTGCTTCAGAACCTGAGGCGCAACCGGCTCCGCACCGGCCTGACGGCCGTGGCGTTCGCCCTGCCGATGGCCGTGTTCGTGCTGGCGCTGTCGCTGGTGGTCGGGTTCGTCAAGACCAGCGCCGCTCTGGAGCAGGAGCTCCGGCTGGGGGTGCACCACCGCGTGTCGCTGACCAACTTCCTGCCCGATGGCCACCGCCGGAAGATCGAGGAGCTCGACCCGCAGCGCACGCGCCTGCGGGCGGTCTGCGGCATGCGCTGGTTCGGCGGCCGTGTGCCCGGGACGCAGCAGACGCTCCAGAGCCTGGCCGCCGACGCCGACACGCTGCCGATCGTCTACAGCGACATCGGGCTGACCGAGGCCGAGATCACCGAGTGGCAGCGCGAGCGCCGCGCGGCGATCGTCGCCGGCGGCGTCGCGCGGCAGTACGGCTGGAAGGTCGGGGACCGTGTCGTGCTCGAGAGCACGATCCCACCGTATCGGCAACTGGAATTCCGCCTGATCCGCATCTGGGACGAATCGCCGTTCCCGATGACGTTCTACTTCCGCCGCGACTACCTGCTCGACGCGTTCGAGCGCGAGGGCCAGGTCGGCACCGGGTGCAGCATCTTCTGGGTCAAGTGCGTCGACGCGGCCGCGCTCCGCTCCCTCCAGCAGGAGATCGACGCCCTGTTTGCCAATACGCCCGACGAGACCCGCAGCGAGGACGAGAACGCCTTCGTGGCCGGGTTCGTGCAGGCCGTGGGCGACCTGCCCAGCCTGGCGCAGGCCATGGCCACGGTCGTCGTGATCATCGTCGCGCTGGTCGCCGGCAACACCATGATGATGAGCTTCCGCGAGCGCATCCGCGAACTCGCCGTGTTCAAGGCGCTCGGGTTCTCGGCGCGCCGCGTGTTCCTGATCGTGCTCTCCGAGAGCGTCCTGCTGGCGCTGCTCGGCTCGGCCCTGGGGATTCTGCCGATCGTCGCGGGCCTGACGCTGATTCCGCCCGACCACCTGCGCTGGGGCGCGTTCAGCCCGCCCGAGCTGTCGTGGCTGGCGGTGCTCGGCTCGCTGTCGATCGGCCTGATCGTGGGCATCGCGGCCGGCTTCTGGCCGGCCTGGCAGGCGCTGCGCCTGCGAACGACCGACGCGCTGCGGCGCGTCGCCTGACTCGGCCGGCCCGCGCCGGCGCAGGAGATCGGACCGGATGGCTCTGCCGCTGGTGTACCACTGGCGCAACGTCTTCGTGCGGCCCACGACGACCACGCTGACGATCCTCGTCGTGGCCGCCGTCGTCGGATTGCTCGGCTGGATCCTGGGCTTCGCCGCCGCCCTCCGCGGCTCGCTGGCCGTCGCCAGCGACACCCACAAGATCATCGTCATCCGCCGCGGCTCGACCTCCGAAGGCACCAGCGCGCTGCCGCCCGCCGAGTTCAACAAGCTCAGCCAGGTCACCGGCGTGGCGCGCGACCCGCAGACCGGCCGGCCGCTGGTCAGCCCCGAGATGACCGTGCAGGTCGCCCTGCCCCGCAAGCGCGACGCCGGTCGCACGACCGCCAACGTCGCCGTGCGCGGCGTCGACCCCGAGCGGGCCTTCGCCGTGCACCGCAACGTGCGGCTCCAGGGCCCGGTGTTCGCGACCGGCGCGCAGGAGATCATCGTCGGCGTCAAGGCGGCGGAGCAGTTCGCCGGCCTCCGGCTCGGCGACGTGGTGAACCTCGGCTTCGGCAACGACCGCGGCTACCGGGTGGTCGGCTATTTCACCGCCGACGGCGGGCCGCTCGAAAGCGAGATCTGGGGCTACCTCCCGTCGCTGATGAACGCCTACAGCCGCAACGCCTATTCGTCGGCCGCCCTGCGCGTCGCACCGGACGAAGACCCCCAGAAGGTGATCGAGCAGATCGAGGGGCCGGCCATCCAGCTCACGGCCAAGACCGAGGCCGCCTACTGGCACGAGCAGCTGCGGCTCGTGCGCGGCTACCTCGTGATCGTGACCGGCCTCGTGCTGATCATGAGCGTCGCGGCCGTATGCTCGATCGCCAACACGATGTTCTCGGCCGTCGCCGGCCGCACGCGCGAGATCGCCATGCTGCGGACGATCGGCTTCGGCCGCGGGCGCATCCTGGTGGGTTTCGTGCTCGAGGCCGTGCTGCTGGCGCTGCTGGGCGGCGGGCTGGGCTGCGGACTGTGTCTGGCCTGGCTCCAGTTCGTCGGCCGCACCAAGGACATGCTGGGGGCGTCGAGCTTCACGACGCTGGCGTTCGAGATCCGCTTGACGCCGATGATCGCCGCGGTCGCGCTGGCGGCCGTCGTGCTGGTCGGAGCCCTGGGGGCGCTCGTGCCGGCGTGGCGGGCGGCGCGCGTGCAGGCGGTCAGCGCGCTGCGCGAGGGGTGAGCGGAGGTCGTGCGAACCGTGCCATGCTGATCCTGAGCTACCTGCACCGCAATATCTGGCGCAACCCGCTGCGTGTCCTGATGACGGGCCTGGCGGTCGGCCTGCCGATCACCATCTTCGTGCTCTCGGTGGCCGTCGTGGACGGCATCAACCGCTTTCTCGACAACTCCGCCCGCCAGCTCCGCCTGGCCATCACCCACAAATCGTCCATCGTCTACCCCCTGCCGGCCGGCTACCGCGGGAAAATCGAGGCCCTCGACCACAGCCGGCCCATCACGGTCTGCGCCATGCGCTGGATCGGCGGCAAGGTCGAGGACAAGCCCCAGCCGCTCTCCACGCTTGCCGCCGACCCCGACACGTTTCCCGCGACGTTTCCCGAGTACCTGACCGATCCGGCCGAACGCGCCGCGTGGGAGCGCGACCGGCAGGCCATCGTCGTGGGGCGCGGCACGGCCGCGCAGTTCGGCTGGCGCGTGGGCGACCGGATCACCATCCGCGCGTCGGTCCCGCCCTACTCGGCGATCCCGTTCCACGTCGTCTCGACGGCCCAGGACGTGGTCGACCCGGTCACGCTGTTCTGTCGCGGCGACTACCTCGAGGAGGAGATCAAGCGGCAGGGCTACCCCGAGGGGCTGGTCAGCTTCTTCTTCGCCAAGTGCCGCTCGTCGGACGACCTCGAGTTCTACCGCACGGCGATCGACGCGCATTTCGCCAACACGCCCGACCCGACGCTCACGCAGGACGAGAAGGCCTTCATGAGCCAGTTCATCGCGCAGCAGTTCGACCTGCCGCGCAACCTCACGATCCTTTCGGCCCTGACCGTGGTGGTCGCCATTATCGCCGCCGCCAACACGATGAGCATGAACTTCCGCGACCGCCTGGCCGAGTACGCCGCGCTCAAGGCACTCGGCTTCGGCCGCGCGCTCGTCTTCGCGCTGATCCAGTTCGAGAGCCTGGCGATCTGCGTGAGCGCCGGGGCGCTCGGCGCGCTCGGGCCGTGGTACGCGTTCACCTACACGCCGCTGCGCCGCTTCACGGTGCCGCTCATCCAGTCGCTCGACGTGCGGCTGGCCGTCTGCGCGCAGGCCGTGGGCATCGCCGCGGCGGTCGGGCTGATCGCGGCGGCGTGGCCGGTCTGGCTGGCGGCGCGGCTGCGGCCCGTCGTCGCGTTTCGGGCGCTGGAGTGACGCATGGCGCTGCCGCTGACCTACAACGCGCGCAACCTGGTCGCCCGCAAACTTTCAAGCACCCTGACGTTCCTGATCGTCGCCTTCGTCGTGTTCGTGCTGTCGCTGCTGCTGTCGTTCGTGGCCGGCATTCGCGCCTCGCTCGGCGCGACCGGCTCGCCGCGCAACATCATCGTGCTCAAACCTGGCGCGACCGCCGAAAGCACGAGCCTGATTCCGCTGGACGACCTCGGCCCGCTGATCCAGACGCCCGGGCTGGCCCTTGCCACGCCGCTGACCGGGACCTCGGCCGCGGCGGAGGCCTTCGCGACCGGCCGCCTCCGCGTCGGCGAGCCGCTGCTCAGCCAGGAGCTGGCCGTGCAGACGATGCTGCCGCGCCGGGCCGGCGGCGCGGCCGCCAACGTCGCGGTCCGCGGAGTCGACGACATCGCGTTCGCGCTGCACGCGGATGTGCGGATCAGCGCCGGCCGGCTCTTCACCCCCGGCGCGCTCGAGGTCATCGTCGGAGCCGCCGCGCAAGCGCGCTTCGCCGGCCTGGAGCTCGGGGCCACGGTGCCGCTCGGCCGTAAGGGCGAACGCGCGTACAAGGTCGTCGGCGTCTTCACGGCCGGCGGCGGAGCGCTGGAGAGCGAGCTCTGGGCGCCGCGCACGATGATCGCCGATTCGTTTCACCGCCGGCTGGCCTCGAGCGTCTGCCTGCAAGTGCGGGACGAGGCGGCCGTCGCCCCGGCCGTGGCGTACATCAACGGGCCGTCGGTGGGGCTCGAGGCCAAGCCGGAACTCCAGTACTACCGCGACCTGGCCGAGAAGACGCGCGAGATCGTCGTGCTGACGAGCGTGCTCGTCGGCATCATGGGCATCGGCGCGGCGTTCGCCGTCGCGACCACCATGTACGCGGCCGTGGACAGCCGCCGGCGCGAGCTCGCCATGCTGCGGGCGCTCGGCTTCGCGCGGCGCTCGATCGTCGCCGCGCTGCTGGTCGAGTCGTTGCTGCTGTGCCTGCTGGCCAGCGCCTGCGGTCTCGCGGTCAGCGCCGCGTCCAGCGGCACGCGGCAGGATTTCCTCTCGGACACGACGTGGACGGTGCTGGCGTACGAACTGCGGATGACCCCCGGCATCGTCGCGACGGCCCTGCTGGTGGCGACGGCCGTCAGCGTCGCCGGCACGTTGGCGCCGGCCCTGCGGGCCGCCCGCCTCAACATCATCGTCGCGCTGCGCAAGGCCTGAGCGCGATGCCGCGTCGTGCAGCGCCGCACGACGCGCCGCCCCCCTCAGTCCTTCCCCGGCTTCTCGAACTTGAAATCGCGCTCCAGCACCGGCCGCGGATCCCCCACGCTGTAAAGCTTGGCCGTGAACTCGAACGCACCCGACCCCAGCAGCGGCGCGGTCGGCACAGTCAGCGCCGTGCCCTGCGGGCCGGCCGCGGCCGTCCAGACGAATTCGTCGCTCTCCCACAGGTTCTGCCGCCCGTCCTTGGCCGACACCGCGGCCTTGAAGCGGTTGCCCTCGGCCGCCGCGGGGAGATTCCGCACCACGAGCAGGAAGTCCGCCCGGTCGCGCGGCAGGCTCTTGGGCTTGTCGTACTGCCCGTCGAAGAACTCCGTCGCCACGATCAGCATGTCGCCCTTGAGCTTGACGCGAATGCGCGTCGGCGCGATCTCCTTGTAGAACTCCGCGGCCAGATCGCCGGCCGCCTGCGTCGCGATCTGCTCGGGTCGTACGCGCGGCGGCTGGCCGCGCGAGCTGAGCGGCTTCGGCGCCACGCGGGCCGTGTGGCTCATGAGGATCTTGCCGGTCGCCGCGTCCACCACGCGGACGCTCGCCTCCACCACCGCCCCGTGCCGAAACACCGGGACGGTCTCTTCGCCGACCTGGACCAGTCGGCCGCGGCGATCGACCGCGAGGATCGGCACGGTCTCCTCGGCGCGCTCGGCGATGAGCCGGTAGTCCGTGATCTTGGCCGCGACGAGGGCCTGCGCGATCTCGATCCTGCCCTCGGGCAGCAGCGTGCTCTCGTCGGCCGCGTCCGCCAGCCGCGAAAGATCCTGCTCCTTCATCACCGCCTCGAGCTCGCTGCGACTCAGGACCGTGAACGTGCCGTTCTGTGTCAGCAGCGTCGTCAGACGATCCGTCAGGACCCGCGCATCCGCGGCGGCCCGCGAATCCACCGCGCCGGCCGGCACCACCGCCAGCCGCTGGTACTGCTGAAACTCCCACCGTGGGAACTGCGTCAACTCGACCGCGCCGCCGCGCCCGCCGCAGCCCGCCGAAACCGCCAATGCCAATAACAACCCCCCGAGAACGGCGCACTTGCGGCTCATGACACCCGCATCCTCCGCCCGCGAGCCCCCGTCCGCGCCACCCGCCGATGCGCGGCGGCGGTCGGCCGGAACCCGCCCGGCCGACCGGCCTCCGACACCGGCCGTTCACGCCACGCTCAGGCCGCGCCGACCGCGCCCTGAAGCGCGGTGCCCACCAGCGTGTTCAGACCGGCGATGATGACGGACTGCCAAATGCCCGCGAGTTGCTGGTCCGTCAACCCGCACCCGCTCAGCGTCAGCACCGCGCCCGAACTCAGCGTCAGCAACCCGTATCGCAGTCGATAGTTCCAACGTCGCATACCGCGTTTCCTCTCTGTGTACCCGGGACGCCCAGGCCTGCGCGGCAGTGTACCGCCGCTCAGCCGCGGCCGGAAGCCGGCTGCGTGGCGGGCCCCAGCTCGCCCAGCACCACCAGTTCGCGCACCTCCACGATGTCGGCGCCGAGCCTCGCGTCGGCGTGGCGGGTGCCGCGTACCCCCACGTACCGCCCGACGTGCGGCTCCAGTTCAGGGCCGCCCGGTACGGTCCGCAGGTACGCTTCGACCCGGTGCGTCACCGGATCCTGGAGCTTGTAGAAGCGCCGGCCGCCGGCGTCGGAGACGGCCTGGCTCCGCAGCAGTTCGCCCTGCGCCGTGAACGCGGGCTGGGTCGCCGCCCGCTGGCGCAAGCGCGCGATCCGCTCCAGTTCGCGCTCGTGCTGGGCCTGCTCGCGGGCGGACCGGCGGATCAGCTCGTCCGCCGCCCGCAGCGTCTGGCGCTGCGCCAGCCGCTCCTCGAGTTGCGTGATCCACCGCCGCGCCAGTTCCGCCACCATCGGCTCCTCCCGTTGCAGCGCGATCGGACGCAGCCGTGCGATCAGCTCGCCCCACTGCTGTTCCAGCGCCGGCCGCTCGGCCTCCGCCGCGATGGCGGACTCCACGGCCAGCAATTGCCGGCCCCACGGACCGCTCAGGTCCGGCGCTTCGGCTGGTGCCGCGCTCGGCTCCGCCGGCGGCCGAGTCCGCTCCGCGACGGCCCCCACGGGTCGCAGCTTCGCCGCCGCTTCATCACTAACCCGCTCGGCGTGCTCGCTCGAGACGTAGTAACCCACGCCGGCGGGCGGCACGATCCGCAGCCAGGCCCCCTGCTCCCCCAGCACACGCACCGGCGTGCCGTTCTCGAGCAGGGTCTGCACATCGCTCCGCTCGGGGTCCACCGCCCGGACGAGGCTCCCCACCCGTACCCGCAGGGCCCCGCTGCGCAGGCTCACGACACCCTCGTCGGCGCCCCGCCGTTCGATGAATGCCGCCGCGACCAGCGAGAACACTCCTTCCGGCGGCCGCACCCGATACCAGCCGTATTCCACGCCGGTCGCCCGCAGGAGCGTGTCCCGCGGCACGCGCGCCACGGGCGTGCTGTTCACATCCGGCCGCGCCCGCACGTTCACCTCGCTGGCCGTCACGCGAATCCAGAACTCCGCCGCCTGCGTCGCAGCCGGAGCGGTGGTCTGGGCCATGGCCGCCCCCGTCAGCCACAGCAGACACGCGCCGGCGAACCGGGTTGCCGCCCCCCGGTCGATCCTGCGGCCCTTCGTGCGGATCATCGTGGCGCCCTCGCCGTCAGCCCCCGCGCAGGCACCGTAGCCACGGCCCCGGGACGTGTCAAACGGCCGGCCTCCACCCGCCGTGCTTGGCGCAGAGCCCGCCCAGCGGGACACTTCGCAGTGTATGGCACAGGGCGGCAAATCCACCGAACCGACTACGCTGATCTTCACCTGCGTCGGCCGCCGCGTGGAGCTGGTCCAGGCCTTCCGGGCGGCCGCACGCCGCCTGGGCCTGACCCTGCACGTCGTGGGGCTCGACAGTGACCTGACCGCGCCGGCCCTGTCCATCGTCGACACCCCGGTCATCATGCCCCGCGCTACGACGCCGGACTACGTGCCGGCGGTCCTGACGGCCGTCCGCGCTCATCGCGCCGCGGCGCTCATTCCGACCACAGACACCGACCTGCAAGCGCTGGCCCGACAGCGGGCGGACATCGAGGCCCTCGGCTGTCTGCCGCTGATCGGGGCCGCCGACGTCATCGACGTCTGTCGCGACAAAATGGCGACCTACCGGCACCTGCGGGCCCACGGAATCGACACGCCCGAGACGTTCACGGCCGACGAGCTTCTGGCGCAGCCGACGCGCCGCTACCCGCTTTTCATCAAGCCCCGGTGCGGCAGTGCCAGCCAATGGGTCCACCGGCTCGACGACGAAGCCGACCTCTCGTACTTCGTGCGGCGAGTGGCCGATCCCATCATTCAGGAGTTCGTCTCGGGCGTGGAGCACACGCTGGACGTCTACGTCGGCCTGACCGGCGAACCCCGCTGCGTGGTGCCGCGTGCCCGCTGGCAGGTGCGGACCGGCGAGGTCTCCAAGGGCGTCACCGTCAAGGACCGCGACATCATGGAGGCCGGCCGCCGCGTCGTGGAGACACTCGGGCGCTCGGTCCGCGGCGTCGTGACGCTCCAGTGCATCGTCACGCCCGACCGCCGCATCCGCTTCATCGAGATCAACCCGCGTTTCGGCGGCGGCGCGCCGCTTTCCATTGCGGCCGGCGCCGACTTCCCGGAGTGGCTGCTCCGCGAGCTTGGCGGGGACATGCCGACGATCGCGTTCGACGGCTTTCGCCACGGCCTCTGCATGTTGCGGTATGACTGGGCGGTCTTCCTGCCGCTCGACGCCGACCTCAAACCAAAGCTCGTGCCTCCGCTCCGCGGCTGCCCTGACTTCAGCTGAACCCCCGCCGCGGACCTGCCCCAGGCGCTCAAAGAAAGAGCCGCCCGCGGCCGTGCTGGTCGCGAGCGGCTCTATTCACTGCGCCCCACCGTGCCACGCAGCCCTCCACAACTGGCTGCCGCCGGCCGTTGGACGCGGCCTTTCTGTATCACGTAATCCGTTGCCAGCGCCGGGCCGAGACCCGGCGATGCCGTCCGTGACACTACCCTCGGGAGAGCACCACCTCCCCTGGGGCGGCATTCCACGTGCCGTGCAATCCACATCAGCCAGATTGCTCGTAACCGGTTGCCGTCAATGCTGTTAGAGACGCCCGCATCGACGGGCAAAGCGGCCCGAATGTTTCCCGAAATCACCACGAACCCCAATTCGTTTGACTTCTGAAATATAACGCGTTACGAAGTCAAGGTTTACGTGCCGTTTATCGGTTACATCATCACTGGACGTCGCGTTCCCGAGGATCAACAGCGCAGCGACAGGCGTCGCTGCCCGTGCTCGCCCAGAACCGCTGATCTACTCGTACGTTTCCCCGAAGTGCCGCTCTCGCTCCACGGTCAGTTCCTTGATCCGCTCAACCTGGTCCCGGTGACAGATCAGAGTGGCGTCCGGCGTCCGGACAACCACAAGGTCGCGCACGCCGAGCAGGGCGATCAGGTGGTCGTCCTCGGCCACGACCAGGTTGCCGGCGCTGTCGACCGCGAGAACCCGCGCCGCAGCCGCGACGTTCCCCTCTGAGTCGGCGGGCAGGGCCGCCGCCACCGCCGTCCACGAGCCGACGTCGCGCCAGTCGCACGCCATCGGCACGACCAGAATCTCGCGGGCCTGCTCCAGCACGCCGTAGTCGATCGAGATCCGCCGGAGCCGTTCGAAGGTCGCCGCCCGCGCCGCCGGATCCGCCGATTCCCACCCGGCCGCCAGGCGCGCGAGCTGCGCGGCGTTCTCCGGCAGACTGCGGGCCAACTCCGCGCGGATCGCGTCCAGCCGCCAGGCGAACATCCCGCTGTTCCAGACGTACTCGCCCGACCGCAGATACGCCTCCGCGACTTCCCGCGTCGGCTTCTCGCGAAACTCGGCCACCCGGTGGACGCCCGCGTCAAGGGCGGGGCCGAGGCGGATGTAGCCGTACCCGGTCGCGGCGTGCGTGGGCCGGATACCGAACGTCACGAGTGCCGTCGGATAGCGCTCGGCCGCCTCGCACCCTGCGCGAATCGCGGCCGCGAAGGCATTCTGCGGCTCGATCACGTGGTCGGCGGTGAACACCGCCATGGTCGCGTCGGCATCCCGCCGGCCGATCAGCTCGGCGGCCAGGCCGATCGCGTTGGCCGTGTCGCGGCCCATCGGCTCGCCGATCAGGTTGTCACGCGGCAAATCGGGCAGTTCGGCCGCCACCTGGTCCAAGTAGGACGCCGACGTGATGACCCACACCTGCCGCGGCTCGAAGAGACCAGCCAGTCGCAGCCGTGCCAACTGGAGCAACGACGCCCCGCCGAACAGCCGCAGGAGCTGCTTGGGCCGGCGGCGGCGGCTGAGCGGCCACAGTCGCGTACCGGACCCGCCCGCCATGATGACTGCGTGCCGCATGCCGGCGCCTCCCGCGGCCGTGCCGCGTGCGGTCCGTTTCAGGCCGTCGGGGGCTTCACAGCCGTTTGCCCGTGCTCACAAGGGGGCACGCCGACTTTCCGGAGGATGTCCTCCATCAGGCACCACCGCGTCAGCGCCGACTGAAACAGGTTCGCCCCGACGAACGCGGTAAACCAGAGCCAGTACGGGCTGTGAAAGTGCGCCAGCCCCACGCTCACGAGCACGAAAGTCCCGGCGATCAGCCGGATCCACCGCTCCATGCACATGGTCGGCCTCCTGGATCCCGTGGGCATCTTAGCGGGGCCGCCCGGGCGTTCGCTATACTGCGACAGCGACGGCCGGATGCGCGCTGCGCGCCGCCGTGGAGGAAGAGCATGCCGCCCGTGCTGAAGATCCGTCGTCGCGCCGGCACCGAGGACCTGCCCCTGCCGCAGTACATGAGCGAGCACGCCGCCGGCCTCGACCTGCACGCGGCCAACCACGAGCCGATCA
Source organism: uncultured Phycisphaerae bacterium (assembly GCA_937928595.1). Classification (GTDB taxonomy): domain Bacteria; phylum Planctomycetota; class Phycisphaerae; order UBA1845; family Fen-1342; genus CALGJV01. The sequence goes on along the minus strand of CALGJV010000013.1, from coordinate 62,741 downwards.
CGATCGCACCCGGCGAGATCAAGCTCATTCCAACGGGACTCTATCTGGAGATCCCCGTCGGCTACGAGGGCCAGGTGCGGGCCCGCAGCGGGTTGGCGCTGCGACACGGCCTGATGCTGCCCAACAGTCCCGGGACCATCGACGCGGACTACCGCGGCGAGCTTCAGGTCATCCTCGGCAACTGCGGCCGCGGGCCGTACACCATCACGCGCGGCATGCGGTTCGCGCAGCTCGTGATCGCGCCGGTCGCGCACGTCCGGGTAGAGATCGTGGACGAGTTGCAGGCCAGCACCCGGGGAACCGGCGGATTCGGGCACACCGGCCACTGAGGCCCACGGGGGTATCGCCCCCGCGACGCCCTGCCGCCGTCGCAAGGCCGCCCGCTCGGGTGACCGAGGCCGCCTTGCGCAACACTAACCTTGAATTGCCGGTGGGTCGGAGTGTTATTATTGGGGGCGCTGAGAAGGTGCGCACCTCGTCATTGCCATCTGGAAAGGAGTATCGGATGCGTAAGACCCCATGGGTGGCGGCGCTGGCCGCCGGTGTCTTGCTGCTCGCCCCCGTCGCGTGCGGCGACGACTGGCCGCAGTTGCAGCACGACGCAGCTCGTTCCGGGTTCTCGCCGGAAAACGTCGGGCTGCCGCCGGCCGGCGACGCCCAGATCGTCTGGCGTTGGCATCCCGACCGCGTCACGAGCGTCGCGGGCCGCGTGCAGCCCGTGGTCCGCAACGGTCTGCTGTGCGTCGGTTTCCTCGACGGCCGCATGTTCGGCCTCGACGCCGCCACCGGGCAAACGCGCTGGGTGTTTCAGGCGGGCGGGGCGATTCATCACACCGCGGCAATCGACGCCCAGCACGTCTACTTCGGGTCCCAGGACGGCCGCGTCTATGCCCTGCGCGTCGGCGACGGCTCGCTGGCGTGGGTCGTCAACACGGGGCGGGCCGTCCACAACGCGCCTTGTCTGGCGGAAAACCGCGTGTTTATCGGCAACTCGCGCGGCCGCTTCCTGGCAATCAACGCCGCCGACGGCACTGTCGCCTGGACATACGAAGCCGGCCGGCCCATCGAAATCAGCGCCGCTTACGCGAACGGCCGGGTGTACTGCGGCGATGAGGGCCTGTACGCCTTCGCTCTGAACGCCGCCGACGGCAGCCTGCTATGGCGGGTCCGGCTGCGGGGACAAAGCATGTTCGGCTACTGGCCCGTTGTGATGCCCTCGACCAACACCGTCTTCTACCGCACGCAGGCCGCGTTCGGCTTTCACGACATGCTGAACGACGGAGACGACTTGTTGGGCGGCGGGAACCCGGTCGAGCAGGACGGCACGCCGGCGCAGCACGCGGCCGAGCGGCAGGCGATCCGCAACTACCTGACCGCCAACCCCGACCGACAGACGTTCTGGGCCCTTAACACCGCCGACGGCAGTCAGCGTTACGTCGCGCCCGTCCTCATGACCGCCGGCGGCAACACCACGCCGGTCCCGCCGATCTACGACCCGGCCACCGGCCGGGCGTGGCTCATCGGCCGCAGCCGGTACGCCCGGTGGGACAGCATTTCGTTCGTGCGGGCCTACGGGTGCGAGCCGATGCGGTTCGATCCGCTGACCGGCGACACCACGCTGTTGTCCACGCACGCGACCCGCGGCTCGGGCGTGCACATGATCGGTGACGAGACGTCTTTGCTGACGGCCGACAACTACGGGCTGCTGGTGTCGGGCCGTGGGACGCTCGGCTACATCCGGCACAGCCCCGAGACCGCGCAGCACATTGTGTCGAGCGTGCCGACGGCGATCGACGATTACGCCCATCCCGACTCGCCGCTGGCGTACGGGACGCCCCAGTTCCCGTATTTCTCGATCAACGCCGGCGGCGGCGCGGGGGGCGGCGTCATCGCCGGGGCCGCCGTCGCCGACAACGCGCTCTTCTGGTTCGCCCGTTACGGCCTGCTGGTCCGTGTGGAACGCGACTGATTCATCGAGGAGCACCTCGTCATGCGATACCGCTTCCTGGTCATCACGATTGCGATCGTCGCCCTCGGCGTTGGGGGCATCGCCCAGGCTCAGCCGGCGACGACGTACCTGTGGCGTACCGAGTCCGTTCAGAACATCGCCCCCGCCGCCGACGACCTGCGGGCCGAGCTCGAAGCTCTCGTCCAGGAGATGATGGCGACGGGCAACCCCGCCATCGACAACGGCATGCTGCAACCGGCGCTCTTCCGGCCGGGCCTCGCCGGCGAATCGCTGCTGTACGGCGCTCCCGCCGAATCGGTGCTGTTCCTCAGCGACGTTCTGCCGCTGCTCAGCCCGCCGGTCCGCACCCAGCTCGCCGCCTACCTCGTCACGCTGCTGGAAACGTATCCCCCGCTGGAGCGGACCTTCGTCCACGGCACCGGCTTCTGGGGCTACACCCTCATGGAGCGCAACCGGCGCGAGTTCTACCCCATGCCGTCCACCGGCGTGAACCTCTGGCCCCCGCCGGAAGTCCCCCTCAGCGCCCTCTACGCGCTGTGGCGCTATGCCGACTCCACCGGCGACTGGGCCTACCTGCGGGCCCGGCTGCCGGCGCTTCAGGCGCTCTACAACACCTACGACGGCACGCCGTCCCACTACGGTGAGGTGCTCGGGCTCATCGGCGCCGCCCGCATCGCCGAGCACGAGGGCCTGCGGACCTGGCGCGACGACGCCGTGACGCGGGCGACCGCGGCCATCGCCGCGGCCGACTATGTGACCTGGGTCAACGCCCGTCAGACCGAGCTGACGCGCGGCGAGCACGACTGGTGCTATCCGGTCTTCCACGAGTATCGCAGCGAGCCGGCGGTGGCCGTCATGTTCGGCCCCGAGATCGGCCGGCTGATCGCCGACAAGAACCCGGCCGCGGCGATCGCGCACGCCGGCCCGCGCATCGGCGGGCCGGGCCGTCACAGCCACGGGCGGGCCAGCCAGCCGGGCTGGATGGCACTGCGCGGGCAGTTCTGCGACGCCGGTTACATCTACAAGGGCGGCGAAATCCCCAGCTGGAACAACGACTGGCAGGGCGGCGAGAACGCGTACAACACGCCGGATTTCGCCTGGACGTTCTTCCTGCTGCGCGCGTACGTCTACGGCGACAGCGCGGAAGACCTTCGCACGTACGTCGACGCGCCCATGTGCATCGCCGACCTGTGCCACCTGCACAAGCTCGCGGTGGCCATCCGGGCCTACGGCCAGCGCGCCTGGCGCAGTGTCCGCGGCGGCAACCTCGACAACGACGTCGACGTCGACCTGGCCGACGTGACGCTGCTGCGCGACTGCTGGACCGGGCCCGAGATCCCGGCGAGCGCCGGCTGCGCCGAGGCCGACCTCGACGGCGATCTCGATGTCGATCTAGCCGACTTCGCCATCGTCCAGCAGAGCTTCACCGGCCCCCGCTGAGCCGCGGCGACCGCAGCCCCGACTCGCGGCCGCACACAGCGGCCGGTCGTGAGATTCCGCACGGGTGTCGGCGTCGACGCCGGCATCCGTGCGGGCTTTTTCCGCCCCACTCCCGCCACGGCGCCTTTGCCGGCGAGGACTCAGAACCAACCCACGCTGTACCCTGCCCCTGCGACGGCGGGACCGCGCACTGGTCGTGAACCCGCCGGGCTCTTCCGCGTACACGGAACCAGCCGGTCGTCGCTGAGTCTATCCCCGGCGCGGCGTTATGCTGTTGGCCGTCGCGGGGACAACGGCCCGGGTAATCGCTGGGTTTTCGGCCGCGGAGGCCGCCCGGAGGAAGTGGGACATGCCGACGGCGTACACGTGGTTCAACTCACCGTGGCTGGCGGTGTTCGGGGCCTTCCTGGTCTTCGTGTTGCTGCCGTTCGGCCTGCTGTTCCTCGTGGCGCTGGCCCGCGCGGCGCGGCGCTGGCGGGCCGCCCGGCGGGTCCGCGACGGCATCTCGTTCTGCGTCCGTTGCGGATACGACCTGCGGGGTCTCGATCTGCCCCGCTGCCCGGAGTGCGGTGTGCTGCGCGGCTTCACGGTGCCGCTGGAAGACCTGGGACTGACCGAAACGGAGATTCGCGCAGGCTTCGCCCGCATGCGGGCGCGGCGGGCGGCGGACCCCGGGAGCCATCCATCCCCGCCTCCGGCCGCGTCGCCCTAGAATCGTCACACCTGCTTCACCGGAGCACGGACATGGGCGACGCGCCGCACGTCGGGATCGTGATGGGCAGCCGCAGTGACTGGGAGACGCTCCAGCATGCCGCGGCCACACTGACCGAGCTGCGCGTGCCGCACGAGGTGCGCGTCGTGTCCGCCCATCGCACGCCGGATCTGCTGTTCGAATACGCCGCCGGGGCCGAGGCCCGCGGGCTGCGCGTGCTCATCGCGGGCGCCGGCGGCGCGGCGCATCTGCCCGGCATGCTCTCGGCCAAGACGTCGCTGCCGGTGCTCGGGGTGCCCGTGCCGTCCGGCATGCTTCAAGGCGTGGATGCACTGCTCTCGATCGTCCAGATGCCGGCCGGCGTCCCGGTCGGCACGCTCGCGATCGGCCGGTCCGGTGCCGTCAACGCGGCGCTGCTGGCGGCGGCGATCCTCGCGCTGCACGACCCCGCCGTCCGCGCCGCGCTCAAGAACTACCGCGCCCGCCAGACGGCGGCGGTGCTGGCGCAGCCCGACCCGCGGAGCACGCCGCCGACCGGAGGTGCGCCGTGAAGATCGGCGTGCTCGGCGGCGGGCAGCTCGGGCGCATGCTGGCGCTGGCCGGCTACCCGCTCGGTCTGCGCTTCCGCATGTTCGACCCGCAGCCGGACGCCGCGGCCGGTCAGGTGGCCGAGCTGGTTACCGGCGCGTACGACGACCGCGCCGCGCTGGAGCGCTTCGCCGACGGGCTCGATGTCATCACGTACGAATTCGAGAACGTCCCGGCGGCCGCGCTCGAGTACCTCGCCGAGCGGGCGAAGGTCTACCCGCCCCCGCGCGCCCTGGCGTGTTCGCAGGACCGCCTCGCCGAAAAGACCCTGTTCCGCACGCTCGACATCCCGACCGCCGAGTTCGCCCCTTCCGACAGCTTGGCCGACCTGACCCGCGCGCTGGATCATGTCGGTCTGCCCGCCATTCTCAAGACACGGCACCACGGCTACGACGGCCTCGGCCAGGTCGTGATTCACACGGCCGCGGACGCCGACGCCGCGTTTGCGACGCTGGCCGGTCGTCCGCTCATCGTCGAAGGCCGCGTTCCCTTCGATCGCGAGGTTTCCGTGCTGGCCGCCCGCGGCCGCACCGGCGAGACGGCGGTGTACCCGCTGGTCGAAAACCGGCACGAGCGCAGCGTACTGATCCGCTCGCTGGCGCCGGCCCCGCACACGACGGACGACCTGCGCGCCCGGGCGGCGCGCAAGATCGAACGTCTGCTGCACGCCCTCGATTACGTCGGCGTGCTGACGCTCGAGATGTTCGAGGTGCAGGGGCGTCTGTGGGCCAACGAGCTGGCCGCGCGCGTCCACAACAGCGGGCACTGGTCGATCGACGCCGGCGGCACCAGCCAGTTCGAGAATCACCTGCGCGCCGTCGCCGGCTGGCCGCTCGGCGACCCGCAGCCGCGCGGCAGCGCCGCGATGCTGAATCTCATCGGCGGCGTGCCGCCGGTCACCGAGCTGCTGGCCACGCGCGGCGTCCGCGTCCACTTGTACGGCAAGGAGCCGCGGCCCGGGCGCAAGCTCGGCCACGTGACCGTATGCGGCGGCGACGACGAGGTTGCCGCGGCCCTGCGCGTGATCGAGCCGCTGGTCGCGGCCGCGCGGGTGCTGCGCTGACCGGGCGGTCCGCGCGGCGATGCCCCGTCGGGCGGGCGGGGCGGCGGCACGCGGCGCTTCGTCGCGTTGCGGTCCCCCGGCCGCGGCTTCTATACTGCGGCGGCGAGCGGAGTGGCCCGTATGCCGATCTACGAGTACGCCTGCGACCAGTGCGGTCATCGGTTTGAAGAGCTGCTGCGCAGCGAGCGTGACGAGCGGTCGCTGAAGTGTCCGAAATGCGGCGCGCGGAAGGTGGCGCGCCAGCTCAGCGTTTTCGCGGCCCGCGCGGCCGCCTCCGCCCCGACGCCGCCCCCCGGCGGCTGTGGGCAGTGCGGCGGACCCGGCGCGGCCTGCCCGTTCAAACCCTGAGGCCCGAAGGGCGAGGTTCGCGTGCCGCAGCAGGAGCCCTCAACGTCCCGGCTGGTGCAGGTCGGCCTGCTCGCTTGGCTGATCCCCGGCGCCGGCCACTACGCCGTCGGCCAGAAGGGACTGGCCGCCGTGTTCTGCATCGCGATCACGTTCCCGTACGCGGTCGGACTGGCGATCGGCGGCGCTAAGAGCTTTGCCAGCCCGACGGCCAACCGCTGGCTGTTCGTCGCCGAGCTGCCCATCGGCGGCTATACGATGCCCGCCTACCTCCTCAGCACGACGCTCGACCGCCGCATCGAGGCCCGCCGACAGCGCGGCGAAACGATCGACCTGACCGAGTACGTCGCGTACTTCCCCGCCGCCGACGTCGCGCAGATCTACCTCGCGACGGCCGGCCTGCTCAACATCCTGGCGATTCTGGACGCCCTGTCGCGGGCCCAGTACGGGGAGCCGACCTTTCACCGCGACCGCCGCCCGGCGCCGGAGGAGCCCCCGGCCGCATGAGCGCGCTTCTCCTGACAGCGCTGGTCAACGCGGGGCCGCCGGGCGGTCTGCTGGCGATGCTGTTCGTGAACCCGCTGCCGCTGCCGTCCGGGGCGCGGCTGTGGATGCTGCTGCCGCTGCTGCTGTGCGTGGCGACGGTGTACCGGGCGTCCCGCGCCCGTCACGTGCGCGAGTTGCCCTTGGCGACGCTGCTCACGTTCATCAACATCCTCGTCGGCATGCTGCTGATCGCCGCGGGCTTCTACGGCCTGCACCGGCTGGTGTTCCGGTTCCTCTGAGCGCCGCCGGCCCGCCGACCCCGGATTGGATGGCCGGCCCTCAGGGCCCCGCTTCCCGGTGAATGGGAATCACGATGTCGAACCGTGCGCCGCGGCCGGGCACGTTCGCCGCCGTGATCGTGCCGTCCATCTCGCCGACCAGCCCGTGCGCGACGGCCAGCCCCATGCCCGCATTCCGCCCGGTGCCGCTGCCCAGCTCGCCCTTGGTCGTGAAGAAGGGCTCGAACAGACGCTCCATGAGCTCGGGGTTGATGCCGCCGCCCGTATCCGTGATCGAGAGGCTCACGCTCGTCAGGTCGCGGCGCGCGAGCGTCACGTGCAGCGTGCCGCCCGCGGGCATGGCCTCGACCGCGTTCTGCACGATGTTCTCAAGGACGATCAGGAGCTGCCGGCGGCGAACCGGGATGATCGGCACGAGCTGCCAGTCCACCTCAAGCTTCACGTGCAACCGTGCCAGGCGCTCCTCGTTCTCGTCGAAGTAGTACAGAACCGTCTCGGTCAGGTCCGCCAGGTCGCTTTCGTGATGATCCGCCTGCGCGAACGCGAGCAGCTGCCGCGTGATGTGCGCCGCGCGTCCGACCGCCTCGGCCGTCCGCTGGAGCGCGCGCCGCATCGCGGTGAGCGTGTTCATGTTCAACGCGTACTCGACGCTGGTCGCGATGCAGCAAAGCAGGTTGTTGTAGTGGTGCGCGACGGCCCCGGACAGTCCCCCGAGCGACTGAAGACGCTCGCGCTTCTGAAGTGCGCGCCGCAGGCGCATCCGCTCGGTGATGTCCCGGAACCAGAGCGACAGGCCGCGCACGTTCTCGTCGCTGTCCAGCACCGGCATCAGCCACACCGCGTACTCGAGCGGCTCGCCGGCGGTGCCCAGCCGCGTCCGGTACTCGTACGGCTCGAGCGTCGTGCGCACCTGCTCGAGCAGCCGGTCGACCTCCGCCCGCTCCGACTCCCGGAACAGGGCGCTGGCCGGCTGGCCCGTCAAGCCCGCCAGCGAACCGAACAACCGCGCCGCGGCGACGTTGCCCGTCACGACCTCCCCGTCGGGCTGACAGGCCACGATCGCGAACCCGGCCCCCTGGAAGAGCGCCTCCAGGTAATCGGCGTCGAGCCGCGTCGCAGACGGTCGGTTGGACGTCGCAGGTGCCATACGCTCACTCTGGCCGGCGGTTGATGGCCAGGCCCACCGGACCGGCCGTGGCCCCCACCTCGCGCAACTCAGCCCGCACGAAAACGAACGAGTCGCGACGCAGGGCCCCATCCGCGCGCCGCAGCAGCAAGCCGCCGGGAATACCGTACAAGCCGGACCGCTCGCCCGGCGCCACGAGCAGGAACTCGCCGGGACCCAGATCGACCACGAAGCCGGCGGCGGGCAGCGTCCGCGCGTTGTACCGCGGCTCCTGATACAGCCCCGCCTCCGTCCGGACCCAGCGGAAGCCGCTGAGCCGCTGCCGTACCTCGGGCACCGCCGTCAGTCGCAGCCGGTCGGGCTGATCCAACGGCACCGCACAAGTCACCCGCAGCACCATGCGGCTCCCGGGCCAGGTCTCACCCGTCAGAATGCCGTCATCACCCACGAAAAACACCGTCTGATCCCGCGGCTCCGGATCCATCTCCAGCGCGAGCGGGTAGTCCTCCGGGAGGCGCACCGGATCCAGCGCGGTCGAGCGCACGTCCGCGATGCCATCGAGAACCGCCTTGACCGCGTCCCACCATTGCGTGTGTCCCACGCCGATCCGTACGCCGTTGTCCCGCAGACGCTGACGCGTCGCGTGGTCAACCACGTCCTCGCGCAGGTGGTTCCACAGCGGCTCGGTCTGCGTGCGATTCGCCTGCGGCACCTCCACGTGCAGTAACGTGAGCACGATCTGCACCTGGCGCGCGGCCGCCGTGGGCGCCACCTCGCGCGGCGGCGCGGCCACCAGCAGCGGCGGCACGTCTTTCGGGGAATCGTTCGGGGGGTCGGACGGGGCGGGAGACGGGGCGAGCACCGATGGCCAAGCCGAAGCGCCGCCGGACTGGCAGCCCGTCGTGAGGGCTACCGCCAGCGCGGCGGCCGTACACAGACCGCCGACGGCCCCTTGACTCCACCAGCATGTCAGCCAATCGCGCACGCGGTACGACCGAACAGAGCTCGCGCCCGTGATGACACAACTTCAAGCGCCGGGCCGACTTGCGTTGCTGAAAACGCAAGTCAAACTTCTCTTCCTCGTACACCAGTGTAGCTGCTGCGACGTGCGAATACCACCCCGCCCCAATGCGGTCCGCGCCCGCCCGAGAATCTCCCTCTTGGGGCCGCACGGACCACTGGCGCGGCGGATGAGCGCGTTCCCGCCGCGCCCTTGACCCTGTCGCGCTCGCGTGACACCCTACCACCGGCCGGCCGTCGGCCCGAGGAGAGCGCCCATGACGAAGGTCGCGGTCATCATCCCTGCCGCTGGGGCGGGCAAGCGCTTCGGCGGCGACGTCAAGAAGCCTTTTGCCCAGCTCGACAACCGCCCGGTTTTCATCCGTGCACTCGAGCTCTTCCTCAACCGACCCGACGTCTGCCAGACCATCCTGACCGTCGCGCCCGAGGATTACGAGGTCGTCAAGGAGAAGTACGCCGCCAACATCATGATCATGGGGCTCAAGCTGGTGCAGGGCGGCCGCGAACGCTACGAGTCGGTGCAGCGGGCGCTCGAGCAGGTGGCCGACGAGGCCGAGCTCGTGTGCGTGCACGACGCCGTCCGCCCGTGCGTGCTGGATGCCTGGATCGACAAGGTCTTCGACGAAGCCGGCAAGACCGGGGCCGCGATCCTGGCCGCCCCGCTGACGGGCACGATCAAGCGGGTGGCGGGCTCGGGCGTGATCGACGCCACGGTGCCGCGGGCGGGGCTCTACGAGGCCCAGACGCCGCAGGTCTTCCGCAAGGACGTGCTGCGGAAGGCCTATGCCGCGCGGCCCGCGGACTTCCACCCCACGGACGACGCGGAGATCGTCGAGCGCAGCGGCCATCCCGTCGCGATCGTCGAGTCCGATCGTCGCAACCTCAAGATTACGACCCCGGGTGACCTGACGCTGGCCGCCGCCCTGCTCAGGGACATGGCCCGCAAGGCGCGCGGCCCCTCGCTGGGCGCGTTCGAAGAGGCCCAGTGGTAGGCCGCCGTCGTTTCGGATCGACCGCCGCCCCGGTAGACTGCCAGTGCGGCCGGTGCCGGGAACCCCACCCGGCTCCGTCCGGCGGAGAGAACCTGCGGATGATCGGCTCCCGCGCGCGCGCCGTGTGTACATCCTGGTGTCCTGCGCTCGCGCTGGCCGTGCTGGCCGGCTGCGGAGACTTCAAGTGGGACCGCCCGCCCAAGCCGCCCCCCGAAGCGGCCCCGCCGCAACGCGCCGCCGTCACCACGGACGCGGTAGTCGCCGGCTCGATCGCGGCCCAGACGTACCTGGCGGACGTCGAGCCGATGGCGCTGCGGGGGTTCGGGCTGGTCGTCGGTCTTGGTGACAAGGGCAGCAGCGACTGCCCGTCGGTGGTGCGGGAATACCTCGCGGAATACCTGACCAAGCAAATCGCACCGCAGGGCGGCGGACGCCGACCGAAGCTGTCGCCGGAGGAGCTGATCGACTCGCTGGACACCGCCGTCGTCGAGGTGGTCGGATACGTGCCGGCGGGCGCGCCCGCCGGAATGCGGATCGATCTCCAGGTCAGCGCCATCGTCGGCTCGAGTACCCAGACCCTCGAAGGCGGACTGCTGCTGCCTACGGAATTGCGGCTGTTCGATCGCGCGGCCACCGGGCGCGGCATGATCCAGGGCAACGTGCTGGCGCGCGCCGGCGGGCCGGTGTTCGTGAGTCCGTTCGCGGCGGCGGATCCGCGCAAGGGTTACGTGCTGGGGGGCGGGCGCGTGAACGAGGCCCGTCCCCTCCGGCTGATCCTGGTGCAGCCGAACTACCAGCTTGCGCAGCAGATGGAGCGCCGCATCAACGAGCGGTTCGGGCCGAAGCCGCGCGTGGCGGAGGCGATCAGCCGCGGTTTCCTGACGCTCAAGACGCCGCCGGCCTACGCCGCGGAGCCCGACCACTTCCGGCGGCTCGTCGTGCGGCTGTACTTGGACAACCAGCCCGGCTTCGTCGAGCGCAAAGTGCAGGAGCTGAGCCGCGCGGCGACCGCCGGAGAGGTGCGACTCGAGCCGGTGGCGTACGCCTGGGAAGCGCTGGGCCGCAACGTCCTGCCGCGCCTTCAGCCGCTGTACGCGGCCGGCGACGCGAGCGTGCGGTTCTATGCCGCGCGGGCCGGGGCGCGCCTGAGCGACAGCGCCGCGCTGGCCGTGCTGGCCGAAATCGCCGCGGCCCGCGGCGACCCGCATCGGCTGCTGGCGGTGCGCGAGCTGGGGGCGAGCAACTCACCGCAGGCCACGCTGCCGCTCGTGCCGCTCCTGAGCGATGCCGACCAGGAAATCCGCATCGCCGCCTACCTGGCGCTCCAGGAACACAACCACCCCGCGATTCGCTCGCTTCCGTTCCGGTGCGTGCTGGACCGCGCTCAGCTCAACTGTGTCCTGGACCTCGTCGAGTGCGACGGCCCGGCGCTCGTCTACGTGCGCCGCACGCGCGCCCCGCGCATCGCGGTCTTCGGCCGGCAGGTGCCCGTGCACGCCCCCGTGTTCTACCGCCACCCGGACGAGTCGGTCACGCTGGTCAGTGCCGCGGAGACGGCCGACGTCAAGCTCTTCGCCCGCTGGGGGCGGAAGCTCTCGGACGAGATCCTGGTTCCGCCGCGCGTTTCCGAGCTGGTGAGCGCCCTGGCCGACGTGCCGGAACCCGACGCCGCGGGCCGCCTGCGCGGCCTCGGACTGCCCTACTCGCGCGTCGTGCAGGTCCTCGCACAACTCTGCGAAGACGGCACGATCCCCGCGCGCCTCGTGGTCGAGCAGACCAGCCTGACTGACATCCTCGGTCCGGAAGACACCCCCGAGCGCCCGGAGACCGACCGCCAGCCGCCGCCCGGCGCGAACACGACGCCGAACCCGCCGGCCGAGCCGGGTCGTGACGAGCCGCTGCTGCCCGCCCGCCCGGAGCACGACGCCGCCAAGGGGGCCCGATGACCGCGCCGGGCCCCGCACGCGTGCGCTTGCAGAAGTTCCTTTCGGACGCCGGCGTCGCCTCGCGCCGGCACGCGGAGGAGCTGATTCTCGCCGGCCGCGTCGTCGTGAACGACGTCGTCGTGGAGCAACTGCCCGCCTTCGTCGATCCGCAACAGGATCGTGTCTTCGTCAACGGCGCACGCGTCCGCGCCCAGCGGCTCGAGTACTGGATCATCCACAAGCCCAAGGGCGTCGTGTGCACCAACAAGGACCCCGCCGGGCGGCCGCGGGCGGTCGACCTGCTGCCCGAGCTGGGCTTCCGGCTGTTCTCCGTCGGCCGCCTCGACGCCGACAGCTCCGGCCTGCTCCTGATGACCAATGACGGCGAGCTGGCCGAGCGCCTCACGCACCCGCGCTTCGGCGTGCCGAAGACCTACCGCGCCGAGGTCCGCGGCCACGTGGCTCCCGATCTCACCGATCGTCTGCGGAGCGGCGTGTGGCTCAGCGAGGGCCGGGCCCATGCGAGCGAGGTCGAGATCGTTCACAGCGAGCGCGAAAAATCGGTCCTGATGATCACGCTGCGCGAGGGCCGCAACCGGCAGGTCCGCCGCATGCTCGCGCGGCTCGGCCACCCCGTCCGCAACCTGAAGCGCGTGCAGTTCGGTCCGCTGTCGTTGCGGCAACTGCCGGTCGGCGCCGCCCGGCGCCTGCTCCCGAAGGAGGTCGCCGCGCTGCGGGCCGCGGCCGCGGAGGCCGAAGCCCAGTACGCGACGTCCGGCGCCCGGCCGCCGCGTCGGCGGCCCCGGGGTTACGACCGCGAAGCGTTCCGCGATCGGCCGCCGCGCCCGGAGCGTCCCACGCGTGGGGCGCGCCCGCGGACGCGCGGCAGCGCGTCCGGTCCCGGCCGGCGTCCGCGCCGCGACGACGGCCCGCCGAGTCGCCGGCTGATTACCTGACCCGCCCGCGGCGCTAGGGCGCCGCACCCGCGCGGGCCGCCTCCAGCGCCTGTCGCAGTTCCGCATCGCCCGGCGCCGCCCGCAGGCCGTCTTCGTACACGCGCAGTGCTTCCTCCCGGCGGCCCAGCGCCAGCAGCACCTCGCCCAGCTTGCGCTGCGCGTACGCGAAATCCGGCTTCAGGCGGACGGCGGCGCGCAGCGGCCCTTCCGCCTCCGCCGGACGCCCCAGCTCAGCCAGGACCGAGCCGAGATTGACCTGGGCCTCCACCAGGTCCGGCTTCAGAGCGATTGCCCGGCGCAGGTGCGGGACGGCGTCCTCATAGCGCCGCAGCTGCGCCAGCACGCGGGCCAGATCGTTGTGCAGCTCCGCTACGTTGGGGCTGAGGCGCAGCGCCCGTTCAAAGTACGGCAACGCCTCCTCAAATCGTTCCTGAGCCGCCAAAGCGCGCGCGAGACTCTCGCTCGCGGCCACAAACTCGGGATCGTGCCGCAGCGCCGCGCGCAGATGCTCCTCCGCCTCCTGCGGGCGTCCGCCGGCCAGCAGGCAGCGCCCCAGCCCGACCCGCGAGGGCACATGGTCGGGCTTGAGCCGCACCGCCTCGACGAACATCTGCTCCGCCTCGGCCCGCCGCCCCAGTTGATCCAGCGTCAACGCCAGGTTGTACCGCGGCAGGTGGGCCCCCAGCGACGTTGGCAGCGCCCGCCGGAAATGGTCCACCGCCTCGGTCAACAACTGTCGGGCCCGCGGCAGGTCGCCCGCCGCCTCCGCCGCCCGCGCCTGCGACGCCAGCTGCGCACCCAAGTCGCTGTGCAGAAGCCCTCCGTCCGGCGCCAGCGACAGCATGTGCCGGTACAGCCCGACCGTGGTCTGCCAGTGCGCGACTTCCGCGCGCACTCGAACCGCCCCCGCCAGCGCCAGTCCCGCCACCGCCGCCGCGACCCCCACCCGACCGCCCCGGCCCAACGCGGTCAGCCGCCCCAGCCCCGCGGCCAGCGCGATCAGCACGCCCACCATCGGCAGGTACGCGTACTTCGGCGACACGAGCATGCCGGTGAAACCAATCACGCCCAGCGTCGGAAACACCAGCACCAGAAAAATGGCGGCGCCGGTCGCGGCCGCGCGCGTCCCGCGCAGGGACAGAAGCAGCGCGACCAGCAACGCGAGGGTTACGACCAAGCCGAAGAGCACCGCCGGCTGCGACAGACCGAACGGCTCCGGCGCGGGGTTGTAGAGGGTCAGGCCGCTGGGCCACACGAGCTGCCGCGCATAGTAGCCCAGGTTGTGCACGATGGTCAGCGGCACGCGTAGCGCGCCGCCGACTGTCGGCGGCGTAACCCCCCCCGCCCGCGCCTGCGACACGACGGTGATGACCGCGAACACGACCGCCAGCACCAGGTGCGGTGCTTTCTCCCCCACGCTCCGCCACGACAGGCGCCGCAGCGGCCACCAGTCCAACAGCAGCAGCACCGCCGGCAGCGGCGTGCTCGTCGGTTTCGACAGCAGCGCCAGCAGCAAGAACGCGAGCGTGGCGGCGTAGGCGCCCGCACCGCGTCGCCGCGCGAAACGCACGTACGCGCACAGGCTCGCCAGCGCGAACACGCCCGCCAGCAGCGTCTTTCGCTCCGTCACCCACGCCACCGGCTCCACCGTCAACGGGTGGAGCCCGAACAGCAGTCCCACACCGGCTGCCACCCACGGCCGGCCGAAGAGCTGGTGCAGCAGGACGACGACCAGTGCCGCCGCCAATGCGTGGAGCACGAGATTCGTGCGGTGGATCGGCCGCAGGTTCTCCGGTGCGGCGCCCGCGGCGCAATCGAGCATCAACGAGACCATCGTCAGCGGCTGGTAGTAGCCCTCGACCGTCGAGGGGTGCAGCACCTCGGCGAAGAACCGGCGGACGGATTCGCCGCTCGGGTTGCGCACCAGGCGGTTGTTCGTCAGGTACTGCTCGTCGTCGAAGGTGAGGGCCTGGGCCGTGAGCACCGGAGCATGGACCAGTGCCACGCCGGCCGCCACGCCGAGTGCGAGCAGCGCCACCCCCCACCACGCCGGCGCCGTGGCCTCCGGCCCGGCCCGGCGTGCCGCGGCGGAAGGTGGCGGGCTGGACCGGTCGCGGCGCTGCATGCCGCGATTATGCGAAGCCCCCGACTCGCAAACAAGCGCGGCGCGCCGCGGGCACACCGCGGCCGCCGGCCCGCGGCCTAACCCGCCGCCGGGAGCACCTGCTCCCCTTCGCGCAGCCCGGACAGCACTTCGACCCGGTCGTCGAACGTCCGCCCGAGCTGCACCACGCGGCGTCGCGTCTGCTCCCCGGACGCGCCGCGCTCCACGACATCCACCAGGTCCAGCTGCCCGACGCGGCGCACGGCCGCCGCGGGCACGACCAGCACGTCCTCATCGTCGAGCGGGACCAGCAACCGGCCGAACATGCCCGGGTAAATCCCCGGCGGACAGGGTCCGGTGACCTTCACGGCGAACGTGCGGCTGGCCGATTGCGCTTCGGGGACGATCTCGCTGATGCGGCCTTCGCACGTCATGCCCATTGATTCGATCTGCACCCCGATCGTCTGGCCGACCTCCAGCCGCTGCGTGAGCGACTCCCGCACGCTCGCGACGAGCTGCATGCGTGTCGGGTCGTACAGCGTGAGCAGCACGCCGCCCGGCTGGGCGGTGTCGCCGACCTCGGTGCGCTTGTCGATGATCTTGCCGTCGATCGGGCTGCGCACCGTCGCGTACTCGAGCAGCGTCTCGGCCTGGATGCGGGCCTGCGTGTCGCGCTCGACCTGGGCCCGCGCCGCCCGCAGCGCGGTGTCGGCCTGGTCGAACTCGTTCTTCGACGCGCTGCCGGCTTCGTACAGCGGCTTCACGCGGTCGTACTCGATCTGCGCCCGCTCCAGCGATACCCGCGAGGCCGCCAGCACGGCCTCGGCCTGCCGCAGCCCCGCTTGCAGGTCGTCATCCTGCAAACGCACGAGCACGTCGCCTTTCTTCACGAGCTGCCCGGCCTGCACGTTCACCTCGAGCACCTTGGCCAGCAGCTTGGACGCCACGGCCGTCTCGTGCACCGGGCGAATGGTGCCGATCGCGGTCTCGACCCGCGGGCGGCGCAGCCGCTCGACCGCGACACGCGGCGCGTCCGCGGGCAGCGGTCGCGCCGTGTACGTTGCGGTCGGCCCGCCGATCTTCGGCTTGAACACGCCGGCGAGCCACAACAGCAACAGGATCGTGACCAGTGCAAGCGCGAGACCTCCGGCCGTCTGGGTAAGAACGCGCCGGCGGGCTGAACGGGAGGACGCGGCGGTGCCGGGTGCCATGGCACGAACTCCAAGGTCGAGCGACGCAGCGAGCCGTAGCGGCCCTGATTATCCGGTCTCTGCCTCTCCGATTCTACGCCTCCGCGTCGTCGCGGGGCAGACCCGCGGACTCCCGCCGCCCACCGGCGGCGACCGCCCGGTACGCCCATCACGTTCCGATGGTCCCCACCGGTTTGCGGGACGGCGGCGGCGCGCTATGATGGCGGACGCAGGTGGCTACGTGACGGGCGCAACCAACGGAAGCGGCATGAGCGGGGACCGTGAACGGTTCGCCCCCGACGAGCTGGCCGTCGTGCTCAGCCACTACGACCTCGGCGTCATCGAAAGTGCTCAGGAGTTTCTGAGGGGCTCGCGCCGCGCCCCCAAGCTGCTGCTGACCAGCGCGCGGGGCAAGTTTCTGCTCAAGCGCCGTGCCGTCGGCCGCGACGATCCGTTCAAGGTCGCGTTTTCCCACGCGCTGGTCGGACACCTGCGCGAGCGGCGGTTTCCCGTGCCGGCCCTCATCGGCACGCGGGACGAGCACAACTCGCTGCTCCAGTTGCACGGGCACGTCTACGAGCTTTTCGAGTACGTCGAGGGCACGCGCTACGCAGGCTCCCTCGAGGAGACAACCTACGCCGGGCGGGCGCTGGCCGAGTATCACGGGGCGGTCACCGACTTCCGCACCGAGTGGAACCCGCCGACGGGCAGCTACCACGACGCGCCGTCCGTCCGAAACGGGCTGAACGCGATTCCGACCGTGGCAGGCAGCCACGATTCGGTCGTCGGACACGAGGCCGAACTGCTGCACCTCACGCAGCAGCTGCACGAGCTGTACGACCAGGCGGCCGAGCGCGTGGAACACGGGGGCCTCGCCGCGTGGCCGGCGACGATCATCCACGGGGACTGGCACCCGGGAAACATGCTCTTCCGCGACCAGCGCGTGGTGGCGCTGCTGGACTTCGACGCCGCCCGGCACCAACCCCGGATCATCGACGTGGCGTACGGCATGCTCCAGTTCTCCATCCTGCGCGGCACCGCGGGGCCGCAGGAATGGCCGGCGTACTTCGACGAAACACGGATGCGGCGGTTCCTGGCGGGGTACCTGGCCGGACAGCCGCTGCCCGACGATCACCGCCGCGTCATTCCGTGGCTGATGATCGAGTCGCTGGTCGCGGAGGCCGCCCTGCCGATCGCGATGACCGGCTCATTCGGACGGCTTCCGGGCTTCGGTGTGCTCCAGATGGTCGCGCGGAAGGTTCGGTGGCTGCGGGAGAACGTGGAGCGGATGCGGCGCTGGCTGCTCGAATGACCGGTGGCGCGGGGCCGGCGGCCGATTTTTCGGTGTGGCCGCCCGCACCCACCGCGGCAGCGCGCGGGTACACTGGGGGGCAGCCGGAAAAACCCCCACGGGAGCCCCCATGTTCGCCCGTCTCGCGACCGCGTTCGGCCTCGTTCTGATCGGCTTCGGCCTGCCCGCCGGCTGCACCGCGGCCGGCTCGCGCTCGCCCACCCCTGCGTCGGCTTCCGGCCCCCGCCCGCAGCGGGCCCTCGATCTCGGCGGCGGCGTCCGGCTGGAGCTCGTGGAAATCCCGGCCGGGCAGTTCCTGATGGGCTCGCCGCCGGACGAACCCGGTCGCACGGATTACGAGGGCCCGCAGCACCTCGTCACGTTCGCCCGCTCGTTCTGGATCGGCCGGTACGAAGTGACGCAGGCCCAGTGGCAGGCCGTCATGGGCGAAAACCCGAGCTGGCACAAGGGTGCCGACTGGCCGGTCACGAAAGTGAATTGGGACGACTGCCAGGAGTTCTGTCGTCGCCTGTCGGCCCGCATCGGCTGCACCGCACGCCTGCCGAGCGAGGCCGAGTGGGAGTACGCCTGCCGCGCCGGCACGACAACGGCGTACAGCTTCGGGAACGATGTCAGCCGGCTGCCGGAATACGCGTACTTCCGGCGCCCGGACGCCGTGATGCGCGTGCAGTCGGTCCACAGTCTCAAGCCCAATCCGTGGGGGCTCTATCACATGCACGGCAACGCGTGGGAATGGTGCGAAGACGTGTGGCGGCCCAGCTATGAGGGCGCGCCCGGGGACGGCCGACCCGTGACCACCGACAACCCCCAGGATTACATGCGGGTGCTGCGCGGCGGCTGCTGGCACCTCGGCGCGGCCGAGTGCCGGTCGGCCGCGCGGGCGCACCGCCCGATGAGCGCCACGCGGAGTGCGTACATCAGCCTGCGGATCGTCGTGGAGTAGGCGCACGGCGGGCCGGTCGTGCCGCACGGCCCAACCGGCCCGTCGCGAAGTCCGCGCGCGCCGCCCGCCGCTCAACCGCCGCTGAGGAGCGCGACGAACGGGTCGATATCATTGAAGTCCACAACTCCGTCGTTGTTGCAGTCCGCGTTCAGGTAGCGACAGGCAGGGTATGCGGCCTGGTACGCCGCCTGACCCGACAGCGCCAACACAAACGGATCGATGTCGTCGAAGTTCACCACGTTGTCGCAGTTCAGGTCGCCCGGGCGGCCCTCCGGCGGGAGGCACATCCAGCGTGCCAGGTTGGTGACGGTACGCGTGCCGGCGGTCGTGAACTGCCCGCCGGTGTAGAGGCCCGACAAGTCGGGGCCCGTGCCGTCGGCATCGTAAACTGCGGTCGCCCGCACCTCGCCGTTCGTGCCGGTGTCGAGCCCGGCCCAGGTACTCCCGTTCCACCGTGCGACGCGGTTGGCCGAGCTCCCTCCCGCCTGCGTGAACGAACCCGCCACGTACAAGGCGGGCTGCTGCGACCCGCCGTCGTCCGGATCGAAGACGGACATCGCGAAGGGCGGGGCGTTCAGCCCGCTGCCGACCGTCGTCCACTGCGTGCCCGTCCAGCGCGCGATGTTGCTCGCGGTGATCCCGCCCGCCTGCCCGAACGCGCCTCCCACAAACAACGCGGTCGGCCGCGGGCCGCTGCCGTCGTCGTCGGCGGCCAGCAGACTGTACACCGTGCCGTCCACGCCGTCCGGGTTCGGAAAGACCACCAGCGAGGACCACGCCGAGCCGTTCCAGCGCGCCACGTGACTGGCGATGCCGGCCCCGGCGACCGTGAACCCGCCCCCCGCGAACATGTTCGGCTTCTGCGGGCCGGTGCCGTCCTCGTCGAAGACGGCCAGTGCGGCGCAATAGCCGTTCAACCCATCTCCCAGCGCCGACCAGGCCGATCCGTTCCAGCGGGCGATCCGGTTCGCGGGCGAACCGCCCGCCAGCGTGAAGAGCCCGCCGACGATCAGGTTGGGCTTCTGGGGCCCGGTGCCGTCCTCGTCGTAGACGACCATCGCGTACGCGGGGCCGTTGAGGCCGATTCCAACGGCCGTCCAGCCCGTGCCGTTCCAGCGGGCGATGTTGTAAGCCTCGAATCCGCCGGCCTGGGTGAAGTTGCCTCCCACGAACAGGTGGGCCTTGTTCGGGCCCGTGCCGTCCTCGTCATACTCCTGCAACGAGAACACCGAGGCGCCGGTGATGCCGAGCCCCAGTGCGTACCACGCCGACCCGTCCCAGCGTGCGATCCGCGACGCCGAAAGCCCCCCCGCGTTCAGGAACGTGCCGCCCACATAGAGCGACTGCCGCTTGGGTCCGGTCGCATCCTCGTCGTGCACCGTCAAGGCGTGGACAATGCCGCTCAGGTTGGGTGTCGGGGTCAGGTTGGACCATTGCATGGTGCAGGTCTGACCCGTCGCCCGCCCCGCCAGCACCACTGCGGCCCATAAACAATAGACGCAGACTGCGCGCATCTGTCGTGTCCTCCCAGGCCGGCCGCTCCGCGAACCGACCCGTCCTTCCGGAAGCTTCTGTCCCAGCGGGTGACGTCCCGGCGGCCGGTGTCCGGCCCCGGGGGCCGGTCGACCTCGCGGGAAGCGCTGTCTGGACTTCCCATCCGGCCGGCCGGCCCGCCCGCTCCTTACCCGAACAACTCTCCACACGCCCGACGGAGCGCACCTTACCGCTCCGTTTCGCACCGGTCCAGCCGGGCGTTCCGCGGGGGCGTCGCCGCGGGGTCGCGTCCTCCTTCCTCGTTCCTGCCGCGGCGGGCAGCCAGGCTTACCGGCGACGTCCGGCCGGCACCCGCGCCCGCGCGGTACACGGTTCCTACTTCGGCGCGGCCTTCGCCGCGGCTTCCAGCGCCTCCACGCGGGCCTGGAGCGCCGCGAACTGGGCCTGCAACTGCGTCAGTTGCTGCTGCTGCACCGTCAGCCGCGCGTCCAGCTCCTTGACGATCTGGTGCAGCCCCTTGATCGCCGCCAGCGCGACGCCGTTGGCGTCAACGGTCGTGATCGACGTGTCGTCATAGCCCACGCCGAACGTGCCAAAGAAGTCCTGGGCCATCGGGCCCATGTGCCGAATGTGTGTGTCCTCCGACTTGTAATTCCAGGTCAGAATGGGCACCCGCGCGAGCTGGTCGAGCACGACCCGCCCGTCGACCTGCTCGAAGTTGTCCTTGAGCGTGCGGTCGCAGGCATTGGTCCACGTCCCGCCGAGGCTGAGGAACGCGTTCACACTCGTGTCGATCAGGCGGTTGCCGGTCGCCCGCAGCGACACCGACTTGCTCACGCCGCCGAGCTGGAAGGTCGCGCCGCCGCCGGCCCGCACGCGGAACTCGTTGTCCCGCACCGAGCCGAAGTCCTCGTCCAGCGTGTCCGCCCACACGAAAGAACCGGTGTGTTGCGCCCGCGCCCGCCGGCCGGCCGCGAGGCTGAACGGTCCGCTGGCGCGGTTGTCGGCACCGCCCAGCACGACGCTGTTGGCGCCTTCCGCGCGGTTGCCCGTTCCGCCCAGGACCGCCGCGAACGGCGCGTCGTCCGGGTCGCCATTGTCGCTGCCCGCCCGGTTCCCGAGGCCGCCGACGATCACTCCGTAGTCATCTGTCACGCGGTTCACACCGCTGCCGCCCGCGCCGTCGCTCGCCGCTCCGCCGCCCAGGACGGCCACGCCGGACAAGCCGGCGTCCGCGGCATTGCCCGCGAACCCGGCGATCAGGTTCGGACTGAGAGCGCTCGGCTCGATCCGCAGCGCACGCACGCCGTCCACGATCAGCTCGATCGCTTGCGTGGTCAGCGTGCCCAGCACCTGCGTCGCCGCGGTGAAGTTCCCGCCCAGCGTCCAGTACCGTCCGTCGGTGAACTCCGTGTCGAGCGACAGCTCATCGCCCTCCCGCATGAGCCCCGGACCCGCCTGGATGTCCGCCGACGAGCCCGGCGGGCCGGGCGGCCCTTCCGGCCCTTGCGGCCCCATCGGGCCCACTGGCCCCATCGGCCCCATGGGACCCATGGGGCCCGCTGGACCTGCCGGCCCCATCGGCCCCGGCTCGCCCTGCGGACCGGCCGGACCCTGCGGCCCCGGCGGGCCCATCTCGCCTTGCGGGCCGGTCTCACCCTGCGGACCCACCTCGCCTTGGGCGCCGGCCGGACCGGTCTCGCCCGGCGGGCCGGCAGGCCCGGTCTCGCCGGGCGCGCCGGCCGGACCTTGCGGCCCCTGCGCACCCGTAGCCCCGGTCGCGCCGGTGACCCCGGTCGCACTGGTCACTCCGGTCGAGCCGTTGTTGCCCGTGCTGCTGGTGTTTCCTTGCGGCCCCGTCAGGCCGGTTCCATCTGTGATCGTGTTCCCGTCGGTCACGGCCGGGCAACCGCCGAGCGTCAGCCCCAGCACGCAACCCGCCGCCAGCGCCAGCAACATCGGCGCGCGCAGCGTCCTCTGCTTCTTTCCCATGGTCCGTCTCCTTTCCCCAACCGCGGCCCGAGGCCGCCGCTTCCTCCATTGGCAGCACGCCGGCCGCACGGCCCGACGCCGGATCAACTCTCCGACCGCCGCACACGGCCGCGTGCCTCCAACACGCGCCGCGCCCGGCTGCCGGCCTAACGCTTGTCCGCCAACTGCGCCCGCCACACGAGCAGGCCCGCTTTGAAGATCGGGCGGTCATACTCCATGCTGGTCGCGACGATGCCGCCGCTGCCGACGACCAGATCCAGCACGCCGTCCCCGTCGAAGTCCGCCAGCTCGGCGCCCCAGTTGAACGGCAACCCGACGTCCGGCAGACCCGTGTCGCGGAGCCAATGCCAGCCGGTGCCGGTACCATCGCCTTTCAGGATGAAGACGCCGTAGACAAAGCCCACCTTGTCCGGGTCCAGCCGCCGGCCGGTCACCGCCAGGTCGACGTGCCCATCGCGATCGACGTCGCCCACCGCCACGCCGAACGCCCCGCCGAGCAGCTCGGGAAACACGTCCGGCTGCTTCAGCCAGACGCCGTCCTGCCGCTGCAGGTAGACCTCGGGACCGTCCACCCAGTTCGCGATCACGAGGTCCGGTCGCCCGTCCTCGTTCACGTCCCGGACCTGAAGCCCGTGGAACAGGCCGTAAATCGGCGGAGACGGCAAGCCGACCGAAGACGCAGCGAAGCCGCCGCGGCCGTCACCGAGCCACACGCGCGGACCTTCGTTGTAGGTGCAGACCACATCGAGCAACCCGTCGCCGTTCACGTCGGCCAGCGCGATTCGATTCCCCCAGCCCGTGTTGGGCAGGTTGGTCTGCAGCCAGGTCCAGTTGGTGCCCGAACCGTCGCCGGCGTAAACGTAGATGCCGCCCGAGTCGCTCGAGCAGGCAACGAGGTCCACATGGCCGTCGCCGTTGATATCGCCGACGGCGACGTCCTCGACGCCGATGTACATCGTCTTGTCGTCACCCGGACGAACGACCGGTTCGTGGAACAGACTCCGCACGCCCACCCGAAAACCGTCGCCGTCCCGCAGGAAGACGAACAACCCCTGGCAGTGGTCCGCCACCACCAGGTCGGCTTGCCCATCACCGTTGACGTCCGCGAGCGCCAGACCGCCGCCGCAGGACTTCTGCCCCTCGAATTCCAGTCCGACGGAGCGCTCCTCCCACCGGCAGTCACCCGCATAGCGCCAGATCCGCGGCCCGTCACCCAGCCGCGCGAAGGCCACCAGTTCCAGCGGCGATCCCCCGCCCATGTCGACCAGCAGCGGGTCGCACTTCCAGTTGCCCGTGTCCGGCAAACCGCCGTTGCAGAGCGTGAAGCGCACGACCGACGGCGGAACCGCTGCCGACGGCTGGTTTTTGCTCGGCGTGACGCCGCCACGGCGATCGCCGCAGCCCGCAATGAGCAGCCCCAGTAATGTCAGACCCATGATCCGCTGCACAAGCGCTCCTCGCTCACCTGCCCGTCGTCACGAGTTCCCGATACCACTGCCCGTCGCGCCGCACCCACGGCTCGATTCGGACAAACTCCTGCGGCAACGCTTTCTGAAGGCTCGGATCGTTGAACTTCGCGCGATACACCACGCATACGCGGCCGCGATCATGCTCCCCCACGACCTCGACCCACTGCACGTCCGCCGCGATGTGCGTGAAGGCTTCTTCGTCTTTCGCCAGCATCTCGAGCGTCACCGTTTCGTGGTCGGCGGGGTCGGTCAGCGCGTAGAGCGCCGCCCAGTCCCGCGCCTGACGGGCCGCCCACGTGGCCTCCCAGCGACTCCGTAGCCGCTGCTCCTCGGCGGCGTTCCGCAGTACCGGGGCCCGCGGCATCGTGTCGTCCTCGCGCGGCCCCAGCGGATACCAGGTGCCGTCCACGGCCCGCCAATTCTCCCACCGTTCCGCCTCGCGCGGGGCAATCCCCGGGAACTTGCGGGCGCCGGAAGTGTACTTCACTTGTACCCAGCCGAGCGGCCCCTCCGTCACGACCGTCCCCAACTCGTACCGCTGGATGACCAGCGGCTCGTTCTGCTTGTGCCAGTTGACCCATTCCTCACGATCGATCTTCTCGCGCTCCGCCGGCCGCTGAAATTCCAGCGTCGCGGCCCAGTCCTCGCGCACCCGCGCCGACCAGAGCACCTCGGCCCGCGCGCGAAGCTGTTCGGCGGTGGGCCCCGGCGCGGGCTGCGTGGTCGGCTTCCCGACGGCCGGACCCGGACTGATGCACCCGGCGGCGAGCCCCAGCAGGAACAATACGCCGATCCCCAGCAGCACGCTATGACAACTCTGTCGCATCTTTGCACTACGTCCAGCGTGGATCCGAAAAGGCCCGCAACCAAACCCGCAGATGTATCGTGCGGCGGCTCGCCGCCGCCCGCAAGCGGCCGGAACTCGTCGGAGCGTCTTTCTCCCTCACCCGGCGATGCTGTCGCCGGGAGGGATTACGGAACATAAGGCTGGACGGGAGCCGAACTCGCCGTTGGCGTGCCCGGCTCCCGTCGCATGCTTCCTACGAACCCGAGCTCAACTAGTTCAGGGAGCTAGCGGGGCATCGTGTTCACCGGAGCCGACTGCAGGCCGCCGAAGCCGTTCATCTTGGCCTTCAGCTCCTCCGGCTGGCTCCACAGGTCATACTTGATCGTCGCGGACTCGGTGCCGACGCCGACCAGGTTCGTGCCGGCCGTCGCCACGTCACCGCTCGAGAACGTCAAGATCTTCGCGGCCACGCCGAGCAGCGAGTACGCGCGGCTACCCTGACCGCAAACGACCGGGCTGGCGATGCCGTCAATGCGGGCACGGCCACGGTTCGTCTGGAGGTTGCCGACCAGGAAGTGGCGGCCCTTGCTGCTGAGCAGCGACTGGTCCCACTTCGTGAAGCAGTATTCCGAGCCCGAGAAGCTGGTCTCGTTCTCATTCCAGATCTCGAAGCGCGCCTTGGTCTGGAACGGGCCCTCGTAGTCCTGACGCAGATCCTGGTCCAGGATCATGAGCGCGAGCTCCGTGTCGTGGGTGACAACCTGGCCGCCGCCCGAGAACGCCGTCGAACCGCTCGCGATGTACTCGAGCACCAGGCGGTTAAAGCCGTAGTCGTACATCGAGCCGTTGAGGTACAGTTCACCCGTGCTGTTCAGGACCTGGCCGTTGTTGCTGCCGGCAATCGCCTGGAACGCGTAGGCGTTGTATTCCCACGCGTCGCCGTTGGCGTAGTTGACGATCGTCGCCACGCCCGTCAGGTGATTCCAACGGACCGGCTGGTGGGCACTGTTGATCGCGATCGCTATCACGTAGCCGCGCGACACCAGGTCGGTGCTGCCTTCCGGATCCGGATACGGCTGGCCCAGGACGCCCCACGGCGACACGCCCTTCGGCAGGCCGGTCGCAGCCGACCAGTAAGCCGGCTCGTTCTGCGTGAGGGTGATGTCGTTGTCAACGTTCGTGCAGGTCTCGCTGACGAAATACAGCAGGATCCAGCGCGGCTCGTTGAAGTCGTTCGAAATCTGAATGAACGTGTCCTGGATCAGGTCACCCGCCGCGTTGTAGCGGACCTCGACCTTCGGGAAGATCAGGATGCTGCCCTTCTCCGTCGCGCTCACGCGCTCCTGAGCGGTGGCCGCCGCCACGCACAGGGCCGCAACCATCGAACCAGCAAGTAGAATGCGAGACATTTCGTGTTCCCTTCCTTTCGTTTGCGAACCAGAGACAGAAACGAACAATCGGACGAGTCATGTCCCCCAGAAGGGGGGGAAGTAAAAAGTGGCCGCAGCACTGAAGCGACCCGCACACCGGATCGTTATCGGCTTCTTCAGGACTGGGCCAACGCCTTCGTTGGTCCGCCACCTCCTTTCTTCCCCCGCCCATCTACTGCGTGTTTCAGAGGATCCTTCCCCTTCCGCACGACGAGCCGAGGCAGGTCACCGGTTTTCCATACGCGAGGTAGCGGTTCTCGCCCCACGGCCCATACTTGAACATTGTGTCCTTCCGAACACGCCCATAGCGGCGACTTCCGTAACCGCTTCACACGTACTGTACCAACTTTCTCGGGCCATTGGAACCGCTCCTGCCCATAAATCCGCAAAGATTTTCGCGGGCTGCGGCATTCGCGTATCGGACGACTTTCGCAACCGCGCGTTCTCGGACGCCCCGCGCGCCAAGCGCGCAAATCCTTATCAGAAAAATACAAACGAGTTCTCGGCCCTTACTGCCCTCGACACAACCCCGCGCCGACGACGTCGGTGACGGCGGCCACCTCACACCTTGCCCCGTATTATGACCGCCCCCCGCCAGAATGCAAGCCGCTTTTCGGGACCGTAACCGCGAACGGACTCCCACCTTTCAAGACAACAAACTCCATAAAGACATTTCGTGCCCGCCAGTCCCCCCTCTCCGGGCCGGCGATTCTCAACCCTCGTCTCGACCGGCGGCCGCAAGCGTGAAGTAGAACGTGCTGCCGCCGCTCGGCGCCGAATCGACCCAGATCCGCCCGCCGTGCCGCTCCACCACCCGCTTCGCGATCGTCAACCCGACCCCCGACCGGCCTGGAGACCGAGCGGGGTCCAGCCGTCGGAACAGCTCGAAGATCCGCGCGTGGTGTTCTTGCGCAATGCCCTTGCCATTGTCCCGCACGGCAAACCGCCACGCCGCACCGCTGCGCGCCGCCGTGATCTCGACGCGCGGAGCCGCCGCGCTCTGGTACTCCAGCGCATTTTCCACCAGATTTCGCACGAGCTGCTGCAGGAGCGCGGCCGAGCCCCACACCGTCGGAAGCTGACCCCGGGTCACCTGCCCCCCGCACGCCGCAATGGTCTCGCGCAGCTCCGACACCACGCCGTCCACGAGCGCGTTCATGTCCGCGGGACGCCCCTCGAACGGTGTCGCGCAGACCCGCGAAACCCGCACCAGGCCGTCGATCAGCACCCGCGTCCGCTGCGCGGCCGCCCCGATCCGCGCCAGACAGGAACGGCCCTCCGCATCGAGCCGTTCGCCGCTCCGTTGCTCCAGGATGTGGCAAAAACCCCGGATCGTCCGCAGCGGCTCTCGCAGGTCGTGCGCGACGATCGCCACAGTCTCATCCACATCACGCCACGCGCGCTCCACCGGCTCCTGCTCGGGACGCGCAGAGTCCCCCACACCCGTCACCGCGACGACGACACCGGCGGGCTGCCCTAGCAGCGGCAGAAACGCCACCTTCAGCCGGCCGCCGTCCCCCGTGGTCACCACCCGCAGCGTGGGGGGCCCACCGTCCAACACCGTCCGCAACTCCGCCTCGAACCTCGCGCCGTCGAGTCGCCGGAAGATGCGGTCGGCCGGCCCGCCCACGTCCGGCGGTCTCAGCTGAAGAAGCGCGCCGGCCGCCGGCGTGAAACCGAAGATCCGCAGCCGGGAGTCCAACAGGACCACTCCCATAACGCTGTCGTCTGGCCGCGCGTTTGGGAAAGCCTCGGGTGAACCGCCTTCCGGGATCGAAACCGCGACACCGCTTGGAAGGCGGCCCGCTTCCAAACGTACCGTATCAGCCATTGCACGACCCTCGTCGCCGTCGTCGTCCCACGAACGGGATTGCGCGCGTCATTCGAGGTCCGCCGCGCACGTCGGCAACTTCTTCTATCGGTCGCACCGGGTACCGGGTAACGGAGTGCGAGCGGGAGCCCAATCCTGTCTGAGAGGGGTAGTTGCAGCCAGTTTTGACTTTTTTAACTTGCGAAACTATGCTTTTGGCACGCACGCGGAGAAAAGTGCGAAAGGTGGGCGCTGTGAACGGGCTGCCGTCCGGGAGACGGGTGCTATCGGACTCGCGGGCCGGGCAGATCATCGCGCTGCTCGCCCGCCGCGGAAGCCTCACCATCGCAGAGTTAGGAGCCGAGCTGGGCGTGACGACGACTGCGGTGCGGCAGCAGGTCAACCGCCTGCTCTACGAGGGCTGGATCGAACGCGGCCGGCGTCACAAGGGGCCCGGCCGGCCGGCCGACGTGCTGTCGCTGTCGGAGCAGGGGCGGCGGCTGTTCGCCGGCGACGTCGGCGATTTCGCGCGGCTGCTGCTGGACGAGCTGACGCGGGTCGAGGGGCCCGCGAAGGTGCATGCCCTGCTCAAGCGCGTCTTCGACCGGTTGAATGCCGAGCTGGTCGGTCGGCTCGGAACCGCCGGCGACGCGACCGAGCGCGTGCAGCGGTTGGCGGCGCTGCTCGCGGAGCGCGGCACGGTCGCCGACGCAACCGCGACGGACGACGGCGTGCGGCTGAGCGTCTACACTTGCCCGTATCACGGTTTGAGCGATCACCATGTGGAGCTATGCGAGCTGGAACGGGAGACGCTGAGCCGACTGACGGGCCACGAAGCGCGCCTCACGCAGTGTCTGGTGAGCGGGCACAGCCGCTGCGAGTTCCAGGTCGCGTTGCGACCCGCGGCGACGCAGGCGGCCGACGAGCCGGGCTCGCCGGACCACTCGGAGTAACCCTGATGCCGAGCACGACGGATCAGACATTGCAGAACTGGGAGTCCCAGGAATACAAGTGGGGCTTCGTCACGGACATCGAGACCGACAGTGCCCCGCCGGGTCTGAACGAGGACATCGTTCGGCTGATTTCGGCGAAGAAGAGCGAGCCGGACTGGTTGTGCGAGTGGCGGCTGAAGGCGTACCGGCACTGGCTCACGATGACGGAGCCGACCTGGCCGAACGTGCATTATCCCCCGATCGATTATCAGGCGATCGTCTACTACGCGGCTCCCAAGCAGCTTCCGAAACTCAAGAGCCTCGACGAGCTCGATCCGAAGTTGCGCGAGACGTACGACCGTCTCGGCATCCCGCTGGAGGAGCAGAAGCTGCTCGCGGGCGTGGCGGTGGACGCGGTGTTCGACAGCGTGTCGGTCGCGACGACGTTCCAGGCGAAGTTGGCCGAGCTGGGAATCATCTTCTGCTCGTTCTCCGAGGCCGTGCGGGAGCACCCGGACCTCGTCCGGAAGTACCTGGGAACGGTGGTCCCCTACGCCGACAACTTCTTCGCCGCGCTGAACTCGGCGGTGTTCACCGACGGCTCGTTCGTGTACATCCCGAAGGGCGTGCGCTGCCCGATGGAGCTGTCCACGTATTTCCGGATCAACGCCCGCGCCACCGGGCAGTTCGAGCGGACCCTGATCGTGGCCGACGAGGGCGCCTCCGTCAGCTACCTCGAAGGCTGCACGGCGCCGATGCGGGACGAGAACCAGCTCCACGCCGCCGTGGTCGAGCTGGTCGCGCTCGATGACGCGCGGATCAAGTACTCGACGATCCAGAACTGGTACCCGGGCGACGCCGAGGGCCGCGGCGGAATCTACAACTTCGTGACCAAGCGCGGCAAGTGTCAGGGGCGGCGGTCGCACATCTCGTGGACGCAGGTGGAGACCGGCTCCGCGATCACCTGGAAGTACCCGAGCTGCATCCTGCTGGGCGATGACTCGGTCGGCGAGTTCTACTCGGTCGCGCTGACCAAGGGCCGTCAGCAGGCCGACACCGGCACGAAGATGCTGCACATCGGCCGTAACACGCGCTCGACGATCGTCTCGAAGGGCATCTCGGCCGGCCACGGGCAGAACACGTACCGCGGGCAGGTGCGGATCAACCGCGGCGCGGCGCACGCGCGGAACTTCACACAGTGCGATTCGCTGCTGATCGGCGACCGGTGCGGGGCCCACACCTTCCCGTACATCGAGGTGCACAACCACACGGCCCGGATGGAACACGAGGCGACCACCACCAAGATCGGCGAGGACCAGCTCTTCTACTGCAACCAGCGCGGCCTGAGCCGCGAGGATGCGGTCAACATGATCGTCAACGGCTTCTGCAAGGAGGTCTTCCGCGAGCTGCCCATGGAGTTCGCCGTGGAGGCCCAGAAACTGCTCGAGATCAGCTTGGAGGGCAGCGTGGGCTGAGCCTCCCGCGCCGCCCCTGCGACCCGCTACGGAGCAAGACCCGTGGAACCAATCCTCGAGATTCGCGACCTGCACGCCGAGGTGGACGGCCACCCCATTCTGCGCGGCATCGATCTGACCATCCGCCCAGGCGAAGTGCATTCGATCATGGGCCCGAACGGCTCCGGCAAGAGCACGCTCGCCCAAGTGCTCGCCGGCCGCGACACGTACACCGTGACGCAGGGCACGGTGCGCTACCGCGGCCGGGACCTGCTGGAGATGGCGCCCGAGGAGCGGGCCTGCGAGGGGCTGTTCCTCGCGTTCCAGTATCCGGTCGAGATCCCGGGCGTGAACACGAGCTACTTCCTCAAGGCGGCGCTGAACGCCGTCCGCAAGCACCGCGGCCAGCCTGAGCTCGACGCGGTGGAGTTCCTCGAGCTCGTCCGGCAGAAGACCCGGATCGTGCAGCTCGACGAGCGCCTGCTGAACCGCGCCGTCAACGAGGGTTTCTCCGGCGGCGAGAAGAAGCGGAACGAGGTGTTCCAGATGGCCGTGCTCGAGCCGCACCTGGCGATCCTCGACGAAACCGACTCGGGGCTCGACATCGACGCGCTGCGCGTCGTGGCCGACGGCGTGAACCGCCTGCGCAGCCCGCAGCGCTCGTTCCTGGTCGTCACGCACTACCAGCGGCTGCTCGAATACATCGTGCCCGACTTCGTGCACGTGCTCGTCGGCGGCCGGATCGTCCGGTCCGGGGACCGCACGCTCGCGCTGGAACTGGAGCAGAAGGGCTACGGGTGGCTCGAGGCGGCCCCGGCCGCCGCGGCGCACTGACGGAGTACCGACCATGACGACGCAACTGGACTCCGTCGCCGCCCACTACGCCGCCGAGCTCGACGCGCGGCTGGCCCGCGTCCGCGATCCCGAGCGCATTCGGCTCCGCCGGGCGGCGTTCGAGCGGTTCGAGGCCCTGGGCTTCCCCACCACGCGCGCCGAAGACTGGCGGCATACGCCGCTCGGCCCGCTCCCCCGGACAGCCTACGCGCTCACGAACGCGTCGGTGCTGGTGCAGGCCGGCGTCGCGCCGCCGCCGCTCGAGGGCGAGGTCCGGCTCACGCTCGGGGGCGGCTACGTGACGGCGCCGGCGCGCGTCCGCGGCGACCTGCCGACCGGCGTCGTGCTGGGAAGTCTCGCCGAGCTGAGCGCGGCCGCGCCGGACTGGCTGAGTGCGCATCTCGCGCGCCATGCCGACGTCCGCGCCGACGCTTTCGCCGCGCTCAACACGGCGTTTCTGGACGACGGCGCGGTCGTGTACGTGCCGCGCGGCGGGGCGTGCGCAGCCCCCCTGCACATCGTCCACGTCGCGCCGGACGGCCCGACCCCGGCCGTCAGCTTCCCGCGTACGCTGATCGTGGTCGAGGCGGGCGCCACGCTGGACATCGTGGAGCAGTTCGTCGGCGGCGCCGGCGCGGAGCACTGCACGAATGCGGTCACCGAGCTCGTCGCGGGCCCCGCGGCGCGGGTCCGGTACGCGCGGCTGGTCCGCGAGGCAAAGACCGTTCACCACATCGGCGCGCTGCACGTTGCACTGGGCCGCGACACGCAAGTCAGTGCGCATGTCGTCACGCTGGGCGGCGGGCTCGTGCGCCATAACCTGACCGCCGTGCTGGCCGAGCCGGGCGCGGACTGCGCCCTGTACGGCCTGCACGTCAGCCGCGGGACGCAGCACGTGGACCACCACTTGCGCGTCGAGCACGCGGCCCCGCACGGCACGAGCCGCGAGCTGATTCGCGGCATCCTGGACGACCGCGCCCACGGCGTCTTCACGGGGCGGATCATCGTCCGGCCGGGCGCGCAGCGAACCGACGCCAAGCAGACCCACAAGAGCCTGCTGCTGTCGGGCACGGCCCAGGCGGACAGCCGCCCGCAGCTCGAAATCTACGCCGACGACGTGAAGTGCACGCACGGCGCGACCGTCGGCCAGGTCGACGAGGAAGGGGTGTTCTACCTGCGGTCGCGCGGCCTGCCGGCGGATGCCGCCCGCAGCCTGCTGGTGTACGCCTTCGCGGAGGAAAGCGTAGCGAGCCTGGTCCCGGCGGACCTGCACGACCAGGTGCGGGCGGAGGTGCTCGCCCGGCTGCCGCACGGGGAGCTGCTGCGGGACGCGCCATGAATCCACGGTGCGCCAGCGTGCTCGACACCCCGCCCACGGCGGCTTGGCCGCCGGACGTCGAGCGCTTGCGCGACGATTTCCCCGCCCTGCGGCAGCACGTCGGCGGCCGCCCGCTGGCCTATCTGGACAACGCCGCGACGACCCACCGGCCGGCCGCCGTCCTCGCCGCGCTGGACCGGTTCTACCGCCGCGACAACGCGAACATCCACCGCGGGGTGCATCGGCTCAGCGTCCGGGCGACGGAAGCGTACGAGGGGGCGCGGGCCACGGTCGCCCGCTTCCTCAACGCCGCCCGACCGGAGGAGATCGTCTTTGTCCGTGGCGCGACGGAGGCCATCAACCTCGTCGCGTACTCGTTCGCGCGGCCGCGGCTCCGGGCCGGCGATGAGATCCTGGTATCCGAGCTGGAGCACCACGCCAACATCGTGCCGTGGCAGCTCGTGTGTGAGCAGACCGGAGCGCGGCTGCGGGTCGTGCCGATCACTGACGCGGGCGAGCTGCGGCTCGACTCGTACGAGCGCCTGCTGACCGAGCGCACGCGGCTCGTCGCGCTGACCCACGCCTCCAACGCCCTCGGGACGCTGAATCCGGTCCGGCAGCTTGTGGCGCTGGCCCGTCAGCACGGCGTGCCGGTGCTGCTGGACGGGGCGCAGGCCGTGGCGCACGTGCCGGTCGACGTCCGCGCACTGGACTGCGACTTCTACGTCTTTTCCGGCCACAAGGTCTTCGGCCCGACGGGCATCGGCGTGTTGTACGGCAAGGCCGCGCTGCTCGAAGAGATGCCGCCGTGGCAGGGCGGCGGCGACATGATCCGAACGGTGTCTTTCGAGCGCACGACCTACGCCGACCCGCCCCAGCGCTTCGAAGCCGGCACGCCCCACATCGCGGGCGCAATCGGGCTGGCGGCGGCGCTCGACTACCTGCGTTCGCTCGACGCCGAAAGCCTGGCGCGGCACGAGCACGACCTGCTGGCGTACGGCACCGCCCGGCTGGCCGCCCTGCCGGGCGTCCGGCTCCTGGGCACCGCCGCGGACAAGGTGCCGGTGATCTCCTTCACGATCGACGGCGTTCATCCGCACGACGCCGGCACCGTGCTGGACCAGCTGGGCGTCGCCGTGCGGGCCGGCCACCACTGCGCTCAGCCGCTCATGCAGCGCCTCGGCGTCCCCGCGACCGTGCGGGCCTCCCTGGCCTTCTACAATACGCGCACCGAGCTCGACGCCCTCGTGGAAGGGGTGCGGCGGGCCATCGAGGTGCTGCGATGAGCGATGCGCTGCGGGCGCTGTATCAGGAGGTGATCCTCGACCACTACAAGCGGCCACGAAACTGGGGGCGCCTCCCCCAGCCGACCGGCCACGCCGACGGGCACAACCCGCTGTGCGGCGACCGGCTCAGCGTCGACGTGCAGGTGGAGGGCGACCGCGTGGCGGACATCCGCGTCGAGGGCCAAGGCTGCGCGATCTCGGTCGCGTCGGCCTCGATGATGAGCGAAGCGCTCAAAGGGCGCACTGTCTCGGAGGTGACGTCGCTCTTCGACCGCTTCCACGAGGTCGTGACCGGCCGGGCCGACGCCGAGGCGGCCCCGCTCGGCAAGCTGGCGGTGTTCGCGGGCGTCGCCGAGTTCCCGGCCCGCGTCAAGTGCGCGACGCTCGCATGGCACACGTTGCGGGCCGCGCTGGACACGCGGTCCGGAGCGGTTTCGACCGAATGAACCCATGGGAGGCGAACGCGATGACGCCGGCCGGAAACCGCGCCGAAAACCCGAACGATCCGGCCTTGGCGTCGGGCCTGCGGCTGCCGGTGATGCGGCCGGGTGGACCGCCCATCCACTCGCCGACCGAACCCGAGAGCCGTTCTGCTTCCGACCCCCACCCACCGGCCGCCCCGGGTTCCCCGCTCCAGGATCGAATCATCGACGTGCTGCGGCGAATCCGGGACCCGGAATTGCCGGTCAACATCTACGACCTCGGGCTCATCTACGGTCTGGACGTGTCGCCCGCCGGCGACGTGACGGTCCGCATGACGCTGACGACGCCCGCCTGCCCGGTCGCCCGCTCGTTGCCCGGCCAGGTCGAGCAGCGGGTCCGGGCCGTCGCGGGCGTCGGTCAGGTCCGTGTTGAACTGGTTTGGGATCCGCCCTGGACGAAGGACCGGCTCACGCCGGCCGCCCGGCTGCAACTGGGCCTCGTCTGACGCCCGGGCCCCGGCGACGGAAGCACTTGACGCCCGGCGCGGACGTTTCTACGCTACACGGCTCGGGTGACGCTGTTGCCCGGACGCCCGGATGGCGGAATTGGCAGACGCGCCAGGTTGAGGGCCTGGTGGGGTAACACCCGTGCTGGTTCGAATCCAGTTCCGGGCACTGCGAACGCCGCCGGCCGCCGCCTGACGGGTATCGCGGCCGCAGTGACGACGAAACGGAAGCGCTGCTAGCTCAACTGGATAGAGCGTCGGCCTACGGAGCCGAAGGTTAGGGGTTCGAATCCCTTGCGGCGCGTGCGGGCACCTGCGGGTGCCCGCCGGCATTTCCGGGCCGCCCCGGCCGTGGCTTCTGCCCGAGGTCCCCGCCGAGCCTTGCGCCGCCCCCCCGCGTTCGGTATAGTGACGCCCATGCGATCGCGAAAACTGCGTGAGAGCGTCTGGCTGCTCTGCGTCACGCTCGCAGCCGGCGGTGGCTGCGCCCGGCGCGCCGACGTCGCGCCCGCGCCCCCGCCGGACGCCCGTCGCCCCGTGATCAAGTCAGAGGCCGAACTCGCCGCGGAGCGGCGCAGTCGCATCGAAACGGGGGCGGTCGTGCCGACGACGGCCCCGACGCTGGACCTCGAACGGCCGCCGCGGGCCCCGGCTCCGCCCCCTGCCCCGCCGTTGACGCCCGGGCCGGGCGCGATTGCGGCGGAGCTGTTGACCGTAAATGATCAGACGCTGACCGTAGCCGAGATTCTGTATCCGCTCGAGACCGACCTGGCCGAGATCCGCCGCACCCAGACCCTGGTGGGGTTCCGGGAGCGAGCGCGCCAGCTGATCCGGCAGGAGTCGACACGGGTCATCGGCGCGCTCCTCGTGTACGCCGAGGGTCGGGCGTCGCTGGCGGAGGGCCAGCGCCAGGCGCTGAAAGCCGCCGTGGATCGCGAGGTCGAGAGTGTCCGCAACCGGGAGTTCGGTGGGAGCGGCGCGCGGCTGGAAGCCCACCTGGCCGAGCGGGGCCTGACGCTCGAGCAGTTCCGCACGAGAATGGAGCGCGAGTTGGTCGCGCGCCAGTACCTGCGCGAGAAGCTCTGGCCGCAAATCCAGGTGCGGCGCGACGAACTGCTCGCCGCGTACCGGGAGCGTCAAGCCGAGTTTACCACGCCGGAAACCCGTGAGCTGCTGATGATCGAGGTGCCGTTCGCGCGTCTGTTGCCGGACGGCGGTAGCTGGGAGCGGGCCTCCGCCCCCGCGCGGGCTCAGGCGAAAGCGGCCGCGGTCCGCCGGATCCGGGAGGCGGAGGAAGCCTTGGCGACCCGTCCCTTCGAGGAAGTGGCCCGCGCGTTCTCCTTCGGCCCGACGGCGGCCAAGGGCGGTTCGTTCGGCGCGATCGGCAAGCCGCTTCAGCCGCCGTACGACGAGCTCAGCCGCCTCATCTTCGAGTTTGAGCCGGGCCGGGTGAGTGCCCCGATCGAGACGTCGACCGGCTGGTACCTCGTCAAGTGCGGCACCGTTCAACCCGCCGTCAGCCGCACGTTCGCGGAAGTCCAGGACGAGCTGCGGCGCGACCTGATGGAGCGGCGCTTCGTGCGGCTCTCGACCGACTACTACGTGAAGCTCGCCCAGAACGCGACAATCTCGTCCCTCGACGCCTTTCTGACCGCGGCGGTGCGCGAGGCCGAGCGGCGGACGGCCGGCGCGGCCGCCACCCGCTGAGGCCGGCCCCGAAACACTGCCGTTTGCCACGCGCCGCCGGGCGTGCTACAAGACACGGGGCCCGGAGGCCGCGCGCAGGCTGCGCGCCGTCCGTTCGCGGGCCGACCAGACAGCGACAACCGCATGGACTTTCGCGGCTTGGGCAACACGTGCGTGATCGGCCTGCAATGGGGCGACGAGGGCAAAGGCAAGGTCGTCGACCTGCTGTTGGCCGATTTCGACGTCGTCGTGCGCTACTGCGGCGGAGCCAACGCGGGACACACCATCGTCGTCGGCGGCGAGAAGTTCGCGTTGCACCAGCTCCCCAGCGGCGTGCTGCGCCCGAACGCGCTGAACGTCATCGCCGGCGGCACCGTGATCGATCCGGCCGTGCTGCTGGGCGAGATCGCGGCCCTGCGCCAGCGGGGCGTGCCCCTCGGCGACAACCTGCGCATCAGCGACCGGGCGCACGTGGTCTTTCCCTACCACCGCCGCGAGGACGTGCTGGCCGAACGCGCCGCCCGCGCCGGCGAGAAGCTCGGGACGACCGCCCGCGGGATCGGCCCCTGCTACGCCGACAAGTACGGCCGGCATTGGGCCATCCGGGTCTGCGATCTGCTGGCGCCCGACCGGTTCCGCGCCCGACTCGCCGCCGTCGTGGCACACAAGAACGCGTACCTGCGGGGCGTGTTCGAGGAGCGCGAGACGTTCGACGCGGCGCGCCTGGCCGATGAGTACCTGGCCTTCGCCGAGCAGTTGCGGCCGTTCATCTGCAACACGACGACGCTGCTGCACCGGCTGCTGCGGGAGGGCCGGCAGATGCTGTTCGAGGGGGCCCAGGGCAGCCTGCTTGACGTCGATCACGGCACCTACCCGTATGTCACGAGCTCGAACTCGGGCGGCGGCGGGGTCGCCAGCGGCGCGGGCGTGCCGCTCGCGGCACTGCGGTCGGTCATCGGCGTGATCAAGGCCTATACGACGCGCGTCGGGGCCGGACCGTTGCCCACCGAACTGAACGACGCCACGGGCGACCGGATCCGCGAGCGCGGCCGCGAGTTCGGCACGACCACCGGCCGGCCGCGGCGCTGCGGGTGGTTCGACGCGGTGGCGGCGTCGTACGCCGCGCTGTTCACCGGCCCGACCGGCCTCGCGCTGCTGCACCTCGATACGCTGTCCGGGTTCGAGGAGCTGCGGGTCTGCGTGGCGTACCGGATCGGCGGACAGATCGTGAACGAATTCCCGTCTGACACGTACCTGCTGGAGCAGGCCGAGCCCGTCTACGAGTCGTTGCCGGGCTGGTCGGAGGAACTCGGCGACTGCCGCCGCTGGGAGGACCTGCCGGCCGCGGCCCGGGCATACGTCCGGTTCCTGGCGGACCGGATCGGCGCACCCGTGCGTCTGATCGGCGTCGGCCCGGCCCGGGAACAGACGATTCTCGTCGCGGATGGGGTGTAGCGCATGCCCACACAGCCGCCGCTGGACCCGGAGCAGGTGCTGGGCGTGCCGCGGGCGCGGCTGCCGCGGCACTTGGCGATCATCATGGACGGCAACGGCCGCTGGGCGCGGCAGCGGAACCTCCCGCGGATCGAGGGGCACCGCAGCGCCGGCACGGCGGTGCGCGAGACGGTCACGCACTGCGCCCGCCTCGGTCTGGAGTGCCTGACGCTCTACAGCTTCAGCCTCGAGAACTGGAAGCGGCCCGCGTCCGAGGTGTCCGGGCTGATGGCGCTCTACGCCGAGTACCTCGCCGCGGAGCGCCCCACGATCCTGGAAAACAAAATCCGGCTCGTCCAGATCGGCCGCCGCGACGGGCTGCCGCCGGAAGTGCTGGCGGAGCTGGACCGGACGATCGCGCTGAGCCGTGCGAACCGGGGACTCACGCTGTGCCTGGCGCTGAACTACGGGGGGCGGGCCGAGTTGACGGACGCCGTGCGGGCGCTGGCGGCCCGCGTCGCCCGCGGCGAAGTCCGCCCGGACGACATCGACGAGGCCGCGATCAGCGGAGCGCTGTACACCGCGGGCCTGCCCGATCCGGATCTGGTGGTCCGCACGGCCGGCGAACTGCGCATCAGCAACTTCCTGCTCTGGCAGATCAGCTACGCCGAGCTGTACGTGACCCCCGTGCTTTGGCCGGATTTCCGGGCGGCCGACCTGTACGCCGCGCTGCGCGACTTCGCGGGCCGCGAGCGGCGCTTCGGCGACATCGGCCCGCCGCCGGCCGGCTGAACGGAGCGCCCCGTCAGGTTCCCATGCGCACGCGCCTCCTCATCGGCACTGCCCTGGCCCTGCTGGTCGTCGGGATCCTGTTGCTCGACGGCCACCTGGCCGCGCAGGTTCCGCCCACTTGGCCGGTGTTCGGACTGGACCTCGGCGACTGGCTGCGCAACGGATCGTTGTGCACCGCCTTGATCGTCGTTCTGACGCTCTTGACGGTCCATGAGCTGGTGCACCTCGCGCGGGTTCGGGGCTACCGCCCGTTTGCGGGCACGGCCCAGTTCTTCGCCGCCGCGCTGGTGATCGGCCCGTACGTGTCCTACAACCTGAGCCCGGTCACGGGCGGCTACGACGAGTCGTGGGGGCTGCTCTGGCTGGCCTTGGCGCTGGCGTTCATGTTCCTGCGGCAGAGCGCCCGCTATCGCACGCAGAACGCGATGGAGAACCTCGCCATCACGATTTTCATCATCTTCTACACCGGCGGCCTGGCGGGCTTCATGACGAAGCTGCGGATGGAGGTCGGCGGCCAAACCGGCGTGACGCTCCTCCTGTTCTCGATGTTCATCGTCAAGATCACCGACACCGGAGCGTATTTCGTCGGGCGGGCGTTCGGGCGGCACAAGCTGGTCGAGTGGCTGAGCCCGAAGAAGACCTGGGAGGGCTTCTTCGGCGGCCTGGCCACCGCCGTGCTGTGCGCCGTGCTGCTGGGGAACTGGCTCATCGGCGCCGGCTGGCTGCAGTTCGAAAGGCGACTCCTCCCCTCGTCGGCGGCGCTCGCTTTTCTCGGCCTGCTGCTCGGCCTGGTGTCCGTGGCCGGCGATCTGGCGGCCTCGCTTCTCAAGCGCGACGCCGCGGTAAAGGACTCCGGGCACGTCTTTCCGGGACTGGGCGGCGTTTTGGACGTCGTGGACTCACCGCTGCTGGCGGCGCCCATCATCTGGCTGTTCTGGACCCGACTGTGCGTTGTGCACGGTTAGCCGTCGGCTTTCCCCGCACGGACCGGGCGGGTACACTCCCGCCTTTCACGGCGCCAGGACACCCGGAACGCATGGCGATCAGCATCCCCAATCAACTCACGCTCGGCCGCCTCGGACTGGCCGTCGTGTTCGTCCTGCTGCTTTCCGGGTTCGACGCCCAGAAGCTCGAGCAGCAGCGCTGGCTGCTGCACATCGCGTTCTGGGTCTTTCTCATCGCGGCGGTGACGGACGTCCTCGACGGGCTGCTGGCCCGCCTGACCGACTCGGTCACGTCGTTCGGACGCATCGTCGATCCGGTTGTCGACAAGGTCATCGTCTGCGCCGCGTTCGTGCTGTTCGCCAGCCCCCACTTCTGGACGGGCCAGGCCAACCTCACCGGCGTCGCACCCTGGATGGTCGTCGTGATCCTCGGGCGGGAGCTGCTCGTTTCCGCCGTCCGGATCGAGAGCGAAGCCGGCGGCCGGGCGTTCGCGGCGTCCTGGGTCGGCAAGCTCAAGATGTTCGTTCAGTCCGCGACGGTGTGCCTGATCCTCGGGGAGCTGGCTTGGCGCCTCGACAGCGTCACGCCCCTGCGCAAGGCCGCGGTCTGGACGACCGTGATCCTGACGGTGCTGTCGGCCGCCGTGTACCTCCATCGCGCGCGGGCCTTGCTGCTCTCCCGCCGGGCGCTCTCGGCGCAACCGGCCCCGCCCCCGGCGGGACCGAGCTCGGGATCTCCCGCATGAGGTCTCGGCCCGAGCGGTTCAAAACCGCCTGCGTGACCGGTCTCGGCAGCGGCCTCCTGCCTGGACCGACCGGGACTTGGGGCTCGCTGGTCGCGGTCGTCCTGTTCGCGGGTTGGTGGCTGACCGCCGGCACGTCCCGCCTGCTGCACGAAGTCGTGCTGCTCGTCGCGCTGGCGGCGGCTTGTGTCGTAGCCATCCGCTTCGGCCCGTGGGCGATCACCCGGTACCGCCGCCCGGACCCGAAGCAGTTCACGCTGGACGAAGTGGCCGGGCAATGGCTCGCCCTGCTCGCCCTGCCGATCGGGACCGATGCCGGTCTCACGCCGCTGCTCACGGTGCTGGCCGGCCAGTTCGTGCTCTTCCGCTTCTTCGACGTGCTCAAGCCCACGCCGGCCCGCGAGCTCGAACGCCTGCCCGGCGGTTGGGGGATCCTGGCTGACGACCTCGCGGCCGGTCTGTACGCCAACCTCGCCGGCCAGGTTCTGTGGCGCTTGCCACCGGTCGCGGGCTGGCTCGCCAGCCCCTCGGTTGAAACCGCAGCCGGCGCCGGCGCTGCGTCCTACCATCCCGTTCTCGCGGCGCTCGTGTTGGGCGTCATCGAGGGGCTGACCGAATTTCTGCCAATTTCGAGCACAGGGCACATGGTCATCGCCATGCCCGTGCTCGGCGTCCAGGCCGACGTCGCCCCCTGGAATGTCGTGCTCTGGGTGTCGCAGTTCGCGGCGATTCTCGCGGTCGTGCTCTACTTCTGGCGCGACCTGTGGCGGCTGGCGAAGACGTTCCGGCCGGCGGCGTGGCCGCGGCACGTCTTCACCCGCGTCGGGGTCGCGATGGTCCCGACGATCGGTCTGGCGCTGCCGTTCAAGGGGCTGCTCGACCCGCTGGAGAGAAGCCCGGCCGCGGTCGCCTGGGCGCTGATCCTCGGTGCCGGCCTGATGGAGTTCATCGACCGGCGGTTCCGCCGGGAGCGGCCGCAGAAGCTCGAGGACGTGACGCTCGGACAGGCGTTCTGGATCGGCGTGATCCAGTGCGTGAGCATGTGGCCGGGCGTGTCGCGGGCCGGGGCGTCCATTCTCGGGGGCATGGCGCTGGGGTTGACGCCGCGGGTGGCGACGGAGTTTTCGTTCTACCTCGCGATTCCGACCATGCTCGGGGCGGCGCTGCTCAAGCTGGTCAAGCACCGCCACGAGCTGACCGGTGAGGCGACCGGGCTGCTGCTGGTCGCGAGCGCCACCGCGTTCGTCGTCGCCCTGGTTGTGATCGCCGGCTTCCTGAGCTACGTGCGCAAGTACCGCTTCACGCCGTTCGCCGTGTACCGCGTGTTGCTCGGCGTCGCCGTGTTGGCGTTCTCGGCCTGGTGGACGTAGCCGCGACGGGCGAACCCAGGGCCCCGCCGCTCAGCGTCGCCGCCGGAGCGCCGTGGCCGCCAGCAAGAGGAGCGAGGCCGGCTCCGGGATCACCGCGACGCGCCCGTCGTCCACGTACGTCCGTTCGTCCGGTCCGCCGCTGCCGTAGCCCCACATCCCGACCGCGACCAGCGACTTGCTCGAGGCGAGCCACGAGGTGAAGTCCACGTACTGCCACCGGCCGGTGGTTGAGAACAGGCCGCCGCCGCCACGTGGCACTGGTTCCATTTTTTCGGGACCCTGCTATGAAGTTGTCCGGCGCGTGCCGCCCGGTGCGTGTGGGGGGACACCGTGCTGCACGCAGCCGGACAAGCCTCTCCCGCTTGCGCGGGCGTCACCATGAGAGGCGCGGCCGGTGCGCCGCGCAGTTCTTATCGGTGGTTTTTTGCGCGTGGCTTGAGGTTGGTGCCCAGACGAAGGGAGGTGAGACCGGAACAGACGGAAACGTCTGATAATGTCAGCCGCTCGCGACAAGCGTTGCGGTTAGCGCAGACCACACCCCTCGGTCTACCGTGCGGGTCGGTGGTCCGACGCGGGCGCGCAGCTCAACATGCAGGCTACTGGTTCGCGAGGAACTGCCGGGCCGGGTCGATCAGGAAGAAAATGATCAGCGCGACGAACTCGAGGACGCCAACAATCAGAACGGGAAGCAGGATCTTGCCCATGGTTCGACCTCTCATGTCGGGGCGGTGACCGCCGCCCCG
Source organism: uncultured Phycisphaerae bacterium (assembly GCA_937928595.1). Lineage (GTDB taxonomy): Bacteria > Planctomycetota > Phycisphaerae > UBA1845 > Fen-1342 > CALGJV01. The sequence goes on along the minus strand of CALGJV010000013.1, from coordinate 20,825 downwards.
GTTTTGTTTATCGGCGATTCCGCTCGTCGTCTACACTTTCATCCTAAGTCGGTGTCGCAAGGGGTGTCCTCAGCCCCGTGCCGACTCGATTGCCTGCCGGATGCGGGCGGTCAGCTCCGTCTGGAACTGGATCGACCGGTCGCCGCAGAAACCTTCATCGGACAGCGTCAGGCGGATCACCGCCGGGTCGGTCGCCACCTCGCCCACAGCCCCACCCCGCAGGCGCGCCACCACGCGCCGCACCCGCTCCGGCAGCGGCGGTGCGGCCGCATAGCCCGTGGCGTACTTGAGTCCGGCCGCGGTATCGAACTGCCACAGCACGAGCGTGCCGGTCAGGTGCCGCGCGGCCCAGGGCGTGCGTTCCCGCGCCTCGCGCGCCAGCATCTTCATGAGGATCATCAGCGGCTCGGGGGGCAGGCCGTCATGCAACGCGGCGTTGTCCATGCGGCCGGTCTGGAGCAGCACGGCCGCGGTCGGGGCCGGGCCCGGCATCTCGAGCGCGAGGCCGAGGTGCGCAACGTCGGCGGTCTCCGCTCGCCAGCGCACGGGCCGGAGCGGCTCGAAGCGGCGCGCGAGGTCGGCGATGTCGCGCACCACGACCGGCATCTCGTCCCAGCGCGTCCAATACTGGAGCGCGTCCTCCAGCGGCCCGCCGAGGTGCATCTGGAGCAGGTGCGTCGCGATGTGCGGCGCGACGAGCGGTCCGTACGCCCCCGCGACGAGCCAGGGCAAGTCGGTGGCAAGCAGTTCGCCGCCGGCGATCGGCCGGGCCGCCGACAACACGTCGCCGTGGTGCCGGGCCCAGGGCGTCTCCGAAGAGAGCAGCGTCGCCAGACCGGTGTCCGCGGCGTAGCGGCGCCAGGCGCGATCGGCGCGCAGCACGCGCGTTCGGAAGCGCCCCCGGGCGTCGCGCGTCGCGTACGGGACGACATCCTGAAGCGCCAGGCCGCGCGTCGGCACATCCGCGTACACGATGCGGGCCGACATCATCCCGAGCGTTGCCGCATGCGTCACGATGCGGGTCTCGACCTGCCCGGCCGATGCCACCAGCCGCGCCAGCGTCTCGAGGTCGACGACCACCCACGCCTGGGCCGCGAGCCGCTCGAGGTCCGCGAGATCGAGCCCCGGGTCGGCGATCCACGCCGGATCGATGATGCAGGCCGCGCGGCGCGCGCGCGCGGCCAGGGCCGCGACCGAGGCCGGCCGCTCAAGCAGCTCGACCTCCAGCCACGGCAGCATCGGCGCCAGCGCGGACAGCGCGGCGGGCAGCACAACGCGCGTCAGCGGAAACGGCGGGCGGTACGTGCGCCAGCGCGGGACCGCCGCGAGCGGGTGGCATTTCGGATCGCGTTCGGCCACGTCGTGCAGGTGCAGGGCCTGGGTGACCGCGACCAGCGGCGCGGCCAAGCGCACTTGCACGTGGGTGGCCAGCGCCGGCGCCGCGACCCACGCGAGCCGCTGGCCGGCGTCCGGCCCGGCCGGATGGAGCCAGAGTCCGCGCGGCTGCACCGGCTGGGGACCGTCCAGGAAGGTGAGGGTCAGGCCCGACGGCGAGAGCGACTGGGGGTCGAGGCGCAGGTTCACGAGATACCACGCCTCGCGGCGGCAGCGGAGCGGATCCGAGACGAGCCCCCCGTTGGCGGGGCGCCAGCGCCAGGCGCGGAGCAGCCGTCCGTCCGAGCAGATGCCGCCGGTCGGCCCCGGCGGGGCGGTGGTCCGTCGCGCCATCACGGCTCCTCGCGCCGGCGCGGCGCGCGCCGGGGCTGCGCATTATCCGGGGCGACCGGTGCCGTGCAACGCGTCCGGCGGCCCGGCGCGTGGGCAGGTTCGGGCCGCCGCCGTATAATCGCGCCCGCTCGGACTCGCCCGGGCACGCGTTGGGCAGGAGCGGCCTGCGGGCCGGGCTCGCCGGAGTCGCATCCATGAAGATTCTGATCGCCGACAAGTTCGAAGCCGCCGGAATCGAGGGCCTGAAGAAACTGGGCGCCGACGTCGTCTGCGAGCCGGAGCTCCAGGACGAGACACTCACGCGCCGCGTCGCCGACTTCGCGCCGGCCATCCTGATCGTGCGTTCTACCAAGGTGAAGGCCGACACGCTGGCCGCCAGCCCGAGCCTGAAGCTCGTGATCCGCGCCGGCTCCGGTTACGACACAATCGACGTAGCCAACGCGACCCAGCGCGGCATCAAGGTGTCGAACTGCCCCGGCATGAACGCGGTGGCCGTGGCCGAACTGGTCTTCGGCCTGCTGCTGGCGGCCGACCGTCGCATCCCCGACAACGTCGCCGACCTGCGGGCGCACCGGTGGAACAAGAAAGAATACAGCAAGGCCCGCGGCCTCAAGGACACCACGCTCGGCATCGTCGGCGTCGGGCGCATCGGTACCGAGGTCGCGAAGCGCGCCCTGGCATTCGACATGCATGTCCGCTACTACGATATCCTTCCCGACCTGCGGCCGGTCGATCACCCCGATTGTCGCCCGGCCGGCCTGGACGAGATCTTCCAGACGTGCGACTACATCACGCTGCATGTGCCCGGGACCGGCGACACCCGGCATCTCGTGAACGCGGCGCGGCTGGCGCTGCTCCAGCCGCACGCAGTGCTCGTGAACACAAGCCGCGCGTCCGTGATCGACGAGGCCGCCCTGGTGGTCGCCCTCAAGGAGAAACGGCTCCGGGCGGCCTGCGTCGACGTCTACGAGAACGAGCCCGCCGCCGACGCGAAGACGATCACCTCGCCCCTGGCCGATCTCCCGAACGTCTACGGTACGCACCACATCGGCGCCTCGACCGACCAGGCCCAAAGCGCCGTGGCCGAGGAAACCGTGCGGATCGTGGCCGAGTTCCAGCAGACCGGCAAGGTGCGCAACTGCGTGAACCCGTGACGATGCGAGCCCCGCACGCCCCAGGGTGCCTGCACCGCGCCGCGACCGGACTGGCCCTGGCATTGCTCGCCGTCGGCGGGTGCGAGCGGCCGCCGGCCGCGCCCGCCGACGACCGACTGCTGGTCGTCACCACGACGACCATGATCACCGACCTCGCCCGACAGCTCGCGGGCGACCGCGTGCGGGTTGTGGGCGTCATTCCGCCCGGCCTGAATCCGCACACATTCGAGCCCACGCCCGATACGAGCGTCCTGTTCCGGAAGGCCCGGCTGGTCCTTTACAACGGTCTGCACCTCGAGGGCAAGCTGGTGCACATGTTCGAGGGCCTCGGCCCGCGCGCCGTGGCGCTCGCGGAGGACCCGCGCATCGTCGTCCGGGCTTCCGAGGGGCCGCAGGGCGCGCCCGACCCGCACGTGTGGTGGAACGCCCGCTACTTCATGGTGTTCACCGAGAAGGCCCGCGACGCGCTCCTCGCGCTCGACCCCGAGGGGAGCGACACCTACCGGCGCAACGCCGCGCGCTACCTCGCCGAACTGGAGGCGCTCGATGGCCGAATCCGCCAGGCGGTGGAGCGCATCCCGCCCGAGCGCCGCTACCTGATCACGAGCCACGACGCGTTCTACTATTACGGTGCGGCCTATGGCCTGACGGTGGATGCCGTGCTGGGCACGAGCACGGACGCGAGCCCGCTGCCGCTCCGGGTGCAGGAGCTGGCGCGTCTCGTCGTACAGCACCGCATCCCGGCCATTTTTCACGAGACCGCCGTCTCCGCGTCGCTCAACGAGCTGGTGAACCGCGTGATGGCGCAGGCCGCGAAGGACGGTCAGCCGGTCGTGATTCCGCCGGAGCCGCTGTACAGCGACAGCCTGGACGCGCCCGGCCGGCCGGCCGACACGTACCTCGGCGCGCTGCGGGAGAACACGCGCATCATCGTGAGCGCCCTGGCCGGCGAAAACGTCGGTCCGTTCCTGCAAGGCACCGGCGATTCGCCCGCATCGGCGACCGCGCCCGTGGAGTCCCCGGATGGCCGCTGAAGCGTCCCTGCGCCAACCGCCGCGGCTGGGGGCCGCGCCCGCGCTGGAGGTCGCGGGGCTCACGGTCTCGTATCGCCAGCAACCCGTGCTCCGGCACGTCGACGTCGCCGTGCCCGAGGGGCAGCTCGTGGCGATCATCGGGCCGAACGGCGCGGGCAAGAGCACCCTGCTCAAAGCCGTGCTCGGGTTGCTGCCGATCGACGCGGGCGAGATCCGCGTCCTGGGCCGGCCCATCGCCCAGGCCCGCCAGCACGTCGCCTACGTGCCGCAGACGGACAGCGCCGACTGGGACTTCCCCATCACCGTCCGCGAGGTCGTGCTGATGGGCCGCTACCGCGCCCTGGGTTATTTCGGCCGCCCGCGGGCCGCCGACCACGCCCGCGTGGCGGCCGCGCTCGAGACCGTCGGCATGACCGCGTACGCCGACCGTCACATCCGGCAACTCTCGGGCGGCCAGCAGCAGCGCGTGTTCCTCGCGCGGGCGCTGGCACAGGAGGCTCGCGTGCTGCTGCTGGACGAGCCGTTCGCCGGCGTCGATGCGCGGACCGAGGCGGCCATCTTCGAGCTGATGGACCGCTTCTCGCAGGCCGGTCAGACGCTGATCGTCGTGAACCACAACCTCCAGATCCTCGACCGCTTCGACGCCGTGCTGATGCTCAACCGCGTCGTGGTCGCGTACGGCCCGCCCGCGGAGGTCGTCCACGCCGACAACCTGCGGCGGCTGTACGGCGGCCGCATGAGCTTCGTGGACGAGGCCGAGCGGGCGTTGCAGGAGGGCCCGGCCGATGTCCGCTGAACGGCTCCTGGCCCAGTCGGCCGCCGATCTCATCACGTGGCAGGAGCGGCTGCTCAGCCCATTGATCGACCACCGCCTCCAGCTCCTGTGCAGCGTCGTCGTCGGCGCCCTGCTCGGGCTGCTGGGCGGGTTCGTCGTGCTGCGCCGCATGGCATTGATCGGCGACGCCATCGCGCACGCCGTCCTGCCGGGCGTTGTGATCGCCTTTCTGCTCGTCAGCACGGGCGTGACCGGCCTGTTCGTCGGCGCGCTGGCCGCCGGCGTCGTCACCGCCGTGGCCATCAGCCTCGTGACGCGCTTCAGCCGCGCGAAGGAGGACGCGGCCATCGGCATTGTCTTCACGGCCATGTTCGCCGTGGGCGTGATCCTGATCAGCCGCCTGCCCGCCGGCACGCACTTTGACTTGAAATGCTTTCTGTTCGGCGACCCGCTGGCCATCACGGAGACCGACTGGCACAGCATCCTGCTGATCGCCCCCGTCGTCGTGGGCACGATCCTGCTGCTGTTCCACCCGCTGAAGCTGCTGAGCTTCGACCCGGTGCTCGCCCGCACGATGGGCTTCAACACCAGCCTGCTGCACTACGTGCTGATGATCCTGCTCTCGGCCACCATCGTCGCCGCGCTGCGCTCCGTCGGCGTCATCATGGCGGTGGCGATGCTCGTGACCCCCGCGGCCACGGCCTACCAGCTCACGAACCGGCTCTGGCTCCTGCTGACGGTGTCCACCGTGCTCGGCGGGCTGTCGGCCGCGGCCGGCATGTTTCTCGCGTTCCAGTTCAACAGTCCGCCCGGCCCGATGATGGTGCTGGTCGCGACCGTCGTGTTCCTGCTGGCGATGGCGCTGGCGCCGGAGCGCGGCTTCCTGGCGGTCGCACTGCGCCGGCGACGCATCCGGCGGCACATCCTCGAGGAGGACGTGCTGAAGATGCTGGCCCGGTTCGAGGAAACCCCGCAGCGGGCCGCGGCGGGCCTGGCGGCGGCCCTCACCCCGGCCGACCCGCGCGCCATCGGCCGCGCAGTGGAGGACCTGGCGCGGGACGGGCTCGTGACGCGCGGCCAACCCGAGCCGACCCTCACCGCCGCCGGACGCGCCCGCGCGCAGGACATGCTGCGGGCCCACCGGCTCTGGGAAACCTACCTCGCGCAGGAAGGCGCCAGCGAGCGCCACCTGCACGCCGAGGCCGAGCGCCTCGAGCACGCCCACGAGCTGGCCGAGGAGCTGGACCGCACCCTGGGCCGGCCCGCCGCCGACCCGCAGGGGAAGACCATCCCGCGGCGGGAAGGGTAGTTCACCGCGGTTCGGCCGGCCGCCCCGCCCCGCGCGGGGTCACCGGCCGCGGCCGTGGCACTGCTTGTATTTCTTGCCCGAGCCGCACGGGCACGGGTCATTGCGACCGACGCGCGGCTCCTCGCGGCGAATGGTCTTCGTCAGGCCGCCCTCGCCCTGCTGTCGCAGGGCGGCGTCCTGATCGGCCTGCGAGAACCCGGCGCCCGTCGCGTCCGCCTTGCTGGTGGTCATGCGCTGATAGGCCGGGCCGGACGGGGCCGCCGGGCCGGACTCGCCGTAGCCGCCCGCGCCGTAGCCGGCGACGCGCACCTTGAAGATCAGGTCCGTGACGCGCTCGCGGGCCGTCACGAGCAGCTCGTTGAACATGCGCGTGCCTTCGCGCTTGAAGGCGATCTTCGGATCCTGCTCCGCGTAGCCGCGCAGGCCGATCGAGTGCCGCAGAAGGTCCATCGACCACATGTGGTCCTTCCACAGCCCGTCGAACGTCGACAGCAGGATCTGCTGCTCGAGCCAGGTCAGCTCGAACCGCAGCATCTCGTACGCGCACTGCTTGAGCTGCGCCGCCACGTCCCCCGCCAGGTCCAGCGGGCGGCTGTCCATCACCGGCCCGAACCGCTGCCGGGCCCACTGTTCCAGCGCCGCCCCGGAGTGCTGCGCCACGGCCGCGTCCACTTCGGCGTCCAGCCGGCGGTTCGTCAGGAAATCCTCGTTGAGCGCGCGCAGCTCCGTGAACACGTCCTCCGGCGCGCGGTTCACGAAGTGCTCGTACGTCCAGTCGCGGCCGTACTTGCGGCCGGCCCAGGCCGCGAGCCGCCCCGCCACCTCGTTGGCGTTGCTGCCGCCGCGCTCGAGGGCGAACGAGATCACGGCCGCCACCGGGTACTCGATCTCGCGGCGGCGGTAGGCCGCCCGCATCGCCTCGGTCAGGAGCCGCGCGGCGTCCTCGCGGGAGGCCGCGGCCAGCTCCTCCGGCGGAATGTCCAGGTCGAACTTGTCCTTCGCCCAGCGCGCCAGCCGCCCGCGCGCGAATTGCGGATCGACGTACTGCTCGAGCGGCGTTAGGTCGGCCGCGGCGATCCGGGCCTCGGCGGCCGCGATGATGTGCTCCTGGAGCTCCGACGGCGCCATCTTCTTCATCTGGTTCTGGGAGAGCGTGACGCCGTACTGGGCGGCCCAGCCCGCCAGCCCGCGGACGTCCCACTCCTCCGGCGGCACGTCCGGATCGACGTATTCGCCGATCATGCGCTGGATGAGCTGCCGGGCCTCGTACGCTGCCAGGTCGCGCACCTGGTCCTGGAGAGCCTTCAGGTCGTGCGTGTCGAGCTTGCCCGCCTCCAGCGGCACGCCGAGGTGCTGCCCGGCCCATTCCGCCGCGCACTGCGCCGGGTACTTCGGATCGAGGTAACGCTCCACCGCGTCGCTGACCGTGTCGTCGATCATCTCCCAGATCAGCTCGGTCAGCCCGCGTCCTTCCAGAATCCGCTGGCGCAGGGCGTAGAACGTCTTGCGCTGGTGGTCCATCACCTCGTCGTATTCGAGCAGGTTCTTGCGGATCCCGAAGTTCCGCTCCTCGACCTTCTTCTGGGCCTTCTCGATGCCGCGGTTCACGCGCCGGTCCTCGATGGCCATGCCCTCCTCGAAGCCCAGCATCTGGAGCATCCGCAGCACCCACTCCCCCATGAACAGCCGCAGCAGGTCGTCCTCGAAGCTCAGGAAGAAGCGCGAGCTGCCCGGGTCCCCCTGCCGGCCGCACCGTCCGCGGAGCTGGTTGTCGATCCGCCGGCTCTCGTGACGCTCCGTGCCCACCACGTGCAACCCGCCCAGCGCCGCCACGCCCGGGCCCAGCACGATGTCCGTGCCGCGCCCGGCCATGTTCGTCGCGATCGTCACGTTGCCCACGATGCGCTTCTGCTTGCCCCGCACCAGCTCGTGCTGCCGCCCCGCCTTCGCCACGATCTCCGACTCGCGGGCCACGGCGTCCGGCCGCGCGTTGAGCACCTCGTGCTCGACGCCGTAACGCCGCGTCAGCGCCTCGCTCAGCTTCTCCGACGCCTCAACGCTGGTCGTGCCGACCAGCACCGGCCGCCCGCCGACCCACTCGCCCATCAGCTCGCGGTAGCCGGCGGCCAGCGCCGCCTCGTCGCCCTTGCCGCCGTTGAACGCCGCCAGGGCCCGGTCAATCGCCGCGAGCTGTGCCGGCACGGCCGCGTCGGCCCGGCCGTGTTCCTGCTCCGAGACGAGCGTGCGGCGCGCGTGCTTGAGCAGGTCGTGCAGCGACCACGCGTCGGCCGGGTAGCCCTCCTGGCTGTACGAGCGGATCTCCTCGACCACCGCGTCGAACTTGCTGGCCACCGACTTGTAGATCTTGTCGTTGTAGTCGATCCGCCGCACCGGTTTGTTCGTCGGGATCGCGATGACCTCGAGCTTGTAGATCTTCATGAACTCGTCGGCCTCGGTCATGGCCGTGCCGGTCATGCCGGCGAGCTGCCGGTAGAGCTTGAACAGGTTCTGGAGCGTGATCGTGGCGAGCGTCTGGGTCTCCTGCTTGATCGTCACGCGCTCCTTGGCCTCGACCGCCTGGTGCAGGCCGTCGGACCACTGCCGGCCGTGCATGAGCCGGCCCGTGAACTCGTCCACGATGATGATCTGGTCGTTCTGGACCACGTACTCCTTGTCGCGCTGGTAAACCTTGTGGGCCCGCAGCGCGTTGTCGATGTAGTGCGGCCAGTTCATGTTCCGGCTGTCGTAGAACGACCCGATCCCGAGGTACCCCTGGGCCGCCTTGGCGCCGTGCTCGGTCATGTGCACCGACTTGCGGTCCGCCTCGACCACGAAGTACTGCTTGTGGCCGATCGCCTCGGCCTCGTCCGACGAGAGCCAGTACGGGTCCGCCCGGAACTTCTTGAGCCCCTCGCGGTACTTCGGGTGCCCCCCGTCCAGGCCGAACCGCCCCGGGTCGGCCTCGATCTCGGCCAGCCGCGCGGCCGTCTCGCGGTTGGCCTGCTCCTGCTTCTGGACGAGCATGCGGGCGACGTCGTCGGCCATGCGGTACTGCGTCACGTCGTCGCGGGCCGGCCCCGAGATGATCAACGGCGTGCGGGCCTCATCGATCAGGATGCTGTCGACCTCATCGACGACCACGTAGTCCTGCCGGCCCTGCACCTGGTCCCGCACGGACATCTTCATGTTGTCGCGCAAATAGTCGAACCCGAACTCGCTGTTCGTGCCGTAGGTGATGTCGCAGGCGTACGCCGTGCGGCGTTCCTCCGCCGCCGGCCCGTAGGTCTCCATGTCCGCCGTGATGTAGCCCACGCTGACGCCCAGCAGCGCGAAGATCGGCCGGCAGAACTCCGCGTCGCGCTTCACCAGGTAATCGTTCACCGTGACCATGTGCACCTTCAGGCCCTGGAGGACCTTCAGGTAGTTGGCCATGTAACAAACGATCGTCTTGCCCTCGCCCGTCCGCATCTCGGCGACGTTGCACTCCTCAAGCACTTTGCCGCCGATTAGCTGGCACTCGAACTGCCGGTGGTTGCGGGCCCGGCGCGACGCCTCTCGTACGCAGGCGTACGCCTCCGCCCGAAGGTCGTCGAGCGTCGCGCCCGCCGCCAAGCGGGCCTTGAACTCCGCGGTCTTCGCCTGAAGCTGCTCATCCGACAGCGCTTGGAGCGCCGGTTCCAGCGGGTCCACGCTCGTCCGAACCCAGCGACGGTGCGCCAGCACGACCCGGTCGTTGCGCGACGGCAGAAACTGAAACGCCAGCCACCCCACGTACCCCGCCCAGCCCAGCCCCACCAGCGTCAGCGCGAGCGCCACCCCGTTCCGCGACAGCCACCCCAGCCCCGTGCCCGCCGGCCCCAGCACCAGCAGCACGACCAGCAGCAGGACGACGGCCGTCAGCACCCCGGCCCAGACCAGCCCCATCCCCCCGCGCCGCGCGCGGTACCAGAAGACCGTGCCGGCGCTCGTCGCGTCCCGCAGGATGTCCGTGTCACCGACGCAGAGGAGCCAATTCATCGGACTCACTCTCGGTCCCGCCGCCCGTCGTCCGGTCCGACCCGCCCCCGACCGGCCGCGCCGCCCCGCGCCCCGGATCGTTCCGGAACGCGGCCCGCCGCCCGGGCCCGGAGCCCGGCCACGCTCACTCCTTGGCCCGTTCGAGGTACTCGCCCGTCCGCGTGTCGATGCGCAGCTCCTCGCCGATCTCGATGAACGGCGGGACCCGCACGCGCAGCCCGGTCTCGAGCGTCGCTTCCTTGCTCTGGTTCGTCGCGGTCGCGCCCTTTACGACCGGCGGCGCGTCGACCACCTTGAGCTGCACCGTGTTCGGCAGCTCGATCGCGACGATCTTGCCCTCGATCATCTGCACCGTCACCGTCTCGTTGCCGCGCAGATACAATTCGGCCTCCCCCATCACGTCCGCCGACACCGTGATCTGGTCGTACGTCTGCTCATCCATCAGCACGAAGCTGTCCCCGTCCTTGTACAGGTACTGGTACGGCTTCGTGTCCACGAACGGCGTCTCGATCCGATCGTCCACCGACAGGCGGACGTCGATCACCCGGCCGTCCTTCAACGACTTGAACTTGGCCTGGAGGTAGCTCCGCCAGTTCCCCTTGGACACCCGCTGGATGTCGCTCACCGAGTACAGGCCGCCCTCGTGCTGAACGACCTTCCCCTTTTTCAGTTCGCTCGCCTTGATCATGCTGCACCGTTTGCCGCCAACCGCTTCCGCCGCGACCACCGCGGACCGGGAACACGCCCGCCCGACGACGCCCGCAGCCGCCCTTGAAACGGGATAGTATAGCCGGGCGCCCCGCCCCGCCGCGAGGGGGCCCGCGGTCCCCGCCGAACGGCCGCAGGCGGGGGACGGGGCGGGTTCTTTGTCACCTTGTGAGCGGGCAACCTCGTCACCGCGCCCGGCACGCCGCGCCGTGCAGCCTTGTTGCCGCGGCCCGGCACGGCGCGCGGCATCCGAACCTGGAGGCTGGGCAGGGCGACGGCCGTCCGAGCCCGGAGGGTGGCAGGGCGACGGCCGTCCGAGCCCGGAGCGCAAGCTCCGGGTTTCGTCCAGGGCGGCGAGTGATGGACCCCGGCCTTGCGGCCGGGGCTCGGACGGCGGCCGTCAGGGCGCAAGGTCGGCACGGCGCGCGGCCGAGAACCGCCGCGGTGCCTTACATCAGCCGCCGCTGGTCTCGCAAGCCGCCGTGCCTCACGCCCGCGGGTTCGCCTCACTCCCGCGTCCGGGGGGGGCGCCGGCCACCTGCATCAACCGCGTGACGGTGTTCCGCACGCTCTCGGCCTGCGCGGAGAGCTGCTGCGACGCGGAGGCCGATTCCTCGGACGCCGACGCGTTCTGCTGCGTGACGGTGTTAAGCTGGGCGACCGCCTTGTTGAGCTGGTCGACCGCCTCGGCCTGGTCGCGGCTGGCAGCGGAGATGTTGCCGACGAGGTCCGAGACCTGCGTGACGTGCGTCACGATGGACGACATGCCCGACGCGACCTCCGTCGCGACCCGGCTGCCCTCTCTCGCGCGGGCCACCGACGCCTCGATCAGCCCGGTTGTTTCGCCGGCGGCCTGCGCCGCCCGCTGCGCCAGCGAACGCACCTCCTGCGCGACGACCGCGAAGCCCTTGCCGTGGTCGCCCGCCCGCGCCGCCTCGACCGCCGCGTTCAGCGCCAGGAGGTTCGTCTGGAACGCGATCTCCTCGATCACCTTGATGATCTTGTGAATGGCGCCGGCCGACTCGTTGATGGCCGTCATCGCCACGCCGAGCCGCTGCATGGTCCGGTCGCAGCCCTGCGCCGTCTCCCGCGCCGCGCCGCTCAGCCGGTTCACGTCCTCCGCGTTCCGGGCGTTGTCGCGGCTCATCGAGGCCACCTGTTCCAGCGAGCTGCTGGCCTGCTGGAGCGCCGCCGCCTGATCGCTCGCGCCCTGCGCGAGCATGTTCGCCGCGCCGGCCACCTGCGCCGACGCCTCGTGGACCTGCTCGGCCCCCTCGTCCAGCTCGCCCGCGATCTGCTGCACCGGCGCGATCAGATTCCGCACGACCACGCGCGTCACCACCAGGTACAGCGCGACGGCGCTCAGCCCGACCAGCGCCGCGACGATGCCCGTGCCGCGCCACAGCGTGGCCGCCAGCGCCCGGTCGGCCGCCGACAGCGACTGGACCACCTCGAACGCCCCGTGGACCTCGCCGGCTTTCCAGTTCTCCATTTTTGCGCCGGTCGGATCCAGTCCCTGGTCGTTGCCCCACAACGTGGCCGACTGCGTGGGGTCGCCGTGGCACAGCAGGCAGTCCTCGGTCAGCCGGATGGGACGAAAGTACCGGATCGCGTTCGCGGCCAGGTCAATTTCGTAGTGCTCGGTGGCCGTGCCGGATTCGAACATCTTCAGCACGCGGCTCTCGGTCTCGTCCGGCATGTTCTTCGGGTTACGCGGCTGGAACTTCGGCACGCGGAACTGATAGCCGCCTTCCTCCGCCTTGGCCATCGCGGCGTGCCAGGCCGTCACGACCGGCACGGCTTGGAGCACCTTGTCCACCCGGCCGGCGGCGGCCCACTCGCGCAACTGCTCGGCCGAGAAGATCCCGGACTGCCACTTCTTGGCCATCTCCTCGCGGGCCGACTCGACCGTCAGCACCACGCTGCGAGCCTTCTCCACGTACTGCTTCTGGACCGCCGCGCGCGAATCCTGCACGTACAGCGCGAACATCACGCCGGCCAAAGTCACCAGGGCGAGCACGCCCGCCAGTACGACCTTCATCCGGAATCCCATGGTCTTCTCACTTTGCGTAGAGTCGGACCCTGGCGGCCCGAACCGATGGCGCCTCGCGCCGCTGACCGGTTCTGTCCGCGGTCCATTGCTTCACGCATCGGTACTCAACCCGGCCCGCCTTATCTGCCGGCTGCTCATTTTGGACTCCGACCTGCCGCCGCGTCACAATGGCCCACATGTCGCCGCGCCCGCCTTATAAACTCTCGTCCGCTGCCGTACTGCGTGCCGCCCTCGTTCTCCTCGTGGCCGGCCTCGCGGCGTACCGCTCCGCGGCCGAGATCACCTACCGCCGCCCGGTCGCCGAGGGCGTCGAATACGTCGAGCACACGCTGCCCGGCCCGGTTCGGGTGTTCGTCATCGCCGTGGACCGCTCCCGGCCGGAGTACGGCCTGCGAATCGGCTGGCCGGAAGGCCGCCGCCACTGCACCCGCTGGGAACGGACAAGCGAGATCGTGGCGCGGTATGACCGTGATCCGGAACCGGACGTTATCGCAGCCATCAACGGCTCGTTCTTCGGCAAGCCGCCGGACGTGATCGGCTTCACGGCCACCGACGGCGAGATCCTCGTCGAGCCCGGCGAACCGGCTCGCGAGACGCTGCTGTGGGGGCCGGACCGCACGCTCCGCATCGTGGCCGGTGTGCGGCCGCGCGACGGCACGGTGCGGCTGGCCGACGGCCGCGTGTTGGCACTCGATCACCTGAACCGGCGGCCGGCGCAACTCCCGGAGAACGCATTGGTCGCGTATACGACCGGGTGGGGCCTGACCACGGGCACGACGCGGCCGGGCACCGCGGTCATTGTCGACGACGTGACGTATCCGATGCGGAGCGACGTGGAGGTCACCGGCCGCGTGGTGGACGTGCGCACCGGCACCGCCGCGGTCGACACGCCCCTGCCGGCGCGGGGGCTCGTCCTGTACGCCCAGGGGACCGTGGCGGCGCCGCTGGCCGACGGCGTGCGGGTGGGCGATCGCATCGGTGTGCGCTACGCGACGGACTGCGTGGCGGCGCAGACGGCGGATTTCGCGATTACGGGCGCGGGCTGGATCGTGCGCGCCGGGCGCGCGAACACCGCCGCATGGGATGAGTACCCCGAATCGTTCCGCGGGCGGCATCCGCGGACGTTCCTCGCGTGGAACGCGAGCACGCTGTACTTCGTCGTGCTCGATGGGCGGCAGCCGGAGCACAGCGTCGGGATGACGTTCGAGGAGATGGCCGCGTTCGCGACCGACGTACTGCATGCGGATGAAACGCTCAATCTCGACGGGGGCGGATCGTCGACGCTCGTCGTGGATGGCGTCGTGCGGAACTCCCCGAGCGACAAGACCGGCGAGCGGGCCGTCTGCAACGCCGTGCTGCTGGTGCGGCGCGGCCTACACGAAATCCGCCATCACGCGATTGGCCAGCAGCCGGCCGGTGCGCGTCAGCCGCACGCCGCGTTCATCGACCTCGAGCAGGCCGGCGGCCGTGTGCCGCGCGATAGCGGTTGCGAACAGGTCGGCCGGGTCGGCTCCGTACCGCTCGGCGAAGCGCCGACGGTCGATGCCTGCGACCAGGCGCAGCTCCAGCATCGCCGTTTCGCGCGCCCGACGCTCGGGCGGCAGCGTTTCCTCCTCGACGCGGGCCGACCCGCCGGCGCGGATCGCGGCGACGTACGCGGCCGTGTCGGCGACGTTCTTGTACCGCACCTCGTCGATGAACCCCGCCGCGGACGGTCCGAGCCCCAGGTACGGCTCGTTGTGCCAGTAGCGGAGGTTGTGGCGGCACTCGCGGCCGGGGCGGGCGTAGTTGCTGAGCTCGTACTGCGGGCGCCCGGCGGCCGCGAGCGCGTCCATCGCGTACTCGTACTGCTCGGCCTCGGTGTCGTCGTCGAGCGGCCGGAGGCGGCCGGCATCGCGGCGGGCGGTAAGGGGCGTGCCCTCCTCGTAGGTCAGGCCGTAGCAGGAGAGGTGCTCGGGGTCGAGCGCGAGGGCGGCGGCGAGGCTGCGGGCCCAGCTCTCGCAGGTCTGGCCGGGGACGCCGAAGATCAGGTCGAGGCTGAGGCGCGTTAGACCGGCGGCGCGGCACAGGGCGACGGTTTCGGCGACCTGCTCCGGACGGTGGCGACGGTCGAGCACCCGCAGCTCGCGCGGCTCGAACGACTGGGCCCCGAGCGACACGCGGTTGACGCCGCAGCGGGCCAGCGCGGCGGCGCGGGCGGGCGTCAGCGTGGCGGGGTTGGCCTCGACCGTGAACTCGACGTCGGCGGCCGGATCGCGGAACGCGGCCAGGGCCGCGAGCAGGCGCTCGAGCTCGTCGGCGGGGAGCGTGGTGGGCGTGCCGCCGCCGACGAACAGCGTGTCGAACCGCAGGGGGCGGGCATCGGACCAGCGCCGCAGCTCGGCCAGCAGGGCATCGACGAGGGGGGCGACCCGGTCCGATCGGAAGCGCGTGCTGTAAAAATCGCAGTAGCCGCACAGCGTGCGGCAAAACGGGACGTGGACGTAGAGCGCACGCACGGGCGTTGTCACCGGGGGGTTCCTTCGCATAGCATACCGCTGCGTGTTCTTTCGGAACCGCACGTCCACCCGAGCTGCGTCGGGCGGAGCGAGGATCGACCCGCATGCGAGTCATCTTAGTGATGTTCAAGGACGGGCAGCGCCGTGAGTTTCCGCTGACGGCGGAAAAGACGGTGCTGGGACGGCGGCAGGACTGCGGCCTGCGGATCCCGACGCGGGACGTGTCGCGCCAGCACTGTGCGGTGCTCATCCAGGGCAACAAGCTGACCGTCAAGGACCTCGGCAGCTCGAACGGCACGTACGTCAACGGCAAACGCGTGGCCGAAACGAAGCTGAAGGCCGGCGACAAGCTCCAGGTCGGCCCCGTGGTGTTCGTGGTGCAGGTGGACGGGCAGCCCGCGAAGATCACCCCGGCCGACGCGCAGCCCAAGGCCCCGGCCAAGAAGCCGGCGGCGCCCGCCAGGGGCGCGGCCGGTGCGGCGGCTGTGGCCCCCGGTGATGACGAGGAGACGCTGGACCTCTCGGAGGTCGAGCTGGAGCTGGACGACCCGATCGACGCGCTCGAAGAATTGACGGACGACGACGAGAAGGACATGCCGTAGCCCGCAGGCGGAGCGGGGGTGACTGGCCCGGGACGGTGTCGCGTGAAGCACGACGCGCCAACTCGTGCGGGGCGTCGCACGCGTCGCGTGCGCGTGGGGGTGGTCGCGCTCGGCGTCGGGCTCGTGCTGCTGATCGGCATGACGCTGGCGGGTTCGGCCGCGGCGTGGCGGCCCGACTGGTATCGGCCGCCGGCCATCGATCACGCGCGGCTCCGGGACGACAAGGCGGCCCTGGCGACCGTGCAGGACGAGATCAGCGCGGGGCTCAACGGCGGCAAGCGCGTGACCGTGCGGCTCACGGCGGCGCAGCTCAACCGCTGGCTGGCGGCGCGGGCCGAGCTCTGGCCGGAAGCGGCGGAGCTGCCGGTCGAGGAGCCGTGCGTGGAACTGACGGCCGACGGCCTGCGCATCGGGACGGTCCTGAAATGGCGCGGCTGGCGGGTGGTGGGCTCGGCCCGGATCGGTGTGCAGGTCGGGGTCGACGAGATCGCGCTGCGCGTCGTCGAGGCGGCGATCGGAGCGCTCCCGGTGCCCGCCGCGTGGCTGGTCGACGGACTGGCGCGGCTGCCCGGTGTCCGCGATGCCGGGGGGCGGGCCATCGGGTCCGAGGTCTGGGTGCCCAATGACCTGACGTGGCCGAACGGCCGGCGGCGCTTTCGCGTGGTCGCGTTGCAGCCGGGCGCGGACGAGTGGACCCTGGTGCTGGAGCCGTTCGTCACGCGTGCCCCGTGACGCCGGCTCGCCGAGTGAAAAGCGAGGCGTTGGAGACCCGCGCGATGGGGCTTGTGGAGCGCGAGGGACGCGACATACGTCTGCACCCGGTCGGGCCGCTGCGCGGGACCGTGCGCCTGCCGGGCTCGAAGAGCCTGACGAACCGCTACCTGGCCTGCACGGCGCTGGCGGACGGGTGCAGCGTACTGCGCGGGGCGTCGCTCTCGGACGACGCGCACGCCATGTTGACGGCGTTGGGGACGCTCGGCATCCGCGCGGTCGTCGAGGACGAGGCGGGGACGTTGTCCGTCGCGGGCTGCCGCGGCCACATCCCGGAGGGCGAAGCCGAGCTGAACGTGGGCAACGCCGGCACGGCCATGCGCTTCCTGACGGCCCTGGTCGCGCTCGGCTACGGCCGGTACCGACTGGACGGGACGCCGCGCATGCGGGCGCGGCCCATCGGCCCGCTGGTCGATGGGCTGCGAGCGCTGAGCGCGCTGGTCGAGTACGAGGACGCCGAGGGCTGCCCGCCGCTGGTGGTGCATGCGCGCGGATTGGCGGGCGGCGAGGTCGCGTTCGAGACGCCCCCGTCGAGCCAGTTCGTCAGCGCTCTGCTGATGGTCGCGCCGTACGCGCGGCAGGATGTGCTGCTGAGCATCAACGGTCGGCTGACGAGCCGACCGTACGTGGACATGACGATCGCGACGATGCGCTCGCTGGGCGTGGAGGTACTCGAGGGCGACGACCAGCGGTTCGTCGTGGCGGCGTCGCAGCGCTACCGCGCAGGGGAGTACACGATCGAGCCGGACGCGAGCGCGGCCACGTACTTCTGGAGCGCGGCGGCGATCACGGGCGGCGAGGTACTGGTGCGCGGCCTCACCCGCGTCAGCCGCCAAGGCGACGTGGGATTCGTGGACGTGCTGGCAGAGATGGGCTGCCGGGTGCGGGCGACCGACGAGGGCATCGCGGTGGCGGCCCCCGCGGACGGTCGGCTGCGCGGCGTCGCCGTGGACTTGAACGAGATGCCGGATACGGTGCAGACGCTGGCGGTGACGGCGCTCTTCGCGGACGGTCCGACGGACATCACGAACGTCGCGAACCTCCGCATCAAGGAAACGGACCGGATCGCGGCGCTGGCCACCGAGCTCGGGCGGCTGGGGGCGCGCGTGATCGCGCGCGCCGACGGACTGACGATCCACCCGCCGGCGCGCGTCGTACCCGCGGCGATCGACACGTACGACGACCACCGCATGGCGATGAGCTTCGCGCTCGCGGGCCTGCGGGCAGGCGGGATCGTCATCCGCGACGCGGGCTGCGTGTCCAAGAGCTTCCCCGGCTTCTTCGACGTTCTCGAGCAGGTGGCCTCGGGCGCGAACGGCGGTCCGGCCGCCGCCACAGGAGCGTAGGCGGCGCGTGGTCGGTCCGGTCACGCCCGGCCGGTTCCCCGCCGGTGGGGCGCCGGCAACGCTCGCGGCGACCGCCGCCGCGGCGGCGCGAGTACGATGAACGGGCCGGTGCGAACCGCGCTCCGGCCCCACACGCGGAGGAACCTGGAGATGCAGGTACGGCACCAGCCCTACGGTACACTGCCCGACGGTCGCCGCGCAACGCTGTTCGAGCTGGACGACGGGCACGGCCTGCGCGTGCGGCTGACCGACCACGGGGCGATTGTCGTGAGTGTGGAGCTGCCCGACCGGGCCGGCCGCGTCGCGGACGTCACGCTCGGCTACGACACGCTCGAGCAATGGCAGCATAACGCGCCGTACTTCGGCGCTACCATCGGACGCTACGCCAACCGCATCGCCCGCGGGCGCTTCACCCTCGACGGCCGCACGTACACGCTCGCGACCAACGACGGCCGGAACCACCTGCACGGCGGGCGGCGGGGTTTCGACCAGCGCCTGTGGACGGCCGAGCCCATACAGGCGGCCGACCGCGTGGCGGTCCGCCTGACGTACCGCAGCCCCGACGGCGAGGAGGGGTACCCCGGGCAGCTCGACGCGACCGTGGTGTACACGCTGACGCCCGACCGCACGCTGCGGATTGAGTTCACGGCCGAGACCGACCGGCCGACCGTCGTTAACCTGGCCCACCACTCCTACTGGAACCTCGCGGGCCACGCTGCGGGCGACATCCTCGGACACGAGCTGTGGCTGGCGGCCGACGAGTACACGGCCGTCGACGACGAGCTGATCCCGACGGGCGAGCTGCGCCCAGTGCGCGGCACGCCGCTGGATTTCACGCAACCGACGCCGGTCGGCGTGCGAATCGCGCAGGTTCCCGGCGGATACGACCACAACTTCGTGCTGCGCGGGGCATCGGCACGGGGGGCGGCGGTCGGGGCCGACGCCGATCCCGGCGCGCTCGCCGCTGGGAAAGACACGCTGTGGCCGGCCGCCCGGCTGGTCGAGCCGCGCAGCGGCCGCTGGCTCGAGCTGTACACGGATCAGCCCGGGGTGCAGTTCTACAGCGGGAACTTCCTGGACGGCCGCGTCACCGGCAAGAGCGGCGTGCGGTACGGGCGGCACGCGGGGCTGTGCCTCGAAACGCAGCGTTTTCCGGACTCGCCGAACCACCCGGAGTTCCCATCCGCGGTGCTGCGGCCGGGCGAGCGGTATCGGCACGTCATGGTGCACCGCTTCGGGGCCGAATGAGATAAGGCCGCCGCCAGTCCCGGCCGGCGCCTTTGTCGGTGGGCAGGGCGGCCGGGGCAACACCCGGCCGCAGCCTCCAGGCGTAGACGGTTCCTGTCAGCTCAGCGTGCCGCTGAGCGGTGCCGTTTGGGAAGCGCTGCGTGACGTTTACGGTCGGAACGCGGTACGGTCGCGGGGTTGAAGCCGCGGGATCCCGCTTTGCTCGACCGCGGCTTGCCCCGAGCCGAGAACGGCAGTAGACTGCCTGGTTGCGAGTTGCATCGGGGCGTACGGACGATCGGGGCGGCCGTATCGGCCGCCCGCGGCGCTGCGCGGCCGGCGACCCTGGAGAGGTGACCGAGTGGCTGAAGGTAACGGTTTGCTAAACCGTCGTACCGCGTAAAGTGGTACCGCGGGTTCGAATCCCGCCCTCTCCGTTAAACCCCGTTTACGGCCCCGGAGCGGGGGTTTTTGCTGCGCGCTCCATGAAGAATCCAATCTCATAATCTTCACCCCCGCCCTTTACCGAACATATCCAAGATCCAAAGTTGCGGCCGGCGGCGGACAATCCGACGCCGCGGGATAGCTCGGCCAGCGACAAGGCACGAATTCCCGCCGTGCCTTCCCGCGTTGCCACGGACGAGTTGGAGCATTTCCGGGAACCGGCGAAGGCCATCATCGTCTGGCTCGAACTGCGTGGGCGCGGCGCGACGCGGAGCGGAAGCCCCCGGCGCGGCTGGCGGCTCTCGGCCGAGCGGTTTCGTTGGTGCCGGTGCGCGTGGCGGAGGATCCGGGGCACGACGCTGACTCGGAGGCGGCGGGTGCGCGTGACGGCGTTGCGCTACCCGAGATCGTGTCGACGGACAGACGGTGTATTCGCATCGCCGGCCCGGTGAGCCGGCCGCGGTTGATCGCGGTTCTGGAAGCGTTGGCTGCGGCCGACGCCGCCCCGGTCACGGAGGCTGATCGTGCCCGGTGACCGCCCGATCACCGTGGGCCCCGCTCCAGGCGCCGAGCGCCGCCGGACATGCGCCTCATTTCAAGCCGGCTTGTTTCACGGTTGAGCGCCACCCCCGGCCTCCGGCCCGGTCAACTCGGACAGCACCGCGTCGGCCCGCTCCGCGATCGTTTTGCCGACGAGATCGACCAGCTGGGGCACCTCCGGCTCGCGATTGGCCGCGCCGAGCTGCTTCATCGCGTGCAGGTGCCGCGCGGCGCCGGCGGAGTCGCCGGCAAGGTGCGCGTCGCGGGCCCGGCGCTCAAGTTCCCGCGCCACGGCGCGCATGCCATCCAGGGTGGTCAGCATCTGGTCACGTAGAGCTTCCCGCTCGGCGGGCGCGAGGGCCACGAACTGTTGTTCCGAGAGACGAAAAGGTCGGTAAGCGGCCGCGTCCGCCCGTCCGGCAACGAGCTGCAGCAAGAGCTCAACGGCGGGATCGAGCTGCCCCTCGGCTCCCGCGCGTAGCACTCCGCCGCAGAAGTCGATTTCGGGCGGGTTTCACGCGGCTACGTGACCGAAGCGATTCGTGAGCGTTGGGCGGCAGTGCGCTGCCCAGAAGCGCCTCCAACGCCCCAGATGCGCGACCAGGCCGCGGCGAAGCGC
>CALGJV010000012.1 GCA_937928595.1 uncultured Phycisphaerae bacterium | reverse complement strand
CGGTCGCCGTCCGAGCCCCGGCCGCCAGGCCGGGACGGGTTCTTTCTCACGCCGCGACCTTGTGACCCCGTTACCCAGTGCCCTTGAACCCTGTCACTTTGCGACGTAGTGACGTTGTCACTTTGTGACCTTGTCACCTTGTCACCGTGTGACCCCGCGCTGCCCGCCGCTCAGCACCGCCACGAACGGATCAATGTCGTCGAAGTTCACCTGCCCGTCGCCGTTGCAGTCGGCGTTCAGCCAGCGGCAGTTCGGGAACGCGCCCTCGTAGCCCGCCTGACCCGAGAGCGCCAGCACGAACGGGTCGATGTCGTCGAAGTTCACGACCCCGTCGCAGTTGAGGTCGCCGGGCCGCGCGTGCGTGGCGTAGGCGATGAACAACCCGCTGCCCCACTCGATCTGGTTGTTGTCGGGCGGCGTGAGCGCGGCATTGAACGCGACGTCGCCGTTCTGGTTGAGCGCCGGGCTCCCGCCGAATACCGGGCTCGCGTCGTGCTGATCGATCCGCCCCGTCCCGAGATCGGTCGGCACCAGATCGTGCTCGCCGATCACCTTCCGCAGCACCGTCCCGTCGCCCGCGTAGATGTTCCGCAGCCCGCCCACCGCGACCGCCCGGAACACGACCAGCCCCGCGTCGTTCGCGGCCGGGGCGAAAAACTCGATATCCGAGAGGCCGTACCCCGTCGTCGTCGCGATGGTGCGGGTCTCCGTCCCGTTGGAAAGAAACACGCCCCGCCCGCCGGCCGCCAGCGTCGCGATGAACGCGACGTAGCCGTTGTTCGTCAGCGCCACCGCATTGTCGAAGCGGGTGTACGGCGAGGCGGGGTTGCTATCGCGGTCCTCGGCGATCAGCGTCGAGGTGCCGTTGCTGTTGAAGATTCGAATCTGGTCGGGCTGGCTTTCGCCGGTCTGACCGGCGGCCCCCCGGCGGACCTTCCCCGCGATCTGGCGGTTGTTGTTGAACGCCGGCGTAAACAGGAACGAGTACGGGCTGGTCGGCTGAACGCCAACATCGGCCGCGTGGATCGCGACCGTCGGCGTGCCGTCGTACGACACCCACGCCTGCGGCCCGCTGAAGCCCGCCCGGTAGCCGACCTGTCCCGCGGCGTTGATCTGCGGCGCGGACCACGCCGTGGCCCCCAGCGGCAGCGTCGTCAGCAGCCCGCCCGCGGCCGTCGCGCTGTCGTAGTAGTAGATCCCGTTCTGCGTGCCCATGAACTGGTCGAACACGGCCCTGCCGGCGTTGTTCAGCGACACGGAGCCGAAGAACGCGTCCGGCTGGCTGAAGAACACGACGCCGCCCGCGCCCTGTCCGCCGAGCCAGATCGCCTGGGAGTCGCTGCCGGGGTAGGTCGTCAGCTTGATCGCGACCCGCCCGTTGTCGTTCAGCGCGGGCGTGTTGCTCGTGAAGAAGGCCCCGTTGGGCAGGTTGTAGGCCCCGCTGAAGTTCGCGCGGCACTGAAGCTCGAACGTCTCGTACGTCGGCACCTCACCGCGCGCCGCCCACACGCACAGACCGAGCCCGACCGCTCCCAGAGCAAAGAACCGGAACATCTCTCACCTCCGCGAGTAAGGTCGCCGGCGCAACCCTGCCGGCCGGCGAGATACCGCGATTATACCCGGGCACGCTGGCCCCCGATTCGCGGCGGCCGAGCACGCGGGGCCGGTCAAACCGTTCGGCGCCGCCTGCCCTGCGCCCTAACCGCCCCGGCGAATCTCGCACCGTTCGGGCTAGTCGCTCGCGGGCGGCCGAAGACGCTCCAGCGGCAGCTCCCGGTACCAGAACCGCATGTTCCGAAAATGGGCCATGTGGTCGTCGCCGGTCGTGCCGGCGCAGCCCCACAGCCGAAAGCTCCCCCGCTCCGCGCGCGACACGATGCGCATCGCGGCCGGGCCGGGTTCGTCGACCGTCCGGCGCTCCGCCCCGGCCGCGGCGACCAGCTCGTCCGCCGTCTCGTGCGTCCCGGCGTACGAGCCCGGCACGAGGTACGAGTGCGTGACGAGCAGCGTCTTGCGGCCGGCGGCGGCCTCGGCGGCGAAGCGCACGAAGTCGCGCATGTTGGCGGGGTTGACCTTGCGAACGCCGTCCTCCGCCACGTACCCGGCGTAGAGGGTGTCCGCGAGGTAGAGGGCGTCGATCCGGTCGAAGTACGCCGGCACCTTCAGGAGCGCCCGCACCGCACCGAACCCGGCGCTGAACGACGATACGCACACGCGCCGCCACGTCGCGTGCGGCGCGACAAGTTGCCGCTCCTTCAGCGCGGTGAGTGCCTCCGCCAGCACGCGGCCGAAGAGCGTTTCGTCGGAGAACGGCTGCTCGTACGCTCCGGAAAGGCCTCCGTAGTTGACCGTGACCAGCACACCCCGCAGCCGGGCCGCCGCGAACTCGCGCTCGCTGACGCGCGGTGTTCCGTGGAAATGCACGACGAGATCGACCTGCGCCAGGTCGCGCGGCAACCCGGCCGGGACGAACACCTCCCCGACGGTCGGTAGACCGAAGCGCTCGCCGGGCGGCGGCGCGGGCTGGGTGACCGGCGCGGACGCGGGCGATGTCGCCGGCGCCGGGGCCGGGCGCGGGGCCGGTTGCGAGGCCGCCGCCGACGGGGGCTGAGTCGCCGACGGCGCGGGCGCGTCGGACCGCTCAAGGGCCGGGCACGCTGCGGACGGGTCCGCCGGGCGGGCCGGCGCATCCGCGCGCGACTCGTTCGCCCGGCACCCGAACAGCAGCATCGCTGCCACGACCGCCCCTCGTAGCGCCAGCGTGCGCATCGCCTGCCCTCTAATCCGCCGCGCAGGCCCTCGCTCCGGCCGGTCGCGGTCGCCGGCATGATCGCTCCGCCGCCTCCAGTCCGCCAGTCGGCGCCGAGTTGTACGGGCGGCGCCCCCGGCACTACGCTGCCCGCATGAGTGCACGGCCAGCTCTACGTTCCGGTAGTACGGGAACCCGCCGCCGCCCGGCGCACGTCGGTCTGCTCGGCGCCGGCCTGCTCACGACACTCACTCTGGCGGCCGGCTGCCAGGCCCCGCCGCCACGACTCGATGCGTACATCGGCCGACCGGAGTGGACGTATGACCAGGACGGCATCATCCGCGGCGACCGTACGCAGCGGCGCTTGGCACTGGTGTTCACGGGCGGCCAGCACGGGGAGGGCACCGCGACGATTCTCGACGCCCTCCAGCGGCATGGGGCTCGGGCATCGTTCTTCGTCACCGGGCAGTACCTCGCGGACCGCGGCCGACGGGATCTGGTGCGCCGCATGGTGCGGGAGGGGCACTACGTCGGGCCGCATTCCGACGGTCATCTGCTGTATTGTGCCTGGGAGAAGCGCGCGCAGAGCCTGGTGACGCGTGACCAGTTCCGCGATGACCTCCGCCGCAATATCAAGGCGCTGCGCAAGCTGGGGGCGTTGCCCGACAACGCGCCGATCTTCTTCGTTCCGCCGTACGAGTGGTTCAACCGGCAGCACGTCGCGTGGGCCCGCGAGCTCGGCGTCGTGCTGATCAACTTCACCCCCGGCACCGGGTCGAACCGCGACTGGATTCCCGAGGGCGACCGCGGGTTCGTGCCGTCGCGCCGCATCCGGTCGGACATCCTCGCGTTCGAGGACCGGGAGCCGCAGGGCCTGAACGGCTTTCTGCTGCTGCTGCACCTGGGCTCGCAGCGACAGGACAAGATGCACCATCAGATCGACACGCTGCTCGATGAGCTGGTGCGGCGGGGCTACGCGCTGGTGCGGGTGGACGAACTGCTGCAACCGGCGGCGCCCTGAGGCGGCCCTTGCCGCGCTGCGCGCTACCGGACGTGCCCCCTGCCCCACGGACGCGACGCGTCCGGCTGCTTCGCGAGCGCTCAGGCGACGGCGCGAATAATGAGCGTGTCGTTCTGCCCGCCGAAGCCGAAGCTGTTGCTCAGGCACGTCCGCACGTTGGCTCGGCGCGGCTCGTTCGGGACGTAGTCCAGGTCGCAGTTGGGGTCCGGCTCCCGGTAGTTCGCGGTGGGCGGCACCACGCCATCCCGAATCGCCAGCACGCACGTGATCAGCTCGACCGCCCCCGCGCCCGCGATCAGGTGGCCGAACATGCTCTTGACGCTGCTGATCGGCACCTTGCGGGCATAGTCGCCGAACACCTGGCGAATGGCGAGCGTTTCGATCTTGTCGTTCTCCTCGGTGCCCGTCCCGTGGGCCGAGATGTAGTCGATGTCCGGCGGCTCGAGACCGGCGTCCGCCAGCGCGCCGCGCATCGCGGCAATCGCGCCGCGCCCGTCCTCGTGCATGTCGGTGACGCGGAAGGCGTCGGCCGTAGAGCCGTAACCCAGCACCTCGGCCAGAATACGGGCGCCGCGCCGCCGCGCCGACTCGTACTCCTCCAGAATCAGGATGCCCGCCCCCTCGCCCAGCACGAACCCGTCGCGCGTCCGGTCGAACGGGCGCGACGCCGTGAGGCAACTGTCGTTCCGCGTCGAGAGGGCCGTCAGCCGGTTGAAGCCCGTCACGCCGAGCGGGTGGATCATGCTGTGCGCGCCGCCCGAAATCATGATGTCGGCGTCCCCGCGGCGGATCAACATCGCCGCCTCGCCCAGCGCCTGCGTGCTGGCCGCGCAGGCGGTCAGCGTGTTGAAGTTCGGTCCCTGGGCGTTGAATCGGCACGCCAGGTGCCCGGCCGCGCAGTTGGGGTTCTGCTCGAACTCCGTGGTGGCCGAGAGCCGCTCGCGCGCCACGGCCGCCCAGCGGACCGCGTCGAGCCGGCGCTGCTCCGGGTCCCAGCCGGCGATCGCCGCGGCCACGAAGTTCGGGAAGTCGATCGGCCCCTCGCCGCCGCCGAGGTACACGCCGATCATGTCCGGCGGCACGTCGGGCCGGTCCGACAGGCCGGCGTCGCGCCAGGCCATCTCCGCCGCGGCCAGCGCGAAGCCGGTGTTGCGGCTGCACGTCTGGTGCGCGGCGTAGCGGTCGCCCAGGAAGCGCCGCAGGTCGAAGTCCTTGACCTCCGCGGCGAACTGCGTGGGGAAGGTGCGGGCGTCGAAGATCGTAATGGGCGCCACGCCGCTCTCGCCGCGCAACAGCCGCTGCCAGACCGACTCGAGGTCGTGGCCCAGCGGCGTGACCCAGCCCATGCCCGTGATGACGACCCGTCGATTCATGGCAGCACTCTCACTCCGCGGGCGGGCCGCGGCCTCAGGCCCGAAACCGCTTGATCACCAGGGCCGCGTTCTGCGCGCCGGCGTGCGCATACGCCGGCGACACCGCGTACTCGACCGCGGCATCCACCGGTCCCTCGGTCACCACGTTCAGCGGCTCGCAGGCCGGGTCCAGCGGCCGGCTGTTCAGCGCCGGCGGAATCGTGCCGTGATGCACGGCCAGCACCGCGGCGATGAAGTCGATCGCCCCGCCGCCCGCGCCGCAATTCCCGAGGCCGGCCCGGATGTTCATGATCGGCACCTGGCCCGCGCGGGCGCCGAGCACGCTCTGGAGCGCGCGGGCCTCCGCCCGATCGTGCTCCCGCAGTCCGGACGCGAACGACGCCACCAGCCCGACCTGCTCCGGACCGATGCCGGCGTCCCGCAGGGCTTTGCGCAGGGCCACGGCCGTGCCGCGGCCCTCCGGGTGCGGTACGCCCGGCTGCGCAGCGACGTAGGCGTCGTGCGCGGCCCCGAACCCGACCAGCTCCGCGTAAATCCGCGCCCCGCGGCGCTGCGCGTGCTCGAGCGACTCGAGAATCACGAGCCCGCCGCCCTCCGAAATCGTCGTGCCGTCGCGATCGGCGGCGAACGGGCGGCAGGCCAGGGCCGGTGCGTCGTTGCGGATGCTGAGCCGACCGCCGATCTCCTGCCGGAGCAGGGCCATCGGGTTGTCTTGACTCTCGGCACCGCCGCAGATGCAGACGTCGGCCGCGCCGCGCGTGATCGTGCGGAAGGCCTCGCCGATGGCGAGGTGGCTGCTGGCCTCCGCGCAAGTGATCGTGTTGCTGGGCCCCTCGGCGTCGTGCACGATGGTCACGTGACAGGCCAGCATGTTCGGCAGGAACTTGAGCAGCCAGAGCGGGGTGAGGTTGTTCATGCCCTCGCTGCCCCACTTGGCGAAGCTGAACTGCCCGTCGACGCTGGCACCGTGCAGCACTTCCGCCAGCTCAGGCAGGTCGGCGCAGATCAGGCCGGCACCGATGTTGGCCCCGAAGCGCGTGCTGTCGAGGTTCGGCTCGCCCGTCGCCTCGCCGCGCTCGATCAGGCAGCGCGTGCGGAGCTTCGCATCGCTCACGGCCTGGTGCGCCGCGACGACGGCCAGCACGATGTCGCGGGCCATGATCTTGGCGGCCTTGCGATAGCCCTTGGGGACGAAGTCGCCGATGCTCAGGCCGTCGATCTCGGCCCCGATCTGCGACCGGAAGCGGCTGGGATCGAACGCCTGCACGCGGCGCACGGCGTGGCGCTTCTCGAGCAGCGCGGTCCACAGCGCGCCGACGCCGATGCCCAGCGGCGTGACGGGTCCCAGGCCGGTGATGACGACGCGGCGGCTGTTCACAGCGGAATCCTCTCCGTGCCGCGCTGCCGATAGGTCGTCAGCAGCGCCAGGAACTCCTCGGTAAACACGAAGTTCTCCTCGGGGAACTCGCGCCCGCCGAGATTCTGGTCAATGTGCGAGAACACCAGGTCGACCTCGCCCACGAGGGTCGCGCCGCAGTGGATCGTCCCCCGCGTCACCGCCGCGGCGTCGTGCAACTGCTCGATTCGCGCTTCGAACCGCACCTGCTGGCCCGGACGCACCACCTCATGAAAGACGGCCCGCTGCACCTTCGCGAGGATCACCTTCTCGCGGAACCCGCGGGCCTCGCCCACGAGAATGCCCGCCGTCTGCGCCATCCCCTCAATCAGCAGGGTGGCCGGCATGACCGGAAAGCCCGGGAAGTGGTCGTGCAGGTGGTCCTCCGCCAGCGTGACGTTCTTCACCGCCACGGCCCGCGTGCCGGACTCGAACTCCTCGAAGCGATCGAACCAGATCCAGCGCACGGGGACCTCGGGTCTACTTCGCCGCGAGTTTCTGTTCGATGAAGTTCACGATCGTGCCGACCGTGAACACGCTCTGAATCTTGTCGATGCTGGGGTCCTTCTCGAACGTCGCCCAGTCGCCGTCCCGGATGCGCTCCTTGAGCGCCTTCAGGCCGGCCGCGTTCAGCTTGCGGTTCTCCTGATAGGCCGGGTTGGTGATGATGTCGTTCTGCGTGAGCTCGTCCTGCGAAATCTTCACGCCGAACGCCTTCTCGAGCCGGAAGATGATGTCCAGGAAATCGATCGACTCGGCCCCCAGATCGTTGAACAGCGTCGCCGTCTCGGTCACCTCGTCCGGCTCGACGCTCAGGGCGTCGACCAGGGACTGCCGGACTTTCTCGAAGATCTCCGCACGCGACATGGTCGCCATAGCTGGCTCCTTCCACGGACCGCGCCTAGGCGCTGCGCGCGGTGCCGGTGCCTGTCCCGGCCGCAGCGCCCTTCCACAACAGACCGAACAGACCACGTTGCTGGTCCCGCAGCCGGGCATCCAGCGCCTGCCACTCCGGCCCGCCCGCCGCCAGCGTCAGGTGCCGCAGCGTGAGCCGCCCCTTGACGATTTCGCGGCCGTCCACGAGCCCCCGAGCCGCGAACGTGCTCTGCGCGTCGCCCAGTTCCTGGCAAGTCGATTCGAGCGTCAGCACCTGCCCGGGCGCCACGAAGCTCCTATACGTAACGTTCCGGGCTTCCTTGAGCAACACCAGGCTCGGAGCGAAGTCGAGCCGCTCCCGCACGAGCCAAGCGCTCGCTTGCACCAGCGCTTCGAGCATCAGCACACCCGGCAGAACCGGAAACCGCGGGAAGTGGTCCGCCAGGTACTCCTCAGCCATCGAAAGCGCTTTCTGCGCAACGATGCGCTGCCCGGGCGCGAGTTCCACGATCCGATCAACCAGCACGAACTTCACGCGGCCGTTCCCTCGCGGTCCAAACGCGAAACCGCGCCGCCCATCTGCGCGACCGGCGCGGTGGGCGGACCGCCTCACCCAGAGGGCGGCATTGTAGCCGTGCCGCCGCAGTCCGTCACGCCCGGCTGATGTGGTCCGGGTGGGCGCGCACGTGAGCCTGGATGCCGTCGGCGTACCGCTGCATCAGGTCGCTGATCAGCTCCGGCGTCTCCGCGAATGCCCCCTCGGCCGGCACGTACAGCGGCGGATTCACGATCAGCCGGAAGTAGAAGTTCGGCCGGGAGACCACGAAGGCCTGGCAGATCGTCGCCCCGCACCGCAGCGCGACTTGGAGCGTGCCGGTGAGGAACTCGCGCGTTTCGCCGAAGACGCGCACCGGACAGGTCTTGAGCTGCAACCCGCGGACCCGGCTCACGTCCAGCGCGCTGCCCACGACCCGGTTCTCCTGGAAGCAGCGGTAGATGTCCCGCGGGAAGCCGTCCGCGTACAGCACTCGCACCGCCGCGTACTCCGGGAACGACTTCGTGTACTTCTCCTGAATGTAGACGCGCAAGGCCCCCTCGTTCCGGTCGCGCACCCCCGCGCACCGGTACCCGAGCAGCGCCATCAGCAGCCCTGCCACGTGGTGCGAGCCGTTGTGGCTCAGCATGACGTACACCCCGCGGCCGCGGGCCAGCGCCTCATCGAGGTGCTGCCGGCCGTGAAACCGGATCCGCCGCATGATCTTCTCGCGGGGCAGGCGGTCGAAGATCAGGTAGAACAGCTTGTCGCAGCGCGTCCGGCAGAAGTACTCGCGGATGATCCGGCGGGCCCGGGCGGGGGCCAGCCCCTCGGGGAACACCCGGCCCAACTCGCGGCCGTAGCGGGCCCGACGCTTGAAGTTGATGAGATACTCGATCGTGCCGAACCAGCGTCCGAGGAAATAAAGCCCCCGCAAGCTGAACAGCCGCACCCAGCCCGTCAGGAAATGCCGCACGAGGCCGAACTTGAGCCGGTCGTACAGCCCGGCGCGCTTCTCGCCCGGTTGCCGGTCCCCGGCGCCCTCCGGCTCGGAAGCGCGGTCAGCTTTGCGTGCGGCTTCTGCGCCGGTCATACGTCGGACCTTGGCTGCTTGTCGCGACCACGCCGTTCATTCTCGGGCCGGCTCCGCGTCTTCGCAATAGCCCGGCCCGTGACGCCCCCGTAATCACGCGCTCTCGCCCGCTCCGCCGCTCCGGCGGCCTGCCTGGATCGACCGCACTTCGACCCGCAGCCGGTTCAGCGCTGCGCGCACCCGCACGATGAACTGCTCGAGCTGGTTGTGAAGCTCCCCCGTCGGATCCTGCAGGTCGTCCAGCAGCGTCTCGAGTTGCAGGATGAGCCCCGCCAGCCAATCGCTGTCCAGCGCGCGGACCCGTTCCACCGCCGCGCGGTAGGCCGTCTCCGCGCGCTGCAGCTCGGGGCTGTTGGCCGGCGCCTGTCGCACGGCCTGCTCGTACTGCCGAATCGCGGCCGCGAGCTGCTTGATTTCGTCGGCCACGGCCCGTTCACGGCGGAGCAGCTCCCGGCGCAGCTCCCGCGTCTCGGTCTGTTCCTCGCTGTTCGTAATCCGCGCCCGGAGCTCGGCGAGCATGACCTCGGGCACCAGGCCCGGCACCAGCGTCCGAATGGCGTCGAACCGCCGCAGAATCCACGCGGCGGC
Organism: uncultured Phycisphaerae bacterium; assembly: GCA_937928595.1. GTDB lineage: Bacteria > Planctomycetota > Phycisphaerae > UBA1845 > Fen-1342 > CALGJV01. The sequence goes on along the minus strand of CALGJV010000012.1, from coordinate 215,330 downwards.
CTTGGCGTCGCCGGCCGCCGCGGCGGCAGCGCCCCGATCCGCGAGTTCGCGCAGCTGCCGGCGGTACGTCGCGATCCGCCGCAGGAACCGGTCGTGCTGCTCCTCGCAGCGCTGGAGGTTCTCGGCGGTGATATGCACCGGGAAGCGGGCCCGCAGGCCGCGCAGACCCTCCAGCGCCTGCCGCGCCGAGTGCTCGTCGAAGTGCGTGAGCGCCGTCTCGAAATCGCTCAGGCGCCGCGCGAACTGCGCCAGCGTCTCGGCCCGCGTCGGGAAATCGCGCGGCGCCGGCGCGTCAAAGGCATGCTGCAGCTTGGACGCGTGCTGCCGCGCCCGGTGCTCGGCCTCGGCCGGGGGCGGTCGCACCAGCGCCGCCTCGCGCTCCGCGATGAAGCTCCGCACCATGCCCTTGAGCTGCGCGTCCGCGACCACCTCGGGATGGTTGAGTGCCCGCCGCGCCACCGCCTGCAACGAAACCGAGTCCACGGCCTCGCGCATGATCTCGGCCGAAAGCTGCTGGTACACGTCCTGACGCCGGCGGTCCCGCGCCGCCATCCCCTGCCCCGGGAGTCCGAACACGGCCAGGTCGAGCAGCGGTGCGGCCACGCCGCGCAACCCGGCCGGGCGACACGGCTCGTCGAGCGCGTCGAGCGGAACCCGGGCCGCCGGCGTCAACCAGCCGAGCCGCCACAACTGCCGCCGCAGCCGGCGTCGCAGACGTGCCGGCAGCGCCCCCGTGACCGTCGCCGCCACTCCGGCCGGTGTGAGAACTCCCCCCGCGCCCAGGGCCCGTCGGAGCGCGCCCTCGGCCTTGGCGCACCACCACGCTGTCCGGCCGGACCGGGCCACGTACGTTCCTCGCGAGTGCCGAAGGTCCAGCGTGGGCAGTATACCGCGCCGCGGCCGGCGGCGCCCGCTCGGGGGGGGCCGCAGCGCCGATGTCACGGCCCGCGGAGGCCCAGACGCGCCCGGGCCGCGTCGCGCTGCGCCCCGTACTTCCTCTCAATCGTGTCGCGCGGCGTGTATTGCAGCACGACGTCGCCCGCATCGAAACGGAGGAGATTGCCGCGCTCGTCGACGATCAGCGTGCTGGGCTTCTGGACGAACCCGTCATGCACCTCGAACGCGAACGCCCGCCCCTTGTACCCCGGTACCTCCCGTTCGCCGACGCGTTGCACACTGTGCATGAGCAGCGCCCGCGTCTCCGTGTTGTACACCGCGAAAGCGTACCGGTCCGGGTCAAGGCTCAGCAGCAGCCCGGGCAGCACCCGCGTCCACGCCAGGTCCAGGTAGACGGGCCCGACACTGAGCGGCTTGCCCGGCGGTGGCAGCTCCGGATCGAGGCTCGTCGTGTAGCTCGAGAACAGCACGTCGTCCTCGCGGACGACCTGGTCCATCTTGGTCACCGGCGGCCCGGACCCCGGCGACGCCTGCAACTGCTCGTATTCAATCATCTCGCTGCGAAAATCGAGGCTCGTGAACGCGAACAGCCGCGAGACCCGCACGGTCCCGTCCGTGCTGAACCACCACGTCCATTCTCGGACGCACAGCCCTTCCTTGGCCGCCCGCCTTGCCGCGCCCGGCGCGCTGAACACGTACTCCTCGCGCGTCACCCGCCGCTCCAGGTATCCCACCGGCTGGCCGCTGATGAACAGCTCGCAGGTGCGGACCTCCTCGTCCGGCCGGATGTCCCGGGACTGGTTACGCACCCGCGCGAGCAACTCGCGGCCCCGGTCAAACGCCGGCGCCATACGCTCCGCGAGCTCGGCGTCGTAGTGCACGCGCACCGTCGCGACCAACTGGTTGAACTCGCCCCGCAGTCGCTCTTCGTCTCCCGCGCCCAGCACGGTTCCGTTGTAGGTCAGGATCCAGACCGTGTTTGGGTCGAACGGCAGGCAAAGCGAGTGGTTCCGCATCGCCGTGCCCCCGAACTTGGTCGTGTAGGACAGCACGGCGCCCGCGCGCGGCGGCAGCCGGATCGTCTCCCAGTCGATCTTCGGCGCCTGGGTTTTCTCGGCCACGGCCTTGCCGAAATCAACGATCCACTCTTCAAACGGCTTCATCTGGAAGCTGCGGAACACCACAATCTGAAGGCCGCGCTGGCCGTTCGGGCTGTTCCCCCGCAACAGGCCGATCGACCCCTCGAACTGCTGGAAGCGTGTGCGGTCGTAGCGCCAGCCGGATGGCACCTGCAACTCGAAGCCGAAGGCCGGATCGGCATACGGAATCAGCGCGGGGCCGCTCGCGGGCTGCGCCGTCTGGCCGCGCGCGACCCCCGCCGCAAGCAGCAGTCCTGCCGCCGCAACCGCCGCTCGCGCGAGAAGCCGGGCCACGCCCCGTGGGTACCGCGTTGGATTCATGGGCGTAGTTTAGTTACGCTGCCGCCCCTGTAAACCGGGAGTGTCGTGTGCCGCTCGCCGCGTTCGACTTCGCCCTGACCGCCTCATGGACCGCCGCCTGGTTCTGGGCGACCCTGCTGGTCGGCCTGGTCTGGCTGCGCCGGCATCTCGATCTGAACGCCGCGGCGGACGAGCCGATCCTGTCCGAGCGCGACGCCGCCGGGGATGACCCGCTGCCCAGCCTGACCGTGCTGGTCGCCGCCAAGGACGAGGAGGCCAATATCGGCGCTTGCGTCGCGGGGCTTCTCGCCCAGGACTACCCGGGGCTCGAAGTCATCGCCGTCAATGACCGCAGCGCCGACCGGACCGGCGCGATCCTCGACGACCTTGCCGCCCGTGACGGCCGGCTCCGCGTGATCCACGTGCGCGAGCTGCCGGTCGGGTGGGCCGGCAAGAACCACGCTATGCATCTCGGCGTACAGGCCGCCCGGGGCGAGCTCCTGTGTTTCACGGACGCCGACTGCCGGTTCCACTCCCCCCTCCTGCTCCGCGCGGCGGTCCGGTTCGCCCGGCGCGCGGGCGTCGAATTCTTGTCGGTCCTGCCGCACCTCGACGCCTTCACGTTCTGGGAACGCGTTGTGCAGCCGCCCGCCGGGGCAATCATGGTGTTCTGGTTCCCCCCCGACAAGGTCAACAGTCCCCGCTCATCCCGGGCCTACGCGAACGGCGCGTTCATGTTGCTCTCCCGCGCCGCGTACGCCGCCTGCGGCGGCCATGAGCGCTTCAGGACCGCGCTGAACGAGGACATGCACTTCGCCCGCGCGGCCAAGCAGGCGGGCATCCGCCTGCAGGTGATCCGCGGCGGCCGGCTGTACAGCTGCCGCATGTACGTCGGGCTGCGGCAGATCTGGCGGGGCTGGTCCCGGATCTTCTACGGATGCTTCGGCACCCTGCCGCGCCTGCTCGTCAGCGTAGCGTTCCTTACAGTCTTCAGCCTTTCACCGTACGTCACGCTGCTGCTCGCGGCTCTTTCACCGGCCGCGGGCGCCATCGCCGCCGCCGCGGCGCTCGCGATCCTGTCCCAGCAATCCGTGCTCTGGCGGTTCTACCGCTTGAGCCACGTCGCGCCGCACTGGGCTCTGACGTGGCCGCTGGGTGCCGCCATCTGCCTGGGCATGACAGTCAACGCGATGACGCGGCATTGGGGTGCGCGGACCACATGGCGCGGGACGACCTACACGGGTGGCGCCTAGCGGAGCCGACGGCACTCGCCCCTGGAAACCGATGTTAGGGTTCCCGCTTCAGCTCTTGCGCGACGGCGCGACGCGCCGGACCGAGGGCCGTTTCCGCGACAATTGCCGAAATTTTCGGTGTTCCTCACCGTGATTTTGCCCGTCCAGCGCACTGGAACCTCTAGAACGGTTCCGAAATCGCAAAGCCCTTTTGTACAACAACTTACATAATTTGCGAAGCGATGCACGACTGTCCGTGACATACCCAAACACTCGTTTTTCTGCGAAATCCGCTTGCGTTTTGGCGACCACAATCTATAGATGATACTATGGCTGCATCGTACACCCGGTTGTTGCTCGGCCCGCGAAAGGAATGACGTTGGCCGACTTGACTCCGCGTGCAAGTTAGGTTACTATTCGCACGAATGGAGAACGAACTCGGGTGTGGCAGCGTGGTGCCGTCGACGCAAAGGAGTGCGAGGTGACCACAAAAGACTGGCAAGCGGGCCGTATGTTGTGCGTGTTCGGCCCCGGTGGGGAGTTCTGCCGCGAGGTCCGCGACGCGGGCGATGGCCCAACCGACTTCGCTGAAGTCCCCTTGTCGGCCGACGAGCACGCCCATCTGCGGGCGTGCGTGGCCAGGCAGTTCGACGGTGCCCTGCCGGAACCGGTCGAACGTGCCGCGGCCGAGGCGGAAACCCGCGTCTGGTCGTCGTCGGTCCGTCGTCCTCTGCCACCCGTGTTCATCGGGTCGCTCAGCGCGTTCCTGGCGGAGGAATACGATGCTTCGTCGCAACTCGGAGAAACGGCGTTCCTCGCTGACCCCCAAGCAGCTTCGCATTCTGACGTACGTGCGGGACTTTTCGAAGGCCCGGGGGTACGCCCCGACGATGCAGGAGCTGGCGGACGAGTTCGGCGTCAGCAAGGTCACCGTGTTCGAGCATATCGCCGCCCTCCAGAGGAAAGGTTTCCTCAAACGTTCGCGGCACAAGGCACGCTCTTTGCGTCTTAGCGGCGATTATGAGTTCCCCGATGAGCGCCCGACCCGCCTGCCGCTCGTCGGCACCATCGCCGCCGGCCGCCCGATCGAGGCGGTTGAGGATCGCCAGGCGCTGGACTTGGAAGAGCTGTTCGTCTCCCCCCACGAGACGTTCGTGCTCCGCGTCCGTGGCGACAGCATGATCGACGACAACATCTGCGACGGCGACTACGTCGTTGTCGAGCGCCGCAACACGGCCCGCAACGGCGAGACCGTGGTGGCTCTGCTCGACGACGGCGAAGCCACGCTCAAGCGGCTCTATCGCGACGCCGACGGAATCCGGCTCCAGCCCGCCAATCCGAACTACGCCCCCATCCGAGTGCAGAACGTCCAGGTTCAGGGGGTCGTCGTGGGCGTCATCCGCAAAGTCTGACGATGTCGCGGTCTCGACGCGTCTATCCCTCGGGTTCGATTTCGCCTGCCAGCCTCGCGGGCCCGCCGCCCCTACACGCCCACCCCGCCCTGCCCTAGAATAACCGACCCGTCGGTCGCCTGCGCCCGACGGTCGAGATCCCTCACGACAGGAGACCCCGAGCATGGCGGTGCCCAACGATCGCAAGTACTCCCAGACGCACGAGTGGTTCAAGGCCGAGGGCGATCAGGTCACCATCGGCATCACCCAGTTCGCCGCGGACGAGCTCACCGACATCACGTTCGTCGACCTGCCGAAGGTCGGCGCCCGGATCGAGGGCGGCAGCCGTTTCGGCGAAGTCGAATCGGTCAAGGCCACGAGCGAACTGTTCTCGGCCGTGTCCGGGGAGGTCATCGCCGTCAACGACCGTCTGAGCGACGAGCCCGGCCTGCTGAACAGCGATCCGTTCCATGCCGGCTGGTTGCTCAAGCTTCGCTGCACGGACGTCAGCCCGCTCAGCAAGCTCATGGATGGCGACGCCTACGATAAGATGATCGCGCACCACTAGGCCCGCCCGCCGCGGCGGCTGCGGGGCGCCGGGGCATCCGCCCCGCGCGGACCGAAGCCTCCCCGCAGCGTCTGGCTGGCGCGGACAGTCTTGGGCCGCTCCGCTGCGCGACGGCCCCCGGAGTAGCCGACCGATGTCCCACGCGTTCTCGACGCCCGACTTGCTCAACCCCTCCGACACGTTCATCCACCGGCACATCGGCCTGAGCGACGACGACGTTCGCGCGATGCTGGCCGGGCTCGGCCTGAATTCACTCGACGCCCTGGTCGACAGCACCGTGCCCCGGGCGATTCGCCTGACCCGTGAGATGCGGATCGGCCCCCCGCGGGGTGAACACGAGCTTCTGGGGGAACTGCGCCGAATCGCAAGCCGGAACCGCGTCTTCCGGTCGTTCATCGGTTGTGGTTACTACGGGACGATCACGCCGCCTGTCATCCAGCGGAACATCCTCGAGAATCCCGGCTGGTACACGCAGTACACCCCCTACCAGGCCGAAATCGCCCAGGGTCGGCTCGAAGCCCTCGTGAACTTCCAGACCATGGTCGCCGACCTGACCGGCCTGCCGCTCGCCAATGCCTCGCTGCTGGACGAAGCCACCGCGGCCGCCGAGGCGATGACGATGTGCCACCGCATCGCCCGCAACGACCGCACGGCGTTTTTCGTCGCCGCGAGCTGCCACCCGCAGACGATCGCCGTCATGCAGACCCGCGCCCGCCCGCTCGGAATCGAACTGGTCGTCGGCGATCCGCTGACCTGCGACTTCTCGACCGGCCGCTTCTTCGGCGCACTCGTGCAGTACCCCACGACCGACGGACGGCTCGAGTGCTACGAGACACTGACGCAGTCGGCCCACGCCGCCGGCACGCTGGTCGTCGTCGCGACGGACCTCCTGGCGCTGACGCTGCTCAAGCCGCCGGGCGAGTTCGGCGCGGACATCGCCATCGGCTCGGCGCAGCGCTTCGGCGTGCCCCTCGGCTTCGGCGGACCGCATGCCGCGTTCATGGCCACGCGCGAGGAGCACGCGCGGCAGATGCCCGGCCGGATCATCGGCGTGTCGCGCGATGTCCGCGGCCGGGTCGCGTACCGCCTGGCCGTACAGACGCGCGAGCAGCACATCCGCCGCGAGAAGGCCACGAGCAACATCTGCACGGCCCAGGTGCTGCTGGCGATCATGTCCGGCATGTACGCCGTCTACCACGGCCCACAGGGGCTGCGGCGCATCGCGCAGCGCGTTCAGGCGTTGACGGCGCTGCTGGCCGAGGGCCTGCGGCGCCTCGGCTACGACACGGCGCGGGAACCCGTGTTCGACACGCTGCACGTGCCCGTCAGCGCCGCCGCGCGCACCGCCATCCTCGCCGCGGCCCAGGCGCGGCAGATCAACCTCCGCACCGACCTGCCGGGCCTCGGCATCGCGCTGGACGAAACCACGACCAAGGCGGACGTCGCCGCCCTGTGGGAAATCTTCGCGGCCGGCCGGCCGGTGCCGTTCACGGTCGACGACCTGGCTCGCACGGTCCACGCCCACCTGCCCGAAGCGCTCGCGCGCCGGAGCGCGTATCTCACGCACCCCGTGTTCAACTCGTACCACGCCGAGCACGAGATGCTACGGTACATCCGCCGGCTCGAGGCCCGCGACCTGTCGCTGTGCCAGTCGATGATCCCGCTCGGCTCCTGCACGATGAAGCTCAACGGCACGGCCGAGTTGCTGCCGATCACCTGGCCCGAGTTCGCCGATCTGCACCCGTTCGCCCCGGCCGACCAGACCGCCGGCTACGCCGAGCTGTTCCGCCAGCTCGAGGCCTGGCTGGCCGAGATCACCGGCTTCACGGCGGTCTCGCTTCAGCCCAATTCCGGCGCCGCGGGCGAGTACGCCGGCCTGTTGACGATCCGGGCGTATCACGCCGCCCACGGCCAGGGACACCGCGACGTCTGCCTCATCCCGGTCTCCGCGCACGGCACGAACCCCGCCAGCGCCGTCATGGCCGGCTGCCGCGTCGTGCCGGTCGCGTGCGATCCGCACGGCAACATCGACCTGGCCGACCTGCGGGCCCGCGCGGCCGAGCACCGGGACAAGCTGGCCGCGATCATGGTGACGTACCCGTCCACGCACGGCGTGTTCGAGGAGGGCATTGAGGACATCTGCGCCATCGTCCACGAGCACGGCGGGCAGGTGTACATGGACGGCGCGAACATGAACGCGCAGGTCGGGCTGTGCCGGCCCGCGGACATCGGCGCCGACGTTTGCCATCTCAACCTGCACAAGACGTTCTGCATTCCGCACGGCGGCGGCGGTCCGGGCATGGGGCCGATCGCCTGCGCCGCGCATCTCGCCCCGTTCCTGCCCGGACATCCGCTCGTCCCCACGGGCGGCGCGCAGGCCGCGGGGCCGGTCGCCGCCGCCCCCTGGGGCAGCGCCAGCATCCTGCCGATCTCGTGGATGTATATCGGCCTGATGGGCGCTGCCGGACTGAAGAAGGCCACGCAGGTCGCCATCCTGAATGCGAACTACATGGCCCACCGCCTCAAGGACCACTACCCGCTGGTCTACTCCGACCCCAACGGCCGCGTCGCGCACGAATTCATCATCGACCTGCGGGAGTTCCAGAAGACCGCGCACATCACCGTGGACGACGTCGCCAAGCGGCTGATGGACTACGGCTTCCACGCGCCGACGATGTCGTGGCCCGTGGCCGGCACGCTGATGATCGAGCCGACCGAGAGCGAGTCGCGTGCGGAGTGCGACCGGTTGTGCGATGCGTTGATCGCGATCCGCGAGGAAATCCGCGCGATCGAGCAGGGCCGCATCCCGGTCGAAGACAGCCCGCTGCGGCACGCCCCGCACACCGCGGCCGACGTGACCGCCACGGAGTGGGGCCGGCCGTACCCGCGCGAGCAGGGCGCGTTCCCCGCGCCGTGGGTGCGCGAGCGGAAGTTCTGGCCCGCGGTCGGGCGCGTGGACAATGTGTGGGGCGACCGCCACCTGTTCTGCACGTGCCCGACGGTGGCGGAGTCGGCGGCGGAGCGGGCGTAGCGTCCCCCCGTTGCCACGCGCCGCCGCTCCGCGTTACGCTCCCGCTCCGCCACGCGAACCGTGGCCCGCACGAGGAGAGCCGCGATGCCACTGCCCGCCCTGAAACTCGACTACGCAAACGTTCTGGATACGGCCGTCGGCGCGACGCACGGCCTGAGCCTGGCCGAGCTGCGGCGGGCCGAGCCCGAGGTGCAGACCCTCGTCGCCCGCATCGAGCGTGAGCGGAAGGCCGGCCAGCACCGCTACCGCGAGCTGCCGCACGACGCCGCCATGCTCAAGACCGTGCAGGCCGCGGTGCGGCGCTACCGCGGCAAGTTCGAGAACCTCGTCGTCCTCGGCATCGGCGGGTCGGCCCTCGGCAACATCGCGCTCCAGACGGCCCTCAACCCGTGCTACTACAACCTCCTGCCGGCCCGGGAGCGGGGCGGCCCGCGGCTGTTCGTCATGGACAACGTCGACCCGACACAGTTCGGCAACCTGCTCGACTTGCTCGGCCCGGCCCTCCGCAAAACGCTGTTCAACGTCATCAGCAAATCGGGCGAGACCGCCGAAACCGCGGCGCAGTTCCTGATCGTCCGGGACCTGCTGCAACGCAAGCTCGGGCGGGCCGGCCTGCGCGCGAACCTGCTCGTCACGACGGACCCGGAAGGCGGCACGATGCGCGGCATCGTGGACGCCGAAGGCTACGCGGCGCTGCCCGTGCCTCCGGGCGTCGGCGGGCGGTTCTCCGTGCTGTCGGCGGTCGGGCTGTTCTCGGCGGGTCTGTGCGGGATCAAAATCGACCGGTTGCTCGCGGGCGCGGCCGAGATGGGCCGCCGCGTCGGGAAGACGGCCGTCCGGCAGAACCCGGCGGCGCTGCTGGCACTGTTGCTGCACACGTTCTACGTGCGCGGCAAGCGGTTGCATGTCATGATGCCGTACGGCTACGCGCTCAAGGACCTGGCAGACTGGTACCGGCAACTCTGGGCCGAGAGCCTGGGCAAGCGCTGCGACCTCGACGGGCAGGTCGTCGGCGTCGGGCCGACGCCGATCAAGGCCCTGGGCGCCACGGACCAGCACTCGCAGGTGCAGCTCTACCGCGAGGGGCCCAACGACAAGGTGTTCATCTTCCTCGAGGTGGAGCGGTACGCGCGTGACGTGAAGATCCCGCGGGCCGCCGGTTTGCCGGCCGACCTGGACTACCTGCAGGGTCGGACGCTCGGAACTCTGCTGAGCGCCGAGAAGCGCGCGACCGAGTACGCGCTGGTCGCGAGCGAGCGGCCGTGCCTGACGATTCGCTTTCCGGTGGTCAGCGCGGAGACGGTCGGCCAGTTCATCCTGCTGTGGGAGGCGGCGACGACCATCGCGGGCGGGCTGCTGCACATCAATCCGTACGACCAGCCGGCGGTGCAGATGGGCAAGGAGTTCACGTTCGCCCTGATGGGCAAGCAGGGCTACGAGCGGCAGGCCCGCGAGTACGCCAAGGCGGCCAAGCGCGGCGGCAAGCACATCGTGTAGCGCCGCGCGGCGGTGTGGCCGGACTGCCGCCGCTCCCGGCGCCCCCAACCGGCCGGTGCGCGGACGTTGTGTGCGGTCGGGAGCGGGAGTCTCGCCGTCGGCGCGCCGCGCGCTTTTCGCAACTCGCCGTTCGCGGCGTCTACGCCAGGTTCATCGTCATCAGGAACAGCCGGTTGTTCTCGACGCGCTCCAGCCGGTTCCGCAGCAGCTCGACCGCTTCGACCGGGTTCATGTCGGACAGCACGCGCCGCAGCATGTAGACCTTCTCGAGCTCCTGCGGGTGCAGCAGCAGCTCCTCCTTGCGCGTGCCGCTGGCGGCGATGTTGATCGCCGGCCAGACGCGCTTGTCGACCAGGCGGCGGTCGAGGTGCAGTTCGCTGTTACCGGTGCCTTTGAACTCCTCGAAGATGACTTCATCCATCTTCGAGCCGGTGTCCACCAAGGCCGTGCCGATGATCGTCAGGCTGCCGCCCTCTTCGATGTTGCGGGCCGCGCCGAAGAAGCGCTTGGGCTTCTGCAGCGCGTTCGCGTCGACGCCGCCCGTCAGGATCTTGCCCGAGTGCGGGACCTCGGTGTTGTAGGCCCGGGCCAGCCGCGTGATCGAGTCGAGCAGGATGACGACGTCGCGGCCGTACTCGACCAGACGCTTGGCCTTGTCGATGACCATCTCGGCCACCTGCACATGGCGGCTGGCCGGCTCGTCGAACGTCGAGCTGATGACCTCGGCCTTGGTGGCCCGCTGCATCTCGGTCACCTCTTCCGGCCGCTCGTCGATCAGCAGAATGATCACGTAGGCGTCCGGATGGTTTGTGGTGATCGAGTTGGCCATCTTCTGGAGCAGGACCGTCTTGCCCGTGCGGGGCGGCGCGACGATCAGCATGCGCTGGCCGAAGCCGATCGGCGTAACCATGTCGACGATGCGCATGTTGATTTCTTTGGGCGTTGTTTCCAGGAACACGCGCCGGTTGGGGTGCAGCGGCGTCAGGTCCTCGAAGTTCGTCTTCTCCGTCACCGCCTCGGGCGACTCGTAGTTGATCGCCTCCACCCGCAGCAGGGCGAAGTACCGTTCGCTTTCCTTCGGCGGACGGATCTGCCCGGCCACGATGTGGCCGCTCCGCAGGCCGAACCGGCGGATCTGCGACGGGCTCACGTAGATGTCGTCCGGGCACGGGAGGTAGTTGTACTCGGGGCTCCGCAGGAAGCCGAAGCCGTCCTGGAGCACCTCGAGCACGCCCTCGCCGTACAGCAAGCCGTTCTGGTTGATCCGGCGCTTAAGGATCTGGAAGATGATGTCCTGCTTGGGCAGGCCCACGTACTCCTCGATGCCCTCCTTGCGGGCCACTTCGTGGAGCTCGTTCACCGTCATCTTCTGGAGGTCGGTGATGTGCAGCTCGCCCCGCTTGATCCGCTCGTACTTCTCGTGCGTCTCGCGGTCGATCGGCGAGCCGTCGTCGTAGTCGCCCTTGCGCCGCTTGGTCTTGGCACGCTCGTCGTCGCCCTCCGCGTCGGTCTGGCCGCCTGGCGTTTCGGCCGCTGGGGCCGGCGGGGGGGGCGGAGCCGCCGCGACGAACTGCGATTCCTCGGCCGGGGCCTCCGACTCGGCCGCCGCCACGGGGCTCTCGACCTCGTCCGGAATGCTGTCCATCACGTCCTGTAGTTTCTTCTTGCCGCGGGGTCGCGGCGTCGCCTTCGCCATGCTCCAACTCCAGTCCGAACCCGGGGTCTGTCTTCCGGCGGTAAAGTACTCGTCGGGTAAGGGTGTCCGCCGATCCGCCGCTCACGCGCGGCGCTGGATCCGACGGACAATTTCTTCAAGGATGTCGGCCAACTGTGGACGAACCGCGCCCGGCGAGCCGTTGTTGTCGACCACGAAATCTGCCCGCCGTCGTTTCTCGTCAGCGGAAAGCTGCCACCGCTCCCGCCGCTCCACTTCGGCATCCGTCCAGCCGCGGTTCACCCGCAGCCGCTCCCGGCGCCGGGACGCCTCGGCGTCCACAAACACTACTACGTCACACGAACGATCGAGGTTGCTTTCGAACAGGAGCGGGGAATCGATGACGATGGCCTTGACCGCTGAGTTCGTTTGCTCGTCCGCAATAATAGCCGCCCGCTCCCTGGCAATCAAGGGGTACAGGAGCGATTCCAGACGCCGCTTCTGCGCCCCGTCCGCGAACACGATTTCGCCGATTCGCCGCCGGTCCGGCGTCCCGTCCGCCCGCCGCACGTCCGGTCCCCACCAGGCCACGAGCTCCGCCAGCACCTCCGGTCGGGACAGGATCGCCTGGCTGAGCTGGTCGGAGTCGATCACGCGGCAGCCGAGTTCCGCCAGCATCGCCGCCACGTGTGACTTTCCGGCGCCGATGCCACCACACAGTCCGATGATCGGCTTGCGGGATGTCGCGCCAGGGTCCACGGGAGAGCCCGCCGTCGCGGCCACCGACCGGCCCCCGAACCGCCCGGGCCACGTTCGCACCCGGTGGTGTCTTTCTGGCATGGGCCGGCGCGCTTGTCAATAGCCGGCCGGCGGCCCCACTGGCTGCGGGCGGCGGTACAATCTCCGGCGGTCGCCCCCATCGGGAGGTCCCCCGTGGCCACGGCCCCGCTTCGCAAGCCCGACGCCGACGAGCCGCTGCTCGCGCCGGAGTTCCTGCTCAAGCTCGAGCAGCTCGAGATCCTCTCTCGCAAGATCTTCATCGGGCGCATGAAGGGCGAGCGGCGCAGCAAAAAACGCGGGGAGTCGGTCGAATTCGCCGACTATCGCAACTACGTCGTCGGCGACGACCTGCGGTTTCTCGACTGGAACATTTACGCCCGCCTCGAACGCCTGCTGCTCAAGCTGTTTCTCGAAGAAGAAGATCTCAACGTCACGCTGCTGCTGGACACGTCCCGCAGCATGGACTGGGGCAACCCGCACAAGGGGCTGTACATCAAGCGCGTCGCCGCGGCCCTGGCCTACATCGGCCTGATCAACTACGACCGCGTGAGCGTGTACGCCTACTCCGACGCGCTGACCCACGAGATGCGGGGCGTCCGCGGCCGGCGACTCGTCTCGCAGGTCATCCGCTTTCTGGAGAACGTGCCCCTGAAGGGGCCGTCGAACTTCACGGCCGTGGCGAAGCGCTTCGCCGTGCGCTTCACCGGCAAGGGTGTGGTCGTGGTCCTGAGCGACTTCATGGACAAGAGCGGATACGCCGACGGGCTGCGCTACCTGCTCAGCCGCGACCTCGACCTGTATGCGATCCAGGTGCTCTCGCCGGAGGAGATCGAGCCGGGCCTCGCCGGCGACCTCAAGCTCAAGGACGTTGAGGACGGAGACCTGGCCGAGGTGACCATCAGCAAGCCGCTGCTCGACCGGTACAAGGCCAACCTTCAGGCGTACTGCGCGGAGCTGCGCGACCATTGCACGCGCCGCGGCATCACATATCTGTTCACCAACACGCGGGTCCCCTTCGACACGCTGGTACTTGCGTACCTGCGGCAGCGGGGCCTGCTGCGCTGAAGCGCGGTGGCCGCGGGGCGGCGGCGGCGGTAGCCTGATCGTGCGGGGCCCAGCGGCCCCCGCGGGCCGGAGACGCCGGTGAGTTTCCTCAATCCCTATTTCGCCGCCGCGGTCGCCGCGATCGTCATTCCGGCGCTGCTGATCCTCTATTTCCTCAAGCTCCGCCGGCGCGAGGAGGTCGTGCCGTCCACGCTGCTGTGGAGGCGGGCGGTGCAGGACCTCCAGGTCAACGCCCCTTTCCAGCGCCTCCGCAAGAGCCTGCTGCTGTTCCTTCAGTTGACGGTGATCGGCCTGGCGGTTTTCGCACTGGCCCGGCCGATCATCCAGTCGTCCGCGACGGAGGCCGACCGGCTCGTCCTGCTCATCGACCAGTCCGCATCCATGAACGCGCGCGAAGCCGACGGCACCCGGCTCGAGCAAGCCAAGCAGCAGGCGGTCCGGCTCGTCCGCACGCTCAACCGCCGCAACGCCGGGTGGCGCTCGTTTCTCACGTTCGGGGCCGCGGAGACCCGGACGCAGGCGCTGGTGATCGCGTTCGCCGAGCGGGCCCGCATCATCTCGCCGTTCACGACCAACACGGCCGATCTGGTCAGCCTGATCGAGCAGATCGAGCCCACGGACGGCCCCACCGACCTGCGCGAGGCGCTCGAGCTGGCCGAGGCGTACATGGCGCCCCCCGCCATGACCACCGACAAGACGCCCGTGCCGGCCGCGTCCGGGGCCCGCCTGATCCTCATCTCCGACGGCCGCATCGCGCATCTCGACGATGTCGTGCTCAAGAGCGGCACGCTCGAGTTCCTCCGCATCGGCGCGACGGACGACAACGTCGGCATCACCGCCCTGCGCACGCAGCGCAGCTACGAGCGGCCGGAGCAGCTCAGCGTGTTCCTGACCGTTCGCAACTTCGGCCCCGCGCCCGTCGAAACCGACGTGTCCCTCTACGTCGACGGGACGCTCGCGATGGTTCGCGCCGTGCGGCTGGCCGCGCCGGCGGCGCCGTCCGCTGCGCCGGCGCGCGACGCGGAGCCGCCGGCCGAGGAGGGCAGCTCGGCGTCGCTCTCGTTCGACCTGCCGCTGAACAAGGCCGCCGTGCTGGAGGCGCGGCTGTCGCGGGAGGACCGGCTCGCGGTCGACAACCGCGCGTGGGCGGTGATCCCGCCGCCGCGCAAGCTCCGCGTGCTCACCGTCACCGAAAAGAACTACTTCCTGGACAGCGTCCTGCGCGGGCTGCCGCTCGAGGAGTTCCCGTTCGCGACGCCGGCGCAATACGAGGCCAACACCGGACAGGCGTACGAGGCCGATGGGACCTCCCGGTTCGACGTCGTGATCTTCGACAAGGTGCGCCCGGCGAAGCTTCCCGCGGGCAACTTCCTGTTCCTCGGCGCCACGCCCCCGCTGGCCGGTTTTCCGGAGGGCCAAGCCGACGAGAACTTCGCCCTGATCTGGTGGGAAGAGACCCACCCGCTGCTGCGGCACGTCGCGCTCGACAGCGTGGTCGTCGCGAAGGGCTTGAGCCTGCCGGTGCCGAAAGAAGCCGAGGTGCTGATCGAGGGCCCGCGCGGCCCGGTGCTCGCCCGGTACGCCGCCGAGGGCCGGCACTGCCTCGTCCTGGGCTTCGCGGTCGAAAACAGCAACTGGTGGAGCAAGCCCAGCTTCCCGGTGTTCATGTACAATGCGATCCGCTACCTCGGCGGCGGGGCCGAGGTCGCCGACGGCCCGCTGCGCCCCGGCGAGACGCTCCGCTTTCCAGCCCCGGCCGGCGTCGAGAGCCTTACCCTGACCCGCCCCGACGCCCGCACCGAGAAACTGCGGGTCGACGCCTCCGGCACGGCCTACTATGGCAACACCGACCGCGCGGGCGTTTACGCCGTGGACGGCGGCCTGCCTGGGCGCGATCAGTTCGCGGTCAACCTTGAGGACGACTGGGAAAGCGATATCGCACCGCCCCCGGGGCCGCTCACGGTCGACCGGCGGCCCGTCGCGGAGCTCAACGCGATCCGCACGGCGACGCCCGAGGTGTGGCGCTGGTTCGTCGGGGCGGCCCTGGCGCTCGTCCTGTTCGAATGGTGGGTCTATAATCGCCGGGTGATGCTCTGAGCGCGGCGCGCCGGCGGCCCGGGGACGCTCCCGGCCCGGCGGCTGACGCCGGAAACCCCTGCCGGAGTGCCCGAAGACGTGCTCACGCTCGACGACCTGAAACCGGGACTGCGGGTGCGGGTCCGCCAGAAGATCGATCGCCGCGAGGGCGACTGGTGGACCGAAGTCACCGGCACGATTGCCTCGGTCGAGCTTCAGAAGACGGGAAGCTGGTTCGCCCACAGCAAGGACAACCGGCTGTGGCTCCAGCGCATCCGCCTCGTCCGCGACGACGGCGAGGAGACCGTGCTGGTCTGCGACCAGTGGACCACCGTCGAGCCGGCGTAGCGACGCGGCTGGCCCCCTCCCGCGCGACCCGACGCCGCGATAGACTCTCCGCCACGCCCAACAACCCGCCGCGCGCGATCGCGCCGGCACGCTCGGAGGACACACGATGGCGGTTTCGCTCCAGGGACGGCACCTGCTCTCGATGAAGGACCTCTCCGCGGCCGAGATCCTGGCCGTGCTCGACCTGGCCGATGACGTGAAAGCCCGGCGGGCGCACTACCACGCCGCCGCGCCGCTGGCCGGGCGCACGCTCGGCATGCTGTTCCAGAAGCCCTCGCTCCGCACGCGCGTGTCGTTCGAGACCGGCATGACGCGGCTGGGCGGCCACGCCATCTACCTCTCGCCGGTCGACTTCCAGCTCGGCCGGCGGGAGAGCGTCGAGGACGTCGCGATCGTGCTGTCGCGCTACGCCGACGTGATCATGGCCCGCGTCTTCGGCCACGACATCGTGGTCGAGCTCGCCCGGCACGCGACCTGCCCGGTGATCAACGGCCTGAGCGACTTCGAACACCCCTGCCAGATCCTCGCCGATCTCCAGACCGTCCGGGAGCGCCAGGGCCGGCTCAAGGGCCTGCGACTGAACTACATCGGCGACGGCAACAACGTCGCGCATTCGCTGATGTACGGCTGCGCCCGCGTCGGGATGCACTGCACCGTCACGACCCCGCCCGGCTTCGAACCGCAGGCGCGCGTGCTGGCCGAAGCGCAGGAGATCGGCCGCGGCAACGGTGCGGAGGTCCGCGTCGTGCACGATCCGGCCGAGGGCGCCCGCGACGCCGACGTGCTGTACACCGACGTGTGGGCCTCGATGGGCCAGGAGGCCGAGGCCGAGGCCCGCAAGGCGAAGTTCGCGGGGTTCCAGATCAGCCGCGCGCTCGTTCGTCACGCTCGTCCCGAGGCGACGATCCTGCACTGCCTGCCGGCGCACTACGGCGAGGAAATCGAGTACGCCGCGTCGCGGCTGCCGCAGTCGGCGATCTTCGACCAGGCCGAGAACCGCATGCACGCGCAGAACGCGCTTCTGCTGCACCTGCTCGGCGCCGCGGGTGCTCCGCGCGGCGCGCGGTCGAGGCCCGCCGCGCCGCACCGCCCGGCCGCCCGCCGCAAGGCGCCGTCGAAGAACACCGCCGCGAAGACTCCGAAGAAACGCGCCCCGGCCCGGAAGAAGGCCCCCACGCGACGCCGCTGACCGGCCGCCACGCAACCCGCCGTTCCGTTGAAGCGCAGCCGGAGCCTCCGCACGGAACGTCCGCCCTCGGCTTCGGACGCTTCGTGATCGCTCACCGAGGCGGGCGCGCCTACTGGGGCGTCCGGTGCTAAGGTCTTTCGACGGGCTGCCACGCGACCCGCGCGTACCGCCGCCCGATGGAGGCGAGCAGGCCGGTCGCAATCCCGAGGAATACGACGCCCGACCCGCCCGCCGACACGAACGGCAGCGAGATGCCCTTGGTCGGCACGCTGTGCGTCACCACGCCGATGTTGAACGCGGCCTGGAGGCAGATCGTCAACGTCAGCCCCAGCGCCAGCAGCCGGCCAAAAGCGTCCGGCGCTGCCCGGCTGATCCTCCAGCCGCGATACAGGAGTACGAGGAACAGCGCGGTCACGACCAGACCCCCGGCCACCCCCAGCTCCTCGCAGATGCTCGCGAGGATGAAGTCGTTGTTGTCCTGCGGCAGGTACCCGTACTTCTGCACGCCGTTGCCCAGGCCGCGGCCGAACCAGCCGCCCGAGCCGATCGACATCAGCGCCTGGTTGATCTGGTAGCCCGCCCCGCCCGGATCGGCTTCCGCGCCGAAGAAGGTCGTCAGCCGCGCCAGCCGCGCCGGTTTGAGGCTCACCAGCAGCACTCCGGCCCCAATCCCCGGCAGGACCGCGGCCGCGAGATACCACAGCCGCGCCCCGCCCGCGAGGAGCAGTGCCATGAGGATCGCACCCATCAGGGCCGCCGTGCCGAAGTCCTCGATGCCGGTCAGGCCGATCAGCACGGCGCCGCTGACGGCCGCGGGCAGGAACCCGCGGGCGAAGTCGCCCGCGTTCCCCAGCGGCGGCCGCCGTCGCGCCGGGGCCCGCAGAAAAGCCCAGCGTGCGCCGGTCCCCGGCCGGAGCGGGCGCGTCAGGAGCGCCGCGATCCACACCACCAGGACAACCTTCGCGATTTCCGACGGCTGGAAGCTCAGGCCGCCCAGCCCGGGGACCTCGATGGCCCGGCGGGCGCCGAGCGCCTCCTTGCCGATCCCCGGCACGAGCACCGCCACCAGCAGGCCGACCGCCAGCGCGGCGAGAATCCCCGCCCGCCACCCATCCCGCGGCCGCGCCCAGGCGAACATGCGGTAGTCGAGGTGCGCCGCGACGAGCATCCCGAGGAAGCCCGCCAGCGCGAACACGCCCTGCCGCAGCGGGGAGTGCCACCAGGTCTGTACGTCCGCGCTCAGCCCGCTACCCTCGATGGTCACCGTCGTGCTGTAGACCATGGCGACGCCCAGAGTCATCAGCGCCCCGGCGGTGAACACGAGCGTCGGGTCGTAGTAACGGGTGACGACGATCGCGGCCGCCGCGTCGGCCGCGGCAGACTCGCTCAGCGAACGCGGACGGGGCACGGCGGCCATCGGTCACCTCAGCTTGATCGTCGCCAGCGCGAAGGCGGCAAACAGCGCCGCCAGAAGCCAGAAGCGCATCACGACCTGCGTCTCGGTCAAACCCCCCAGGTGGAAATGGTGGTGCAGGGGGGCGCAGCGGAAGATGCGGCGTCCCGTGGCCTTGTAGTGGAAGATCTGGAGCAGCACCGAGGCGGCCTCGATCACGAACACGCCGCCGACGATGAAGAGCATGAGCTCGAGCCGCGTGACCACCGCGACGTAGCCCATCAGCCCCCCGAGCGGCAGCGCACCGGTATCCCCCATGAAGACGAGGGCCGGGTACGCGTTGTACCACAGGAAGCCCAGACAGGCTCCCACCACGGCCCCGCACAGGATCGCCAGCTCGTCCGCGTACAGGATGTGCGGGAACAGCAGCGACTGGGCGTACTCGTAACTCCCCACGACCACGGCGAAGACCATGAACGCGATGGCCGTCAGCACCATGCAGCCGCTCGCCAGACCGTCCATGCCGTCCGTCAGGTTCACCGCATTCGAGGTCCCGGCGATCACGATCACCGTGATGATCGAGAACAGCCACCACGGCAGCGACAACGGATACTTGTAAAACGGCAGGATGAGCTTGCAGTAATCGGGGCTGTAGACCGCGTTCAGGTCGTGGTAGCGGGCGTGGACCGCGCTCCCCTCGCCGAAGCGGTAGATGAACACCGCCAGGAGCGCCCCCAACGCCACCTGGAACACCAGCTTCTCCCACAGCCGCAGCCCGTCCCGCGTCCCGCCCCGCCGCTTGAACGTGAGCTTGAGCCAGTCGTCGATCCCTCCCAGCACGGTCAGCCACACCAGGCAGAAGAGCCCCAAACGAATGTAGAAATTGTTCAGGTCGGCCAGCAGCAGCACCGTGAGCGCGATCGCGATGGCGATCAGAACCCCGCCCATCGTGGGCGTGTTCTCTTTGCCCTTCGCCAGCCGGTTGAGCTGCTCGTGGTCGAACTCCGGCCGGTCGCCGATCTTCATCCGCACCAGCAGCCGGATTACCCGCGGCCCCAGCGCCCACACGAAGAAGAAAGCCAGCAGCATCGCGAGCGTCGCCCGGAACAGCGGGCTCTCCGGCGCGTAGCCCTGCCGCTCCCAGCCGACCAGCCACAGGTAGACATGGTAGAACATGCTCAGCCGACCGCCGCCGCCCCGCTCGCCCACAGCGCCTCGACCACCCGGTCGAGCTCGACCGCCCGCGAGGCCTTCAGCAACACCACGTCACCCGCCGCCACCGATGCCGCCAGCCGCCGGCCGCATTCCGCCACGTCCGCGCAGCGTTCGACGGCCGGGCCGAACAGCCCGTCCTCGGTCAGCGCGGCGTACATCGGCTCCGTCGCCGGGCCGACCAGCACCACGCGTTCGATGCCGCTGCCGCGCAGCAGCGCCCCGACCCGCCGGTGCAGCGCCGCCGCCTGCGCCCCCAGCTCGCGCATCTCGCCGAACACCGCGATCCGCCGGCCGCGACACGGCATCTGCCGCAACGTCTCGATCGCCGCCGCGGCGCTCTGCGGGTTCGCGTTGTAGGCGTCGTTGATCACCGTGATCGGCCCGATGTCCAGGATCTCGCTCCGCATGGGCGGCGGCACGAACGTCTCCAGCCGCACGGCCGCCTCGTCCAAGTCCACCCCCAGCCGCCGCGCCACCGTCACCGCCCCCGCCGCGTTCAGCGCGTTGTGTGCCCCCACCAGCCGCAACCGCAGCGGAAACCGCTCGTTGATCCGGAAATGCAGCCACGGGGCCTCGTACCGCACGTCCGTCACCCGCACGTCCGCATCCGCCGTGCGGCCGAAGGTCGCCACCGTCACACCCGTGCAGGACGCCAGGTGCGGGCGAATCTGCGGCGCCTCCGCGTTCACCGCGGCGAAACCCTGCGGCCGCAGCCGCGCCAGGATCGCGCACTCCTCGGCCGCCACGCCCTCCAGGTCGCTCAGCTTCTCGAGATGCTCCTCGCCGATGCCCGTGATGACCGCCAGGTCGGGGGCGGCGATCGCCGCCAGCGCCGCCACCTCGCCCGGTGCGTTCGTGCCGATCTCCACGACCAGGTACTCATCACCCGGCTCGGCCGACAGCAACGTGAGCGGCACGCCGATCTGGTTATTGAAGCTCTTCGGCGAGCACCGCCCCGGCCGTCGGCCGCTCAGGATGTGGTGAATCATCGCCTTCGTGGTCGTCTTGCCGTTGCTGCCGACCACCGCGATGACGGCCGCGGCCGTTTGCCGACGGTGGTAGGCCGCAAGCCGCCCCAGCGCCGCCACCGTATCGTCCACCGCCAGCAGAAGCGGCTCGCGCGCCGGCCGCGGCGCCGCGGTCCGCAGCCGCTCCGCCACCGCCGCGGTCCGCACCTCCGCGACGACCGCAGCGACCGCGCCGCGGCGCGCCGCCTCGGGGACGAAATCGTGCCCATCGAATCGCTCGCCCGGGATCGCGACAAACAAATCGCCGGCCCGCGTCGTCCGCGAATCCGTGGAGACACCGCCCACGCTGAGGGCCGGCACGTCCCCGCCCGGCCGGGCGTTGAGCGCCTCCACGACCTCGGCCAGCGTGAGCTTGATCACGATCGCGCCCTCCGCAATTCCTCCGCCGCCCGGATCGCCTCCTCCGCGTCGTCGAAAGGCACCCGCTGCGAGCCGATGATCTGATACGTTTCATGCCCCTTGCCCGCCAGCAACACGACATCGCCGGGCCCGGCCGCCGCGAGCGCCGCGCGGATCGCGACCGCCCGGTCGACCTCCGTCCGGACTTTCGGCCGCGCCGCCGCATCGAACCCGGGCAGCACCTCCGCGATGATCGCCGCCGGATCCTCGCTGCGCGGGTTGTCGCTCGTGACCCAGATGCGGTCCGCATACTCCGCGACCACGCGGGCCATCCGCGGCCGCTTCGTCCGGTCACGATCGCCGCCGCAGCCGAACACGCAGATCAGGCGGCCGGTCGTCAGCGGCCGCAGCACGCTCAGCACGTTCCGCAGCGCGTCGTCGGTATGGGCGTAATCCACGAACACGTCGGCCGGCGACGCACACGGCACCCGCTGCAAACGGCCGGGCACAGACCGCACCTGCGAGAGACCCGCGGCGATTACATCCGGCCCCACCCCCAGGGCCCACGCGAGCCCCGCCGCCGTGAGCGCGTTGTAGACGTTGTGGCGGCCGACGAGCGCGTTCTCCAGTTCAAGTTCCCGCCCGCCGATTCTCAGCGTGTACGCCGTGCCCCGGCTCGTGCTGCGCGTGATCCGGGCCGCAATGTCGGCCGGCCCGTCCAGCCCGAACGTCAACACCCGCGCCCGGCATTCGGCGACCATGGCCGTGTGCGCGGGGTCGTCGCGGTTCACGACCGCGACCGCCGCCGGGTCCAGACCGGTGAACAGCCGGGCCTTGGCCGCCCGATACGCCTCCGGGGTTCGGTGATAGTCCAGGTGGTCGCCCGTCAGATTCGTAAAGGCCGCCGCCGCGAAACGCAGGCCGTCCGTGCGCTTCTGGTCCAGCGCGTGACTCGAAACCTCCATGACCGCGCAGTCCGCACCGCGGTCGATGCACTCCCGGACGTACCCCGCCAGATCGAGTGGCCCCGGCGTCGTCATGTCCGCCGCGATGGTGCGCCCGCACAGGTCGTACTGGACGGTGCCCAGCAACCCGCACGTCAGACCGGCGGTGCGCAGGATGGCGTGCGCCATGTACCCCGACGTGCTTTTGCCGTTCGTACCGGTGATTCCGATCAGTCGAAAGCCGGTCGTCCCGGCTCCCTCGACGTCGTGCCACCGCGCTGCCAGTGTCGCCAGCGCCGCCCGCGCATCGGCGACGCGAAAAACGACGGCCCCCGGAACCGGCTCGAGATCTTCGCCCAGCACGACCGCGGCGCCACGCCGCACCGCGTCCGCCACGAACCGCCGCCCGTCGGTGGCGGACCCCCGCTGGGCCACGAAGAGCGCGCCGGGCGTCGCCCGGCGCGAATCATCCGTGATGCCACTGATGACCCGCTCCGCGTGGGCGCGCAGCGCAGCCGCCGGGACAAGCCCGGCCAGCAGCCGGCCGAGCGTCCGAACTTGGGGACCGGGTCTAGTCGCCGCTGTCGTCATTTCCGGCTTCCCTGGCCACGCTCGCGCGGCGCCGGCCCGGCGTCAGGCCGCCCGCATCAGAATCGTCGCTTAGCTCCGGCGGCACGCGCATGTACGCCAGCGTCTCCGCCAGAATCTCCTTCACCACGGGTGCGGCGACGACGCCGCCGTAATACCCCCCGACGCTCGGCTTGGCGATCGAGACCAGCACGACCAGCCGCGGACGGTCCGACGGAGCCCCGCCGATGAACGACGCCATGTACTTGCCCCCCTGGTAGCCACCGCCGCCCAGGTGCGCAATCTGCGCCGTCCCCGTCTTGCCGAATACCTGGTACTCCTTCAGGGCCGCGCTCTTGCCGGTGCCGGACACCACCGTTTCGACCAGGGCCTCCCGGCGGAAGCGCTCGGCGGTCACCTCACTCAACACCCGCCGGATCGCGATCGGCCGCGAGTAGTCCGCCCGCACCGTCCCGTCCGCGTTGAACACGCCCCGCAGAATGCGCGGCCGGTAGAGAATGCCGCCGTTGCAGAAAACGCTGAAGGCCGAGACGAGCTGAATCGCAGTGACCGCGATCTCCTGCCCGATCGGCACGGACTGTGGCGAGAACGACGGGTTCCAGCGACGCGGATACTCAAGCACCATCCCGGCGTGTTCGCCGGGCAAGCCGAGGCCCGTGACATCGCCGAAGCCAAAGCTGCGCACGTAGCGGTGCAGGCGCTCGCACCCCAGCCGCCCGCCGAGAATGCCCATGCCGATGTTGCTGGACTTGCTGATTACCTCGTGCAGCGTGAGCGCGCCGTACGCGTGCGTGTCGTGAATCGTCCGCGCGCCAAAATCCCGCACCGGACCGTTGATCGCGAACACCTCGTCCAGCCGCGTGACCCCCTCCTCGAGCGCGAGCGACGCGGTGAATGGCTTGAAGATGCTGCCCGGCTCGTACGAGTCCGTGATGGCGCGGTTGCGCCACTGCTCCATCACCTTCTTCTTCTGCACCTCGCTCAGCTCGTGGAAGTTGGGTGGGGCCGGGTTCAGCGGGTCGAACGCCGGGGACACCGCCATCGCCAGCACTTCGCCCGACTGCGGGTCCAACACGACCGCGATCCCCCACTCGGCCTTGTGCTTCTCCACCGCCTTCCCCAGGGCCCGTTGTGCCAGGTGCTGGATGTAGGCATCCAGCGTCAGGACCAGCGTCGCCCCGTCCTCCGCCGGGATGTACCCCTCCTCCGGGGCCCGCAACGGCCGCCGCACGACGTCCACGACCACGATCTGCTCGCCCGGCCGACCCGCCAGCAGGCTGTCCCAGGCTTCCTCCACTCCCGCCCGCCCGTGCAGATCGTCGAACGTGGCCTCGCTGTCGTCGCGGATCGGGCGCTGATCGACACCGCAGAAACCCAGCACGTGCGGCGCAATCGCCTCCACCGTCCGGCCGCGCTCTTCCCGCGTCTGCGGGTAGACCCGCACCGGCTCGTACTGCACGTCGAACGCCCGCTGCCGCGTGACCTCGATCGTGCGGAGAAACGCGCTGAGCTCGTCGTCGCTGATCCGCCGCTTGATCCAGGCGAACCGCGTGCCGCTCGCCTTGCGCCGCAGCAGCTCGGCCTCCAGCTCCGCCGGTTTCAACCCCAGCACCGGGCCGAGCTGGTACGCCGCGAAGCGAATCGCGCTTTCATCCGCCAGCAATCCGGGATCGACGAACACCGACGGTCGCCGCAACGTCGTCGCCAGCAGCCGCCCGCGCGTGTCGAGAATGTCGCCCCGCCAGGCCGGGATCGTCCGTCGCGCCGTCTGCTGCCGTTCGGCCCGGGCCCGCAGGGCCGCACCTTCCGCGCGGTTGATGTACACGAGGCGCGCGCCACCGCCGATCAGCAGGGCCGCCACCAACGCGCACAGCACCGTCCCGGCTCGCATCCCGATCCTTCCTTCCGCCCGCCGTCCCGGCGCAGCACGGCCGCGCTCAGCGTCGCTCCCGCTTTCGCGGTGCGGCCGGTTCGGTCGGCGGCTCTTCCACCATCTGCCGGATCGCGGCCTCGCGCAGTTCCCGAATCAGCATCGGGTTCCGCAGCCGCGCCCGCTCCGACTCCACGACCCGCAGCCGCTGCCGAAACCCCTCCTCGTCCCGCTGCGCGGTCGCGATGGCGTAGTGCAGCCGCGTGGTCTCGGCCCGAAGGATAACCACCGCCAGCATGACGGCCAGTGCCCCCACCAGGATGACGATCGTTCGAAACAGCGTCATGCCGCGCGCATCCCTGCTCGGGCCGCGCGCTCCGCCGGCGCGCGGCTACCGCGACACCACGCGCACCGCCGACGGCAGCTTGATCTTCGTGCCCGGCACGATCTTGCGCGGATCCAGGCGGCTGTTCAGCTCCAGGATCTCGCGCCACCGCCGGCCGTCCTTAAGCTGCTGTCGCGCGATGCTCGCGAGCGAGTCCTTGGGCTGTATCGTATACCATTCCCAGGCGTCTGTCTGCCGGGCCCGCGCCAGCACCACGCCGGCCTGCACTCGCCGCACGGCGTCCGCGTCCGGCAGCGTCAGCGTCTCCCCCACCGCGACCTGCTGGCCCCGGCGCGACCGAACCTGGGGGTTCAGGTCCAGCAGGAGTTGCACCACGCGCGGATCCGTCGAGTTGAGCTCCCGGCGCGCAATCCGCGCCAGCGAGTCGCCCTTCGCGACCCGGTACGTCACGGGAACGTCCGCCGGCGACGGGACGGCCGCGACCGTCAGCGGCTCGGTCTCCGCCGATGACCGCAGTTCCTCCTCCGCGGGTGACGGCGTCGCCGCCGCCAGCACCGTCGGCTCCGGCGCATACTCCTCCCGGATCGCCGCCACCACGGTTTCCAACGGGTCTGCCAGCGTCCGCACCAGCGGCGGGAGCGACCCGGGCGATTTCCCCTCGTCACGATCCGACCGAACCAACCGCGCGTCAGTCCCGGGAAGCGGTGCGACCGCCCGGGCCGTGTCCACGGCATTGGACCGGGCGAGCCGATTCATCCAGGCCGGGCGGTCACCGTACGCGCCCGCCACGTCCGCCTCACTGCGCACCGCCAGCGGTGAACGCAGCGGCCGCTCCCGGGGCGCGAGTCCCTGCAGCAGCCAGGACATGCTGCCCACGAAACCCATGCAGATCAGCATCGCCGCCTTGACGTTCAGTGCCACGACCGCCTCCCGGCTACGCCTGTGGTGCCAGCCGCTGTGCGACGCGCAGTTTCGCACTCCGGCTGCGCCGGTTCTCCTGCCGCTCCCGGGCATCGGCCACCTCGGGCCGCGCCGTGATCTCCTGCATTTGGCCCGCAGCCTTCGCCGACCGCAGCTGCCGTTTGACCAGCCCGTCCTCCAGGCTGTGGAAACTGATGACCGCCAGTTTGCCGCCCGGCCGCAGATACTCGGCCACTTGCGCCAGGGCACGGGCCAGGTGGTCCAGCTCTCGGTTCACCGCGATTCGCAGGGCCTGGAACACCCGGGTCGCCGGGTGCGTCCGGGCCGGCCCACCCTCCCCCCGCCCGACCACGGATTCCACGACGCGGGCCAGCGCCAGAGTCGTCGTAATCCTCCCCGCTTGCCGTGCCTGGCAGATTTTTCGGGCGATCTTGCGGCTCTGGCCTTCCTGCCCGTACTCCCAGAAAAGGTCCGACAACTCACGCTCCGACAGCGCGTTCACCAGGTCCAGCGCCGGCCGCGCCGCGGCCCGGTCGTACCGCATGTCGAGGGGGCCGTCCCGGTCGAACGAGAAGCCGCGGGACGGGTCGTCGATCTGAGCGGAGTTGAGCCCCAGGTCCAGGAGCATGTGATCCATCTGGCTTACGCCGGCCTGCGCCAGCACGGCCGGAAAGTCCGCGTAGTTGGCGTGATACAGCTCCACGCCCGGCACTCCCTCGGCCGCCAGCCGCGCCCTCGCGGCCGCCAGCATCTCCGGATCGAGATCCAGGCCCAGATACCGGCCGCCCGGTGCGATGCGCGGCGCCAGCACGGCCGCGTGTCCGCCGAGCCCGACCGTGCCATCCAGAATGACCTGACCCGGCCGCGGATCCAGCCACCGCAGCACGGCGTCCGCGAGCACCGCCCGATGCCCGGGTTGCGGCGATCCCGCTTCCACGGTCCGTTCTTCCCGTTTCGGATATCGGACGTGCGGCCACTCGGCCGGACTGGACGGGCCGCCGAACACCGGCTAAACTGCGGTCCTCACGGTCGTTCGGCGGTGAGAGCGGTGGCCGCTGCGACTCGTCCTTGACTCGCAGGCGGCCTGGAAACAGGCGGCGCCACGAGCCGCCCGTCAACGCGAACGCATCCTTGCTTCCGATCGGGCCCCGCTACCCACGGCGGGGCCCTTCGCGTTTGAGTATCGTGGGCTGCGGCGACGCCACCGTGCGCCGTCGCCGCAGCCAACCCTCGCCAACCCAACCCAACCAGTCCTGAGTCTCGGCCGCCGGACGCTTATCCTGCCGCGCCCTGCATAGCGGCCGCGCTCGCCTTCATCTCGTCCATCGCCTTCGCCCGCGCCTGCGGGTACTGCGTCCACATGCTCGCCTCGAAGGCCTCGAAATCCGCCTTCCGCCAGAGCTCGAGGTGGTCCCGCACCGCGATGAGGACCACGTCCTTCTCGAGCCCCAGCCGCTTGAGCAGGCGCTCCGGAATCAGCACCCGTCCTTGGGCGTCGGGCTCCAACAGAGCGCTCTGCGAATACTCAAACTGGCGGTACGCGTACGCCTCTTCCGAAAGCTGGTCGTCACCGGGCAAGTTCGCCCGCAGACGCTCGTAGTACTTCTCCGGATACAGCGACAGCGTGCCGGGGCGTCGACCGGGAACCGCGTAGAACGACTGGCCGTCCTGCTCTTCGCTCAGCTTCCGCCGGATGGCGAACGGGATCGACAGCCGGTTCTTGCTGTCGATACTGAGTTCGTGCGTGCCGGCGAGAAAGAACATCCCGATGCGACCAACGCCCACTTAGTCCCACTGATCTGCACCAATAGGAATAATCTACCACTCAGTCCCACCACATGCAACTGGTTTTCTCCAAATTATCGGATTTCCCCCTCCGACTCACCCCGGGACCGCTCCCTCAGGGCCAGTGACGGCAAGGCACCACCATCGGGTATGCCCCCCAGGGGGAGCCCGCCGTCCCGCGAGTTCCCCGGTGTCAGTTGGTGGCCAAACCCCGCCCGATCTGCTCCCAGCCCACGCGGACCAGGTGCAACCCGTGCACGCAGTACTCGAACTGGTCGCTGAGCTGCGCCAACACCTCGGCCGGCGGCTCATCGGCCGCACCGGTCAGCTCGCTGGCGATCCCGTACGAGCGTTTGCCCGCGGCGACGTACGCGGCCAACCGGTCAACGCCGTACGCACGCCGCGGACGGAGCGATTCCGGGTACACGCCGGTCCAGAACAGGGTGAAGTCCCCGATGTAACGGTTGAGCAAGCGGCGCCGTTCTTGGTCGGTGACTCCGGGCCCGAGCGCGGCCTCCGCCTCCATGCGGGCCACGTCGCGGATGACCTCGTCGTTGATCGTGCGCAGGCGAAAGATCTGGTCGACGTGGACGAACTCCGCGAGCAAGCCGGCGAGATAGTCCGTGAGCTTGGGATCGCACAGGCCGACTTCGACCATGAAGGCCTGCTCGACGAGCCCGCTGAACAGCCGGCGCAGCGGATGGTCCGGACCGATCGACGCTCTCATGCCACAACCCGCAGCGGCGCGGACACTCGCCCGGTCCTGCGCCGCGCACCGCGATTCTAGGCCGCCGCCGGCCGTGCAGGCCGACGACCTCCCGCGCTGCAGCGCGGGCCCGGCGCGGACTCGGCGCCGGGCGGTCGGTCGTGCTGAGAATCGGCCGAAGGAACGCGCGTCTTCAGGGCGCGTGCCCGGGACGCGGGCGCGGCCGCCGCGGCACGGGCGGCGAGCCTTCCGGGCGTCCGAAAATCATGCGCCCCGCGGACGTCTGCAAGACGCTCGTGATCGTCAGCGTCACTTCCTCGTTGATCCGCTCGCGCGAGTTCTCGGCGACGACCATCGTGCCGTCCTCGAGGTAGCCCACGCCCTGGCCCGGCTCCTCGCCGGGCTTGATGATCCGGACGGTCATCGTCTCCCCCGGCATCACGACCGGCTTGAGCGCGTTGGCCAGGTCGTTGATGTTGATCACGTCGACGCCGCGGATCTGCGCGATCTTGTTGAGGTTGTAGTCGTTGGTCACGATTCGGCCGTCGAGCTTCTTGGCCAGCGCGACCAGCTTCTGGTCCACGTCCCCGGACTCCTCGACGCTCGGCAACCGCGTATCGGAGATGCGGATCTCGACCTTGTCGTTGGTCTGAAGCTTGTTGAGCATGTCCAGGCCGCGCCGCCCGCGGTTGCGCTTGAGCTTGTCCGCGCTGTCCGCGATCGTCTGGAGCTCCTGCAACACGAAGCGCGGGATGAACAGCGGCGAGTCGATGATGTGCGTCTCGCAGATGTCGGCGATGCGGCCGTCGATGATCACCGACGTGTCGAGCAGCAGCGGCCGCGCCCCGCGCGTCTGCCGGGCGAACTCGACGTACGGGATCACGAAGCGGATGTCGTCCTTCGTCTGAAGCACGAAGCTGATCGCCAGGTAGCAGCACATCACGCCGATGATGAGCTTCACCGCGCTCACGAGTTGGCCGGTCTCGACCCCCGGGAAGTACACCTCGATCATCAGGTCCACGATCAGCCCGAGACCGTACGCGAACACCATGCCGACGACCAGCCCCAGGAAAGCGCCCGACAAGGCCGCCAGCGACTTGCGCGTCAGAAAGATGTCGAACAGGACGAACGCCAGGCCCGCGACCAGCGTGCTCGCCAGCCACAGCCACGCGCTGGTTCCCAGATCCGCCGAGCTCTTGCCCGCCGCCACCAGCGCGACGGCCCAGATCAGCACGAGAAAGATGCCCCGCAACGCCCACAAGACCATGTCCGACTCCTTATAATCCGGGCCCGCGGAGGGCCCGCCGATGAAACGCGGACAGATCGTGCATTGTAGGCCACGACGGGGTCGGCTCAAGGCAGCGCTCCTGCTGCTGCTCGCCGCGCCGGTCCCCGCTCAGCCGCCCCCGTCGGCCGCACCCGACACCCTGCCGGCCGCGCTGCGGGCCGACCTCGCCGCCGGTCGCACCGCCGACGCCGTTCGGCGGGCCCAGGACGCCCTGCGCCGCCGGCCGGACGACCCCGCGGTGCGCCGGGCGTTCGTCGATCTGCATCTCACGCTCGCGGAAACGTGGCTGGCGGACCGCCGCTACGACGACGCCGACACGGCGCTGACGGCGATCCTGGCGGTCGAGCCCGCCCAGCCCGACGCGACCCGACTCCGCGACCGCCTCGCCGCCGCCCGCCGGGCCGCGGGGGAGCAGGCCCCCGCACTCGACCAACTGCTGCGCCTGGAGCTGTTCGATACCGCGTTGGAGCGCATCCGCGACGTGGAGGCTCTGCGACCGGACCTGCGGGCGGCGCTCACGCAGCGCCGTCGCTCCGCGTGGCGTGGGGCGGCCGACGACGCATACCTCGCCCGCAACTTCGCCGAGGCCTTCGCGCTGTACGAGGCGCTGCTGGCCGACCATCCCGCCGCGCCGGCCGACGTCCACGCCCGCTGGGCGGTCTCACTCGCTCTGGCCGTCGCGGAGAGCGACTTCCGCGAACCGCTCGATCCGAACGCCGCCGGGCGTCTGCTCGCCCGCGCGATCGACGTACTTCGCCAATGCAACGAGCCGATCGTCGGTCAGATACTCGGCGGACTGCTCGCTGAGCGGGCCGGCCAGATGCTCGAGGCCGGGCGGATGTACGCGGAAGCCGTCGGCGCCGCGTGGGAACTGCCGCCCCTCGACCAGCGCCGCGCAGCCGTGGCACGGCTCCGCGAGCGGGCGGTCGCCCGTGTTCGCGCGATCTACGCGGACCTGCCCGTGGCCCGCCGGGACGGGTTCTGGAGCATCGCTTTGCCCGAGGCCAACAAGCGGCGCGCCGCGGCCCATGTAACCGTCGAAGCCCGTAACGACCTGGTCGCGGAGCGCGTCGCCGAGGCCGCCGAATACCATCTCGCCGGCCTGGCCGCGTGGCTCGGTGCGGACCTGCCCCCGGCGTGGGACCCGCCCTGCACGATCCGCGTGCACGGCTCGCGCGATGAGCTCCACGCCGCGACCGGTACCGGCGGCATCACGTTCGCGGTCAGCCGAACTCGCGTGCAGGGGGAGCGCATCGTGGCCCGCTCGCTCGACGTGTTCCAGACGGATCCGTGGCTGCTCAGCAGCACGCTGCCGCACGAGCTGACGCATCACTTGATCAGCGCCCTGACCGGCGGCGCGCCGCTGCCCCTGGCGGTGGACGAGGCGCTCGCGCTCCAGGCCGAGCCCCCCGCCCGCCGACTGATGTACCGCCGTCGGCTCGACGCGCAGCCGCCGGCGCTGGATCGGCTGCTGGCCGCGACGGACCTGCCCGCCGACATCGACGGCTTTTACGCGGAGGCGGCGGCCCTCGGCAGTTGGCTCATCGAGGCCGCCGCAGCCGAGCCGGCCGGCGGCACGCCCGCCCGCCGCGTGCTGGAGCTCTTCCGCGGCGGGGTGCCCGCCGACTGGTGGCAGCGGCTCGGGTGGCCCAGTCGGACGGACGCCGACCGATCGTGGCACGAGTGGTGCGCGGCCCGCCGCAGCCCCCACCGCATGCCCCTGATGATCCTGGTCGAGCCGAGCCCCGAGCACCGCCGCGCCGGTCCCGCGACCCGCCCCGCGGAACGGTAGGCGCCCTCCAAGTTGCGCACCGAACCCGTGGCGGGCTTACCAGCTCAGGCCGCCCCGCCGCGGCCGCTGGCGGGCCTTCTTGTTGGACTCTGCCGCGGCCGCGTCCCCGCCCGCCGTCGCCGCAGCCTCCTCACCCCCGCCGCCCGCCGCGGTCAGTGCCCGCAGCGACAGGGAGATGCGCCGCTGCTCGGTGTCGACCGACAGCACCTTCACCTGGATGACCTCCCCGACCTTGACGACGTCGCCCGGTGTGCGAATGCGCTTGTCGGAAAGCTGCGAGATGTGGATGAGCCCCTCGACGCCCTCCTCGAGCTGCACGAACGCGCCGAACTGGGTGAGGCGCGTGACCGCGCCGCTGACGACGCTGTCCGGCGCGTAGCGCTCCGTAATGCCGTTCCACGGGTCGGCGCTGAGTGCTTTCAAACTGAGAGTAATCTTGCGCTTGGCGACGTCCACCGCGAGAACCGCGACCCGGACCGCGTCTCCGACCTTGACGACGTCCTTCGGATGCATGACCCGCTGGGTCCAGCTCATCTCGCTCACGGGGATGAGCCCCTCGATGCCGTCCGCCAGCGTGACGAACGCCCCGAAGTCCATCAGCTTCGTCACGCGACCCTCGAGCGTGTCGCCCGGGTGGTAGCGCCCTTCGGCGAGCGTCCACGGGTCCGGCGCAAGCTGCTTGAGCCCGAGCGAGATCCGGTCCTTCACCAGATCGACCTTCAGGACCTTGACCTCGAGCTCCTGCCCGACCTTGAGCACGTCGCCGGGATGATTGACGCGGCTGTAGCTGATGTCGCTGACGTGGAGCAGACCGTCCAGGCCGCCGATGTCCACGAACGCGCCGAAGTCCGTGATGCGGCGCACCACGCCCTTGCGAACCTGGCCCTCGGCCAACTGGAACCGCAACTGCTCCCGCTCCTCGTCCCGCTGCCGCTCGAGAATCCGCCGGCGGCTGAGGATCAGGTTCTTGCCGCGCCGGTCGATCTCGGTGACTTCGCACTCCAGCCAGTGCCCCATGAACGCCGCCACGTTGTCGTGACGCACGATGTCGATCTGGCTCATCGGCAGGAAGCCGCGCAGCCCGTGGATCCGCAACTCGAGCCCGCCCGTATTGCTTCCGGTGACCCGCCCCTTGACGATGTCCCCGACCCGCAGCTCCTCCAGGTTCGCCCGGGCCTTGGCCTCCTTGAGCGACAGGCGCATGAGCCCCGATTCGCGGTCGAACCCCTGCGCCACGAGCGACAGCACCTGCCCCACATGCGGGGGCGAATCCGGCTCGAACTCGTCGAGCGGCAGCACCCCCTCGCTCTTCGACCCGATGTCCACGAACACGTCCGGGCCGTTGATACTAATGATCCGCCCGCGGATCCGCCCTTTCTCGTCGGGTGCGGGGGCATGACTTGGCTCCGCGCTGGCCAGCCGGTCGAGGTCGGCCGGGGACAGGTCCCCCACCTCGGCGGCCAGCTCGCGGTTCAGCTGCGCTTCGTCCAGTTCACGCGGGTCGATCGACACGGCACCGTTCCTCAAGGGGAGTCCTTTCGGTCCCGAATAGATTATCGTACGCGCAACCCCCGGCAGGCACAACGGTTTTTACGCGGGACCCAGGCGCGGCTCTGGTCGGGGCCCCCGTCCGGCCCCGCTCCCGGGAAAAGGAACCGGGCGGAACCCGTCCGGTTGGACAAGCCCCGCCCGGCGCTCGGTCTCGGTGCTTCTGACAACTACGGCACGATGACGGAATCCGTGTTCCGGTACGGGCCGAGCTGGTTGGCGGGCTTGACGCCGAGCAGGGTCCGCTCCAGCGTGAAACCGTCGTGCATGGTGTAAATGTTGTCGTAGTTCACGCCGACGATCGGCTTCTTCACGAACTCGACGTGGCCGTCCTGGAACAGTACGTTCTCGCCCTCGCCCGCGTGGTTGCGGCTGTTGTACGGCCGCCACTTCTCGTTCTCGGCCTTGAGGATGTCCGACGCGGTGGTCGCACCCAGCAGAGCCGGGTTGTTGACGCCCGTCTCGTACTTGTCCCGGACCGTCCCATCGGCCTGCTGCGCGTCCGCAGTGAAGAACGGGCCCTTGTCGGCCGAGATGGCCATGCGGGCGTCCAGGTTCTCATTGGGCTTGCCCTTCCCGAACGGGAGCTGATAGCCGTAGCTCAGGAACGGGTAGCCCTTGAAGTCGAACCGGTTCGTGCCGGGCTGTGACGCGACTTCGGTCGAGCCGCTGCGGTTGCGGAGGTCGTCTTCCGCATCGCCGGAGCTCGGGCAGATGAACTGCTTGGCCGTCACCGTGCCGTCGATCACGAGGATGAACAGCGAGCGGCTCGGGTGCACGTTCGACCACGTCGCCGTCGTGATCTGCGACGTGTAGTTGACGCTCATCTGCCCCACGAAGTTGACTGCGGTCCCGTTCACGCCCGTCCCGCCTTCCTGGAAGAGCGAGATCGGGTATGAATCGTAGTTGTCGTTCGCGTACGTCTTGAACCCGGTGCCGATGCCCTTCAGGTTCGCGGCGCACACCGCCCGCTTCGCGATCTCGCGCGCACGGGCGAGGCTGGGCAGCAGGATGGAGATCAGCAATGCGATGATCGCCACCACCACCAGCAGCTCGATCAGGGTAAACGCCTTCGACTTTTTCACGAGAAATCTCCTGTGTTCCCATCACCGCCTGCCGATCAGCCCGCGACACGCAAAACCGGCTGATGCGACAATGTTACGTACGAGAACGTGGCTGATCCTTCTCAGCCGGGACTGTGTCAGGTCCGACTGCGCTCGTCCTCGACACTCGCCGCAACTGATCGCCGCGCACAGGCGCCGGCCCGACGCAGGCCGACGCCTCGCGACCGCATGGGACCCGGTCGCCGCGGATCAAGCGCCTCGAGAGATCTATGCGGCTCCGCCTCGCAGGCCCGCAACATTTGCGCGGCTCGGGCGTAGTTCAACCCCACACTGCGAAGAAGCACGAACGACGCGAAATCGTCGGCGCGCGAACAGCAGCGTGAAGCCGCATACGGCAGGAACGAACGTCGGGGAGAACGCGATGAACGAGGGGCAAACGAAAGCCAGCTGATGATGCGTATGAAACGATTTATGCCTTGCCCTGATTGCTATATCGCCCTCATTCGTCCTAAACCGTCACTTTTCACATCCTAAGAATACCGGGACAAATGGGGCTGTCAACGAAAAAGTGACCATTTCGGGATGGTCGGACCGCCGGGCTCCGTTCGCCGGCCAACGCCGACTGACTTACCCCATCACTTGGCCGGGGTCGGCCACTGCGACCCGCTCAATGTCGAGCGGGTCGCCCCGACCAACGCCGGCGGCCGCCGCTGCGGCCAGATGAGGTACTCGTACCCCTTCGGTCTCGCCCATCTTCCGCCGGGCAAATAGCAAGTGATCGAGCCCTACCACGTCGACTGCCACCGGGTCAACCCCGACCAGCAGCGTCCGGGACTGGTACAGGTCCTCCTCGAATGCCTCCGGCCCTCCGCGGACCAGGACCCTGAGCGCCGACAAGACACATAGGCGGAGACGCCGACTGACATCCGGATGTCCGATAATCTGGCCAACGAACGGCGAACATGCGTTCGCGTGGTACCGTCCGGGGCGGCGAATGATGCCGTACGCGAGGTTCTTCATCACCCCGCTCATGCCGGCCAGGCCATGCGTCTTGAGCTGTCCGATGCTCACGACCGCGTCGGCCTCAAGGAATGCCGCCGCGATTTCCTCCGTCGCCTCCCCGAGCGGCAGCCCGCCACCCCACCCGGGAACAGGCCGACGCGCGCCCGCGGCGGAAGTTGTCGGCGACGGCACCTCGGCCAGGACCAGCCGCTCGGCGGCGTATCCGGCCTCAGTCAGCGATGCAACCATCGCCTGCGCTAAGGCTTCGTTCGTCCCGATTACCAATCCGCCGACGTGGTTAAACTTCAGCAGGATCCGCTGGGCCGGGCCCAGGACCTGCCGCCAAGCCGCAGCCGCCGTCGGGAGCCCCACCGCCGCAGCCAACCCGGCGTCCAGCATCCGCCGCAAGACGGCCGAATCGATGCCCCCCTGCCGAAACACCTCGCCAGAAGTGATCTCCGCGACCCGGGACCGTCGCGGCTGCGCGGCCAGCCACCAAGGACGCTCCGCGGGCGCAGTCGCCGGGCGGCTGGTCGGCGGCGACTCGACCAGCGGCGGAACGGGAGCGAAAGCGGTGGACCGGCCGACAAAGGCGGCGGTGCCCGCCGCCGCAGCCGCACGGAGAACGTCGCGGCGGGTCAAGCCACCCGGCGGTTTGACCGGTTCCCGGAGCATAACTACCCTATCGCGACGCGAGCGCCTCCCGCTTTGATGGAATCCGGAAGATGGCCACGTTGTCCGATCGATACGCCGACTGGACGCAGAAGTTGTCCCGGCACCACCAGACGCACCTCCTCCGCTTCTGGACGGAGCTGACCGACGGCGAGCGGGCGCAGTTGCTTGACGACCTCGATCAGGTGGATTTTGAGCTCTGCGCGTCACTCATCGAGACGCACGTGCGACAGCGGCCGACGGTGCACATCCCGGAACACATCGAGCCGCCGCCGAGCTACCCCGCAGAGCCCGGGCCGGACCGGGCGGACCTGTACAACCGGGCCCGCCGGACCGGCGAAGAGGCGCTTCGGGCGGGGCGCGTGGCCGCGTTTACCGTGGCGGGCGGACAGGGCACGCGGCTGGGGTTCGACGGCCCGAAGGGCGCGTTTTCGATCAGCCCGGTGCGCAACGCGACGCTTTTCCAGCTTTTCGCCGAGGGGCTGCTCGGCGTCGAGCGCCGTTACGGCCGCCGCCCCCGCTGGTACATCATGACCAGCCCGGTGAACCACGCGCAGACGACCGCCTTCTTTGCCGATCACCGCTACTTCGGCCTGCGAGCGGATGAGGTCGTATTTTTCCAGCAGGGTCAGATGCCGGCATTCCTGCCGGACGGGCGGATGGCCCTGGCGGAGCGTCACCGGCTCGCGCTGTCGCCCGACGGACACGGCGGCAGCCTGCGGGCGCTGCGAGAGCGCGGTGCGCTCGACGACATGCGTGCCCACGGCATCGACACGATCAGCTACTTCCAGGTGGACAACCCGCTGGTGCGAACAATCGATCCGTTGTTCATCGGGTTGCATCTGCTCACCGGCTCGGAGATGTCGAGCAAGGCGGTCACGAAGGCGTTCGACACCGAGAAAGTCGGCAACTTCTGTCTCGTGGACGGCCGCGTGACGGTGATCGAGTACAGCGACTTGCCGGAATCGCTCGCGACGGCGCGCAACGCGGACGGCTCCCGGCGCTTTGACGCCGGCAGCATCGCGATTCATGTGCTGAGCCGGAGTTTCGTGGAGCGGCTGACGGCGCCCGGTGCCCGTGTGCAGCTCCCGTGGCATCGGGCCGAGAAGAAGGTGCCGACCGTCGATGACGCCGGCCGGGTCGCCGAGCCGACGGCCCCCAATGCGGTCAAGCTCGAGCTCTTCGTTTTCGACGCGATCCCGCTGGCCGAGCGCCCGCTCGTGCTGTTCACGCGGCGCGAGGAGGAGTTCAGCCCCGTGAAGAACGCCGAGGGCGTCGATTCGCCCGCGACCACGCGGCGCGACCTCGTGCGCCGGGCCGCGCGTTGGCTCGAAGCCTGCGGCGTGCCCGTGCCCCGCGGCGTTGACGGGGAGCCGGCCGCCCCGCTGGAGATCAGCCCGGCGTTCGCGCTCGACGTGGAAGACCTGCGCGCGCGCCTCGCCACGATGCCGCCGCTCAAAGTGGAGCCCGGCCGGCCGCTCCTGCTCGCGTGAAACCCCTCGCCGGCCGCGGACACGACCCGGCGCCGACTTCGCGGGTCCGCACGTTTCAGTCCAGCGCGGCCGCCACTCCCTCCGCGGCCACGTACCCGCTCGACCACGCCCATTGGAAGTTGAACCCGCCGATGCGGCCGTCCACGTCGAGAATCTCGCCGACCGGGAAAAGCCCCGGGCAGACGCGAGATTGCAGGGTCGCGGGGTCGATTTCGTCGAGCGGGATACCGCCCGCGGTGACTTCCGCGTAGTTGTAGCCGCGGCTGCCGCGCACCGGCAGCGGCCAGGCCAGCAGCGCGTTCAGCAGGCGTCGGCGACCGTCACGCGGCAGGTGGGCCAGCGGCACGCGGGGGTCGATCCTCAGCTCGGTGAGCACCGCCTCCGCCACGCGTGCCGGCAGGAGATCGGCCAGGGCCCCCTGCACGCTCTGGCGCGGCTGCGCCGCGGTCCGCCTCTGCCACGCCGCCTCCGCCGTCTCGAACCGCTCGCCGGGAAGGAGGTTCGTCGTCACGGTCGCCGCACGGCCAGCCAACTGCGCCCGCAGCCAGTGTCGGGATGCGTTCAGCACGACGGGACCGCTGACGCCGAAATGCGTCCACAGCAGCGACCCGCCGAGCGTCACCGGGCGCTCCCCTTCCGCCCGCACCGTGACCTCGACAGGGTGCGAGACGCCGGCAAGCGGCCGGTGGAACTCCCCGCCAAGCACGAGCGGCACCAGCGCCGGAGTCGGCGGAACCAGCGTGTGGCCGAGGGCCTCAGCGAGACGGTAGCCCGTCCCGTCGCTGCCGCTTCGGGGAAGCGCCAGCCCGCCCGTCGCGAGCACGACCGTCCGCGCCCACACCGGTCCGCCGCCGGTCGTGAGCACGAAGCCCGCGGCGGTGCGCTCCAAACCGGTCACGCGGCAGCCCGTTACGAGTCGGACGCCGGCTTCGCGTGCGGCGCGAAGCAGTGCATCGAGTACCGTGCGCGCCCGGTGCGTGTTCGGGAAGAGCTTGCCCCCCTCCTCCGCGTGCAGCGACACCCCGAGCGTCTCGAAGAACGCGACTGTCTCGGACACCGGCCAGGCCGCCAGCACTCGTTGGACGACCCGCCGGCTACCGCCCCAGTAATCTTTGGCCCGCACCTCCGCGTTCGTGACGTTGCAGCGGCCGCCGCCCGCCACGAGGATTTTGGCCCCCAGCCGCTCGGCTCCGTCCAGCGCCAGCACCGTCCACCCGGGACAACGCCGCGCAGCCCAGATCGACGCCATCAGGCCGGCCGCGCCGGCCCCGACCGCGGCCACGTCCGCACGGCTCGGAGGGCAGGCAGTCATCGCCGGCGATGCTACGACTGCGTTGCCGCGGAGCAAGGGCCTGCGGCCCCGAAACCGCCGGGTGTCCGAAAACGACGGCCGAGGAACGCTCCGGAACCGTTGCCGGACAGTTCTTCAGTCGCGGTTGGGAGCACTGCTATAATGCCCGTTGAACCGGCGGCCGGTGGAATCGGCGCTTCCGCGGGTGCTTGCTACCCGCGGCCAGTGAAGGCTCACCAGGCTGTCGGGAGCGGCTCGGATCCGGCCCCCCGTCGGATTCGGCTCATGTCCGGCTTAGATCGGCCGACTATAAGCCGCACGGTTGCGCCCCGGGTAGAAAGTGAGTGGTCTGCACAGGAGTTGCAGGATGGACGTGCATTGGAACAAACGCGGGCGGGGGTTCACGCTGATCGAGCTGCTGGTGGTGGTAGCGATCATCGCGTTGCTGATCTCCATCCTGCTGCCGTCGCTCCAGAGGGCCCGGGAGCAGGCGAAGATCACCAAGTGCATCGCGAATCTGAAGAGCCTCACGCTCGCCACGCAGACGTACTTCACGGAGTACAACGACGAGTTCCCGTTCGCGGTGATCGTCGGCAACAGCTGGATGGGCATCTGTCCGTGGACGTACGGCGGCCAGACGGCCGACCCCTGGTGGCAGACGCGCTGGGACGGCATCTTCTACCTGCGAGCGAAGGACCGCCCGTTGAACTCGTACCTCATGAGCGGGGCGATCGAGCCGGACCTCGAGGAGAACGGCCAGGTGATCAAGCGCTCGCCCGTGCCCGTCCTCCAGTGCCCCTCCGACCGGCAGAGCCGAGCGCGTGGCAGCGTGTGGGACGAGCCGCTCAACATGCCGTCGTGGGAGGACACCGGCACGAGCTACTGGTACAACCTCGAAGCGTTCGCCGATCTGAAGGAAGGGATAAACGAATACAACCCGTGGCAGCAGGGCGGCCAGGGCTGGGTGCGCGTGGGACGGCGCCTGATCAAGGACATGTTCGCGAAGTATTCGGCCGAGTTCACGCTGTTCCTCGATGAGCCCGCGGACATCGGGCTCCTGCAACGCATGGAGACCATGGGCACTCACGGCGCGTTCGCCAAGCATGCCGTGGGCTTCCTCGACGGCCACGCGGAATACCGGCCGCTCAACACACGTAAGTGGTGCGGGCCGGGCTGGAAGGCGATCAACCCGAACTGGATTCGCCGTGCGGGCCAGCCGATTCCGCCGATCCACTATAAGTACACGTGGAAGAACTGCGACTGACCGGCGGGGAACACCGGCCGTGACGCGCGGGCCCGCTCCGGCGGGCCCGCCGTGCTTTTATGGGGTCCGTGGCTCCGAGCCGCACTTCGTCCGCCCCCCGCGTCCGATAGACGCCGGCCGCACACTGTCCGGACACCGCCGCCCGCGGAGCGGTGTCGGACGGGGTGGCCGCCGGCGCAGCCGACCGCCTAGACTCAGGAGTCAGGGGCGCGTCCGCTCGTACGCGGGACGCAGTACTGACCAAAAGGGCCGCGCAGCATGCACGTTCAGAACCCTGCGGGCGACGCGCGCTTCACGCCGGCGCCCCCGATCCAGAACGTGCGCGTGCGGCGCTTCCGGGCGCTGGCCACGCCGCGTCAGATCAAGGACGCCCTGCCGCTCACCCCGACCGCGCAGGAATCGGTTCTCGCCGGCCGACAGGCCGTCGAGCGGATCCTCGCCGGGCAGGACCGCCGGCTGTTGGCGATCGTCGGCCCGTGCTCGATCCACGACGAGGCGGCCGCGCTGGAGTATGCCGCGCGGCTGCGCGCGCTGGCCGGCGCGGTGGCCGACCGCGTGCTGGTGCTGATGCGCGTGTACTTCGAAAAGCCGCGAACGACCGTGGGGTGGAAAGGTTTCATCAACGACCCGCACCTGGACGGCTCGTTCGACATCGAGACCGGGCTGCGACGGGCTCGGGCGCTGCTGCTGCGCATCGCGGAGCTGGGCGTCCCGGCCGCGACGGAACTGCTGGAGCCCATCACCCCGCAGTACGTCGCGGACCTGCTGACGTGGTCGGCCATCGGCGCGCGCACGACGGAATCGCAGACGCACCGTCAGATGGCGAGCGGCCTGTCGATGCCGGTCGGGTTCAAGAACGGTACGGACGGGCATCTCCAGAGCGCGATCGACGCGCTCTGCGCGGCCGGCACGCCGCACAGTTTCTTGGGCATCGACGACGACGGGCGGACGGCGATCGTGGACACGACGGGCAACCCGTGGACGCACCTGATCCTGCGGGGCGGGCGCAGCGGCCCGAACTTCGCGGCGGAGGTGGTGGCCGAGGCCGCCGCGGCGCTCCGACGGGCCGGGCTGGCGCCGCGCATCATGGTGGATTGCAGTCACGCGAACTCGGGCAAGCGCAGCGCCAATCAGTGCGTGGCGTGGCGGAGCGTGCTGGCCCAGCGTCGGGCCGGGCCGGGGCCGCTGGTCGGCGCCATGCTGGAAAGCCACCTGCACGCCGGCGCGCAGCCCCTCGGGCCGGACCCCGCGGCGCTTCAATACGGCGTGTCGATCACCGACGAGTGCATCGGGTGGGACGAGACGGCGGCGCTGCTGCAAGAGGCGTACGCGGCCGAAGCGCCCTAGCCGCCGCGGCGGAGACTACACGCCCTGCGCGAACTGCGTTCGGACGAGCGTCACGTAGAACGGGCAGGTGCGCATGAGCTCGTCGTGGCGACCCTGCCCCACGATCCGCCCGGCGTCGAGCACGACGATCAGGTCGGCCCGCGCGATCGTACTGAACCGGTGGGCGATGATGAAGGTCGTGCGGTCGCGGGTGACGTCCTCGAGCGCCTCCTGAATCTTCCGTTCGGACTCGCTGTCCACCTGGCTGGTGGCCTCGTCGAGGATCAGGATGGGCGGGTCGCGGAGGATGGCCCGCGCGATGACGATCCGCTGGCGCTGGCCGCCGGAGAGCGTGCGGTTGCTGACGGGGGCATCGTAGCCCGAAGACACGGCGCCGCCCTGTTCGATGCGCAGGGCGTCGACGAACTCCTCGACGTGTGCCAGGCGCGCCGCCCGCCGCACCGCCTCCTCCGTCACGCCGTTGGCGCCGTACGCGATGTTGGCCCGCACGGTGTCGGAGAACACGATCGCGTCCTGCGTCACCAGGCCGATCTGCTGGCGCAGCGACTCGAGCGTGACCTCGGCGATGTTGTGCCCGTCGATCAGGATCGCGCCGTCCCGCGGCTCGAAGAACCGCAGCAGCAGTGACACCAGGGTCGTCTTGCCGGAGCCGTTGGCCCCCACCAGCGCGACGACCTGGCCGCGCTGCACGGTCAGGTCGATCCCGTCCAGCACGAGCCGGTGCGGGCTCGACGGGTACGCGAACGACACGTTGCGGAACTCGATCGCCCGCTGGAAACGCGGCAGCTCCCGCCCGGCCGTGGCTGGCGCCGAGCGCTCCGCGGGCAGGTCCAGCACCTCGAACAACCGCCGGGCGGAGGCGTCCGCCTGCTGGAGGCGATTGTTGACGTTGCCCATCTTCCGCAGCGGGTCGAAAACCCCGCCCAGGCACACGACCGCCCCGAACAGCAGATGCGGCTCGAGCTGCTGGTTGAACACCCGCGCACCGCCGTAGAGAATGAACGCGGCCACCGCGATCGACGCCAGCACCTCCAGCACGGGGTTGCTGGCCGCGTCCACGAGCTCGATGTGCGTCTGGGCCCGCGTCAGTTCCCGCCCTTCCGACTCGAACCTTTGACTCTCGGCGGACTCCATGCCGTAGGCCTTGACCACGCGGATGCCGAGCAGCCGCTCGCCCAGGTGATCCAGCAGCCGGCCCCACGATTCCGACGCGCGCTGCTGGGCCCGCTTCACCAGCCGCCCGAATGCCCGGATCACGATCGCCCCGATCGGCAGCCCCAGCACCGCGATCACGAGCATCTGCCAGTCCAGCAGCACCGCCAGCGAGAGCACGCCCAGCGCCTTGAGCGGCTCGCGGGCGACCTTGCCGAACAGCGTGGACAGCCCCACCTCGACCTTGCCGATGTCGGTGGCGAACCGGCTGAGCGTGTCCCCCGACGGTTGCAGGCTGTGCCATTGCACGGGCAGCCGCAGCGTGTGATCCGCCAGATCCGTCCGCAGATCGTGCATCGCCCGTTGCACCGCCGTCGCCACCAGGCCTTCGTTGATGAAGCGCGATAGCCCCCCCAGCACCGCCACGACCACCAGCGCCGCCGTGAGAATCAGCAGCACGCGGAACCGGTCCTCCGCCGAGCGCCCGGCCGGCATCAAGGTCGCCGCGCGGCGGGCCAGGTCCCACCACTCGCGGTGCGGCCGCAGCGGCAGCGCGACGACTCGCACGCCGGTGGCGTCGGCCACGCGGACATCGGGAAGCAGCGTGCCCGGGTGCTCGGCGATGCGGCGCAGGAGGGCGTACGACCCGGCCGGCTCCGACCCGATGGCCGTGATCCGGCTGTCGGACCGCAGCACGCCCGCGGCCGGACTGGTGTCGCGAATGTTGTCGATCGGCACGCCGGCCGGATCGTCAGGCACGTCCGCCGGGAAGACCACGCCGAGCCGGCGTTCGGCCTCGGCCCGGTAGAGCCAGTCGGTTAGGGATTCGTGCTCGGCGAAAAGAACCTTCAGGATGGGCACCGTGCTGGACAGGCTGAACGTATAGAACAGGCCGACGCCCAGCGCCGCGACCAGTCCCATAATGAGCGGTCGACGGTGCGGGCGCAGGTACTTGAGCACGCGTCGAAAGTGGCCCAGCCAACGTTCGGGGCGAGCGTCCGCCATGGTTGGTCGGTATCATAACGGTCCTTTCGGGCGACGGGCAGCGGTGCGGCCGCACGGTTCGTCCCCGGCGGCGTACCGGAGTAGACGGGCGCCGACCCGGCCGGCGGGCGGCCGACCGGCGGATGGGTCGGCCCGACGGTCGGCCGGGCGTACTGCGGAGACGAGCGTGAAGCGTGAGATACCCTTGTCAGGTCAGGATATCACCGAGGCCGAGATCAATGCAGCGGTGGCCGTGCTGCGATCGGACCGCCTGAGCCTGGGACCGCGGATCCCGGAGTTCGAGGCCGAGTTCACGCGGCGGCTGGGGGTCAGACACGC
The DNA here is from genome assembly GCA_937928595.1 of uncultured Phycisphaerae bacterium. Lineage (GTDB taxonomy): Bacteria > Planctomycetota > Phycisphaerae > UBA1845 > Fen-1342 > CALGJV01. The sequence continues at coordinate 171,792 of CALGJV010000012.1, read as the reverse complement.
GATCGCGTGCAGCAGCGGGACGGCGGGCCTGCACATGTGCTGGGTCGCGCTGGGCATCGGTCCGGGCGACGAGGTGATCACCACGCCGTTCTCGTTCATCGCGTCGAGCAACAGTATCCAGTTCGTCGGCGCGAAGCCGGTGTTCGTGGACATCGACCCGCAGACGTGGCAGATCGACGTGGGACGGATCGAAGCGGCGATCACGCCGCGGACGCGGGCGCTCCTCCCGGTGGACGTGTTCGGCGTGGCGCCGGACATGGACGGCTTGTGGGCGCTGGCGCGGCGGTACAACCTGCGGGTACTGGAGGATTCCTGCGAGGCACTCGGCGCGACGTACCGCGGGCGGCCGTGCGGAGCGTTGGGCGAAGCCGGCGTGTTCGGGTTCTACCCCAACAAGCAGATGACGACCGGCGAAGGCGGAATGGTCGTGACGAACGACGACCGGATCGCGTTCATGGTGCGTTCGCTGCGGAACCAGGGGCGCGACCCGGGCGGCGGGTGGCTCGCGCACCCGCGGCTGGGCTACAACTACCGGATGACCGACATCCAGGCCGCGATCGGGACGCAGCAGATGCGGCGGCTGGACGAATTCCTCGCGAAGCGCGACCGGGTGGCGCGCTGGTACATCGAGCGGCTGTCCGACGAACGACGGCTGACGCTCCAGCGGATTCCGGCGGAGGACCGCGTGAGCTGGTTCGTGTTCGTCGTGCGGCTCAGCGACGAGTACACGCAGACGGACCGGGACCGGCTGCTCGAGCGGCTGCAGGCGAACGGAATCGGATCAAACGTGTACTTCCCCCCGATCCACCTCCAGCCGTTTTACCAGGAACGGTTCGGATACAAGCCGGGCGACTTCCCGGCGACGGAAGCCCTGTCGGCGCGCACGATCGCGCTGCCGTTCTTCAATAACCTGAGCGAGGGCGACGTGGATCACGTCGTGAAGACGCTGCGCAGCCTGCTGTAGCCTCGGCCGAACCGAACCCGCGAGCCAAGCGCCGGGCCCATCCGGTCTGGAGCGCAATTGGCGGCCGTGGGGCGTTCCCGACGCACGCCGCGCCCCTCGCGCGGGACGCCCGGCCTGTGCGCTCCGGACGTGCGAAGTCCCAGCTCGGCGGCTTCCCGACGGGCTGCTAGACCCAGCCGCGGTCCTTGCAGGCCTGCGCCACGCGCGCAACCGCGATCACGTAAGCCGCGTCGCGCATCGAGAGCTTGCGCTTCTTGGCGGTGTCGCTCACGGCGATGAAGGCCGAGGTCATCATCACGTCGAGCTTGCTCAGGACCTCGTCCTTCTCCCAGAAGTAGTTCATGTTGCTCTGGACCTGCTCGAGGTAGCTGCACGTCACGCCGCCGGCGTTCGCGAGGAAGTCCGGGATCGTGAAGATGTTGCGCTCCTGGAGCACGTGGTCGGCCTCGGGCGTCGTCGGGCCGTTCGCGCCCTCGGCGATCAGCCGCACGCGGCGGTCGATCTTGTGCACATTCTCGCCCGTGATCGAGTGCTCCAGCGCGGCCGGAATGAGGATGTCGACCTCCTGCTCGAGCCACGCCTCGCCCGGGGCGATTTCATACCCCAGGTCGGCGGCCTTCTTGCGGTCGATGCTGCCGAACCGGTCCGTGATCTTGCGCAGCGCCGCGAGATCGATCCCGTCCTTCTTGAGGAACGAGAACGCCTGCTGGGCGCCCTCGTCCCAGCAGGACACGCACACCACCTTGCCGCCGATCTGCTGGTAGAGTTCGATCGCGTACTGGGCGACGTTGCCGAAGCCCTGCACCGCGGCCTTCGTGTCGGCGGCCTTGGCGCCCAGCTCCTTCAGCGCTTCGCGGATCGTGAACACGACGCCGTAGCCCGTGGCCTCCGTGCGTCCCAGCGAGCCGCCCATGCCGACCGGCTTGCCGGTGATGAAGCCGGGGTACTTGCCGCCGTGGATGTGCTCGAACTCGTCCAGCATCCACAGCATGTGCTGCGCGTTGGTCATCACGTCCGGCGCGGGCACGTCCAGCACCGGCCCGACGTCGCGGGCCACCGCCCGCACCCACGCCCGGCACAGCCGCTCCTGCTCGGTCATGCTCAGGCTGTGCGGCGAGCACACGATGCCGCCCTTGCTGCCGCCGAGGGGAATGTTCACGCACGCGCACTTCCACGTCATCCACATCGACAGCGCCCGCACCGTGTCCACCGTCTCCTGCGGGTGGAAGCGAATGCCGCCCTTGCCCGGCCCGCGCGCGTCGTTGTGCTGGATACGGAACCCGCGAAACACCTTGAAGCCGCCGTCGTCCATCCGGATCGGCAGGCTGAAGTGGTACTCCCGCATCGGCACACGCAGGAGGTCGCGGGTGGCCTGATCCAGGCCGAGGATCTCGGCCACCTTGTCGAACTGCTGCTGGGCCATCTGGAAGGGATTGAACGGCTTGCTGCTCATGACCGATCCTGCCGCCTCACGAGAGAAGTGTCGGGCTGCGCTCGGGGCGCGCGACGGACTTCAGCTTAGGTGACGGCCGCCGGCCGTGTCAACGCGCCCGCGGCGCGTCGCGGACCGGCCGGGTCCTGTTTAGAATGCACGGGCCACGGCCAGGCCGGGGCCGGCGCTGCGCCCGCCCGCCCGCCGGGAGAAGGTGTCATGCCCGTCGTCGCGGCCGAAAGTAGCTTCCCTCCGTTCGACCGGCAGTTCCTGTCCTCGGACCGCGACTTTACCGTCATTGGGACCGGCGCGCTCGGCGGCAAGGCCCTGGGGCTGGCCTTCATCAAGCGCATCATCACGGAGCAGTGCCCCCCGGGGCTGATCCCGGGGCTGACCATCCGCATTCCGCGCCTCACGGTCGTACAGACCGACACGTTCGAGCAGTTCATGGCCCACAACCGGTTGTGGGACGTGGTCCGCGAAGAGCCGCCCGACGATCGCCTCGCGCATGCGTTCCAGCGGGCCGACTTGCCACCCCTCATTGTCGGCGACCTGCGCGCGATCGTGCAGGAGATGCATACGCCGCTGGCGGTCCGCTCCTCGAGCCTGCTCGAGGACGCCCTGCGCCACCCCTTCGCCGGCACGTACGCCACCAAGATGATCGCCAACAACCAGCCGGACACCGACCACCGCTTCCAGCGCCTGGCCGAGGCGATCAAGTACGTCTGGGCCTCCACCTTCTTCCAGGACGCCCGCCGCTACCTCCGCGCCATCGGCCGCGCGTGCGAGGACGAGCGCATGGCCGTCATCATCCAGGAAGTCGTCGGCCGGCGCCACGGCGACCGTTTCTACCCTGCCCTGAGCGGCGTCATCCGCACGTACAACTTCTATCCGATGCCCCCCGCCCGGCCCGAGGACGGGGTCGTCAGCCTCGCGCTGGGCCTGGGCAAAACGATCGTCGACGGCGGCGTCGTCTGGACGTATTCCCCCGCCTACCCGGCGCTGCCCCCGCCCTACGGCTCCGCCCGCGAACTCCTCGACAACACCCAGACCGAGTTCTGGGCCGTCAACATGGGCCCGCCGCCCGCCTATGACCCGATCAACGAGGCCGAGTATCTCGTCAGCGGCTCGCTCGCCGATGCCGAAGCCGACGGCACGCTCCGCCCCCTTGCGTCCACGTACGACGGCGAGTCGGACCGGCTCGTCATGGGCCTCGGCCGCAGCGGGCCCCGGGCGCTCACGTTCGCCCCGCTCCTCGAACTCGACGAAATCCCGCTCAATTCCGCCATTCGCCACCTGATGACCGTCTGCCGCGAGGCGCTGGCCAGCGACGTGGAGATCGAGTTCGCCGTCACGTTCGATCCGGAGCGCCGCGGCCCGGCCGAGTTCGGCTTTCTCCAGCTTCGCCCGACGCTCGTGTCCGGGGAACGCATCGAGGTGCCCGACCACGTGCTGGCCGACCCCGCCGCCCTGGTCAGCAGCGACCGGGTACTGGGCAACGGGGCCCGGGACGACCTGACCGACATCGTTTACGTCCGCCCGGACACCTTCGAGCCGAAGCACACGCGGGCCGCGGCGGCCGAGCTTGAAACCCTGTCGCGGGCGCTGGTGGAGGCCGGCCGGCACTGCGTCCTGATCGGGTTCGGCCGCTGGGGCAGCAGCGATCCGTGGCTGGGCATCCCGGTGACCTGGCCCCAGATCGCCGCCGCGCGCGTGATCGTGGAGGCGACGCGGCCGGATATGCACGTCACGCCGAGCCAGGGCTCGCACTTCTTTCACAACATGACGAGCTTCGGCGTGCTGTACTTCACGGTGCACCACGCCGGGCCCGGGCGGATTCACTGGGACGCGCTGGCCGCCCTGCCGCTGGTCGGCGAGGGGCCGCTGGTGCGGCACGTCCGGTGCCCGCGGCCGCTGGCGGTGCGGGTCGACGGCCGCACGGGGCGGGGGGTCATCGTGCCCGCCCGGGATTGACGCACGGACGGGCGGGCCCGTCGCCGCGCGGTCGCGAACGCTCTATCCTTTACACGGAGGTGCGGCCGCGGCCGCCGAACTGGGAGTGACCGATGCCGGCGTCGAACACGCCGATCGAGAGCATCCTTCGCGACCTGCACGAGCGGGCCAAGGAACTGAACTGCCTGTACACCGTCGAGGAGCTCGCCAGCGACGAGACCCTGACGATGGACCAGGTGTTCGTGGGGGTGATCAACGCGCTGCCGTCCGGGTGGCAGTACCCGGACCTGTGCGGCGCCCGCATCACGTACCGCGGCGCGATCTACGAGTCGAAGAACTTCGCGGAAACGCCCTGGATCCAGCGCACCGACATCCGCGTGCAGGGCCAGTCCGTCGGGCAGCTCGAGGTGTGCTACACCGCCGAGCTGCCGCCGCTGGACGAGGGGCCGTTCCTCAAGGAGGAGCGGCGGCTGATCGACACGATCGCGGACCGGCTGGCCAGCTTCGTGATGCACCGGCAGCTGGTCGAGTCGATGCAGCAGTGGCGCAAGGCCGAGCGCAACATCGCGAAGTACACGATGCGCGACTGGTCGGTGATCCTCGACCTGCTGCGGCGCACGGACCAGGCCCTGCTGCTGCGCGTCGCCCGCAAGATGATCAACCACCTGTGCTGGAGCGGCGTCAAGGAGGCCGACGCGCTGCTGCGGCAGTTCGCCCACGGGCAGCGGGGCCCGGCGCCGGACCTGCTGATCGAGACCAACCGCCCGCGGCAGGTCGGCGACCCGGTCAGCGCCGACACGCTGGTCGACGAGGCCTTCCGCATCGCCGCGATGCACCTGAGCGACGAGGAGATCGTGGCCTGCATCCAGAAGTGGATCAAGCAGGACCGGGCCAGCTTCCTCGTGAACGCGCTGGAGAACTACCACACGTCCCTGGCCGAGGTCAGCGAGGCCATCCACCGCTACCAGCACGCGACGCACGGCGAGGTCGAGCTGTCCACCTCGACGCGCAAGGGGCTGCGCGTCTCGCTGATCCGGCGCTTCCTCACCGATCAGCTCGAGTACATCAACATCGCCAAGGATTACGTGGACATCAAGGATTTCCACGACCTCATGCAGCGCATGATCTACCCGGCCCGCGGGCACGGGAAGATCGGCGGCAAGAGCGCCGGGCTGTTCCTCGCCAGCCAGATCGTCCGCCGGCACCGCCGCGACGGCGACCTGCTCGCGAACATCCGCACGCCCAAGAGCTGGTACCTGACCTCGGACGCGCTGCACGACTTCATCTACTGCAACCATCTCGAGGACGTCTTCACGCAGAAGTACAAGGACATCGACGAGGTCCGGCAGGAGTACCCGGACATCGTGCAGGTGTTCAAGCACTCGCAGATCCCCAACGACATCATCAAGGGCCTCTCGCTGGCGCTGGACGACTTCGGCGAGCAACCGCTGATCGTCCGCAGCTCGAGCCTGCTCGAGGACCGCTTCGGGGCCGCGTTCTCCGGAAAGTACAAGAGCCTGTTCCTGGCCAACCAGGGCCCCAAGGCCGACCGTCTCCGCGCGCTCGTCGACGCCCTCACCGAAATCTACGCGTCGGTCTTCAGTCCCGACCCGATCCAGTATCGGGCCGAGCGCAACCTGCTCGACTTCCAGGAGGGCATGGGGATCATGATCCAGGAAGTCGTCGGGGCGAGGGCCTGGCCGTACTTCGCGCCCACCTTCGCCGGAGTGGCCTTCAGCCACAACGAGTTCCGCTGGTCGCCGCGCATCAAGCGCGAGGACGGCCTCGTGCGGCTCGTGCCCGGCCTGGGCACTCGGGCCGTCGACCGTCTCGGCGACGACTACCCCGTCCTGGTTTCGCCCGGCCAGCCCGGCCTGCGGGTCAACTCCACGATGGAGGAGGTCGTCCGCTACGCCCCGCGCTTCATGGACGTCATCAACCTCGCGCAGAACACGTTCGAGACGGTCGAAGTGACCGACTTCCTGCGGATGTGCGGCGACCAGATGCCGGGCATCGAGCAGCTCGTCTCCGTGTGCAGCCACGGGCACCTGCGCCCGCCCCTGCTCGGCCAGCTCGACTTCAACGAGGACGACATCGTCGTGACCTTCGAAGGGCTGCTGACCCGGACCCCCTTCCTCAAGCAGATGCACACCGTGCTCAAGCTGCTGGAGGACAAGATCCACAGCCCGGTCGACATCGAGTTCGCTTGTGACGGCCGCGACCTGTACCTGCTCCAGTGCCGCACCCAGAACCCGGCCCAACGCGCTTCGCCCACGCCGATCCCGCGGGACATCCCCGTCGAGCGTCTGCTCTTCTCCGCCCATCGGCACGTATCCAATGGCCACGTGCCCGACCTCACGCACATCGTCTACGTGGACCCCGACGGCTACGCGCGGCTCAGCAGCTACGACGAGCTGGCCGCGGTCGGGCGCGCCGTGGGGCGTCTCAACAAGCTGCTGCCCAAGCGGCAGTTCGCCTTGATGGGCCCCGGCCGCTGGGGCAGCCGCGGCGACATCAAGCTCGGCGTGCGCGTCACGTACTCCGACATCTGCAACACGGCCATGCTGATCGAGATCGCCCGGCAGCGCGGCGAATACACGCCTGATCTGTCGTTCGGCACGCACTTCTTCCAGGACCTCGTCGAGGCGAACATCCGCTACCTGCCGCTGTATCCCGACGAGCCGGGCGTCCGCTTCCAGGAGGACTTCTTCACCCGCTCCACCAACCTGCTCGGCAGCCTGCTGCCCGATTTCGCCGCGCTGAGCCCCGTGCTCCGCGTGATCGACGTCCCCGCCGCCGCCGGCGGCCAGGTGCTGCGCGTCCTGCTCAACGCCGATCTCGACGAGGCCGTCGGCGTGCTGGTCCCGCCCGCCGCGGCGGTCGAGACCATCGACACCCCGGAAGTCGTCGGCAAGCCCGCCCGCGACCAGGACTGGCGCTGGCGGCTGCGCATGGCCGAGCGCGTCGGCGCCCAGCTCGACCCCGAGCGCTTCGGCGTCGTCGGGCTCTACGTGTTCGGCAGCACTAAGAACGCGACGGCCGGCCCCGCCAGCGACATCGACCTGCTGGTCCACTTCCGCGGCACCGAGACCCAGCGCGCCGAACTCGAGCGCTGGCTCGAGGGCTGGAGCCTGTGCCTGGCCGAGATGAACTACCTGCGGACCGGCTACCGGTCCGACGGCCTGCTCGACGTCCACATCGTCACGGACGACGACATCGCCCGCGGCTCGAGCTTCGCGCTGAAGATCAACGCCGTCAGCGACGCCGCCCGCCCCCTGCCCCTCAAGGGCCGCGACGTCAGCGCAGGGTCCGCGTAGCGGCGCCCGGATCCGCCGGGTCGAACTCGACCAGCGCCAGCTCCGGGCCGTCGTGCGCCGCCGTCAAACACGGCGTCGCGCCAACCCGGTCGCACCACGTGCCCGTCAGCCGTGGCGCCTCGTGGATGTGTCCGCACAGCACGACCGCCGGCCGGCGGGTCTCGATCAGCCGCCGCACCGCGATGCTGCCGACGTGCACATCCACCGGTACATGGTCGATGACGCGGCCGTCCAGCGCCGCCCGGTCCAGCGCCGTGCGGTACGGCGGCGTGTGCAGCAGCAGGATCGCGCGGTCCAGCGGCCCGTCGCCCGTGAGCCGCGCCAGGTCGTCCGCGATCGTCGCGTAGCGCAACTCCGATTCCGGCGCCGGCACGGTCCGCCGGCCGTCCTCCGGGGCGACGCAGCCCGGGTCGACATACCGCGACACGTCGTACCGCTCCCAGTCCTTCAACTGGAACGGCGTCGGCGGGACACACGCGTAGCCGAAGATGTCCCAGCCTTCCAGCGTCGCTCGCCGCTCGTGGACGTACTCCCAGAGACCCTCGTCGGCCAGCGCCCGCACCATCGCCTCCGCGGAGCGCGGATCATCGTTCCCGAGAATCACGAACACGCGCGGATACGCACCGCCCAGGTCGGCCCGCAGCGCCCGCAGGCGCGGCGCGAGGTAGTCCCCCAGGAAGTCCGCGTACTCCGCCTCCGCCGCACGGACGGGCCGCAGCCCGTGCGGCAGCAGGTCGCCCCCCAGGAACACCGCGGCCGGCGGCCGGGCCCGGACCTCGGCCAGCAGCGTCTCGTAGCGGTCGGTGCGCCCGTGCAGATCGGACGCGAACAGGCAGCGCGGCATGCGGGCAGTGTACCGCGCGACCGCGTCAGGCACCGTCGGTGGCCGCGGGGAAGGCCCGCTCCATCGCCTCGAGGTAGGCCCACTGGGCGGCGATGTCCGCCTTCAGCCGCGCCAGGTCAAGCGACTCGGACTTGTACCGCCGCTGGCGGCCCAGGTAATCCTCGAGCGGCGTGCCGTCCGGCCGGGCGTTGATCCGATAGCGCCGACCCTCGAAAACCTCGTAGAGCGGGAACAGGCCGCAGCCGACAGCCATGCGGATGAGCTCGACGCTGTCCTCCGGCTCGCTCTTCCAGCCGGTGGGGCACGGCGAGAGCATCAGCAGAAACCGGAAGCCGCGCGTGTCGCGCGCGGTGCGGACCTTCCGCAGGAAGTCGTCGCGGTGCGCGACGGACAACGTCGCCGCGTACGGGATGCGGTGCGCCGCGAGAATCGCGACGATGTCCTTTTTCGGCTCGGCCTTCCCCTGCGTGGTCGTGCTGGTCTTCACGCCCTGCGGCGTCGCGCTGCTCCGCTGCCCCCCGGTGTTCCCGTAGATCTCGTTGTCGTAGCAGACGTACAGGATGTTCTCGTTGCGTTCGGCGGCGGCCGAGAGCGTCGCCAAGCCGATGTCGTACGTGCCGCCGTCGCCCGTCCAGCACACCGTCAGGTCGGCCTCGCGGTTCAGCTCCACGACCGACGCCACGCCGGTCGCCACCGCCGCCGCGCTGGCGAACGTCGTCGCGATCGTCGGCACCCCGTACGCGCTGGTCGGAAACGCGCCCGCCGTCACGATGCCGCAGCAGGCCGGGATGCACAGCGTCGGCCGGGCGCCCTCCAACGCCTGCTCCAGCCACTGGAGGCCGATCGACATGCCGCAGCCGGCGCAGTTCGTGTTGCCGGGGCGCAGCACGCCGTCGCAGCGGGCGGCCGCCGCGGGTGCGGCCAGCGTCGTCATAGCGGCACCTCCTTGAACTCGGGTTCGCCGGCCGTCTTGCGTCCGGCCAGGTCCGCCAGGATCTCGTCGAGCACCGCGGGCGTCACGTCGCCCCCGCCCAGCCCGACCAGATAATCCTGCAACACCTCGACCCGGCAGTCGCCGTTGACGTAGGGCGGCCGCAGGCTCGCCGCGATCTCCTGCCAGAGGATGCCGCCCGAGCCCGGCGAGTGGTTGCGGTCGAGCACGGCGATGCGCCGCGCCCCCTTCAGCACGCGAGCGTACTCGCGCCGCGGGAACGGCCGGAACAGCTTGACCTTGACCAGGCCGATCCGCTCGCCGCGGGCCCGCCGCTGCTCGACCACGGTGCGGGCCGTGCGGACCATCGTGTTGCAGGCCACCAGCACGGTCTCCGCGTCCTCGGTGTGCTCGGCCGACAGCACGCCGTGCGGCCGGCGCCCGAAGACCCGCTCGAACTCGTCCAGGGCCTCGGCGAGGACGGCCGGCACGCGGTCCATCGCGGCCTGGATCTCGTGGCGGTGATGCGCGGTGTCCTGCGGAAAGATCATGCCGCCGACCGTCACGCCCTTGCCGCGCAGGCGGTGCGGGAGGTCGCACGGCCGCAGGAACTTCTCGACCTGCGGCAGCTCGGGCAGATCGACGACCATCTGCGTGTGCGAGACGACGAAGCCGTCTTCGGCGACGAGCGCCGGCAGGAGGATGCGCGGGTCCTCGGCCACGCGGAACGCCAGCAGGATCGTATCGACGAGGTCCTGGTGCGACTCGGTGTAGAACTGGAGCCAGGCGGCGTCGCGCAGCGCGAGCGTGTCGCCCTGGTCCACCCAGATGTTCCACGGCGGGCCGAGCGTGCGGTTCACGCCGATCAGCACGATCGGCAGCCGGTAGTACCCCGCGGCGAAGACGTTCTCGGTCATGTACGCCAGCCCGTTGGCCGAGCTGGCCGTGAACGTGCGGGCGCCGGCCAGCGCGCCGCCGATGCACACGGCCATCGCGCTGTGCTCGGACTCGACCGGGACGACGCGGCCCTTCGAAAACGGGAAACTCCGCAGGAACTCGATGATCTCGGTCTGCGGGGTGATCGGGTAGGCGCCGCAGACGCAGCCGCGGGCGGCGCGGTTGGCCTCGCCGGCCAGCGCGAGCGTGTGCCCGGCGGCGTGATTACCGGTGACGAGTGAGCGCGCCACGTGAGTCTCCGTCGCGTGCGGCCCGCGCACGGCACGGGCCGCGGCGCCCTATAGCTCCGCCATGTACACGACCCCGCGCGGGCACTGGCTCGCGCAGATGCCGCAGCCCTTGCAGTAGTCGTAGTCGAACTCGTACTCGCCCGGCCCGCGGTGCAGCAGGATCCCCTCCGGACAGTACGACAGGCAGCGGTCGCACTCGTTGCACACGCCGCAGCTCAGGCACCGCTGCGCCTCCAGCGCCGCGGCCGCGTGCCCCGGCTCGTCCACCAGCCCCAGCCGCACTTCGGTGAAGCTGTGCCGCCGCACCGCTGCCGGCACCGTCACGCCGCGCTCGCGCGGGGCGTGCGCGAAATGGTGCAGCGCGATGACCTCGGGGCCCGCCACCGGGGCCGGCTCCGGCGGGAACAGGTCCTCGCCCGTCAGCGTGCGGTGGATGTGCAGCGCCGCGCGCCGCCCGCTGCCGATCGCAGCCGTCACCGTGCCGTCGTTCGTCGCGAAGTCGCCGCCCGCGAAGACCGGCGCGCCCGTCAACCCCAGCAGCTTCTGCCCGTCGTGAACGTCGCTGCCCTCGGGGAAGATCGACAGGTCCGGCGTCTGCCCCAGCGCCAGCAGCACGCGGTCGCACCGCACCTCGAACTGGGCATCCTCGCTCTCGATCGGCACGGGACTGCGCCGGCCCGACGCATCCGGTTCTCCCAGGCGCATCCGCTGGCAGGTCAGGACCGGGCCGAGCGCGTCGTGGTGCAGCCGCAAGGGGCTCACCAGCTCCTGCAACTCGATGCCCTCCTCAAGCGCTTCCTCGATCTCCTCGTGGATTGCCGGCATCTCCGCCCGAGTTCGACGGTAGAGCACCACCACGTTGCGAGCGCCGAGCCGCCGCGCCGTGCGGGCCGCATCCATGGCCGTGTTGCCGCCCCCGATGACCGCGACCCGCAGCCCCGCGAGCCGCTCCTCCCCGCGCCGGGCCCGGTCCAGGAAGTCGATGCCTTGCGAGACCGTCTCCGAACTGACCTGCCCCAGATTGAGCGCCCGCGATTCCTGAAGCCCCGTCGCCACGAACACCGCCGCGTGCAGGTGCGTCAGCTCCAGCAGTTTCGACCGATCCACCTGCAGGCCGGTCCGCGCCTCGATCCCGTGCCGCAGGATGAAGCTGATCTCGCGATCCAGCACGTCCCGCGGCAGGCGATACGCCGGGATGCCCGTGCGCATCACGCCACCCAGCTCGGCCTGCGACTCGTAGATCGTGACCGGATACCCCAGCCGGGCCAGGTGATACGCCGCACTCAGCCCCGCCGGGCCCGACCCGACCACCGCAATCCGCTCGGCGCGCGACGGCCGCGTGGGCATCGGCCAACGCGCGTGGTCGGCGACGTACCGCTCCAGCTCCCGCACGTTGACCGCTTCGTCGTGCTCGCGCCGGTTGCAGGCCTCCATGCACGGCGCCGGACAGACGCGCCCGCACACCCCGGGCAAGGGCGATGTCCGCAGGATGATCTCCAACGCCTGGTCGTAGTCCTTGCGGCCGACGGCCTGCACGAAGCCGCGGACGTCATTCGCCGCGGGGCACCCGTGGTTGCACGGCGGGGTCAGCTCGTGCCGCTCGGGCCTCCGCGTCGCCCAGTTGCCCGTGCGTATGGCCGGCATCGCGCCCACGTCGCTGTCGAACAGGCTCGCGACCCGCCCGGCGGCCGCCGGCACCGGCGCCGCGATGCGTCCCGGCAACGTCTTCAACGCGACCGCCGCGTACGCCTGCTCGGCCGACTGGAGATTCGCCCCGCGAAAGCCCGTGTGGTGCAGGGCCGCATCAACATCCTTCCGTTCGAGCCCGAGCACCTTCGCTACCGCTCCCAGCATCGTCGTGTTGACGATCGGGACGGTTCGCGTACCCAGGCCGTTCGCGACCGCAATTCCGGTTGCGTCCACCGTGGCTACCCGCCGGCCGGGGAACACCTCGGCGAACTTCTCCGGGGGGTCCGCCGAGTTCAGGATCAGCCATCCCTCGGGTTTGAGCCCCGCCTGCACCCGCGGACCGATGAGCGTGCGGTCCAGCACGATGACGTGATCCGGCGTTCGCACCTGATTGTGATTCGTGATCTCGACGTCGTCGATCCGCACGTACGCCTGGACCGGCGCACCCGACCGCTCCGCCGCGTACACGCCGAACGCCTGCACGTACTTGTCGCGCAGGAAGTAAGCCGACGCGATCAGCTTGGCCAGCGTGACGCCCCCTTGCCCGCCGCGCCCGTGAATCGTGATCTCGACCATGCGTACACCTGCTCCGCCCCGCCGGAGGAGGTGCTGCCACCGGCGGAGACCGGCCGCTGCGAAGTGTCATTCGGCCGCAACCGCTTCCGGATCCACAGGCGGCTCGGCCGCGACGATCCGAAACGGCAAGTCACGTTCCGAATTTATAGACCGATAATCCAGTGGTCCGCGCCATGCCCGACAGCTCCGCGACGCGTCGAAGCTGGCTCCCACGGTGGCCTGCGGGCCCCGGTGTCGGGCGGCCGTGGGGCTTTTTCGGCCGCCGCTGTGGATTCCGGCGCGCCGCGCGCCCGCCTAGAAGGCGACCCGCACCTTGCCCTGTCGCCACTCGGCCACCAGCGACCGGAACTCGTCGAGGGCCAGCGCGAGCCGGTCCGCGCTGATCACGAGCGCATCGTACAGCTTGCCGTCCATGATGATCCGCCCGACCGTGCCCTCGCCGAGGGCGATCTGGCGCGTGATGGTCGCGACGTTGTCAAGGGCCGTATCAAGGCGGTTCAGCGTGTTCAGCGTGGCCTGCGCCAGCGTGGTGGTCTGCGTATCGATGTTCGTGAGCGTCTGGTCCGCGCGGGCGATGAGCTTGCGGGCGTCGGCGATCATCTCGCGCCCGTCGCCGGCGGCGGCGCGCAGGTCGCCGACGACCTGCTTGCCCTCTTCCGACATCGCGTGCACGTTCGCCACCGTCTCGCGCAGCCGGCTCTTGACCTGCGGATCCCCGAGCACCTCGTTGAAGTGCCGCAGGGCCGAATCCATGCGCGTGACCGCGCTGGCCAGGTTGCCCGGCAGCACGCCGCTGTCTACCTCGCCGGGCGTGCGGGCGGCCAGCAGCTTCTGCAACTCGGACAGCACCGGCGTCAGCTCCTCGGCCGCGTCGCCGATTTGGCGAGCCGCCGTCTGGAACGTGCCGACCACGCCCGAGGGGAAGATGCTCTCGACGGCGGTGCGGAGCTCGCCGCGCAGCTCGGCCCCGGGCGCCAGGTACTCGCCCGCGGTGATGCCCTCGACGATCAGCTCGATCGGCGGTCGGCCCTGACCGAGGACGGGCTCGATGGTGCGGGCTTTGATGCCGAGCGGGATGCGGTACTGCTGATCGATCGCCACCACAACGTCCACGCCGTCCTCCGGGCGCGTGTGGTCGTACAGGCGGACGTCGATCACGCGGCCGACGGGCAACCCGCGGAGCGTCACCTGGTTGCCCGGGCGAATGCCGGTCACCGAGTCGAACCGGATGTGCAGCGGGTAGGTGCGCCCCTGCATGAACATGGTGGGGCCGCGCCCGAACAGCATGACGAGCGCTCCGAGGGCGACCAGCCCCGCGAGAACGAACGTCCCGACCAGCACGTTGCGTCGCAGTTCCTGCATATGACCGCTCCTGCTCGAGGCGTGAGGCGCGCACGGGCCGTGCGCTCCGACCGGCCGTCCGTGGGCGGCACGCCGGGCGCCGCCTGCGAGGCCGCGGCCGACGACCACCCGCCCGGCCGCACCGTTGTCACGTCCGGGGGGACATACTACACTTGCGGCGCGTCCAAGGAGAACTCCGTGCCCGGCAAGCTCGAAGGCAAAAGCATCCTCGTCGTCGATGACGACCCGGACATCGTAACCGCAATCAGGACCGGATTGTCTGATACGGGGGCGACCATCCAGACGGCGGCCGACGGCAACGCCGCGGTGGCGCTGGCCGAGTCGCAGGACTTCGACCTCGTGATCCTCGACATCATGCTTCCGCAGAAAAGCGGGTTCCTCGTGCTCGAGAAACTGCGGCAGGGCAAACCGCGGTCCGCCGGCCCCCGCGTCGTCATGATCACCGGTAATCAGGGCAAGCGGCACCGCCAGTACGCCGAGGCCCTGGGCGTGGACGAGTACCTCAACAAGCCCTTCCGCATGGAGCGGCTGCTCGAGGTCACCGAGAAGCTGCTCGCCAACTGACATGCCCGCGCTGCCGCTCGCGGCCTGGCTCGACTCGTACCACACCGACCTGCGGGCGGCCCTGGACTGCGCCGCTGCGCACGACTTCCATCACGTGCACGCCAACGCGGCCCGCGACGAGTTCGACCCGCGCCAGTGGCCGCCGAGCGCCCGCCGGCACTTCCGCCGCTACCTGCGCGACCGCGGCTTGACGCTCCAGGGCCTGACGCTCGAGTTCCCGGGCGCGGGCCTGGCCGACCCGCGCGAAGCGGACGCCCGCGTGGCGCGGCTGCGCGCCACCCTCGAGCTGTGCGCCGACCTCGGCGTCCGCCGCGCCGGCGTCACGCTCGGCGGGCGGGCCGACCCCGCCACGGCCGACCTGGCCCGCGAACTGCTGGGCGTCGTCGCGGCGGAAGCCGACCGCGTCGGCGTGGTTACCACCATCCGCGACCCCGGCAGCCCCGACGACCTACCGGCGGCGATCCGGGCGACCGGCGCGCCGCTCCTGCGGGCCGGGTTCGACACCGCCACTCGACCCGCGGGCGGGCTCTCACCGTCCGATCTGGTCGCCGCCGGGGACGTCTTCCTGCGCGACGGTCGCCATCGGGCGCACGGCTTCGAGGAGACGGAATTCGGTACGGGCGAGGTCGACTTCGCCCGGTGGCTGGCGGACCTGGCGACCGCGGCGCCGGACGCTGGACTGGTCCTCCGCCATGACACACCGGGCCGCGTTGACGCGTTGCGCGCGGGGCGAGTATATATGGAGACGTTGTTGGGCCGGTCGCCGCGTCCGTGACGGGCGCGCGACGGGACGGCCCGCCGCCGGTCGCCGACCGAGCGTACTCCCGGAGGTAACGCGCTCATGTTGCACCTGATGCTGCCCCTGCTGCTGCTCCTGCCCCAGGTTCCGACGGCCCCCGGCCCCGAGCCGGCGACGACCCAGCCGACCCCGGTCTACGACGAGGGCCCGCTGGCGGTGGAGATTTCCGGTGTCCGCGAGATGCGACTGAAGATGTTCGGCGGCCCGGAGCAGGTGCAGAACGACAGCGATCTGCGGGTGCAGTATCGCATCAAGGGCGAGCGCCTGCGGGAGCTGTCGCGCTTCGGCAACCTGATCCTGACCGACTTCACGGATGACACCGGCACGCAACTGCTCGACCCCAGCATCTACACGGAACAGGAGAAGAAGTTCACGCGCGTCAACACGATGGGCACGGAACGGCTCCGCCAGACGGGTCTGCTGCTGGTCTCGCGCGTGAAGATGGCCAACCGCGCCGCCCGGCACGTCAAGTCCATCAAGGGCACGGTCAAACTCATCTTCGCCACCGAGCTCGAGAAGCGGACCGTGATCAACCCCGGTCAGTTCTACGGCAAGAACATCGCGGATGCCCGGCTGGAGGCCATCGGCATCCAGGCCCGGATCGTGCCGTTCGACGAGATTGAGCAGCCGATCCCGACCGACCGGGCGATCGTGGTGCAGGTGCGGGCTCACGAGGAGAACATCCACACCATCACCTGGTTCGACGGTTGGATGCGGCCCGTGCAGGCCCGGGAAACGATGCTGACGCTCAAGGGCGGCGAGACCGCCACGGCCTACTACATCGAGCCGCAGCTCCTCAACGACGAACTCCAGATGGTCTTCGAGGTCCATCCGAAAGTCGAAGTGGTTGACTTCCCCGTCGAGATCCACGATCTCGAACTGCCCTGACGCGCCGCGGAGCCCGCGTGGCGACGCCCGATATCCCGGCGAGCGCGGCGGTCCCGACCGGCCCGCGGCGCTCGCTGCTGTTTAACGCGGCCGCGGCCGTTCTCGGCACCGGGGCGTTTCACCTCGCTCAACTCGCGCTGCTGGCGCTGCTGGCCAAGCGGGCCGGCCCGGACGTGCAGGGGGTGTACCTGCTGGCGCTGGCGGTCGCCACGCCCGTGCTGCTGCTCTTCGGGCTCGAGCTGCGCGGCGCGCTCGTCGCCGACGCCGGTCGCGAGTTCTCGATCCGCGCCTACCTCGTCCTCCGCCGCCTCCTCGTCACGCTCGCGGGCGGTCTGCTCGTCGCCTGGCTGCTCGCGTACGCCGCCGGCGGCGCCGCCCCGTGGGCGGTGGGGCTTGCGGCCGGCGTCTGCCTCGCGCGCATCGCCTGGACGCTGACCGAGGTGCCGTGGGGACTCGAACAGCGGCACGAACGCCTCGACCGCGTCGCGGCCTCCACCGCGGCGCGGGGCATCGCCCTCCTGCTGCCGCCGACCCTGCTGCTGGCGGCGTGTCCGCCGCGCCAGGCCCCGGCGTGGGCCGCAGTGGGCGTCGGCCTCGGTGCCGGCCTCAGCCTCGTCCTGCTGATCGCCTGGGACCGGCCCCGCAGCACGGGCCTGGAGCCGCTCGGCGTCACGTCCGCGGGCGAAGTCCGGCGTCTGGCGCGGCGCACCCTGCCGCTCGGCCTGATCGCCCTCGCGGTCAATCTCTGCGACGCCGTGCCGCGCTGGCTCGTCGCGGCTCAGCCCGACGGCACGACCCATCTCGCGCACTTCGGCTCGCTGGCCTACGTAACGCTGGCCGGCAACCTCGTGATCCTTCAGGCCGTCGCCGCGGCCTCGAGCCGCCTTTCCGCAAGCTACGGTCCCGACCGCCGCGCGTTCCTGCGCCTGACCGCCCGCTTGCTGCTCGCCGCGGCGCTCCTGGGCGGCGGCGTCCTGCTGGCCGTGGCGGTGTGCGGCGAGTGGCTCTTGCGGACGCTGTTCCGGCCGGAATACGCCGCCTTCCAACGCGAGTTTCTGATCGTAACCGGGGCCCACGCGCTGGCGCTGCTGACCAACGTACTGGGGAGCGCGACGACGCTGATGCGGCGCTTCTGGGTGCAGGTCCCGGTGCAGGGGCTGACGCTGCTGGCAACCGTCGCGGCCGGGTGGTGGCTCATCCCCCGCGACCCCGTCCGGGGCGCGGCGCTGACCGCTCTCGTCCGGGCGGTGGTGCAGTTCGCCCTCTACGCGGCCTGCTTCGCCGGCGGAATGCGCGGGAGCGCAGGCCGGCACGGCCGACTGGGCAGCGCAGAGACGCCGAACGCCCAACGCGCGTCGGGGTAAGCATGATTCGTCTGCCGGGGGACGAGGCCGACGGGGCTCGAACCCGCAACCTCCGCCGTGACAGGGCGGCGCTCTGGACCAATTGAGCTACGGCCCCAGCCGTCGCCCGCCGGGGTCCGTCACCACCGGCGAGACCCGCAAGTATGCCACCCTGCCCCAATCCTGTCAAACCCAAATCCGCCCGCCGCGGGAGCGGGGTGCGGCACCCCGAAGAGCAGGTCTGGCGGCCGCTCGAACCGCCCCTCCCAGGCCCATCTCCCCGGCGCCCCATCCCGCCGCACCCGGGGTTCCAGCCGCGAGCCTCCCACTCGACTGCCCTATTCGCTCCGGCCCCGCTTCCGATCATCTCCAGCCGTAGCCTCGGACGGCCGGCCGTGTCACACTGGCCGGGTGCCGAAACCCCGGCATGGGACGGCGTGTGCCGTGTCCAGCGATGCCGAGCCTCGGCCGCCTCAATGAAATCGCCGCGGCCCGGCGTGGCCGCTCCATCTCGGGGTCGCCACGCCGCCCCGGCCGCCCCGGAGAAACGCACATGAATCGCTCACTCGGCTCACTCGCCGCCGGCGTCCTCGCCGTCGCCGCCCTTGCCGCCGCCGCGCTGCTCACCGACCTCCGCCCCGTCGCAGCAGCGCCGCAGGAATCTCCCCCGGCCGAACAGCCTCCATCGCGCCCGGCCGCCGAGCGTCCGTCACGACCGGCCACGGCACCGGCGTCGCGTCCGCCCGGGGAGCTTGCTCCGGAACCCGGCACGGCACCGGCCTCGCGTCCGGTCACGCAGTCCGCGTCCCCGCCCGCCGCGCCGGACCCGGCGCGTTTCGCGGAGGAAATCCGCCGCTTCGAGGAGTGGGATCGCCGGAACTCGTTTCCGCCCGACGCGTGTCTCTTCGTCGGCAGCTCGAGCATCCGCGGCTGGCCGACACGCGAAAGCTTCCCGGGGCGGCCGGTGATCAACCGCGGCTTCGGCGGGGCCCACGTCCGCGACGTGAACCACTACTTCGACCACGTCGTGCGGCCGTACCGCGCGCGGGTCATCGTGTTCTACGCCGGCGACAATGACATCGCGGCCGGCGTGAGCCCGGCGCAGGTCCGCGACGATTTCGCCGAGTTCGTGCGGCGCGTGCGGGCCGTGCAACCGGACACGCCGATCGTGTTCCTGTCGATCAAGCCGAGCGCAAGCCGCTGGCAGCACTGGCCGCGCATGCAGGAGGCCAACGCGCTGGTGCGGGCACTGGCGGCGGAGCAGCCCGGAGTAACGTATCTGGACGTCGCGACGCCCCTCCTGGGCGACGACGGCCGGCCGCGCGGCGAGCTGTTCCTGCCGGATCGGTTGCACCTCAACCCGGCCGGCTACGAGGTCTGGACGACCGTCTTGACCCCGGTGCTCGAGCGCCTTGCCCCGACGGCGCCCGCGCGAGCCGACCGCAGCGCTCGGGAGTAGACCTCGCGGTCGCCCCGTAGCAGCCGATGCCTTCGTTGGCCGTTGGTCCGAGCTTGTACCGGCCGACGCCCGCGCTGCCGTTGGTCCAAACCCCTAGCAGTCCGCCGCGGAAGTCGCCTTGTCCGCGGATCCTAGAGATGCTAGAATACGGGCCGTGGTGGGGGGAGCAGGTCCGGGAGGGCGCGGCCACGGCGTTGGGTCGGCGGGCAGCGGAGACGCAGGGGGACTTCTGGGTGCCGACGGCGGACCTGCCGCGGTTGCCGGGGCATCCCTTCTACGAGCCGCTCAATGCGGTGCTGGCGGGCGCCGGCTTCGACCGGTTCTGCGAGGAGCGCTGCCGGCCGTTCTACCACGCGAAGCTGGGCCGGCCGCCGGTGCCGCCGGGGGTGTACTTCCGGATGTTGCCGGTGGGGTACTTCGAGAAGCTGCCCAGCGAGCGGCAGATCGCGTGGCGCTGCGCGGATTCGCTGTCGCTGCGGGCGTTCCTAGGACTGGCGCCGGGGGACGGTTCGCCGGACGACAGTTCGCTCAACCGGGCGCGGCTGCGGATTGATCTGGAGACGCACCCGGCGGTGTTCGACGGGGTGCTGAAACGCCTGGCGGAGCACGAGTTGCTGAAAGGCCAACGGCTGGGGATCGACGCCGCGACGCTGGAAGCGAATGCGGCCATGCGGTCGATCGGGCGGCGGGAGACGGGCCAGAGCTACCGGGAGTTCCTGACCGAGTTGGCGCAGGCCTCGGGGCTCGCGACGCCGACGGCGGCGGAGTCCGCGCTCCAAACGTCTACACCGGCAGCGGGCCGAGCGGGTCGAGCGCAGCTTCGAGCATGTACTGGACGATGGCGGGATGCGGCGGGTGCATCTGCGCGGTCGGGAGAACATCGCCAAACGCTACCTGATCCACACGGCGGCGTTCCATCTGGGCCTGATCACGCGCCAGCGGACCGGGTTCGGCACGCCGCGGGGCTGGGCGGACGCCCGTGCGGCCGCGGCGCGGCGCCTGTGCGCGCTGTGGAATGGTCTGCTGGTGCGCCTACGCCGCGGGGCGCGCGTTCCGGCCGCGCGCCGGAACGCGCTGTTCGCCGCTCACCGTGGCCCAGCCGCCGCGTAACCACAGCGACAAACCGACTGCCGCAGCGGACTGTTAGACCAGCGTTGAGAATGAATGCGTCTTCCACCACCCCGCCGGTCGGGGGTTGGCAGGCCCAGCCGCTTCCAATCGGCGCGTGCCTGGAACGGCGCTCAACGGCGCCGCAGCAGCCCCACCAACCCGAGGCTCAGCAGCGCGAGTGAAGACGGCTCGGGGATCGCGCGCAGCAGGAACGCCTGCGTCTGCCCGCCGAACTCGCCGCGGCCGACGATGTCGCCCTGCTCGTTGATGCCGTACGCCTCGGTGAGAACCCAGCCGCTGCCCGGCGGGAGAAAGTCGTTAAGATTGTACGCTTGGCCCTCGTACCAGAGGTACGCCCGCTGCTGCGGCGCGTTGGCGAAGCTCGCGTAGCCGACGATGTAACCGCTGTTGTTGATGTCGTTCGCGAAGCTGCTGCGACCGCCGGGCGCCCCGAGATCGACCATGCCCGTGGCTTCGGTCCAGTAGAACGCATGGCTGAAGGCCAACGCGTTCCCGAAGTAGCCTACGATCACACCCAGATCGTTGACGCCGAACGCCACGGACGTGTTGTTCGTCTGCCCGGGAACCTCCAGCATCCCCAGATTCACGAGCGTTCCGTCCGGCTTCCACAACGTCGCCCGGGTCTGGTTCACGCCGGGGGACACCTCGGCCTGCGAACTTCCGACGATCCAACCCAGTTCGTTGATCGCCTGGGTGGTGGCCGTGGTCGAGCCGTTCAGCGCTGGGAGTTCGGTGTAACCGCCGCCTGGCGTATAGCGAAAGGCGCGGTTGGAGTTGCCCACGATCACCCCGGCCTCGTTAATGTCCTGGAAGAACGTATTCGAAGAGTTGTAGCGGCCGAGGTCGTTCAGCGTGCCATCCGCATCCCACCGCACGCCCCGCTGATCGAACAAACCGCCGGGACCGTAGCTGTTGCCCACGACCTGATTGGCGTCATTGATCGACCGCACCGTGGCCCGCGCGTTTGAGCCAGCGGGGACGATCGTGGGCAGCACTTCGAACACGCCGCTCGACCAGCGGAACCCGGTCGTCGTACCCGCGTTCGCCCCGGCTTCCAGCGCGACTACGCCGAGGTTGTTGATCTCGAACGCCCGCGAGTACGGGACGCCCGGCTGGTCAAGAGGCACGAACTCGTAGGGCGGCAATGCGAGCGTGGGACCGGCCAGAATGACGCCCGCGAAAATCAGGATGAAACGCTTTTGGTTGAACATGCCTTTCCTCCTCACCGAATGGGTTTCATTCCCAGCTGAGCGAGTATAGCAACCCGCCATCGACCGTGATAGGCCGTCCCCGGACCGAATCGCTTTCCGTGATCCGCAGCGACCATCGCGCTTGCGGCCGGCACTCGCAAGATAGACCAGCTGTTTTCATAAGCCACGCTTCAAATGGCACTTATGGCGCCTTTCCGCCGCGTCGGGCGGTCTGCGGTTTTTGCGCTCTCGTCGCCGTCCCTTGAATGCCGCGCGGATTCCAAGAGCGATCTTCGGGCCTAATCGAAGTCGGTGTTGCGCCGACACGCGACAACATCGAGATCCGCTGGTTGCTCTGGGTTCAGGTGCATTATCAGCCCAAGCGGTGACGAACTGGCACCATCGCGATGGTTCACCGGATCAGCGGCGCGACTCGCGACCGCCGCTCGGGGAACAGGGACCGTTCGTCAAGTCCGGAAACCAGCAAGCCGCCAATAAACGGCTCGAAAGCGGAAACGTTCGGGCCACCGTTACCGCAAACCCAGGTCCCCCAAGCCGATACATCCGGTAGGGCGCAAGGGATTGCGTCACGGCCGGTTATGCGCGGAATGCGCCCCAAGTTCACCGCGCGCGGTTGACGGAAGAGCAGATGCGAACGGCACGGTGGGCGGTGCGGGTCGGTGCAACCGCCGCCATCCTGGCCGGGGGGTTCCTGACACCGGCAGTGGCCGTGGCCGACGGCTGGTACGACGTCGCATGGCCGTATCGCAAGCCGCTCACGATCCAGGCGGCCCAGGTCGCCGGGAGCCTCACGGCGTTCCCGGTGTTGGTACAGCTGACGAGCGACGCCGACCTGGCGGGGGCGGCGCAGGCGGCGGGCGCGGACATCCTCTTCACTGCGGGCGACGGCGTCACGAAGCTCGACCACGAGATCGAGAGCTACACGCCGACAACCGGGGCGCTGGTGGCCTGGGTGAAGGTGCCGACCCTGTCGTCCACGAGCGACACGGCCCTGTACCTGTACTACGGCAACCCGGCCGCCCCGAACCAGCAGAACGCAAGCGGCGTGTGGAGCGCGAACTACGGAGCGGTGTGGCACCTAAGCCAGAGCGCAGCCCCCTACCTCGACTCGACCAGCAACGCGAACCACAGCTCCGGCGGCACCGACCCGGCGCAGGTCAACGGCGTGATCCACAAGGGACAGAGCTTCAACGGGAGCTCGCACGTGATTCGCGTATCGGCCGCGACCTCGATCGAGCTCACCAACAACGGCACGGTCTCGGCGTGGTTCCGCTTCGGCACGTCGAAGCAGTCGAACCTGCTCGAAAAGGGGGGCGCCAACGGCTACGCTCTGTGGCAGGACGGCACCAAGATCCGGTGGGGCAAGCAGAACTCGAGCGTGTGGGCGACCAGCACCGTCTCGTACAACATCGGGCAGTGGTACAAGGTCGACGGCGTGGCCGATGCCGGAGTCATGCGGCTGTACATCAACGGCGTGCTTAATGCCTCCAGCAGTTCCTCCGCTTCTTTCACCAACACCGGCACGCTTCAGATCGGAAACGGCGTCGACGGGCGCTACCAGGGCATCCTGGACGAAATCCGGATCTCGAGCGCGGTTCGAACCGCCCAGTGGATCGCGACCGAGTACAACAACCAGTCCTCGCCGAGCACGTTCTACGCGCTCGGCAGCCCCGTGTCGGTCCCGACGGTCACGTTCACGGCCGCGGTCTCGGAAGCAGCCGAAGACGCCGGGGTAGTTACGGTGCGCGTACAACTCTCGGCCGCAATGCCCTACGACGTGGAAGTGCCGTTCAGCATCGGCGGCACGGCGTCAGACCCCGCCGACTACACCGCTGCCGCCGGCCCGTTGACGATCCCCGCCGGCAGCACCGGCGTGGATATGATCGTGACGGTGATCGACAACGACATCGACGAGAGCGACGAGACCGTGATCATCACGCTGGGAAGCCCCACCGGTGCGATCCTGGGCGCGACCTCGGTGCACACCCTGACCATCACGGACGACGACACGGCGGGCGTGACCGTCAGTCCCGTAAGCGGCCTCGTCACGACCGAGGCCGGCGGCACGGCCACGTTCACCGTCCAGCTCACCAGCGAGCCCACCGCCGCGGTGGTCATTACGCTGAGCAGCTCCGACGCGACCGAGGGCACCGTCGCCCCGGACGCCCTGACCTTCACGGCCGCCGACTGGAGCACGCCGCAGGCCGTGACCGTCACCGGCGTTGACGATGCTGTGGCCGACGGGGACACGGCCTACAACGTGGTCACCCTGCCGGCGGTCAGCACGGACCCGGCTTACGATGGGCTGGACGCCGCGGACGTCAGCGTCACGAACCTCGATGATGATCCCGCCGACGAAACGGGCCCCGAGCCGCCGCCGACGGGTGTTCTGCCCCCGTCCGATCCGCCCCCCGCGGGTCCGAATCCTCCGGTCGAGGCCGGCGACACGGGGCCGAGGCCAATCTACGACGAGGTCATCACGGTGACGAGGTACTTCCTGCCCGTACAGGTCTGCGGTGCCGTTCCGCTCGCATACCTGGCCGCGACAACCACCTCGCTCGTGGCGATGAAACGACTGCGGCGCGGCCACGCGGCCACGCGCTTCGGGGATCCGGCCGCGTCGCGGTCGCAGCCGCGCACCGCGGGCCCAAGCCCTCACGGGAGTCGCGATTGCCGGGAGAAGCCATGATCGCTCCGAGGGTTCCGCGTGCGGTGCTACTGACGGTGCTGGCGCTCCTGTCCGTCCCGCTCTGCGGTTGCACGCTGTTGGGCACGAGTGTGCTGTCGTTCGCGGCCGGTGCGCTCTTCAGTCAAGTGCGGGCGCTGACCCTGCCACCGATCGTCGTCATCGAGCGGCAGTGCTTCCGGGACGGGCAACCGATTGATTGCGCGCTGCTTGATGGGCTTGGCGAAGCGGCCGCGCAACCATGACGGCGGGGGGGCCGCCGCCTCCACGTGCCGGCGACAGAAGCACCGGGTGCCGAGCGCGAAGCGCCGGCGAACGCCGCGACCGAGGTCACCCGGCACGCGCTCCAGGTTCGGCGACGCCGCTCCGCAGAATCGCCACGCGCTCTTCGCTATTCGGTATTCGAACCCCGTCGTCCGGCCCGACCCGCGTTCCCCCCCTACTTCCCCGACAGCGACTTCAGCACCTCGTCCCGGCACTTCTTCTGCGTCACACCCAGCGTCACCAGCGCCCGGCGGGCCGTGCTCTCGCGATCGTGGAAGAGCGCGAGCAGCAGGTGCTCCGGGGAGATCTTCTGCGCCTCGAGCTGCTCGGCGATCTCCATCGCCTTCTCGATCATGTTGAGGTAGTGCGGGGTCCCCGGCAGCCGCCCGAAAACCCACGTGTCCTCCTTGGACCGCTGCACCAGCTCGTCAATCTGGGCGCGCACCTGCGCCTCGTTCAGCCCCAGGTTCCGCAGCGCCGTGGCCGCGACGCTCCGGTTGTGCCGCAGGATCGCCAGCAGAATGTGCTCCGAGCCGACGTACTCCAGCTCGTACTCGTGGGCGATCGTGTTGGCCAGCTCGATCACGGCCCGGCCGGCGTCATCCAGGCGGCGGTGCGGCATGGGCGCTCCTCTCACGCGATCCAGTGCTTGCTCAGCCACTTATATAGCAGCGACAGAACCCCGACAAGCACGGTGAACACGAGCGTGTACTTCAGCATCCGCAGCCGGTGTCGCAGTTCGCGGTCGCGCAGCTCCGTGAACTGCCGGTGCAGCTCCTCGACCTTGCGGTCGATCCGCGCCTCGATGTGGTCGAGCTTCTCGTCCACCCGCGCCGAGAGCTCGTCCATCTTGGCCGCGACGTACGCATCGGCCGCGCCGCGCAGCCGCTCGGCCACCGCGTGCAGCATTCCCGCCTTCTCGGGCGGGTGGGGCGCTGGCTCGGCGGGGGCCGCACCGGGAGGGGCCGGCGGCGGACCGCCCGCGTCCAGCAGGCGGCCCAGCGTCACCGACATCAGGTCGCTGCCCGCTTGCCGGACGTGCCCCACCACCCGGTCCAGCAGGCTCGCCGGCGGGCTGGTCGGCGGCGCACTGGCGTCCGCGGCTTGCGGCGGCGGTTGCGCGCTGTCCGGACGGTCGTCCATGCACACTCTCCCCGGCCGCACGGGCAGCCGGCCCGCAGGCTACACCACTCCGTGCAGCCACCACAACACCCCGAGCATGGTCAGCCAAAGCGCGATCTGAAGCAACTCGCCTCGCAGCGGTTCCAGCCGCACCGAGAGGAGCTGGTACCCGAGGTACGTCCTCAGTAACCGGTGACGGCTCGTGTCGCCCCGCAACAGCCGCAGCACGTGCCAGCCGGCCGTCGCCGTCGTTACGAGCGTGTACACCGTCAGCACGAAGAACAGGGTCGTGCGAAAGACGACGAACAGGTCCGGCGATTCCACGGCCCGCTCCTACCCGCGCGGATCCGTGGTCGGCAGCCCCTCGAACAGCGCCGACCCGACCCGCACCAGCGTCGCCCCCTCCTCCACCGCCACGGCGTAGTCCTGGCTCATGCCCATCGACAGGTGGGCACAGAGCGGCCCCACGACGCCCCGCTGCCGCAGGTCCGCGAGCAAGGCGCGCAGCCGCGCGAAGTGCGGCCGCGACGCCTCGGGGTTCGGATCATACGGCGCCATCGTCATGAGTCCGCGCAGCCGCAAGTGGGGACACCGGCCGACGCACTCCGCCAGCGGCGCCACGACGTCCGCCGCGATGCCCGTCTTGGTCGCTTCCCCCGGCACGTTGACCTCGATCAGCACGTCCACGCCGAGGCCGGCCGCGGCCGCCTGCTGCTCCAGCGCCTCGGCCAGCCGCTCCGAATCCAGCGAGTGCACGATGCGGGCCGCTCCCAGGAGCGGCTTGACCTTGTTCCGCTGGAGGTGACCGATCATGTGCCAGCGCGGCACGGAGGCCGGGTCGGGCGCGTCGCCGGGCCAGCCCGTCACGGCGGGCCCGCAGACCCGCGCCCGCTCCACGAGCTGCTGGACGCGGCTCTCGCCGATGTCCGGTACCCCCAGCGCCACCAGCGCGCGGATCACGTCCGGGCCGACGTACTTCGTGACGGCCACGAGGCGCACCTCGTCGGGGGAACGGCCGGCGCGCCCGGCGGCCGCGACGATCCGCGCCCGCACTCCGGCGAGATTCTCGCGCAAACGGTCGTGTTCGGCCGGAGTCAGCATCTTGCCCGCGCCTCGCCGGAAACACGGATCCCGCGGCGGCGGGTGGAGCCCGTGCGTCGCTCATTCTATACTGCGGCCGAGATGGAACGCACCCTGTTCGGCTTCCTGTACCGCCTGGGCAGCGACGCGTACGTGCTGCCGGTCGTGCTCGTCGAGCTGCTGCTGATCGGGCTGTGCGTGAACTGGGTGGTCGGCGTGCTGCAAGGTACGCGCGGCACGCGACCGCTGCGGGGGGTGCTGGTCATCCTGATCGTGGCGACGGTGGCGGTGCGCGTCCTGGCGGCGCGGTACGAGCTGGTGCGGCTGGACCTGCTGTACAGCTACGTGCTGTTCGGGCTGGCGTTCATCGCGCTGGTGGCGTTCCAGCCGGAGCTTCGCCGGGCGGTGATTCGCATGGGCGACGTGCGGTTCCGCCTGGGCAGCGCCCCGCAGTCGCAAGTCGTCGCCGCGCTGGTCAAGTCGGCCGGGTATCTGTCGCGGAACAAGTTCGGGGCCCTGATCGCGATTCAGCGGCAGGTCGACCTGACGGGTTGGGCCGAGAACGGCACCCTGCTCAACGCCCAGGTGTCGGCGAACCTGCTGAACTCGATCTTCTACCCCGGCTCGCCGCTGCACGACCTGGGGGTGATCATCCACGACACGCGCGTCGTCGCGGCCAACTGCCAGTTCCCGTCCGCGGAAAGCGACGAGCTCGACGCGGCGCTGGGCAGCCGACACCTCGCCGCAGTCGGCATGAGCTACGAGACCGACGCGCTGGTGCTGGTGGTGTCCGAGGAGACGGGCGTCGTCTCGCTCGCCGACGGCGGCAAGTTGACCCGCTACCTTTCGCTGGATGACCTGACCGAGGAGCTCAATACGCGCCTCGCACCGCGGCCGACCGCGCTCTCCGGCGGGTCCGGAAGACAAGGAGCCCGGTTCCGCAGACCGTTGGCCCGCCTCGCGGTGGTCGTTCCGTTGACATGCGTGATCTGGTACCTCGCGGATCAGGCCACGTCGTCGGAGGCGAGCGTTAAGGTGCGGCTGGTCCTCCGCCACGAGGACACGACGCGGCTGGTCGAGCTGGACACGCCGGCCACGCAGGCCGCCTGGCCGCGCCCCACCCCGCCCGGTGACGCGCTGGAGGCCCCCGCCGCGCCCTTCACGGTCACGCTCAGCGGGCCCGTGCGGGCGATCGATCGACTGCGGTTCGAGACGACGAATCAGCCGTTGCAGATGACGTGGAGCCTGCCCGACGACTACGCGCCGGGGCGCTTCTCGCTCGGCCCGCGAGAGATCCGCGCGATTATCGAAAACCAGCGGGAAATCGGCGCGCGCGGCCTGCGCGTCACCAACGTTGACCCGCGCGAGTTGCAGTTCACGGTCGTGCAGACCGCCGTGCTGCCCGTGCGCATCGTGCCCGACACCGGCCGGGTCCGCGCCGTCATCGAGGAAATCCGCCCGCCCGAGGCCACCGCCACGCTCCGCGCCGGAGACCTGCCGCCGGGCGGAGAGCGGTTCGAGGGCACGGTCCGGGCGATCTTCGGCAACGAACTGGCCGACCTGAAGCCCGGCCCGGCGCAGGTCTTCGAGCACGTGCGGCTCGACCGGCAGATCATGGTGCCGTACCGCTCGCAGCCGCTGACCGCGCTGCGCGTGGAGCCCCGCGACGTCCGCATTCAGCTCCGGGTCGTGGCGCTGCCGAAACGGATCGAGAACGTGCCGGTCGCGCTGCTGGTCAGCCCGGAGGTGTTCGAGCGGTACGACGTGCGTCGCAGCGACCTGAACGAATGGCGCATCAGCGTCGAAGTTCAGGGCGAGGAGGCGATCCTCGACGACCTGCGCGCCACCGACCTCGAAGCCTTCGTGCGCGTCACACCGGACATGCTGCCGCCGATCGGCCAGGCCGGCGAGGCCCAGTTGCGGACCATCGACGTCACGATCGTGCCCAAGACGCGGGGCGTGACGGTGGTCAGCACGCGCACGGTCCGCGTCAACCTCGTGCCCCGGACCGGTGGCACGCCGTGACCCGCCGCGCGCCGCGCCCCGCCGCCGTCCCCCTGTTGTACTGCGACGAGCACCTCGCCGTGGTCGACAAGCCCCCCGGCGTGCTCTCCGCACCCGGCCGCAGCGGGACGGAGCGCACCGTGGCCGACCTGCTCCGCGGCGCGCCCGCTTTGGCGGACAACCCGGCGCTGCGGATCGTGCACCGGCTCGACCGCGACGCCAGCGGGGTGCTCGTGTACGCCCGCACGCTCGCAGCCCAGCGCGCCCTCGTCGGCCAGTTCGTCGCGCGGACCGTCCAGAAGACCTACCTGGCCATCGCGACCGGCTACGTCGCGCAGGACGGCACGATCGACCTGCGGCTGGCGTTCAACAAGCGGACGAACCGGATCGAGGCCACGCCCCACCGCGGGCAGACCGCCGTCACGCACTACCGCATCGTCCAGCGCCTGGCGGGCCACACGCTGCTCGAGTGCCGCCCCGTGACCGGCCGGACGCACCAGATCCGCGCGCACCTCGCCGCGATCGGGCACCCGCTGGGGGTCGATCCCCTTTACGGCGGGACCCTCGAAATCCGCCTGTCGCGCTTCAAGGCCGGCTACCGCGAGAGCCGCCGGCGCGAGGAGCGCCCGCTGATCGCACGCCTCACCCTCCACGCCTGGCGAATCACCTTCGGGCACCCCGTCGAGTCGCGGGAACTCACGTTCGAGGCGCCCGTGCCCAAGGACTTCCGGGCGACGGTCCGGCAACTCGGGCTGCTGGTGGCCAGCAGGGCGACGTAGCGGCGTCCCCACCGCCGGCGGCCGGGACAGATTCCGAGCCAAATTCGCCTGCGGACGCCCCGCGGGGGATGCCGTTACTTACAATGGACCTGCTCGCGGGGCCGCGGCGGCGGTGCGCGCCGGCTCCGGCCCGGCCTGAGGAAGCCCGATGCCCGCGCCTCTGGATGAACATCCGGCGCCCGAGAAACGCCCGACCCCGACCGCGCAGGCTCCACCCGCCTCCACGGCGGCCGTTGCGCCGCCGCCGGTCGACACGATCGCGCCGGAAGCGGCTGCACCCGGCGCGCCGGCCAACCGCCCGGCTGCGCCCGCCCTCAGCCCGCTCGGTGGCATCGAGGACATGGTCGCCGAGATCCGCGGGCGTCTGGCGGAGATCTCCGGCCGCGAGCTGGAGCTGCGCCGCCGCGAGCAGGAGTTCGAGCGGCAGTACCGGCGGCTCGAGCAGGCTGCGCGTCAGGCGGCCGAGCAGGCGGTCGAGCACAGTCAGGAGGAGTTGTCGCGCCAGGCGGCCGAGTTGCGGGTGCTGGGAGCCGAGTTGCAGGCGCGCCGCGCACGGCTGGACGAGCGGGAGACGCAGCTCCGCCAGCGGTCGCTTGAGGTCGAGCAGCTGCGCACGGGGCTGTTGCGGGAGTCGGCGGCGCTCCAGACCCGGGCGGAGCAGTTCCGTCTGCGGTACGAACGCAGCCGGCGCCTCCTGCGGCAGCGCATCACGCGGGTCCGCGACCAACAGGCCGAGCTGCGGCGGCGTCTCGATCGGGCGCGCCACGACATCGACGCGCAACGCGCTGCGCTGGCGGCCCGGCGGCAGGAGCTCGAAACGCAGGCGGCGGCACTCGCGGACAAGCTCCGGTCCGTCACCGTCGCGCAGGACGAGCTCGAAACGCGAACGCGGCTCCTGGAAACCCGGGCCGCCGACCTCGCGACGCGCGAGGCGCGCATCGCCGCCGAGCAGACGGAGCTCGAACAGCAGCAGGCGGCGCTCACGCAGGAGCGCG
This sequence comes from uncultured Phycisphaerae bacterium, assembly GCA_937928595.1. Classification (GTDB taxonomy): domain Bacteria; phylum Planctomycetota; class Phycisphaerae; order UBA1845; family Fen-1342; genus CALGJV01. The sequence continues at coordinate 141,212 of CALGJV010000012.1, read as the reverse complement.
CCGCGGCCGAGGCCGCGCGCGACGAGCTGGCCCGCCGACAGGCGGACGTGGTCACGCAGCTGCGCACGCAGGATGCCGAATGGCACGCCGCGCGCGAGCAGCGCCACGACCTCGTGCGGCAGGTTGAGGAGCTCGCCGACCGACGGCGCACGCTGCAGCAGGAGATCGCCGCCCACGAGGAGCGTCTCGGCCGCCTGCGCCAGCGCGCCGCTCAGGCACGCACGCACGCGAGCCAGGTGCAGCAGCAGCGCGACGCGCTCGAAGCGCTGCGGACGGAACTGGAGCAGAAGGCCGCCGCCCTCGCCGACGCCGAGCAGCAGCGGCTGGCCGCCGAGCAGCAGCTCCGCCGCGTGCGGGAGGAGGTCCGGGCGCTGAGCGAGCAGGCCGAGGCCCGCGAACGCGACACGCGGCAGGCCGCCCTGGCGCTCGAGGTCGAGCAGCAGCGGCTCGACGCCGAGCGACAGGCCTTCGAGGCCGAGTCGGCCCAATTCCAGGCGGAGCGGGCCGCCCACATCCACGAGCTCACGGCCGCGCGCGACGCCCTCCGCGAGCTGCGGCAGCGTGTCGAGGCCGCCCGCCGCGAGCAGCGGGCCCTGCCGCGCGGCTGGCCGTGGCGCGCCACGGGCGCTGCGGCCGTCGCCGCGCTCGCCACCGGACTGCTGTGGCTGGCGCTCGATCGGCCGCTCCAGCGGGCCACCGCGGTCCTGACCTTCGCCGGCGCCGCACCGCCCCCCCCCGTGCTGGCGCGTCACCGCGACGCCCTGAGCGACCCGGCCCTGCTGGCCGGCACCGCGGATGCGGCCGCCTGGAGCGCGGCTTGCGCCGCCGGGCGCGTGCGGGTTCGACCGGACGAGACCCCGGCCGGACTCGTCGTGTTCGTCGACGACACCGACGCCGAGTCGGCCACGCGCCTCGCCCGCGCCGCGACGCAGACCTACGCGGACCGCCTCGCGGCCGTGCCGCCCCGCGATCGGCTGCCGTGGCCGTTCGACGAGCTCGCCGCGTGGCGACGTCGCCTGGCGGACGAGCTGATCGCGTTACAAGGCCGCCGCGAGAACGCCGCGACCGCGGCCGCAGCCCTGCCGGCCCCGGAGGAGCTGGAACGCGCGCGGGCCGGGAGCGTGGGCCAGGACGCGCGCCTGCGGGACACCCTTCGCGAACTCGAGGAAGCCCGGGCCGGCCTCGCCGCCGCGCTCTCCGCGGAGCCGCCGCCGGTCGTCCTGCCCCCGGCCGACGTCGATGCCGCGCTGGCCGGGGACGAGATCTTTCGCGAGGACCAGGCCGAGTTTCGCAGCGTCGCCCTCCAATTTCGCACCGAGCTGACCGTCAACATGCTGCTGGCGATCGACCCGGCCCGCGCCGCGTCCAAGTCGCTCGCGCAGCTCGTCGCGACGCTGACCGAACAGCGCGACCTCGGCCCGCCCCCCGAGATCCGCGGCCCGCTGGAGGAGACCCTGAGCGAGGCCCAGCAGCTCGCCGAGCGCGCCGGCCGGTTCGTCGACGAGTGGCGTTCCGCCACCGACGCCGTGCAGGCCGTGGCCGTCGGCCGCGACGCCAGCACCGCGGCCCCCGCCTCCACCGACGCGGCGCTCGACACGCGCGACGAGGGCCTCCGGCTGGTCGAGCTCCAGACGCAGGCCGCCGACCGCGTGCGGCAACTGGCCGACGCGCTCGTCGCGCTGGCCGCCCGCCTCGGCGAGCGGATCGAGGCCCTCACGGCGGCGGGCGGCGGCAGCACCCGCGCCGTGGTCGTGGCGGCCGTGCTCCGCGGCGAGCAGGCGGCGGTGCAGTCGGCCGGGGAAGCGCTCGCGACGGCCGCCGGCCGGGTCGCCCTGACGGAAAACTTCGAACTGGACGCGCTTGATCGCAAGCTCCGCGGGCTGCGCGGGCGGCTCACACAGCGGCGCGAAGCCGTCGCGCAGCGGCTGCAAGTCGAGGCCGAGCGGGCCGCGCGCCGCGAGCTGCAAACCCGCATCGACGCTGCGCGCCAGCGCGTGCACGGCCTCGAACAGCAGCGCGAGGAGCAGATCGCCCAGCTTCTCGCCGGGCTGCGCGGCCTGGCCGAAATCGAGGCCAGCGTGCAGCGGCGGGGCGCGCTCATCGCGGAGGTCGCGGGCCTCGACGCGCAGCTCGCGGCCGGGACGGCGCTGGCCGCGCAGCTCGACGAGCAACTCGAGACCGCGCGCCGCGACGGGCCCGCGCCCGACCGGCTCGTCCCCGGGGCGGTCACCGTGGCTGCGCTGTCTTCCGGGCGGGAAGCCCGCGCGGCGGCCGCCGCCGGCGCGGCGTTCGTCGCGGCCTGGCTGGCGACGGCGGCGCTGACGCTGCGCCGCGACCCGGCCGGGCAGCCGGCGCCCCCGACGCAAGCGGCCGGGTAGCACGGGCGGTTCGCGCCGCTACTCCAATGGCAGCTGCTCGCCGCGCCGGCCGATGATCACGTCGGCGAAGCCCGCCGCCCGCAGCTTCTCCGCCAGCGCCGTGCTCTGGGCGGGCTCGCCGTGAACGAGCACGACGCGCCGCGCCGTGCCCACCAGTGGCGTCAGCGTCCGCTGCAGGTCCGCCTGGTCCGCGTGACCCGAAAAGCCGTGGATCTGCACGACCTCGGCCCGCACCTCGTACTCCTCGTGGAACAGCGTGATGCGCCGCGCGCCCTCCACGAGCCGCCGGCCGAGCGTGTTCTCCGCCTGATAGCCCGGCACCAGCAGCGTGTTCTTCGGACTGCTGATGTTGTTCTTGATGTGGTGCAGGATGCGGCCGGTCTCGCACATGCCGCTGGCCGAGATGATGACGCACGGCTCGGTCCGCTCGTGCAGCGCTTTGCTCTGCTCGAGACTCCGTACGTACGTGCAGCAGCCGCCGCCGAGAATGTCGCCGGTCACGCGGTGGAACGCCCGCGCTTCCGCGTCGTAACACTCCGGGTGCATCTTGAAGACTTCGGTCGCGTTCACCGCCAGCGGGCTGTCCACGTAAACCGGCAGCCGCGGCAGCCGCCCGGCCAGCATCTGTTCGTGCAGGTAGTACACGATCGTCTGCGTGCGGCCGACCGCGAACGCCGGCACGATCACCTTGCCGCCGCGCTCGACCGTGCGCGTCACGACCGCGACCAGCTCCTCCTTGGCCTGGTCCACCGCCTCGTTGACCCGCCCTCCGTACGTGCTCTCGCAGAGAATGGTCTCCGCCGGGGGGAAGGGCGCGGGGTCGCGCAGAATCGGCGCCGCCGGCCGCCCCAGGTCGCCGCTGTAGTACAGCGACGGCGTGCGGCCGTTGCGCTTGGCCAGCTCGAGCCGGATGCCGGCGGAGCCGAGCATGTGCCCGGCCTCCTGGAAACTCGCGAGCAGGCCGGGCACGACCGGGATCCAGCGGTCGTACGAAACCGTCTGGAAAAGCCTGACCGCGGCGAGGGCGTCGTCGTAGTCGTACAGCGGCTCCACCGGGGGCAGGCCCCGGCGCCGGCGCCGCTTGTTCAGGTAGAAGACATCTTCCTCCTGGATGTGCGCCGAATCGGGCAGCATGATCGCGCACAGGTCGCGGGTCGCGGGCGTGCTGTAAATCGGCCCGTCGAAGCCCGCCTTGACAAGCAACGGCAGCCGGCCGCTGTGGTCGGTGTGGGCGTGGGACAGGAGGACGGCGGCGAGCTGGCGGGGCGGGACGGCCCAAGTGCGGTTCTTCGCGTCGGCCTCCGCCCGGCGGCCCTGGAACAGGCCGCAGTCCAGCGCGATCCAGCGGCCGTCCACCTGGAGCAGATGCATCGACCCGGTCACTTCCTCCGCCGCGCCGTGAAACAACAGCGTTCGCATACGCTCTTCTCCGCACCGACTTCACGGAAGCACTACGCCGGCGGCGGGCCGGCTCAGACCCGGCCGAGCGCGCGCAGGTAGGCGATCACCTCGTCCACCACGGCGCACATCCGCTCCCACCCGCGCTCCGTCCGCGCCGCCGCGTGCGGCAGCACCAGGCAGTTCTCCAGCGCGAACAGCGGGTGCCCCACCGGCAGCGGCTCCGGCTCCACCACGTCGAGCGCCGCGCCGCCCAGGCGCCCCTCCCGCAACGCGGCCGCCAGCGCCGCCGTGTCCACCACCGCCCCCCGCGCCGTGTTGATCAGCAGCGCCCCGGGACGCATCCGCCCGAGCACCTCCGCCGACACCAGGCCCCGCGTTTCCGCCGTCAGCGGCACGTGCAGCGTCACAATGTCGCTCTCGGCCCACAGCGCCGGCTTGTCCACCGCGGCGGCCGCGAACGGAAACGGTCCGACCGGCACGATGTCGTTGTACAGCACCCGCGCGCCGAACCCCGCGGCCAGCCGCCGCCCGACGGCCGAACCGATCCGCCCCATGCCCACGATCCCGACCGTCAGCTCGCACAGCTCCCGCCCGTGCGGCGCGGCCCGCGCGGCAGCGAAGCGGCCCGCGCGATACTCCGCCGCCAGTCGCGGGAACGGCCGGAGCAGTTGCAACATGAGCCCGACCGCGTAGTCGGCGACCGCATCCGTGGCCGCGCCCGGCGTGTTCAGCACGCGGATGCCGAGTTCCGCCGCCGCCGCCAGGTCCACGTGCTCGACGCCCACCCCGGCCACGCCCACGACCCGCAGCCGGCGCCCTGCCGTCAGCAGCGCCCGCGTCACCCGCGTGTGCGTCCGCGCCACCAGCCCGTCGCAGTCGCCGATCAGTCCGCAGAGCGTGTCGGTGTCGCCCGTCGGAGCGCGGACCAGCTCGGCCGCGGCCGCCAGCCGCGCCTCGGCCGCCGGGTGGATTGCTTCCGCCAGGAGAATGCGCATCCGCGCCTGCCTTCGCCCGGTTGCAACCGTCGCGCCGCCCGCTACTTCCGCTTCCGCCGGGCCCGGCCGCGCGGAGCCTTTGTCGCGCTCGAAGGCGGCCCGGCCGGCACGCCCGGCGCGGGCTCGAAGATGGGCCAGTCCGGCCGGGGCAGCCGGTCCCTGGCGGGGGGGAGCTTCGGGAACGGCGCGTGCGGCTCGAGCTGATACCAGTAGGCGGTGCTGCTGTAGTCGTTGCTGAGCTTGTTGTTGTGGCCGTGCTCGATCGTGACCCGGATGGACTTGTGGAACCGGATGGGGTCTTCGATGTGAAAGCGGTAGAGCGAATTCTTACCGCGGAAGACCCAGCTCGTGGCCTGGGGGCCCCACTCGGGCGAGCCGTTGTACTGCGTGATGCCGCAGTAGGGTGAGCTGAACTCGTGGCGCGGGCAGTAGGCGGTGCTGAAGTAGTCCTCGGTGCCGGTGCCGTGGAAGCTGGGCGGCCAGGGCTCGCCGTCGACGAAGATCATGTCGTCGCCCTCGCCGTACCAGTCGTTCTTCTCGCGGCGGAAGCAGTCCACGTCGAGGTGGCAGCCGACGTACTGGCCGGAGCCGCGGGCCTCGAGGATGACGTAGTTCTCGGCGCCGGTCGTGTTCTTCGTCGCCCAGTACCAGCGCAGGTTTTCGATGTACTCGGGGCCCTTGAGATCCTTGCGGCCCCAGCCGCGGGTGGGGTTCTCGCGGCGCCACTGGGCGTGAAAGTAGGCGAGGTCGGCCTCCCAGCGCGGGTACAGCTCGTGGTCCACGTAGTAGAAGAAGTCGATCGGCTCCTTCCACTCGTTGTGCACCTCGATCCGCGCGTGCCGCCGAAAGGGCATTGGAAACCAGCAGACCATGCCGCGGCCGCTGTCCGGGTTCATCTGGAGCGGCAGCGACCAGAAATTCTTGCAGATGCCGAAGCCGCCGCCGAAGAAGTCGACGACCGGGACCTCGACGCTAGGGGTCCGCTCGCCGTCCCACCACATGCGGAGCACGAGGCTGCGCATCGCGTCGCGCTGGTGGGCGTGGCTGTTGGTGGACCAGATGTGCTTGATGCAGCCGGGGCCGTCGATCTCGGCCACGACGAGCTTCTTGCCCGGCTCGATCGGAATGGCGTCCTTGTTGCCCCCGGAGCGGTCGAAGCTGCTGAGCCGCCGGGCGCGAAAGTCCCGCAGCTGCGCGAGGGACGTCAACGTCGTCAGACCGATGGGCATGCGCTGCTCCCGGGCCCGCGCGGCGGGCCGCCCACGCCAGACACGACACACGCCGCGCCGCCGACGTGCGGCAGCGCGGCGTGTACCGTATCGCGCGGGGCGCAGCGCGAACAAGGGGCGCGCCGAGCGGTCCTCCGGTAGGGGACGATCCGGCCGCGCCGGGCAGCCCCCGCGACACGCGGCGGCCGGACCCCCACCTGCCAGCGGGCGGGGGTCGGGTCGCACGGCCGCTAGAGCGTCGGCGTGGCGGCGTTGCTGTCCTCGATCATCGCGGCGAGCTCCGCCGCGCCGAGGACCTTGTCGATGTCGAGCAGGATCTTGACGTCGTCCTTGATCTTGCCCATGCCCATCACGAAGCTCGTATCGACCGACGCACCCAGCGGGGGCGGCGGATCGATCTGGCTGTCCTGGATGTCGAGCACTTCCTGCACGGTGTCGACAATGACGCCGACCAGCGAGCCCACGTCCACCACGACGATGCACGTCTGGTCGGTGTACTCGGCCGGCTCCATCCCGAACTTCAGCCGTAGGTCGATCACCGGGATCACCTTGCCGCGCAGGTTGATCACGCCCTTCACGTAGGCCGGCATCTGCGGCATCGCCGTGATGTCCATGATGCCGATGATCTCCCGCACCTTCAGGATCTCGACGCCGTACTCTTCCGACGCGAGGCTGAACGTCAGGTACTTGCCGCCCACCGCGGTCGTCCGGCTCGTCTTCTCCGCTGTCGCTTGCATACGCGCGCTCCTAAACCGAGACCAGCGCCGGTTCGACCGGCGCCTCGCTGTCAACGTTCGTACATGTCGTATCCACCCTGCGCGGCGCCGCGGCCGCAGCCGGCGGCGCGAACATCCCGCCGCCGCGCTCGTTGTGCAGGGCCAGCAGCCCGCTGGGCTCAAGGATCAGCCCAACGCGTCCGTCGCCCAGAATGGCGGCGCCCGACACCCCCATGACCTTCTTGAACCGCTCCCCCAGCGTCTTGATGACCACCTGCTGCTGCCCGATCAGCTCCTCGACCACCAGCGCGATCTTCTGGCCGCCGCACTGCGTGATGACGACCAGGTTGCTGCACGGGTCGATCGCCGGTCCGTAGTCGAACAGCACGCCCAGCTGGATCAGCGGGCACAGCTCGCCGCGCACCTGAAGCATCGCCCCGCGCTGCTGCACGGTCGTGATCTGCTTGGTCTCCGGCCGCAGCGACTGCTCGATCAGGATCGTCGGAATGATCAGCCGCTCCGTTCCGACCCGCACGATCATGCCGTCGATGATCGCCAGCGTGAGCGGCAGTCGGATCCGGAACGTGCTCCCACGGCCCTTCTCCGACTGGATCTCGATCTTGCCGCGCAGCTGCTCGACGTTCCGCCGGACGACGTCCATGCCGACGCCCCGCCCGGAGATGTCCGTGATCCGCTCCGCCGTCGAGAACCCCGGGGCCATGATCAGCCCGAACGCCTGCTGGTCGCTCAGCGTCTCGCCCGGCTGGAGCATGCCGCGCTCGATCGCCTTGGCGATCAGCTTCTGCGGATCCAGCCCGCGCCCGTCGTCGCGGATCTCGATGACGATGCTGTCGCCCTGGTGGTAGGCGTCGAGCGTCACCGTGCCCACCGCGGGCTTGCCCGCCGCCAGCCGGTCCGCGGGGGCCTCGATGCCGTGGTCCACCGCGTTCCGCACCATGTGCACCAGCGGGTCGGAGATCTGCTGGATCACGTTCTTGTCCAGCTCGGTCTCCTCGCCGCTGATCGCCAGCTCCACCTGCTTGCCGGCCTTGCGGGACACGTCGCGCACCAGCCGCCGCATCTTCTGGAACGTCTGGCCGATCGGCACCATCCGCATGGCCATCGCCGTTTCCTGCACGTCGCGCACGATCTTCGAGACCTGCGCCACGTTGCGGAGCAGCTTGTCGTCGCTGCGGATCGTGTCGCTCAGGCTCACCATCGACTGGGCGATGACGAGTTCGCCGACGGCGTCGACCAGCATGTCCAGCTTCGCCGTATCGACGCGGATCGACTGGTCCAGTACGGCCTTGCTCCCCGGTCGCGCGGCGCCACCCTCCGCCGCGCCCTCCCGGTCCTCGGCCGGCGCGTCCGCCGCCGGTGCCGTCGCGGCACCCGCCGTCCGCGCCCCACCCGGCTCGCAGGGCTGCCCCCGCGCCGCCAGGCGCAGGCGCCGCATGATCGCCGTGATGTCCGGCTGCGGGCACGGCCCTTCGGTCGGCGCGGCGAGGTAGGTCCGAATCGCGTCGAGCTGCGTCTTCAGCACGTCCACGCTGGCGAAAATCAGGTCCACCGTCCCGGCGGTGATGCGCAGCTCCCCCTTGCGGCCGAGGTCGAGAATCGTCTCGATCTCGTGCGTGAGTCGGTTGATGTCGCGCAGGTTGAGGAAGCCCGCGATGCCCTTGATCGTGTGGAACGGACGGAAAAGCTCGTTGATCTTGCCCGTGTCCGCCGGATCGGCCTCCACCTCCAGCAGCCCGGTCTCGATCGCGTCCATGTGCTCCGTCGACTCCTCGAGGAACCCGACGAGGTGCTCCTTCTCGTTCAGGTCGATGAGGAGCGGCTCGGCCACGTACTCCTCGATCTCGCCCGCGTCCGTCCCCGAGTTCGCCGGTGGCGGGGCCGGCGGAGGAGGCGGCGGCGGTGGCGGCGGTGCGGCCATCACGGGCGCGGGCGCCGGCGCCGGTGCGGCGGGTTCCGTCGCAGCGCTCTCGCCCGGCGGCGGCGCGGCGGCCCCGCTGGCGGCCGCGATCTCCGCCAGCAGCGGCGCGGCGTCCACCGGCTCGTTGCGGCGCAGGGCGTCGAGCGCCTGCACGGCGCGCGGGAGGAGCGCCACGCCGGCGTCCGGGTTGGCGGCCTCGTCCAGAATGAGCCGCTCGAGCAGCACGCGGACGGCGCCCACCAGGCTGCGCACGGGCGTGGGCGCGTTCTCGTCCGGATCCTCGAGACGCTGGCACCACGAATGCATGCGGGCCAGGCGCCCCAGGTCGTTCCGCTCCGGGGGCTGCGCGATTGCGTCGAGCAGTCCGGCCACCGCTTCGTCGAGCTGGCTCATGGCGGTCCCATCGTTTCTGTGCGCGTCCTCACGCGCGGTTGCGCGAGCGGGCTCCGACACGCCGCAACCATCCGCCCGCGGCGCGCCCTCGAGGCACACCGCCCACTCCCGCACGGACACTTGTGCGGCGGTCACTGGCGTTATCGTTCCGCCGCAATGGGTGGTTAAATCGAGTGCGGGATGAAGCAGAGCCGCGCCGGCCGGCCCGACCCCCGCCCGATAACCCGCGCCGCGGGCTCCAACGCCGGCGAATCGTTATCGGGCGCCCCGGCGACCCCCCGACGGATGTGCCGCAAAAAGCATCGGCGGAGCGGCCGCCCCGTTCTCGGGCGCACCGCTCCGCCGCCATGCGTCTATGCGTGGCGTCTCGCCGGGCTCAGCTCGACAAGATTGTCACGAACGGATCGATGTCATCGAACGTGACGGCACCATCGCCGTCGCAATCCGCGTTCAGCCACACGCACCCCGGGTACGCGGCTTCGTACGCCGCCTGCCCGCCCAGCGCGACGACGAACGGGTCGATGTCGTCGAAGTTCACGACGCCGTCGCAGTTCGTGTCGCCGGGCAGCAACTGACCCGACGCCGTCAGAGTCAGTACCGCCGGGTACGTCGCGGTCTGCGGATTTCCGTTCGCGGCCGTCCGACCGACCTTCACTCCATGCGGCGTGCTAAGGGCAAACCCCGGCTCACTGGACGGTCCCAGCCCCACCGTCGTCGTGCCGGCGCCGAACACCCGCAGGCGGATGCGGTACAGGTCAGCCGCGGCAGCGAGCCCCTGGGTGAAGCTCGTGGTGTGACCGTTGATCCGACGCAGACCCTGGTCGCCGGACAAACCCACCGGGGCTTCGAGGGCCGCGCGCGTCTTGCTGAAGGCGCCCAGCGCGACGACCTGCTCGACCCGGGCAACGCCGCCCGTGCTCAGCGTCACGTCGTGCACGAACTGCATGATGCCGTTCTGCTGCTGCGGCAACGTGTTCGCCCCGGCTGCCACCTGCCCGCGCACCGTCAACTCGACCACGTCCCCCGCCCGCAGCCCGTTCAGCGGCCGACCGCTGGGCACCAGCGCCGTCCACGTGACCGCACAGGCAACGCCGGTGTTCGGGTTCAGGTAAACGCCGGTCGCAGCGGGCGTCGTGCTGTCGTACTGCCGTCCGACGATGCGGCCGTCAGTGCTCCCCTGGAAGTTCAGCGTCCACTGGAGGTCGCTGGGCTCCACGCCGTTGTCGCCGGTGGCATCGACATCCCAGGGCCGCGTCTGGGTGGCGGGATCCCCGTCGTTGCCGGCCGGCGCTCCGGCGAAGGCATTGCTGAACACCCAGTCGGGCTCGCCGAACACGGCCGCGACCTTGGTCAAGTCGTCCGCATCGCAGTCGCCGTCGCGGTCGGCGTCGCCCGGGACGTACGGCACCGCCAGCGGGTTCAGCCGCCCGGCCATGATCTGGTATGTGTTCGGCGCCGTGAAGTTGTAGTCCGGCGCCTGGCCGTCGGCCAGCCACAGCGGGACGTTGACCATATACGGCTGAATCGCATCCGGGTTGCTGTTGGGGCTGTTGTCGAGGAAGAACTGCGGGCTGCCGCCCTGACCGCCGCTGCCCACCACGCTCTCGCCGCGGATCCACTGCTCCGTGGCCGTGTCCTGCCAGTTCATCCCGTTCGGGCCCGCTCCCGTCGCCCCCGGCGCCGGCAGCCAGCCGGGGCCCTTCGTGCGGTAGTCCACGCGGATCAAGCAGTCGGGGTTGAAGCCCTGCGGGTCGTCGAGCGCGTGCACGCGCCGCGGCGGCAGACCCGGCACCGGGCTGTCCAGATCCACCCGACGCGCGTCGGTGTCATATTCCCAGCCGCGCTCGTGCTCGTAGCTGACCTCGTCCACGACTTCGAGATCGTCCAGCGGATCCACTGGCGTGCTCGCCCCGACCATGTCGAGCGTGAAGCCGTCGATGCCGTTCGGCTGGCCCTGGTCGAGATCCCCGTCGCCATACTGATCCACCGCCTGGTCCGTCTGCGGATCCGTCACCGGCGTGATGAGCTCGTCATCCGGGTTGATGTCCTTGCCCCACCGCAGACCGGCCGGGTTGGTCGGGTCCGCCTGCGTCCGGCCGGGCCGCCGCCGCAGCAGTAGCACCGTGTTGCTCCCGTCGTTGTTCAGCTTGCCCGGCGTGTCCAACCCGCCGTTCCAGAGCGTGTTCCACCGCTGGAAGTTCGTGTCGGCCAGCAGCGTCGGGTACATCGAGCTCGAGCCGATGCCGATGACCAGCAGGCCGTTGGGCCCCAGCCGCAGACCGTCGAGACTGAAAAACTCGTCGATCTCTTGCGCCGCCGGCCGGGGCGGAATCGAACCGAGCGGGTAGTACTTTGTGAGCGCGCCGTTGACCAGCGCGACGGCGTAGCCGTCCAGGCTGCGGCCCGGGGTGCCCAGCAGCTCAATGAACTCGCGGGTGTCGTCCGCCGAGCTCCCCGGCGGATTGATGAACACCTCATTGATGAACACGGTGGCCGTAGCGGTGGGAAGCACCGCGACGGCGAGCAACACGACGGAGCAAATCTTTTGCATGGAAATCTCGCCTCCTGAAAAAAAAGCATCGCGACGACCGCGCGGTGGCGCCGCTCGGGAATCGACTGAACTTGACCAGGCCCCCGCCACCCTATTGCAGCGCCCAGGCGTCCGCCGAGCGCCGGCCCAGGCTCAGCACGCCGTCGAAAACCGCCCCCTCGTCCAGATCCTTCTGCCACGGGACCTCGCCCGACGTATCGAGGCCGAACTCGCCGTCGCGGTCCCGGTCCACGAACACGCGGACGTGCCCGTCCGCGAACAGCACGTTCGCGCGCACGCGATTGTGGTCCTTGTTGCCGAAGACCCAGGCGCCGAAGCCGTGCGCCGGGCCGAAATCACGCCAGTTCTGCACGCCGTACGGACCGTCCCACGGCCCGTCCGTCATCGTCTTGACCGAGCGCTCGCCCAGCACGCGGTCCTCGAGATCCGTTCGGCCGTCGCCGAGAATCGGCAGGCGGGCCTCCCCGACGCGCACCCAACGGCCAACCTGCAACGGCCCGCGCGTGGCCCGCACGCGCTTGACGTTATAGTCGTTCTGCGACGGGTTCCACTCGGTGCGGGCCATGTACCACGCCTGTGTGTAGTTCGTGTTGTAGCCGCGCTGCACCAGATCCCGTGCCTGCTCGGGCGTGTAGGAGTTCGCCCCCGCCGCATTCGCCCCGAGCTTCTGGTTATACCGGGCCGGATTCGACGGACACAGCTGCGTCGCTGGGAACGCCAGCGTGGCGTTGACCAGATCCGCCACCCACCCCACGCGGTCCACCGGACCGTCCCGGCCGTTGCTGACCTCGGGATCGAACGAGCCGCTGCACAGATAGTCGCGCTGCTCGCCGGCGTAGGTATGGAAGCCCACCCCGAAGCTCCGCAGGCCGGCGGCGCACTTGGCCTCCTTCGCCTGCTCCCGCGCCCGCGCGAGCGACGGTAGCAGGATCGAGATGAGCAACGCGATGATCGCCACGACCACCAGCAACTCGATCAGGGTGAAGGCCGCCGTCCGTCGCTGCTCGCCGTGCATCACGACTCTCCGCCAGCTACAAAGGGCCGTCGGCCGAGCAGGCCCGGCCGACGGCCGCCCATGAACCGATCTGCCGATTACCGCCGCCGAACGGCCAGCGCGCCCAGCGCAATCAGGGCCAGGGCGCTCGGCTCGGGGATGTAAACGCCCGGGTTGCCGATGTCGCCGCCCGTCGAGGTGTACGACCCGAACGCGTCACCGACCGACGACAGCGTCCACTGGTAGACGTCGTTCGCGCCCAGCGCCGCAGGGGTCGTCGGGTTCCCGCTCACACGCTGCGTGCGAATCGAGCCGACGAAGTTCTGATCACCGTACGTCAGCCGATCGACCAGTTGATCGCTCGCGTCGAACAAGTTGATCTCGTCGTTCCGGCCGAGGTTGTTGGTGTAGCCGCCCAGCACCTTCACCGACGCGGGCAGGTTCCACGCGACGCGGAAGTCGGCCGCCGTGCTCTCCGTGATGATGACCGACTCCCCCGGCTGCACTACGCCGAACCCGCTCAGGCTGAACACACCCGGGATCCGGCTGTCGTCGTCGTAGCTCCAGCCCGTCATGTCCACCGGCGCCGCCCCGACGTTCGTGAACTCGACGAACTCGCCGTTCTGCCCGGTGTACATCCACTCCGTGATCCGAATGCTCGCCTGAGCCAACCCGCAGACCACCGATCCCGTCACCAACACAGCAACCATACGATGCAGCATCTCTACTCCTCCTCAATGGTTGGGAAAAAAAAGGGGGCTTTCGCAGCCGTACCGCGCCGGCGGCCGCCCCGAACCTCCCAACTCCCTAAACTCCCGATGTATTGTTATATTGACGTTAGTTTCAGATGTGGATGCGATTAAATACGGGTCTCCCGCCGTTCACGGTGCGTCAACCCACGCCCACGCGCGAGCGCGCCCCGCTTTCCCTAGACCCCCATCCCCCCCTCCCCCCCCGTCCGGGAGCGGTTGCACAAACCTCCAACGCACGACCGACGCGTGCAAACGCTCCGCCCCAAAAAGAAACCCGTCCTCAAGCTCCAAGCCCCATGAATCGCCGAACACGCCGAACCCGGACTGCTCGTCGGCCGTCGGCCACCTCGCCGAGCCATCCGTCGTCGATTGCGCTCCCGGCGGGCCAACCGCCTCGATGCCTGCAACGCAGCTCAGGTCGGTCACACGCGCGCTCCACCATCCCAGCTTCCCTTTCGCGTTCTCGCGAGCGGTTACAATCGCGCCTCTGGCGCGGATCAACGCGGGGGCGGCTCACCCGCGCGCGTCGCGCGTAGGCGCGCCAGCATCGTGCGGATGTCGCGCACGCCGCGGACCGCGACGCACACGGTGACCGTCGCGTACCAGACCAGGCATGCGAGCAACAGCAGGCCCCAGAACCAGCGGAGCCCCGGTCCGACCGCGCTCGCCAGCAGCATCGGCAGTCCCGCGTTCATGACCGCACCTCCGCCGCCGCCCGTGCCGCGCGGCCCGGCTTGAGCAACGACCCCACGATCATCGCGACGGCCACGGCCGCGTACGTGCCGACGTTCACCCACGCGTCCCCGATGCGGTGCGAGACCCAGCCGATGGTCTTCGGCAGCCCGTTCTCATCGACCACCGACACCGACCAGCCCTTGTTGACCGCCAGCGCCGCCACCGGCAGCGCCGCCCCGACGATGATCGCGGCGATCACCCCCCAGCTGTTCGCGCCCCGCCAGGAACAGCACGCGACCAGCAGAATCGACATGCTCGCGAGGTAGATCGTGCCCGTGGTCTGGAGGTACGCCCACAGGTCGCCCTCGAGCTTGTACCAGAGCCCCCAGACGAGCAGGAACAGGCCGATGCAGGCCACGATGAACCGGTTGATGATCAGCCCGCGGCGCTCCGTCCACGCGCGTTGGAACGGCGCGAGGAAGTCGTTGTAGATCACGCTGCCCCACGTCAGCATGTACGACGAGTCCGTCGGCATGTCCGCCGCGAGCATCGCCGCGATCAGGATGCCCATCAGCCCGCTCGGCACCACCAGGCTCAGGCAGTACGGTATCGCGAACAGACTGCCGTCCCGCTCCCCGAACTGCTTCGCCAGCCCGTCCAGCACCCCGGGCGTCACCGCGGCCGCAACCGCGCCCAGCGCCCACACGCCCGGCAGCATCCAGGGCGCGACGAGGACGAAGGACGCCCGCCAGCCAGCGCAAGAAACGGCCGGAGCGCTGCTCGAACAGATCGCGAATGGTCATCACGCCTGCGACGCACAACGGCCTGACGCCGAGCCCCGTGCAGCCCGCGAGGAACATCGCCACGACGTTCGTCAGACCCGGAATCGCGCCCGCAAAGCCGTACTCGTACGCGTTCTGGGCCGTGTACATGCACGTGACGATGCCGAACTCGGTGGCCGCCAGCGACGCGACCCCGAGGTAGACGTTCATGTCGTCTGCGGGGACCGCTCCGCGGGTCATCTGGTCCGTATGGGCCGGCGCTCGGCGTCACGCGAGCCCGCTTGATTGGGAGGGCATCGACCGTGCGCTTTCGCGCCCCTGACCGCTACCGCAACCGCTGTCCGGTCGAGCTCATGCCCAGCGCGGCGTGCAGCACGCCCCGCTGCTGCCGCAGATGATCCAGCAGGTGGCGGACTTCCCCGGCGCTGCCCCGCACCATGATCATCTCGGCGCAGAGCCGGCGCGACAGGTGCACGTGCGTCGTCGCGAGGATCTGCTCGTGGTGCTCGTGCTGGATGTCGATCAGCCGGTCGGAGAGCTGCCGCGCGTCGTGGTCGTAGAGCAGCGTGATCGTGCCCACGACCTCGCTGTGCTGGTCCGCCCACTCCTGCTCCACCAGCCGTTCGCGGATCATGTCCCGCACGAACTCCGAGCGGTTCGTGTATCCGCTCCCGCGAACCAGCCGCTCGAGCCGCGCCAGCAGCGGCTGCTCCAGCGAAATGCTCAGACGCGCGAGTTCCGACATGGTCGCTCCCGGTACCGGGCCCCCCCTCCACCGTGCGCCGCCGGAGTCTACTCCGCCGCGACGGCCGCGGAAAAGGCGTCCCCCGGCCGCTCCTCACTCGATCCGACGGCGCAGCGCTCGCCGGGCGTCCTCCAGCCGCTGCCGCTCGGCCGGCGTGAGCGATCCGAGCCCCGAACGGGAAATCTTCGCGAGCAGGTCGTCGATGTCGGGCGTCTCGAACAGCGGGTGCGGGGCGTCATCTTCCGGAATCGACGGCCGCACGGAGCGGCGGCCGCGGCGGTGACCCGTCCGATGCGGACGGCGTCCGACCTCCTCCGCCAGCCCGACGGCGGCCGCCCCGGCGACCGCCGCCGACAGCCAGGCCGCGCCTCCCGGCCCGTAGCGGACGACCTCCAACCCGACCACGATCGCAGCCAGGATTGCGTACAAGCGGCCCGCGGACGTCGCCCACCCGAGGACGTGCACGCGCTCGTGCCGAAAGGCGCGGGCCGCCAGCAGGCAGAGCCCCGCCAGCACGCCGACCGGGTAGTCCAGCGGACCGGTGGCCAGCAGCGCCGCCGCCCGGGCCGTGCCGAAGTACGCCGCTCCGCCGGCCGCCGTCCCCAGCAGGTAGTATCCCAACAACCGCGGCCCGCCGAGCAGCGGCTCCAGCCGCCCGCCGAGCGACCACAGCGCCAGCACGACGAACAGCGCCGTGAACAGGCTGGTCGTGGCCACTGCATGCGCCACGACGCCCACCGTGTCGACCGGCGCCACGAGCGCCAGCGCCGGTCCGCCGCCCTCCCGCGCCGACAGCACCAGCAGGATCACGAACGCAACGCCGTGCAGGATCATCAGCGCCAGGGTGACGCGGGGTGGACGGGCCACAGCCCACGCCGCCGAGAGGCGCTCCCGGTACGTCTGATCCGAGTAGTCTCGTTCCTGCCAGCCCACGCGCCGGCCTCCGCGCGTCTGCATGCTCGCCCGCGCACATTTTACGCCGCCGGGCCGGAGGAAGACACGCGAAAGTCGTGTCCCGTCTCAGCCGCCCGGCTCACCGGCTTCGGCCCGCGGCGGAGCCGGTAAACCACGGCTCCGCCGGCCCGAGGCGCGCCGCCGCCGGCCGTGGATGAGCATCAGGTTGCGGATGTAGATGAACAGGCCCAAGCCCTGCGCGATCATGAACACGAGGTCGGGCTTCAGGACGGCGTAAACGAACGTCATGCCGCCGCCGACGAGGCTGAGGTACCAGAACGCGATCGGAATGTGGCTGCGTCCGCGGCGCTCGGACGCGAACCACTGGACGACGAACCGCAGGAAAAAGACGAACTGCCCCGCGAACCCGAAGAGCACCAGGGGGTTGCGGACCTCCGCGACGATCCATTCCCACGAGAGGCTGGCGAGCACCGGGGGCTCACTTGTTGCAATAGTCGATGATGCGGGCGATCTCGCTCCGCAGGTCGCGGCGGTGCACGATCCGGTCGACGAACCCGTGCTCGAGCATGAACTCTGCCCGCTGGAACCCCTCCGGCAGCGTCGCCTTGATCGTGTTCGCGATCACCCGCGGCCCCGCGAAGCCGATCAACGCGCCGGGTTCCGCCAGGGTGACATCGGCCAGGAAGGCGAAGCTCGCCGCCACGCCGGCCGTCGTCGGGTCGGTCATCACGACGATGTACAGCCCGCCGGACTCGTCCAGCTTGGCGATCGCCGCCGACGTCTTCGCCATCTGCACCAGCGAGACCATGCCCTCCATCATGCGGGCCCCGCCGCTGCACGTGACCATGAGCAGCGGCAGGCTCTCGTTGATCGCGCGTTCGGCCGCCGCGGCGACCTTCTCCCCCACGACCGCGCCCATCGAGCCCATGATGAATTCCGGATTCATCACTCCCATGATCAGCGGGCGACCCTTGATGAACCCTTTGCCGACGACGATCGCCTCCGTCTCCCCCGTCTGGGCCTTCACCTGTGCCAGCCGTTCGCGATAGCTGATCCGGTCCTTGAACTCGAGCGGGTCGCTGGATTCGAGGTCGGGCAGAAACTCCTCGAACGTGCCCGGATCGTTCAGTTGAGCGATCCGCGCCCGGGCGTTGATGCGGTAGTGGTAATCGCACTCGGGGCAGACGTGCAGCTCTTCCTCGAGAATCCGACGGTAGATCATCGCACCGCACTGCACGCAGCGGATCCACAGCCCCTCCGGAACTTCGACGTTGCGCCGCGCCGGCGGCGTCGGGACTTCGCTCATGATGCTCTCCGGCCCGCAGTCCTCACGACCCGTGCGTCGCCGCGTCGGCCCCCAGTTCAATGACGCTGGGACCGCCGCGCGTCAAGGCCCGCGGCCACACGCTCCGTACGTCCGTCCGCCCGAACTGATGCACGAGCAGAGACCAGGCCAGCGGCCGCAGCACGACACCCAGCGGCGCGTCGTACCGGCGGAGCTGCCGCGCCAGGCACGCGTGCAACCGCTGGACCGCCGCGCGCAGCGCCTCCCCCCCGGGCGGAATGACGTTCTGGGGGGCGTCTTCGAGCTCGCGATGCGCCGACGCGAACCGCGTCTTCAGTTCGGCGTCAGTCAGGCCCGCCCACAGCCCCAGATCGACCTCCGCCAACGCCCGCAGGCCCTGCGTCCCGACGCCGATCCGGCGACCGATCCGCTCCGCCGTCTGCGCCGAAAGTGTGTCACGCGCGTGCAACAGGCGCGCCAGCCCCAGCAGCGCGAGCTCCTCCGCCCACACGCCGCACTCCGCCTCGCCCGCCGCGCTCAGCGACAACTCCACACGACCCAGCAGCCGGCCGGCCGCATCCCACTCGGTTGCACCGGTCGGAATCAGCGCGATCCTCACGAGTGCGCCTCCGGCTCCGTGCTCACGGCCGCCAGCAGCCGCCGCACGGCCGCGACGGGATCGCCGCCGTCGAAGACGGCCGACCCCGCCACAAGCGTGTCCGCTCCCGCCCGTGCCGCCGCCGGCGCCGTCTTCGCGTTGATCCCGCCATCCACTTCCAGGAACTGGTCGGGTCGCAGCCAACCCGCGATCTCCGCGATGCGCGGCAAACCGTCGGCCATGAACTTCTGTCCGCCGAAACCGGGCCAAACCGTCATGACCAAAACCAGGTCCACGTGCTCGACGATCCCGCGGATCGCCGCCGGCGGGGTCCCCGGATTCAGCGATACCCCGACCCGCGCGCCCAGCCCCCGGATCTGGCGGACCAGGCCCGCGGGGTCGGCCGCGGTCTCGATGTGGAAGGTGATGCCGTCCGCGCCGGCCTCGACAAACGCTGGAGCGTAGCGACCGGGATCCGTGATCATGAGGTGCGTATCGAGAAACAACCGCGTGTGGCGGCGGACCCCCGCCACCACCGGGACGCCGATCGACAGGTTCGGCACGAAGTGTCCGTCCATCACGTCCAGATGCAGCCATTCGACCCCGGCCGCCTCGACGGCGCGAATCTCCTCGGCCAGCCGTCCCATATCGGCGGACAGGATGGATGGAGCGATGCGGATCGGTCGTCGCGGGACCATGTTTGGCAAGGTGGGCAGTATACGGGCCGGTATCGCCGGGATGAAGCACCCCGAGGGGCCGCAGCCCCCGAGCGGCGGGCATCCGCGACGGCGGCGGCAGGCGCCGACGCCGCTCCGCAGCCGGCCCGCTTCGGGTATACTTGGGTGGGAGGTGTCGCATGTCCGCCCACCCTTCCGGTCCGCGTTCGAGCGTGTCCAAGGTCGTCGAGAAGCAGATGCGCAACTGGGAGTTGGCGCGGTCCCAGCAGGTGCCGGCGCAGCCGGGCGCGGCAGCTCCCCCGGTCGCCGAGTTCGTGAGCATCTCGCGCAGCGTCGCGTCGGGCGGCTCCGAGGTCGCGCGCCTGCTCGGGCAGCGCCTCGACTGGCCGGTGTTCGACCGCGAGATTCTCCAGGCCATGGCGGGTGACGACCAGGTCCGCGCGCGGCTCTACGAGTCGATGGACGAGCGCGAGCAGTCCTGGCTCGAAAGCGCGTTGCGCTGGATCATCGCCGGCGAGTTCCGCGAGGACACGTACTTCTACCGGTTGAACGAAACCATCCTGGCGCTGGCGCGCCGGGGCCACGCCGTGTTCCTCGGGCGCGCCTCGGATCTGATTCTGCCGCGGGAGTATGGGATTCGCGTGCGCATCACGGCGAGTCTCGAGCGGCGGGCGGCGGCCCTGGCGGCCCGCACCGGCATGTCCGAGGCGCTCGCGCGGGCGGAAGTGGAGCAGACCGACACCGACCGGGCCGACTTCCGGCGACGGCACTTCGGCAAGACCGCCAACGACCCGACGCGTTTCGACCTCGCGCTCAACATGGACCACTTCACGCCGGAGCAGGCCGTCGAGGTGATCTTGGCCGCGATGCGCCAGCGCGGCCTGATCCCCGCCGCGAGGTAGGCGCGTGTTCGAGCTGGACCCGGCCCGACGCGACGAACTGGTCGAACGGTGGGCCCGCCGCGCCGTCGACGCGGGCTACGGTCCCGCGGCCGTGTTCCTGCTCGAAGCGCACAAGCCCATCGCCGGGATCGGAGCTCAGGCGATCCTCGCGTTTCAACCGCTGCTGGCGGCGCTCGCGCCGCTCGACTTCGGCGAACTGGCCGCGTTCCTCAGCGAGCCGGAGAACGTCGAGAAGCTCACCGCACGCATCGATGCTCTCGAGAACACGCGGCAGGATGCGCGGCGTGCGCTGCGAGCGCGCCGGCGAATCGTGCGCGCCCGGGCGCGGCGCTGGCGGCAACTCCGCCGGCGACCCCCGCGCGCCGCCCCGTGAGCTTGCATGCCCCCGCCCCCTGCGGACCCCCGCGCTCAGCGCGGCTCCGAACCCCCCGTGTGCTCCCTTTCGCTCGTCGTGGCCGCGGGCGTCTCCGCCGCGTCACCCAGGCGCCGCGGGTCGCGCGGCTCCGGCGGCGGCAGCTTCTCGCTGCCGCCTTCACGCGGTTTCTCGAGGTCGTCCCCGACTTCGCGCAGGCCGCGCTTGAACTCATTGAACGCCCGCCCCATTGAGCGCGCCACCTCCGGCAACCGGTTGCCGAACAGCAGGAGCGCCACCACGCCGATTACCAGCCAGTGGATCGGGCTGAAGCCGCCAAATTGGCCGAGCATGGGGGTTCCTCGCCTGCGCGCCGTCCGTCGCCGGACCTGCGACGAGACATCCGTCAAGTTATCGCCGCCAACGGCAAATTATCAGGTGTGTGCCACCCGAAGTCAAAGACAACCCCAACCAAAACGCCGCCGCTCCCCGGTGGCGAACCGGGCCCGGCCCATGCAGCGCCGGACGGCCCGCGTGACAGCCTTCCCCGACCGCACTATGTTGCCACGCATGGCCACGCACTTCGCCGATCGCCTCGCTGCCGCCATCCGCGCGCGCGGGACCCCCGCGGTCGTCGGGCTCGACCCCGTGCTGGAGAACCTGCCTACGCCGCTGCGCCCGCGGGACTGCCGCCTCGCATCGGCCGTCGCCGCGCTGGAAGCGTTCGGCCGCGGCGTGCTCGACGCCGTCGCCCCGCACGTGCCCGCCGTCAAGATCAACGCCGGCTTCTTCGAGGCGCTCTACGCGGAGGGCCTCGCGGCCTACTACCGCCTCGTGGCGTACGCCCACGGCCGCGGACTGCTCGTGATCGGCGACATCAAGCGCGGCGACATCGGCTCCACCGCGAAGCTCTACGCCCGCGGGCACCTCGATCACCCGGCCTTCGACGACGTGGACCCCGCGTGCGTGCCCGACGCCGTCACGCTCGCGGGTTACCTCGGCGAGAACGCCGTGCGGCCGTTCATCGAGCGCGCCCAGACGCACGGCCGCGGCGTGTACGTGCTCGTGCGGCCGTCGGACCCCGGCGCGGACGAGGTGCACGAGTTCGCGGGCACGCCGGCCCCCGCGGCCACCGCCGGCACGCCGCGCTTCTACCAGCATATGGCCGCGCTGGTGCATCGCTGGGGCGCTGCCCCCGGTCTCGTCGGCTCCAGCGGCCTGTCGTGCGTCGGCGCGGTCGTGGCGGCCAAGGATGCCGCGAGCACGGCGGCACTCCGCGCGGCGCTGCCGCAGACCCCCTTCCTCGTGCCCGGCTACGGCGCGCAGGGCGGCACGGCCGAGAGCTGCCGGCCGTGCTTCCGACCCGACGGCACGGGCGCGGTGATCAACGCGTCCCGGTCGGTGCTGCTCGCGTTCGAGCAGGCGAAGTACCGCGAGCGCCACGGCGACGACTGGTTCGCGTGCGTGGCGGCCGCGGCGCGGGACTTCGCGGCCGACGTGGCTCCGTTGGCCCGGCCGGCGTGACGCTCCGCGCCGGCCGAAAGTTCGCCGAAAAGCTCACGAGGGTCTTGCGAGAACCCTCGCGTCCGGCCCCCCGGTGACCCCGCTCGCCGCCCCGCCCACCATCCCGGCCGCGCGTCCGTGGTCGGTCCGCGGTCTACTGGAAGTACGCCACCGCCCGCCGAAACAGTGCCAGCCCGTCGCCCTCGGGCCGCGCCGGCTGCGACGTCCAGCACGGATGCTGCGTCCAGGTGACGAAACGCTCCGGGTGCGGCATCAGCCCGAGCACGCGCCCGGTCTCGTCGCACAAGCCCGCGATGTCGCCGGTGCTGCCGTTCGGGTTGGTCGGCTCCCCGTGGAGGTTCGGCTCACCCGGGCGCGGCCCGCTGTACCGCAGCACGTCCTGGCCCGCGGCCTGGAGCGCCGCGAGGTCGGCGGGCGCTGCGAACGCCACGCGCCCCTCGCCGTGCGCGATCGGCATTTCATAGACTGCGCCGCGCTCGACGAACACGCACTTGTCGCTCACGCCGTGCAGGTACACCCAGCGGTCTTGAAAACCCGGCGGATCGTTGTACGTCACCGTACACGCCCGCGGTCCGGTCCGGCCGCGCCACGGCAGCAGCCCCGTCTGCACGAGCACCTGGAAGCCGTTGCAGATGCCGAGCACGAGGCGCTCGGCGTCCACGAACGCCCGCAACGCGTCCGGCAGGTGCCGGTTGAGCTGCGCCGCGAAGATGCGCCCGGCCGCGATGTCGTCGCCGTAGCTGAACCCGCCGGGCAGCGTCAGCACCTGGAAGTCGTCGAGCAGCGCGGGGCGCTCGATGAGGCGGCGGACATGTAGTCGCTCCGGCCGCGCGCCGGCCAGCTCCCAGGCATAAACGGTCTCCAGGTCGCAGTTGGTTCCGGCCGCCCGCACAACCAGCACACGCACCGCCGCCACCTTCGCCTGCCCTGCCTTTCAGACCCAGCCGCGGCGGCCCACGCACGCGAAACGTCCGGTAACGTGCGTGCGCCCCGGTCGCCGGATCGGAGTCTACCGGCCGGGCGGGCGGGCGTCGAATCCCGATGGCGTCGCAGCCCCGCAACTTCTCGTTGCGGCCGCGGCGGTCGCGCGGTACCCTCCGGTCTTGTCGGGGCGGAGGCGGAAGGCTCGCTGAATCCGCGCCGCCCGAGTGCGCTGCATGGGACCCTTTACATCTGCGTATGCACGCATGGCCGGCGTGTCACCCATTTGTCGCGCCCCGAGCCGGCGCGGCCCCGGGAGTCGCGCCGCACTGGAGGCACATCGCATGAGGCACAAGACGCGTTCCGCGGTCGGAGCGCTGGCGCTCGTCGCGGCGCTGGCGATGACCGCCGGCGCCGCGCGCGCGGCGCTGCCGATCGAGGCGGTCGATCACATTCAAATTCCGCCGCTGAACGTCGCAGCGCTGGCGGCCGAGGACTTGCTCCGCGACTCGAGCGGCGAGCCGGCGCGCTTCGCGGTGCCGCACGCGGTGATCGTCACGCCGGCCACGGACGGCACGTGGGAGCAGCTCGACAACGGTCTGAGCCTCTGGCGCCTGCGCATCAGCTCGCCTGGCGCACCTTCGCTCAACCTCGGCTTCACGCACTTCTGGATGCCGCCGGGCGGCGCGCTATACTTGGCCGCCACCGACGGCAGCTACAAGCTGCCCCCCTTCACCGCGGCGGACAACGCCGACCACGGGCAGCTCTGGACACCGGTCGTTCTCAGCGACGACGTCCTCGTGACCGTTCAGATCCCGACGGCGGTCGCCGACCGGCTCATCCTCGTACTCGCCCAGATCAACGTCGGCTACCGTTTCTTCGGCGCGACGCGGGACAAGGCCGGCTCATGCAACGTCGACGTGATCTGCCCGCAGGGCGATCCGTGGCGCGACCAGATCAAGTCCGTCGGCGTGTACACGCTGAACGGCTCGTGGACCTGCACCGGCGCGGCCATCAACAACACGGCCGGCGACCGCAAGCCGTA
This sequence comes from uncultured Phycisphaerae bacterium, assembly GCA_937928595.1. Taxonomy (GTDB): domain Bacteria; phylum Planctomycetota; class Phycisphaerae; order UBA1845; family Fen-1342; genus CALGJV01. Next base: position 117,443 of record CALGJV010000012.1, on the reverse strand, counting down.
CTTCCTCACCGCGAACCACTGCGGCATCAACAGCGGCAACGCGGCGACGATGGTCGTGTACTGGAACTTCTTCAGCCCGGTCTGCGGCCAGCACGGCGGCGGCTCGCTGAGCCAGTTCCAGACCGGGGCGACGTGGCGGGCGTCGTACAGCTCGTCCGACTTCACGCTGGTCGAGTTGACGCAGAACCCGCAGCCGGCGTTCGACGTGTACCTCGCCGGGTGGGACCGGACTTCCGCCAACCCGCAGAGCTCGACCTGCATCCATCACCCGAACACCGACGAAAAGAGCATCTCGTTCGACTTCCAGCCGGCGTACACGACCAGCTACGGCGGCACTTCGTCACCGGGCGACGGCACGCACATCTATGTGGACTGGGACCCGACCCCGCCCTACTGGGGCATCACCGAACCCGGCTCGTCGGGCTCGCCCCTGTTCAACCAGGACAAGCGGATCGTCGGCCAGCTCCACGGCGGCCCGTCGTCGTGCACGTCCAGCAACAAGCACGATTACTACGGCCGCGTGTCGGTGTCGTGGACCGGCGGCGGCACGAACTCGTCGCGGCTGAGCACCTGGCTCGATCCGCTGGGCACGGGCGCCACGGCGATTGACGGCCTGCCGTTCAACCTCCAGTCGGGCCTCAAGGTCACGCCCTACGGCGGCTTCGCGCCGGCCGGCAACGCGGGCGGACCGTTCAGCCCGAGCAGCATCGTGTACACGCTGCAGAACCTGAACGCGACGCCGCTGAGCTACCAGGTAACCAAGAGCGTGAACTGGCTGTCCGTCACCAACGCCGCCGGCACGATCCCGGCGAGCGGCACCGTGACCGTGACCGTGGCGCTCACGGCCGCTGCGAACTACTTCGGCAACGGCAGCTACACGGACACCCTGGTTTTCACCAACCTGACCGACCACGACGGCGACACGACGCGACCGGTCACGCTGACGGTCGGCGTGCCGACGCTCCAGTACTCCTGGAACCTGGACTCCAATCCGGGCTGGACGACCCAGGGCCAGTGGGCCTGGGGCCGTCCGACCGGTGGCGGCGGCCAGTACGGCTCGCCCGATCCGACGAGCGGCTACACCGGGCTGAACGTCTACGGGTACAACCTCAACGGCGACTACCCGAACAACATGCCGGAATACCATCTGACCAGCACCGCGATCAATTGCAGCCAGCTCACGCAGGTGCGGCTGAAGTACTGGCGGTGGCTGGGGGTCGAGAGCCCCGTCTTCGACCACGCCTACGTCCGTGTGAGCAACAACGGCACCACCTGGACGACGGTCTGGCAGAACACCAGCCGCATCGACGGCGGCAGCTGGGTCTTCGAGGATCTCGACATCTCGGCCGTCGCGAACAACCAGCCGGCCGTGTACCTCCGCTGGACGATGGGCACGACCGACTCGAGCTGGCAGTTCTGCGGCTGGAACATCGACGACATCGAGGTCTGGGGCCTGACCCCGTCGAATCCGCCGCTGCGCCGCGGGGACATGAACTGCGATGGCGTCGTCAACTTCGACGACATCGACCCGTTCGTGCTCGCGCTCGGCGGCCAAACCGGGTACTCGGCCGCTTATCCGGACTGCCAGTGGATGAACGCCGACTGCAACCAGGACGGCACGGTCAACTTCGACGACATCGATGCGTTCGTTGGTCTGATCGGCAGTTGAACCCGTAGCGGGCCGGAACCGCCCGACGATCGCGACGGCGCGCCCGACCCGGCACGCCGTCGCCGTACTCGGGCCGGCCTTACCCGCGCCGGCGGCAAACCGCCCGCGCGGCCCGGCACGCCCAAAAAACCGCTAACCGCGAGTTATTTGACGCTGGACGCCGCCCGCCGCGCGTTACAATAGCGGCGGATGGGCCTGTTCGGAGAAACGTCGGACCGCACTCGTCGCGGTCCCGCTGGTGCGCTGGGCTGACCCCTCGTCTGGCCCCGATTAATCATGGATCGCACGACCTGCTTCGGCACGGGAAGCCGCGGCGTCGCGTGGCATACAGAAACCCCTTGAGGAATCGTCGCATGGCAGCTCACGGATTTCGAGTTTTGCGGGGCGGCCGGCCGCTCGCCCTGGCCGTGGTCGGTACGCTGGTTGCGGTCAGCGTCGCGTTCGGCGCAGCCGGCAGCGTGGACGTGCAGGTTCTCCAGAACGCAGCCGATCGCATCGTGGTGCAGGTCAACCTCGGGGCGTTCGAACAGGAACTGGTCAAGATCGACGGCGCGCCGTACCTCGCCATCCAGCTGCCCGGCGAGCCGCTGCTGCTGAACGAGGGCGCTCCGGAGCTGCCGCACGTCACGCGCAGCCTCGCCCTGCCGACGGCAGGCGCGATGCAGGTCGTGATCGACGAGTCCGCTTCCGCGTACTACGAGCTGACGGACGTCGCCATAGCGCCGTCGAAAGGCAACCTGCTCCGCACGGTCAATCCGGCCGACGTGCCGTACACGTTCGGCCCCGTGTACCAGTCGGGGACCTTCTATCCCGGGACGCTGGCGCAGCTCGGCGAACCGTACATTCTGCGCGACATCCGGGGCGTTGTCCTCGATCTGCTGCCGTTCCAGTACAACCCGGCGACGCGCACGCTGCGCGTCTACACGTCGCTGACCGCCGTGGTCACGCCGGTCGACGGCGCGGCCGCGGAGCCGCTGCCCCCGACGCGTCGGCCGTTGGCGCGGGCGTTTGACGAGCTCTACCGGGCCCATTTCATCAACTACGTGAGCCCGGCGCGGTACGCCCCGCTGGATGAAAACGGCAGCCTGCTGATCATCTGTCACGACGCGTGGATCCCGAACGTCCAGCCGCTGGCGGCGCACAAGAACGCAATCGGCATTCCGACGACGGTCGTGGGCGTGTCGACGATCGGCAACAACGCGACGGCGATCAAGAGCTACATCCAGAACGCGTACAACACCGGCGATCTGGCGTTCGTCCTGCTCGTCGGCGATGCGGCGCAGATCGCGACGCCGTCGGCCGCCGGCGGCGCGTCCGACCCGAGCTACGCGCTGCTCGCGGGCAGCGACAACTACCCGGACATCATGGTCGGCCGCTTCTCGGCGGAGACCGCCGCCCAGGTCGATACGCAGGTGCTGCGGACGATCAACTACGAGCAGGGCGCGCACACGCAGACCGACTGGTTCAAGCGCGGCACCGGCATTGCGTCGAACCAAGGGCCCGGTGACGACGGCGAGTACGACAACGTCCACATCGGCAACATCCGCACGCAGCTCCTCGCCAACGGCTACACGCTCGTGGACGCGATTTACGATCCGTCCGGCACGGCGGCGCAGGTCACCGCCGCGCTGAACAACGGCCGCGGCATCATCAACTACTGCGGGCACGGCAGCGATACGTCCTGGAGCAGCACCGGCTTCTCCAACAGCCACATCGCGGCCCTGGCCAACGACAACATGCTCCCGTTCATCTTCAGCGTGGCGTGCGTGAACGGGAACTTCCCCAACCAGACGTGCTTCGCCGAGGCCTGGCTGCGGGCGACGCGCAACGGTCAGCCGACCGGAGCGATCGCGGCGTACATGTCGTCGATCAACCAGTCCTGGAATCCGCCGATGGAGGCGCAGGACGCGTTCAACACGCTGCTGGTCAACGGTACGTACGTGCACTACGGCACGCTGTGCTACGCGGGCTCGTGCTCGATGATCGACGCCTACGGCTCGGGCGGCGCGGACATGTACAAGACGTGGCACGTGTTCGGCGACCCGACGCTGCGCGTGGTCGGCACGACCGCTCCGCCGACGGGCCTGAAGGTCACGCCCTCCAGCGGCCTGACCGCCAGCGGCCCCGTGGGCGGTCCGTTCTCGCCGAACAGCATGGTATTCACGCTCAAGAACTACGATCCGACGCCGATCACGTACGCCGTGGGCACCACGGTCAACTGGCTGTCGCTCTCCAGCACGGGCGGGCAGATCCCCGCCAGCGGCGAGACGACGGTCACGGTGGCGCTCACCAACCGGGCGAATTTCCTCGGTGACGGCGACTACCAGACCAGCGTCGCCTTCACGAACCTCACCAATCACGACGGCGACACCGCCCGCGACGTCCTGCTGAAGGTCGGCGTGCCGACGGTCCAGTACTTCTGGAACCTCGACACGAACCCGGGATGGACGACGCAGGGCCAGTGGGCCTGGGGCACGCCGACCGGCGGCGGCGGCCAGTACGGTTCGCCCGACCCGACCAGCGGCAAAACCGGCACGAAGGTCTACGGGTACAACCTGAACGGTGACTACCCGAACAACATGCCGGAATACCACCTGACGACCACCGCCATCGACTGCTCGAACCTGACGCAGGTCTCGCTGAAGTTCTGGCGCTGGCTGGGGGTCGAGACGTCCACGTACGACCACGCCTACGTGCGGGCCAGCAACAACGGCACCACCTGGACGACCCTGTGGCAGAACACGGCGCAGATCGCGGATACTTCCTGGACGCTGATGGAGCTCGACCTCGCGAGCATCGCCGACCGCCAGCCGACCGTGTACGTCCGCTGGACGATGGGCACGACCGACTCGAGCTGGCAGTTCTGCGGCTGGAACATCGATGACATCGCCATCTGGGGCAAGGCCCCCGGCCAGCCGCCGATCCTGCCCGGTGACACGAACTGCGACGGTAACGTGAACTTCGACGACATCGATCCGTTCGTCGTCGCGCTCGGCGGCGAAGCCGCTTACGACGCCGTCTACCCGGATTGCGTCTGGCTGAGCGCCGATTGCAACGGCGACGGCACCGTCAACTTCGACGACATCGACGCGTTCGTGGGCCTGCTCGGCAGCTGACGCGGCGCCCCGCGAGCAAAGTGTGACATGATTCTCCGGCGGCCCCGGTCTTCCGCGCGAAGGCCGGGGCCGCATGTTCACGCGACCAGAGCCGTTCCGTCCTGCCGCCCTGAGGTGCGCATGAAAAGCCCCCTGATCTCTCAGGGGGCTTGCGACCACCGCCCCCACGGGGATTCGAACCCCGGTCTCCAGGATGAGAACCTGATATCCTAGGCCACTAGACGATGGGGGCCGCACCGGCCGCCGCTGCGGCCAGAGTCCGGTATACTAGCCCGACCGGCCGGAACCGTCAACGCGCCGACCGTCCGGCCCGCCCGCAGAGCGAGAACCGCATGAGTACCGATTCCACCGCGTCGGCCGAGCACGGCTGCTTTCGTCCCCGCCGGCCGCTAGGCCGCTCCGGCTTCGTCGCCACCGCCGTGGGCATCGGCGACCTCGCCGACCGCAGCGTGCCGCTGGACACGTGCGTCGCCACGCTGCGGCGGGCGCTGGACCGCGGCCTCAACGTCGTTGACACCGCCCCGGGCTACGAGGACGGCTACAGCGAGCAGATCGTCGGCGCAGCGCTGCGTGGCCGGCGGGACAGCGTCTTTGTGATTGACAAGATCGATCACCTCGATCGTCCCGTGGCGCCCCAGGTCGATGCGAGCCTCCGTCGGCTCGACCTCGAGCACGTCGACCTGTTCGTGTTCCACGCCGTTTCCGACCTCCCGACGTGGGAGCGACTCGCGGCCCCGGGGGGCCCCTTCGACGAGCTGGCGGCCTGCGTCCGGGCCGGAAAGGCCCGTTACCGTGGTGTTTCCAGCCACCATCCCGACGTGCTGCACGCGGCCGTGCCGTCCGGCCTGTGCGACGTGGTGCTGTTCCCGGTCGGGCCGTGCGTCGATCGGCGGTACATCGACGAGATCCACCCGCTGTGTCGCCGCCACGGCGTCGGCACCGTCTGCTTCAAGACGTTCGGCGCAGGCAAGCTCCTGGGCGATACCGCAGGCTACGGCCGGCCGCTGCGGGCCCGGCCCCGGGGCAAGTTCGGCAGCGGCGGCCATGAGCCCGGCACGCCGCTCCTGCCGCATCTCACCGTCGCGGAGTGCGTGCGGTACACGCTGACGGTCGATCCGGACGTCGCGCTGCTCGGCATGAGCCTGCCGAACGAGGTGGATGCGGCGCTGGCCGCCGCGGCGGCGTTCGAGCCGCTCTCTCCGGATGAACGCACGGCGATCGAAGCGGCGGCACTGCGGGCGATTGCGGACAAGGGCGGGCGGCACTGGGACCCGGGCGGCTGAGGCCCGCGCGCCGGATCGCCCCGCGAGTTTTCCACTCGCGACTGGCGATGCGTTCCTCGCCGCTCCTCCGCGTCCTCCCGGCGTGCCTGCGCGGCTGCGTGCCTTCTTCACGCCACCCCCGCCGGGCGACCGACGGCGACCCGCGTCCGCAGGCGGTTCAGCGCCTGGTCGAGATCGGCGATGATGTCGTCGGGGTGCTCGCCCCCCACGCACAGCCGGATCATGTTGTCGGATACGTGCGCGAGCCGCCGCCCCTCCTCGCCCTGCTGTTGATGCGTGCTGATGCTCGGGATGGTCGCGACGCTCTTGATGCGGCCGAGGTCGGTCGCGCGCCAGATGCGCTGGAGTCCGTCGAACACCTTGCGCGTCGCCTCGTGCCCGCCCTTGACGCAGAACGACATGAGGTGGCCGTAGCGGTTGACGGGCTTGCGGTACAGGTCGTCGTACTCGGCATCAACGAGCCACATGTAGCGGCTGGCCAGCTCGTGCAGCGGGTGGTTCGGCAGGCCGAGGTATTGCACGCTCTCGACCTGCGGATGGCGACTGAGGAACTCGGCCACCTGCATCGTGTTACGGCTGAGCAGGTCCATCTTGGACCGCAGCGTGCGCATGTCGTTCATGGTCAGGATGGCCTGGAGCGGGTGCAGGTTCGGACCGTAGTCGCGGTTCGGCAGGTACTTGATGTAGAGCGCGAAGTCGGCCTTCATGTCGGCGTTGTCGATGTTGCTCACGATGTCGCGGCGCGCGATCACGGCCCCGCACACGCCGAACCCGCTGGTCGTCAGCGACTTGGTCGCCGACTGCACGACGATGTCGGCCCCGTGGCAGATCGGCCGCAGCAGCGCGGGCGTGGCCACGGTGGTGTCGCAGATCAGCGGCAGGTTGTGGGCGTGGGCCAGGTCGGCCACGGCCCGGATGTCGAAGAAGCCCTGCTGCGGGTTGCTGGGCAGCTCGCCGTACAGGAAGCGCGTGTTGGCGTCGATCTTCGAGGCCCACTGGTCCAGATCCGTGGGATCCTCGACCCAGCGGCACTCGATGTCGCGCTCCTCGCGCAGCCGCACGTTGAACTGCTGGAAGGTGCCGCCGTAGCACTGCGCCGTCGCCACGAAGTTCCGCGGCTCGTGCCGGTTGTGCGTGCGGTGGACCAGGAACGGCTGCACGGCCGCGCTGATCGCGGCCATGCCCGACGACGTGGAGCAGCAGCCGGTCTCGCCGTCGAAGCCGTAGCCCTCCAGCAGCGCCAGCATCCACTCGTAGTAGTACGTGGAGGGGTTGGCGATGCGCGAGTAGCACCACGTCGGGATCAGGTAGCCCAGGGCCGCCGCCATCTCGTCGGAGTCGCGGTAGGCCTGCGAGCTGCTCATGAACACCGGCTCGATGATCGCCCCCTGGTAGTCCTCGATCGCCTCCTGCACCGAGTACAGGCCGTGCACCGCGATCGTGTCGAACTTCCACTTCTTCACGACGTCGCGGATGTACTGCGCGCGGCGCTGGAGGTACTCCGTGTTGCGGTCGATGTACTGCTGCATCCCCGGAGTGACGTGGACGTTCTCGCTGCCGAACATGTGCGCCTCCTGCGGCAGAAATGGCCAGCCGCCAATACGGTCAGCATAGCGACTGCGGCCGGGCGACGCCAACCGGCCCGACCACTCGGTGGACCGCTGGCGCGACGGTACAATCGCCCACATGTGCGCGCCGCTGCGTTTCTACAGCACCAACCGCCAGGTGCCCGCCGTCGGCCTCGCCGAGGCCCTCCTCCAGGGCCAGGCCGCCGACCGCGGGCTGTTCCTGCCCGAGCGCTTCCCGCCGCTGCCGCGGTCCGAGCTGGCGGCCCTCCGCGGCCGGCCGTATGCCGACGTCGCGGTCGCCGTGCTGCGCCGCTTCACCGCGGGCGTGTTCGACGACGACACGCTCACGGCGCTGTGCCGCGACGCGTACGACTACCCCGTGCCGCTCGAGCCGGTCACCGGGCGCTGCCACCTGCTGCGCCTGGACCGCGGGCCCACCGCTTCCTTCAAGGACTTCGCCGCCCGCATGATGGCCCGCTGGATGGGCCGCCTGCACGACGACGCGCGGCGCACGCTGGTCATCCTCACGGCCACGTCCGGCGACACGGGCAGCGCCGTCGCGCACGCGTACTTCGGCCTGCCGCGGGTGCAGGTCGTGGTGCTGTTCCCGCCGGCCGAGGTCTCCGACCGCCAGCGGCGCCAGATGACGACGCTCGGCGGCAACGTGACGATGCTGGCGGTCGACGGCCAATTCGACGACTGCCAGGCCCTCGTGAAGCGCGCGTTTGCGGACCCCGACTTACGCGATGTGCACCTGACCTCGGCGAATTCGATCAACATCGGCCGGCTCCTGCCGCAGGCCGTGTACTACGTCTACGCCTACGTCAATCTGGCGGACGCGGACCGCGGCGAGCCCGTCGTCGTCTCCGTCCCGTCGGGCAACTTCGGCGACATGATGGGCGCGGTGATCGCGCAGCGCATGGGCGTGCCGATCGAGACGCTCGTCATCGCGACCAACGCGAACGACGAGGTGCCGCGCTTCCTCGCGACCGGCCGATACGAGAAGATCGCGCCGTCGCGCGTGTGCATCTCGAACGCGATGAACGTCGGGCACCCGTCGAACCTGGCGCGCCTCGTGGACGTGTACGGCGGGCACCTCGACGAGACCGGGACGCTCCGCCGCCCGCCCGACCTGGCCGCGATGCGGCGCGACCTGTACGCCGTGAGCATCAGCGACGATGAGACGCGGGCGACGATCCGCGAGGTGTACGCCCGCCACCGCGTGCTGCTTGAGCCGCACGGCGCGGTCGGCTGGGCGGGACTTCAGCACGCGCTGGCGGACCGCCCGGCGCTGGCGGATCGCCTGGCAATTTCGGTCGAGACGGCCCACCCCGCGAAGTTCCCCGAGGAAATCCGCGCCCTGCTGGGCATCGAGCCCGACGTCCCGCCCAGCCTCGCCGGGCTCGACCGCAGGCCCGAGAGCTACGAGCGCATGCCCGCGGCGTACGAACCCCTCCGCGATCTATTGCAGGCGCGCTTCAACTCGCGGTAGCTGTTCCGGCCGACACCCGACTGCGAGAGGCGGGACTTGAACCCGCACGGGTCTCCCCGCCAGAACCTAAATCTGGTGCGTCTGCCAATTCCGCCACTCTCGCGATCGCTCGATGACCCCATCTTACCCGGCGCGGCTGGCCGTGGGGAGTGAATCGCCCTTCGGGCCGCCACGCACGCGCGCGTCCCGCGCCACCGCCGGCGGGTGCAGCCATCGTCCGAGCTTGGTACGCTCCCGATGCCCCCGGAGCATCGCCGTCGGTTCCGTTGGGTGCGAGCGGCATCGCCCGCTTGAACGTGCACGCGGGAGCGCCTTCGCCGATGAGCGAGACGGGCCGCCCGCCATTTTCCCCGGGCGCTACCATCCGTCGGGTGCTAGAGGCGTCCGCAGTCCGCAATAGTCGACGATCTGCTCGCTCTGAAGTCCGCACCGCTTGGGATCTATTCGGCAAGGTAAGATCCCGCCGTCCGCAACCGGTTTCGAAGCCCCAAGGGAACGTCACTGAGCGCAGTTCGCGGCGGCCTGTCCGTCGGCCGCCGGCTTGACAGCGGCCCGCGGCGTCCTAAGCATCAGGGGAATCCGGACCGGCCGAACCGGCCGATACCAAGGGTCTGCGGGCCGCGCACGGACCCGAGGACACCGGGCGGTGCAAGGCAATAAGACATTGCCGGATAATGATTTAGGTCACACAAATGGTCGCACGCAAGAAGGACGCACGGGTTCTGGTCATCGTCGAGTCGCCTGCCAAGGCGAAGACGATCAACAAGTACCTCGGCGACGAGTACGTCGTCAAAGCGTCCTACGGACACGTGCGCGACCTGCCGGAGCGCGATTTCGGAATTGACGTAAGCAACGGTTTTGAGCCAGTTTACGAGATCGTGAAGGGGCGGACGAAGGTGGTAGGCGAGCTGAAGAAGCTCGCCGAGCAAGCCGACTCGGTTTACCTGGCGACAGACTTGGACCGCGAGGGCGAGGCCATCGCCTGGCACCTCGTCGAGGCTCTCCAGTTGCCGGAAGACAAGGTGCGGCGCGTCATCTTCAACGAGATCACCCGGCACGCCATTCAGGAAGCGTTTGCCCGGCCGCAGCACATCGACCTCGACCGCGTGAACGCCCAGCAGGCCCGACGCATCCTCGACCGCATCGTCGGTTACGAGCTGAGCCCCCTTCTTTGGCGCAAAATCGCGAAGGGCCTCTCTGCCGGCCGCGTGCAGTCGGTCGCCGTCCGCCTGATCGTCGAGCGCGAGCGGGAGATTCGCGCGTTCGTTCCCAAGGAAAGCTGGAAGATTCTGGCTTATCTCACCGGCGACGCGGCAGCCGCGCAGGGTTTGCGCCCGGAGTGGAAGCGGTTTCTGACGTCCGGCGAGCGCACACAGAAGGACCTCGCCGCGTGGCTCTCGGAGCACGCCGGCTTCCGTGCCGAGCTGGCCGAAGTGGGCGGCCGGCCGTTTGAGGCACTCACCGCCGACGACGCCCGCAAGGTGGTCGAGGCACTCGGTTGGAAGGTCGAGGACGTCCGCCGCCGGCCGTGGGACGAGTACCGCCGTCTCGGACTGGAGCAGGTTGAGATACTCGGCGGGCTCGGGCCGGGCGTGCCGGCGTTCACCGTCAGCGACCTGACGACCAAACGAACGACGACGAAGCCGCCCGCGCCCTTCACCACCGCCAGCCTTCAGCAACAGGCCAGCACGTACCTGCGTTTCTCGGCGTCGCGGACGATGCGGATCGCGCAGACGCTGTACGAAGGCGTCGACCTGAACGGCGAGGGCACCGTCGGTCTGATCACGTACATGCGTACGGATTCGACGAACCTCTCGAAGGAAGCGCTCGACAGCGTCCGCAGTTTCATCCGGCAGGAGTACGGCGCGGACTACCTGCCTGAGCACCCCAACGTCTACGGCAAGCGGCAGGAGCGCGCGCAGGAGGCCCACGAGGCCATCCGGCCGACGGATCCGCACCGCAAACCCGAAAGCGTCCGCGCCGCGCTCTCCGACGAGCAGTTCCGGCTTTACGACCTCATCTGGCGGCGGTTTGTCGCGTGCCAGATGCCGCCCGCCCAGTGGGACTCCACTTCGGTCGCCGCTACGGCGGAGATGCCGCTCGGGCGCGCGAAGTTCACCGGCAGCGGCCGCAAGCTCGTGTTCGACGGCTTCATGCGTGTCGCCGGGGTGTCCAGCGAGGACCAGCTCCTGCCCGCGATGCAGGTCGGGCAGCCGCTCGGCGTGCTCGATCTCGAGCCGAAGCAGCAGTTCACGTCGCCGCCGCCGCGGTACACGGAGGCCTCGCTGGTCAAGGCACTCGAGCAGGAGGGTATCGGGCGGCCCAGCACGTACGCGGCGATCATCGACACGATCCAGGACCGCGGCTACGTCGAGCAGGACGATCGCAAGTTCTACCCGACGGCGCTGGGCGAGCTGGTCACCGACAAGCTCGTGCAGCACTTTCCCAAGATCGTGGACGTGAAGTTCACGTCGTACATGGAGGACGAGCTCGACAAGATCGAGGACGCGCACCTCGACTGGGTGCAGGTGCTGCACGAGTTCTACGACCCGTTCCGCGAGCTGCTCGGCAAGGCGGGCGACGAGATGGAGGCCGTCCGCGGTCAGCCGAGCGAGCACCGTTGTCCGAAGTGCGGCGAGCCGATGGTCTACCGCTGGAGCAAGTCCGGACGGTTCCTGTCCTGCTCGGCGTACCCCCAGTGCAAGGCCACGCTCAATGTGGACCGCGACGGCCGCCCGCTGATCCCGAAGGAAACCGCGACCCCCTGCGCCGAATGCGGCAAACCGACGGTGCTGCGGCAGTCCAAGACCGGATACTTCCTCGGATGCAGCAGCTACCCGGAGTGCCGGGCGACGGTGCCCTGCAACGAGCACGGCGAGCCGCACAGGCTCGTCACCGAGGACGAGCTGAAGCGCCCCTGCGACGCCTGCGGCAGCGGCACGATGGTCCTCAAACGCAAGGGACGGCGGGCGTTCCTCGGGTGCAACCGCTTCCCCGAATGCCGGAACGTGGCTGCGTTGCCCCCGGATGTGCGGCTCGAGCGCCCGCCGCGCGTCGAGCCCGAGCAGGCCGGCGTGCGCTGCGAGAAGTGCCAGCGGCCGATGGTGATTCGCAGCGGCCGGCGCGGCAAGTTCGTGGCCTGCACCGGCTACCCCCGCTGCCGCGCGACGTTTCCGTTCGAGAAACTCGAGGAAGCCCGCGCGCGGGCCGCGGCCGAAGGTACGTTGCCGCCGCCCCCGCCGACGAACGGCGCCGGCGGCGGCTTCAAGCCCTGGCACCCCGGCGATCCGGCCCCCCCGGGCTTCGCCCTGACCCGCACCGGGCGGCCGGTCGTCGAAGTGCTGCCCGAGCCGGGCACGCTGCGCTGCCCCGAGTGCGGCAGCACGATGGAGCTGAAGCGCGGGCGGTTCGGCCCGTTCTTCTCCTGCACGAACTTCCCGAAGTGCCGTTGCAACGCGAACTTGCGCGGCGAGGCGAAGAAGCAGGCCGAGGAGCTCATGCCCGCACCCGAGCGATCCAAGGCGATCGTGGTCGAGTCGATCCGCTGCGATGTCTGCGGCGGGCCGATGGTCATTCGGAAGGGTCGCCGCGGGCAGTTCCTCGGTTGCAAGGCGTACCCGCAGTGCACCGGCACAAAGGAAGTGCCGCCCGATTTCAAGCCGGAGGCGGCTCTCGCCGCAGGCACCGCGCAGCACTGACCGCGCAACTTGGCGGCCGGGAGATGTCCAGCCGACGGTCGGCCGCTTCCACCGCGCCGACCCGCCCGTCGCGGTTGTCGCCCGCGGACCCCGCACTTCGGCGTTGAATCGTCACGGCACCGTCCCTAAGATGCAGATGGCAGATGAGCGCTGCGGATGGCGCCGGCGTGGGCAAGAACGGGCCGGGTGCGCTGGGAGATGGCTGATTACCTGTGCCCTGCCCTCGCGTCGCGCACACCACTCACCCATACAATGGAGCGTCTCAATGCGCCCGAACGGTCGACTCGCGCGTCTCGGGGGTGTCGTTCTGTCCCTGTTCGGTCCGATTACCCTGGCGACAGCCGCGAGCTCGGCCGCGGCGCCGGTGCTCTGGCGGAGCGGCCCGGCGGCGCTCGCCCCGGCGCCCGCGGCGGATGCCGCGGCGCTCCTGGCGGCGTGGCCCGCGGGCGCCGGCGAACGGCGCGTCGTGGCGCGCTTCGAGCGCACCGTCAACCCCGCCGAGCGTGAGGCGCTGGAATCCGCCGGCCTGCGACTGCTGGCCTACCTCGGCAATCACACCTACTTCGCCAACCTTCTGCCGCAGCGCGGCGATCTCGCGCCGCTCGCCGCGGCCACGGGCCTGACGGCGATCGAAGCCGTGCAGCCGCAGTGGAAGCTGCACGCGCTGCTGGCGGACGGGCGGGAGCCGGCGTGGGCGGTGGTCGGTCGCACGGCCGACGGCGATGCCGTATGCGGGCTGTACGTGCTCTTGCACCGGGATGTCGTGCTGGACGCGACCGCCGTGGCGGCGGTCGAGCAGCACGGCGCGATCGTCCGCGACACGCTGACGACGGTCGGCGGACTGGTCATCGAACTGCCGCTCGCGCGGGTGGCCGCGCTGGCGGCCGACGACCGCGTGCAATGGATCGAACCGGCGCTCCCGCCGCTCAGCGAGACGAACTCGAGCAACCGCGCGCGGACGCAGGCGGACATCGTCCAGGCGGCGCCGTACGGCCTGAGCGGGGCGGGCGTCAAAGTCATGGTGTACGACGGCGGCACGGCCCGCGCCACGCACCAGGATTTCGGCGGCCGCCTCACCGTGCGGGATTCCGCGGCCGTGGCCACGCACTCCACGCACGTCGCCGGCACGATCGGCGGCAGCGGCGCCGCCAGCGGCGGCACGCATCGCGGGATGGCACCCGGCGTCACGATGCTGTCGTACGGCTTCCAGTACAGCGGCGGCGGGACGTTCCTGTACACGAACCCCGGCGATATCGAGGCCGACTACAACCAGGCGATCAACACGTACGGCGCGCACATCGCCAACAACTCGATCGGCACAAACACCGAGACGAACGGGTTTGACTGCGCCATCCAGGGCGACTACGGCGTGACCGACACGGTGATCGACGCCATCGTGCGCGGCAGCCTGGGGGCGCCGTTCCGCGTGGTCTGGGCCAACGGCAACGAGCGCCAGGGCAACCGCTGCGACGTCGAAGGCTACGGCGACTATTACAGCACCGCCCCGCCGGCCACCGCCAAGAACCACATCACGGTCGGCGCGCTGAACTCCAACGACGACTCGATGACCAGCTTCAGCAGCTGGGGCCCCGTCGACGACGGCCGGCTCAAGCCCGACATCAGCGGCCCCGGCTGCGAGGTCGGCAACGACAACGGCGTCACGTCTTGTTCTTCCACGAGCGACACCGCCTATACCTCGCTCTGCGGCACGTCCATGGCCGCACCGACCGTCACCGGCCTGTGCGCGCTGCTGCTCCAGGATTATCGCGCGCAGTTCCCGGGACAGCCCGACCCGCGCAACTCAACCCTGAAGGTCCTGCTGGCCCACACGGCCGTCGATCTGGGCAACGCCGGGCCGGACTACCAGTTCGGCTACGGCTCCGTGCGCATCCGCAGCGCGGTCGACTTCATGCGGCTCGGGCGCTTCTTCGAGGACGAGGTCGGCAACGGCGGCGTGTACGCGATCTACGCGACCGTACCTGCTGGCACCACCCAGATCAAGTTCACGCTCGCGTGGGATGACGTGCCCGGCACGCCCAACGTGATTCCCGCGCTGGTCAACGACCTCGACCTCCGCGTGCTGAGCCCGACCGGCCAGCAGTTCTTCCCGTGGACCCTGAACCCGACCAATCCGAGCGCGCCGGCCGTCCGTACGCAAGTCGATCGGCGGAACAACATCGAACAGGTCGTGGTGGACTTCCCGGCCGCGGGCACCTGGCGAATCGAGGTGGTCGGATTCGACGTGCCGGAAGGGCCGCAGCCGTTCTCGCTGTGCGCGTCGACGCCCCTCCTCTTCCCGCCCGCGCTGCAAATCAGCCTGCCGAGCGGAGCGCCGAGCGTGGTCGCACCGGGCGTCAGCACGCCTGTGAACGTCCGCATCCGCACGATCAACGACACGGTCATCGCCGGCAGCCCGACGCTGCACTTCCGCTACGGCGGCGCGTGGCTGTCCCAGCCGCTCACGCCGCTCGGCGGCGAGCAATACCAGGGCGTGTTGCCGCCGCCGGTTTGCGGTGCCACGCCGCAGTTCTACATCTCCGCCGTCGGTGCGGAGAGCGGGCCGGCCGTCAATCCGCCCGGGGGCTCTGCCGCGCCCTACGGCTTCAGCGTCAACCAGACCACGGTGCTCTTCAGTGACAACTTCGAGACCGACCTGGGCTGGACCGTGCAGAACGACGCGGCCCTGACGGACGGCGCGTGGCAGCGCGGCGTTCCGGCCGGCAACGGACAGCGGGGTGATCCGCCCGCGGACTACGACGGGTCCGGGCAGTGCTACCTGACTGGGAACCGGCCGGGCAACTCCGACGTGGACGACGGCACGACGTGGCTGATCTCCCCGACGCTGGACCTCAGCGGCGGCGACGCCGACCTGCGGTACGCCTTGTGGTACACGAACAATTTCGGGAGCAACCCCAACAGCGATTACTTCCGCACCTACCTGTCGAGCAACAACGGCGCGAACTGGGTCACGGCCGAGGTCATCGGGCCGGCCAGCCTTCCGGGCTGGACGCTTCGCACCCTCTCGGTCGGGCAGTTCATCACGCCCACGAGCACGGTGAAGATCCGGTTCGAGGCGTCGGACCCGACCGCCGGCGGCGGCTCCGTGGTCGAGGCCGCCGTCGACGCCGTCCAGGTCACGCGGACCGGCTGCACGACCGTCCTGCCCGACTGCAACGAGAACGGGATTGTCGACGCGGACGACATCGCCGTCGGGCGCTCGCTCGACCTCAACGCGAACGGCGTACCCGATGAGTGCGAGACGGTGTACGTCGTCGGCGATACCAACTGCGACGGCGTCGTGAACTTCGACGACATCGACCCGTTCATCGTGGCCCTCAGCGGGCAGACGGCGTACGAGGCCGCATACCCGGCGTGCCGCTGGCTCAACGCCGACTGCAACCAGGACGGCTCGGTCGACTTCGATGACATCGATGCGTTCGTGGCGCTGATCGGCGGGTGAGGAAGAAGGCACGAAGCCACGCAGGCACGGAGGCACGAAGGAAGGGATTGAGGGGCTGAGCAAGTGAGGGACTAATAACCAGTGCAATAAGTGTATTTCATCTGGTTGGTTCTGTGCTATACTTCACGCACGAAGACTGGCGACACACGCCGTCTCTCGCCGAATGCCCGGGAAGGTCTGCGGTTCCGGGTCGTCCAGGCGCTGCGTGGCGGGATGAAGAAGAGCGTGGCGGCCCGCACGTTTGGCGTGTCGCGCACGTCGATCGATCGCTGGCTGAGGATCGTCGAACTCGGCAGTATCTCTTCGCTCAAGTCTAAGCCGCGCGGGCGCCCGAAGGGCACACGCTTGGCCCCGCACGAGGCGGCCACGACGGTGCGGATGATCACCGACCGCTGCCCGGACCAGCTCAAGCTGTCGTTCGCCTTGTGGACGCGGGAGGCGGTGCGAATCCTGCTGGCCGAGCGTTTCGGGCTGGCGGTCTCGGTCTGGACGGTCGGGCGCTACCTTGCCAAGTGGGGCCTGACGCCGCAGAAGCCGTTGCGGCGGGCCTACGAACGCGACCCGGTCGCGGTGCAGCGCTGGCTGGACGGGCGCGCGCAGCGCCTGCAAATGTTCTTGCTGCCCGGCTACAGTCCGGACCTGAACCCCGACGAGTTCCTCAACCAGGACGTCAAGAGCACCGCGCTGGGACGCCAGCGGCCGGAGACGCAAACCGAGCTGATCGCCGGCGTGCGGTCATACCTGCGCAGCACGCAACGCCAACCGGAGATTGTCAAGAGCTACTTCCACGCCGAATCCGTCCGCTATGCGGCAGAGTAGCATTGTCCAATGGGACATCTGAACAACCTTCGCGTTCATTTCCGGTCTGACTGTAACACTTCACCCGTCTGCAAGATTCTCTGCTTTTTGCCGCGTAGCCCTTGCGCCGGGAGGGCGCCCGCGCGTATAGGCTTGCCATGCGCAGCAGGGCGATGCGTTCGGCGGCACTGGACCGGCTCGTGGCGGCGCTGCAATCCGGGGTCTGCGATCAGGCCGCGGCACTGGAACTCTACGCTCTCGGCCCCGACGCGGTCACCCTGGCCTTGCTTACCGCCGCACGCCGCATCAGCGAACTGCGGACCGCGGGGGTTTCGCCCAGCACCCCCTCGGGTATGCGGCCGGTCTACACCAAGCCCAACGCCGCCGCCGGCCGGACCACCGCCGGCCGCCGCTGCAAACGGCCCGGCGCGCGCGAAGGGCACCCCGGCACCCGCCGGCCGATGCCGACGCGGATCGATGAGCGGAAGGAACACTGGCTGGCGGCCTGCCCAGGCTGCGGCGGCCGGTCGGGCCGGCTCGCGCGCGGCGAGTCGCCCGCGCGGACGTTTGGGCTGGAGGAACACGCCGCCGCGGCGAGACACAGGCCGGCGTGCAGGACGACACGCGTGACATTCATGCGAATCCCTCGTCCAGCGGAGAGAAGCAGCCACGCCGGTCCGGCGGCTCTGCGCGACGTGGATCAGCCAAACCCCGGCCGGAGCGACACGCCCCCGCTTGCGGGGGGCATGTTACCCGACACGAAACCTCGGAACAATCGAACGAAGCCCCGGTCGGAGGGGGCGCATGAAAGCGGCACCGGCGTCACCGGTGCCGCCCGCGCATTCCGGCCCAACGCCCCCGTCGCCCGCTACTTCTTCTCGTACTCCTCGCAGCCGGCGTCCTTCTTGTCGCCGGACTTCTCGTGCGTGCCGCACCCGGCCTCCTTCTTCTCGCCGCCGGCGCACTTGTCCCGGCTCGGGCACTTGCCGCAGCCGCCCACCGCCTTCGACTCGGTCGCCAGAACCTTCGCGAACTCCTCGCTGCCCGCGACGGCCGCCAGATCCTTGCAGGCCTTGGCCTCGGCCCGCACAGCCGCGAGCTGGTTGCCCGGTGTGCACTCCAGCGCGCACTTGAGCGTCGCCAGGGCCTTATCCTTGTCACCGGTCAGGGCGTAGAGCCGCGCCGCGTCAAAGCACAGCGCCGCGTCGTCGCACTCCTTCGGCAGCGCGAACTTCGCGGCCAGCGCCTGGGCCTCGTCCGTCTCTCCCAGCCGGGCCAGCGCGACGCCGCGCAGCGCCACCGTCCGCGGCGTCACGGCGTCTTCCTTGAGCCCCGCCAGCAGCGTGGCCGCGGCCTCGTTCTGGTCCGCCGCAAGGTACGCGTCGGCCAGCAGCGCGGCCGACTCTCCTGTGCCGGCCTTGCTGTGCAGCGCCTGAGCGAGCGTGAGCGCTTCGCCCTGGATTCCGTTCTGGCGGTAGTAGCCGTAGAGCGCGCGGGCCATGGCCTGCCACGTCTCGGCGTCCTTTTCTTCCGCGATCTGCTTCCGCAGGTTCATCACCCGCTTGAGCAGCGCCGCCTCCTGGAAGTAGGCGCTGTTGTTCGGATCCGCCGCGGCCGCCTCCTTCAACGCCTTCGCAGCGCCGTCGAAGTCGCCCTTCGCCAGCAGCGCTTTCCCCGCGGTGAACGCCTTGGCGGCCTCTTCCGGACCGGCCGACGCCACGCCGCAGGCCATCACCACCAACAGCAACGCACAGACCTTGCCACGGAACCGCATGCGTTTCTCCTTCGCGCAGCTGGCCGCTGCCAGACTCGCCCGGACCGGTTCGCGAAATGCCCGCGGGCGCGCCTCGCGTTCATGAACCGGTTAGTATATCGTCAGGTCCGTAGATACAGAAGTGCGGCCGGGCGGTCCGGCAAGCCGGACCGTGCGGTCGGCATCAGTGAGGAAGTCATGCTCGGTAGCGCACTTATGGTCGCCCTGCTCGTCACGGCGTCCGGCACGCCGCGGTGGGGCCACGAGCCGTACGCCGTTGCCAGTCCGCTTGACGTGGCCGTCTCCCCGCGGGACGGCACGATCTACATCGCCGACACGGCCGGCGGGCGGATCGTCGTGCTGGCCCCCGACTTCCGCGCCACGGGACAGGTCTTCGACGCGCCGAACGTGGTGGCGGTGGATGTGAGCGCTAACGGCGAAATCGCTTCGCTCGAGACGCGGACCCCCGGCGACACCGCCCAAGCGCTGGTCGTCCGCGACGCCCAGGGGCAGGTCCTCTCCCGCATCGGCCCCGGCGACGATGGCTTCGGCGGCTTCAAGGGGGCGTCGGGGGTCCGATACGACGGCGCCGGCCGCCTCTTCGTTTTCGACACCGATGCGCACCGGGTGCTGGTTTTTGACGGCGGGCGGCTCGCGTTCGAGTTCGGTGCGTACACGTGGACGCGGAAATACCGGAGCCGCACGACCGAGCGGGAAGTCGAGGAGCGCGTCGAGGACCGGCTGCACCGGCCCGTCCGCGGCGACTTTCTGCCGGACGGACGGCTGATCGTCGCCGATTACGACGGCCCGGTCATCGACCCCGAGCTGGACCGCCGCGCGGGACGCTACAGCGTGTGGCGGATCGACTACGCCGGGCGGACGGCGGTTTTCGAGCGTTTCCTGCCGCCCGACGACCCGTACCCGACGTCGAAGGCCGGCGACGTGTGCGTGGATCCGCAGACCGGCCGCATCTACACCGCCGAGGCCGACTTCCCGCTCACGGACCACAACTTCGTCCGGGTGCAGGACGGCATTGACGAGCCGCCGCGTTACGGGACGAACTTCTTCCCGATCCGCTTTCTCACGCATCCGCGGGCGCTCGCGCTGGCCCGCAACGGGGACGTGATCGTGGCCGACGCGGACAAGGGCATCGTTTTTCCGATCCCGCGGCGGCTGTTTGACACGCCCCGCGGCGCGCCGGACCCGCTCGAGTGGCCCAAGACGCTCCGGATCCCGGTCTGCGAGCGCGACCGGATCGTGCTCGAATACACCACGCTCGAGCCGACGCTCTCGCAGGTCGAGTTCGCACCGCTGGTGGATGACGCCTACGACTACCCGCAGCCGCCGCCCGCCGTCGGCCGCCGGCTCGTGGAGGTGCCGGCGCTGAACGAACGCGGCGACGAGCGCCGCCCTGGCGAGCCCGACCGCTATCACCGGGTCGAGCTCACGGGCCTCGAGCCCGGCCGCCGCTACGCGTTCCGCTATCGCGCCGGCGCGCGGGGCTGGCCCGAGCCGCTGTGGTCCGAGACGTTCCTCGCGACGACGCAGCCCCCCGCGGGGCAGACGCAGTACCTCGAGGCCGAGGTTATCGTGCTGCTCTTCACGAACCTCGCCGACCCCGTGCGCGACTCGCAGGTCCGCCCGCAGCCGGCCGCGCCAGGCCCCATGACGGAGGCCGAGGTGCAGGGCGTCCAGGAGCGGCTCGAATGGGCCCGCCGGTTCTACTGGATCAACTCGCGCGGGCGGTTCAACTTGCGCTTCCGGTACGTGATCGACGACACGCCGTACGCCCCGGCCCCGGTCGCCAACTACGCCTACTGGCCGGACGACGACCACCGCAAGATGGACGCGATCCTGGAGCGACACGGCGTGGCCCACGCCGACACGGCCGGGTTGTGCGTGATCTACGGGTATCGGCACTGGGACGACGGCGCGAAGCGTTGGGTGCTGTCGGGGAGCGGCGGCAACACGTGGGGCTCGATCCACGACGGCAGCGCCATCGTGGCCTTCAGCGCGGGCGGTGACACGTGCTGGCTGTTCGTGCACGAGTACGGCCACGCCATGGGCATCAACTACCAGTACAGCGGTCACGTTTTCCACTTCAACCACTTCCACTGGAACTACCTGCCGACGGACTACGGCGCGCACTACGACGGCATGGCGGCCATGTGCCGCGAGTTCAGCGACGCGGCGTACTGGGCGAACCGGTACGGCCGCCTCGTGCGGGTCGCCGACGCCGACGGGGACGGCCTGCCGGACGACGACCCGCGCTGCCCGGTGGACGAGAAGCGCTTCGGCAGCGCGCCGGATGCGGTCGACACCGACGGCGACGGCCTGACCGACCTCGAGGAGCTGATGGCGACCCAGGGGCTGGCATCGTACGCGCAGGCGTTCGACCTGCGGCCGGTCGCGCCGGTGTTCGAGCCCGACCCGCGCGACCTGGACACGGACGGCGACGGCATCCTCGACGGCGACGACCCGTATCCGCTGTATCCGTGGGACACGACCGTGCGCTTCGCGCCGATCACGGTGGACGGCGAGATCTTTGACGATGAGTGGCCCGCCGAGGGCTTCCACCGCGTGATGACCGACCCGGCGCTGCAAGGCGACGTGCGGCTGGCGTGGGACTTCGGCCACCTCTACATCGGTCTGGTGCAGCAGGTGCGGCCCGGCGAGGAGCGTCCGGCGCGGATCTACATGGAGCTCGACGCGAACAACGACGGCATGACGGTCGGCGCCGACAACCTCGAGCTGACGTTCGAGCCGCAGCCGGAGGGCGTCGTCCACGTCCGCACGCGCTACAACGACACGATCATCCGCCAGAAACCGCTGTGGCGCGACAACGTCCTGCCCAGTCCGCGGGACGTGCAGGCCCGCTGGTCGCGGCAGGATGACGAGTACCACCTCGAGATCGCCCTGCCGCAGACCAAGGACGCCGGGCTCGATTGCGTGCGCTTCGAGCAGCTCGGCGTGCTGTTCCAGCTCCGGCCGGACGGCGGGCGGCCGGAGTACCGGCTGTTCGAGCCGCAACAGCATTTCGACGTGCGGTTGCGCTGAGCGGGAGACGTGCCGTCCGAGCAGCCGCGTGCTGCGCTGTTTCCGAGGGAGATTCTCCGTGAGTGACGCGTTCTGGTCCTGTGCCCCGGTCGTGCGAAATCAACGCTGGCGCAGCGGGCTGCCGCTAGGCGGACTGGGCTGCGGCAAGCTCGAGCTGCTGACCGACGGCGCCTTCGGCAACTTCACGATCAACCACAACTGGGACCGGCCGACTCGCCTGGTCCGCGGCACGTTCCTGGCGCTGCGGCACGACGACGGCCTGACGCTGCTACGCCTCCACCGGCCGGGCGAATACGCCCCGGACGCGGCCCGCGGCGTCGGCGTGCCGCGGCTGGCGAACATCGCCGAAACCGAATCGGTCGGGCTGTTCCCCCGGGCGCGCGTGCAGTTTGGCGGGCTGCCGGTCGAAGTGGAGCTCGAAGCGTTCTGTCCGCTAATTCCCGGCAATATCGACGATTCGGCGCTGCCCGTCGCGCTGCTGACCGTGACGCTCCGCAGCGCTGCCGCGGGTCGCGTCGGCCTGCTGCTCTCGTGGGAGAACCTGCTCGGCTGCGGCGGTCGGCGGCGCGCGCCGCTCGACGACCGCACGGGCAACGCCCACGCCCCGGCGGCGGTCGGCGACTGGACCGGACTGCGCTTCACGACCGCGCCGGGCAAGCCGCCGAACATCACCGGCGAGTATCTCGTCCTGAGCGACGGGCCGACCGCGACGCCCGCGCACTGGGACGCTCAGGCCGGGCTCGTCGAGCGGACCGTCACGCTGGCGGCCGGGCAACCCGCGACCGTCCGCTTCCTCGTCGCGTGGCACATGCCGCACCACGTCGTGCAGTTCGACAAGGTGCGCAAGCAGACCGACCGGTACCTCGAAGTGGACGCCGCCGCCGTGCTGGACGACGACCCGGCCCGCAAGTGGACAACCCGCCCGCCGACGCTGCCGGGCGAGACGCTCACGCTCGACCTCGGCGCCGCCCGCCCCTTGGACGGGCTGACCGTACGGACCACCTGGCCGCAGGGCGATTTCACGTCCGGTTTCGCGCTCGAGAGCTCGGTCGACGGCCGCTTCTGGGAACCCGTCCCGCACGGTCGCGAACCCGTGCGCGCCGGAACGGCTGAGTTCAACTTCGCGCCGCGCGTGGCGCGCTACTGGCGCGTGACACAGACCAGCTGGGGGCCGGACTGGCGCTGGGAAGTGGCGGAGGCGCACGGCCGGCACGGCCCGGACACCGTGCGGTTCGTCGCGGCCTCGGGACGGGTGCACGCCGAAGAAATCGTGACGACCCGCGAGGACCTCGGCCACTGGTACCGGAATCGTTTCGCGGATGTCACAGCGCTGGCCGCGTACGTTACCACGGAGTGGCCGCGACTCGACGCCGAGACGCGCACCTGGCAGACCCTGGTGACGGACTCGACGCTGCCGGCGTGGCTGAAGTGTCAATTGCTGAACCACAGCTACCCGGCCGCCGCCAACAGCATCCTGACGCGCGACGGGCGGTTCACAGTGCTCGAAAGCCCGGTGACGATGGACGGCGCGCTGGGCACGATGGACCAGCGGATGGCGTCGCATGCCTTCTGGCTGATGCTTTTCCCGGAACTCGACCGCCGCGAGCTGGAGCTCTACGCCGACTGTCAGGACCGCGTCGAGCCGCGGGCCGATGGTCGCATCCCGCACTTCTGCGGCAACGTGCACCAGGCCCTGGGCGATCCGAACGTGGATTACGGCCCGACGGACTGGCCCGATCTGTCGTGCTCGTGGGTCATGCAGGTGCTCAAGCACTACCGCTGGACCGGCAACCGGGCGTTTCTGGAGCGCATGTGGCCGCACGTGCAGCGGGCGATGCAGTGGCTGGCGACGTGCGACACCGACGGCGACGCGATCCCCGAAGGCGGCAGCACCTACGACTACGAGCACCTGCCGCGCGGCGCGTACATCTTCACGGCGTCCGTGTACCTGGGAGCGTTGCGGGCGGCCGACGAGATCGCGCGCGTGCTCGGCGCGGCGTCGCCGTACGGGGCGCAGTTCGAACGCGTCCAGGAGAGCACTCTGGCGCGGCTCTACGACGAGGACATGGGTTGCTTCATCAAGTGGCGCGGCGGCGACCAGCGCGTCGTAAACACTTTCGTGGCCTCGCTCGCGGGTGACTGGCTGATGCGGCTGAGCGGCCTCGAGCCGATTTTCCCGCCGGACATCTGCGAGTCGGTCCTGCGCGAGACGCTCGCCCGCCACGCGCGGCCGTTCCGCCCGATCCCGCCCATGGAAGTAACGCCCGACGGCCGCCCGCACACGAACATCTGCTTCGTCCTTCAGCACATCCCGTATCTCGGCTGCGAGGCGATCTACCTCGGCTACGTCGCGGACGGCTTGGACGTCGTGCGGCGGGTCTACGAGGCCGTCTGGGAGCTCAACCGCAGCCCGTGGGATTGCTCGCTCAACTACGAAGCCCCGCACGGCCGGCAGTCGTGGCTGCTTACCTACATGACCACCACGGCCGTCTGGCACGTGCTGCCCGCCCTGGCCGGGATCACTTTCGATCTGGCCGCCGGCGAACTGCACTTCGCGCCCCGCGCGGCCTATCACGGCCCGCTCTTTTTCCCGACGTTCTGGGCGTGGCTCGACTGTGAGGACGGACAGGCCCAGATGCGCGTTCTGCGCGCGCTGCGGCCCGGTCGCTTCACGCGCGTCAACGGCGCGTCCGCGGACCTGCCCGTCACGGCCGACGCCGTGTGGGACCTCTCCGCCCATGCCGTGCTGCCGCGCCCTCGCACCGCGCCGACGCGCTTCACCGTCCGGCCGCCCACGGTTCGGCCGTGGACCGCGCGCAGCGTGCTCGAAGAGGAATACGACGTGCCGCCGTTCAAGTACACCGGCGCGCTCGACGACGACCCCGTCACCTGCTGGTCCACGGATCGGCCGATGCGACCGGGCGACTGGTTCGAGGTGGACTTCGGGGAGGTGTTGCCGTTGCGCGGCGTGCAACTGTACTTCGACCCGAAGCTGGGCGAGCACCCGCGCGGGCTGCGTGTGGCCGTCGCCGAGAATGGCGGCGCGTGGCGGGAGGTGGCGGAGATCAACAGCGAGGAAGAACTGAAGCGGCGCTGGGAGGGCGGACACCTCCTGCTGCCGTTCACGGCCACGGCGCGGCGCGTGCGCCTGACGCAGACGGGCGCGCCGGAGTGGCAACGCTGGTCGATCCACGGCTTCGACGTGGTGTGCTGAGCGGCCCGCCGCTCGCGCTCCGCGCTCGGAATCCGCGGCGTCCGCGAGGGCCGGGCACGGACCCGGCGCGCGACCGGGTTGACCTGCGGCGTCGTGTCCGGCGCCGGCTCAGGCCAGCGCCTCCCGCATCTTCCGCATTTCGTCCGCCGCGTGCCGGTCGCCGGCGGCCTGGGCACAGGCGATTCCCTCGACCAGCGTCGCGGCCGCGGCCTCCCGCAGCCCGAGCTTGAGCTCGGCCCGGGCGCGCTGCATGAACGCCGGTGTGTAGCGGCCGTCCAGCGTCAGGACGCGGTTGAACGCGTCGCGAGCCTCCGCCGCCCGCTCGAGCTGCAACAGCTCGAGCCCGATCGCGTAGTGCGTCAGCGGATCATCCGGCTGCGCGGCGGCCAGTTGCTGGAGCTTTTCCAGGCGCGACATGCGACTCCCTGCGAACGATGCACGGGCACTCCGTGCGGAGCAACACGCGGAGGCCCGCGCCGGAGGCCGCGGACAGCACCAGCCGGCGCTCTGCGCCTGAAGCGGCACGGCCGCATCGCACGTCCCGACCGGACCGCGGCGCCGCCCTAGAACTTGCGCGTCTCGCAGTCCTTGAAATCGTAGCGCCCGATCGGGAAATACTCCTTGCCCAGCTCGCGGACCCGGCGCTGAAGCTCCTTCGCTTGCGGCTCCGTTTCGAACGGCTGCGTCGCGATCAGCATCAGATCGCCCTGGCCTTTCTGCACCACGCAGTCGATGCCCTTTGCGCGGAGGAACTCGCGGGCCTGATCGGCCGCCGCGCGATCGCGCAGCCGGAAGTGCTGCACGACGACATACCACGCTCCGCCGCGCAGCACGCCGGGCGGCGGCGGCTCCTCGGACGGCGGCGGTGCCGGATCGGCGCCCTTGGCGGCAACCGGCGGCACGGTCGGCTCGGGCGGTCGGGTCCCGCCGGTCGCCACGGGCAGGTCGTCCGCGCGCGGCGGCTTCTGCCCGGCCGCGCGGTGCCGCGCGTTCGGCGCCGGCGGCGTGCGGCTGAGCGGAGCATTGACCACCCCCGCCAGATCGCTCGTCTTCGCTGGCGGCGTCGCCGCGCCCGCCTGGCGCCGGCCGTAGCTCTTGCCCAGTTGGAAGAAGCCCAGGGCCAGCACACACACGAGCACGGCCGTGCCGGCCAGGTGCGGCCAGCCGAACGTCAGTTGCCACGTGCGCTCGAGACCCCGGCGCCACGCGGTGCCGCGCGGCGCGATCGTCTCCGACGACGCGGAAGGCAGGGCGTCGTCCCCGCCTGCGGCCTCCGCCCGTCCGCCCAGCATGCGCCAGCCGAATCCCCGGCTGCGCATGCGGCGGCTGCGGTTCACGACTTCGTACAGCACCGGTCGGCGTTTGCCCGGCGTCACGTGTGACCTCCTGTCCACGGTCCGCGGTCTCCGACGCGAACGCCCCGCGCGTATTTTAGATCGGCCGCGCTGCGCCACAACCCGCAGCCGCGCCTTGCGGAAGCGGCCGCAGGCCCGTAAAACCGCGGCCGATGTCGCCCGCGGCGAGGCCCGCCGGGGCGGTCGCCCTTCGCCGGAGACCATCATGAAGATCGGGATCGTGACCTTTACGGATGGCCGGGCGCGCGTCGCCAAGGCCACCGAGCGGGACTGCCGCCTGTTCCAGGAGCGCCTCGTCGCGTACTTCCGGCGGCGCAAGCACGAAGTGGTCGCCGCCCGCAAGATCGTGTGGAACTGGGAGACGGCGCAGACGGAGGGCCGCCGCATCGCCCTCGCCTACCCCGATGTCGTCGTGTTCAACTTCTGTGTCTGGTCGTTCCCCGACTTGACGGCCCAGGTCGCGAATCTCATCCCCGAAGTGCCGATCCTCCAGGTCGGCAACATCCTTCCATCGCACCCCGGCTGGGTCGCGTTCTTCGCCTCGGCCGGCACGCTCGATGAGATCGGCCGGCCGTTCGGCCGCGTCCTCGGGGACATCCGCCGGCCCGAGGTGCAGCGCGATGTCGAGCGCTTCCTGGACCTCCACGATCCGGACCAGCGGGCGCGCGGCGAGCGGGCGGCGGCGCTGCTCCACGGCCAGCGCTACGGCGAGTTCGACGGGCCGTCGATGGGCATGTACACCGGCCACATCGACCCGTCGCAGTGGATGGAGCAGTTCGGCATTCACGTCTACCACCGCGGCCAGCTCCACCTGTGGCAGATGGCGCAGAAGATCGCGCCGGAACGCGTCGAAGCCGGTCTGGCCTGGCTCGAAAAGCACACCGCCGAGATCCACTGGGACGGCAAGAAGCTCACGCCCGGTCTGGACGGCACCCTCGCGCGCCAGGTCCGCATGTATCTGGCCATGAAGGACTTCTGCAAGCAGGAGGGTATCGACTTCTGCGGCCTGACCGGTCAGCTCGACATGACCGAGTGGCCGGACCTGTGCATCGCGGACGTGCAGGAGGCGCTGCTCAACGACACGGCCGACTGGGAGCAGTCCTCCAAGAAGCCGCTGATCTGCGCGACGGAGTGCGACAGCAACGGCGCGCTGACGATGCAACTCATGCACCACCTGACGGGCACGCCGGCCCTGTTCGCCGACCTGCGGCACTACCACGAGAAGGAAGACCTGTACGACCTGGTAAACAGCGGGCAGCACGCCCCCTGGTTCGCGCGGCGCGCGGACGACTTCCGCCGCAACTGGCGCGAGTGCCACATCCGGCCGGGCTCGGAGTTCTACTTCCGCGGCGGCGGGGGCAGCGTGCAGTTCTACGCGGCCCCGGCACCGAAGGTGACGTTCGGACGCATCGTCCGCCGTCGCGGCGCGTTCGTGATGCACATCTTCACGGGCGCGTTCGTCGCGATCCCGCGGGCCCGGGAGGAGAAGCTCGCGAAGCAGACCACGTACGAGTGGCCGCACGCGTTTGCGCGGTTCGACATGCCGCTGACGACGCTGCGGGACGAGTACAGCAGCAACCACATTCACGCCGTCATCGGCGACCACGTCGCGGCGCTGGCGGCGGCCTGCCGGTTCCTCGGGATCGAGCCGATCGTGCTGTCGTGACCGGAACCGAAGCGGTCCACTGCAAACGGCCGGAGGCTTCGCGCGTGACGTCCGACCCGCGTGTCGGACGTCGGTCGAAATGCGCCGCGGCAGTCGAACTGAAAAACTGTCGCGCGTACTCGAGTCCGGCGAAGGTCCGGCGTTGAGGTCTCTTGAGCGTCGGCCTGTCGGGTAAGCTCGATCCCAGCCGACAACCCGGGCGTGTGCGTCGCCGTTCCGCGCGGGGCCGCCGCTATTCGGCGGAAGTCACGCCCGGCCTTCGGCCGAGGGCGCGGGCGTTCTCAGCGGCACACGCGGACGCCGCCCCGGACGTACCCGCGCGTCGAGCGGTGGTGGTACGGCTCCGGGTGGCCGTAGTAACCGCCGTGCGCGACGTACGGCACCGGACGCGGAGCGCAGTAACCACGGCGGTAGTACGAGCGGTACACAACCGACGGCCCGCAGTACGCGTACGACGAGTACACGACACGCGGCGCCGGGGCGTACACGACCGGCGCGCACTCGCGGTACACGACGACCGGCGCCTCGCGGTACACGACCGCCGGGCCGCAGTCGTAGTAGTACTCGCCCCCGCTTCGATAGCTGAACCCGATCGAGAATCCGTCGGCCAGCGCCGGCCCCGCCAGCACCGCCACCCCAACCACCGTCCCGAGCATCATCCGCTTCGCGTTGAACATGACTGTTACCTCGCAACTTCTCGCGTCCACCCCCACCAACGGATGGACGAGCCACTGCTTCCCAGTATTCTAGACCCACGCGCGGATTCACTGGTTGGTCCGCAAATGCGCCACCGCGGCTCCGCAAGCCTCCCCGGCGACCGTACCACGCACCGGGCCGCGACCGGATTAGCGACGTAAGCTCATTTATGGCAACAAGTAACATAGAAGCGCTGGGTATCGCGGCCGTCGATTGGACGGCAGTCCGAGACGCAATTGTGGCGCAGCCCGATGCCGTCTGGCTGGACTCAGCGGTTCCCGCAAGCGCTCCCGATGATCGCTGGAGCCTCGTCGCGGAGCAGCCGGTTGCAGTGCTCGAACAGACGGAAGGGCAAGCCGCCACACTCCGCGCGGGCGGTCGGTTGCTGGCCGATGCGCCGAGCCTGTTCGACTTGTGGCGGGCCACGCATCGCCGCCTGCGGCGTCAGCCGGTTTCGCCGCTCGGCCTGGGACCGGGCTGGATCGGGTTCGTCGGGTTCGAGGCCGCCGGGCTGCTCGAACGACTACCGCAGCCGCGACCGGACGCGCGGGGGACACTCCTCGCCCGGCTCGGGCTGTTCGACCGCGTCGTCGTGTTGGAGCACGCGACCGGGCGCGCGTGGCAGGTCACCGCGCGGGGTGTACGGGCGGCACTCGGGTTACCGGAGTCGGACCTTGACGCCGAGGCGGACCCCACGCCGCGAGCTGCCGCTCGGCCGCCGCCGGCGGGCACGCCCTGCCGCGCGACGTTCGACTGGCCCCGACCCGCATACGAGGCCGCGGTACGCCGGGCCATCGATTACATCGCGGCCGGCGACATCTACCAGGTCAACCTCGCGCAGCGGCTGACGCTCCGCCGCAGCGACGGCTGCGATTTCGACCCGCTCGAGGCGTACCACCGGCTGCGGGCTGCGAACCCGGCGCCGTACGGCGCGCTGCTGCGCTGGCCCGGCGGGGCCATCGTGTCCGTCTCGCCCGAGCTCTTCCTGCATCTGGGAGGCGACCGCGTCCGCACGTCGCCGATCAAGGGCACGCGCCCTCGCACCGGCGACGCGGCCGAGGACGCCGCCCACCGGCACGACCTGCTCACGTCCGCCAAGGAGGCGGCCGAGCTGGCGATGATCGTCGACCTGCACCGCAACGATCTCGGGCGCGTGTGTGCATACGGTTCGGTGCAAGTGGCCGAGCCGCGGCGGATCGAGGCGCACCCGACCGTGTTTCACACCGCAGCCGACATCACCGGCCGCCTGGCGGCCGGTCGCGACGGGCTCGACCTGCTGGCGGCGTGTTTTCCGGCGGGCTCGATCAGCGGGGTGCCGAAGATCCGCGCGCTGGCGATCATCCGCGAGCTGGAGCCGTGCGCTCGCGGTGCGTACACCGGCGCGATTGGTGCGTTGGGGCTGGATGGCCGCATGACGTGGAACGTGGCGATTCGCACTTTGCAGATTGCGGGGCCGGCGGCGACACTGTACGTCGGCGGCGGGATCGTGGCGGATTCGGACCCCGCCGCCGAGTACGCGGAAACGCTGGCCAAGGCCCGCGGCATACTGCGTGGCCTGGACGCCGAACTTCCGGAGAACCCGGCATGCCCGATGCCGTCTGCATCAACGGCCAGGTGACGCCCGCCTCGGACGCGCACGTCAGCGTGTTCGATGCGGGCTTCATGCAGGGGATCGGCCTGTTCGAGACCATGCGAGCCTACGGCGGCCGCGTGTTCCGGCTGGACGCGCACCTCGACCGCCTGATCGCTTCGGCGCGCCGGCTCGGCTGGACCGTGTTACCGGATGCGGGCGAGCTGCGCGACGCAGTGCAGCGCGTGCTGCTCGCCGCCCGGACCAACGAGGCCCGCGTGCGCCTGACCGTGACGACCGGCTCGCTACACGCGGAGGCCGCGGACACGCCGCGGCTGACCGTGGTCGCGACGGCGTCGCCGGGGCAGAAGTACCCGCCGGAATGCTACATGAAGGGCGTGACGGTGATCGCGTCGGACTACCGCGTGAGCCGGTTCGACCCGACGCTCGGCCACAAGACGACCAGCTACTTCAGCCGCCTCGCGATGCTGCGAGTGGCCCACCTGAAGGGCGCGTTCGAGGCGCTGGTGTTCACGGACGACGACCTGCTGACCGAGGGGGCGATCAGCAACGTGTTCATCGTGCGGAACGAAGAGCTCTGGACCCCGCCGGTGGACACACCGGTCCTGCCGGGAATCACGCGCGCGGCCGTCATCGAGGTCGCCCGCGAACTCGGCCTGGCGGTCCGGGAGACGGGCGTCACACTGGACGACGTGCTGTCCGCGGACGAGGTCTTCCTGACCGGCAGCATGATGGAGGTCGTGCCCGTTGTCCGCATCGAGCGCCAGGCCGTCGCTCAGGAGAAAATCGGGGACGTGACGCGGCAGATCGGGCTGGCATACGGGCGGCTGGTGGACCAGGAATGCCCGGTGTAGTGCGAGGACGAGCATGCCCCCGATGACCGTCCGTGACGTGTACGCCGCCCTCGACCGGTTCGCCCCGTTCGCGCACGCGGCCGAGTGGGACAACGTCGGCCTGCTCGCGGGACGCCCGACCGCCTGCGTCCGACGCGTACTGATCGCGCTGGACCTGACCGATGCCGTGGCGGTCGAGGCGCTGCGCACGAGGTCGGACCTGCTCGTCGTCTACCACCCGCCGATCTTCAAGGGGATTCGCAGTATCACCGCCGGGGCGGAGGCGCCCACGAGCCGGTTGCCCGAGCTGCTCGGGGCCGGGACGGCCATCATCGCGCTGCACACCGCGCTGGATGCCGCCGCGGGGGGCACCAACGACATTCTCCTGGACGCCGTGCAGCCGGCCGAGCGCTTCCCGCTCGAGCCGCTCGTGCAGGAGCGGGCCGGGTACAAGCTGGTTGTCTTTGTCCCGGCGGACTGCGCCGGCGCGATGCGCGCCGCGCTCGCCGCTGCGGGAGCCGGTGTCATCGGCCACTACACGGAGTGCAGCTTCGAGCTCGAGGGGCACGGCACGTTCCGCGGCGACGAGACGACGAACCCGGCGGTGGGGCGGCGCGGGCGGCTGGAGCGCGTGCCCGAAACGCGTCTCGAGCTGGTCGTGCCCGCGGAGCGACTCGGGCCGGTCGTGCGGGCGCTGTACGCGACCCACCCGTACGAGGAGCCCGCGTTCGACCTGTACCCCCTGCACGCGGTGGCCGGTCGGGCGGCCGTTGGGCTCGGCCGGGTTGGGCTGCTGCGCCGGCCGGAAGCCGGCACGAGCCTCCTGCGGCGGCTGGGACGGGTGGCGGACCTGTCGAACGCGGCGGTGGTGGGCGAGCTGCGGCGGAGGTTCCGCGGGGTGCTGGCCGCGGCCGGCGCGTTCGGCGTGCGGGCGTTCCGCGATCCGGAGGTGCTGGTGGTCACGGGTGAGTTCAAGCACCACGACGCGCTCGAGCTGCTCAAGCGCGGCGTGACAGCGGTGCAGCTGGGGCATTTCGCGAGCGAAGCGCCGGTGCGGGCGCGGATTCGGGCCGTGGTGGCCCGAGCGGTGCGGGGCGTGCGGGTGGCGATCGCCCGCGCGGATCGGCCACCGCTGCGGGCGGTACGAGGTTGATCGAGCGCGAAGGTTCGGGTGCCAGGCGAGGTATGCGGATGCGCAAGCGAATGATCCATGGGCCGCTCGCGCTGTGCGGGCTGGTGCTGGCTGGGGCGGGCCCGGTGTGGGCGCAGGACGGCGACGCGATCGCGATCGTGAACGGCAAACCGATCAGCAAGCGCACGATGACGAAGGTGCTGATGGACGGCTACGGGTTGCAGGTGATGCAGCAGCTCATCGTGCTGGAGCTGGCGAAGGAAGAGACGGCCCGACTGAAGCTGAAGGTGACGGCGGCCGACATCGAGACGGAGTACCGCCGGGCGCTGGACCAGATCGCCCCCCCGCCCAAGGATGGGGCGACGCTGACCGAGGACGAGAAGCGCCAGTCGCTGGAGTTCATGCTCCAGCAGAAGGGCATCTCGCTCGCCGAGTTCATGCTCGGCATGGAGCGCAACGCCCACCTGCGCAAGGTGATCGAGCGCGATTTCAAGGTGGACGAGGCGACGCTGCGCGAGGAGTTCGCGCGCACCTACGGCGAGAGGGTCGAAGTGCGGCACATCCAGGTGGGCGACGTGGCCGGCCTGCACGAGGCCCTGCGGCTGCTGGAGGCCAAGACGGACTTCGCCGAGGTCGCGCGGCAGACCAGTCAAAACAGGGAGAGTGCGGCGCGCGGCGGGCTGCTCGAGCCGTTCGCGTTCAACGCCCCCGACGAGCAGGTGGCGCCCGCGCTGCGCGAGGCGGCGTTCGCCATGCAGCCGGGCGAGGTCTCGCGGCCGATCAAGGTCGGCCGCTGGTGGCACATCCTGAAGCTCGAGCGCCGCATCCCCCCCGCCGACACGCAGTTCGCCGACGTGCGCGACCAGGTCGAGCAGCAGCTCCGCGACCGCGTCATCCCGGAGCGCATGAACGCGCTGGTTACCGAGCTGTTCCACAAGGCGCAGATCCGCGTGCTCGACAACGAGCTCAAGAAGAAGTTCGAGGAGCTGCTCCGTAAGAACGCGGCCGCCGAAGCGGCGCCCGGCCCGCGCTGACGCAGCATGTCGGGCGCGGCGCGCGTGAAGCGTTGAACCTCCGCCCGTCCCCGAGCGGGTCCGAGGAGTCTTCGGCACAGCCCGGCGCTTGCGCTGCGGGCTCGGATGCTGCGGGGGGCCCACGAGCCCGCCTCACGCGCGCAGGAGAGGGGCTCGGCGACTTCACCGGCCGCCGGCCGGTATCACACGCGACGACCGGGGCACGCGCCGCCCGTCGCGATTCGTCCGGCGCCGTCCCCCGGCGCCCGCTACGGCGCGGCTACGTCGATGCACACCATCTTCGTCATGTCCCGCAGCACGAGCTTGCGGCTCGACAGAGCCATCGGCCCCCACACGTTGTCCCCGCTCAGCACCTGCGCCCGGTCCAGCTCCCGGTAGCCGCCCGTCTCCGCGGCCACCAGCCGCAGCAGGCCCGTGCGGCCGTCCAGAATGAAGAACACCCCGTCGGCCAGCAGGAAACTGCCGAGGTCGAAACTGGCCTGTCCCCCGCTGGTCCACACGGTCCGGCCGTCGAGTTCCAGGCACGTGAACAGCCCTTTTTCCTTGCGGCCGACCGCAAACAGCTTGTCCCGAAACAGGATCGGCGTGTGCACCTCCGCGTTCCACTGCTCGGCGGTGAGCTCGAAGAGGCTGTCCGTCCGGAACGCGTCGCCGTCCTGGTGCACACGGATCATGGTCGTGCCCGCGTCGTAGCCGGACGTCATGAAGACGCGATCCGGCGCGATCGGCAACGGCGACGGGGCGACCGCCACGTTAAACTTCCGGGCGTGCCGCCAAAGGACCTTGCCGTCCGCCGCGTTCACGCCCACCAGCCCCTTGAGGGTGCAGTACACATACTGCCGCACGCCGCCCAGCTCGCCCGGCATCACCGAGGCATGCGACATCGGCCAGTTGTCCGGATTGGGCGTGCGCCAGAGCTCGCGCCCCGTTGCCGGGTCGAGCGCCACCAGCAGCGCTTCCGCGCCGCCGGGAGCAACGATCAGCCGATCCCCGTCGAGCAGCGGGCATTGTCCGTTGTTCCACGGCGGAATCTGCGTCTTGTAAGTGTCGACAAAGTCCCGCCGCCAGACCTCTTTGCCGCTCGTGGCGTCGACCGCGTGCAGCACGCACTTCGGATCAAGCACGAACACGAGCTTGCCGTCGCAGGCCGGCACCGTCCGCGTGATGCCGTGGTTCGGACGAATGAGCTTCGGATCATTGACCCGCCACAGCTCCTTCCCGTCCGCCAGGTTCAGACACCGCAACAGCCACTGTTTCTCGTCGCGGTTGTAATCCTCGAAGAACACCCGCTCGCCGACGATCGCGGCGGCCGCGTAGCCCTGGCACGCCTCGACCGACCACAGCACCTTCGGTCCGCCCTCGGGGAACCTCCGCAACAGCCCGGTCTCGCGCGAGATGTTGTCGCGCCGCGGGCCGCGGAACTGCGGCCAGTCCTCGCCGCGCACCGCGCCCCCGCCAAGCAGGACGACGAGCAGCGGGACGGAGCGCCACCTGTTCATGCACACCTTCCTGGCCGGCACGCGGCCGGGCACGCTTCCGGTCCGATCCGCACGGTGCGGG
The DNA here is from genome assembly GCA_937928595.1 of uncultured Phycisphaerae bacterium. Lineage (GTDB taxonomy): Bacteria > Planctomycetota > Phycisphaerae > UBA1845 > Fen-1342 > CALGJV01. Next base: position 82,468 of record CALGJV010000012.1, on the reverse strand, counting down.
ATTCTACAACGCCGCGCGGCCCGCGTATGCTATCGCCCATGAGCATCCCCCGACCGGCCCCGGATGCGACCGCTCGTTTCTCCGACCGCGTGGAGGCTTATCTCCGCTATCGTCCCGATTACCCGGCCGAGGTCATCGCCCGCCTGACGCGCGACCACGGCCTGGAACGCAGGCACGTCGTGGCCGACGTCGGCAGCGGCACCGGCCTCTTCGCGGAGCTGCTGCTGCGCAACGGGAACACCGTGTTCGGCGTCGAACCCAACGAGGCGATGCGGACGGCCGGCGCCGCCCGGCTGGCCGCGTGGCCCGCGTTCCGCAGCGTCGCCGGGTCGGCCGAGCGGACCGGCCTGCCCGACGCGAGCGTGGACTGGGTCGCCGCGGCCCAGGCGTTCCACTGGTTCGACGTGCGCGCCGCCCGCCGCGAGTTCCTGCGAATCCTGCGGCCGGCGAGCGACTGGCGGCCGCGGGTCGTGCTGCTGTGGAACGTGCGGCGCGAGGACACGCCGTTTCTGCGGGATTACGAGGCCCTGCTGCGCGAATTCGGCACGGATTATGACGCGGTGCGGCATCAGAACGTCGAGAGCGACGGGCGGCTGGGGGCGTTCTTCGGGCCGCAGACCATCGCGTTCTTCCAGTTGCCGAACCGGCAGGTGCTCGACTTTGACGGTCTGCGGGGGCGGACATTCTCGGCGTCGTACATGCCGCGGGAGACGGACGCCCGCGGGGTCGCGCTGACCGCGCGGCTGCGGGCGCTGTTCGACCGGTACGCGGACGGCGGTCGGGTGGTGATCGAGTACGACACGCGCGTGTATGTGGGCGACCTGTCGGCGGAGGGGTGAGCCCGCCGGCGCGGCGAACGGCGCGGGCACGGCCCGGCCGCGCCCGCCAACCCCCAGCACGGCCTGCCAGACCGCAGGGCGGACCTCCGGGGCTATCGGCCCAGCAGCAGCCGCCAGTCGATCTCGGCGAGCGCCTGGCCGACGCCCGTCAGGCTCTCGCCCGCCACGAGCCCCGCGCAGATCGCCACGAGAAACCGGTCGCTCCAGCGCGGCAGCCACCGGCCCAGCGCCCAGGCAATCACGGCTCCGACGTACATCGTCAAGCTCGTGTACATCTGGATGACGAAGGCAAGGCCCAGGCTCGCGGGGCTCGGCACCCACGTGCGCCACTTCTTCGGAACCTTCTTCTCGACCACCGCCAGCGCGGCCGCGAGGATGCCCGCGATGAGCATCGCCACGGGCGTGCCCGCCGGCAGCGCCGCGAGCCCCACCGCGAAGATCTCCGCCACGGCCTTCCACGCCGCGACGGCCGGCGCCGCCCACGCCTCCGTGATCAGCATCTCGCGCGGGTCCGGAATGAGCACGAGGTAGGCCAGCGAGCCGACCACCGAGCCGGCCAGCGCACCCAGCGTCTGGGCGATGACCTGTTTGCGCGGCGAAGCGCCGACGAGATACCCCGTCTTGAGATCGTGCAGCAGGTCGGCGCACTGGCTGGCGGCCCCACCCGTCACGTTCGCCGCCATCAGGTTCGGCTCGGGTCGCCCCGGCGACAAGACGCCGAACAGCAGTTGCGTGACCTTGCCCATCGCACCGACCGGCGTGATGTTCGTTTCGCCCGACACGCGTCCGGCCACAACCGCCAGCACGAACGTCAGCAGAATCCCGAGCACCGCCGCCCACGCCTGGATGTCGAACAGGATGACCTGAAGCACGACCGACAGGCCGAGCGAGCTCACAACCGCGAACAGGAACCAGCGGCGCGAGACCTCGTGGGCGTCCGGCTCTGCGGCCGCCGCCGCGTCGCGCTTCCCGCCGCCGAAGGCCGACAACATCGAACGCCACGAGAACGCGAACGAGACCAGCGACGCGATCACCATCGCCGTCACGCCCGGCCACAGCAGCCACGTCACGAGGTCGCGGAAACCCGGCTCGACCCGCGTCAGCCGCGAGGCCCGCACCAGCGCATCCACGGAGGCCGAGTAGTCGGTGAAGGCCGCGTCCGTCTCGGGCAGCGCGGCTTTCAACTGCCTGGCCTCGGCCGCGCTGAGCGGTCCGACCGCGATCAGCCGCTGCCGCGCGGCGTCCCAGGACACGCGCTCCGCCAGGGCGGTCGGTACGGCGAAATCCGCCGGCAGGCGCGGCGCGTCGATCCGGCGCTGGAGGTCGGCGACGGCGGCCCGCACGAGCGCGACCCGCTCGGCTTCCGAAGAACGCTGCGCCGTGTACGCGTTCAGCCAGTTGTCGAGTTGGGCTTGCTGCGCCGACGAGAGCGGCTCGGTCAGCGCCAGCCGGCCCGCGACCGGGTCGTACCGGAGCGAGCCGGCCACCGTGCGCGGCAGCGTCAGCCGCTCGGGCCAGGCGGGCAGCGCGACGCTGACCTGCACCGGACAGAGGGATTCGTACCGAAAGCCGGCGGCCAGCGCCGCCAGCGCCGCGCGGTACGCGGGATCGTCGCTGAGCCGGTGCAGCGCCTCCAAGGCGGCGGGGTCAGGCACGGCGCGGGTGTGCAGCACCCGGCGTCGCGGGTCGTACGACACCGGGCCGCCGGGACCGAACGCCACGTCATTCGGCAGCGCCGCCAGCGGCGCGGTGAACTCCAGTTGCGACGCCACGTACAGCCGCTGAATCACCACGCGCCACTCCGGGTCGTCGCTCTGCGCCAGGAGCGCGTCACGCTCGGCCGGCGTCATGACGCCCTTCCATTGCAGCGTGCGGCGCGCGTCGTCGAAACGCGCGTAGCCCTCCGGCTCGGGCGGCAGTGTGACCCCGGCCGGCACGGCCGCCAGCGGCTGCCGCACCTCGAGCCGCAGGTATCCGGCACGCGTGAGCCACGGTGCGAACACACCCCAGGCCAGCACGCCGCCCAGGACCATCGACGTGCAGGCCCGGATGCCAACCAGCCCGCCCACGCCGTACATCATCAGCGTCGAGTTGAGCCCGAACGTCAGCGAACCGAGCGTGAACCCCTGGACTCGCACATCCGGCGCCAGCGTGCTTGGCATCTTGGCCGGCAGCAGGGGCAGGTGGTACGCGGTCGCAAGCTTGAGCGGTACGGCCAGCACCGCGGCGCCCGCCAGCAACGTGACGCGCTTGAGCGCTTCCGTGCCCTCCGCGTACATCTCGCGGAGCGTGACGGCGGTGGCCAGCCCGGCGGCGAACGGCAGCTTGTCCACGATGATCATCTGCCGGCGGAGGCCGATGCCGACCGCGATGCCCACCATGCACACCGAGAAGACCCAGAGCATCAGCGCCGGCGGTGACAGCGTCTGCCCGGTCAGCATCGTCAGGGCCGGGATCGGCGCGACCAGGCCGGCCGACGACACGGCCGCGGCCGACGACGCCGCCGTCATGTTGATGTTGCTCTCGAGCAGGCCGAACCGGGGCCGACGCAGCGAAACATGCATTAGCTGCCAGAAGCCGAAGCCCAGGAGCGCGGCCGTGATCGACATGTTGAAGCCCCAGCCGATCTGCAAGCCGGCGTAGACGTTGCAGGTCGACAGCAGGCCGCCCAGAACCATGCCCGTCAGAGCCGCCCGCAGAGTGAGCTGTGGCGAATGCACGTCGAGCGGCAGCGGCTCCAATTCCCGGGGGCCGCTGACCGCACTCGAAGCAGCCGGCGCGGGGGCAGGCCGGCTCGGATCGGGGGTGGCGCTCACGCGTCGTCCTCCAGGGCTTGCATCGGGGTCACCCGACGGCGCGTGGCATGATAGGCGGCATGCGCCCCCCTGTCAGGCCGCGGCCCCCGCGACGGCGCACACCTTGCGCCCGGTCGGTCGGACGTCAATCGGCCGGCAACAACTGGCGAATGCGCGCGGCCAGCGTCTCGAACAGCACCGGCTTCTGAAGGATCGCGTCGGCCTTGATCCAGGCTGCCTCCTCGCGGCCGAGCGCGTCGAACTGGAGGTTTGTGTAATGCGTGACGGCCGTGACGAGAATCACGGGGATGGCGGGATCCTGCCGCTTGATGCGGTGGCAGAGCGTGAAGCCGCTGTCCACGTCTTCGAGCATCAGGTCGACGATGGCGAGATCGGGGCGCTGCTCGCGCAGGGCGGCGTCGGCCTGCTTCAGGCTGTCCGCGGTCCGGACGTCGAAGCCCCATTGCGTGAGGTGCCGGCGCATCCGGCTCAGCGTGTCCGGGTCGTCATCCACGACGAGGATCGTGTGGGGCATCAGGGCGTCTCCGGGCGGCCGCGGGCCAGCAGCTCGGCGACCTTGTCGAGCAGGGCCTGCGGCCGGACGGGCTTGTCGAAGAAGGCGTCGACGCCGAGCGCGGCCAGGTCGGCGGGCGTCCGCGGGCGGAAGTCGAGGCCGAGGGAACTGCTGACGGCGGTCACGAGGATGATGGGGAGTGCGCCGAAGCGCGGGTCCTCGCGCAGCCGGCGCGTGAGCGAGAACCCGGAGTCGAGCGCGCTCATCATGAGGTCGGTGATGACTAGCGCGGGCGGCTCCTGCTGAATGCGCTCCCAGGCGGCGACCGGGTCGGTCACCGCGACGACGCGGTAGCCGCGCGGCTCGAGCACCTGCCGGTTGATGTCGAGGAAATCGACATCGTCGTCGACGAGGAGGATGAGCGGGGCGGGCTCGGGCATGCGCACTCTCCGCAATCGCGGCGGGCCACAGCCGCGGGGACGGACGGCCGGTCCGTCCCCGCGAGCGGGCGGGCTAAACCTTGGCCCGTGCGACGTACTTCGTGTGCAGAAGCTGGTGCGACTTCTCGCCCAGCGGTTCGCCCAGGAACTCCCGGTAGAGCTGTTGCACGGCGGGGTTCTCGTGCGACTTGCGCAGCGGCTTGCCCTCGTCCTCGCGGTAGATCGCCGCAATGCGGGCCCGCCGCGCGTCGTCGGTCGTCAGCCGCGGCTGGCCGCCGCCGCCGACGCACCCGCCGGGGCAGGTCATCACCTCGATGAAGTGGTAATCCGCCTGGCCGGCCTTGATGCGCTCGATCAGCTTGCGGGCGTTGCCCAGCCCGTGCGCCACCGCCACCTTCAGCGTGACGCCCTCGAGGAACGACCAGGCCGGCACGGCGCCGGTAATCTTCGCCGAGGCCTCCTTGATGCCCTCGAGCCCCGCGACCGGCGCCACGTGCAGGTTCTCGAACGGCAGCGGCCTACCGGTGACCAGCTCCCACGCCGTCCGCAACGCGGCCTCCATGACGCCGCCCGTGTTCGCGAAGATGTCGGCCGCGCCGGTGGACAGGCCCAGCGGGGCGTCCATGGCGCTGTCCGGCAGCTTGGCGAAGTCGATGCCGGCCTGCTTGATCATGCGGGCCAGCTCGCGCGTCGTCAGCACCGCGTCCACGTCCCGCACGCCGCTGCCGGTCATCTCGGGCCGCTGGCACTCGTACTTCTTGGCCGTGCACGGCATGACCGACACGACATAGATGTCCTCGGCCCGCTTGCCGATCTTCCCGGCGTAGTAGGTCTTGGCGACCGCGCCGAACATCTGCTGCGGGCTCTTGCAGGTCGAGAGGTTGGGCGTCAGGTCCGGGTAGAAGTGCTCCATGAACTTGATCCACCCGGGCGAGCAGCTCGTGAACATCGGGACCGGGCCGTAGGCCTGGTCGTGCCCGTGCCCGTTGCCGCCCTTCTTGCGGCCGCCGCTCGAGCCCGCGAGGGCCTGCTTGAGCCGCATGAGCAGCTCGGTGCCCTCCTCGATGATGGTCAGGTCGGCGGTGAAGTTGGTGTCGAACACGGCCGCGAAGCCCAGGCGGCGCAGCGCCGTCGCCATCTTGCCGGTCACGAGCGTGCCCGGGGGATAGCCGAAGCACTCGCCCAGCGCAGCGCGGATGGCCGGCGCGGTCTGCACGATCACGTGCATGGACGGATCGTCCAGTGCGGCCCAGACGTCGCCGATGTGGTCGCGCTCAGTGATCGCGCCGACCGGGCAGACGGCCCCGCACTGCCCGCACTGGACACACACCACGTCGTCCAGGTTCTGGCAGAAGGCCGGTCCGATGACGGTGTTGAAGCCGCGGTTCTGCGGCCAGAGCGCCGCCACGCCCTGCGTCTGGTTGCAGACCGTCACGCAGCGGCGGCAGGCGACGCACTTGGCGGTGTCGCGCACCAGGGCCGGCGTCGTCATGTCCTGATACCGGCGGGCCTTGCCGCCGGCGTACCGGACCTCCTTGATGCCCAGCTCGCGGGCGAGCGCCTGGAGCTCGCAGTCGTCGTTGCGGTCGCAGACCTGGCAATCGCCGTCGTGCTCGGAGAGCAGTAGCTCGACGACCGTCCGTCGGGCCTCGCGGACGCGACGGGTGTTGGTCCTGACCTTCATGCCCTCGGTCGCCGGCTGGCTGCACGCGGCGATGAGGCCGCGGGCGCCCTCGATCTCGACGACGCACACGCGGCAGGCGCCGATCGCCTGCACGTTCTTCAGGTAGCACAGCGACGGGATGCGGATGCCCGCCTGCTCGGCGGCGTCGATCACGCTGGCCCCGTCGGGGACCTCCACAGGGAGGTTGTCGATCGTCAGTTTCGGCATGATCCGAATTCCTCATGTCTCGCGGGGCCGCCGGACCGCCCGGTCCGGCCGCCCGCGCCCTGCCGGGGGCCTAGTCCTGCGTCTGCTCACACGGCTGGCGGAAATCGCACCGCAGGCAGCGCTTCGCCTCGCGCCGCGCTACGGCTTCCGACCACGGCAGCTCGACTTCCTGGAAGTTGTTCCGCCGCTTGTTCACCGGGATGAGCTGCATCTTCGCCCGCGGATACTGCACCGGGTCGGCATCCGGGTCGAAGGCGGTGTCGTTGGGCCGCTCCTTCCGCCAGAAGGCGTGCTCGGCCCCGGTCAGGGCCGCATCGATCCCGACCGCGGCCTTCTCGCCCGCGGCGATCGCGCCCACGACCGACCACGGCCCCATGACCGCGTCGCCGCCCGCGTAAACCCACGGCACCGACGTCCGGCCCGTCACCGGGTCGGCCTTGATGAAGCCGTTCTTGTTCAGCTCCAGCGGCAGGCCGTCGCACAGCTCGCGCGCGTCGAGCGCCTGCCCGATGCCCGCGATGATCTGGTCGCAGGGCACGATGAAATCGCCGTCGGACGAGCTCACCGGGCGGCGCCGGCCGCTGCGGTCGAACTCGCCCAGCACCATGTGCCGGCATTTCACGCCGCTCACGTGGCCGCCCTGCGTGACGACCTCCACCGGGGCCACCAGCACCATGAGCTTGACGCCCTCATGCTCGGCCTCGTCCACTTCCTCGGCGTACGCCGGCATCTCGGCCCGCGTGCGGCGGTAGAGGATCGAGACCGACTCGGCCCCGAGCCGCAGCGCCGTGCGGGCGGCGTCGATGGCCGCGTTGCCGCCGCCGATCACGACGACCTTCTGGCCGATCGGCGCCGAGCCGCGGATGTTGTATTCGCGCAGGAACCGCAGCGCCTCGGTCACGCCCTCGGCATCCTCGCCCGGAATGCCGAGCTTGGCGCCCAGCGGCGCGCCGATCCCGAGGAAGACGGCGTCGTAGCCCTGCTGCTTCAGGCCGGCCAGCGTGAAGTCGCGGCCCAGCCGCATGTTGGTTTCAATGTCGACGCCGAGCCGCTCGATCATGCGGACCTCGCGGGCCAGCTCCTCGCGCGGCAGCCGGTACGCCGGAATGGCCTGCACGAGCATGCCGCCCGGGCGCGGTTCGGCCTCGAAGACGCGCGGCCGGTAGCCCAGCCGCGCCAGGAAGTACGCACAGGAGAGGCCGGCCGGGCCGGCTCCGACGATCGCGATCTTGCGGCGGGCGTTGGCCTCGTTGTCGCGGATCTCGGGCAGCTGAACGGTCACTTCCTGCTCGGTCATGAAGCGCTTGAGCCCGCGGATGGCGACCGCCTCGTCCAGCGTGCTGCGGCGGCACTTGTCCTCGCACGTGTGGAAGCACACGCGGGCGCAGACCGATGCGAACGGGTTGCGCTCGCGGTGCAGCGCCAGGGCCTCGGCGTAGCGTTTCTCGCCGATCAGCGACACGAAGCCGGGCACGTCGACCCCGGCCGGGCAGGCGCTCTGGCAGGGCGCCCGCACGAGCGCCGCGCACACGCCCGCCTCGCAGTGCTTGTCGCGGATGTGGGCCTCGTACTCGTGCCGGAAGTAGCGAATCGTCGAGAGCACCGGGTTCGGCGCGGTCTGGCCCAGGCCGCACAGCGAGGCGTCCTTGACGACCTGGCCCAGCTCCAGCAGCTTCTCGATATCGCCCTCCTGGCCCTCGCCGGCGCAGATGCGCTCGACAATCTCGAGCATGCGCTTGGTGCCGACGCGGCACGGCGGGCACTTGCCGCAGGACTCGTCCTGGCAGAAATCCAGGAAGAAGCGGGCCACGTCCACCATGCACGTGTCCTCGTCCATCACGATCATGCCGCCCGAGCCCATGATCGCGCCGAGCTCGCTGAGCGACTCGTAGTCGACCGGGACGTTGAGGTACTCCTTCGGGATGCACCCGCCCGACGGGCCGCCGAGCTGCACCGCCTTGAACTTCTTGCCGTTGGGCACGCCGCCGCCGATGTCGTAGATGATCTCGCCCAGCGGCATGCCGATCGGCACCTCGACCAGGCCGGTGTTGTTCACCGCCCCGGCCAACGCGAAGACCTTCGTGCCCTTGCTCTTGGCCGTGCCGTACGACGCGAACCACTTCGACCCCTGAAGCAGGATCGGCGGCACGTTCGCGAACGTCTCGACGTTGTTCAGGCAGCTCGGCCGGCCCCACAGCCCCTTCTGGGCCGGGAACGGCGGCCGCGGGCGCGGCTCGCCCCGGTTCCCCTCGATCGAGGTCATCAGGGCCGTCTCCTCGCCGCACACGAAGGCGCCGGAACCCATGCGGACCTCGATGTCGAACTGGAACGACGTGCCGAAGATGTCGCGGCCCAGCAGGCCGTACTCGCGGGCCTGCCGCAGCGCGTGGTTGAAACGCTCGACCGCCAGCGGATATTCCGCCCGGATGTAGGCGTAGCCCTGCTGCGCGCCGATCGCGTAGGCCGCGATCGCCATGCCCTCGATCACGCTGTGCGGATCACCCTCCAGCACGCTGCGGTCCATGAACGCACCGGGATCGCCCTCGTCGCCGTTGCACAGGATGTACTTCACGTCGCCGGGCGCCTTGCGGGTGAATTCCCACTTCAGCCCGGTGAGGAAGCCCGCGCCCCCGCGGCCCCGCAGCCCCGACGCCTTCATCTCGGCAATGACCTCCTCGGGGGTCATGGAGGTGAGGACCTTGCCCAGGGCGCGGTAGCCGTCGCGCGCGATGTACTCCTCGATCTTGAGTGGGTCGATCACGCCGCAGTTGCGCAGCACGATCTTGACCTGCTTCTGGAAGAACGGCACCTCCTGGAGGCCGGGCAGCGTGCGCCCGGCCGGGGTCGTATGGACCAGCCGCTCGACCACGCGCCCCTTGAGCAGGTGCTCTTCCACGATGTCGGCCGCGTCGTCCGGGCGGATGCCCTGATAGAACACGTTGTCGGGGTACACCGCGGCGACGGGCCCGACGGCGCACGGCCCCAGGCAGCCCGACTCGATGACCCGGACCTCGTTGGCCAGGCCGTGGCGCTCGAGCTGCTCACGCAGGGCGGCGCTGACCTCCAGCGCGCCCGAGGCGATGCAGCCGCCGCCGGTGCACACGAGAATGTGAGTTCGCACGTTATCCATGGGGACTGCGTCTCCGCTCTCAGGCCTTGATCAGGTACTCGTTGACGGGCTGGCCGCGCAGGACGTGGTCCCGCACGATCTCGCCCACCTTGTGCTTGGTCAGCCGGCCGTAGCGGAAGCTGCGGCCGCCGGGATCGGTCAGCGTGAGCATCGGCTCCTGGTCGCACAGGCCGGCGCAGCCGGTCTGCTGGAGGCTGACGTTGGTCGTGCCGGCGCGGCCGAGCTCGGCCATGAGCGCCGTGAGCACGTCGCGAGCCCCGGCGGCGATGCCGCAGGTGCCCATGTGGACGGTGATGCGCAGGTCCTTGGTGCCGCTGCGCAGGTCGATCGCTTTGCGGGCGTCGGCCTGAACGTCGGCCAGGTCCGCGAGACTCGTGATCTTGCGGGTGGTCATGGGTCAGGTCCTCCGGGCTGTGGCGCGGGCGCCGCGGCCGTTGCCCGAGTCGGGTGCGGCCGGCTCCTCGCGGTACTTGTCCAGGATCAGGTCCATCTTGTTCGGCTTGACGCGGTGGTGGACGTCGTCGTCGATCATGATGGCCGGGGCCAGCCCGCACGCGCCGAAGCAGCGGGCCACCTCGAGCGTGAACGTGCGGTCGGGCGTCGTGTCGCCCACGTCGACGCCGAGCTTCTGCTTGAGCGTGTCCAGCACGCGCTTGCCGCCCCGCACGTAACAGGCCGTGCCGAGGCACACGCGGATCAGGTGCTTGCCGCGCGGCTGGGTGGAGAAGAAGGAGTAGAAGCTCACGACGCCGGCCACTTCGCTGTACGACTTGTTCAGGCCGAGCGCGATCTTCTTCAGCGCCACCTCCGGCAGGTAGCCGAACAGCCCCTGCGCGATCTGGAGCACGGGGATCAGAGCCCCCGGCTTGGCGCGGTACTCCTCCAAGACGGCGTCCAGGCGGGCGAGCAGCTCCTCCTCGGAGACTTCCTCGCCGCACCCACATGTCACCTTGCCTTCCTCAAGCATGCGTCGCTCCTGGTTATTCCGGGGTCGCCACCGCGACCGTCGTTGCCTCCGCGCCGCTCTACAGCGGCACCGCGGCCGCGCCGAGCGCGCGGCCCACCAGCTCCTGTACCGCCTGCGCGGTACGGAACGCGTCGGCGCCCAGCTCGGACGTCCGAACGCGACATTCCTGCATTCCGCAGCGGACCGCGATCACGTAGTCGATCTCGGGGTTGGTGCACACCACGCCGGCGAGCGTGCCGGCCAGGTCGCCCAGCGGGCTGCGGTCCACGTGCGACAGCCCCAGCTCGACCGCCACCCGCACGCCCACCGGCCCCAGCCCCGACTTGCCGATCGTCAACCCCCCGCCGGTCTGCTCGGCCGCCGCGCGGAACAGGCTCAGTCCCAGCCCGGTGCGCTTCCCGGCCTTGGTCGTGTAGAACGGGTTGGTCGCGTCCTCAGGCGCCACCTTGAGCCCCGTGCCGTTGTCCTCGATGACGACCCGCAGGCGGTCGGCCGCTTCGTCGATCTCGACCGTGACGGCGATCACGCTCGCCCGGGCTCGCTGGGCGTTCTCGAGCAGATCGAGGATGTGCAGCGACAGCTCACGCACAGCGCACCCCCCGGCCGGCGGTCCCCCGCAGCGCCAAAGCCACCTCCTCGAACGTCGGCGCCGCCAGCGTGAACACCGCGCGCGCCCGCCCGATGTCCCCCAGCGCGTGGCTGTCCGACGAGGCCAGCACCGGCAGCCCGTGCGCCGCCGCCGCGGCGACCGCCGCGTCCGCCTCCGCCCCCGCCGGCGTAAACACCTCGACCGCGTCGAAGCCCGCGTCGGCCGGGAAGACGCCCAGCTGACTCAGCACGCTGAACGACGGGCGATTGACGTGGGCCGCAATCGCCAGCCCGCCGTGCCGGTGCACGAGCGACACCGCGGCCGCCAGGTCGAACCCCGTCGCCAGCGCCAGCATGTGCGGTTCGGTCCCCTGCTCGCGCCCTTCCGCGTCCAGCCGCCGCTGCGGACCGAAGCGGGCGTAGTACGCATCGTCGGCCGCCGGCAGCGTGGCCGTCAGTTCGGCGGCCGCCGCCTCCGCCGCCTGCGGCGCCGGGAAGAGCCCGACGACGTGGGCTTCCTCCGCGGTCGTGATCTCGATGCCGGCCAGCACCGCCACGGCGCGGTCCGCCGCACGAGCCGCGGCCTGCGTCGCCGCCGCGTTGTCGGCCGAGTTGTGGTCACACACCGCGATCATCGCCAATCCGCACTTCCGGGCCGTCCGCACGATCGCCGGCGGCGTCATCTCGTCCGCCGCACACGGCGACAGCGCCGTGTGGATGTGCAGGTCGGCCGGATACAGTTGCACAGCCGTCGCTCCCGGAGGCGCACCGCCGCTCAGACCGGCGGGCGGGCGGGCGTCCCGCGGACGCCCAGCTCGTACAGCCGCCCGACCAGCTCGAACGCCGGCGCGTCCGAGACATACAGCGCAATGCCTTCCTCCGCCGCCTTGGCCCGCACCGGCTCCTCCGGCTCGCGCCCCAACGCGAACACGACGCCCGCCAGCTCGGCATGCACGGCCACCGCGATCACGTTCAGATGCACCTGCACCGTCACGAGCACGCCGCCGGCGGGCGCACGGGCCAGCACGTCGCTCAGCAGGTCCGACACGTACCCCGCCGTCACGTCACCGGCCCGTTGCACCTGCGGCGTCAGCGCCCGCCAGCCCAGTCGGGCCGCCAGATCCGGAAGCGTCATGGTGCCTTCTCCTGCGACCGCTGCCGCACACACGCGCCCGCCGCGGCCCGGCCCAGCACGATGTCCTCGGCCAGCGCCGCGCACGTCGGTGCGCCGCACTCGCCGCAGTCGGCCCCGGGCAGCTCGCGCCGCAACGTATCGATCCGGGCGAGCTTCTGAATCGCCTTGCCCATGTCCGTGTCCAGCCGGAGCCCCGGCCGCGGCGCCAGCGGCCGCCCGCGCGGCACGGCCCGCGCGGCTCCGTCGGCCGGCAGCGGAGCGGTCTCCCAGCGGTGCCGCGCGAGACAGGGCTCCTCGCGCAGCAGCGGCGAGCCGAAGCAGCCCTCCGCACAGGCCCACGGCTCCACGACGCGCACGTCGCGCACGCGGCGACCCTCGATCTCGTCGAACAGGTGCAGCACGTGCGGCAGGCCGGTCACGCGCAGCAGGTCCGCGTCCGGCGGCGGCGGAGCCGTGGCACTGACGGCGAGCTGCCCGGAGTCGGCGTGGAGATGCGGTGCCAGCGCAGCCTGCACCGCGGCGGGCAGCAGCACGTCCACCGGCGGCGGGCCGGCCGCGGCGTCGCCCAGCAACGCCGTACGCTGGCTGGGGCACGTCACGACGAACACGGCCCGCTGTCCGGCGAGCGCGGCGCGCACCGCGTCGACAGCCGGCGCCAGCGGCGCCACGTGCGGAATGAGCGCCGGGTAGCGCGTCTCGATCAGGTTCACCACGGCCGGGCAGGCCGGCGAAATCACGGGCAGAGCCGCCGCGGTTTCGGCGTAGCGCCGCACTCCGGCCCGCAGAGCCGCCTCCCACGCTTCGAGGACCCACACGCGGGCGTCGGCCGCCGCCCCGCCGCCCAGCAGTGCGGCCAGCGCAGCGCGGACTTGCGCCGGCGCGATGCCGCTGCCGAACTGCACCAGCAGCGCGGCCGGCACGACTACGACGGCCTCCTCACCGACCGGCAGCGTCGCACGCGTGCCGCGCGTCGTCAGTGTGCCGGTCGGACAAACGGCGATGCAGGCGGTGCAGTCGATGCACAGATAGTCCAGAATTTCCGGCCGCCGCCCCAGCACGCGCACCGCGTGCGTCGGGCAGGCATGCACGCAGCGCAGCGCGCGTCGGCAGTGGTCGGCCTCGATGGTCAGGCCGTGGCGGCCGGTGCCGTAGAGCGTCTGCGGCCGCAGGCGAATGCTGAACCGAACGCGAGTGCCCTGCCCGACGGTGGACTCGATGGCGAACTCGTCGCTGTTGCGGCGGATGTTGGGCAGGCCCATGCCGGCGCCGAAGCCCAGCTCGCGGGCGCGGGCGGAGGCGGTGGAGAAGCCCTCCCGCAGGGCCGCGGCGATGTCGGGAATCCCGGGGCCCGTGTCGGACACTTCAATATCGAGTTGTCCGTTTTGCAGCGACGCGCGCAGCTCGCCGCGCTCGGCATGAATCACCACGTTCATCTCGGCCTCGTAGGCCGCGATCATCGCGCGCCGCACAACCGCCGGGTCGGCCCCCAGCCGCTTGAGCTGCTCCTTGAGCCGGCGCGACGCCTCGCCGCCGTGCTCGAAGTCGCCCCCCTCGATCTGGTACACGACGGTGGTCATCGGACGGTCGGCGCCTCCGCCGACAGGCACTGGTAGAGCCGCCCGCAGGTCTCGAACAGCCCGTAGGGCGACGACATCAGCAGCGTCCCGTGGGCCCGCGCCGCCGAGAGCATGTCGGCATCCGGCTCCCGTCCGGCGACGAGGCAGATGCCCGGGACGTCCATGAGTTCGGCCACACGGATGAGGTGCGTGCTGGCCAGGTTGCTGACCAGCAACACGTTATCGACGGCCTCGTTGAGCAGGTCGCTGATGCGATCGCCGGCCCAGACGCGGCCGACGTCAACCGCGGCGCCGCCGCCCGGCGTGTACACGCGGGCACCGATCCGAGCGGCTAGTTCAGCGAGCGTCATGGCGCACGCACCGACCGGCAGCCAGGGGTCGCCTCCACACCCGACCCGGGGCCCCGAAACCGGTCGTCGGGCGTCTGCTGGCCTTCATGCAAGCGCCGGGCCACGGGCTGTGAAGGTCCGCGCTGCCGCACCGGACCCAATCGCACCGCGAATCACAGGAAATGGGGAATCTTACACGAAGGACGCGCAAAGCTCCACCCCCCGTGCGAGCTTCACATCGAGATGCCCGAAATGTGAAACCATCACGCTTTCGCGTGCGGTTTTCACAGGGAGTGCGGCATCCCGCGGTTCCGCTCCCGATACGCCGCCAACGCGGCCGGAAACGGCGTCAGCGCCCGCTCGAAGATCCCCAGCGAGTACGCGATCGTCAGCCCGTAGTTCGTGATCGGCACGCCCGCCGCCCGGCACCGCAGGATCCGTGTCAGCATCTCCCGCCGGTTCTGCACGCACGCCCCGCAATGCACCACCAGCCGGTACGACCCCAGGTCCGGCGGAAAGTCGTGCCCGGACATCGTCGTGAACTCCAGCGCCCCGCCCACATACTGCGTCAACCAGCGCGGAATCTTCACGCGGCCGATGTCCTCGCCGATCGGGTGGTGCGAGCAGGCTTCGGCCACCAGCACCCGGTCGCCCGGCCGCAGGCAGTCGATCGCCGTCGCGCCCCGGACCAGCTCGACCAGATCCCCCTTGAAGCGCGCGAAGAGAATCGAAAACGACGTCAGCGGCACCTCGGGCGGCGTGTCGGCCGCCACCTTCAGGAACGCCTGCGAGTCGGTCACAACCAGCGCCGGCGGGCGGGTCAGGCGGGCCAGTGCATCACGCAGCTCGCGCTCCTTCACGACCAAGCAGTACGCGTCGTTGTCCAGCAGGTCGCGGATGGTCTGCACCTGCGGGAGAATCAGCCGGCCCTTCGGCGCCTCCTTGTCGATCGGCACGACCAGCACGATCAGCTCTCCCGGCGGCACGAGGTCGCCGACGATCGCGGGCGTGTTGATGAAGTCCTCCGGCGCGAGGCGCACCAGCGCCGCCCGCACCTCCCCCACGCCGTTCCCCCGGCTGGCCACCGTCTGCACCGTCCGCACCCCCTGCTCGAGCAGCCGGGCACGCACCGCAGCCGGCGGCGGCGCCAGGTCGATCTTGTTGAATACGACCAGCGTCGGGACGCGGCGCTGCTGAAACTCCGCCAGAAGTCCGTCCTCGAACGCGTCCCAGCCGCCCCCCGCGCCGCCCGCGGCGACGATCACCGCGACATCCACGCGGTCGAACACGCGCCGTGTCCGCTCGACCCGCTGCGTGCCGAGCGCGCCCGCGTCGTCGATGCCCGCGGTGTCAATGAACAGCACCGGCCCGATCGGCAGCAGCTCCATCGGCTTCTCGACCGGGTCGGTTGTCGTGCCGGCGGTGGGCGAGACGATCGACACGTCCTGCCGGGTCAGCGCGTTGAGCAGCGAGCTCTTGCCGACGTTCCGGCGGCCGAACAGGCCGATGTGCAGCCGCATGCCGCGCGGGGCGGTCGTCATGGTCGTCCCTGTCGCTCCGGGTTCGGCGGCCGGGTGCCGGCGGCGTGTGCGTTCATGTACAACGCGCTGACGCGGGCGCCAGCCGCCCACTCGGATAGTGTAGCGGCCCCCCTACCCCGCGCCGATTTCGCCTGTCCCGCCGTCGGCCGGCGGCGAGCCCAGCCGGAGGACCGCTTCGGCCGAAATGGCGGCATCGAACTCCGCCGCGGTCATCAGCCCCCGCTCGAGCACGACCGCCCGGACGGTTCGCCCGCTGTCCCGGGCCGCCACGGCCACCGCCTGCGCCCGCTCATAGCCGAGCACCGGCACCAGCGCCGTCGCGCACGCCGTCGAGCCCTCGACGTGTCGTCGGCAACGCTCCGCGTCCGCTTCGAGCCCGACGACGCAGCGCTCGCGCAAGACCTCACAGGCCCGCGTCAGCAGGCTGAGGCTGCCGAGGAGGCAATCGGCCACCAGCGGCAGGAACGCGTTGAGCTCCAGATTCCCGGCCGCGCACGCCTGCGCGACCGCCTGGTCGTGGGCCATGACGAGGATCGCGCACTGTGAGACCGCTTCGGGGATCACCGGGTTGACCTTGCCCGGCATGATCGACGAACCGGCCTGCTGCGGCGGGAGGCGCAGCTCACCGAAGCCCGCATCCGGCCCCGACGACAACAGCCTCAGGTCGGTGCAGATCTTCAGCAGATTCGTCGCGTGGGCCTTCAGAATCCCGCTGACCTCGACGAACACGTCGTTGTTCTGCGTGGCCTCGACGAGGTTCTCGGCCCGCGCCAGCCCGAAGCCGGTGATGGCCCGCAGTTCGTCCACGACGCGGAAGATGAACTCGCGCGGAGCGCCCAGCCCGGTGCCGATCGCCGTACCGCCCAGGTTGACGACCCGCAGCCGCTCCTCGCACTTGTAGATCCGCCAGCGGTCGCGGCTGAGCGCCTCGGCATAGGCCGACATCTCGCGTCCGAGCGTCGTCAGCACCGCGTCCTGGAGCTGCGTCCGCCCGACCTTGACGATGTGCGCGAACCGTTTTTCCTGCGCCTGAAACGCCTCCTGAAGCGCGACGACCGCGCGCTCGAGCCCGCGCAGAAGCATGATGGCCGCTACGCGCAGCGCGGTCGGGAACGTGTCGTTCGTCGACTGGTGCAGGTTCGCGTCGTACGGGCTGAGCACGGCGTAGTCGCCGGGCGGACGGCCCAGCCGCTGAAGGCCGCGGTTGGCCAGCACCTCGTTGACGTTCATGTTCAGCGACGTGCCGGCCCCACCCTGCAACGCGTCCACCCGGACGTGCTCGGTCAGCTCACCGGCTCGGAGCTCGGCGCACGCCGCCTCCAGCGCCTCGGCCGCGGCCGGGCCCGCGCGGCCGGGGCGGCCGTCGAAGGCGCCGAGCGCCCGGTTGACGCGGCAGCACGCGAGCTTCACCGCGCCGTAGGCCCGCACCAGCGCGGGATGAACGGGCCGCCCGGCCAGCGGGAAGTTCTCCAGGGCCCGCGCGGTGGCGATGCCGTACAACGCGTCGGCCGGCAGGTCACGCGCGCCGAGCAGGTCGTGTTCGGTGCGGAAGGCGGTCATGACGAACCTCGCGTACCGGACCCCGAGACTCGGCGAGAACGCCCCGCACCGAGGCTGGGTGTTCAGCGCTCGCCGTTCGCCTGATCCCAGAGCGCTACGCACGGGGCGGCCCCGGTGCGATGTAAACCGCGGCCCGTTTTTCAGCTGGGCGACGGAACGAACCGCCGCGACCCGGCAGGCCGCCGCCCGCAGTGGCGGATCATACCCGGCGGCGGATGCGACGGACCGATCGCGGGGGTCGCCGCCCGGGGGTTGCAGCGTCGTGTCGGCGTGCTAAGATAGCGGACTCGGCTTCGCCGCGGGTAGACGCCGCGGGTGCGCCTCGGTAGCTCAGTTGGTAGAGCAGCTGACTCTTAATCAGCGGGTCCAAGGTTCGAGTCCTTGCCGGGGCAATCGACACCGCCAGTGCCCTCCGCGAATACCGGCCGCGATGGATCGGTTCGTTCCGGTCTGTCGGGTGGTCTCGGGGCGCTCGAGGGGGCGGCGGAACGCGGGGCCGGCCGCAGACGGCGGTGCCCGGGGCGCGCAACATCGGTAAAGGACGTTGCGTCGGGAGCCAAGCGGCGAGAAAACGTAAAAATCGCAGGAACGCCCGCCGGGCGGCGGGCCCCGCACGGCCCGCCAAGGATTCCGTGACCGGCGGCGGCTATCTGCCGCGGTCCGGCGCCTTTTCGAGGGGTCCAGGCGTTTTTTCCGGGCCGGGCGACTTCGCCGCCCGCAGCCCACGGGCCTCGGCTTCCTGCGCCGATGAGTAATACCGGAGGTTCGTCGGCGCGATCTCGCGGACCCAGCCCGAGTCGAGCGTGTGGTAGACGTTGCTCTTGATCGACCCGCACACCGGCGTGAGGCTCGGCTCGCCCACCGCCCGTTTCAGAAACGCCGCGATGTCCTTCTCGAGGCCCGGCACCACGCCGAACATCCGCGTGCCGTGCGTCGATCCCGGGTGAATCTTCACGTCCACCCCCGTGCCGCGTTTCTGGAGCGTATACGGCGCGTCGCGCTCGTCCTCCGTCGCGACCATCAGGATCTGCCGGCCCGTCACCTGGTGGACGTCACCGGCCGAGTCGTACCCCAGGTAGTTCAGCCCCGGCGAAAGGCACACCAGCGCGTCAACGCTGCGGTCCCGCCCGGCGTACTGGAGCGCGATGCTGCACCCGACGCTCGCCCCCACCAGCGCGAACCGCGCGCGGTCCACGCCCGGCTGCGCCGCGAGCCAGTCGTACGCGGCCAGCACGTCGTTCTGCATGTCGCGGAAGACCTGCGGGTCGCGCTGCTCGACCTTGTCCCGCGTGGCGGTCGTGGCGCTCTCGCCGTGCCCGCGGAGATCCAGTGCGAGCACCGCGAACCCGGCCTCGTGCAGCGGTGCGACCAGCGGCACCCACGCCGTCCGGTCGCTCTTGTACATGTGCAGGAGGATCACCATCGGGGCGTCGCCTTTCTCCGCCGGCCGCGGCGCGTAGTAATCCGCCGCGATCCGCTGCCCGTCGGAGGTCGTGAAGCTCACCGGCCTGGAAGTCACGCCGCCCGCAACTGCGCCCGCCACCTCGAACGCTGCGACACAGATCACAACGACTCCGCCGGTCGCCGCCCGCGCGGCGCAGCGCCGCGCTCTGCCGTTCCGATTCTCGATTCGCATGGCCCGCCTCCCGTGAAAGGTGCCGTCCGGGCGGGGTTTCGGCCCCGCCCGAGGCCGGTATTCTAAGCCGCTGCGCTGGCCGCGGACCACCCGGCGGCCCATAATGGCCCCAGGCCGCGTTGTCGGGAATCGTCGCCCGACCCCCCGTGTTACAAACGATGGAGGCCGCCGGAGTTCGGTGGCCGGACCGCATGGCCAGTGCGGACGACAGGTCAAACGCCGCGTTCGAGGCCCAGGCGCTGCCGCATCTGGAGACGCTTTACCGGGTGGCCCGACGCCTGACGCGCAGCGACCACGAGGCGGAAGACCTCGTCCAGGAAACGTATTTCAAGGCCCTGCGGGCGTTCGCGAGCTACGAAGCGCGGGCGTTCGGTATCCGGCCGTGGCTACTGAAGATTCTCAACAACACGTTCCTGAACCGGCAGGCCCGCGAACGCAGCGCCCCTCGGACCGCGGATCAGCAGGTGCTGGACCAGCGGCCGGACGAAGCGTCGCCGCCCCCGGAGCTGGATTACGAGCGACTCGATGGGGAAGTAAAAGAGGCGCTCGACGCTCTGTCGCCGGAGTTCCGGATGGTGCTGTTGCTGTGGGCGACGGATGAGTTGAGCTACCAGGAGATTGCGAAGATTCTGGAAGTGCCGATCGGCACGGTGATGAGCCGACTGCACCGCGCCCGCCAGCAAGTGATCGGGCGGCTGGGCGAGTACGCTCGGGAGAATCGGATTCAGCGAGGTCCGACGCGCCGATGACGACCGCGGAGATTCGCAACAAGTTGGCGGACTACGCCGCCGGAGGGCTGGAGACGGCCGAGCGCGCCGCGATCGAAGCGGCACTCGCCCACGACCCGGCGCTGCGCGCGGAGTTGCAGCGGTGGCAGGCGTTGCGGGCGGCCATCGGGAGGACGCTGGCCGACGGGGCGGTGCCGGCCGGGTTGGCGGACCGTGTTCGCAGCCGTCTCCGGGGGCGATCGGCAGCCGGTTCCCGCCGCCGCCGCTGGGTGGTCGGGCTGAGCTTCTCGGGCATGGCAGCGGCGGCCGTCGTAACGCTGGCGTTTCTGGTATGGCCGCAGACGGCGGGGGCCACGTCGGTCGAGGCGACGCGTTTCGCCAGCGCTTTCCGTCGGTGCGCGCTCGGTCAATGCCACAACACGCTGGCGGTCAAGCCTGGCGGCGAAGCCGGGTCGGCCCAGCTCCTCCGCTGCGCTTCTTTCGAGTGCCCCCTGCCGGACCTGACGCACGACGGAGAGTATGTGCTGGCGGGGGCGTGTCAGTGCCCGCCCGACCAGCGTGTGAAGGTCGTACACGCGATCTACCGCAGCCGGTCGCCCGGCGGCGATGTGGTCTCCGTGTTCGCGGTGGATCGACCCATCGCGTTGTGTGCCCGCGGCAAGCAGTGTGCGCATTGCCCGTGCGGCAGCGCGCGGCGGTACCGTGAAGCGGTCGATGGGGATGTGACGATCCTGAGCTGGGACGAAGGGGGTCGCACGTTCGTGGCCGCGGCGCGGATGCCGCGAGCCGAGCTGACGCACCTGCTGGACGGCGTGAAGCTGACCGCGGGCAGCTGCGGCGGGGAACGCTAACCGCGGTCGCCCGGGCGGCGCGCTCAGGATCCGGCCGGGTAGCGGGCAGGCGGATAGGCGGTGCGCAGCGCGGTGAGGATCG
This sequence comes from uncultured Phycisphaerae bacterium, assembly GCA_937928595.1. Taxonomy (GTDB): domain Bacteria; phylum Planctomycetota; class Phycisphaerae; order UBA1845; family Fen-1342; genus CALGJV01. The sequence continues at coordinate 61,865 of CALGJV010000012.1, read as the reverse complement.
TTCGCGTCGCGGGGGACTTGTTCAGCGTGTAGAAGTGGATGCCGGGCGCCCCGCGGTGCAGCAGCTCGAGGCACTGGGCCGTGGCCTGCGCGACGCCGAGCGACAGCACCGCGTGGTGATCCTCGCGCTGGTTGTGCAGCTCCGTCAGCAGCGGCTCGGGAATCGTCGTGCCGCACATCCTGGTGAAGCGCTCGATCTGCCCGACATTGGTGATCGGCATGATCCCCGGGATGATCGGCACCCCGATCCCGGCGGCCCGCACCTTGCCGACGAAATCGAAGTAGCGCTGGTTGTCGAAGAAGAGCTGCGTGATGAGAAACTCGCACCCAGCCTCGACCTTGCGCTGCAAATTCGCGATGTCGGCCTCGAGGCTCACCGCCTCCACGTGCTTCTCCGGGTAGCACGCCCCGCCGAGGCAGAAGTTGAAATACTTGCGGGCGAACGCGGCCAGCTCGCTCGCGTAGGCGAAGCCCTCCGGGTGCGGTGCGAACGGCCCCGTCCCCCCGGGCGGATCACCGCGCAGCGCCAGGACGTTCTCCACGCCGGCCTCGTCCAGGCACTCCAGCACCGCGAGAATCTCCGACCGCGACGCGCCGACGCACGTGAGGTGCGCCATGGCTTCGATGCCGTAGTCGCGTCGGATGCGCGTCACCAGCTCGATGGTGCGCTGCCGCGTGCTGCCGCCGGCGCCGTACGTCACCGACACGTACGTCGGCCGCAGGTCGCGCAGCGATGCCAGCGTCTCGCGGAGCTGCGCAAAGCCCGCCTCGTCCTTCGGCGGGAAGAACTCGAATGAGAAGCTCGGCCGGCCGGTCGAGAGCAATTCGCGTATCCGCATGGCCCGGGGCTCCTCCAGCAGCGCCGCTCGCGCCGCGAGCCGCAGCGGGCAGCTTGCCCCGCCGGGGCCGAATCGTCAACGCGCCGCCCTTCGCGCCCGCGGCGACCGCCGCTATCATCGGACGCGTCGACCGAATCCCTTCGTCTGCCGCCAAGGAACACGCTATGAAGGTGCTCGTGGTCGTCCGGCAGGTTCCCGATTCCACCACCACGATCAAGATCCGCCTCGACGGCTGCGACATCGAGCGCACGGGCGTCAAGATGGTGGTCAACCCGTTCGACGAGTTCGCCATCGAGCTCGCCGTCCAGCTCCGCGAGAAGCGCGCCGACGTGTCCGCGGTCACCGCGCTGATCGTCGGCCCGGCCGCCGCAGCCGAGGCGCTCCGCACGGCGCTGGCCGTCGGCGCCGACGACGGCGTGCACCTCCAGGATCCGGCATTTGACGGATTCGACGAGCTCCAGCTCGCGGCCGCGATCGCCGCCGTCGTTCGCGACGGCGGCTACGACCTGATCCTGCTCGGCAAGCAGGAGATCGACCTCGACAGCGGCCAGCTCGGCCCGGCCCTGGCCGAGTGCCTCGACTGGCCCCACGTCGGCGCCACCGTCAAGGCCGAGTTTGCGGCCGACGGCCGGTCCGTCACGGCCGGCCGCCGGATCGAGGGGGCCGAGGAGGTCGTCGAGGTGCGGCTGCCCGCCGTGCTGACCATCGACAAGGGATTGTGCGAAATGCGCTACCCGTCGCTGCCGAACCTCATGAGGGCCAAGAAGAAACCGGTCCGAACGCTCGGCGCGGCCGATGTGCCGGGGCTGGCGGCCGCGACCGGGGCCCTCGGCGGCACGCGCATGCAGGATCTCCAGCCGCCGCCGGAACGCCCCCCCGGCAAAATCATTCCCGGTGAGCCCGAACAGGCCGCCCGCGAGCTCGTGCGGCTGCTGCGGGAAGAAGCCAAGGTCATCTGACCGGACCGTATCGCGCGACTTGGCGCCAGCGAGGGAACCATGACCGACGACATCCTCGTGTTCGCGGAACAGCGTGATGACAAACTGCACCCGGCCGCACTCCAGATTGTTACCGTCGCGCGGCAACTGGCGGGCAAGACGGGCGGCAAGGTGCATGCGGTCGTCATCGGCGGCCCGGTGGAGGCGGCCGCCGCGGCCACCGACAAGGCCGGTGTGGACGGGCTGCTGACGATCAGCGACCCGGCGCTGGCCCACTATTCGGCGCTGCGGTACCGGACGGCCCTGGCGGCGGCGATCGGGCAGGTGCAGCCGCGGATCATGCTCCTGCCGGCGACGTTCATGGGGCGCGACCTGGCGCCGCGTGTGGCCGTGCGGACGCGGGCCGCGCTGGCGACGGACGTGATCGCGCTGGATATCGGGCCGGACGGCGGGCTGGTCGCGCGGCGGCCGATCTACAACGGCAAGGCGTCGGCGGGCGTGGTCTTCCCAAAGGAGCGGCCGGCGATCGCGTCGGTGCGGCCGAACGCGTTCGCGGCGCCGGCGCCGGGGGCGGGCGGCGCGCCGCGGACGGCGCTGCCGTACGCGCCGGCCGCGGGCGACGACCGGCTGACGGTGAAGGAGGTGGTGAAGGCCGGCGGCGAGGTGAAGGACGTCGCGGAGGCGGACATCATCGTGTCGGGCGGGCGGGCGCTGAAGAGCGCCGAGAATTTCAAGATCCTGTACGACCTGGCCAAGGAGCTCGACGCGGCGGTGGGCGCGTCGCGGGCCGCGTGCGACGCGGGGTATCAGCCGCACAGCCGCCAGGTCGGCCTGACGGGCAAGACGGTCACGCCGCGCCTGTACATCGCGTGCGGCATCAGCGGCGCGATCCAGCATCTGGCCGGCATGCGGGGCAGCAAGGTCATCGTCGCGATCAACACGGACAAGGAAGCGCCGCTGCTCAAGGTCGCGGATTACGCCATCATCGGCGACCTGTTCAAGGTCGTGCCGGCGCTGACGGAGGAGGTCCGCCGCCTGAAGAACTGAGGTCGCACCCGTCGCGGCCTTCGGACCCGGCGCGCGAACACTCCCTGACGGCCCGCTCTGCGCCCTCGGCGCTCTTGGCGCCTTTGCGGTGATCCGTCGCGCGCGACGACCCTCACGCCGAGACCGGCAGCACGCGGTCGCTCGGCATGGTCATCGCGCGCGGGTCGAGCGCCGCGTTCAGCTCGGCCTCCGGCAACACCTTCTTCTCCAGCGCCACCTGCCGCACGGTCTTGCCGGTGGCGGCCGCCTCCTTGGCGATCTCGGCCGCCGCGTCGTAGCCGATCAGCGGGGCCAGACTCGTGCACATCGCCAGCGACTGCTCGATGAGCTCCGCACAGCGCTGATGATTGGGCCGCAGGCTTGTGATGCACTTGTCCGTGAAGACCTGGCACGCGCCGGCCAGCAGACGGATGGACTCGAGCAAGTTATGGGCGAGGACCGGCATGCCGGTGTGCAGCTCGAAGTTGCCCAGCAGGGCGGCGGCGTACGTGACGGCCGCGTCGTTGCCGATGACCTGCGCGCAGACCTGGAGAACGGCCTCGCAGATGACGGGGTTGACCTTGCCGGGCATGATCGAACTGCCGGGCTGCGTCGCCGGCAGGATCAGCTCGCCCAGGCCGCAGCGCGGGCCGCTGCCGAGCCAGCGGATGTCGTTGGCGATCTTCGTCAGGCTGATGGCGATGACCCGCAGCACGCCGGCGGCCCCGACCAGCGCATCCTTGGCCGCCTGGGCCTCGAAGTGGTTGCGGGCCTCGTGGAACGCCTCGCGCGTCTCGTGGTTGAGGATCTCGCAGACGTGCCGGGCGAAATCGGGGTGCGTGTTGATCCCCGTCCCAACGGCCGTCCCGCCGATGGGCAGCTCGCGCAGGATAATGACCTTCGATAGAATCCGGCGGTCGGCGTGCGCGACCTGGCTCGCGTAGCCGCTGAACTCCTGCCCGAGCCGGATCGGCGTCGCGTCCATCAGGTGCGTGCGGCCGATCTTGATAATTTCGTCCCAGGCCTGCGCCTTGGCCTGCAAGGCCTGGTGGAGCTGGTGCAGCGCGGGCATCAGGTCGCCCCGCAGCGCCTCGACGACGGCCACGTGAATCGCCGTCGGGATCACGTCGTTGGACGACTGCCCCATGTTCACGTGGTCGTTCGGATGGACCTTGAGCCCGGGCGCCAGCTGCATCGCGCGCGTCGCGATGACCTCGTTGGCGTTCATGTTCGTGCTGGTGCCCGAGCCGGTCTGGAAGACGTCCAGCACGAACTGGTCGTCGTGCCGGCCCTCGATCACCTCGCGCGCCGCCTGCTTGATGGCCGTCGCGCGGGCCGCGTCGAGCTTGCCGAGCTTCTCGTTGGCCATCGCGGCTGCGTATTTCACCAGGCCCAGCGCCCGGATCATCCGCCGGCCGAAGCGGTAGCCGCTGATCGGGAAGTTGAGGGCCGCCCGTTGCGTCGAGGCCCCCCACAAAGCGTGCGCCGGGACTTCCATCTCCCCCATCGAGTCGCGTTCGATGCGCGTCGGTGCCATGTGTGTCCTTTGTGTGCGTCCTGAAAAGCGGGTTCGGCCCTGCCTCCGGCCCGGGCCCGCGCCGGGCCGGGTCGCCCGAGCGCTTGAGTTTAGCGGCCCCCCCGGCCGGCGGGAACCGGCCCGGCCCCCGTCAGCTCCACTCGCCGTGCATGTACTCGTACAGGTACTGGATCGTGGCGTGCTGGTCCGCCTCGGTCGCCTCCAGCACGTCGCCGATCGAGATAATACCCGTCAGCCGCCCCTCGCTGACGACCGGCAGGTGCCGGATCCGCCGGGCCCGCATCACATTGCGGCACTCCTCCCGGGTCGTTTCGGGCGTGCAGACCGCCACCGGGGCGGTCATCACGGATCCGACCTTCGTTTGGGCCGGGTCGCGCTGCGCGGCCACAACGCGGCAGAGAATATCCCGCTCCGTGAAGATCCCCACGACACGCTCCGCGCGGGTCACGACCAGCGCCCCCACCCGGTGCTCGTTCATCTGCCGCGCGGCCTCCAGCACGGACGCGTCCTCGGAGATGCTGTGCACCTGCCGCCCTTTGCGCTCGAGAATCTTTTGGACCGTGCCCATACCGTGCCCTCGCTCACGCTTCCGCTACGGGAAGTGCACTTTCGGCCGCACATACTCTAGCGCGGCCGGTCGGCCACGTCGACGGGATTCCGCGCCGCTGGCGCCGTTACCAGCGGCGGCGCGCCGCGGCGCGCCGTCCCGCCCGGCCGGGCAACGCCAGGAGCAGCGTCGCCAGGAGCCCCGCCACCACCGCCGTCAGGAGAGAACCGAACACCAGACCGCCCGCCGTCGCGCTCGTGCCCAGCGTAAAGTGCTGGTGCAGCCGCGCGGCCAGCTCAACCGGCCAAGCGACCGCTGCGGCCAGCAGCCAGCGCACCCACCACAGGTGCAGGTTCAACTGTGCGCGCACCACGGTCAGCAGCAGCACCGCCAGCCCGCAGAGCACCGCGTGCAGGCCCAACGGGCCGTCCGTGTCGAGATCCTTGACGAACCCGGCGCCCCAGCCGGCCAGCCGGGCATCCGGCACCGGCGCCGCCAGCCCGCAGACGAGGGCGAGCGTGAGCAGCAGATCGACGGCCCCCAGATGCAGCAGCGGCAGCACCGCGGTCTGCAACAGGAACGCGGCCACCAGACCCACGGCATAAAGCGACCAGGGCATCACGGACGCCCGCCCGGTGCCGGCGCCGCGGCGGCGGGACGCGTGGTCGTCCGCGGAGCCGAAGTCGCCGGCGAGTCCGAGACGCGGTCGCGCACCGGCGGCGGCACCTGGTACTCCTTGTAGGTGCTGCGGATGTAACGCCCGTCCAGCCGTCGATAGCTGATGCGAAGGTCGACCGTCTGCCCCGCGACGTCGACGCTCTCCGGCCAATACAGGAAGAAGCCGTAACCGAAACCGGGAACTGCTTCCTTGGGGATGCGGAAGCCCTCCGCCGACCGCGGATCGAACGTCCACGTGTGCAGCGGCACCCGCACGTAGCCTCCGTCCGGTTTGCGCTGCCGACCGAAAAGCTCGATCTCGATGGTCCCCGGGACAAAGACGCCCTTGCCCGTCTTGGCGGACTGGAAATAGACGCGGGTGCGGATGCCGCCCACGCGACCGTCATCCGCCTTGAGGAACGGCGCCGGGTATTTGAAGGAGAACACGCCCACGACATCGTCGCGCACGTTGGGGCCCGACGTCAGCGAAGATGACCCGCTGCCGAGCGACTGGCACCCGGCCGCCAGCGACAGCACCGCCGCCACCCCCACGACCAACCATCCGCTCGAACCCGCAGATCGCACGCGCGACCGTCCCGCAGCGCGGCGCCGTCCCGACGACCCGTGTCCCCGGGCCGGCGCCGCGCGCCCGGGGATCGGTCCGCTCACGAGCCGGTCCGGAGCGTCAGCGGCACATTGTACGTGTCCGGATCCTCGGCCGGGCCGCGTTCCGGGTGGAGGGCCGGCCGCACAGGCCCGTACGGCTCGTCCGCGCCGTCGGCGGGCACGTCCAGCGGCTGTGGCTCGCCGCGGAACTCGTCGAAGCCCAGCGGCTCCTCACGGCGCAGGCCCTGCATCAGCGGGTCGCTGAGCAGCTCGCCCGGGATCACGTGCATGTTGTCGCGCTCGCGGGCCGACAGGTGGCGGTAGTCCTCCACCGTCCGGACGATCTGCGGCGTCAGCACGACGAGCAGTTCGGTGCGCGACGTGCTGTCGGACTGGCTTCGCATCAGCCAACCGAGACCGGGGATGTCGCCGACGATCGGGACCTTGTTTTCCTTGTTCTCGGACCGCGACGTGATCAGGCCGCCGAGCACGACCGTCTCCTGGTCCTTCACCGTGATGGTCGTCTGCACGTTGCGGCGGAAGAAGACCGGCGCCGTCACACCGTTGCCGACCGAGACGGTCGAACCGCTGAAGTCGGACACTTCCTGCGAGATGTCCATCAGCACGTAGCCGTCGTCGTTGATCTGCGGCGTCACGACCAGCTTGATGCCGATGCGCTCGCGGGCCACGCTCGTCGTGATCTGCCCGCCGGTGGTGGTCGACGTGCCCGTCACGTACGGTACGTCGTTGCTGATGTCGATCGTGGCTTCCTTGTTGTTGATCGCCACGACCTGCGGCCGGCTCAGCACTTTGAGGTTGTTCTCGCTCTGGAGCGTGCGGAACAGGAAGTTGAAGTCCGCGCCGGTCACCGTGAACGTGAACCCGCCCAGGCCGCTGCCGGATGCGCCCACGTCCGTGCCGCCCACATAGTCGAACGTGGTCGTGTCGGCCGGGCCGGCCTTGGCGTACTGGAGGTCCTGGAACGCGAACTCGACCCCCAGGTCCAGGGCGTTGCTCATCGTCACCTCGAGGATCAGCACCTGGATCATGACCTGCGGCGGCGGCTGGTCGAGCTGCCGCACGAGGTTCATGACCTCGTCCTCGAAGCGCGGGCTGTAGTCCAGCACCACGCGGTTGGCGTCCTCGTTCGCGATGGCCGTCACTCGGCGGGCCTGCTTCTGCGAGGTCGAGATCTCGTCGCCGATCTCCTGGAGCCGCTGCTGCTCGGCGTCGCTCCGGCTCGTGATCGACTCGGCCAGCGTCTGGGCCTTGATGTTCCGCGGCGCGTACACGAACGTCTTGCGGTCCTCGATCGGCACCGTGTCGAGCTCCACGATCATCTTCTCGACCAGGTCGAGATACCCCGGCGTGCCCGCCGCGATCACCGAATTCGTCCGCACGTCGGTCGTGAACGCGATCTCCTGCCGCCCGCCGGGCGCGATGCCCTCGGCCAGCGTCAGGACGCGCTCCGTCTCGCCCGTGGTCGTGCCGGTACGCCCCCGCGTCGTCGAGCCGCTCGTGCCGCGCCCGAACAGCGCTTCAAGCATCGTCACCATCTGCTCGGCGTCGGCGTTCCGCAGGCGGAACACGCGGATCTTGGCGTCCTCGGGCGGCACGTCCACGGCCGCGACGAGCGATTCCATCAGCGGCATGCTTTCGGCCGGGGCCATGACCGTCAGGGTGTTCGTGCGCAGGTCGGAAATCACCGTGATTTCGGTGCGCAGCGCCTTGAGCGTCTCGAGTCCGAGGTCGGGGTGGTCCTTCTGGAAGATGAGCAGCACGCGGCTGGCGGCGTCGTCCGTCCGGCCCGTGCCGGTCGTGCCGCCGCCTCCGGTCGAGCCGCCCACGGACCCACCGCGCAGATCGAGGATCCGCTGGAGCAGGTCGCCGGCCTGCTCGGCGTCGGCCTGCTTGAGCTTGAACATGCGGACCATCGCGCCCTTGCGGCCCTCGACGCCGTCGTACTCCTGCACGAACTTCTCGATGTCGGCCACCAGGGCGGGCGGCCCGAAGGCGACGACCGAGTTCGTCACCTTGTCGGCGGTGACGGTCACGTCGATCGCGCCGCCGCCGCTCGTGCCGCCGGCCGGCCTCTTGAAGATGTCCGTCACGGCCTTGCTGACGTCCTCCGCCACGCCCTGCCGCAGCGGCAGGATCTTGATCATCCGCCCGACCTCGCTCGGCCGGTCGAGGATCTCGACCCAGCGCTCCAGCATCGCCATGTCGTCGCGGGCCGCGGCCAGGAGCAGCGTGTCCGACACCGGGTCGGCCCTCACGTGGATCGGCGTGCCGCTCAGCTTGCTGTCGGTCTGCTTCAGCGCCTTGTCGACCATGTCCTGAAGCAGCGCGGCCACGTTCGGGGCCGTGTTGAGCTTGAGCTTGATGGCCTTGAGCACCACCGCGCCGTCGAAGTCGCGGTCGAACTGCACGATGAGCTTCTCGGCCTCGGCCAGGTAATCGCGCGTGCCGGTCAGCAGCAGCCCGTTGCCGCGCGGGTCGGCCAGGACGCTGAGCGTATCGCTGGATTCCTTGTTCGACTTGGCCTCGGCGTCCTTCTTGGCCTTGAACGACTCGTCCAGCAGGCCCTTCAGCTTGGCCGCGTCGGCCTTCAGCAGCGGCCGGTAGCGCGTGTCGACGATGCTGTACCTCTCGGCCGTGTCGAGCTGTTGCGCCAGGTCCTCGATCATGTCGTAGATCGGGTCGGTCGCCAGCACGATCAGGGCGTTGGCCCGCTCGTCCGCCTGGATCACCGCGTTGTCGCGGGCCGCGTTCTTGTCGGCCCCCAGCGCCTTCGAGCGGTCATCCAGCAGCTTACGCAACTTGTCCATCAGCGTCGTGGCGGTCGCGTTGCGAAGCTCGATCACGTGCGCCTTGACGCCCAGGTCGGTCGTCGGCCGGTCCAGTTCCTTGATCAGCCCGCCGGCCAGCACGACCGCGTCCCGCCGCCCGATCAGGAGGACCGTGTTCGTCCGCGCGTCGAACTGCACCGCCAGCGGGTACGGCAGGCCCTTGGCCGCCAGGCCCGGCGGCACCGGCGGCAGCTTGCCCTGCGGCAGGTTCTTCCCGTCGCTGCCCTCCACCGGCCGCTTCAGGTACGACTTGTCGCTGAACGTGTCCTGCAGCAGCTTGGCGACCGTCTCGGCCGCGGCGTGCTGGAGCACGAACACCTTCACGTCCGTGTCCGGCGCGCTGGGCAGCGTGTCGAACACGCCCACGATCGCGGCCAGGGCTTCGTTGTTGTCCTTGCTTGAGAAGATGATCAGCGAGTTCGTGCCCTTCTCGGCGATGACCTTGATCGGCCGCTCGAGGTCGAGCTCGGGCAGCTCGCGACCGTCGGCCAGCCGCAGGCGCAGCTTCTTGACGAACGGCTTGCCGGCGCGGGCCGCGCCCGTGCCGCCCGCCTGCGTCGCCGCCTCCTGCTCCTTGTCGATCATGTCCGACAGGACCTTGGCGACGTCCTCGGCCGAGGCGTTCTCGAGCTGCACCAGCACTACGTCGGCCGCGACGAAGCTCTTGCCTTCCTGCTTGGCCGAGATCTCCACGTCGATCGTGCGGATGAGCTGCTCGATCTCCTCGACATCCTTCTTGGTGCCGGTGATGAGCACGCTGTTGTTCCGGTCGACCGGCTCGATCGCCGCCTGCGATTCGGTCGGCACCTCGCGCATGCGATTCAGGCGTTCGATCGTCGGGCGCAGCAGTGAAACCGCCTCCGACGCCCGGATGTGCTCGAGCACGACCGAGCGGACGTCCGCGCCTTCGGTGGTCGTCGCGCCGTCCAGCCGGTCCACGAGCTCCGCGATCCGCTCCATGATGTGCGGCGCGGCCGCCACGATCAGGGCGTTGCTGCGAGCCTCGGCGTTGATGCTGAAGCGCTCCTGCGACGCCCGGATATCCAGCTCGCCCTTGACCGCCTTCTCGATGATCGGCGCCAGCGCCGTCGCCTTCGCCGACTGGAGCACGAATACCTCGATCTGCGGCTGCGGCGTGCTCACCTCCATCATCCGCAGGATTTCCTCGACGAAGTCCAGGTCGCGCGCGTCGCCGGTGATGATCAGCCGCTGGCCGTCCACGGCCCGCGCCACGACTTCGCCGCGCAGCGCCCCGCTCACGCCGCTCAGCGTCGCCGTCAGGTCCGTCGGCCCGGTCGTCGCCGCCTCATCCGCCGGCTCGTTTACGGCCGCATCGACGGCCGGCCCGCGGGCCGGCCTCGGCCGCGGCTCGGCCGGGTCGGCCGCCTCGCCCGCTTCAATCGCCTCCCGGAGTCGACGCAGCCGTTCGGCACTCGACGGCGCCGTGGCCGGCGGGGTCGCCGGCGCCGGCTTGCGGGCCGGCGGGTCGTCCTCGAGCAGGCCGCCGCGGCGCCCCAGGATCGGGATGATCCGCTCCTGCGCGATGACCGGACCCGCGAGCGACAGCGTTGTCGCCAGCGTCGGCAGACTGGTCAGGATGCTCGGGTTGACCAGCGGTGCCATCCCGCCGCCGGGCTTGGCGCCGCCGCCACCACCGCCCGGCGCAGGACGCCGGGGCGCCGGGGCCGCGCCCCCGCTGCGCGGGGCCGCGGGCGGCGTCGACGGCGTGCTCGGACGCGCCGGGGGTGGCGTTACATTGCCCGACGGCCGCGCCGGCGCGGCACTCCCGCCGCCGGTCGAACGCCGGGACGGAGCCGCCGACCGGCCCGCGCCGGACCCGCTCTTCTTCTGCTGGAGCAGGTTCACCGCGTCTTCCGCGTCCCGCGCGGAGAGGTTCTTGAACTCGATCACCCGCGTCACGACGTTCGTCGGCCCGCCGATGTCGGCGAGCTGCTGCACCACGGCCGCGACCAGCCCGAATTGCGCTGGGTCGCCCGCCACGATCAGCGTGTTCGTGAACACGTCAGCGCCGATCGACACCAGCCGCGCCGGCCGCCCGGCCGCCTTGGCCGCATCGTCCTCGCTCTTGTTGACGATGCGCTCGATGTCGGCCGCGAGCTGGACGGCATCCTGCCCGTACGGCACCTGGATGACCTTGATGCGATCCTGGATCGCGTTGGCGTCGTCGAACTGCTCCACCAGCCGCCGAACCTCATCGATCTGTCGCTTTGTGCCGCGCACGACCAGCGACCGGGCCCCGTCATTCGGCACCATCTGCGGGCCGCCTGTGCCGCTGCCCGCGGGCCGTGCGCCGCCGCGCCCCGCGCTGCCCGCTCCCGCCCCCTGATCGAGGAACGGCGTGATGAAGCCGACGAGCTGCGACGGCGGCACGTTCACCACCGGCAACGTCGCGATCTGAAGGGTGACCGCTTCTTCCAGGCGGTTGATCACCGCCGTCTCGATGCGGTCGATGTCCTCGGGTTTGCCGAAGACCATGACGGTGTTGGTGGCCTCGTCGGGCACCGCCGTCACGCTCAGTTCGCGGGTCGACGTGCCGCCGCCCGCGCCCGGCATGCCGCCGCGCCGGCGGCCGCCCCCGCCCGCCCCCCCGCCGCTGCCGGCGAACGAGTTGATCGCGTCCGCGACGGTGGCCGCTTCCGCCTTCTCCAGCTTGAAGATGCGGAATTCCTTCGGAATGCCCGGAACGTCGATGGCGTTGACGACGTTGGCCACGAAGAGGAACGTCTTGTCCGAGCCGACCACGACCACGCTGTTGGTCCGCGGGTCGGGCATGGCCGTGAAGGCGTCGAAATCGGTCTCCGTGCCGGTCGTGCGGGCGAGCTGGAGGTATTCCGTCATCGCCTGCTTGACCGACTCTACCACGGTCTCCGCGTCGGCGTGCTGCAACGGGAACGCCTTGAGCTTCAGCATCTCGTCCGGGCGGTCGAGCACCGTCACCAGTTCGTTGATCTGGCGGAAGATCTCGTTCGGCGCGCGGACCAGCAGCTTCTTCGACGGCTTGTCGCCCAGAATCGTGATGCGACCGCTCGAGACGACCGGGCTGCCGCCGCCGAGCGCGCCGCCCAGCGGGTTGCGGGTGCGGCGCGCGCCGCCCGTCGACCGGGCGCCGCTGCCGCCGATGTCCGCGAACATGTCGGACAGTGTCTGGGCCAGCTTGGTCGGGTCGGCGAACTGCACCGGGATCTCGCGGATGATCTGGTCGGCGAGCCGGTCGAGTTCACGGATCTTGCTCAGGATCAGGTCGCGCTTGTCGCGCGGGGCGAACACGACGATGGAGTTCGTGGCCGGCTCGGCCTCGATCCGCACGTCGCTGCCGCCGGCCGTCTCGCCGCCCGGCATGAAACCGGTGCGGCGGCCCGACCGTCCGGCGCCGACGCCGCCGCCGTAGATCGCGGTCACCACGCCCGCGATCGACTCGGCGTTGCCGTATTCGCAGACGTACAGCTCGGCCTCCGCCACCGGACCTTCCAGGTCGAGCATCCGGATGTGGTGCTCGATCGTCGGCACGTCCTTGGCCTCGGCCGTGTAGATGATCGTGTTCGTCCGCGGGTCGGCCGAGACCGTCACGGGCCCCAGCGCCGCGGGCGACTTGCCGCCGCCGCCGAAACCACCAAAGCCGCCGAAGCCGCCCATGCGGAACATCATCGGACTCCGGCCGCCGCCCCCGCCGCCGGCGCCCGCCGCCTCGAAGATCTCCTGCAGCAGCGGCAGCACGTCGTCCACGCGGGCCTTCTGAAGCGGGTAGTGGTGGATGCCGATCACGTCCCGCCCTTCCAGCTCCTCCAGCTCGCCGATGACGCGCTCGATCAGGTCCATCACCTCGGGCGGGGCCGACACGAGCAGCGCGTTGGTCGTGCTGTTGGGCACGATCTCCACGCGCTCGACCTTCGCGCCGCCCTCCACGCCCGGCACCGACACGAGCTGCTGCTGGAGCATCTCGATGAGCTGTTGCTGCTGCCCGCCCGGCATACCCGGCCGCCCGCCCATCGGCAGGTTCCGCCCGGCGGTGCCGCCGCGGCGCGACTGGGCCTTGGAGATGCCCAGCACGTCGCTGATGTTCTGGGCCGTCTCGTCGGCCAGCAGGTTCTTGAGCTGGAAGATCTTGACCTGCACTTCCCCCGGCGGAATGTCGAGCTCGCGGAGCAGCCGCTCGATTTCCGGCAAATCGACCTCGTCACACTTGATGATCAGGTAGTTGTGCCCCGGGTCGGTCGCGATGCGCATGCGCTGCCCACCGGCCTGCCCGGCGCGCGCGCCGCCGCGCTGCTGCGGCCCGGCCGGACCGCCCACCATGCCCCGGAGCTGGTCGAACATGCCCTGCGCCCGCGGGTCCTCGTCCTCCCGGCCGCCCTGCCCGCCGCGCCGCTGCTGCGGCTGCTGCGGCTGCATGGCCTGCTGAAGCAGCAGTTGCCGCGTCTCGTTGAACATGAGCTGAAGAATCTCGGCCGCGGCCGACACGTCGCCGTAGCGGAATTTGTAGATGCGGATGACCTCGCCGGACGCCAGGTCCTGCTGGAGGACGTCCAGCGTGTCGACGATGTCGTCCACCTTCTTCTTGTCACCGAGAATGATCAGCGTGCCGTCGGGCTGCCGCACGACGCGCGGCGGCTCCTTCGCCAGCGGCGACGGCACCCGTTGCGCAGCGCCGCCCACGGCCGGCGCCGCCTCGTCTTCCCGCTCCGCCGGCACGACCACCGGCCCCCGCGGCGCGGGCTTCGTCGCCGCCGGCGCCGGATCTTCCAGCGTGAGGCTGCACAGCGCCACCCGCAACTCAGCGTCGGCCAGCCCGTCGCGCCACGCCAGCGGCGCGCGCTGGGGCCGCTCGGTGCGGCCGCGTTCGGTCGCGGCCGGCGTGCCCGGCTTCGGAGCGTCGGGCTTGTCCTGCTTCTCGCGCTTCTGCTTGACGGACTCGGGCTCCTCGTCCGGGCCCCACAACTCGCGGACGATGGACTCGCGCCGCGGCGCTGCGCCGGCCTGCTCGACGACGATGTTCTCGTCGCGGGCCGTCAGGTATTGGAGCAGCGCGTCGGTGTTGGCCTTGGGCCGGTACGTGACGACCTTGCGCTCGATCTTGGCGCGCTTCTCGAACTCGCGGATGTACTGGAGGATCTTCGGGAACTCGGTCTCGCGGCACTTGACGATCAGGTACTCGTCGAACCAGTCGGACTCGATGCTCGGGCCGCCCTCCGACTCGCGCGGGAACAGCGCCCGCACGTCCCAGGCGACGTCGCTGGCCCGGCCGCGGGCGATGTCGACGAAGTAGACGATCCGGCCGCGGCCGTCCGTCCCCCGCTCCTCCTCCGCCGTCGGCGCGGCGTCGAGCTCGGCGATGAAGCGCTCGACCTCGCGCATCTTGCGCTTGTTGGCGCTGACGAGCACCGTGTTGGCGTACTCGTCGACGGTGATCGTGACCGCGTCCTGCGGGCTGCCGCCGCGCGCCGCCGGGTACGCGCTCTTGAGCACGTCCTCGATCTGCTTGGCCATGGCGTACTTCAGCCGGAAGCGCTGCAGCTCCGGCACGCGGACGCTGTTGATCTCCAGGTCGCGCACCAGCTTCTCGGCGTCGGCCACGTCCTTCGGCAGGCCCGCAATCAGCAGCGAGTTGCTGCCCGGGTCCGCCGTGATCCGGACGCGCGGCGCGGTCGTCCCCGTCCGGCCGCCGCCCGCCAGCGTCGCGTTGAGCGCCTGCGCCACCTGCTGGGCGTCGCCGTCGTTGAGCGGAAGAATGTGGACGATCTCCGCGGTCTCCACCTCGGTGTCCACCATCGCAATCAGGCTGGCGGCAAGCTCCTGGTAGTCTTCCGGCGCGTACACGAACAGCCGATTGCCGGCCGGGTCGGCGGTCACCAGCGTCTGGATCGTGCCCCTCTTGACCCCCTCCCGCTCCGCCACCTTGGCCTTGAGCATCGCATCCACCTGCTGCCAGAGCTGATCCGCACGCGCAAAACGCAACGTGTACGACTGCGCCCGCGCCGTCGGGGGCGTCTTGCCCTCCAGCTCCAGGATCATCGTGTCGATGAGCGGCAGCACGTCCGGCGGCGCCAGCACCACCAGCGTGTTGGTGGTCGGCTCCGCGTAGGCCCCGGGCTGAAGCTGGCCCGCCTTCTGGTTCTTCTTCAGCTGCGCCAGAAAACCCTGCACCGCAAGCTGAACCTGGGCCGCATTCAGCACCTTCAGGTCGTACATCTTGACCTGCACCCCGCCCGTGTCGGGCGTGTCCGCGGCCTCCACCACCTCCCGGATCTCCGCCAGCTTCTTCGGCGGCGCCTTCACAATCAGCTGGTTGTTCGTCACGGCCACCTGCACGTCCTGCGCCGCACGCCCGCCGCCCCCGCTCGGCCGAAACATCGTCTGAATCATCTGCGCCAGCTGGTTCGGATCCGCGTACTTCGGCGTGATCGCCACCGGCGTCTGGTCAGGGCCCTCGCGGTCGAGTTCCTTGAGCAGCGTGTCGGCCGTGCCGTGCAGGAAGCGCGGCGCGTTGAGGATGATCTGATTCTGGCGGTCGTCGATCGCCAGGCTGATGCGGTTGGCAATCTGCGGGCCCTTCTTGCCGGCCTCGGACAGCAGGCTCTGCCGCAGGATCTCCGCCGCCCAGGCCGCGTCGACCTGCTTGACCGGATAAATGCGGCGCTCGAGCGTAAGCTCCTCGCCGCCGGTGGCGAACTGCTGGAGGATGCGGTCGATCTCCGGGATCCAGTCCACCGGGGCGCTGACGATCACCGTCTCGGTCGCCACGTCCGGGATGAACGTGGCCTGCTGCCGGTCGGCCCGCGGGGCCCAGCGGCTGACCGTCTGGTTCAGCATCTGGGCCACCTGGTTCACGTCGGCGCCGGGAAGCTTGACGAGCTTTGTGACCAGCTCGGCCTTCTTGGCGTCGATGCGTTTGATGAACGTCTCAATCTCGGCGAACTTCTCCTTGGGGGCCTCGACGATCACCACCGCGCCGCTCGCCGACGCCTTCACCTGCGAGCCGCTGGGCATACCGGTCCGGATGCTGCGGGCGGCGTTGGCGAAAAAATTCTGGATCGCCGCCGCGATTTCCGCCGCGGGGACGTTCTCCGGCGTGTAAAACCGCTGCTCGGTGGCCAGCGTGGCGATCCGCTGGTCCATCTGCATCGCGTAGTCCTTGACCTTGTCGATGTCGGCCGGCTCGCCCTGCACAATGAGCGAGTTGGTCATCGGCTCGGCCTGGATCAGCGGGCCGCCGCCGCCCATCGGCATTCCGCCGCGCCCGCCCGGCATCCCGCCGCCGCCGCGGCCAGCGAAGAGCTGCTGCGCCTGCTGCGCGACCTGCGACGCGTCGGCGTTGGCCAGCGGCAGGATCGCGATCTGCTCGCTGCTCTCCACGTCGATCTGCGGCAGGAGCTGCTCGATCTCCTCCAGCGCCGGCTTCACGCCGTACGCGTACAGCGTCTTGCCCTCGGCCTGGACGAAGACCTGCGACCGGCCGAGCGTCGGGTGGTCGTACGTGCGGTACATGTTCCCCAGCAGCGTCGCGACCGCCGCCGGGTTGCCCTGCTTGACGGTGAACGTCCGCATCTGCGGCGTGTTGGTCAGGGCCCGCTCGTCCCAGAGCTGGATCGTCTCGGCGATCTTGTCCCAGTCGTCATCGCTGCAGATCACGATCAGGACCTGGGCCTCGTCCAGCGGAATAAGCTGGAAGTCGTTGCTGGCCGTCGCCGACGGCGTCGGCGGGGTGAAGCCGCCGCCCAGGTTCCCGCGGCGGCCGCCGAAGCGCTGCGGCGTCGGTGCGGCCGGGCCGCCGCCGCCCTTGGCCTGCAGCAACGGCTGAACCAACTGCGCGACCTGGCTGGGTCGCAGATTCCTGAGCTCCACGACGTGCCGGGTGCGCTCCGGCCCCGGCACGTCGAACCGTTCGATGATGGCCTCGATCCGCGCGAGGTCCGCCCGCTCCGCGATCACGTGGAACGCGTTGTTGTTCTCGTCGGGCACGATGGTCGGGACGCGGCCGCCGGTCGCCGTGGCCTGCGACGTGGCCAGCACGAGATCGTTGACGAGCGCGGCGATGTCGCCGACCTTGGCGTTGACGAGCACGATCGTCTTGAGCTGGTCGGGGATCGGCTGGTCGATGATTTCGAGGATTTCCTTGACGCGCTTGAGGCCGTCCTCGTTCGCGTAAACGATCAGCGAGTTGGTGCGCGGCTCGGCGACCATCCGCACGGTCTTCCGGGCGCGCTCGAACAGCCCCTCCCCCATCAGGTCCTCGGGCTGCACGGTCCCGGCCTGCATCACGCCGGGGTTCGGCATGGGCTGCGGCATCGGCTGCGGCGGCTGGCCGGGGCGGTTCCGCATGTTGCGCATTGCCGCCATCTGCGCGAGCTGCGCCTGGCGCTGCATCTGCCAGTTCGGCATCATGGCGCGGGCCTGCCCCTGCTCCTGCTGGAGAATCTGGTTCAGCAGGTTCGCGAACTCGACCGCGTCACCGTACTTGACCGGAACGACGGTCGTCTTGAACTCGCCCAGCGGCGGCCGCTCGTCGAGCGTCGCAACCAGCTTCTCGATCTCCTTGAGC
Source organism: uncultured Phycisphaerae bacterium (assembly GCA_937928595.1). Lineage (GTDB taxonomy): Bacteria > Planctomycetota > Phycisphaerae > UBA1845 > Fen-1342 > CALGJV01. The sequence goes on along the minus strand of CALGJV010000012.1, from coordinate 44,310 downwards.
TTGTCCTCGGTCGCCTTGACGATGATCGCGTTCGTCCGCTCGTCGGCGACCATCTGCACCTCGGCCTGCGCACCGCCGGCCGCCGCCGGCACGGGCTGCGGAATCATCTGGCCGGTCCGCGGGTCGCGCACCATCCGCATCTGCGGGGCCGCGGGGTTGCTCAGGTCGAGAAACGCCCGCACGCGGGCCTCGATGTCCGTCGCGCTGGTCTTGATCGGGAAAATCTTCAGCTTGCGCGGGTCGGACGGCTCGATGTTGATCATGTCCTTGAGCGTCACGAACTTCCGCACGTCGCGGGCCAGCGCCGTGATCTTGATCTGGTTGCTGTCCTTGAGGGCCTGCATCAGCGTGCCCTCCGACAGCGCATCGAGGAACAGGTCCACGTACTGCTGCGCCGGCAGGTCGCGGACCTGGTAGTAGACCGTCACGAACTCCATGTCGCGCGGCTCGGCCTCCAGGAACGCCTGCAACGACGGGAACGTCCGGTCGACCGGCACCCACTGCCGCATCTCGGAAGTCGGCACCACGCGGATGTGGTGCTCCTGCTCGACGAAGTAGTATCCCTGCTCGCACAGGATGAAGTTCAGCTCGTCGATCGCCTCCTCGAGCGTGAACCGGCGGGTCGTCTGGTACGTCAGCGTCCCCCCGATGATCAGCGTGTCCGCGTTCATCAGCGGCTTGCCGATCCGATCCACGAACTGCTGGATCACCTCCTCCCACGGCGTGTCCTTGAAGTTGAACCACTCGGTGCGGCCGTCGTCGGGCGGCGGAGGCTCGACGCGCGCCGGCGGCGCCGTCTCAACCGTCGCGGCATGCGGCACTTCGCCGCTCGCGGGCGGCGTCACCGGCGCGGCGCCTTCCAGCGGGGCCACCGCGGCGGGCGCGCTCGGCGCGGGCGTCACGTCGATCGGGGTACCCGGCGCCGGCGCGGGACCGGCCAGATGCGCCGGCGGACCGACGAAGTCGGGGGCGACGTCCGCGCCCGCCCGCTGCTGCGCCGCGCGCTGCCGGAGCGCGGCCCGTGCCGCCGGATCGTTGGCCGGTGTGGGCGCCGGACGGGGAGGCGAACTCTGCGGAGCCGGGTGATCCGCGTCCGCCGGCGGCGCGCCGTTCGGTGCGGCCTGCGACTGGCCCGCGGCGTTTGCCTCCCGCTCGCGCTGCATCTTCTCGCGAATCTCCTGAAGCCTCTTCATCCCCTCCTGCGAGGCCGGCGACGACGCCGGCCGCGTCGCCGCGGGCTGGCTCGCCGCCGGTGCGCCGGCCGGCTCCGCGGGCGGGTCCGCCAGGCACACCGTCGCGCCGGCGAGAATCATCAGGAGAGTCAAGAGCGTCGCGCTGTTCCGTCCGAGCTCGGACATCCGCAGCGTCATGCCTGCACCTCTTGCAGAAACGGAAACGCCCCGCGCCGGGGCGGCACTCACTGGCGTCGACGGCTCACTGAGACGCCGCCGACAGGCCCGCATTCACAACCGCCGCGCCTCGCAGCGCGTCGGCCACCTTGGGCGACACGGTCGCCGCAGGGCCGGTGGGCCCGCTACACGTCCGCTATTTATACCCGCAACCGTCGCCGGGGTGGCAGAGCTTCCAGGGGCAAACCGCAAAGTCCTGGAGGTTCCAACATCCTTGCCCGGCAACACTTAGAACCGGGTGCGGGCGGTTGCCTGCGACGCGGAGCCGTTCGGTCCGCGGCCGCTCGTCGAAACCCGGTTCCTCCAGGATTATCGGCCGATTCGGCCGACCAGCTGGCGAGGGGCGCAGGTCTGGACTCGAGCGCGGGCACACCGCGCCCGGTGCGGCTCGACGCCGGGCTACGGCCCGCGCCCCGGGCCCGTTCTCAGTGCGTTCCGGCCGGCGGTACGACGGCGGCCGCGGACGTGGAGGGCAGTTCGGCCTCGAGCGCCTCGTACACGTCGGCGTGCTCGACCGGATCGAGGTGCTGGCGCTCGGCGAACGTCGTGCCGAGGCGGTAGAAGAAATCCGTCGGGTGGCCGCCCTCGACGGCCCGCACGACGATGCCGCTGGGGTGAACCAGCACGAGGGTCCCGTCGTCGACCGGCTCGTCGAGGCGGAAGCGCTTGACCTCGACGCGCTCGAGCACGGTCTCATCCAGGACGCACGCCATCCGCTGCCCGCGCAGCGACGTTGTTGCGACGAGCTTGTACTTGTCCGCGTTCGGGCGCGGGTTCGCGGGCGGGGGTGGCGGCGGCGGGGGCGTGGGCTGAGGTCCGACCGCCACGTCCGGGGGCGCAGGGGGCGGCGTAACGACCGGCCGCGGCGCCTCCCAGGGCTTGAACAGGTTGTGGTCGACGATCTGGTTGTAGGCCGCCAATTCATAGCTCAGCTGCCCCGCGTCGGCCGTCGGGCCGATCTTCTCCATCACCGGGTGCGGCACGCCCTTGATCACGGGCAGCACGAGCGTCACCGCGGTGATGTTCACGCGCAGCAGCGGGCCCTCGGGACCGTAGAGCGGCTCGGGCGGCAGGGACTCGGCCGCGGGGGCCGCGGCGGCGGCATCCGCTCCGCCGGTGCGGCCGCGGCGCGTGCCGCCCGGACGCCGGCGCGGATTGTTGATGTTGCCGACAACGCTCTGGTCGGCCGCGAGCGTGACCTTGTCGAGGCGCGCGAGGTAGTCGCGGCGATAGAAGTCGGTCAGGAAGCCGACGATCTCCTGGAGCGTGCCCGAAGCGGTGATCGTCAGGGGAACGTCGACGAACTCGTTCTTGCGCTTGGCGAAGTTGCCGGGCGTGACCTTCGGGTTGCGCAGCCCGTGCACCTCGAGCAGTTCCTGGATGTCCTCGCGGAACCGCCGCTGGGCGTCGGTCGGGTCGGTGCTCAGCGTCCGCCGCGTGAGGGCCTGCCAGTCATCCTCGGCCCGCTCGAACTCCCGGAGCCGGTTCTGGAGCCGTACCGCGCGGGCTTGCTCCCGATCCAGGCCGGCCCGCTGCGCCTCGAGCGGCGCCCACAGGACCAGCCGGCCGGCCTTGTAGAGGCCGAACGCGCCCAGCGCCCCCGCCACGCACAGCGCCAGCGTTCGTTCCCGTCGCGTCATGCCCGCCGCTCCTCCGGCCGGTCCCTTACCGCGGCTCCTGAAGTCGCTCCCGCCGTTCCTTCTCGCGCTGCGCCTGCGCGTCCCGAAACTCCTTGAGCCGCCGCAGCGTGACCTGAATGTCCACCGTGCCCTTGAACCGCTGCCCGTCCGGATTTCCGTTCCAGGTCCCCTGCTTCGCGTCGTACGGCCGCGTTCCGTTCCACTCGAAGTCCTTCAGTCTCTCGACGTACTGCGTCGGAATCCGCCAGTCGGCCACCGACACGTTCCGCAGTTGCACGAGCGGCGTCTTCGCCACCGCGTCGAGCTGGATCTCCTGCACCACCATCTTCTGCCCCGGCTCCACCGCCAGCTGCGTAAGATGCAGCAGCTCGTCCGGCCAGAGCGCCTGCGCGGTCCACTCCTGCACCTCGTCGACGCGGTTGCGGATCTTGGCCTTGGCGAGCACGCCGTCCCACAACTTGTTGTTGGCCGTCAACATCTGCTGATGCTGCCGCCGGAGCGCGTCGTACTCGCGGAACCAGAGGCCCGCGCCCAGCACCGCCACGGCCGCCGCGGCGAGTCCCGCCAGCCGGAGCCGCCGCTGAAGCACCGCCCGCCCCGACACCGGGCGCTTCGGGTTCAGGAAGTCGAGCGCCAGCAACCCTTCGCGGCTGAGCCCCCACGCCAGTCCGAGCACCGCCGAGAACGACCGCAGTTTCGGCCCGTCGCTCGGGGCCACGCCCAGCGGCCCGGTCGGGTCGTAGATGACCGCCGGGTAGCCGAGCCGCTGCTCGAGCCGCTCAGCCAGCGCGGTCTCGATACCCGTGCCGCCCGCCACGACCACGCGCCCCACCACCGCTTCCGCGTCCGTCGCGCGGAACGCCTGGAGCGTGCGCGTCACCTCCACCAGCAGCTCGTCGACCGCCGCCTCCGCCCCCGCGTCGCCCGCCATCAACTCCGCGATCTCGCTGATCGAAATGATCCGCGAGCCCTCGCGCCCGTCCGTCTCCAGCGGCTTGGGCACCGGCACGTTCACGTTCGCCGAGCGGGCGAAGGCGAGCTGCCGCCCGCGGATCACGTCGATCTCCGTCGCGCCCGGACCCACGTCCACGAACAGCACGTGCTCGTCCGTCGCCCCCAGTACCTGCTCGACGCTCACCACGTTGGCGTACGGCCGCAGCCCGATCCGCTCCGGCATGAGCCCCGCCGCCGCGCACGTCGCCTTGATCCGCTCCAGTGTCTCGAGCGTCACCGCGGCCAGCAGCACCTCCACCGCCAGGCCGCGCGCCTCGCGCCCCACGATCACGTAGTCCACCGCGGCCGCGTCAACCGGGAACGGGAGCTCCTTCATGGCCTGGAAGCGGACCGCGGCCGCCACCTCGGCGTCGGGGGTCGGGGGCAGCGTGAGCCGGTTGATGACCGCGCGCTCGCGCGGCACGTCGATCACCACGTGCCGTGGGCGCAGGTGGTGGCGTCGAAGCTGCTGGCGGATGAACTCGCCGAGCGCGGCCGGATCGTCGGCATCCACCGTGTGCGGCAGGCGGTGTGCGTGCGCATCCTCCAGCTTCATACGCCCGCCGCCGACCCGGGCCACGACCAGCCGCAGGGACCGCTTGTCCCAGTCCAGGCACAGCACCTTGCGCGCCAGCTTCAGCACAAACACCTCATCGGCCGCCGTCAGCGACCGCGGAGCAGCAATTCGTCGTTATCGACCGGCCAGGCGAGGCCGAGCCGGGTCAGGTCCCGATGATAGAGCACCTGCGGCAGCCCGCCGCGGAGGGCGACGATCCACTCGTAGCGCCGGACCAGCTTCGTGTGGTCGCCGTACGCGACGACCTCGACGTGGAACACCGTCGGCTGGACGGTCACCTTCTCCCGGATCGCCTGGTGGGTGGCCGGATCCAGCGCGCCGGACGTCACCGGCCACTCCGGGTTCAGCAGGGCCTGCGGCTCGAGCGTCTTGCGCAAAGCCACGATCGTGTCGGCCGCTTCGGCCGTCATGCCCTCCAGCGCCGCCAGCACGACCGCCGGGGCGGTGTTGAGGTCCACCCGCGCGGTCTTGCTCTGGCCGTCGGTGCCCGGCTCGGTCGTCCAGACGGTCACGTACGGGGCAATGCCGCGCTGGAGAATGCCGTCGCCGTTGTCGTACACCGGCGGCGACGTGCGGCCGTCGTTCTCGTTCGGATCGAGAATCCCGTTGCGGTTCGTGTCCTCGCCGTACAGCAGCGCGGCATTCCAGCCCTTCACGAACAGCAGTTCCTCCAGCGTCGTCAGCGGTCCGTTCTTGGCGTGGTAGGGCGAATCGAGCGTCGCGTAGTAGTCGTCCTCGGCCCCGCCCGGCCGCGTTTCGCTGTCCTCGTCGAGCCAATCCAGCAGCGTGGCCAGCAGTTCCGGTGCGTTCTCGACTCCCAGGTCCATCAGCAGCTTCAGCAGCAGCCTCTCGAGCTCCGCTTCGTCCGCCGTGTTGAGATTCAGCTTGCTCGCTTCGGGCGTCACGCCGTACCGCAGCGTGTCGGGCAGGCCGTCCAGGTTCTGCGCGACGACACTGTAGCGCCACGTCTCCGGCGCGCGGCCGGCCTCCAGCACCTCCTTGCGCGAGCCCATCTTCTTCACCGGGTCGCCGTCGCGGTCGAACGCCTCCGACCAGACCAGCGCGTGTCGGAACCGGTCGGGCACGTCGAACCACTGCGACGAATCGCCCTTCGCCTGCCGCAGGATGTACGTCACCTCCTCCAGCGCCGACTCGGCCGCCAGGCGCGCCTGCTGCGCGTCGCGCTGCGCCTGGGCGCCGGCCACCTCGGCCCGCACGTGAAACAGGAAGCTGGCGAGGATCAGTGCCAGCAGACCCGTCAGCACGAGCACCACGGGCAGGATGAGACCGCGCCGCCGCGTCATTCCTCGGGCTCCGACGGCTTCTCGGGCAAGTCGCGCCCGCCGCCGCGCATTGCACCGCCCGCGCCCCCGGGTCCCCGGCCGCCCGCTCCATCGCGGCCACCGGCGCCGCCGGGTCCGCCCGGCCCCCACCCCGGCAGACCCGTGGGCGGCGGCCCACCGCCTTCACCCGCGGCCTGCGGGTTGACGAACGAGTAGAGCTCCTCGGCCTGGTCACCCAGCTTGTTCAGCCGCGCCGCGAACATCACATCCGCCGCCGGCAAGCGCACGATGGTGCTGTACCGCCCGAAACCGGTCTTGACCGGCGGCCCGATCCGATCCAGCTCGGACATCGCGCGCTCCTCGTCCAGATCCTGGTCCTCGAGCTCGAACTTCGTGAGCGAGTCAAATCCGACCGTTACCTGCACCAGGTGCGGCACGGCGTTACCCGACTTGACCTCCCAGGTCGTGCTCCACTCGACGCCGTCGAAGTAGCGGAACTCAAGGTAGCCCAGCTCGTGCGACCACAGGTCGCGCCGCAGGTACTCGAGCGCCGTGTCCTCGGACACGTCCTCCCCGCTCACGGCGGGCTCGATCGGCCGGCGCTCGGTCCGCAGGATGCCGCCGATCACCGGATCGCCGCTCTCCGTGGTCTGCTCCGGATCGATCCACAACTCGTACGTGATCTCGCGCAGGTCGCCCAGCGGCAACGGACCGCCCCCGACCGTGCCGTACTGCGTATCACCGGCGTCCGGCGGCAGCGGCGATGCCAGGAACGTGACCTTGCGCCGCGTCCCGGCGAACTGCTGCACCGGGAAGCCCGACCGGTCCAGCGCCACCGCGGCACGGAGCTCCGCCGCCATTCGCTCCAGCACCTGCTGCGCGATCTGCGTCCGGTCGCCGTACAAGGCCACCGTCTCGCGCGCCTGGAGCGTCTGCCAGAAAAACGTCAGCAGGGCCCCCAGCAGCATCGCGATCAGCGAGATCGCGATCAGCACTTCGAACAGCGTCAGCGCATGCCGACTGCGCCGCATCAGCCGCCCCCCTGCCGGCGGGCCTCGTCACGCATCCGCATCAGGTCCTCGATGGTGTAGCGGCCACCCGGGCCGGAGCCCCGTCCCGGCGGCAAGCCCTGCCCGCCGGCGGCGCCGCCGCCCCGCCGCCCACCGCCGGCGCGCGGCCCCGGCGGACCGCCGTCCGGTCCACCGCCCGGGAAGCCGCCGTCGGGCAGATCGCCACCCGCCTGCGCGTCGCCGCCGCCCCGGTTCCCGCGGTTGCCCCGGTTGCCACGCATCCCGCGCGGCGGAGCGGCGCCATCCATCGGCGGCGCTCCGTCCGGACCCGCCTGCGGCCCACGACCGCCCCGCGGCCCAGGAGCTCCCGGCGATCGGGAACCGCCCGGATCTCCGGCGCCGTCCAGGAGCTGGCCGAGCTGCTGTTGCGCATCCGGCGGCAACTGCCCCAACTGCGCCTGTAGACCGCTGAGGTCGCCGCCGCTCAGTTGCCCGGCCATGCCCAGCAGCGCGGTGAGCTGCGGCAGAAGTTGCATCAGCGTCTCGGGATCCAGCGCCGCGAGCTGCTGCAAGTCCACTGCGCGCGGGTCGAAGTCCGGGATCTGCACCATCTGGCGCAGTTGCTCGACCATGCCTTCGTCCAGGCCCCCATCCTCCACCAGGTCCAATCGGGCCAGCGGCGCCTTCAGAAAGGCCAGCCGGCGGATCACCTGCGCGCCGTCCGGCGAATCCGCCCGCCGCGCATCGGGCTGGCGCAGCACCTCGACCGTGACGACGGACAGGTCCTGGGTCTGGCGGTCCACCGGCCGCACATGGACGCGCCAGAAGTACCCCGGGTACTCGCTGCCGAACTTGTCCTCGAGCGTGGCCTCGACGTCACCCGCCTCCCTGATGCGTTCCTGGATCGTGCGGTCGAGCTGCACGAGCGTCAGCGCCCGATCGCCCAGCAGCGCGGCGTTCAGTTGGTCTTCGACCGCCCCGGTCATGTCGAGCCCGCCCGCGAGCTGCGCCCCCAACAGGCCCAGCGCGGCCGTCATGACGGCCAGGGCGATCACCACCTCGAGCAACAACGCGGCCGGCTTCATCGGCGGGACTCCTGGAGCTGACGCACGGTCTCGGCCGCCGGGGGCGCGGGCCGCTTGGCGTCCGACTCATCTGCCGCCCCGGCCCAGAACTCGATCCCGACACGGCTCGTGCGGCCGTCGAGCGTGACGAGCACGGCGCGGCCGGCCGCGTCGCGGAGGACCCAACGCATCGAGGGGCACGAGCCGTCCGGCTCGAAATCGAGGCGCGCGGGTGGATCGAACTCGCCCACCGGCGTCAGGTGGATCTCGGTCTCGGGAAAGACGAGCTTCTCGTCGATGATGCGGATCGGCGGCGGCCCCTCGGGCAGGAGCTGCACGGCCTCGATCCGGACGCCGCGTTGCAAAATCTCGCGCTGCGCCCAGTCGACCGGCGGCGGCACGTATTCGTGCGGGGCGGTGAGCGGGTCCCGCTGGGCCAGCGTCCGCAGCCTGCCGTCGGACGCGAACTCGAGACGATAGCGGCGACTCTGGTTCATCGCCTCGGCCCGGCACATCGCCACCAGCGACTTGAGCCGCTGGGCCGACTCCCGCAACTGCTCCGCGTCGGCGAAGCGGTCCACGTTCGGCCACGCCATCACGGCGATCACGCCGACGATGACGATGACCAGCACGAGCTCGATCAGTGTGAAGGCCGCGCGCACGTCGTTCCTCGGCCGCGTCGCCGGGCCGGCGGCGCGCTGCGTCGCGTGCCGCCGGGCCGGACCGTCAGGTCCGCTGCCAGTTCCGGATGTCGTCGTCGGTCCCTTCCTGGCCGTCGGGGCCGGCGCTCGAGAGGTCGTAGCTTTCCGAGTTCACGTCGCCCGGACACTTGTAGATCAGTTCCCTCTGCCAGGCGTCCTTGATGTCCTGGGCGCGCTTGATGTAGGGGCCGGCCCACCGCTTGGCCTTCTCCTCGTCGTTGGGCTTCTCGAGCAGCAGTTGCAGTCCGCCCTCGTCGCTGCGCGGGTAGCTGCCCATGTGCGCGCGGTAGAGGTCCAGCGCGCCGTTCAGGCCCGAGTCCACCAGCGCCTGCGTGAGGTCCTTCTTGGCCTTCTCACCCGCGCCGAAGAAGTTCGGGACGACGAACGCCGCCAGCAGGCCGATGATGACGACCACCATCAGCACTTCGAGCAGCGTGAACGCCCGCTTCCGGTTGACTCGCTTGTGTGCACGTCGGTTCATCGCAGTCTCCAGTACGCTCTGAGGGTCCCGACACACGCGTGTCGCGCGCCCGCTACCGCAATCCACCGGTCGACATCCGCAGAATCGGCACGAGCAACGCGACCGCGATCAGGGCGATCGCCACGCCCATGAACATCAGCAACAGCGGCTCGACCATCCGCATTGTAAGGTCAATCTGCCGCGCGGTCCGCTCCTCCTGCGTGTTCGCGACCTCGATCAGCACCTTGTCCAGGCTGTTGCTCTCCTCCGCCACCGCGATCATGTCGATGATCGCCGGCGGGAACACCTTGCTCGCCGCCAGCGGCCGGGCCAGCGACTGCCCGCCCCGCACGCTCTCGGCCGCCTCGTCCACGGCGTCGGCCAGGATCTGGTTGCCGGTCGAATCCTTCGCCACCTTCAGCGCTTGCAGGATCGGAATGCCGTTGGTCAGCAGCGTGCCCAGAATGCGGCAGAACCGGCAGATCGAGATCATCGTGTAGATCCGACCCAGCCCCGGCGTGCGGAGTTGCAGCTTCGCCCACAACGCCTGCCCGGATTCGCTGCGAAAGTACGCCATGAGCGCACCGACCAGCAGCACGAGGCCCCCCAGCAGCCAGTGCCAGTACAACCGCAGGCCGTCGCTCGCGCCGAACACGATCACCGTCGGCAGCGGCAGCGGCTGGTTCTCCAGCACCTGCCGGATCTTCGGCACTACGTACGCCATGATGAACGCCACCGCCCCCGTCGCTCCGACCAGCAGCACGCACGGGTAGACCAGCGCGCCGATGAACTTGTTCCGCAGCGCGTCCTGTCGCGACACGAACTCCGACAACCGTGAAAGCACGTCCTCGAGGAACCCGCCCTTCTCGCCCGCGCGCACCATCGACGCGTGCAGCTCCGGAAACGCGTGCGGGTGCTTGAGCATCGCGTCGGCCAGCGCCTCGCCCCCCGCCACGCTGTCCCGCACCTCCCGCAGCACGCGCCCCAGGGCCGGCGTCGACGCCTGCTGCGCCAGCACCTCCAGCGCCCGCAAGATCGGCACGCCCGCCCGCAGCAGGTCGGCGAGCTGCTCGTACATCTGCCCGACCTTCGACAGGCTCACGCGCCGCGTCCGCCCCGTCAGCAGCGAGCGCTGCTGCGACCGCACCTCCTCCAGCTCGATCGGCAGCAGCGACCGCTCGTCCAGCAGCCGCGCCGCCGCGTGCGACGACTCCGCGATCAGCGTCCCCCGAATCTGCTCGCCGGATGTGTTCCGCGCCTTGTAGGCAAACGTCGGCATCGCCTGTCCTGCTGCCTCTGCGAAGCCACCGCCGACACCCGCCGCCGGTCGCCTGCGCCCGGTCCTGTTCGACGGGGCACCCCCACCCGCCGAGCGACGGGCCGTCGGCCCGCCGTCCCCTCTTCTACACGCCAGATCGCCCGCGGATGCGGGCCGCCCGTCGCCACAACTATCGGCCCAGCAGATGTTTCTATCGGCCGACCACCGCGCGCCCGGGACCGCATGCCCGTCCCGGCAGCCGCGCGCCCGGGAGGCCGAAGCTTGTGCCGCCGCAAAAGTTAGCTACATTATGCGCAACGAAGCAAGCGTGGAGTAGGTCGTCGCGTTATCGGACGTCGCCCCCAGGCGAGAAAACGCGGGGCACCGGACGCGAAACACTTGGGGGCTGCAAACACGCGGTGCGTGCCGGTGACGGGGCGACCCGGCCGCACTGCGACAGTCGGAAAGGCTTGGGAACACTGCCACACATGACGCACACCAGTGACCGCGAGGACCGCCCGGCCCGCCGCGGGCGGCGACGAGGACGCGGGGGACGGAGCGAACGGCCCCGCGAGGCTCAACACCCGGGCAGCCCGGACACACCGGCCACCGCGGTCGCGGAGACCCGCGCCGCGGAGCCTGCCGAGCCGGCCGCTCCGTTCGACGCCGAGGCCTGGCGCAAGCTCAGGCTCGACGACGATCTGATCGCCGTGCTCGAGCGCGTCCAGTTCGCGCAGCCCACGGACATCCAGCGTGAGCTCATTCCGCTGGCGCTCGAGGGCAAGGATTGCCTCGGCCAGGCTCGCACGGGCACCGGCAAGACGGCCGCCTTCGCGTTGCCGATCATCCAGCGGATTACGCCCGGCGAGGGGCTGCAGGCACTCGTGCTGGTGCCGACGCGGGAACTGGCCGACCAGGTTCACGAGCACGTGCGGAAGCTGACGGCCACCAAGCCGCTCAAGACCGTGGTGATTCTCGGCGGCCGGAACATGCGCGATCAGTTGGCGGCGCTGAAAGGCCGGCCGGAGATCGCGATCGGCACGCCGGGGCGCGTGCTCGACCTGATGCACCGCAAGCAGCTCGACATCAGCCAGCTGCGGATGGCGGTGCTGGATGAGGTCGACCGGATGCTGGACATCGGCTTCCGGGACGACATCCGCAAGATCCTGCGGGCGATCGAGGCCCCGCACCAGACGATCTTCGTGTCGGCCACGCTGGATGACGAGATCCAGAAGCTGGCCCGCTCGTTCATGCACGAGCCGGTCGAGGTCAACGTGTCGCACGACATGCTGACCGTCGAGAGCATCGATCACGGCTTCGTGACGGTGCACCCGGAGGACAAGTTCCGCACGCTGGTCGGACTGCTCAAGCACGAGGCCCCCACCCTGGCGATCGTCTTCACGAACACCAAGCACAAGGCCCGCCGCGTCGCGCAGAACCTCAGGAAGGAGGGCGTGAACTGCAAGGAGATCCACGGCGATCTGGTGCAGGAGCGGCGCGACCGCGTGATGAAGAGTTTCCGCTCGCAGTCCATCCAGGTGCTGGTCGCGACCGACCTCGCCTCGCGCGGCCTCGACGTCATGGACATCTCCCACATCATCAACTACGACGCGCCCGAGGACCCGGCCGCGTACGTGCACCGCATCGGCCGGACCGCCCGGATGGGCAAGACCGGCTACGCGGTGACGTTCGTGACGCCCGAGGAGGGCAAGCTGCTGACGGAGATCGAAAAACGGATCAACAAGGAGCTGCCGAAGTTCGATCCGCAGTGGCTGGTGAAGCGGGCCCCGACCGAGGCCGACCGGGCCGCCGCGACGGCCACCGCCCCGGCACCCGCGGGGCTGGCGCCGACGCGCTATCGGGAGGCCCGCCGGCGCGACGCGGTGCTCGACGCGCTCGGCTACCGGCCGGTGCGCCGCACGCTGGGCAGCCGCTTCCGCACACCGCGCAAGTTCCGACGCTGAACAACGCTAGCGCCGCGCGCCGCGGCGCTTCCGCTCCACGAACGCCCGCACCTCTTCAGCCGTGCGCGTGTTCAGCACGTCGCCCGCGCGCAGGCCCGCCCGCCGCGCCGTGAGCACGCCGAACCGCATCTGGTCGAACTGGTCCACGCTGTGCGTGTCCGTGTTGATGCACAACGTCGCACCCAGGTCACGCGCCCGCCGCGCGTGCTGGTCCTTCAGGTCCAGCCGGTAGTAATTGGCGTTGATCTCCAGCGCCGTGCCGGTCCGAGCCGCGGCCTGCGCGACCGCGTCGACATCGAGCGGCATCGCCTCGCGTTCGTTGATCAGCCGCCCCGTCGGGTGGCCGATGCAGTTCACGTACGGGTTCTCGATCGCCGCCAGCGTGCGCCGCGTATTCGCCGCGCTGTCGTGGCCCAGCCCGGAGTGGATCGACGCGATCACGAAATCCAGCTCCGCCAACACCTCGTCAGGATAGTCCAGCCGCCCGTCTGCGAGAATGTCCACCTCGGTGCCGATCCAGACGGTGAGGTCGCAGATCCGCGCCGCCGCGGCGCGCACCCGCTCGGCATGAGCTCGCAGCGCGGCCACCTTCAACCCGCCCGCGATCGCGCTGCTCTGTGAATGGTCGGTCACGCAGATGTACGCGTAACCGCGGGCGCGGGCCGCGGCCGCGAGCTCCTCGACCGAGTGGCGGCCGTCGCTCGCGCTGGTGTGCATGTGCAGGTCGCCGCGCACGGCGCGCTCCGTCAGCAGGTCGGCCGGGACCGCCCCGGGCTCGAACTCGCCGCGGTCCTCGCGCAGCTCCGGCGGGATCCAGGGCAGTCCGAGCGCGGCGTAGATCTCCTCCTCGGTCCGCGCCGCCAGCGTGCGTTCCCCTTCGGTCAGCCCGTACTCGCTCAGGCTCCAGCCGCGTCGCACCGCCAGCTCGCGCAGCCGGACGTTGTGCTCCTTGCTGCCCGTGAAATACTGCCACGCCGCGCCGAACGAGTCGGCCGGGATCACCCGCAGGTCCACCTGGATGCTGCCCGCCCCGACGGCCACGCGCACCGAGCCCTTCGTCGCGCCCGCGGCGAGCACCTCGCGCACGGGCGGCAGGTGCGTGAAGGCCTCGACGATGCGCGGCCCGTCGCGCGCCACGCACAGCAGATCCAGGTCGCCGACCGTCTCCCGCGCCCGCCGCAGCGACCCGGCGCACTCGACGCGCTCCACCCCCGGCAGCGCCGCCAGCGCCGCCCGCAGCTCTTCCGCCAGCGCCCAGGCGTCACCCAGCCGTGTGCGGCCCGCGCTCTGCGCCCGGAATGCGATCCCGCGCGCGATCTGCTCGATGCTCTTGGCGCCGAACCCCTTCAACCCGGCGAGCCGCCCGGCCGCCAGCGCCGCTTCCAGCTCCGCGACGCTGCGCACCCCCAGCTCCTTCCAGAGCAGCGCGGCTTTCCTCGGTCCGACCGAGGGGATCCGCAACAGCTCGAGCAGCGTTTCCGGCACCTCGGCCGCGAGCTCCCGCCGCAGCGCGAGCGTGCCGGTTTCGAGCAGTTCGGCGATCTTCTGTGCCGACGCCTTGCCCACACCCGGCAGATCCGCCAGACTGCCGCGGGCCGCGACGGCGTGCAGGTCCTCGGTCAGGTCCGCCAGCGTGCGCGCCACGCGGCGGTACGCGTTGACGCGGAACGCCTCCTCGCCCTTGATCTCGAGCAGGTCGGCGATTTCCTCGAACACGCGGGCCACATCGGCGTTCGTCATGGCGCGCTCCGGCGGTCCGCACCCCGCCCGGCGGGGACCACCGCTTATAGTCCGGCTTGCCCCTGGGTACCGGCAACCCCCACTCGTCCCGCGCCGCTCCACGACCGTCGTCGCTGGGGGCGTCTGGGGCGTCGGCCCCTCCGGCCGCGCTGCGCAACCGGCGCCCTGCGACCGGGCCGGGCCGGTATAATCCCCCGTCGGCGGTCCAAGACCCCCGCGTCACGAGGAGCACCATGACGCCCCCGAAGCACGGCACCGGCCCCATCTGCGTCAACGAAACCCCCGGCCGCAAAGCCTACTGCACCTGCGGCTGGTCGGAGAAGCTCCCGTACTGCGACGGCGCGCACAAACGCCTGGAGACGGGCTGTCACTCGGCCAAGGTCGAGATCACACAGCCGGGCGAATTGTGGATCTGCCAGTGCCACCGCAGCGCCACGATGCCGTTCTGCGACGGCACGCATGAGCGGCCGGCCTGAAGCCCGGGGCGGACCCGTCGGCCCGCCCCGGCCCGGATCGCGCTACTCGATGACTTCCTTGTACTCGTCGTTCAGCTTCTTGTAGAGCCGGTCGTTGAGGTCGGCCACGGCCAGACGCTCCTTCACCTGTCCGTCCGCCGGATCCAGGTAGACCAGCACGAGCGACGGCCGCGGGGTGTACGCGAACTCGCCGGACTTGCCGGCCAGGCGCCGCTGGAGCGTGGGCTCGTCCAGGCGGATGTCGAGCACGACGGCGTCCGTGTTGAAATCGACGGTCGCCTTCTTCGGCTTGTTGTCTTCGTCGCGCTCGGCGATCCGGGTTTCGCGCCGCCCGCCGATCACGTCGCCGACCTGGACGTCGAAGCTCTCCTTGAGCCACGCGCCCTCGTGCCAGGTGAAGACGTCCACGCTGGCGGTGGGCTCCGTGCCGCGCGGGCGCGGGCCGCGCACGAAGAAGTGCGTCCGCGGCGCGACCGTCACGGGATCGCTGGGCAGCGACCAGTCCCCGACCAGCACCGCCTGCCGAGCTTGCGCCGGATCCTTGAGGGACTGCATCCGGCCGACGTAGCGGTTCCACAGCTTGACCCGCATCCGATAGCGGTACGTCTTGCCGGGCGTGACCGCGTCGTCATGGAACCAGACCGCCGGCTCGCTCGTCTCCGGGTCAACCACCAGCGTGCCCTCGGTGGTCGTGCCGCCGCGCGGACGCGGGCCCGTCCCCTCGGTCTGCTTCTGAATGGCCTTCTCAGCCTTTTTAACGATTTCGTTCGCGCGGCGCTCGTCTGACTTCGTCTTGTGCGGGTTGCTGAGCACGCTCTGCGCCAGGCGCAGCGATTCCTGGGGGTTCTTCGCGAGCGCCTTCGAGGCATCCGACAGCGCCTTGGCGATCTCACGGCGCGCGGCGGCCTTGTTGTCACCGCCCGGACCACCGGGGCGCTGGCCGGGCGGCGCGCCCGGGGGCCCGAACCCGCCCGGCGGGCCTCCGGCCCAACCGCCCCCGCCCGGCGGCAATCCGCCGCCGCCCGGCCGCTGTCCCGGCGGCGTGCCACCCGGAGGCGGGCGGGGCGGCTGCGGCGGTCTGGGCCGGTCGGGCTCCTTCGGCGTCGGCCGATCCGCCTCCACCTCTTCTTCCTCGATGTCCTCATGGCCGCGCAGCGGCGGAACCTGCCACGGATCGCCGCCCTTCCACTCGTAGAACGCGGGCTGGAGCAGCGTGTCCTGGTACGCCCGGATCTGCTCGAACGCGCGGTCGAGCTCGGCCTGGTTGAGCACCGCGCCGGTCCGGTCGTCGATCACCGGCGTCGGCACGTCGACGGTCGGCATGGCCTTGCTGGCCGAGACGTCTTCCCACTCCCCGTATGTGCCGTCGGCCCGCAACTCCTGCCGCTGCACGTCCGTGCCCACGACGAACACCTTTGACAGGTAGCCGGCGTACCCCGCGCTCAGCATCGCGTTGCTCTGCTGACTCCGCGGGAAGTACGCCGCGACCGTCACCCACGAGAGGCCCTCGGGCTCGTCGCCGAGGCCCGGCTGGCGGCGCTCGCCGAGCACCGCCGGCTGGCGGTACACCAGGCTGATGCCGGTCCGCACGACCGGCTGGCTCGGCGGCAGCGGCGTCACCACGACCACGTCGTCCGGCCCCTGCTGCTCTTCCGCGAAGACCGGCAGCGGCGGCCCGAACGCCGCCGTCACCCGCAGCGCGCGCGGCACCAGCGCGTTCTCGACGCCCAGCACACCCTCGTTCAGCTTCTGGCTGAGCTGCTGCGAGTAGTTCGGCACGGGCGTCTCTTCGGCCTTCTTGCTGGCGAACGTGCGCTTGAGGTCCTGCGCCCGCTGGAGGATCGCCTCGTCGAGCGCGCCCGGCCCCAGGGTCGTGCCGCCGAACTCGACCTTGTTCGGACCGATGACGAAGAAGTACACCACCAGCCCGAGCAGCAGCGCTCCCGCCAGCCCGAGCACCAGCTTCTCCACGTGCAGCTCGATGAAGCTCAGCGAACCTTTCTGGGACATGGTTGCACCTCCGCCGTCTTCACTGCCCGGCCGGCGGCTGCGCCGCACCGAGGTCCTGGAGCACCTCCGGCGGCATCAGTTCCTTGTAAATCTTGCGCGCCATGTAGCCCTCGAACGTCAGCGTGGCGCGGACCACCGGGTCCGGGCCGTAGTAATAGCCCGCGGCCCGCTCGTCCGTGTTCTGCGCCGTAAAGTCGAGGTCGATGCACTGGTAGAAGTTCACGCGCGTCACCGCGTCAATCAGCTGCGGCAGATAGCGCTGGTCCACCACCACGGTCGCCGTGAACCGCACCACGTCAAACTGCTCGTCGCTCTTGCGCCCGGTCAGCGACGGTCCGGCCTCGGCCGCCGGCGTCGCCGAGCCGCCCGCCCCCGTGCTGGACTGCACACCCGCCGCCGGGATCTCGAGCAGCGCGCCGGTGGAGGTGACGTAGCCCAGCACGCGCAGCTCCACGATCCGCTTCACGGGCAAGGTCGTGACATTCGCGGGCTTGTCGCCCAGGCTGCGGGCGAAGGCATCGTTGAGCATCCGCACCGCCCGGACGAAATCCTGCTGGATCCACAGGGACACCTGCGCGTACCACATCTCCCGCGGGCTGGGCGCGTCGAGCGTATCCACAATCGGACTGATGTGGAACGAGGGGCGCGTCCGGTCGAGCGACGCGTACACCTGAATTTCGCGGGCCTTCTTGACCGCGGCGCGCTGCTGCGCGGCCTCCGTCACCGGCGCGCCGCCGGGCGTTCCCCCCGGCGGTCCTCCTCCGAATCCGCCCGGTGGTCCGCCGCCGAAGCCCGGAGGGGGTCGCCCGCCCGGCGGCCCACCGCCCCAACCCCCCGGCGGACCGCCACCCCAGCCGCCCGGGGGCCCGCCGCCCCAGCCGCCCGGCGGACCCAGCCCCGGTCCGCCCGTCGGTGGTGCGGCCGGCTCCGGCGTCGTCGGCTCACCCTGCTCCGCCTTCCGGCGGGCCTCGTCCGCCATCGCCTCGGCCACATCCTGCACATCCTGCGGTGTGGGCAGGTCGCCCGCGGCCAGGTCGCGCGGCAGCTCGTAGAGCTGGTCCTTGTACTCCTCCTTGAAGCGGTAACGAAGTTCTTCCTGCGCCGGCTTGGGGAACACCCCCTCCAGCAGCGGCGCCCGGCGGTTGAACTCGGCCGTCTGCCGCACGACGTTCTCGTACTGCTCCTTGAACCGCTCCCCGCGCCTCTGCTCCGCCAGGATGATCTCGTCGTTCTTGGGACTGGAGGCCAGCGACTGGATCTGGCCGGCCGCGCTGACGCGCTTGTTCATCTCCGTCACGACGTCATCGCTGAGCAGGCCGAGGATCAGGACCACGACCGCGGCCAGGCTCACCACGCCGCACGCCAGGGGCACCCAGTGGGCTTTCAGGAACTGCATCGCTCATCTCCTGTCAGTCGGACCCGCGCGGGGTCCGGGCCGCGCCGTCTCATCCCGGTTGCCGCGGCCCCGCCGGCGTCGGAGCCCCGCCCTCCCCGGCCGCGTGCCCGGCCGCCGCGTCGGTCTTGGCCGGCGGCTCGCCCAGCTTGACCTTGAACGCCAACTCGACCCTCCAGTCGTTGGACGCGTCCTCATCGGTGATCGGGTCGCGGGGCTTGTTGGCGTCCGGTCCCGCCCCGCCGGGCGGCGCGAACCCGGTACCGGGCCGCAGGTCCGCGTAGTACGGCGCGAGCGACACCTTGACGATCGCCCGCTTGTCAGGCTCCTTCGGATCGTCGTCCGGGATGTAGAAGCCCCAGCCCTGTTTGCGGCTGAGCTCGCGCAGGTTCACGAAGTACTCGCTCTCCAGCCAGCGCGAGGCGTCGGACTGCCGCCGCCCGTAGAGGAGTCGCCCCGTCACGCGGACGATGAAGCCGCCCGCGCCGGGCGACCCGGCCTCCAGCGCCGCCTCGGGGGCGGCCGGGCGGCCGCCGCGCCCCATCCCCGGAGGTCCGGCTCCGGGTGGTCCGCCCCATCCGCCCGGCGGGCCGCCGCCCCATCCGCCCGGCGGGCCGCCGCCGAATCCGCCCGGAGGACCGCCGCCCAGCGGGCCGCCCGCGCCGGATTCCGTGCCGCTCATTGTCACCAGCGGCGTGCTGTCGACGTTCGGCACGTACTCCAACGAGAACGAGTCGATGTAGAACTGGCCGCGCAGCGTGCGATCGTACCTCTTGGGATCCTGCTTGATCAGCTCCATGAGCTTCTCTCCGGACTCCACGCGGGCCAGTTCCGGAGGCTGAACGGGCGGAAGGGCCTCGGTCACCAGCGCCAGTACGCGCGGCACTGTGAGCTTGTCCTTCCGCAGGTTCAGCACGTTCTGGATGTCCGTCTCCCACTGCGACGTGTTGGTCTGCGCCTGTTGGAAGCGCTTCACCGCCTCGCTGCACTCGTTGAGGATCGCCGCCGTCGAACGCTGCGCCTCGGCCGCCCGGCTGCTCGCGAGCGTCTGCTTGTCCAGGTAGTTGGCCGCCACGGGGACGACCGACGCCGCCACGAGCGCCGTCGCGCTGGCGATGAAGTACGGCCGCTTCTTGCGCCACACCGCCACCCGGGCCAGCTCGATCGGCAGCAGCGACGCCCGGATCTTGCCGAGCCCCAGGCCCTGGATCGCCAGGCCGTACGCCGCCGCGAAGCTGAGCAAGTTCTCCGTGAACTGCGGCGCGTTCGTGGTCGCGTTGGGCACCAGCCGCTCGAACTTCTCGAGCTTGGCGACCTTCGCGATCGTCAGGTTGTTCTCGAGGTACTTCTGGAGGCCCGGCAGCCGGAAGGCGTTGCCCAGCGCCAGCACCTTGCGCAGCTCGACGTCGCGGTGCGTCGAGGAGTAGAACCCGATCGAGCGCTGGATCTCGGCGACCAGGTCGGCGAAGATCGGGCGCATGGCCTGGAAGATCTGCCGGGCGTACTGACTGGTCGCGGCCGTGCGCTTGAGGCTCTCGGCCTTGGCGAAGGACAGCTTGAAGGCCCGCACGAGGGCCTCGGTGAACGTGTTGCCGCCGCTGGGGATGCTCCGGGTCCAGGCCGCGTTGGGCTCGGCGATGACGAGGTCGGTGTTCTGAGCGCCGACGTCGATGAGGACGGCCGCGCCGCCCTCCCCCGCGAGCTGCCCGTCGAAGTGGGCGAAGTTGTAGAGTGCCGCCGGGGTCGTCTGCACGCCCAGCGGCGCAATTCCGACCTTCGCGAAGAACCCGAGGTGCTTGCGGATCAGGTCCTTGCGGATCGCGAAGATGCCGACTTCGATGTCGGGCGAGGACTCGCTCGTGAACACCTGATAGTCCCAGACCACGTCCTCGATGTCGAACGGGATCTGCTGGCTGGCCTCGTACCGCACCAGGTCCGGGATCTTCTTGGCGTCCTTCTTCAGGTCGATCGGCGGCATCTTGCAGAACCGGGCGAAGGTCTGCTGCCCCGGCACGCCCACGAAGAACGCGTCCCCCTGCCATTCGTTGCGGGAAGCGAACTTCTCCAACGCCGCCGCGATCAGCTCGTCCCGGTCGGCGTCCGGCTGCGAGAGGATCTTCGGGTGCTCGATCACGTCGAACGCGACCGCCTCGACCTTGCCGCCCTCGACCGCCCGCAGCTTCAGCGCCTTCAGCGCGCACTGCCCGACGTCGATGCCCCACACCGCGTTTCCGGCTGGCATGGCAACTCTCCTGACCGCTGACGCGCCCGGGCTGCCCGGCCGGGGTGCGCGACCACAACCATCCTGCGGGTCTGCGCCGGCGCGGCCCGCACCCGCGGGGCTCGCCGTTCGGACCCGAAAGCGGCGCAGACGCGCCGCACAGTCACCGTTGCATTGGCACTTCGGTTTGGTTTCCGCCGCAGCCCGAAAGCCGCGGCCGCCGCCCTGAGCTCATCACGACGGCATCGTCTGGAAGGATATCGATGTATGAGGCCGATTACGCGGGCCGTCGTGCATCGCGGGGGCCGGTCGGTGCGGGAGGGGGTCCGTGCGGCCGGCGATCGGATTGTCGTCGCTCTGCTCGCTGCTGTCTGTGCCTCCTGCAAGACCCGGTGAACACCGTCGCCGGGAAGCCCGCTGCGGCTCACCGTACCGTTATCCGATCCTAAGACGCCTGTCAAACGCCCCGGGTTCCCGCGTCGAACAAAAAGCGGCCCCCCGCCCACAGGCCCCCTCCCGCGCGCCGCGCGAACCTTCGGGGGCTCCGTGACACCCGGCAGCGCCGCCCCGCGCTCGCGCGAACCGCTCAGCCCCCGGCCCGCTAAGGTCGCGGCGTCGCGACCCGCTTCGCCACGACCTCGACCGTCACCGCCGCCGAGCGGAACCCCGCCACCGCGGCGCTGCTGCGAACCTTCCGCACCGTGATTTCCAAGTCCGCCCCTTGCACGAACTTGCGCAAGTCCGCCGCCTCCAGAACCTGGCGGCCGGTGTCGGTCTCCGAACCGAACCGCGTTACCGCGCGCTGGCCCCCGAACGTTTGGGCAATCTCGATCTCGACCTGTTGCCCGGCGTCCGCGCCGGACCACTCAAGCTGGAACCCGAGGAGCGACACCGCCCCGCCCACCCCCGGCGCGGTAATCTCGAACGCCGCCGGGCCGGGTACACGGGTCGTCTCGACGCCGCGGGTGGGCTCGCGGACGGTCACGTCGTACGCGGCCGCCCCGGGGAGCGCGGCCGCATAGGCCGGTCCGAACCCCACCGCCCGCAGAGGTTCGCCGTTCAGCGTCACCGACTGGTCGTCGCCCAGGCGCACAGCGCGCCCCAGCGTGTCGGAGAAGAGGGCCGTCGCGCGGACCTGGCCGGCCGTCTCGGCCGGTTCGATCCGGATCTCCGCCCGCAGCCGATCCAGCGGGATGCGGGTGTCGATCACGATGCCGTCCGGGCCGAACACCGCGCACGAACCGCCGAGAACGCCCGCCGCCGCGACCGCCAGGCCGAGTACACACATCCGCTGCCTCACGTGTACCTCCGCAGGCTCCGCAACTCAGGGCTGAATCGCGATCGTGAACGTCCGCTCGGCGATCGTCGCCGGGCTGTCCGCATCGGTGACCCGAACCGTGAACGTCGCGCCGCCGGCCCCCACCGTCGGTGTGCCGGCGAGAACCCCGCTCGCCGCGTCCAGTACCAGCCCCGCGGGCGGCGCACCGCTGACGATTTGCCACGTGTACGGCGGCCGGCCCGCCACCGCGGCGAGCGTCTGCCGATACGCCTGCCCGACCGTCCCGTCGGGCAGGGACGCCGTCACCAGCACGACCGGCACGACGAGCTTGTACGACCGCGTGTCGCGCGACGGCGGCGTGTCCGCATCCTCCACCTGCACGGTGAACTCGCGCGTCTGCGCGGCGGCCGTCGGCACCCCGGCGATCGTGCCCGTGGCCCGCGCCAGCCGCAAGCCATCTGGCAATACACCCTCGACCACCGACCAGACGTACGGCCGACGGCCGTCGGTTGCCGAAACGTTCGCGGCATACAAGACGTTGTAAGCCGCGGCGGGCAAGCCGTCGGTCGCGATCGCGACGCCGCGGGGGCGGATGACCAGCGTGCCCCGAGCCTCGACGGTTTGGGTCGGCGTCCCCCGATCGCTCACGGTGATGAACAAGGGCAGGCCGGTGTAGTCGAACTGCGGCGTGCCGAACACCCGGCCGGTGGTTCGATCGTAATCGAGACCACCAGGCAGCCCGGCAATCGTGACCGCGTACGGAGGAACGCCGCCGCGAATGTCGAGCGGTGCGTCGTACGCCTCGCCGACCCGACCGGCCGGGAAAGCCGGCGTGACAACGAGCCGCGGCAGTACCGTGAGCGTGAACGGCTGCTCAGCGCGCCGGCTGCCGAAACCGCCCTGGCCTACTGCGACGACGAAGTCGAAAGTGCCGGCGGTCCGAGGGGTTCCACTGAGCCGGCCGGTCGAGCGTTCCAGCCGGAGGCCGTCAGGGAGTGACCCCGCGGCCAGCGTCCAAGTC
This sequence comes from uncultured Phycisphaerae bacterium, assembly GCA_937928595.1. Lineage (GTDB taxonomy): Bacteria > Planctomycetota > Phycisphaerae > UBA1845 > Fen-1342 > CALGJV01. Next base: position 21,811 of record CALGJV010000012.1, on the reverse strand, counting down.
AGCCCGCGGCCCCCAACGTCGCCGAGCGGCTGCTCGTACGCTGTGCCTTCAACGGCGGTCGGGAGGGTGCGCCAAAGCACTTCCAGTGGGGTGCCGGTGCACGAGCCGATCGCCAGCACGGCCACCCACGCACCCCCGAGCCATCGCCGCGCCGCCGTGCCAACTCCGCGGAATCGGTTCGCCATGTCTGCTCCGGGCCCTTTTGCGCCGCCGCCGCGGCCCCCCGGGCGCTTCGCCCCATTATCGTTGCGTGTGGCAACCTACCAGAAGTCCACCCCGCTCACACGGGCTCCACCGCGCCGGCGGGCAGCCAGCCGACCTGGTCATTCGGAAGCCGCACCCGCACCCAATCGCCGCGCGTTTCGAGAATCCGCACCTCGACGCCCGGCCCGAGCGGCTGCTTGAGTGCCAGGTCCGAGCCCTCGCCGCGCCCGAGACGCACAGGCACTTCGCGGGCGATGACGACCGCCGGAGGCCGCACGGCTTCATCGTACAACTGCCAACGCAGCGACACCCCGCAGGCTACCGCCAGCGCTGCCGCGACGACCCCGGCCCCGAGCAGCGCCGGCCGCCGCCAGCGCAGCCACGCCAGCAGCAAAGGCCAGCCCACCAGCGCGAGCACGACGAGCACTCGATAGCGCTGCCGCGGCGTGGTGTCGTAGTGCCAGAAGAGCAGGCTGCGGGACAGGCGGGCCTGTCCGCTCGGCTCGATTCGCGGCTCGACGCGCTCGCGCGCGTAGCGCAGGTTCGCCGACCGCTGCGCATCCGGAAGTCCAAGGCGCTCCGCGCGCCGATAGTGCAGAATCGCGCGGCCCAGCTCACCGAGGCGGAAGTACGTGTTGCCGAGGTTGTACTCGAGCACGGCGTTGTCGTAACCGGCATCCCGCAGCGCCTCGAAGCCCGCGGCCGCCTGCCGGTAGCGCTCGGCCGCCGTCGCGGGATCCTGCTGCGCCACCGCGGTCGCCTGATCGAAAGCCGCGAGCGCCTCGCGCAGCACGGCCCGGGCCCGGTCGGGCGGCATCGGCTCCGCGCCCGCGGCGCCGGCCGCGACCCAAACCAGCCACGAGACGAGTCCGGTGGCGCGGCGCGTCACAGCGGCTCCCGTTCGAGGCGATGCAGCAGGTCCAGCGCCGCATCCACGAGGTCTTCACCAGCTTCGCCTCCGGCAAACGCCGCCTCGGCGCAGCGCGCCGCGAGCGACTCCCATGCGGCGATGGTCCCCGGCCCGGCTCCGCGGGCGCTCAGCACCGCCCCGCCCGCCGGACCGGCGCAGCGGCCGATGGGCTCGCCGAGTCGGTCCGTCAGGTATTGCGCAAGCGCTGCGGACACTGCGGCGGCCTGCTCGCTGGGCGCCTGCCCCCGCGCGGCACGCAACCGGCGGCGGGCGAAACGCGCGGCGCGGGCCCGGCGCACGGCGGACACATCCCCGCGGCGACTCCGGACCAGGCTCGCGGCCAGCCACGCCAGCCCGAAGACCGCCGGCGGCCCGACCAGCCACGCCTCCACCGCGCGCGGTCCGGGCGGAGCGACCGCGGCGAGGAGTGCCCCTTCGCGCGTCTCAATGTCGCGCAGGCCGTCGAGTGTCTCGATGGCACCGTCGGAGGGCGCGGCCCGCGGCCCGATGTCGGGCAGCCCCGCCTCGGCGGCGGCGGTGACAGTCAGCGGAATCGGTCGGCTACGGGTGATGATGAACCGCTCGGCATCCGGATCGAAGTACGGGTACTCCAGCGCCGGGATCGCCCGCACGTCGGTGCGCAGCGCCCGCAGCGTGACGCGGAAACGGCGCTTGGATTCCACCAACTCGCCCGTGAGCGGCTCGGCCGACAGGCGGAACTGGTCCGCCAGCCCCGGCGTCGCGGACAGCAGCGGCGGCGGCAGGCGCTCGACGGGCCCGTCGCCAAAGACATCGATCGTCAACTCGATCGGGTCGCCGACGCGCACTTCCGTGGGCGTCGCGTGCGTCTCGATGCTGAACACGCCGACCGCGCCGGCGAAGTTCGCGGGGCGACCCTCCATCGGCACCGGCTGCACCTCGAGCGCGGGCACCGTCGGCCGCCGGCGCAGGTTGCGCGTCGCGCCCCCGCCGGTTGGGTACGCCAGCCCGACCTCGACCTGATCGAAACGCAGCGGGCCCGGTTGCTCCGGCACGAACTCGGCCGCGAACTGGTACACGTAGAACTGCACGTCCTGGCCGCCGACGGAGCGCGTCTGCTGCGTCACGCTCTGCACCTGCCGCGGGAACGGGCCGAAGTCGATCGGCTGCACGCACCGCAGCATGGTCCCGGCGTCGAGCAGCTGCCCGCCGAAGCGGGCCGGCCGCACCGCGATGCGCAGCAGCGCGGTGACGCGCTGACCGACGTAAAGACGCTGCCGATCGACGGCCACCTCGACGGCGAACAGCTCGTCGGCGTCGCTGGGCACGACGGTGATGCGCGCGGGACGCGTCCGCAGCGTCCGGCCGTCGACGCGGACCTCGATCGGCGGAACGGTCAACTCTCCCACCACCGTCGGGGTCAGCTCGAACGCGTACGTGCGGCTGCGCGACTCCTGCCGCCGCCCGTTGATGATCGTGATCTGCGTGCTGTCGCTGCCGGCCCCCAGCGCCCGGACCGCACAACCGGGCAGGGCCGGAAACGCCGGCGGCTCGACCGTCTGGAAGTCGCGGACCTCGATCACGACCTCGAACGCTTCGTTCTGGTACGCCTGGCGTGCACCCAGTCGCAGCTCGACGCTCGGCTCGGCCGCCGCCAGCACCGCGCCGGCGCACAGCACGAGCAGCGCGGCCGGAGCGCGCGGCGCGTTACAGGCAGCAAGATGGTCGCGACCGGTCATCGGGGCTCGAATCTGGTCCCGCGGGCGGCCGCCGTCAAGCGCTGCGGGGGTGCGCGTGCCGCCGGCGGCAGCGCCGTGTATGATAGCGCGCCACCCTGGAGGCCGGCATGAACCCGCGCGAGTCCGCCAGCACGCCGACGCTCGTGTCCCTGGTGATCTGCGACCAGGTCATCGACGACAAGCTCACCAACAAGAAGAGCGCCATCGGCATCTTCAACACCGTGCTCGTGCCCAAGACGCCCACGACCATCAACCAGCTCGCGCTGCTGGCGTCGATCACCGAAATCAACGGGCGCGCCGAGCTGGAGATCCGGCTCGTCAACGACGGCGACAACAGCGTCCTGTTCAGCGGCCGCGGCGCCGTGGACGCGCCGGACCCGCTTGCCGTCGTGGACCTGCTCTTCGCGATGCAGGGGCTCCAGATCCCGGTGGCCGGGCAGTACGCGTTCGAGATCCTCTCCCGCGGCGAGCCGCTCGGCCGACGCCGGTTCCAGGTGCTGACGCGGCCGCTGCCGACGCCGCCCGGCCCGGGCCCGGCGACCTGAAGAGGCGCCTCACACGACGAGCTTGTAGCCGACGGCGTGGGCCGTCAGGATGTGGCGGGGGCGCTTTGGGTCGGGCTCCAGCTTCCGCCGCAGGCTCACGATGTGGTTGTCCACGGTCCGGTCCGCCGGGCCGAGGCCGACGCCCCAGATGCGCTCGAGCAGCTCGGCGCGTCCGACGGCCTCGCCGGCGCGCTCGAACAGCATCCGCAGGATCTCCGTCTCGTAGTACCCCAGCGGCGTCTCGGTCCGGCCGTGCCGCACGACCTGCCGGGCCAGGTCGACGACGCGTTCGCCGACGCGAAACTCCGCGGCGCCGGCGCCCGGCTTCGGCGCGGCCCGCCGCAGCGCCGCGTGGACGCGCGCCAGCAGCTCGCGCAGGCTGAACGGCTTGGTGACGTAGTCGTCGGCGCCGAGCTCCAGCCCGCGCACCTTGTCGAGCTCCTGGCTACGCGCGCTCAGCATGATGATCGGCATGCGGTAGCCGCCGGCCCGCAGCCGGCGGCAGACTTCGAAGCCGTCCTGGTCCGGCAACATGATGTCCAGCAGCACCAGGTCGGTCGGCTCAGCCGCGACGAGCTGGAGGCCGTCGGCCGCCGTCGCCCCGTGGGCCACCGTGTAGCCCTCGAACTCCAGGTTGTCACGCAGCCCGCGGGCCAGTTCGGGCTCGTCCTCGATGACCACGATGCGCGCCATGGCTACGTCCTCACGTTCGTGAAGAACAGGACCGCCACCGGGCCGAAGGCCAGCACCGGGGCCGCCGCCGCCAGGAGCGCGGTGCGGGGGTCCGCGGCCAGGCTGTGACACAGGAAAGTGAACACGAAGCAGCTCCCGGCCAGCAGCAGCGCCTTGCCGCCGGCCACGAGCACGTTCTGGGGCTGCCGGGTCAGGAAGAACGGCACGACCAGCAGCATCATGATCCAGGCCAAGAGCGGCTGCATGAAGCGGACGTGCTGCGCCCGCGCGATCGCGGGTGCGTTCGGCAGGTTGCGGCTGCGCAACAGCGCGTTCATCTGGCGAATGCTCATCAGGTCCGTCCACTGGGCCGACTGGCGCAAGCGGATGCCGTCCGGCGCGAGGGTGAAGGGATACTCGTCCACCGGTTCCCACTGGACGACGTGGCCCAGCGTCTCGTCGCTGAACGCGGGCCCCATCGTGAGCCGCGCGCCGCGCTCCAGCCGCCAGACCGACCGGGCCGGGTCGTACTGGGCGGCGTCGGCCCGGACCAGGTACGCCGGCGCCCCCTCCGCCGTCGGCTCGATGATCATCACGCCCCGCAACTGCCCCCGCTGCACGTGCAGTTCGCGGGCCGACAGGATCGCGTTGTGGTCGTCGCGCACACAGAGCACAGCCGTGCCGCCGACGGCGTCGCCCAGGTCGCCGTGCTGCCGCGCGATCTTGTGGGCCAGCGCCGGGACGACCACCTCGCCGTTGATCACCCACGCTGCCACCAGCACGACCGACACCAGCAGAGCCGGTGCCGCCAGACGCTGGAGCGGCACGCCCGCCGCCACCAGCGGCGTCAGCTCGTTGTTGCGCAGCATCAGCGCGAACGTGAAGCCCGCGGCCATCGCCAGCAGGACGCCACCGAGCTGCTGGTAGTAGCGCGGCAGGTTGTAGCCGTAGAAGTCGGCCATGTGGCCGAGGATCTCGACCAGCCCCGGCGCCCGGGTCTCCGTGAACTCGTCCAGGTTCACCAGCAGGTCGCTGAAGATGTACACACCCATGCCGATCAGCAGCAGGAGTACGTAGCTGCTCAGGAAGGACGCGGCGATGTAGCGGTCCACGGTCGTCATCGCCGCACCCCCAGCCCGACCATGACGGCGTTCGCCACCCCGGCCGCAGCCAGCCCGCCCCAGGTCACGACCGGCCCCGCCGGATGCGTCAGCTCGCCTTCCGCGAGCTGCCGGCCGAGCACCAGCAGCATCGTCACGCTGAACAACGGCACCAGGGACAGCGCGAACGCCGCCAGAGCCCGCGCGCCGCGGAACAGGATGCCCAGCGCGGCGCCCATGATGATGGTCACCAGCGCGCTGGCGGTGATTCCCAGGCGGAAGTGAATCGCGCCGGTGAGCTTGCGAATCATCCGCGTACCGGCCTTCTGGAGGCCGATGCGCTGATCGCCCAGCTCCACGCCGGGCGGCAGCGGCACCCGCGGGTCGAACACCGCAGCCGGGGTGAACGCCGCGGCCCGCGCCCGCACGTCCTCCGGCACGACGATTCCGTCGAGGCTGACGGTCGGCTGGCGCCGGGGCTCGCGCTCGCGCCCGGCATGCACCTGGTATTCGAGCACGTCCTGCGCGCCCGTGCGCACCAGCCGGATCTCGCCCAGCAGCTCCCCGTTCGGCAAGGGGGCCATGTTCACCTCGACGCGCTTGGCCACGTAGCGCCGCAGCCGCTCGCCGGAGGCGCGCCGGACCGCGACCTCCCCATCCGCCAGCTCCAGCCCCTTGCGGGTCGGTCCGGCGCTGGCGGCACGCAACTCGTAGACCTGGCCCGCCTCGTCGGTGAGCGTCACGGCCTGGCCTGCGCCGAGCGCTTGCGTCAGCATCGCCCCGAAGAGCTGTCGGGTCAGCTCGATGCGGAACAACCGCACGTCGTCCGCCAGTCGGGGAGCCTCCCAGAGCACGGTCCGCCAGCGAATCAGGTCCGACAGGAACGCGACCGACAACCGCTGGGTGAAGGGCAGCGGAATCGCCAGCGGTCCGATCTGCTGCTGTTTGATCAGGACCGCGTGCCGGCCGATCACGAAGTCCCGCCCGTCGCGGACGTACAGCGTCCCTTCCATCGGTATCTTGCGCGTGTCGATCACGCACAGGCCCAGTCGGGCCGCCGCGAACCGCTCGAGCTGCCCCTGCTCATCGGTTTGCAGGAACGTCGGCCCGTGAATCAGCAGATAATGCAGGCCGGGACCGGTCTCGAAGCCGCGCTCGCGCAGCTGCGGATCCCCCACGATCTCCAGGTCCTCGGCCGTGAGCGTGACGCCGCCGCCGCCGGCCTTCCCGCGGTGGATGAACCCCTTGCCGCGGAGCTGCTGCGCGACGAAGTCGCGCACGTTGCTGCGGGCCATCCGCTCCAATTGCTCCGCGTAGCCGGGCAGGACGAAGCTTCCCATCACGAACGTGAACGCCGCCACGAACACCGCGAGCAGCGCCGCCGACGCCAGCAGCCGGTGGATGTTCACGCCCGCCGCGCGACACGCCGTCAGCTCGTTGTCCGCCGCCAGTCGGCCGTACGTCATCGTCGCGGCGAACAGCGCCGCGATGGGCATCGCGAGCGTAGCGGCGATCGGCGCCAGCAGCGGCACGAAGCGCACCACGTCGGCCGCGCTGACCCCCTCGAGGCTGATCACGTTGTACAGGCCGCCCCCCATCGTGATGAGGACCGTCAGCGCCGCCAGCGTGAGCCCGAACGTCTTCAGCAGCTCGCGCAGGACGTAGCCGTGCAGCGTGACCATCACGGGCATACCCGCTCCCGTCACCGCGCCGCCCGCCCCGTTGGCCGCGTGCCGATCCTTCGCATCATCGCACAGACTCTATAGCGACGGACCGCCGCCCGCAACGCCGCCCCGGCCGCGGTAGAATGCGGCGGCGGTCGGGCGCCCGGCCGGGCGCCGGCCCCGCGAGGGTCGGTCATGCAAACGTGGCGGATTCAGGGCGAGCGCGTCCGCCTGGGCGTCACCGCGCTCGGCGGGCAACTCGACGACGTCTGCTTCGACCTCGGCCGCGGCACCGTCCGGCCGCTTCACACGGCACCGTGGCCGCCGGACGGTCATGCCGACGACGTGCCGCCCATGTTGCGCGTGCTGCGCGGCGACTTCTTCTGCGCTCCCTTCGGCGCCAGCGACCTGCTGCCCGAGGAGGACCGCCCCCACGGCTCACCGGCCAACGACATCTGGGACCCGATCCGCATCGACGACGCCGCGCTCGAACTCGAGCTGCGCCGGCCGGTCGCCGGCGCGCGGCTGCGCAAGCGCGTCCACGTTCGCCCGGGCGAGGCCGCGGTGTACCAGGAGCACATCTTCACGGGCGGCACCGGCGCCCTGCCCATCGGCCACCACGCCATGTTGCGGGCCGCCGAGCCCCTGCGGCTCGGCTTCTCGCGCTGGGTGTGGGGCGGGACGCCGCCGGAGCCGCTCGAACCCGACCCGCAGCGCGGCACCTCGCTCCTCGCGTACCCCCAGACCTTCACCGACCTGGGTTGCGTCCGCCTCGCCGCCGGCGGCACCGTCGACCTGCGGTCGTTCCCGGCGCTGGAGCGGCACGAGGACCTGCTCATGCTCGTGCGGGCCGAGCAGCCCGCGCCGGCCTGGACCGCGGCCACGGCCCCGCGTGCCGGCTGGGTGTGGTTCGCCCTCCGGCACCCCCGCGCACTACGCAGCACGGTGCTCTGGATGAGCCACGGCGGCCGCCGCTACCCGCCGTTCTCCACGCGGCACACCCATGTGATCGGCCTCGAGGAAGTCACCGCGTATTTCCATCTCGGCCATCGGGCCGCGACCGCCCCCAACGCCGTCTCGGCCCGCGGGTATCCGACCGCGGTCGAGCTGCGGCCGGAATCGCCCCTGCGCATCCGCTACATCTTCGGCCTCGCGCCGACCCCGCCCGGATTCGATGCCGTCACGACGCTCGACACGACGGCGGGCGGCGTCACGCTCGCCGACGCGGCGGGCCGCACCGCGTTCGCGCGGGTCGATACGGATTTCGTGCTCGCGGAGGAGTGAGGCCGGCCGCGTCTCAGGCCGCCCGCGCGGGGGCGGAACGTCGCCAAGGCCCGCGGCCCCGACCGCCGCCGGCGGCGCGACGGGCTATTCCTCCTCCTCGTCCTTGGACTTGTACTGCGCCATGATCTGCTGCTGGATGTTGGGCGGCACCACGTCGTAGTGGCTGGGCTCCATGATGAAGCTCCCCTGCCCGCCGGTGACACTCTTGAGCTGCGAGGCGTAGCTCGCCACTTCGGCCAGCGGCACCTGCGCGCGGATGCTGACCTGGTTGCCCGGCAGGATGTCCTGCCCGAGAATCTGGCCGCGCTTGCCCGCGATGTCCCGCGTGATGTCGCCCATGTTCTCCGTCGGCACCGTGATCTCGAGGTTCACGATCGGCTCGAGCAGGATCGGCTTGCACTGCAGGAACGCCTTCTTGAACGCCTGCCGGCCGGCGATCTGGAACGCGATGTCCTTGCTGTCGACCGGGTGCGTTTTGCCGTCCACAAGCGAGACCTTGACGTCCACGACCGGGTACCCGGCGATGACGCCCTTCTTCATCACGGCCTGGCAGCCCTTGTCGACCGAGGGGCGGAACGCCTGGTCGATCACGCCGCCGAAGATCTTGTCGATGAACTCGTAGCCCTTGCCGCGCTCGTTGGGTTCCAGGTCGATGAACACGCGTGCGAACTGCCCGGCGCCGCCGGTCTGCTTCTTGTGCGTGTACTCGACGTACTTGACCGAGCCGCTGATCGTCTCGCGGTAAGGGATCTTCGGCGGCTTGGTGTCCACCTCGATCTTGAAGTACCGCTTCATCTTGCTGCGCACCACGTTCAGGTGCTGGTCGCCCAGCCCGTGCATGACCAGCTCACCCGTCTCGGCGTCGCGGTGACATTCAAAGCACGGATCCTCCTCCGCGAAACGGTGCAGCGCGCCCGAGATCTTCTCTACGTCGCCGCGGGCCTTCGGCTCGATCGCCAGCGCGTACATCGGCGTCGGCAGCTTCGGCAGCGGGATCGTGCCCTCGCCGGCCTTGCCCAGCAGCACCTGCCCCACCTTGAAGTCCAGCTTCGCGAACGCCACCAGGTCCCCCGCCGTCGCCTCCGGAATCTCCGCGTGCTCCGGCCCCCGCAGCTTGAACAGGTGCCCCGGCCGCTGACCCTTGCGGTCGCCCGCGACGAACACCTGTCCGTCGCCGCTCAGACGGCCGCTGTGGACCCGCGCCACCGAGTACTTGATATTGCTCTTCGGATCGGACGTGATCTTGACCACCTGCGCGACGAAGTCGCCCTCCGCCTTCGGCTCGATCTCGACCGACTTCGCGCTCTCGCCTTCGCCGATCACCAGCGCCCGCCGCTTGCCCACCCGCGGTGACGGTGCGAACCGCACGAACGCGTCCAGCACCTCCTTCACGCCCACGTCGCCGCGGGCGCTGCAAAACAGCACCGGCACGATGTGCCCCGACGCGACCGCCTGCCCGATGGCCGGCCCCAGCGCCTCGGCCGGTACCGAGCCCGTCTCGAGAAACTTCTCCATCAACTTTTCGTCCGTCTCCACGATCGCGTCGCACAGGGCCGTGTGGCATTCGCCGACATTCAGCACGTCCGCCTGTCCCCCCTCCGCCGCCAGGCAATCCACCACCGCCCGCCCCCCGCCGGTCGGCAAGTTCACCGGGCGGCACTCGTGCCCGAACGACTCCCGGATCCCCGCCACGACGTCCGCCAGGTTGACGTTCTCCGCGTCAATCCGCGTCACGATGATCATCCGCGCCAACCCGTAGGTCTTCGCCAAATTGAACATGCGACGCGTGTTCACGCCGATGCCGGACGCGGCCGAGATGACGATCGCGGCCGTCTCGGCGGCGGCCAAGGCGGCGATGGCCTGCCCGGCGTAGTCGGGCAGGCCGGGCGTGTCGATGAAGTTCATCAGGCAGCCGCCATGGTCGAGGTGGAATACGGCGGAATCAACGGTGTGCTTCCGCTCGCGCGACTCCTCGTCGAAGTCCAGCAGAGTGGTCCCGTCGTCAACGCTCCCGAGCCGGGTGGTGACGCCCGCCTTGTGCAGCAGCGCCTCGGCGAGGGTGGTCTTGCCGGCTCCGCTGTGACCGGCGAGAACCACGTTGCGAATCTGGTCGATCTGAGCCGCGCACATGCACCAACCTCCGCTGCGAAGCGTTCCTCATCCCGCCCGGAATGTCCAAAGAATCCCTAGTATACCGGGCGGGCGGGGCCTGCCAAGGCCGGTGCCGGCCAGGGCCCGGACCGACGGCCCGGAAGCCGGCGGCCCCGACGACGGTCGGCCCAGCTCAGTAGTCGAGCGTGAGGATGCGGCCGCGCGTGAAGGAGAAAAAGCGGTCCTTATCGGCCACCTGCACGCGCGGCATCAGGTCCTCCGCTTTGTGTCCGGCGGCCCGCAGGCAGCCCGGGCAGGCCAGCACCGGGACGCCGCGGTCCAGCAGCGCCCGGAGTTGCACCCGCGATGACTCGAAGCCGTCGTAACGGAGGTCCGGGGCGTCCGCCAGCACGACTTCGACGCCCTTGAGGTCGAAGTACACGAGTACGTCCCGGTCGGCGGCCATCAGCGTGGCCATCTTGAGCCCCATCAGGACGGCATGCGGATCGCCCGGGCCGCGGCTGATATGCACGAAAACCCCGTCGCGCGGCGCGGCCCCGGTGGAACCGGGTGCCTGACAACCGACCACCAGCCACGCAAGGCCCGTGATCATCACACCCAGCAGACCACGTCGAACAGCGTCCATATCCCGATCTCCAGAAAAGACCCGCCGCCGTGCAGACGCGGAGCATCCGACCCCACGCGGGTCAGTGCGCGTCGCGCGACGGATCCGGGTTTCTTTCACCGAAGAAGCTGGCCTCCGCCGACGCACATCGCCGGTCGGCTTGCCGCACCTCCGCCCGCAGCAGGTACAGCGGCGGACGGGCACCCGTGACGGCCGCACGCACGACGGCCGGCGGCCCGAGTTGCAGCGGCGCGTGGAAACGGATGTTGAGTCGCACCGTGTAGCCGCGCACCTGACGGGCGAAGAGGCAGTGGGTCATCGCGGCGTCCAGCAACGTCGCGATCACGCCGCCGTGCACGCGGTCCGGATACCCCTGATAGGTCGTGTCACAGGCGAACTCGGCCCGCACCCCCTCCGCATCCCCCTCGAAACGCAGCCCGAGGCCGCCCGCGCCGCGCGGCCGACAGGCCACGCAGGCCGGGTGACACGCGGCCGCGAACTCGTACGGGTCGTGCACCGTGCGTAAAGTCCTTGGTCGGGGCACCGAGCGGCCGTCAGACGCCGTGGTGTCGGCAGCCACAGCCGCCCGCCCGCGGCAGTGCCCCGCGGGCAAACAGGGTCGCCGCCTCGTCCACCGATTCCACCGGGCAAACGTACGCGTCGACGCCGCGCGCCGCAAGGTCCGCGACCAGCCGCGGTCCCAGCCCACGCGTGACCAGTACGCAGCAATCGGACAATGCCTCGACCAGCGCGGCGTGTGAGTGGTGCGCGTGCCCCGGCGCGGCGCCGCCCTCCCCGGCGCACTCCCCGCGGGCATGCGCCGTGAACCGATTCCGGCGGTACTCGAGCCGCTGCGCGGCCCTGTCCAGCACCTCGTACACCACGAAGCCCGCACAGCGCCCCGTGTGTTGCGCGACGCGGGCCCCGTCATCCGATGCAACGGCGATTCTCACGACTGTTCCTCCACCCCCGTTTCCATCGACCCGCACGGCTCACTCACCGGAAGTGCACCCGCCCGGCCGGTCGCCGCAACGCCCGCCCCGACACCGCCCCGCCCGCGGCGTCGGCAGCGCCCGTGTCCTGCGCCCCCTCGGCCACCCGCGGCCCCCCGCCCCGCGTCCGCGCGGTGCAGACGGGGACCGCCGCACTTGGGACAGGCCGTCGGCCGCGGAACCCCGAACGGCACCCGCCACGCCTCACCGCAATCAGCACACCGAAACTCCCGCTCATCCACGCGCGTGATCGGTCCTCCTTCCATCGCCAGCGCTTGTCCGTGCAGCAGGGCCGTCGCCACCTTGCGGCGGGCCTGCTCGATGAGCCGCCCGAACGTCGCCCGCGACACGCCCATCTCGGCCGCCGCTGCGTCGTGATACAGCCCCTCCACGTCGGCCAGTCGCAGCGCCTCAACCTCGTCCAGGCCCAGCGTCACGCGCGGCAAACCACGCCCCGGAACACCCGCCGGCTTGAACAGCTTGCAGGGCGGGTCGGCGCGGACACGGCGACACTTGCAGGGACGCGGCATACGCGGTTCACCTTCTTCCCTGTTATGGTCATATGCTCATAATCGGCCGGTGTCAAGTGTTTCTTCACGACACGCCGTGGATGCTGCGATACCTGCGCGAGCCGGTTGAACCGGCTCGCGCCCGGGCGGCCGGTGGGGCCGTCCGGCGCGATTGATTCCGCCGTGGGCGGCACCTATCCTCTGGCACCGCCGCGGCGGCGGAGAACCTTGGCTGGGGACGCGCCGGATGTCGCTTCCTCCGGATTTGCTCGCCATACTCGTGTGCCCGGTGCCGGAGTGCCGCGCGCCGCTGCGCGAACACGAGCGCGGCTTGCACTGTCCGCGCTGCGGCCGGCTCTACCGGATGGAGGAGCGCTGGCCCGTGCTGATCCCCGATGAGGCCGAGCTGCCGGCCGCGAACCGCGAGCCGCACGCATGACCAAGAGCAAGGGCAAGTCCGCGCCGCCGGCGCCGCGCAGTCCGGCGTTCGCGATCATCAGCGATATTCACTCCAACCTGGAAGCGCTCCAGGCCGTGCTGGACGACATCGACACCCGGGGGATCACCGAGATCGTGTGCCTCGGCGACCTGACCGGCTACGGCGCCAACCCGTGCGAGTGCCTGGACCTGATCCGCACGCGCTGCCGCCTCACGCTCATGGGCAACCACGACCACGCGGTGCTCTATGAGCCCACCAACTTCAACCTGCCGGCCGAGAAGGCGTGTTACTGGACGCGGCAGATGCTCGAGGCCGAGCCCGACCCGGCCCTGCGGGCTGCCCGTTGGAAGTTCCTGGGCGAGCTGCGGGTCCGCGTGAAGGAAGGCGACATCCTCTTCGTGCATGCCTCCCCCCGCCGACCGCTGAATGAGTACATCTTTCCCGAGGACGTGTTCACCAACCCGCAGAAGGTCATCGCGAACTTCGAGCGGCTGGACGCCCGGCTGTGCTTCGTGGGTCACACCCACCAGCCCGGCGTGTTTCTCGACGACCCCTACTTCGATCCGCCGAACGAGCTGCTGGACGCCCCCTTCTACGAGGTCGAGGACGAGCGGGCGATCATCAACGTCGGCAGTGTCGGTCAGCCCCGCGACCGCGATCAGCGCGCCAGCTACGTCGTCGTGCACCGCCGCCCCGGCGCCGAAGACGGGGCCGAAAGCCTGGTCGACGCCGCCCTGCGCAGCAGCGTCGAGCGCGTCGAGTTCGTCCGCGTCGAGTACGACCTCGAGCAGACCGTCCAGAAGATCCTAGCCGAGCCGGCACTGGACGACCTGCTCGGCAACCGACTCTACGACGGCCGCTAGCCCCGCGCCAACCCGCGCGGCCGCCGCTACACTCGCGGCATGACGAGTCCCGTACCCAGTTGCGACGTCGAGATCCGGGTCCGCTACGCCGAGGCGGACGCGATGGGCTATCTGCACCACGCGCAGTACTTCGTCTACTTCGAGCTCGGCCGCACCGAGCTGCTCCGCCGCAACGGCGTACGCTATCGCGACATGGAGGCCCGCGGCGTGTTCTACGTCGTGGCCAAGCTCGAGTGCCGCTTCCGGGCGCCGGCCCGCTACGACGACCTCCTGACGCTGACCACGGCCACCGCGCGGCTGACCCCCCTGCTCGTTGAGCACGAGTACCGGCTGCGCAACGGCGACCGGCTGCTGACCGAGGCCCGCTCGACGCTCGTGGCCGTGGGCCGGGACGGCCGCCCCCATCCGCTGCCGGACGACCTCTACGCGCAGCTCACCGGCGCCGGGCCGTCGTGACACCCTCCGCGGACTCGGCTAGACTGCCACAGTGGGCGGGCTGGCGGCCGATGCCGCCGCTCCGGCCCATGCCGGTTTTTCACCCCAGTGACGGAGCCAGAAAATGTTGCGAAGCGGGATGACGGTGGCGGTACTGCTCAGCGGGGCCCTGCTGGCCGCCGCCCAGGACGCCAAGCCGGCCGCGGCGGAGCAACCCACCACTGCGACCGCGTACCCGGGACACGTGTACTACGCGATTGAGACCAGCGTCGGGAACATCGTGCTGGAGCTGGACCTCGCGAAGGCGCCGATCTCGGTGGCCAACTTCGCCGAGTACGCCGCGAGCGGTTACTACACGGGCACCATCTTCCACCGCGTCATCCCGACGTTCATGATTCAGGGCGGCGGCCTCACGCCGGCGCTGGAGCCGAAAAAGGAAGGCCAGCGCAAGCCGATCAAGAACGAGTGGAAAAACGGGCTCAAGAACGAGAAGGGCACCGTGGCGATGGCCCGCATCGGTGGGAATGCCGACTCGGCCACCTCCCAATTCTTCATCAACGTGGTGGACAACCCGCAGCTCGACAAGCCGCAACCCGACGGGGCGGGCTACGCCGTGTTCGGGAAGGTGATCGGCGGAATGGAAACCGTCGAGACGATCCGCAACACGCCGACGCGCGACGACGCCAACCTCGGCATGGGCCGCGTGGTGCCCGAGACGCCGATTCTCATCAAGTCGGTCCGGCTGTTGCTGGAAGACGAGGTCAAGGCCGCCGCGGCCAAACCCGATGCGCCGCTGCCGGCCGCCGACACCCGCGCGGCGGAACGCGCCGCGGTGCTGGCGGCCATTCGCGGCGCCGCAGAGGAGATCCGCATGGCGGCTGAGAAGGAACTGATGACGTACCTCGCCAAAGTCGAGGCCGAGCAGGGCAAGAAGTTCGAACAGACGTCCTCCGGCCTGCGCTACATGATTCTGAAGGAAGGCACCGGCCCGTCGCCGAAGCCGACCGACACGGTCAAGGTGCACTACACCGGCTGGCTGCTCGACGGCACCAAGTTCGACAGCTCGGTCGACCGCGGCGAGCCGACGAGCTTCCCGCTCAACCGCGTGATCGCGGGCTGGACCGAGGGGGTCGGCCGCATGAAGGTCGGGGAGAAGTGCCGGCTCGTGATCCCCGGCGAGTTGGGCTACGGCGCGCGCGGTTCGCCGCCGCGGATTCCGCCGAACGCCACGCTCGTGTTCGATGTCGAACTGCTGGCGATTAACTGAACACACCGCGGGCCGCGTCCGCGCGACCTGCGGCGTCGCGCGGCTCGAGGCCGCGGGGAGGATCGTCGCGGCCCCCGGCCGGGCCATGTCGTTCGACCCGGGCGGTCGCGCGTGTGGACGGGCGCCCCGGACGGGGCCTTGGTTTGCCTCAGCGGTCGGAGGTTGGTCATGAGGTCGTACCTGCTGCTGACGGGGATCGTGGCGACGCTGGCGCTGCTCATCGCGCCGGCCGCGGGGCAGACGCCGCCCGAGCCCCCCAACCCGACGCCGGCCCCGGCCCCCCACCCCGTGCCGCCGCCCGCCACCCCCGCGCCACAGCCGGCGGTTCCCGCGCCGCCCGCGCCCCCGACCGCGGCCGACAACCTGCCGCGCGTCATTCTCGAGATTGGCCGGGGCGACGAGGTCTGGGGCAACATTGTGCTGGAGCTCAACCGCACGGCGGCCCCGCATTCAGTCGAGAATTTCCTCAGATATGTGGACTCCGGGTTCTACAACGGCACGATTTTCCACCGGGTCCTGCCCGACTTCGTCATCCAGGGCGGCGGATACACCAGCCTGAACGAACCGAAGAAAGAGGGGTTGTTGGCCCCGGTCAGGAACGAGGCCACCAACCACCTGAAGAATCTCCGCGGGACGATCGCGCTGGCCCGCGCCTCCGCCCCGCACTCGGCGACGTCGCAATTCTTCATCAACGTCGAGAACAACCCGCGCCTGGACTACCCCGGCCACGACGGCTGGGGCTACTGCGTCTTCGGCCGTGTCATCGAGGGGCTTGAGGTCGTGGATCGCATCCGCAACGTCGAGACGCGCGTCGCGCCAGAGCTTCAGGCCAAGACCGACGCGGAACGGCAAGCGGGACGAGCGGTGCCCGATCCCGAGAAGTCGCAGCCGATCGATCCGCCCCACATCCGGCGTGCGTACCGAGCGCTCGCGGGGGCCGTGGCGGCACCGCCGGTCGCACCGCCCACGACCGCCCCCGGCAACGGTCCGGCGGCCACACCGCCCCACGGGCCGGCGACCCGGACGCCCGCAGGTTACCCGGAGCTCCCCAAGCCACCGGTCGAAGAGGACAAGCCGACGGCCCCGGAGGAGTAACGGCGATTTACGCAACGCGCGGCGTGTGCGCCGCCGGGTCCGCGCGGCCGGCCCCGCGGAGCCCCCGTACCCTTGCCCCGCCGCCACAGGGCGGCAGATGGAGTGTCAGCCCGTGCCCGTTCGACTCGTCATCATCGGCGGCGTCGCCGGCGGAGCCACTGCCGCGGCCCGTGCCCGTCGCCTGTCCGAGGACGCCGACATCGTGCTCGTCGAGCGCGGTGCGGAGGTGTCGTTCGCCAACTGCGGCCTTCCGTACCACGTCGGCGGTGAAATCGCGGACCGGCGTCGCCTGCTCGTACAGACGCGCACCGGCCTCGCGGAACGCTTTCGGCTCGACATTCGCACCCGCACCGAGGCCGTGGCGCTTGACGCGGCGGCTCGACGCGTGCGACTGCGCGATCTGGCGACCGGCCGGGAATACGAGGAACCGTACGACGCGCTGCTGCTGTCGCCCGGCGCGGCCCCGGTGCGGCCGCCCCTGCCGGGCATCGAGCATCCGCGCATCCTGACGCTCCGCAACCTCTCGGACATGGATCGGATCAAGGCGGTCGTCGACGCCGGCGCGCCGCAGACGCTGATCGTCGGCGGCGGCTTCATCGGGCTGGAGATGGCGGAGAACCTGCGACGCCGCGGCACGGCCGTCACGCTGGTCGAGCTGCTGCCGCAAGTGCTGCCGCCGCTCGACGCGGAGATGGCGACGCCGGTGCAGGAGGAACTGGCCCGCAACGGCGTGCAGGTCCTCCTCGGCGACGCGGTGACGGGCTTCGCGGACGAGGACGGCCGGGTACGCGCCACACTTCGGAGCGGCGCGACGCTCGCGGCCGACCTCGTCGTGCTTGCCGTCGGCGTCCGGCCCGACACCGGGTTGGCGCAGTCGGCCGGCCTGCGGCTCACGCCGCGCGGGGCCATCGTCGTGGACGACCGCATGCAGACAAGCAATCCGCACATCTACGCGGTCGGCGACGCGGTCGAGGTGGGCGATCCGGTGCTGGGGGACCGAGTGTTCGTGCCGCTGGCCGGCCCGGCCAACCGCCAGGCCCGTATCGCGGTGGACAACATTTTCGGCCGCTCGGCCCGCTTCCGCGGCACGCAGGGAACGAGCATCGTGCGCGTCTTCGGCGTGGTGGCAGCGGCAACGGGCGCTTCGGAGAAGCGCCTCAAGGCGACAGGGCGGCCCTATCGGAAGGTGTACATCGTTCCCAACCAGCACGCGGCCTACTTTCCCGGCGCACAGCCGATGATCCTCAAGCTGCTCTTCACACCGGACGACGGACGCGTGCTCGGGGCTCAGATCGTCGGCGGCGAGGGGGTCGACAAGCGGATCGACGTGCTGGCGCTGGCGATTCAAGCCCGGCTCACCGTCACGGACCTGGCGGAAGCGGAGCTGGCCTACGCGCCGCAGTTCGGCTCGGCCAAGGACCCCGTGAACATGGCCGGGTTCGTCGCGGCGAACGTGCTGTCCGGCGACGACGAGGTGATCTACGCCGAGGAGCTGGACGAGGCCCGCCGCGACCGGTACACGATCGTGGATGTCCGCGAGCCTGGCGAGCACGCCGCGGCCCGCATCCCGGGCGCGCACCTGATCCCCCTCGGCGAGCTGCGGGACCGTTGGGGCGAGATTCCGCGGGACAAGCCGATCGTTGTTCACTGCGCCGCCGGGCAGCGGGCATACTATGCGTGCCGGTTCCTCCGGCAGCGGGGCGTGCCGTGCCGCAACTTGTCGGGCGGCCTGCGTGTGTACCGGTGCGTGTTTCCCCGGGGCGTGGAGCCGGCGGCCGGGGCGGTACCGGCCCCGGCGACCGGAAGATGCGGCTAGCGGCCGAAACGGGTGTGCGGCGGCGCGTGCGTCGCGAGGGCCGCAATCGAGCGCGAGCGGCAACGAAGGGCACTCAACCGCGCCCGGCGCGACGCGTGCGTTTCCAGTGAGCACCGGTTAGAGTCGTGTATTCGGGCCCCGCCTCTCGCGCGGGCGGCGGCGAATGATTTCGCGGGAGTGACGTCCGATGACCCATTCAGCAACTTCCGGTTTCGCGGCTCGCGCTGCCCTCGAGACACGCGGCGGCCCGGTCGACATCTTCCGACTCGACGCGCTCGAGCGCGCGGGTCTCGGCCGGATGGCCGAGTTGCCGTATTCGATCCGTGTGCTGCTGGAGAACGTCCTCCGCAACGTGGACGGCTTCGCGGTGCTCGATGAGCACGTGCGCACGCTGGCGGCGTGGACGCCCGGGCCGCTGCCCGAGAAGGAAATCCCGTTCACGCCGGCGCGCGTCATTCTCCAGGACTTCACCGGCGTGCCGGCGCTGGTAGACCTCGCGGCCATGCGCTCGGCGATGCGGCGGCTCGGCGGCGATCCGCGGCGCATCAACCCGCTGATCCCGGCCGACCTCGTGATCGACCACTCGGTCCAAGTGGACCACTTCGGGCGGGCCGACGCCCTCCAGCTCAACGCGCGGCTCGAGTTCCACCGCAACCGCGAACGCTACGAGTTCCTCCGTTGGGGCCAGCGCGCTTTTCGCGACTTCCGGGTCGTCCCCCCGGCGACGGGCATCGTCCATCAGGTCAATCTCGAGTACCTCGCACAGGTGGTCATGCGGCGCTCTGGCGGCGACCGACCCGTTGCGTTCCCGGACACGCTGGTCGGCACCGACAGCCACACCACGATGATCAACGGCCTCGGCGTGCTCGGCTGGGGGGTCGGCGGCATCGAGGCCGAGGCGGCCATGCTCGGCCAGCCCATGTACATGCTCGTGCCGCAGGTGGTCGGCGTGCGGTTGACCGGCGGCCTGCGCGAGGGCGCGACGGCCACGGACCTTGTGCTCCGCGTCACGGAAATGCTCCGCAAGCTGGGCGTCGTCAACAAGTTCGTCGAGTTCTTCGGGGAGGGTCTGGCGGCGATGAGCCTGCCCGATCGCGCCACGATCGCGAACATGGCCCCCGAGTACGGCGCGACCGTCGGCTTCTTTCCCGTCGACGACCGCACGCTCGAGTACCTCCGGCTTACCGGCCGGTCCGAGGAGACCCTCGACTTGGTCGAGCGCTATAGCAAGGAGCAGGGGCTGTTCCGCACCGCCGCCAGCCCGGAACCGCGCTACACGCAGACGGTCGAGCTCGACCTCGCCTCCGTCGAGCCGAGTCTGGCCGGACCGAAGCGACCGCAGGACCGCGTGCCGCTCTCCCAGATGAAGCCGCGGTGGCAGCAGGAGCTATCCAAATCCTTCGGCAAGAACGCTGGCGGCGACGGTGTCGAAGTGGACCACCCCTCCGGCCGGTTCCGGCTGAAGCACGGCTCGGTCGTGATTGCGGCGATCACGAGTTGCACGAACACGAGCAATCCTTCGGTCATGCTCGCGGCCGGCCTGCTGGCGAAGAAGGCCGTCGAGCGCGGCCTGCGCACGCCCCCGTGGGTCAAGACCTCGCTGGCGCCGGGTTCGCGCGTGGTCACGAGCTACCTGGACGCGGCCGGGCTGACGCCCTACTTCGACCAGCTCGGGTTCCAGACCGTGGGGTACGGCTGCACGACCTGCATCGGCAACAGCGGGCCGCTGCCGGACGAGATCGCCCGCGCCGTCCAGCGGCACGACCTGGTGGTCGCCTCGGTTCTGAGCGGCAATCGCAACTTCGAAGGCCGCGTCAATCCGCTCGTGAAGGCGAACTACCTGGCGTCGCCCCCGCTGGTCGTGGCCTACGCGCTGGCGGGCACAACGGACATTGACCTGCACGCCGAGCCGCTCGGCACCGACCCGCAGGGCCGTCCGGTGTACCTCCGCGAGCTCTGGCCGACGCAGGCCGAGATCGACGCGGCCATCGCGCACTTCGTCACACCCGAAATCTTCCGCCAGCGCTACGCCGACGTGTTCGCCGGTCCGCCGGAGTGGCAGCGCCTGAGCGCCTCCGAGGGCGACGTCTACCCCTGGGACGAGGGCAGCACCTACATTCAGGAGCCGCCGTTCTTCACGACACTCACCCTCGAGCCGCCCCCGGTCGCGCCCCTGCGGGGCGCGCGGTGCCTCGCCTTCCTGGGCGACAGCGTGACCACCGACCACATCAGCCCCGCCGGCAGCATCGACCCGAACTCTCCCGCTGGCCGCTACCTCCAGGAGCAGGGCGTCGAGCCGGCGGACTTCAACAGCTACGGCGCTCGCCGGGGCAACGACCGCGTCATGACGCGCGGAACGTTCGCCAACGTCCGCCTGCGAAACCTGCTGGTACCCGGCACCGAAGGCAACATGACGGTCCACCTGCCGACCGGCATCCAGATGAGCATCTTCGACGCGGCCGAAAAATACCGCGAGACCGGCACACCGCTCATCATCCTCGCCGGTCGCGACTACGGCATGGGCAGCTCGCGCGACTGGGCCGCCAAGGGCACCGCCTTGCTCGGCGTCCGGGCCGTGCTCGCTGTCAGCTTCGAGCGGATCCACCGCAGCAACCTCGTGGGCATGGGCGTCCTGCCGCTCCAGTTCCGCGAGGGCCAGACCCCCGAGTCGCTCGGGCTCACCGGCCGCGGCTACTACGACATCCCCGATTTGACCGACCGTGTGCGCCCGCTCCAGGAGTTGACGGTCATCGCGAACAACCCGGAGACGGACCAACGGATCGAGTTCAAAGCGATCTGCCGGCTCGACACGCCGGTGGATGTCGAGTACTACCGCCACGGCGGCGTGCTGCCGCTGGTCCTGCGGAAGCTGCTGCGCAAGTGAACATGCCCCAGGGCGGTCCCGGGTGCCTGTACGCTACTTGTTGATCTCTATGAACTTACGGCGACAGGACCGGCCTCAGCCGCCCGCAGGGCCCTCCGGGTGGGCCGGGATCCCCGCCTCGCTGGGTTTGCCGTTGTCCGCGAACAGCCGCTGCTTCATCAACCGGCCGATCTTGAACTTCACCGTCCGCTTGCAGGGGACGTAGACCTTCTCCATCGTCTTGGGATTCTGGGCGACGCGGGCCGCGCGGGAGCGGAGCTCGAACACGCCGAAATCCCGGAACTCCAAGCGGTTGCCCTCACCAAGCTCGCGGACGATCTCGTCGAGAAAGAGCTGGACGATCTGCTTCACGACCACCCGCTTGTTCCCCGTCCGGTCCGCGATCCGATCGACGAGATCCTTCTTTGTGATCGTGCTCATCACGTTCCCCAGCTCTCGCTGCTCCGCTTCGAGCCGCGGTGCCCACGGCCCGCACGCTCCGCCTCGCTGCCACCGTTCTCCACGGTCTGACGTGGATCCCTGACTGACTGCATGATAAGTGAACCGCCGAAGCCGTTCAAGCGGAATCCTTGTCCAGCAAAAGAGTTAGGACATCCTCATCCGCTCTGCATCCGCGACGTCCTACCCGCAGGCCCGAATCCCTCCCGCTCCAGCGCTCCCCTCGACGGCCGCCGCGTCCGCACCCGAGAGCCGGCCCG
>CALGJV010000011.1 GCA_937928595.1 uncultured Phycisphaerae bacterium | reverse complement strand
CCGCCCTACGCCCCCTTCCAGTCGATCACCTTCAGCTCCACGCGCCGCTGGCCGTTCCAGTCGTTCATGATCGGCTCGAACGCCAGTCGCACGCGGCGGTGCTCCGCCAGCTCGTCCGCGTGCACCCCCTGCCCGAAGGCAATCGCCTTTCGGTACGCGCCCTCCTGCCGCACGCTGAATTGCAGGTGCGTACCGCTTCGCCCGACGACCCGCGGCCGGTCCGCCAGCTCCACCGGCGAGGTCGCCAGCCGCGGCCGCGGATTGCCCTCGCCGAACGGCGCCATGCGCTGGAGGGCCTCCACGACGTCCGGCGTCAGCGCCGCCAGCCCGACCTCGTCGTCCAGACGCAGTTGCGGCCGCAGGTCCGCCGCCGTCAGCCGCCGGGCCGCCTCGGCCTGGAACGCCGCCGTGAACGCCGCGACCTGGTCGGCGCGGAGCTTCACGCCCGCGGCCATCGCGTGCCCGCCGTGGCTGAGCAGGTGGCCCCCGCACGCCGCCAGCGCCTCGTGCAGCGGGAAGTGCCGCACGCTGCGCCCGGAGCCTTGCCCGGCCTCGTCGTCCAGAGCGATCAGCACCGTCGGGCGATGGAAGCGCTCGACCAGCCGCGCCGCCACGATGCCGATCACGCCCGGGTGCCAGTCCGCGCTCGCGAGCACGATGCCGCGCACGTTCTCGCGGTGGAAGCCGCGTTCCAGCACGAGCGCCTCGGCCTGCTTGACGATCTGCCGCTCGACCTCCTGCCGCTGGCGGTTCTGCGCGTCGAGCGCGCGGGCGATCTCACGCGCCCGCTCGAGGTCCGCCCGCGTGAACAGCTCGACCGCCAGCCGCGCGTGTCCCATCCGGCCCACCGCGTTCAGCCGCGGCGCCAGCAGGAACCCCACGTCGTAGTCGTCGGTGTGCTCCTTGTCCGCCAGGCCCGATACCTCGCGCAGCGCAATCAGGCCCGGGTTCGTCGAGCGCGCCACTTGCCGCAGACCGAAGCTCGCCAGGATCCGGTTCTCGCCGACGAGCGGCACGACGTCCGCCACCAGCCCCAGCGCCGCCAGCGCCATCGCCTCCACCAGGTATTCGCGAAAGTCCGGCCGCACCCGGCTCGCGCCGGACAGCTCCTGGGCCAGCGCCCACGCGACCTTCAGCGCCACCCCTGCCCCCGACAGGTGCGGGTTCGGGCTCGGCCCCAGCGCCGTCGGGTGCACGACCGCCGCGGCCGCGGGCAGACGCTCCTGCGGCTGGTGGTGGTCGGTGATGATCAGCTCGAGTCCCAGGGCCCGCGCCCGCTCGGCCTCCGCGACGGCCGTGATCCCGCAGTCGACGGTGACCACCACACGGCCGCCCTCCGCCGCAATACTTTCCAACGCTTCGGCGTTGACCCCGTATCCCTCGTCGAACCGGCTCGGGATGTAGAACCGGACC
This sequence comes from uncultured Phycisphaerae bacterium, assembly GCA_937928595.1. Lineage (GTDB taxonomy): Bacteria > Planctomycetota > Phycisphaerae > UBA1845 > Fen-1342 > CALGJV01. The sequence goes on along the minus strand of CALGJV010000011.1, from coordinate 265,759 downwards.
TCCGCACCCGCCAGCCGCAGGATGTGCCACAGCAGCGCCGTGGCGGTCACGCCGTCCACGTCGTAGTCGCCGTAGATAACGATCGGCCGCCGGTCGCGGACCGCCGCCGCGAGCCGGGCGGCGGCCTGCGGTGCGCCCGGGAGCGTGTCGGGCGGCAGCAGGGCCTTCAAGTCGGGCGCGAGGAACGGACCGACCTCCGCGGCGGTCGACACGCCGCGAGCCAAGAGGAGCTGGGCCAGCAGCGGCGGCACGCCGGCCTCGCGCGCGAGGCGGTCGCGTTCAGGATGGGTCGGAGCGATGACCCAGTGCCGCTCGACGCGGGTCGTGGCCGCACCGTCGCCGTTCAGACCGTTGCCGTTGCGTTCCAGTCCGTTGGAATCCAAGCCCATTCGGTGCGCCTCGCATCCGTCCGATGTACTTCTCGCCAACGTCGCCGTGCGCGTCACTGCCGTTGCCCGGGGTAACGGCCCCGTGCGGGTCTACTGCGGTCGCGCGCGCAGGTACCGCTCCAGCAGCACGCCGTACCGCGCCACGACCGCCGGCGTGATCTTGGCCCGGTCGGTCCACACCGCCAGGTCGAGGCCCGTTTGGATCGGCCCCGGCGGCAGCGGCCGCTCCGCGAACGTCTCGATCGCCGCCCGGATCAGCGTCAGCGCGTGGGTCGTGGCCGCTTTCAGGTTCCCAATGATCTCGGCCAGCAGCGCCTGCGGCGTGCTGCCTGGCGCGTGGGGCCGCCAGCAGTCGTAGTCCGTCACGAGTGCCACGAGGGCGTAGCTCATCTCGGCCTCGCGGGCCAGCTTCGCCTCGGGCAGCGCCGTCATGCCGATCAGGTCGCCGCCCCCGCTTCGGTGCCCGTGCGACTCGGCCGCCGTGCTGAACGCGGGCCCTTCCATGCAGACGTACGTGCCCGCCGCGTGAACGGTCGTCTCGACCCGCCCCGCCACCGACAAGAGCAGCTCGCGGAGCTGCGGGCAGAACGGCTGGGCGAACTCGACATGCACCGCCAGCCCGTCATCGAAGAACGTCGGCGCGCGGCGGTACGTCCGGTCAATGAGCTGGTCCACGATCACCAGGTCCCGCGGCTGGATGTGCTCCCGCAGCGAGCCCACCGCCCCGCTCGCCAGCACGTGCGTCACGCCCAGGGCCTTCAGCGCGTAGATATTCGCCCGGTACGGCACCTGCGACGGATTGAACAAGTGCCCCTCGCCGTGCCGCGGCAGCAGCGCCACATCGAGCCCGTGCCACCGCACGATCCGCACCGGGGCACTCGGCCGGCCGAAGGGCGTGGTGATGTCCTGTACCTGCCCGCCCGCCTCGCCGAACAGGGCCTCGCCCAGTCCCGTGCCGCCGATGACGCCGATCATGCCATGCTCCGCCGGGCACCGCCGCCCGCGCTGCGCCTCATCCGCGCGAGTCACCCGCCGGCCGCGCCGCCGCGGATTCTACCTCCACCCCCCGCGCCGCCCCAGCCGCCCACTCCAGCCGCTCGAGGACGCTCGGCCGCCCGTATACCCGGCGCCGCTCACGGCCGCGCGGTTGACCCGGGGCCGGCATCCGTCCACGCTACGCGCCGGCCTCCCAGAGGATTCGTGCATGTTCAGACGCGCCTGTTCGTGCCTCGGGCTCGCGCTGCTGCTCGCCGCGCCGCCGGTCCGAGCGGCGGGGCCGCGATTGCTGATCACTGCGGAGGACCTGCCGCGGATCCGCCATGCTTGCGGCATCGGCCTTCCGAGCGCCGTGCCGCCGCCTGGCGCGGGCCGCTTCGGCGCCCGCGCGCGGGAGTTCCAGACCGTCCGCGGCCACTTCGCCCATCGCCCGGACGGCGATCCGCTGGCCGGCGAAATCCTGGCCGCAGCGTTCCTCCAGCTCGTCGACCCGGACACTGCGACCGCAGGCGCGCAGCGCGCGTTTCTGAGCGCCGCCCTGCAAGATCCCCCGCCCAACGACGCGCAGGTGCTCGAGCTCGTCATCGCGCTGGACTGGTGCTGGGACGCCCTCGAGCCGGCCGCGCGCGACGCGTTCATCCTGAATCTCCGGCGGCGGCTCGCGCCGCTCGCCGCGGGCGACAGCCCGTTGGACGCCCGGCGCTTTCGCGAGCGGCTCACCGGGCTCGCTCTCACGCTCGCGCTGGACGAGGGCCGCGAACCGAGCCCGAGCTGGGGGCCCCAGCGCCGCACCCTGCTCGAGGCCGCCCGCAAGTACCTGGAGACGACGCTTCCCGCCTTCCTCGCCGCACGCGGCCTCACCCCCACCGGCCCGGCCGCGGCCGCGCGCGAGGAGCTCGACACGGCCCTGCTTCTCGAACTGGGGAGCCGTGTCACCGAGCGCAAACTCTGGAACGAGCACCGCGAGACGGTCGGCCGCTGGCTCGAGCACTACCTCGCCGCCCAGACTCCACACCCCGCGCTCCAGCACCAGTTCCTCCGCGACGACGCCGGCCGCGCCCCGCTCTCCCCCGCGCCCGACTTCGCGGACCTGTTTCCGCTGACGGCGCACCTGTTCGCGGCGCGCACCGGCGATCCTTGCGCCGCCGCGCTGGCGACCGAGGTCGCCACACGGCTCACCGAGCCCGCGGCCGCGGCCGTCGCCGGGATCTGGGAATGGGTGCCGATCGTGTGGGAGACCGCCGAAATCGCCCCGGTCGATCCCGACCGCTGGCCACTGGCCCGCCGGCTCGGCGGCGCCGTCGTCTTCCGCGCCGGCCGCGGCCCCGAAACGACCGCTGTGTGGATCGAGGCCGGCCAGCCGTTCCTGCGACGTCGGCAGCACTTCGACGCCGGCCACTTTCTGATCCACCGCGCCGGCCATCTGACCGTCGGCGGGGGCGACGACATCGCCTCGGAAGCGGTCCCGAGCAAAGCCGGCGAGCAGCGGCTCGGGAACGAGAAGGCGCCTTTCGACTTTGAGCAGTACTACACCGCCACGATCGCCCACAACACGATCGTCGTCTGGGATGCCGCCCGCGCTGTCCGCTGGTACGGCGCCATCTACCGCCCCACCGGCGGCCAGCGCTGTGTGGAAGGCACCTGCACGGACTTCACGACGCCGCTTGAGACCCAGGGCCGCGTGACCGGCCGCATCCTCGCCTACGGCCAGACCGATGCAGCCGCGTACGTCGCGCTCGACCTCAGCCCGGCCTACGAGCCGCGCACGCTCTCCGCCTTCTCGCGCGAGTTCGTGTTCCTCTGGGGCCGCGCGCTGCTCGTCATCGACCGGCTCACGCTGCCGACTACCCGGTCCGCGCCGACCTGGGTATTGAATATCCCGGCCCGGCCGCGGGTGGACGGGGCGGAGCTGCGCGACGCGGCGCAGATCGCCGGGACTTCGCGCGCGGCCGGCATCTGGCGCTACGAGGCTCCGCAGTGGCTCCGTTGGACGGAGGCGGACGGCGGCGTCTGGATGCAGACGCTGCTGCCGGCCGTGCGACGCACGACGATCGTCGGCGGCCCGGCCCGCAAGCTGCTCATCAAGGGCGGCCCCCACGCGGGCCGCAACTACGTCGGCGGCGACGCCGACAGCTTCGAGCGGCTGATCCTGCCGGCCGACCGCCACGGCAACGCCAACGCCTGGTACCGCCTCGGCGAGCCGACGCTGCTCGGACCCGAGGTCGGCCGCGCGCCGCACTGGGGCCGGATCGAGGTCGAAGCCGGCGAGCGGGGCACCAGTTTCCTGTTCGTCACGCTGCTCGTGGCCGACAGCGCCACCGCGGACACGCCGCCCGCCGCCGCGGTCGAATTCGGCGAGTCCGACGCCGTGCTCACGATGCGGGCGGGCGACGATGCGGCGACCGTCCGCCTGCCGATCGTCGGTCGCGGGGGCACGGTGACGACCGCCGGGCCCCCTTGGACGCTGCCCACAGAGGTGGAACCGGACCGACCCTTGCCGACCCGCCGGGCCGGCTGAGCAGGCCCCGCGCAGACCACGGGTCGGCGCGCTCGTGTCCGCCGACGCGGGCCGCCCGCTGCCGCGCGGACGCTCACGCCCGTCCGCGGGCCTGCGGAAATTTCTCCGCCACCCTCTTCAGCGCCGCCAGCGCGAACTCGATGTCCGCCGGCTCGTGGGCCGCGCTGATCTGGCACCGCAAGCGCGCTTCGCCCTTCGGCACGACCGGGTAGCCGAACCCGCTGACGAACACGCCCTCCGCCAGCAGCGCCTTCTGCATCTGAATGGCCGTCGCGGTCTCGCCCACGATCACCGGACAGATCGGCGTGATCCCCTCGATCGTCTTCAACCCCAGTTCTTGCACGCCCGCGCGGAACTGCGCCACGTTCCGCCGGAGCTTCTCCAGCCGCTCCGGCTCCCGCATCAGCACGTCGATCGCCGCCATCGCCCCGTAGCACACCGCCGGCGGCAGCGCGTTGCTGAAAAGCTGCGGCCGGGACTTCTGCACCAGGTAGTCGCACACCGTCCGCGTCGCGGCCACGTACCCGCCGCACGACCCGCCCAGCGCCTTGCCGAGCGTGCTGGTCTGGATCGTGTTCGGATCCTGCACGCCAAAGTGCTCAGCCGTGCCGCGGCCGGTCTTCCCCAGCACGCCGGTGGCGTGCGATTCGTCCACGATCAGCACGGCGTCGTGCTGGTCGGCCAGCTCCTTGAGCGCCGGCAGGTCCGCGACGTCGCCCTCCATGCTGAAGACGCCGTCCGTGACGATCAGCTTGTTGCGGGCCTTGCGGCCCTCGGGGCTTTCGAGCATACGCCGCAGCTCGGCCAGGTCGCGGTGCTTGTAGATGAAGCGCTGCGCCTTGCTGAGCCGGATCGCATCGATGATCGACGCGTGATTGAGCGCGTCGCTGAAGATCGCGTCCTCCGGTGTCGGCGCCAGCGTCGGCATCACGCCGACGTTCGCGTCCCAGCAGCTGATGTACGTCGTCGCCGCCTCGCACCCGATGAACTCGCAGATCTTCCGTTCCAGCTCGAGGTGGCAGGTCATCGTCCCGCAGATGAACCGCACCGACGCCGTCCCCAGCCCGTACTGGTCCAGTGCCCGCCGCGCCGCCGCCACCACCTCCGGGTGATTCGCCAGCCCCAGGTAGTTGTTCGACGACAGCATGACGACGTCGCGCCCGTCCATGCGCGTCCGCGGCGCCTGCGGCCGCTGCAACTCGTTGGCCTGCTTGTACTGCCCCGACTCCCGCAGCTCGGCGAGCTCCTTCGCCAGCGTCTTCTCGAGCGTGGTCTGCATGCGGCTCTCCCAAGGGTGATTCGGGAGGCGATTGTAGCCCGGGCGGACGGCCGCGCAAACCGGTCCCGGCCGACCCCGCCTCGCGCCGGTCCCGGTACTCACGCCGCCGCCGCACGCGGCCGATCCAACCGTGGGAACCGGACGCGGCCCTGCGCAGAACGTGCGCCCGCGGCGGAGCGGTGCGGCATGAAGAAGCTCGATGCGCTGTATCAGTGGCTGGCGAAGGCGGCGGCGCCGGAGGCGGACCAGATTCTCGGGGCAGCGCTGGCCCTCGCCGACGGCGCGTACGCCGCGCGCCTCGCGTCGGTGCTGCTCGACCGGCGCGGCGAGGCGGCCTGGATCGCGCTTGTCGCCAACTTCCCGCGCGTGCCGGTGGAACTGCGGCCGCGACTGCTGGCCGAGCCGGAACTCCTGCGCGCAGCGGCGGCGGCCGTGCTGGCGACCGGATCGCCCAACGGGCGCCGCGCGGCCCTGACGCTGCTCGAGCTGCACCCCAGCCCGCAGCTCGCGGAGCACCTGGCTGACCTGCTGCGTGACCCCGACGAGTCGCTGCGGACCGCGGCCGCCGCGCTGCTGCGGCGGTACGCCCTGCACGTCCTCGAGCCCGGCAAGCCGGCCGGCGACCCCGACACCGCCCGACTTTTCCGCGGTCACGTCACGCGCGCGCTGGCGGAGGCGCTGCGCACGTTCGATGCGCACGGCCGCCCGGAGGTGCTGGAGGCGGCGCTGTGGTTCGCGCGCGAGCTCGGTGAAACGCTCTGGACGGCGTTGGCGGAGCCGCGCTCGCAGCGCGGGCGCTGCGCCGCGCAGCACCTCCGCACCTGGAACAGCCCGCGACTGGCCGCGTTCCTGCTGCTCGGCCTGGCGCGGCCGGAATGGCGGACGACGGTGCGACCGCTGCTGGAGGGCTGGAGCGGGCGGACCGAGCTGGTCGCGCTGCTGCGGAATACGGAGCTGCTGGAAGACCCGCAAGTCCGCCGCGGGCTGCGCCACCTGCGCACGCCGGCCTGGTTCTCGGCGAACGTCGGCGCGCCGGCGCTGCTCCCGCCGGACGTGCGCGGGGCGCTGCCGCTGTGGGTGCGGAACCTGGGGTTCACGGACGCCGAGCGGCTGCACTACCTCACGCAGTGGCAGACATCCGCGCTGCCCGACGTGCATCGCGCGGCGGTGTACGCGCTGGCCTCGCTGCCCGGGGCCGGGGCGCTGCGCGTTCTCGTGGACGTGGCCGGCCGCCGCTGCCCGATGAGCCGCTTCGCCCGCTGGTTCGTGGCCGGCGCGCGAACGCTCGCCCAGGCGCGTCGCCCGACGGCCGCGCCGCCGGTCGCGGAGGAAGCCGTATGATTCCGCTGCTGGCACAGGCCGCGGGGCGCGGCAGCCTTTCGCGGGAAGAGACGCTGTCGGCGCTGCGCCGCGGTCTAGAGGAGCCCAACCCGATGCCGCCCGTGATGCCCCTGGTCATCATCGGAATACTCGGCGTCGCGGCGATCCTGTTGCTTTTTCACGCGTTGCGGAGCCGGCGGACGGCCGCGCAACCTTTCAGCTACCTGCGGCACGCGGCCCAACTGGCAGGACTGAGCCTGGCGGAACTCCAAGACCTGCAAGTCGTGGCCGAACGGGCCCGCCTGCCGCATCCGACCGCCATGCTGCTGTGCCCGACAGCACTGGCGCACGCCGTCGGTCTGGCGGCCGCGGCCGAACCCGATGCGGCCCGGGATGAGCGGCTCCAGCGGATCAGCCGAAAGCTCTTCGGCGTGGGGCTGGGCGAACGCGGCTGAGGCCCCGGGCGCCGACGGATTCCCGGGCCGGCCCGCACCAGTTCCGATCTTCCGCGGTATATTGGAGTTATGCGCCGCCGCCGGAGCGTCCGGCGGACTCGCGGCCGGCAGAATCCGGCGGTCCCGGCGGGAACCCGCAGGGGGCCGCCGGCGTCCAACGTCTGTCCAGGTCGTTGTGAATCGTCCCGCGCCTGAGCCAGATCCGATCGATGCCGAGCTCGTGCGGCGGGCTCAGGGCGGCGACCCGGCGGCGTTCGCCGGCCTGGTTTCGCGCTACCAGGATCGCGTGTTCAACACATGTTATCGGATGTGCCACCATCATGCGGATGCGCTCGATCTTACCCAGGCGGTGTTCCTGCGGGTGCTCGAGGCGCTGCCGCGCTACCGGGGCACGGCGAACTTCTTCACGTGGGTTTACCGGATCGCCATGAACCTGCTGCTGACCGAACGGCGACGACAACAACGCCGGCGGCCGACGCTGCCGCTCGAACCGTCACCCGGAAGCCCCGGGACGGCCGAGCCGGCCGCGCACGAGTCCGACGGTGCGGCGATGGTGCGGCAGCAGGAGTTGGCGGCGCGTGTGCAGTGGGCACTCGACCAGCTCGACGACGAGTTCCGGGCGGCCGTCGTGCTGAAGGATATCGAAGACCTGGATTATGCGTCGATTGCGGAAATCCTGGGCGTGCCCGTGGGCACGGTGAAAAGCCGAATTCATCGCGGGCGAGTGCTGCTCCGCGACCTGCTCGCCGAAGAGAGGACGGCCGTTGATGCGGCCCGCACCCCACCCGCTTGAGGCCGACCTGTCGGCGTACCTCGACGGCGAGCTGCCCGTCGAGCGGCGCCAGATGGTCGAGGCGTGGCTGGCCGAGTCGGATGAGGCTCGGCGGCGGCTGGCGGAGCTGCGCGCCGTCTCGGATCGACTGGCCGCGCTGCCGCGCCTCCAGGCGCCCGACGCAATCACGGCCGCGCTGGCCCGGGCCGCGGAGCAGCGGCAGCTTTTCGGCGAAGACGCGCCGGCCCGACGGCTCGGGATCTACCGGGCCACGGTACGCATCCTCTCGGCGGCGGCCGTTCTGCTGGTGGCGGTCGGCATCGGCTACAACGCGCTGCGCCCCGGAACCATCGCGCCGCCCGGACCGAGCCAGTCGCCGCCCCTGTCCCGGGATGCCGTCCCGGTGCATCCCGAGGCGCTGGTTCGGTCGACTCCGACGCCCGAGGCCGGGACCGCCGGCGCGGCGGACATGCCGATGCTGGCTGAACGTCCGGCGACGCTGTCCGCAACCGACTTCGACGCGAATGAGGCCGCGGAGGTCAGGGCGCCTGACAGGGTCGCGGTCTTGGACGCGGTCAAGCTGCCAAGCTGGCACAGCCTGACGCGGGAGGCCGGTGCGGCCGGCGTCAACCGCACAGTGATCGACGTGACGATCACGCCCACGACCGCGGTGGAGTACGCCGCAACCGTCGCAGTGTTGCAGGACTGGGAGAACCGCGGGCTGTCGGCCGGGGCGGAGGCCGGTGAGCCGGTGTCCCGGCAGATCGCGCCAACCGGCGGCACGGCGGCGACGGCCGTGGAGCACGTCTACGAGGTCGAGGTCGGCGACCTTTCGTACCGCCTTAACCAGCTCGCGCTGAATGCCCCTCAGCAGGTGTTCGTGCAGATGAGCTTCGTCGCGGCGCCCGACGACATCCTGAGTCGGGTCGGAAGTCCCCCGTCGGACGCCTCACGCCACGTGCTGTACAGCATCGCGGCCGATCACCCGACCGGCACCGCCGCCGGAAGTGCGGACGGGATGGGCGCACCGAGGCCCGCCGGCCCGCCCGCCGCGGCGGCGGCGCCCCGCGGAGAGACCCCGCCCCCCGCGGCAGAGCCGGCGCCCGCCGCACCAGCCCCGAGCGGTCCGCCCGCGGCACTGGAGGCCGCCCGCGACACGGACCGGGCGACAGATGCGGCCTCGCAGCCCGCGGGCGCGCTCGGCGCGATCATGAGCCCATCCGTGGCCAACCTGGAGACGCGCTCGACGCAGCGGCTGCTGAACCTGGTGCTGCGTGGGCAGCAGCCCGCGGGAGCGGACGCCGTCCAGTTGCAGAACCGTGGCCAGTTCCCGAGTAACCGTGGAAACGTCGCCAGCCAGAATGTGCTGTTCCGCGTGCGGCTGCTGCCGCCGCTCGGAGACGAGTCGGCGACCGCGGCGGTCGGGCCGCCCGCCGAGCTCGCGAACACGGCGACCAGGCCGGCGGCCGAAGCGGCGCGGCCGGACACGGAACCCAGCCCACCTGCGGAGTCGCGTTGACACACTGCGCGGCGGCCGGGATGCTGGCAAGCATGGACGCTCCACCCGCCGACCCGCGTCTCGTGACCGAACTGGCAAGCCTGCGCCTGCGCACGCCCGTGCTGACCGCATCCGGCACGTGCGGCTACGGGCCCGAGTATGCCGGGATCCTCGATTACGCGCGCCTCGGCGGCTTCACGACCAAGAGCGTGACGGTCCACCCGCGGCCGGGCAATGAGCCGCAGCGGATCGTGGAGGTGCGGGCGGGGCTGCTGAACGCGATCGGCCTGGCAAACGTCGGGCTGGAGCAGTTCCTCCGGGAGAAGCTGCCGTTCATCCGGACGATGCCGACGGTCGTGCTCGTCAACGTGGCGGGACACAGCGTCGCCGACTATGTGGCGGTCGCGGAAGCGCTGGATGCCCACGAGTGCATCGCGGGTATCGAGCTCAACGTCTCCTGCCCGAACGTCGCGGACGGGCTCATGTTCGGTACCGATCCGGAGTTGCTGCGGGAGGTGACGGCCGCGGTCCGGCAGCGGCTGCGGCGGGCCGTGCTGGTCGTCAAGCTGTCGCCGAACGTGACGGACATCACGACCCTGGCGCGCGCCGCGATCGACGGCGGCGCGCAGGCGCTCAGTCTCATCAACACGTACGTCGGGCTGAGCATCGACGCCCGCACCTGGCGGCCACGGCTGGCGAACGTCACGGGCGGGCTGAGCGGCCCGGCGATCAAGCCGCTGGCGCTGTACAACGTGCACCGCGTGTATCGCGAGGTCGCGCGGGCGGCGGGCGTGCCGATCATCGGCATGGGGGGAATTCAGACCGCCGAGGACGCCGTGGAGTTTCTGCTCGCGGGCGCCACGGCCGTCGCGGTGGGCACGGCGCTCTTCGTCGACCCGGCCGCACCGGTGCGGATCGCCGAGGGGCTGGCCGCGTATGTCACCGAGCGGGGACTGGCCCGCGTGGGCGATCTGACCGGACGGCTCGAGCTGCCGCGCTAACGGCGGTCGGGGGTTCAGCGGTAAGCGAGGTGCGCGTCGCCCGCGTAGCCCGTCAGGAACAGGAACTGGTTCTGCGTGATGACGGGGATGTACATCTTCCCGGCCTGATCGACCAGATTGCGGAACCGCGCGAGCTGCGCCTCTTTCTGGGCCGCCTGGTCGCGCACGACGTCGCTGACGCGCTCGTCGCGGTTGAACGTGGGCACGCTGGGCGCCACGCCGATCACGACCGCATCGACCGTCTCATCGAGGTCCGGCACGACCTGCCCGCCCCACTGCCGGATGATCGCGGTGATCTGCTCGATGCCGTCGAAGTCGATCTGGCCATCGTAGTTGAGGTCGAACTCGCCGCGGACCACGAACTTCGGCTGGCGACCGCGCTCGTAGGCGATGTTCACGATAATGTCGCCCTCGATGATCGGGGCGTTGGGCGAGCGGCGGGTGATCCGGCACTCGGCCGTCTCCTCCATCAGCGTGACGACCTCGATGGACGCCTTGCCGCGGAGGGTCGCCGGCGTCTCGCCGGTCTGGGAGTACACCTCGAAGCCCTGCCCGACCTTCACCTTGTCGGCAGCCCCGAGGTTGATGTAGACCACGTCGCTGCCGGGGACGGCCCGCAGGATGCGGCCGTCCGCCTTGCGGAGAATCGCGTTGGGGTCGAACGTGGCCGGCTTGAGATCCTTGACCTGCCGCTGGAGCGCCGCGATCTGGTTCTCCAGCCGGAGGATCTCGGTCTCGGCGTCCCGCACGGCGCGAAGCCCCTCGGTCTTCAGCTTGTTGATGAGCTGCTCGCGCGCGTCGAGCGTCGCCTGCACGTCGCGCAGCTGATCGTCCTTCTGTTGCAGGGCGCTGACCTTCTCGGTCTGAGCCTGTTCGAGCTGCCGGCTGAGCGCGGCCGTCTGGGCCTCGAACTCGTCCCGGGTCAGCTTAAGCTGCGCGGTAATGTTCTGGAGCTCCTCCTGGAGGTCGTTCACCACGGTCCGCGCCGCGTCGGCCTCGCTGCGGGCGTCGCTGTGGGCCTTGTCGAGCTTGTCCAGCGCCGTCAGGAGCGTGTCGCCCGCGTTCAGCACGTCGCGCTTGCGGGCGGCTATGTCGCCCAGCAGCTTCTCGGCCTTGGCGACGATGCTCGGCCCCACGTCCTCCGGCTGCCCCGTCACCGTCGCCGCCACGCGGCGGATGTCTTCGTTGACGACCGCGAACACGCTGGTCCGCCGGGCGTTCGCCTCGTTCGCGTAGTAGCTCGGCGGGCTGCCGTAGAACTGCTCCTTCTGCGCCGCGGCCTGGCGCTTGCTGTCGGCCTCCTTGAGGCCGGTCATCAGGAAGATGGACAACCCCAGGAACACGCACGTGAGAATCGCGAAGACGATCATGCCCCAGTGGGCGCCCGTCAGGCCCCCACGCGTGGTCACCGGACGACCGGCCATCGCAAACTCCTGTTGGATCCCAGTCACCGTCCGCCCCCCGACGCCGTCGACGACGCGTCCGCCGACACCGCTGGTACGTCCCGGGAGCGGGCCGCACGAGTATGGGACAACCCCGCGCCGTTGTCAAAACGGAATCGCGCCGCCGGCGGCCGGCCGCCCCGGGGCGACGCCGTTGCGGCCGGCACACGGGACCGCTATCCTCGTAGTCGCAGCGGCCGGGTGTCGCCGCCCGGGCCGCGGGCAATGGCAAAGTATCGCGCTTTTCCGCGGGAGCACCACATGAATCGACTGTCGATCTTAGCCCTGCTGGTGTGGGGAGCCGCCTTGGCCGCCGGACAGCCCACCGGAGCGGCCGTGCGTCCGGCCGCCCCCCCGCAGGAGGAAGGCCCCAAGGGCGAGGCCAAGCTGCGCTGGATCTGCAAGCAGCTCAAGCTGACGGAGGCGCAGAAGAGCCAGGCCGAAGCACTGCTGACCGAGTATCGGGCGGCGCTGGCCGAACAAAGCACCCCGGAGAAGTCGCAGGAGCTGATGGCCCAGATTCGCGACAAGTTCGCGGAGGTCCAGAAGGCCCGGGCCGACGGCAATATGGAACTGGCCCGCAAGCTCCAGGAAGAAATGAAGCTCATGTCGCCCGGTCGGCGGGCCGAGGAAGCCTTTTTCGAGGGGCTCGAGCAGGCACTGACGCCCGAGCAGCGCGAACGGCTGGCCGCGGTGCGCCTCCAGGCCGAGTCCATCGGCGACATTTCGCTGCGGCCCATCCACGTCCTGCGGATCGCGCGGGCGCTTGACTTGACCGCCGAGCAGGAGCAGCGGCTGGAGCAGGTTACGGCCGACTTCCGGACGGAAGTCTCCACGAACCCACCCGGCAAAGAAGACACGAACGAGCGCGTGGAAAAGTACATCGAACGTGTGCGGGGGCTTCTGACGCCGGCCCAGCTCGCCAAGTTCAACACCGAGATCGAGGACCTGCGGGGCGGCGCGCCTCCGCCGGTGCGGGTCACCTTCCCGGCGCCGCCCCGGGACCCGGCCCTCTCCGATACGCATTCCGGTCCGCCGGCGCCCCCGGCACCGCCGGCGCGGCCGACGGCCACCCCGCCGCCGCCCGCCGAGCCGCCCCAGTAGGCATCCGGCGACGAAACGAGCGTGTCCGTGGGCGACCCGGCCTCGGTCCGGTTCGCCCACCGCTTTCTGCGGCAGCCGCGAGTGAACGGAAGTGTCCGAGGCGGGTGCTCCCCGAACGGTGAGCGCCCGCCTAGAATGTCCCCGCGGCTCGGTGCCGCACCGCGGCGAGATCCGGCTCTACCACCGTCCGCCGCCGCTCCGGGAGGTCGCGCATGCCACTGCTTGCCATCGCGCTCGTCGCCGCCCTGCTCAGCGCCGACGCGCCGCCGCTGACGGACGCTCAGAAGGCCTCACTCGCCCAGTACTTCGGGTTCGACGCGCTCCAGATCTACAAGATCAAGCCCGGGATCGCGCACTTGCGCATCGCGGACCTGGATGGCGACGGCCGCAAGGACATCATCTTCTGGAACGGCCAGCAAAGCCGGTTCGAGGTCTTTTATCAACCGCAGCCCGGTGCGGCACCGCCGGCCGCGACGGAACTCGAACGCAACGAAGTGCCCGACCGCGGCCCCCTTCGGAACGAGAGCATCCCGGTGAACTACCGGGTCGCCAGTCACGAGGTGGCGGACGTGACCGGCGACGGCCGGCCGGACATCGTGTTCTTCGGCGAGCCGAAAGAGCTCGTCGTGCTGCCGGGACTCGCACAGGGCGGCTTCGGACCGGTGGACAGCGTCCGCGCGCCGGACGGCGAGCCTCGGAGCGGCTGCCTCGCGACCGGGGACTTCAACCACGACGGCCAGACGGATGTGGCCCTGCTGGGCAGCAGCGTACTGCAGCTCTTCCTCCAGAAACCGGACGGCGGCCTGGGCAAGCCGGTGCGGCTGGTGCACGGCATCCCGAGCCCGATGCTCATGCTCGCGCTGGACCTCAACGGGGACGGTCGGCAGGACCTCGTCATCGGGTCGGACGAGGACCGCTACGGACTGTACGTTTGCCTTCAGACCGAAACCGGCACGATGGCCGCCCTGCGGCCCGTCCGCGTGCCGCGACTGCGCAGCATGACGGTCGGTCCGGCGCTGGGGCGCAGCGACGGCCCGGCCCGCGGCGATGTGCTGTACGGCATCGAGTTCGCGACCGGGCGCGTGCAGCTCTACCACTGGGATATCGCCCCCGAGACCGGCGTCGCCGACGACTGGCCGCAGTACCGCTACTCGTATCCGGTCAAGAGCCCCAGCAAGCGCCGTCCGCTCGCGCTGGGCGACGTGGATGCCGACGGGCGGATTGACGTCGTCACGGTCGATCCGGATGCCGGCCAACTCATTCTCTTCCACGGCGCCCGCGGCGGCCTCGGCCCCGGCACCGCGTACCCCGCCCTGCTCAAGACCAGCGACGTCTGCATCGCCGACATCGATGGCGACGACCGGCCGGAGGTCGTGACCGTCAGCCCGCAGGAAAAGGCCATCGGCGTCAGCCGGTGGCAGGAGGGGCGGCTGACGTTTCCCGCCGAGGTACCGACGCAGGGCGAACCCCTGGTGGTCGCGTTCGGCCGCCGCACGACGGACGCGCCGGCGGTCTTCCGCGCGTACGTCACCCGCCAGGACGACGACTATCACCTCGTCGTCGGGGCCGGCGACGGCACGAACGAGCAGAAGCAAAAGCTGGAGGATGTCTCGGACGATCCGTCCGGCCTCCGCGTACTCGACCTGAACCAGGACGGCCGCAACGACCTGCTGTTGTTCGTGCGCTTCGCGGCGCCCCGGGCCTTCCTTCAGGATGAGCACGGCGAGTTCCGGGCGTTGCGCGGCCCCGAGAGCCGGGCGGCGATGCTCAAGGAGGTCGATCCGCCGGGCGCGGCGTACGCGGACGTCGACGACGACGGCCGGCCGGAGCTGCTGCTGGCCCAGGGGAACATCGTGCGGGCGCTGCGAGTCAAGGACGGCCGCTGGACGGTCGTGGATCAGTACAGCGCGGAGACCGCGGACGCGCAGATCACGGGCCTGGCGGCGTTGCCGGGAGCGGCAGGCGCGGGACCGACGCTGGTGATGTACGAGCGCAAGGCCCGCGACCTGCTCGTGCAGAAGCGCAAGGCCGAGGGGACGTACGGCGTGGTGCAGTCCATGCCGGTGGGCAGTTTCGACGTGACCGGCATGGAATCGCTGCCGCTGGGCTCGGAGGAGGGCGTCGGCGTCCTGCTGGCGGACCCGGACAAGGTGGCGCTGCTGGTGCCGGACCAGCGCGTCCCGACGCTCGTTGAGAAGCAGACGTACCAATCCGACGCGAAGGACGCCTGGCTGGCGGACACGGCGATTGGAGACGTCAACCACGACGGCATCCGCGACGTCGTCGTCGTCGACGCCGGCAAGGCGGCCCTTGAGATCGTGACCTCGGCGCCGGACGGCGCGCTGGTGCGGGCGCTGCGGTTCCAGGTGTTCCAGGGCAAACGCTTCTCGGACTCGCCGGACATGCGCGGACAGCTTCGCGAGGTGCTGGTCGGCGACGTGACCGGCGACGGGCACGATGACATCGTGCTGTTGGTCCACGACCGGCTGATCGTGTACCCGGCGCAGTAGCCGGCGCGCCTGTCACCATTCCGCCCCCGGCCGGTAAGATACGCCGCGTGAGCGGTCGCTCCCAGGTCTCGACCGGATCGGTCGGGGCCCGGGGCGGGCGTCCGCTCGGCCGGGAGATCGAACATGCGGCATGTCCCTAGGTGCGGTCTCGCCTTGGCGGCCCTCTGCGGGTTCTTCCTCTGCGCGTGCGAGACTCCGCCGCCGGCCGGCACGCGCGGGCCCACGGCCACTCCGCCGAACACGGCCGAACCCGCGTCGCCCCAGGAACCGGCGAAACAAGGGGAGCCAGCGGACGACGGATTCGCCCCGACCGCACCGTCCGGTGAGGCGCCTGCGGTCCCGCCCGTCGACGCCGAGAGCCCGCCGTATCTGACCGTCACCGGCGTTTTCGTGTCGGACGAACCGCCGCGCGTGCGGGAGGTCCGCCGCACAGCCCAGCGGTTGGAGCTCGACACGTACAACGTGCGCCGGCTGCGGATCGACCGTGCGCAACTGGAAGCGGACCGCCGTCAGGGCATCACGCTCGTCCTCGACGGGCAGGGCATGGAGTGGCATGCGGCCTCGCCGATCGACGAGTTCGAGCGCTCGCGCAACGGCGTCTGGGGGCCGGTGCGGCCGGACCGCGCCCGGCCCTGACCATGCCCGCGCCGGGGCCGTACGTCTCGCGCGGCGGTGAGAAGCTCGCGGCCGCGCTCCGGGCGTTCGCGCTGGACGTGCGCGACCGGGTATGTTTGGATTTCGGCAGCCACGTCGGCGGCTTCGTCGACTGCCTGCTTCAGCACGGTGCGGCACGTGTGCATGCGGTCGAGCCCGGCTACGGGGTGCTCGCGTATCGGCTGCGGCGCGACCCCCGCGTCGTCGTTCACGAACGGACGAACGCGCTGCACTTCGTCGCGCCCGAGCCGATCGACCTCGTGTCGGTCGATGTAGGCTGGACCCCGCAGCGGCTCATCCTGCCGGCGGCGCAGCGGGCCCTGCGCCCCGGGGGATCGGTCATCACGCTCGTTAAACCGCAATACGAAGCGCCGCCGCAGGCCCGGCATGCGGGCGTCGTGCCGGCCGAGCGGCTGGCCGAGATCCTCGCGCGGTGTCGGGCCGACGTGACGGGCCTGGGGTGGAGCATCGCCGGGGAAATCGAGAGCCCGCTCCGCGGCCACGGCGGGAACACGGAATATCTCTGGTGGCTGACTCGGACGGCATAGACCCGAGCAGCCCTACCCCGTCGGCTTCGTTTCGCCGAGGGGAGTTCCCTCCGACTCCGGCAGCTCCGCCGGAGGGTCGCCCGGCGCGGGGCCGCGAGCGACGACGGCCGCGTAGACCCGCCGGGCCCCGGCCTTCCGCAACATCTTCGACACCTCGTGCACGGTTGCGCCCGCGACAATCAGGTTGTCAACGATGCAGACACTCTTGCCGCGCAGGTCCGGTGCCGGCCACCAACCCAGCCAGGGTCGCAGCGGCATCGGCACGCGCTCCCGCCACCAGTCGCGCGTCGCGAAGCACCCCCGCACGTTCTCGAAGCGGGCCATCTTCCCCCGTTGCTGCGTCTGACTGGGCGCGTGTCGCGCGCGCCGCACGAGCCGGACCACCGGCACACGCAGCCGCCGGCCCAGCGCCTCGGCCAACAGGCGTGCGTGGTCGCACGGCCGCTGACGCCGCCGCAGCCAGTGCATCGGCACCGGAACGAGCGCGTCCAGCGTGTGCGCCCAGCCGCACTCCCGAAGCTCGTCAGCCAGCAGGTCGCAGGCGTACTCGGCGTTGCGCTCCCGCCCGCGGTACTTGAGGTCGAGCAGCAGGTCCCGCAGCGGCCCGGTGTACGGCCCTGCCCGAGCCACGGCCGCCACGTTCCAGAACGCCTCCGTCCGGCAGCGGGCACAGCCATCGGCATGGATCGCGGCCGCCGGCAGCGTCCGGCCGCAGCGGCGGCAGTACGGCAGCCGGCGGCGGGCGTTCAGCAGCGCGTGGCAGTCCGCACAAGCCAACCCCCGGCCGTCCGTCAACCAGCCGCCACAGGCGACGCACGTCGGCGGCAGCGCCGCCGCGAGCAACCCACGGAGCAGGTCGCGGCCGACCGCCGCCGTCCGCTGTGCCAGGGTTCCCAACGTTCCACCCATGCGTACCGCACCACCCTGCCGCGCCGCCGGCGACCCGGCCCGAACCTCACGCGCGGCTCTGCTGGTCGTCGTCGCCGTCGGACTCCGCCGGTTCATCCGCCGCCGCGGGGGCCTCGAACGGCGTCGCGGTCAGCCGGCCGGAGGCGTCGGCCTGGATCTGCTGGATGCGGAGCTCCGCCGCGTCGAGGATCTGGCGGCAGTGCGTGGCCAGGGCCATCGCCTCTTCGTAGCGGCTGATGGACTCCTCGATGCCGATCTCGCCCGACTCCATTGCCGAAACGATCGCCTCGAGCCGTGCCAGGGCATCCTCGAACTTCAGGTTCTTCGGGAGTTTGGCCATCGCAGCCGGCGATCTCCGGGGCGTCACCGGGCATGATCCGCCGCCGGGCGCCGAGGGTCAAGCGCAGCGCCCTGTACCCCCGGTGCGGCGCCGGTATCCTACCGGGGTTGGCGGCGCGCGGGCCGCCCAAGCCGTCTCGGAAGCGACGCGTTGCTGCGATCCCTGCTGAACCGTCCGGAGTTCCTGCTGGCCGGCACGTTCGCCGCCCTGATCCTGGGCGGCGCCGTGCTGCTGCGCCTGCCCGCCGCGCACGCCGCCGAGCCGGTGGGGTGGGTCGACGCGCTGTTCACCGCGACCTCGGCCGTCTGCGTGACCGGACTGATCACGGTGGACACCGAGCACGCGTTCACACACTTCGGCAAAGTCGTGATCCTGGTGCTGATCCAGCTCGGCGGGCTGGGGATCATGACGTTCGGGGCGCTGGTCGTGCAGCTCCTGCACCTCCGCCTGTCGTTTTCGGGGCACCTCGCGTGGCAGAGCTCGTTTTTCGAGGGGCCGGCCCGCCTGAACCTGCGGCGCGCGCTGTTCGGCATCTTCGTGCTGACGTTCGTGTTCGAGGCGCTCGGCACCGTCCTGATCTACTGGGGGCTGCAAGGCCATCCGCAGCGTGCGCACGGCTGGTTTGAGGCCGCGTTTCTCGCCGTGGCGGCCTACTGCAACGCGGGCTTCTCGGTCTACTCCGACAACGTGGTCGGGCTGCGGGATTCGCCGCTGATCGTCGGGACGCTGATGGCGCTCATCGTGATCGGCGGCCTGGGCTACCTGGTTCTGCTCGAAACGCTGCAACGCGGCTGGTGCCGACTCCGCGGCCGGCGGCCGCGCGTGGTGGTGTGGACGCTGCACTCCAAGGTCGTGCTGGCGACGAGCGCGCTGCTGGTGTTCGGCGGCGCCGCCGCACTACTGTTCACGGGCCTCACGCCGACGGAAGACACCTGGGGCCTGCGGATCGTGCACGCGCTCTTCCAGTCGGTGACGGCCCGGACCGCCGGCTTCAACACCGTCGACATCGGTGCGCTGCCGCTGCCGTCGCTGCTGATCCTGATCGGCCTCATGTTCATCGGCGGCTCGCCGGGCTCGTGCGCCGGGGGCATCAAGACGACGACGGCCGCGGTCTGGTCGGCCCGCGTCCGCAGCCGCCTGACCGGGCGGGAGGGCGTCCGCCTGTTCGAACGGCACATCCCCCCGGGGCTGGTGCGGCGGGCCGCGCTGCTGCTGGCGATCGCGGGCCTGTGGAACATGGGCGGCGTGCTGGTGCTGTCCATGATCGAGCAGTCCAAGGCCTTCCGCCTGGAGCAGCTCGTCTTCGAGCAGATCTCGGCCTTCGCCACGGTCGGCCTGTCGGCCCACCCGGACGCGCCCGTGTCGCTCTCGGCCCAGTTCTCGCCGTGGGGTAAACTCTCGATCGTCTTCACGATGTTCATGGGCCGCGTCGGGCCGTTGACGCTCGCGGTGGCCGTGCTGCCGCGGGCCCGCACGCTGTACCGGTACCCGACCGAGCGGGTGATGATCGGCTAGGAGCACGCCGTGAAACAGGTCGTCGTCATCGGGCTGGGGCAGTTCGGCACGCACCTGGCCCGCGCGCTGGTGAAGATGGGCTGCGAGGTCCTGGCCATCGATATCAACGAGGCCCGCGTGGACAGCGTGCGCGACGACGTGCACCGCGCCCTGATCGGCGACGCCCGCGACTTCGAAATGCTCTCGAGCGTCGTCACCCCGAGCGTGGACGACGCCGTCATCTGCCTGGGCGAGACCAACCTCGAACCCAGCATCCTCTGCGCCCTGGCGCTCAAGCGCATCGGGCTCAAGTCCATCCGCTCCACCGCCGCCAACGACGACCACGCCCAGATCCTCGCGGCCGTCGGCGCCACGGAGACGATCTTCCCCGAGCGCGACGCCGCCGAGCGCACCGCGCGCCGCGTCGCCAACCCCGACATCCGCGACATGTTCTCGCTGTCCGAGGACTTCCGCATCATGGAGGTCGCCGCGCCGCGCAAGACCCACGGCAAGACGCTCGCCGCGCTGGACCTCCGCGCGAAGTTCGACCTGCTCGTCCTCGCTGTGCGGGCCGGAAGCGAGGAGCATTTCCGCTTCCTGCCCGCCGCGGACAAGGTCATTCAGCCCAACGAGACCCTGATGGTCTTCGGCCGCGAACTCGACCTGGCGCGCTTCGCGGGCTACGACTGACGCCGGCCGGGGTCCCCCGGCGGTACCGAGAGCTGCGCGTCTACTTCAACACCTCCGGGTTGAGCGCTTGGAGATCGGGCGTCACGAAGCGACCGTCTTTGCGCACGAGCTGGCCGTCGAAGTACATTTCGCCGCCACCCCACTCCGGCGTCTGGATCAGCACCATGTCCCAGTGAATCTCGCTCTTGTTGCCGTTGGGGGCCTCGTCGTACGACTGGCCCGGCGTGAGGTGGATGCTGCCCGCGATCTTCTCGTCGAACAGGATGTCCTTCATCGCCCGCGTGATGTACGGGTTCACGCCGATCGCGAACTCGCCCGTGTAGCGGGCCCCCTCGTCCGCGTCCAGCACCTCGTTGAGCTTCTGCGTGTTCGAGCTGGTGGCCTCGACGATTTTCCCGTCCCGGAACGTCAGCCGGATGTTCTCGTGCGTCTCGCCGCGGTACATCGTCGGCGCGTTGAAGTGGATCACGCCATTGATGCTGTCGCGCACCGGCGCGGTAAAGACCTCCCCGTCCGGGATGTTCAGCTTGCCGTCGCACGGGATCGCGGGGATGCCCTTGATCGAGAACGTCAGGTCCGTGTCGCGCGGGCCCTTCAGGTGCACGCGGTCGGTTGCCTCCATCCGCTGCTTGAGCGCCTGCATCGCCCGGCCCATTTTCGCGTAGTCCAGGGTGCACACGTCGAAGTAGAAGTTCTCGAACCCCTCCGTCGACATGCCGGCGAGCTGCGCCATGCTCATCGTCGGCCAGCGCAGCACGACCCAGCGCGTCTTCGGGACGCGCACCTCGCTGTGCACGCGCTTCCAGACCGTGCGCTCGTAGATCCGCTGCTGCTCGGCCGGAACGTCCGACAGCTCCGACACGTTCCAGTTGCCGCGGGCCCCGATGTAGCACTGCACCCCCTCCATCTGCTTCCGCTCGACGTCCGCGATCAGGTTCCACTGCTCGTCCGTGCCGTACTTCATCAGCGCCCGGTGCACGCGGTTGCTCTTGAGCAGCACCAGCGGGTGCGCGCCCGCCTCCCGCGCCAGCCGCACGCACTCGATCGTGAACTCATGCGGGATGTCGATGGCTTCAATCAGGATCTTCTCGCCCGGCTTCACGGCGCAGGAGTAGTTCACCAGCACGTCGGCCAGCTTCGTCATACGGGGGTCGATCATGGCGATCCTTTCCAGTGAGGGGCCGGGCCGCCCCGGCGGCCCGCGGGCGTCATTATGTCCCTCGCGCCCACCGCGGGCCAGCCGGCCCGGCGGCTGCCCAAAATCGCCGCGACTCTTGGCCCGCAACCACTCGATTTCTATACTGACGCCACTGTGACCTGGGACGCCTTCCTCGAACAGATCCGTGACTGGCTCGCGGTCCGCAGCCTGCTGACCGCCGGCGCGAACTGGGTCATCGGTGCCTCCGGCGGGCCGGACTCCACGCTCCTGGTCCACGCCCTGCGAGCGCTCTCGGAACGCGAGTCGCTCGGCTGGAAGCTGCACCTGGCCCATTTCCACCACGGCCTCCGCGGCCGCGAGGCGGACGAGGACGAAGTGTTCGTCGCCGGGCTGGCCGACCGCCTCGGTCTCCCGTTCCACGCCGAGCACGCCGACATTCGGGCCGCCGTGGCGGCCCAGGGCGGCTCGACCGAGGAGGTCGCCCGCGCCCGCCGCTACGAGTTCCTCGAGCGCGTCGCGCTCCAGGTCGGCAGCGAGCTGGTCGCCGTCGCCCACCATGCCGATGACAACGCCGAAACGGTCCTGCACCGCATCTGCCGCGGCACGGGCCTGCGCGGCCTGGCGGGCATCCACGACCTGCGGCCGATCCGCCCCGGTTCCCACGTGCGACTGGTCCGCCCTCTGCTCGCCCAGCGCCGCGCCACGATCGACGAGCTGTGCCGACAACTCGACCTCGAAACGCGGACTGACAGCACCAACCGCTCCAACGAGTTCACCCGCGGCCGCATTCGCCGGATCGTGATGCCCTTGCTGGCCGAGCAGCTCAACCCGAATGTCTCCGAAGCCCTCCTGCGCCTGGCCGAGCACGCCCGCTGGCTCGGGACGTACCTGGAGGACGCCGCCGCCCGCACCTTCGACTCGCTGGTGGTCTCCGAGAGTCCCCGCCACATCGTCCTGAATACGCGTGCGCTGCTCAGCAAACAGCGCATCATCCAGGCCGAGGTCGTCCGCCGCGCCATCACGCTCATCACCGGTGGCGATCAGGACCTCGGGTTCACCCACATCGAATCCGTCCTCCGCCTCGCCGAGAGCGGCGAAAGCGGCAAGGAAGTCCACGTGCCCGGCCCGGTTGTCGTGCGCAAGCAGTACGAGCGGCTCGACTTCCGCCCGCTCGACGCCCCCGCCGATCCGCCCCCCGAGATCAGCACGGTCTTCGTCGCCGTCCCCGGACGCACGCCCCTCCCGTCGCTCGGATTCGTGCTCACGGTCGAAACCCGCGACGTCGCGCCCGACCAGGTCGCCGCGCTGCGCCGCAACCGGAACCCGTATGAGGAGTGGCTCGACCTCGAACGCATCCGGCCGCCGCTGCTCGTCCGCGGCCGGCGCGAGGGCGACCGCTTTCACCCGCTCGGCGCCCCGGGCGCCAAGAGCATCGCCGACTTCTTCGGCGACGAGAAGCTCGACCCGGACGCGCGGCTCCGCACCGGCATCCTCTGTGACCAGCAGGGGCCGCTCTGGGTCATGCCTCTCCGCATCGACGAGCGCGCCAAACTCCGTCCCACCACACATACCGCGCTGCGACTCGTGCTGACGCCGCTCAGTCCTCAGAATCCCGGTCTCCCGTGACCACCCGCCGGATCCCGTCCGCCGCCCTACTCTTCCTGCTCGCCCTCGGACTGCGCGGCGGCTGGGTCATCTACCGGGCTGCGACGCTCGGCCCGGAGCTCGACTACCCGGACGAGGAGTTGCACTGGCAGCTGGCCACCAATCTGGTCTCCGCCGGCACGCTCGCGTCCGACGACGGCCGCTACGCCCCCCGCATGCCGCTCTACCCGCTGGTGCTCGCGCCGTTCGCGGCGCTCGGACCGGCCGGCATCGTGGCCGCGAAACTCGCTCAGGCTGCGATCAGCGCGGCCGGCGTGCTCGTCGCCCGCCGTTGGGCGCGGCTCGCGGCCGGCCCGCGCGCCGGGCTCGTGGCCGGGCTGCTCGTCGCGTGCGATCCGTTCGCGGTTTTCCTCGCCAATCTGCTGCTGACCGAGTCGATTTTCACGCTCCTGCTGCTGGGGTTCGGCCTGTTCTCCTGGCACCTGGCGGCCGAGCCGCGGCCGGGATGGCGCGTGCTGATCGGCTACGCGGCGGCCGCGGCGGCCCTGCTGCTGACGCGCCCGTCGGCGGCGGTGCTGCCCGTGGGCGTGTGGGGGCTCGTGCTGGTCATGGCCCGGGACCGGCGGCGGGCCCTGGCCGGCGCGGGGCTGGCCGCGGTCGCGCTGGGCGCGGCGCTGCTGCCCTGGGGACTGCGCAACCGAGCTGTGCTGGGCTCGTTTGCGTGGCTGTCGACCAACGGCGGCGTCACGCTCTACGACGCGCAGGGCCCGCAGGCCGACGGGAGCAGCAATCAGGCGTTCCTGCGGGAGTTCGAGGCGGACCCGACTTTCCGCGAACTCGGCGAGGTCGGGCGCGACGAGTTCCTCCGGCGTCGGGCGCTGGAGGCCATGCGGGCCGACCCGGGCCGCATGGTGCGGCTCGCCTGCATCAAGCTCGGGCGCACCTGGAGCCCCACGCCGAACGTCGCCGAGCACCGCGGCGGCGCGTCGGCCGCGGTCAGCGCGGCGTACACGCTGTTCGTGCTGATCGGCGCGCTGGCGGCCCTCGGGATGTCTCTGCGTCGCGCCCCGCACCTGCGAACGCTGCATGTGCTGCTCTGGACGCCGATCTTGTACTTCACGCTCGTGCACTGCGTGTACGTGGGGAGCGTGCGCTACCGCGTGCCGCTCATGCCGCTGCTGGCGATCGGCACGGCGAGCCTGACGGCCGCACGACGTCAAATGACAAGTGAAAAACCGGGAGGGTGACACAACGCCGGGCGGGCCGCACCCGCCGCCGGCGTGCCGGGATTTCCACCTGCTCGCGTTCACGCTTGCTCACATTCCCACGTGCCCACGCTCTCACCTGCCCACTTGCCCACGTTGCAGCCCGCCCACCTGCCCACGTTGCCACGCTCTTGCACCGCTCTACCTTCGCCGGGCGCGCTCGACCAGGAACTCCACCAGGGCCTTGTCGAACGGCGTGGCCGTGTCGAGCGCGACGTAGTCGCCGCGCAGCGCCGTGACACGCTCGCGGAGCTCGCCTCGCCACCGCTCGAGCGCCGCGCGGTACGCAGCCCGCACGCCCCCCGCCTCGACCACCAGCGTCGCGCCGCTCTCGGGATCCTCCAGTCGCACCGGCCCCTCGAACGGAAACGCCGTCTCGGCGGCGTCGAGCACGTGAAAGACGATCAGATCGTGTCCGCGATACCGGATGTGATGCAGGGCCTCGAGCACGGCCGCCGTGTCGGTCAGCAGGTCGCTGATCAGCACGATGACGCCCCGGTGCGGAATGCGGCCCAGGGCGGCGTGGATCCCCTGCGCGAGCCCGGTCGTGCCGCGCGGCACGACGCCCGCCAGCACCGCCAGCAGGTCCGCCAGGTGCGCCCGCCGGGCCCGCGCCGGCCGCAGCTCCAGCAAGCCTTCGCCCAGCAGCCCGAGCCCCACCGCGTCCCGCTGCTGCGTGACCAGGTAGCCCAGCGCCGCCGCCAAGTGCACGGCGTACAACAGCTTGGCGGCCGGCTGCGGCCAGGGTCCGGACCCCGACGACACGTCGAAGGGGGACGCCGGCCCGCTCCCTCCCAGGACACCGACGTATCCCATGCTGGCCGACGTGTCGACCAGCAGGTGGCAGGCGAGGTGCGTCTCGGCCTGGTACTGCCGCACGAACAGGCGATCGGTCCGCGCGTAAACCTTCCAGTCGATGGTGCGCGGGTCGTCGCCCGGCACGTACTTGCGGTGCTCGCTGAACTCGACCGAGTAGCCGCGCAGCGGCGAGCTGTGCAGCCCGGCCAGGAACCCCTCGACGATGAACCGCGCCCGCAGGTCGAGCCGCCCGACCTCCTGGATGACCGCCGGGTCGAGGAACTGCGCGAGCGAGGACATCGGGCGGCATTGTACCGGCCCGGCGACTCGCGTCGCCCGCCCGGAACCCGCGCGCCGCGTGCGGCCCGCCCGGCCCCGCACGACGCCGCCAGCTCTGCGCTTGCTGCCCGCGCCGGCGGCACACACAATGCCCCGCGGCCGCGGCGGCCGACGGAACCGAGCCCTTGAGCCACGACATCGCCTTCCTGCTGGGCTACCCCGAGATTTCGGGCGGCACGAACGTGATCCTCGAGCACGCGCTGGGGCTCACGCGGCGCGGCCACCGCGTGTCCATCGTCACCGAGCAGCCGTTCGACCCCCGCCGCCTCGCGTGGAAGCCCGGCGCCACCGACCTGCCGCTGCGCTGCCACGCCGACTGCCGCGGGCACACGTTCGATCTCGCCCTCGCGACGTGGTGGCGGTCCGTCTACGACCTGCCGTTCGTACCGGCCCGGCACTACGCGTACTTCTGCCAGTCCATCGAATCGCGCTTCTTCCCGGCCGACCAGCCGGACATGCAGGCCCTTGCGGAGTACACGTACCGCCAACCACTCCCGATCGTGACCGAAGCGTCGTGGATCCAGCGCTACCTGCGGGATCACTTCGACCGCGATGTCACCCTGGTCCGCAACGGCATCGACAAGCGAATCTTCCGGCCGGACGGGCCGGCCTTGGAGCCGCGCCCCGCGTCCGGGCTGCGTGTGCTGGTCGAGGGGGCGCTCCGCGTGCCGTTCAAACGTGTCGAACTGGCGATCGAGTTGTGTCGGCAGGCCGGGATCGACGACCTCTGGCTGCTGACGCCGACGGCGTGCGACCGCTACCCGGGGGTCCACCGCGTCTGTTCACAGGTACCGATGGACCGCGTCGGCGAGGTCTATCGGTCATGCGACGTGCTCGTGAAGCTCAGCACGGTCGAGGGCATGTTCGGGCCGCCGCTCGAGATGATGCACTGCGGCGGGACGGCCATCACGACGGATGTGACCGGCCACGAGGAATACCTGCGGCACGGCGAGAACGGTTTCGTCGTGCGGCGCGGTGAGGAAGCCGACGTCATCCGGTACCTCCGGATGCTCCGGGCCGATCGCGCGACGCTGGCGCGCCTCTGCGCCGTGGCCCGGCGCACCGCCGAAAGCTGGCCGGACTGGCCGCAATCCGTCGCCGGCATGGACGCGTTCGTATGCGCGGTCTGCGGGCGCGACCCGACCGTGACGCACGTTCAGCACGACATGCGCGCGCAACTGCTTGCGGCCTTGCGGTTGGCCGGGCCGCTGCACGCGGCGCTGCAACCGTCCTACTCCGGCCGGCAGCACTTGCGGATGGCGTGGAGCCTGCTCCGCCGGAAAGTCCGCCGCAAGTTGGGCTGGAGCCCGCCGGCGGCCGCGACGCCGGAACCGGCCCCGCCGCCCGAACACATCGAGATCGTTCCCGCGCCGCCGGGCGGCCCCCGGCTCGCCCCGCGGCCACGGTACCGCGTGTGTTTCGTCGGCGATGCCTGGCGTTTCGCGCTGCACGCCGCGCCCGCGAGTGACCGCCTCGAGACACTCTTCTGCCCCGTGCCGGCGAGCGACCGCGCCTTGCCGCTCGACGACGTGCGCCGCTTCGGACCCGACGTGACCGTCGTGTTCGAGCCGGAGCGGTTCCCCGCGGCCGGCCTCGCCGCGCTGCCGGGAGTCGTGCTGGGCTGCTGCGTCGCGGCGCCGGGCGGCGCGCTGCTGCGCGCGCTGCGCGCCGGATTCCCCGCGTCCGCCGCCTCCGCGCGCCGCCTGCTCCACGCCGACTCGGCCGCCGTGGCGCCGCTGCTGGGCGCCGGGCTGGCGGTCGCCGGGCCGCTCGTGTTGCCGCTCGACTTGCCGGCCGTCGCGGTGGATGACGACGGCGCGGCGTGGGCCGCGCGCGAGATCCCCGTCGTGTACGCCGGACCCGCCGACGACGCGACGCGCCCGTTCGTCACGGCGCTGGCCGCGCTGCCCGGGTTCATGCACGTCCGTGACCCATTGCCGGACGGCGTCCTGCGCGGCATCCTGCGGCGCGCGCGCTTCGCCGTCCACCTGCCGGACCGGCGGGCACCGGCGCTTGCGGCCGCGAAGGTCGCGCGCGACGCCCTGTGCGGATGCATCGTTGTCGGCGCGCCGGAGACCGGTGCGTACGGGCTGCTGGCCACCGAGCACTACCTGCACGCCGCCGAACCGGAAACGCTGGTCGCGACCCTGCGCCGCGGCCTCGCGCAGCGCGACGAGCGCGACCTGCTGCGGCGCCGCGCGCACGAGCAATTGTCGCACTTCGACGCCGGCCCCGCCTGGCTGCGCGTGATCGAGCGCTACTGCGTCGCCACGGGCGATCCGCCCGATTGGGACGGCCGCCCCGCCCCCGTGCTGGAGGCCGCCGCAACGTGAGCCGCCCGCCGCCAGTTCCGCGCCCGCGGCCGGTGCCGACCGAACCGCTCCTGCCGCTCATCTTTCGACGCATCAGCTTCGCGTGTTACCGCCGCAGCGAACGCTATCGCTGGTACGCTGCGCACGCAGCCCCCGATGAGATGCTCCCGGTCCCGGACCTCGCCGACGCCCTCATGCTCGAACTGCTGGCGCGCCTGCCGGCCCGGACGGTGCGTGCCCTGCGGCCGCGGGGTGTGCGAGCGCTCGCCCGCACGCTGGCGCTCGGCATCCAGTCGCTCGAATGCGCCGGCCACGGCGTGTTCCTCGCGGCGCGGGCCGCCTTTCACGCGCTCCGACGCGTCCGCCGGCTCCTCCGTCGCACGCCGCTCGGTACGCCGGACGACCCGCGCGCGGCCGGTACATCCAGGGAGCGGTCGCATGTTTGAGCGCGGCCGCGTGACGCCGGTGGATTTCCGCACGCTCGCTGCGGCGCTCGCGCGGCGCGGCGCCGGGAAGCGCGTGATCGGATTCGACGTGTTCGATACGCTGCTGCGGCGGCGCGTGCAGCCGGAGACCGTGAAGGACCTCGCGGCCCGCTGGCTCGCCCGGCAGATCGCGTCGGACGGCAGCGACCGCGCCTGGCCGGCTGTCCGTGAGCAGCGGCGGCGGCTCGAACGCGAGCATTACGCCGCGGCCGAGCGCGCCGGCGACGACGCCGAGTACCGCCTGCGGTCACTGGCCGCCGAGTGGGCCGCGACCGCCGGGGCCGGCGACCCGATCGCGCTCGCGCGCGCACTGGTCTCCCACGAGCTCGAGCTGGAGCGCTGCGCGACGTTCCCGACACCGGGCGTCGAAGCCGTACTCGCGGGGCTCCGCGCCGCCGGGCAGCGGCTCGTCTTCGTCAGCGACAGTTACCTGTCGGGCGATGACCTGTGGGGGCTGCTGCGGCACCACGGGCTGGCCGAGTACTTTGCCGCGGGCTACTGCTCCTCCGATGTGCGTCGCACGAAGCGCAGCGGCCGGCTGTTCGAGCACGTTCTGCGGGCCGAGGCGCTGACGCCGCGCGAACTGCTGTTCGTGGGCGACAACCCCTGCAGCGACGCCGAGAGCGCCAGTCGCCTCGGCATCGACGTGCTGCGGCTCGACGACGCCGAGGAGGCCCGGCGCCGGCTGCGGTTGCGCTGGGTCGAGGAACTCGCGGCGCGCGAGCGGTTCTGGGTCGGGGCGCTGCAACGCGAGATCGTGGAAGGCGAGCCGCGTCACCTTCGCCCGGGGGGCAGCGTCGAGTACCGGCTGGGGCGGCTGCTCGCGCCGGTGTACGTCGCATTCACCCGCTGGGTGAACGAACGGGCCCGCGAGCTCGGGCTCGGGCGGCTGCTGTTTCTTTCGCGCGAGGGGCTGACGTTCCTCCGCATGTACCGCCGCCTGGCGGCGGCGCTCGGACCCGGAGCCGGGCTGCCGCCCGCGACGTACGTCGCCGTCAGCCGGATCGCGACGTTCCTGCCCGCCCTGCCGCGGCTCGACCTGCCCGCGCTCGGCCGCATGCTGCGGCAGTACGACAACCAGTCGCTGGCGCGCCTGCTCCGCAACCTCAGCCTGCCGCTCGACGAGTTCGTGCCGCTCGCCCGCCGCCACGGCTTCACGGACCCCGAGGCCCCTCTCGGCGCGGCCGCGACGTCGGCGCCGCTGCGCGCGTTCCTGGCCGATCCCGAGGTCCAGGCCCGTTTCACCGCCCACCGCGATCGCGCCCGCGCGCTTCTGTGCGACTACCTGCGCGCGAAGGGCTATTTCGCCGCCCCCGCGGTCGGCCTGGTCGACATCGGCTGGAAGGCGTCCATTCAGGACAACCTCGTGCGCGCCGTGGCCGACACACCGGATCGTCCGACCGTACACGGCCTCTACTTCGGATTGGTGCACGTCGCCGCGGACGACGTCCCCGGCTCGCACAAGCACGGGTACATGGCCGACGCCCGCCGCGGCGACTGGCTGGAGCAGGTCGTCTTCAAGAACGGCCCGGTCTTCGAGATGTTCTCCAGCGCCGGCCACGGCGGCGTGGTCGGCTATGCGCCGCGGCCGGGCGCCCGGGTGCCGGTCCGGCCGGTGCTGCATGTCGAGCCGGTCGAGCGCCGCGTGTTCCGCCGGTACGCGACCGACGTGTTCCGCGGGATCGACGACTACCTGCGCGAGTACCTGGAACGCCTGCCGTTGCTCGTAGGCACGGCCGCCGAATGCCGACCGTACCTGCTTGACCAGCTCCGCCGCTACATTCTGTATCCGCGCCTGGACGAAGCCCGGGCGTTCCTGCGCTACTCGCACGTTGAGAGCTTCGGCGTCTTCCATCAGACGACGTACGAGTTCAAAGGTTCCTGGCGGCGGGCGCTGCTGGGCGGTCCGCCCCTCGGAGCGGTCCGCCGCGTGCTCCAGATGCTCCAGCGCGAGTTCTGGCCGGAGGCCTACCTGCGGCGGCTGCGCATACCCCTGGCGAACTTCGTGTACGATCTGCTCGAGACGCGGTATGGCGGCCGACACGTGCCGGCGCCGCCGCCCGCCGCGTCGTCCGAGTGAGAGTCTGCGATGCCCGCGGCAGCGGACAGCCCGCCGGTGGCCGTCGTGATCCCGTGCTTCAACCAGGGGGCCTACCTGCCCGAGGCGCTGGCGAGCGTCGCCAACCAGACCTATCCGAACGTGTCGTGCGTCGTCGTGGACGACGGCTCGACCGACCCGGCCACGCGGCAGTTGCTGTCCGATCTGAAGGATGCGAACCGCCGGACCGCCCGCGCGGCGCGGCGCAGCACCCCGCTGCCGGCCGACCTCCACGTGCTCTCGCAGCCGAACCGGGGGCTGGCCGCGGCCCGCAACGCCGGGGTGCGCGCGACGCCCGCGCCGTTCTTCGTGCCGCTGGACGCCGACGACGCCCTCGCGCCCGGTTTCATCGCGAAGTTGCTGCCGGTGCTGCGGCGTGAACCGCGGTGGGGCTACGCCTACTGCACGGTACGGCTGTTCGGCGCGCGCCGCGGGCTGTGGTGCTGCCCGGCGTATGACCCATACCGGCTGCTGCTCGGCAACCTGAGCGCCGCCACCGCGCTCGTGCGCCGCGAGGCCTTCGATGCCGTCGGCGGGTACGCCGAGGACATGGTGCACGGGTACGAAGACTGGGACTTCTGGGTCGCGCTGCTGGCCGCCGGCTGGCACGGCGTCCGCCTGCCGTACGTGCTCTTCCGCTACCGCCAGCACGCGGCCGGCGCGTCGATGCTCGGGCGCCTTGCGCCGCATCGCGAGCGGTTGATTCGCCACATGATCACCCGCCACCGGCCGCTCTTCGTGCGGCTGCTTGGGCTGCGCGACACGGACGAGGCGACGATCTTCGCCGAGTGGCAGGCCGCCGTCACACTGGACGGCATCGAGCGCGCGACGAGTTGGCGGCTGCTGCATCCGTGGGCCCGGCCGTGGGTCGCGACGGCGGCCGAGCGTGTGCCGCCCGCGCCGCCCAGTCTGCGCCTCACGGCGGTGCAGCGCTCGCGCGCGTACCGGCTCATCGCCGCGGCCAAGCGCACCCGCCTGCTGCGGTGGTACGCCCGCTGGTGTCATGGCGGCGGGTGAGCGTGCGGGCGCGTGGGAAAGTGAGCAGGTGAGAACGGGGGAACGTGAGCATGTGGCGGGGTGCCCCGCAGGCGTGGCGCGCAGCGACCACCTCGGGGTGGGGGACTGAGTCAGCACCCCGCCACCCCGCGTGACTGCATTGTCGGTCCACCACCCCGATATCCCGCCTTCGGTGGCAGATGCGGGATGGGGCATCCGCTGCCATGCCGATCGCGGCGCGCTGACGTTGCCGGGTCTCAGCGGCCCACGCTGCACCGGCCATTGGCCGGTGCCACACCGATCTCGCGGCACATCGGTCGTGCCCGCCCCGTGCGCCCGACGCACGGCGCCGTATCCGAGCGCGAAACGCCCGTGCGCGCTCCGCAACTCGCTATTCGCTACTCGCCCCTCGCCGCCGCCTCGTACACGCGCACCGTGGCCGTCACCATCTCGTCGGCCGTCCACGGCGGCGGCGGTCGCTCGCGCGGCGGGTCCGCCGCCCACGCCTCGAGCCGCGCCGCGAGCGATTCCACCGATCCCGGCTCGAACAGGCTCCGCTCGTCCGGCACGACCTCACGAATGCCATCCACGCGACTGGCCAGCACCGGCGTGCCGGTCGTCAGCGCCTCGAGCACCGTTTGCGGCTGGTTCTCCGGCCACGTGCTCGGCACCACCAGCGCATCGAGCCCGCGCAGGAACTCCGGCATCGCTTCGGTCGGCACGCGCCCGCGGAACTCGACGTGCAACCCGGCCGCCGCCGCGCGCAGCTCCGCCGCGTAGCCCGCATCGACCGCCGTGCCGGCCATGCGGACTGCCGTGCGCGTCCAACCGAGCCGTCGCAACGCCGCCAGGAGGAGATGCGGCCCCTTGTGCGGCGCGAGCGCCCCGACGTAGCCGAGCGTCAGCCCGGCCGGATCGCGCGGCCCCGGGGGGAGCGGCTCCGTGCGACGCGCGGCGAACCAGCGCGGTTCGAGGCCGACAGGCACCAGGTGCTGCGCCGCCCGGGTCAGGCGCGGCCCCAGCCGCTGCTGAGCTCCGCGCGACAGGAACACGACCGCATCGGCCCGGTCGAGCGCCGCCAGCAGCCACGCCCGGCGATGCGTCAACCGGGCCAGCTCATCCGGCGCGAGGCCGCGTGCCAGCCCCGACGCGGCCCACAGCACCGGCAGCACGGTGTACGCCGTGAGGCCGTGCCGCGCCAGCCACCGCGCCCACGGCCGCGGATTGCCCGCCAGCACGCACCGCAGGCATTCGTGCCACGGCACGTCGCCGGAACAAACGCCGCCGCGGTGGTGCAACAGCGTGTGCCGCGGACAAATCCACCAGAAATCGACCACCGTCACCACCGCGCCACACCCGCGCCGCCGCGCCGCCTCGATCAACCCGGCCCCGATGTGCGCGGCGTTGACGACATGCACGACGTCCGGCCGCAGGCGGTGCAGCAGAGCTTCCCACGCCCGCCGGCCCGGCCCGCGGACCGCCGACCACCCGCGCGCCGGAGCGTGCAGGATCTCCGGCTCGTCCGGCCGCGGCATCCCGAGCGGTACATCCGGCCCGCGATGCTCCGGGTCGCCGGCCAGCACGACCGCGGTGTGCCCGCGCGCCGCCAGGCCGTCGCGGAGCAACGTCACATAGCGCTCGGTGCCGAACGCGTAGCCGCGGCCGTACTGCATGGTGGCGAGCAGCACCCTCATCGCGCGGGCTCCTCGCGCTCGGCGTCGCCGGCGCCGCGCAACACCCGTTCGTACGCGGCCCGCGTCAGCGCGGCGCAGCGAGCCCAAGAGAACCGCGCGGCCCGCTCGGGACCGCGTCGCTGCCACTCCGCCCGCCACGCCGCGTCCTCGACCATCCGGCGCAGGGCCGCGGTCCAGGCCGCGACGTCCAGCGGATCGAGCAGCACGCCCGCGTCGCCGACGACCTCCGGCAGCGACGTCACGTTCGACACGATCACGGGACACCCGCAGGCGAGCGCCTCGAGCGGCGGCAGGCCGAAACCCTCGTAGTACGTCGGCCAGACCAGCGCCGTCGCGGTCGTGTACAGGCTCGCGAGCACGTCGTCACCGACGTACCCGAGCAGCCGCACATCATCGCTCCTGGACCCGGCCCGCAGACGCTCCGCCAGTTCCGCGGTGTTCCAGCCCCAGCCCCCGGCCAGCACGAGCGGGTGCGCCCGTCGCACACTCGCGGGCAGCGCTCCGTATGCCGCCAACAGCCCGGCCACGTTCTTGCGCGGCTCGAGGGTGCCGACGAACAGGAAGAACCGCTCGGGCAAGGCGAAATCCCGCCGACACGCGGCCACCCGCTCCGCCGGCTGCGGCTGGAAAGCTGGTCGCGGCGCGAGCGGCGTGACGTCGATCCGGTCCGGCGCGATGTTCAGCCGGTTCACCAGCTCCTGCCGGGTGTACTCGGAGACGGCCAGGAAGCGCTTCGTCTGCGCCACGCCCCGCGCGAAGTCGCGCTCGTACCAGCGGACGCGGTCGGCCGGGTGCCACTGCGGGTGCAGCAGGACGGACAAATCATGGATGGTGGTGATCGTCGGGCAATCGCAGCGAATCGGTATGTGGTTCGGCTCGTGATACAGCGCGCTGCGGCGCGCCGCCCAGCGGAACCCCGTCGCGTACGCCCGCAGCAGCGCCGGCCGCAGCCAGCGCCGCACGCGCCGGGGTCTCCCGGAACGTGCCGCGCGCGCATCCGCCGGCGCAGCAGGACGGAGAGCAGTCGCGGCCGGCCGGGCCGGCGCCCCGATGAGCGAGCTGAGGAACGGCCGCACGTCCGGCGCCTCCGGCCCGGTCCGCAGCGCATCGAGCAGCGCTTGAACGTAGTTGCCGACGCCAGTCAATGATTGGAAGAGCACGCGGTCGTTCAGAATGACGCCCGTTCGCCTGCTCATGCAGCCCGTGGTGCCTCGCGGGTCGGCGGCCTCGGCAGAATCCGGCACAGCCCACGCATTCTAATGCGCCCGGGTCGCGCGGCTTGTTCGGGTCGCATCCGGCCGCTATGTTTCGGCCGGTCCCGTTCGCACGTCACCTCGTATTCGAAGGAGCCCGTGATGAAACTCGGCGTGATGGGTGCCGGCCTCGGCGGCATGGGCTGGCAGAAGGCGCTGGACTACTGCCAGAGGGTCGGGCTCGAGGCGATCGAGTTGCCGGTGGGGTGCTACCCGGGTACGCCGTTCTTCAACCCGGACAAGGTGCTCCAGAGCAAGACGCTCCAGAAGAAGATCATCAGCGACGCGCGGGGCCGCGGGCTCGAGATTCGCGGCTTGGCGGTCCACGGCAATCCGGTCCATCCGAACCGGAAGCTGGCGAGGGCGCACGAGCACGCCCACGACGTCGCCGTGCGGCTCGCGCCGCTGCTCGGCACCGACGTCGTGATCAATTTTTCCGGCTGTCCCGGCGGCAGCCCGAAGGACACGACGCCGAACTGGGTTACATGCCCGTGGCCGTCGGACTACGAGCGGATTCTTGAGTACCAGTGGGACAAGGTGCTGATTCCGTTCTGGACGAAGAAAAACAAGGAGGCCGCCCGGGAAGGCGTGAAGATCGCCTTCGAGGCCCACCCCGGCTTCTGCGTGTACAACCCCGAGACGATCCTCCGGCTGCGGAACGCGTGCGGCAAGCAGCTCGGAGCGAACCTTGACCCGTCGCACTTCTTCTGGCAGGGCATCGATCCGGTCGAGGCCGCCCGCGTGCTGGGCGATGCCAAGTGCATCTTCCACGTCCACGGCAAGGACACCGGCATCGACCCGCACAACACGCGCCGCAACGGCATGCTCGACGTCAAGAGCTACGGCAGCCTCCACGAGCGGAGCTGGGTCTTCCGCACGTGCGGCTACGGCCACGGCGACGAGTTCTGGAAGCCGTTCGTCAGCATGCTGCGGCTCAAGGGCTACGACGGCGTCATCAGCATCGAGCACGAAGACTCTTACATGAGCGTGCAGGAGGGCTTCGAGAAGGCCGTGGCGTACCTGCGGTCGGTCCTGATCGCCCAGCCCGCCGGCCAGGCGTGGTGGTTCTGATCCGCCCGGCCCCCAGGGAGGACCGGCCGCCTTGGGGACGTCGCTCCTGAACTTCGTGGTTGGTGTCGTGCGCGCGCACGGTCGCGCGCTGTCCGGCCCACCCGACCGTTTTCCATCAACCGACCCTCCCTGCTACAATACGGGCCTTCAGGCATGATCCGCGGCTGGTCGCGGGCGGCCTGCAGCCGGCGCGGTTGCAGGAGGCAGGCGCTCGGTTGCGGCAGTGAACGAGCATGGAGAGTGAGGTCATGGCCAAGGAAGTCAAGCGCACGACGACGAAGAAGTCCGCGGCGCCGGCCGCCAGTTCCACGGGGACGGTGCGGAAGTCCCGCACGAAGGCGCAGGCGGTGGTGCTGCCGACCGAGGACCAGATCCGCGCCCGCGCGTATGAGATCTACCTGCGGCGGAACGGGGGCCAGGGCGACCCGCTGAGTGACTGGACGCAGGCCGAAATGGAGCTGCGCGAGGAGCTCGCGGGCCGCTGAGTCGCAGGGCGGGGCGGACCGCGGTGGCGATAACGCCCCGCCGCGGGCTGCCGGCAGCGCGACGGGGGCGGAGGCGGGCAGTACGGCTAGAATCGGGAGTGCGTCGACCGCCGCTCGGACCACGGAGCCAACGGCGTAGCAGCGAACTATCGAGCACCGCGCCCCGTCGACGCCGGGCCGGGGTTTCTCAGGTCTTCCAGTGGAGGTAAGCGTATGGCCATTCAGGTCGGTCAACCGGCCCCTGATTTCACCGCCGACGCGGTCGTGGGCGGGCAGTTCAAGCAGGTGACGCTCTCGTCGTACCGCGGCCGGAACGTGGTGCTGTTCTTCTGGCCGCTCGACTTCACGTTCGTGTGCCCGACGGAGATCATCGCGTTCAGCGACGCGCACAAGCAGTTCGAGGAGCG
This sequence comes from uncultured Phycisphaerae bacterium, assembly GCA_937928595.1. Taxonomy (GTDB): domain Bacteria; phylum Planctomycetota; class Phycisphaerae; order UBA1845; family Fen-1342; genus CALGJV01. The sequence goes on along the minus strand of CALGJV010000011.1, from coordinate 229,873 downwards.
GAACACCGCGATCCTGGGCGTTTCGGTGGACAGTAAGTTCACCCATCTCGCCTGGACGAACACGCCGCGCAACAAGGGCGGCCTGGGCGAAGTCCAGTTCCCGCTCGTGTCGGACCTGACGCACCAGATCAGCCGCGACTACGGCGTGCTGATCGAGGGCGCGGGCGTCGCGCTGCGCGGCCTGTTCCTGATCGACAAGAACGGCGTCGTGCGCCACATGCTGATCAACGACCTGCCGCTCGGCCGCAGCGTCGAGGAGGCGATCCGCGTGGTCGACGCGCTCACGCACTTCGAGAAGCACGGCGAGGTCTGCCCGGCCAACTGGAAGCCCGGCGAGAAGACCATCAAGCCGGATCCGAAGGGCGCGCAGGAGTTCTTCGCCACGGTCAAGTAGACGTTGCAGGCGCGTGTGCCTGAGACCAGACCCCGCAGGCGGGAAGGCCGAGCCTCGCGTCGCCATCCCGCCTGCGGCCGTCGGCCCGCGTTATTGCTCGGTCGCTGTCGCCGCCGGCACGTAACGCCACGCGATGGCGGGCACATCCCAGACGCGCGCGAGGAACGGCTCGATTCGGTTCACGTACTCCTCGGTGGCCAGGTACTGGCCCATCCCGTGTGAGAGTCCCGTAAACTCGACCAGCTCCTTGGGACCGGGCGCCCGCTCGTAAATCTTCCGCGCCTGCGTCGGCGGCGTGACGCGGTCCCGTCCGTGGACGAACATGAGCAGCGGTTGCGCGAGCGCCACAACGGTGTTCTCGCTGATCAGAGCCGGGTTGACCGCGAGAATAATCTCATCCACCGGCAATCGCAGCAGCCCGCCGTAGCGTTCGATCTCGTCGCCCAACGCGACCGGCGAGTCCAACACGACGGCGTTCACCGCGTCCGGGTGGCGCACCGCCACGGCCACCGACGGCATCGTGCCCAGCGAGACTCCGAGCAACGTGACCTGCGTCTGTCCCGTATGCGCGAGCGCCCAGGCCACCACGGCTTCCAGGTCGGGGATCAGCGTGTCGAGGGAAGCCACACCCGAGCTGCCGCCAAACCCGGTGTAATCGTACGTCACGACGGTCCACCCCATCTGCGTCAGCAGCCAGACGCCGTGCAGGTAGCACTGCATCGCGCCCGTCGAGCCGTTCGACACCACGATGACGCCCCGCTCGCGCAGCGCGGGCACGTACCAGGTGCGAAGCATCTCCCCGGCCGGCGTGAGCAACTCGAACTCCTCGTAAGCGATGCCGAGATCGGCCGGGTTGTTGGCCAGCGGCAGGTTCTCAAGCCCGAAGTGGCTGCGCATTTCTTCGCAGCTCCGCCCCGGGTCCAGGATCACCGCGTTCAGCCCCGCGAGGATCTCGGCCGCCGGCGGCAGGGCCGGTGGCGCGCAACCACATGTACAAATGAGATTTACGATCATCGCCGCCCCCAAGGCGGCCCGGCTGGTTCGCAGCATGGCTTCACGTCCCTCGCACGGACAGGCCGTGTCCCTTTCCCCCCAGAGTCTAGTCCCCCACCGGCCGGCAACTCCAGGTCGATAAAGCGATTGCAGCACGATTGGGGCGGGCAATAATGGCAGCGGGCGAGAGAATACCCTTCCGAGTCACGGTCCCCCACGCGGGCTGATTCCGAGAGTGAAAGCATGAGTACTGGTCCGTCGGTCATCGTGAAAAAGAGTGGTTTTTGGGCCGCGCTGGCGCAGGGGTTCTTCGGAACGCTGATGGTGGCCATCATCTGCGGCACCGCGCTGGGCTTCTACGGGCTGCGCACGCTCGATCGCCATGCCGGGTCCCTCTCCGAGCACATCACGAAGGTGATGCCGGAGGTGCTGGCCGCCATCGAGGATTGGCGCGCAACGCTCCCGGCCATGGTGGCCGATCCGTTCAACGACCGGCGGGCGCCGGAGTACCGCGAAAGCGTGGAGATCGCCGCCCGCCTGGTTGCGACGAACGACCGCCGGGGCCCGTGCGTGGTCGTGGACGCACGCAACAAGGGCACCGAAACCGTGTCGCTGCTGGCGGTGCGGATCGTCGTGCTCGACGATCAGCAGGTGCCGCTCGGCGAGGCGTCCGTGTACGTGGCCTCGCCGCTCGTTCTGCCGGACGCAGACATGCGGGGCCCCCTGCTGCCGAACTCGCAGCGTCCCATCGCCGTGCGCGTGCCGGGCGCCGCCGCCGCCGCAGCCGTCAGCATCGAGGTCGCCGACATCCGCGTTTGGAACGGGCCGCTGTCTGACGAAGAGACGATTGACCTCGACGCACCGGACGACGACAACCTGACCCTGCCGGCCGGCGCCGGGCTGCCGACCTGACGCCTGATCCTGTCGCCGGTCGCTCCCCGTTGCGCTCCCCCGGCGGCGAACGACCGGCCGCGCAGCGGCCGCCTCGGCCTAGGCGGGCCGCGCCTTGCGATGCGCGATCGCCAGTCCGATCGCCAGCACCGCCGACAGCACGCACAGGCCCGCCGCCAACTGGAACGCCGCCGTGTACGAGCCGGTGATGAGCTTGGCGGTGTTGCCGGCCGCGACGCCCATCACGCCCGCGATGCCGTAGCTCGTGAACACCCAGCCGTAGTTGGCGCCGAGGTTCTTCGCGCCGAACAGATCGGCCGTCGCGGACGGGAAGAGCGCGAAGTTGCCGCCGAAGTTGAAGCCCACGATCGACGCCGCCACCGCGAGGCTCAGCTCGGTGTTCATCGTCGCCAGCATGAACATCATGCCGGCCTGGAACAGGAACATGACGACGAACGTGATGGTGCGCCCGATACGATCCGACACGAGGCCCCAGAACACGCGCCCGACCGCGTTGAAGATCGCCAGCCAGCCGACCGCCGCCGCCCCCTTGGCGGCCAGCGCGGAGAGTTGCTCGGATGTGAGCGCCGCGCCGCCGGCGGCGGCGATGAGCTGCTCCTTGGCGAACTCGGCGATGATGCTGATGACCATCAGCCCCGCCAGCGCCCCGCTGAAGAACATGAGCCACAACACGTAGAACGCGGGCCGCGCCAGGGTCTCCTGCCAGCTCGACTCCGTGGCGAACTTGGGCGGCGTTCCCGGCGGATTGCGCAGCAGCAGCGCGCCAAGCGAAACGACGACCAGGCAGACGAGGGCGTGGACCAGGAAGAAGGAGGCGATGCCGTGCGCCTTGAAGAACGGCGGCGCTCCGATGGTGGGGTCCTTGAAGATGTACGCGCCGAAGCCGAAGCCGGCCACGGCGATGCCCGAGACCAGGCCCTTGGCCGTCGGGAACCACTTGACCAGTGCCGCGATCGGGCAGACGTAGGCGAAGCCGATGCCGGCCCCGGCCAGGAACCCGATCGTGCCCCACAGCAGCGCCACCCGGTCAAACTCCGCCAGCCGGCCCACGTACTGCTCGCCGACCAGCACGCCGGCGACCGTGACCAGCACGGCCACGGCCAGCGACACGCTCAGCCCGTTCTGCGTGCCCTGCGGATCCAGCCGCTTGCGCAAGAGGCCGGCCACGCTGATGAGCAACAACGCGATCAGCGCGCACAGGCCCGCGTGGCAGACGAGCAGTACGACCTTGTGGTTCATGACGCCCGCCAGGAAGAAGCCCAGCGCCATCAGGACGCCGCCGATCAGCGCCGGGATGCGCGGACCGAGCACGTCCTGCACCCGCCCGGCCACGACCATCACGAGCGCGAACGAGAGGATGCAGATGGAGAACGCGTATTTCAGATAGCCCTGCTGCCGGTCCTTGAGCTGGCGTGCGGCGGCGGCGTCCGCCACGACCGTGAAGTCCGTCACCACCTCGCCGGCCGCGACCCGGGCCTCCGCCTCGGCCTGCGTCAGGACCGGCGGATACACCGCGGCCTGGAGCGGCGCCCAGAAGATGCTGTACCCATAGACCGTGCCGAGGATGAGCTGAATCATCACGGCGCCGAAGAGAACGAGGTAACGCACGGGAGACGGACGAGCCGGGGCGGCGGCGGGTGCGGTCATGATATGCTCCGAACGGGGGGGATGCCCCGGGCCGCGCGCCACGGCCGGCCCGGGGCGTAAACGAACCGAGCCGACCCCGACAGGCCGGGATCGGCTCGTGACGGGGAACGCGTTGCCAGACGGGACGGGCCATGCCCTACTTGTGCGTCAGCAGGTGCTCGACCACGGTCGGGTCGGCCAGCGTCGAGGTGTCGCCGATCTGGTCGGCCTGGCCCTCGGCGATCTTGCGCAGAATGCGGCGCATGATCTTGCCCGAGCGGGTCTTCGGCAGGCCGGGCGCCCAGTGGATCACGTCGGGCTTGGCGTGCGGGCCGATCTCCTTGCCCACATGCGCAATGAGCTCCTTGCGCAACGCCTCAGTGTACTCCTGGCCCGTTTTCAGCGTCACGTAGGCGTAGATGCCCTGGCCCTTGATATCGTGCGGGAAGCCGACCACCGCGGCCTCGGCCACCGCCGGGTGCGACACCAGCGCGCTCTCAACTTCGGCCGTCCCGAGCCGGTGGCCCGAGACGTTGATGACGTCGTCGATGCGGCCGGTGATCCAGTAGTAGCCGTCCTCGTCGCGGCGGCAGCCGTCGCCGGTGAAGTAGAACCCGGGCACGCGGCTGAAGTAGGTCTCCTTGAAGCGCTCGTGCTGGCCGTAGACCGTGCGCATGATGCCCGGCCACGGCTCAGCAATGAACAGCGCGCCGCTGGTCGGCCCGTGCACCTCGACGCCCTTGTCATCGAGGATGACCGGCTTGACGCCGAAGAACGGCAGCGTGGCCGAGCCGGGCTTCTGCGGGATCGCTCCCGGCAGGGGCGTGATGAGGATGCCGCCCGTCTCGGTCTGCCACCACGTATCGACGATCGGGCAGCGCCCGTGGCCGACGTGCTTGTGGTACCAGAGCCAGGCCTCGGGGTTGATCGGCTCGCCGACCGAGCCGAGCAGCCGCAGGCTGGTGAGCTTGCGCTTCTGGACGTGCGATTCGCCCTCGCGCATCAGCGCGCGGATCGCGGTCGGCGCGGTGTAGAACTGCGTGACCTGGTACTTGTCGATCACGTCCCAGAAGCGGCCCGGGTCGGGGTAGTTCGGGACGCCCTCGAACATGATGCTCGTGGCCCCGTTGCACAGCGGGCCGTAGACGATGTACGAGTGGCCGGTGACCCAGCCGATGTCGGCGGTGCACCAAAAAATGTCGCCGTCGTGGTAGTCGAAGACGTACTTGTGCGTGGTCGCGGCGAACACCATGTAGCCGGCCGTCGTGTGCAGCACGCCCTTCGGCTTGCCGGTCGAACCGGACGTGTACAGGATGAACAGCGGGTCCTCGGCGTCCACCCACTCGGGCTCGCACTGCGGCGCCGCCTTGGCCATCAGGTCGTGCCACCAGAGATCGCGGCCGGCCTGCATCGGGACGCTGTGCCCGGTGCGCCGCACGACGATCACCTTCTCGATACTCGGGCACTGCGCCACGGCCAGGTCGCCCTTGGTCTTCATCGGGATGTCGTTCTTGCTGCCGCGCAGGGCCGTGTCCTGCGTGATGAGCAGCTTGCAGGTCGAGTCCTGGATGCGGTCGCGGAGCGAGTCTTCGCTGAACGCCCCGAACACGACCGAGTGAATCGCCCCGATGCGGGCGCAGGCCAGCATCGCGACCGGCAACTCGGGGATCATCTGCATGAACAGGCAAACGCGGTCGCCCTTCTTCACGCCCAGCGACTTGAGCACGTTGGCGAACCGGCAGACCTGCTCGTGCAGCTCCCGGTACGTGACCTTCTTGTCCTCGCCCGGCTGGTTGCCTTCCCAGATGAGTGCCACCTGATCGGCCCGCTGCGGCAGGTGACGGTCCAGGCAGTTGTACGAGATGTTGGTCTTCGCGTTCAGGAACCACTTGACCGTGATCTTGTCCTTCCACTCGTACTCGCGGACTTTCGTCCATTTCTGCTGGAAATGGAAGCCGTTGGCGATCTCGGCCCAGAAGCCCTCCGGATCCTGGATCGAGCGGTCGTACATCCGCCGGTACTCGTCCAGCGACTTGATGTACGCCCGCTGAACGAAGTCGGCAGGGGGGTGGAACATGCGCTCGGCGCCACTCATCTCTTCCGGCATCGATCTCTCCTCAAAAGCGCTTCCGGGTTTATCCAGCAAGCCGCCGACCCGGCCGCCGCCTCCGCACGGTGCCCACAGGCAACCGAGACGCGCGACCTGTCCGCCGACACGCTCGCATGACGCGCATGCGCAGACCATCCAATAGCGGGCGGGGGCACTCCCGCGGCGACTAACGGCACACGGCCCCCAGGGCATCTCGACATTTACGCTGCGGACCGGGGCGGCCGTTCGGGCTGCCCCGCGCCCGCGGGCTCGGCCGGTGCCGCGGGCCGTTGCAACATGGCAAAAAGGCACGTATAGCGACTTTCCCGGGAGGGTGCAAGGGCCGCCGGGAGCGCTGCGTCCCGCCCGCGGCGGGTCCGGTTCCGCCGGCCGGTTTCGCGGCCGTGGTGCCCTGCCCGGAGACGGGCCGCTCGCGTATCATCCGTGCCCGGGCTGGGCGTGGAGCCCCAACGTTGGTGCCGACCGCACCGCGTGTGACAAGGATGTCATGTTCCGCAATCGCCTCACGTGGTGCTGGGTGCTGCTGACCGGGATCACCGTCGTGATCCTGGCGCGCCTGGGCCAGATTCAGATCTTGCAGGCCGCGCAATACGAAACACTGGCGGAGGCCCTGCGGATCCAGCCGGAGCGGCTGCTGCCCGCGCCCCGCGGCACGATCTTCGACCGCCGGGGGACCCCCCTGCTCTCGGACGTGCCCGCCTACGACGTCTGCCTGCATTACGCCGTTCTCAGCGACGACGACGCCCGGCTCGACGAGTACCTGTACAGCGTCGCCCGCGCGCGGCGCCGGGCCGACCCGGACGCCGCCACCCTCCCCCTGCGCGACATCGTCGCGGAGCTGCGCGAGGACGTCGCGGCCATGTGGCCGCGGCTTGCCCGCCGCGCCGACGTCACGCTCGGCGAACTCGAGAAGCGGGCCGCCGAGGTCCGCGCCCGCGTCGCCGCGATCCGCGCGCACGTGCAGAAACGCTCGCCGAAAGTGCGCCGGATCGCGGAGGAATACGAATTTCTGCCGCTGCTGCCCGATCTCGACAGCGCGGCCGCGTTGTCGATCCGGCTCGAATTCCGCGAGCAGCCCTGGGTGCGCGTCGTCCCCGGCAGCCGCCGCGTCGCCCAGGACGCGGACGTGGTGGCGCACGTGCTCGGCCGCCTCGGCTCGGCCGCACCCGAGCGCATCGCCGACGATCCCTTCGCGGCCGATCCGCTGCGCCGCCTGCGACCGGGCGACCGGTGCGGCGTTTCCGGCATCGAGCGGGCGGCGGATCTGTCGTTGCGCGGAACGCGCGGCCGGATTGTCGAGGAGCGCGACGGCCGCGTCCTGGACCGTTCCGACCCTGTCCGCGGCCGCGACGTGTACCTCACCATCGATCTCGACTGGCAGCGCGCGATCTACGATCTGCTGGGCGAGGCGGTCGAGAACGCTGTGCATCCGGCCGGCGCGGCGGCCGTGGTCATCGACGTGGCCACGCGCGAAGTGCGGGCGCTGGTCAGCTATCCGGCTTACACGTATGACCGCTTCAGCCGCGATTATGCGACGCTGCGCGATGACCGGCAGCATCTGCCGCTGCTGTTCCGCGCGGTCCAGGCGCAGTACCCGCCCGGCTCGATCTGCAAGGCCATCACGCTCATCGGCGGGCTGAGCGAGGGCGTCATCCGCCCGGACGAGCGCATTCACTGCACGGGTTACCTCCTCGAGAACAATCCGACGCGCTTCCGGTGCTGGATCTACAACCAGAACCCCGGGGTGACGCACGACATGCTCGATACGCCCGCGGGCCAGGACGCGGAGAGCGCCGTCAAGAACTCCTGCAACATCTACTTCTACCGGCTGGGAGAGCGGCTCGGCCCGGCCCGGCTGTGCGCGTGGTTCGAGCGGTTCGGCCTGGGGCGCACGCAAGGCACCGGGCTGATCGAGGAGAGTCCGGCGATCGTGCCGCGCGAAGACTGGCTGCGCCGCGTCGCGGGACGCGGTTTCCAGGAGTCCGACGCCTGGAACTTCGCCATCGGTCAGGGAGAAGTCACCGCGACTCCCCTCCAGGCCGCGAACGTCGCGGCGACGATCGCCGCCGGCGCCTGGGCGCCGGTGCGCCTGGCGAGCGACTCGCGCGGGCAGGCCATCGGGACGCCGCTGGCGCCGTCCGCCCCGCCGCTGGATGAGCGGCACCTCCAGGTCCTCCGGCGCGGCATGTGGCGCGTGGTGAACGAGGTGCACGGCACCGGTTATCACGCGAAGCTGGGGCGGGGTGACGTCGTGCTGTGCGGCAAGACCGGCTCGGCCCAGACCGTGCCGCGCGTCATCAGCAACCGCTACACGCTCGAGTGGCCCGACGGTCACCGCGCGGAGGTGGTCGCCGGATCCGAGAGCGAGGCGCTGGCGGGCCAGCCGGACCCGCCGCCGGAGATCGTCGGCCGCCGCGTGCACGAGACGTTTCCGCAGCTGCTCGAAGGCGAAGCTCTGCCGTCGCACGCGTGGTTCGTCGGCTTCACCCAGGCCGCAAGCACCCCGCCGGGCGGGCCACCCCGCGGCCCCGTGTACGCGGTCAGCGTCATCATCGAGTTCGGCGGCAGCGGCGGCCGCGTGGCCGGCCCGGTGGCCAAGCAGATCGCCGAGTACATCCTCGACCACGCGGAGTGAGTCGAACCCGGTCATGCCCGAACGGCAACTGCTCAACCTGACGCGGCTCGGCTGGGGACTGGCGGTCCCCGTCGTGCTGCTGGCCGCGATCGGGCTGGCGTGCATCCACGCGACGGACCGCAGCGCGGCCCGCGCGGCGGCCGCGGAGCGGGTCGCCACCGGGCTGACCGAGGAACCGTGGCTCGTGCGGGCGTGGGACTGGGTCGGCCCCCAGACCATCCGCCAGAGCCTGTTCATGGTCACGGGCGTCCTGCTGATGCTGGCCGTGCTCGCGGCCAACTATGAACGGATCGGCCGCTACACCTACCTGATCTACGGCGTAACGATCGCACTGCTGCTGGCGCTGGTGCTGGACCGCGTACTGGAGGACCTGGGCCTGCCGGGAGTGCCGTTCGTGCCGGTCGTGCGTCACACGCGGCGCTGGATCGAAGTGTTCGGCCTGCGCGTGCAGCCGTCGGAGTTCGTTAAGCTCGCGCTGGTCCTCACGCTGGCGCGCTACCTGCGGTTCCGCAGCTCGTACCGGCACTGGTGGGGCCTGCTCGGGCCGTTCCTGCTGACGCTGCTCCCGATGGTCCTGATCCTCTTCCAGCCGGATCTCGGAACGCTACTGATGCTGCTGCCCGTGCTGTTCGCGATGCTCTTCGTGGCCGGCGCCCGCCTGCGGCATCTGCTGATCATCATCGGGCTGGGCGTCGCCACGCTGCCGCTGTTCTATTTCTACGGCATGAAGCCGTACCAGCGGCAGCGGATCGAAGTCCTGTGGAAGCAGAGCACCGGCGACGAGACGTGGCACATGGATCAGGGTTACCAGCTCCGTCAGTCCAAGATCGCGCTGGGCACCGGCGGCCTCTGGGGCCAGGGCTACGGCGAAGGCATCTTCCTCGAGTACGACGGGCTGCTGCCCGAGGAGCACAACGACTTCATCTTCGCGATCATCGGCCACCAGTGGGGCCTGATCGGCGCGGCCTTGGTCATCCTCGCCTACGGCGTGATCGTGCTGGTCGGGCTCGAGGTGGCCCTGATCACGAACGACCCCTTCGGCCGCCTGCTGGCGGTCGGCGTGGTCGTGATGATCGTCGTCCAGGCGCTGCTGAACATCGGCATGACGATCGGCCTCGCGCCGATCACGGGCATGCCGCTGCCCTTCGTCAGCGCCGGCGGCAGCAGCCTCTGGACCAACTTCATCGCCCTGGGCCTGCTGGTGAACATCGCCCAGCGCCGCCCGCTTCAGATCGCCCGCCCGCCGTTCGAGTACAGCGACTGAACGGGCGCTTCAGCGGCCCGCCAGCAGGCGCACCAGCGGATCGACGTCGTCGAAATCGACCCGCCCGTCGTCATTCAGGTCCGCGCGGCCGTACTCGCACGCCGGGTACGCGGCCGCGTACCCCGCGGGCCCGCCCAGCGCCACCACGAACGGGTCGATGTCGTCGAAGTTCAGCGCGCCGTCGCAGTTCAGGTCCCCCCGCCACACGGGCACGACGAAGGTCGCCACCGCCGACCCGCCCGCGACGCCGTCCCCGCTCGGCAGCGGCTCCGCGCCGGCCAGCTCGCCGTCCAGCGCCTGCCCGCTTAGCACGCTCGTGACACTGTCCGCCACGGTCAGCGTGTACTGGCCCGGCGGCAGCGGACCCGCGTCCGGCCCGAGCGTGAGCACGAACCGCGCGGCGTCGTAGCTCGTCGTCAGCGGCACGGCGCCGGCCGGCCCGGTCAGCGTGACCGCCCCGACCGGCACATTCACGTCCTTGTGGAAACCGACGGTCACCCGATCCACCACGGGCACCACCGCGCCCGGCCCCGGCGTCAGCGACACGACCTTGGGCGGACCCTCCACGAATTGCACGAGCTGGAGATTCGTCCGCAGGATCCACGGCCGCGGATCGACCGCCAGATCCGTCACGTCGGGCCCGCTGACCGGCAGGAGGAAGTACTGCTCGCGCGCGCCGTTCCAGATCGTCCGCCGGCCGCCGTCGGCTCCGGTGAGCTCGATTTCCACCGGCATGGCGAACACCGCGGGCATTGGCGGCAACTGCCGCTGTCGCAGGAACAGCTCCACATAGTGTCGCCCGTCGACCGCGACCGCCTGCCACCCGTAGCGGTACGCCGGCGCACCGGTGCCATACACCCACGGCGCGAAGAAGAAGTTCAGATCGCGGCCGCTGACGGCCTCGCACACGGCCTGAAAATCGGCCGTGGTGACGTGGCTGCCGCTGTAGGCCGCCCGATACGCGGCCAGCGCGTCGAAGAACACGGCATCGCCGAGCACGTAGCGCAGCATGTGCACGACCCAGCCGGCCTTGAGGTACACGAGGTCGTAGTTGAAGACGTTCGCCATGTCGCTGATGTCGTAAACGTAGACCGAGCCGTTCACCGTCGACGGCCGGCGCTGGGCCATGTACTCGTGCAACGCGGGCAAGCCCGCGCTCCCCGGACGGCGCTCGGCCCAGAGGGCCTCCGAGTACGTGGCGAAGCCCTCGTGCAGCCAGATGTCATGCCAGGTGGCGCACGTCACGTCATCGCCGAACCACTGGTGCGACAACTCGTGCGCGCTCAGCCAGTCGAGGTACAGAACGCCTTGCCCGGTCATGGTCTGATGCTCCATGCCGCCGCCGAAGCCGAACTGGTAGATCCCGTACTTCTCGGCGCTGAACGGGTAGAGGCCATACGCCGCGCTGAACACCGTGAGCATGTCGCGCACCTGCAGGAGCGCGTTCCGCACCCACGCCGCGTCCTGCTCCGGGTAAATGTAGAAGTCGAGCGGCAACGTCCCACCGCCGTAGCTCCAGCTCGTCTGGAACCGGTTGTAGTTCGTTGCGCCGAAGCAGATCAGGTAGGGGGCCGTCGGGTAGTTCGTCCGCCAGCGATACCGAACCTTGCCCAGCGCCGGCGAGTCCACGGCCTGCAGCAACCCGTTCGAAGCGACCACCAGTCCCTGCGGGACCGTGATGCGCAGCGTGGCCGTCGCCTTGTCGGTGTTGTCGTCCTTGCACGGCCACCACGTGTACGCGTTCCACGGCTGGCTGAGCGTCCACACCTCCTGCGCCCCGGACCGCGTGCGGAAATTGATCGAGCCCCAGTCACCGCCCGAAACCGGCACGCCGCTGTACCCGACGCGGACGGTGAACACCTCGCCCGCGCCGTAGCTCCGATCGAGCGTCACTTCGAGCGTCCGCGGATCGAGCCGCATGTACGCCGCCGCCGCCCCGTTGACGCTCACTTCGGTGATCGTGAACACGGGGTGCAGGTCGAACCGAAAGGCGGTCACCCCATCGGCCGCGCTGCGCACCGTCATCATGTTCGTGCCGCTCAGCGCGCGCGTGGCCGGCACGACCTCCAGCGCGAGGTCGTAATCCAGCACGTCGGTCAGCGTGGACGCGCTGTCCCGCAGCGGCGGCGTACCCAACCCCAGCGGCCCCAGGGCGGCCGCCAGTGCGGCCTTCGCATGGCCGCAGAGCGGACCCACCGTCACCTCATCCGGCGCGGGGCCCTCCGGCTGAACACGGCCGCACACCTGCCCCCACACCGGCACCATCCCACCCAAGACCAGCCAGACCGCCAGCGCGCTTCGCATGGCGACTCTCCTCACGCCCCCGGGAGCGCGACACGGTGTGTGTCGCGCCGGCCACCGTCGAGCCGGCGCGGGCGCGCCGGGGGCCGCATGACCCCCGCTGTCCGCATTCTACCTCCGCAGACGGGTGCGACCGGACCTGCCTGTCGGAAACTGTCGTCCCCCACGCCCCGCCGCCGGGTCGCGATCAACTCGCCCCGCGTTCAGCCGCCTGCGGCCACCTTCCGAAAGCCGATCAGCACATGCTCGGCCGGACGGTCCGGTTGCCACGCATAGCACCGCCGGCCGGCCGGTACCAGGCCCACCCGGCGCGCAACTGCCTGCGCCGCGGCCACTTCCGCGTCCGCCGCGGCCAGCGTCTTGTGCACCCACGCCTGCCCCCCGACCCGCAGAAAGCCCGCAGCGTAACCCACCAGCACGCGCAGTTCCGCCACCGCCCGTGCGAGCGTGACGTCGTACTGCTCCCGATGCGCGGGGCTCACCGCCAAAGCTTCCGCCCGCCCCCACACGACCTCCACGTTCGTCAGCCCCAATCCCGCCGCCATGCGGCGGACCGCCTCCGTCTTGCGACGCGTGGCGTCGATCAGCGTGAAGCGGATGTCCGGCCGCACGCACGCCAGCGGCAGCCCCGGCAGACCCCCGCCGCAACCGATGTCCACCACGCGCAGCGTCCGCCCCGACGCATCGCCCGCGGCGGGGGCCGGCCGCGACCCGGTGCCGGTCAGATCGTCGAGCACCGGCAGCACGGCGAGCGAGTCGAAGATGTGCACCCGCCACACGTCGGCCAGCGCGCGGGCCGAGGTGAGATTGAGGCGGACGTTCTCGGCGCGAAGCACCTCGACAAACGCGACGAGCCGCGCGTGGCCGTCGGCGCTCACATCGCAGCCGGCCGCACGCAGCTCGTCGCGGGTCATCGGGCCTCCATCGGCGACGCGATTCTACCGCGCCGGGGCCCGCTGAGCGGTCAGGATCCGATCAGGGCCACGAAGGCGTCGATGTCGTCGAAATCCACCGCGTCGTCACCGTTGCAGTCCGCTCGCAGCCAGTCGCAGTTCGGATACTCGGCCGCGTAGCCCTCCGGCCCGGACAGGGCCAGCACGAACGGATCGATGTCGTCGAAGTTCACGGCGCCGTCGCAGTTCAGGTCGCCGGGCGTGGGCGGGCAGCCGTTCGGATCCGCGGCCCAGACCTCGACGTCGTCGATGTTCCAGCCGCAGAACTGCCAGGACGAGTCCGTCGTCCCCATCGTCCACCGCAGGTAGACCGTCGGCTGGTTGTCGGTGGCCGGGGGCAGCGGCAGCTCCATCCGCACCCAGGCATTGTCCGCGATCTGCGCCGTGTTGGTCCACAGATTCGTCCACGTCGTCCCGTTCGTGCTGTAACGGACGTAGGCGTGATCGTACAGGGGCTGCTCGACGCCGAGCCAGCGGTAGAACGAAAGCGTCGCGCCGCTGATACCGGTGAAGTTCAGCGCCGGCGTCGTCAGGTGCTTCTCCGCCAGGTTGTTCTCGTAGTCGCCGCTCAGGTTGTACCCGTACACCTTCGTGCCAGTGTAACCGCTGGTCGGATCCGGGTTGCCGTATTGCCCGCCGCCGCCCGTCGGCGTGCCCCAGGCCCACAGCGGCTGCGCCGTCCAGCCGGGGTTGACGTCCATGTTCTCGTACAGCAGGCGCACCAGCGGCGCCGCCGTCACGTCGTACCACGAGGCCGGCGCATCGCCCGGCGCGGCGCCCGTCACACCGGTCGTCGTCGCGGCGCTGACGTAGTACTCGCGCGTCCGGCCGCAGGGCGTGGGCGGCAGCGCCGCCGTCCAGAGGTTGCCGCTCTGCGGCGTGAGGGGATACGCGGCCCAGGACGATGTGCCCGCCAGTCGCGTCCAGAGCTGCGGCGAGGCCGGGTCGAGCACTGCCCCGACCGCCCGGATGCTCACGGTGAAGCTCTGCGTCTGGTTCGGGGTCAGACGCGTCGGCAGCCCGGACGGAAACGTGATCTTGACCGGACTCGCGGACCACTCCGACAGGTACAGCACGGCGGCGAAGTTCTCCTCGCACGTCGGGATGATCTCGGCGGCCGGCAACGAGAAGCCGCCGCCGGCGGCGGACGCCGGGCGCAGCTCGATCGTGAAAGCCCACAGGCCCCGCGCGCCGTAGCACCAGTCCACACTGCCCCCGCTCGCCTGGTAGATGGTCGAGTAGATCGGACCGTAGTCGTACGAAACTCCGTGCACCGCGAGGATCGCGTCGTGCATGCCCGCGTCAAGCTCCAGGAACACGTCGTTGTCGGGCGGCAACTGGTTCGTGTAGCCCCAGGGAGACAGGATCAACTGCGAATAGCTGTGGAAGTCAATCGTCGCCACGATCTGCGGGCGGCTGATGAAGAAATCGCGCAGGCCCTGCGTCTCCGGCTCGGAGAACGGGGCGGTGCCGCGATAGGTGTCGTCGCAGACGTTGCCGCTCGAGCCGCCGCCGCCCCAGCCGGTGGCCCAGTTGCGGTTCAGGTCGACGCCGTCGCACGACGTGCTCGGGTTGTCGCGGCGATTCTTGCGCCAGTTGCGGTTCGTGGTCCAGGAGTACACGTACCCGTCGGGGTTGATCACCGGAAAAACATAGAACTCCACGCGGTCCAACAGCGACTGGAGCTGCGGATCGGTGTCGTACCCGTAGACGAGCCGGTCCGCGATCCACATGCACACCATCGGCGCGATCCACTCGCGCGCGTGCTGCGTGCCGTTGTACAGCACGGCCGGCTTGCCCGCCCCCGGCCCGCTGATGCGCAGTCCGCGGATCGGCCGGTTCTCGATCGAAGTGCCGGCCTGGACGATGCCGGCGAGGTCCGGCCGGTCGGCGACCATCTGGTCCAACTTCGCGTTGATCTGGTCGAGCGACTTGTACGCCGTGAACCACGCGGGGTCCCGCAGACCCGGGCTGCCGGCCGCGTCAATGTAGCGGCGCTCGGCCTCGACCAGCGCGTCGAAGTCCGGCACGAGCACCGTGTAGCGAATCCCCAAGGCCTCCAACGCCGCGAACGCGGGCGGCGTCACGAGGTACTCGACCGGCCCGACCCCGTCCGCTTCGCTCATCAGCTCCAGCCCCAGGCCCCGCACTGCCTCGAGCTGCTCGGCCGTCTTCAGATCCAGGCGGACGACCTGCCGCATTTCCCGGCGGGCGGCCGCAGACCCATCATCGGCCCGCACAGCCGCAACGGCCAATGACACCAGGAGCACAACCGCAAGCGAGCGGGGCAGCGCGCGCATCTGCCATCTCCTCGCAGATCCGATGAACCAGCGCACCGAATTCCGACCGCCCCAGTATACCACGCCCGTCTCGGGCAGCGGCGCGCGAAAACGCCGCCCCCCTCGGAGGGCAGCTGACGCGGCCAAGCGGCGTCCGACGGCGCTACGAGCCCAGCGCCGCGACGAACGGGTCGATGTCGTCGAAGTTGACCGCGCCGTCCTCGTTGAGATCCGCGAGCGTTACGTCGCAATCGGGAAACGCCGCGGCGTAACCGGCCGGACCACCGAGCGCCAGGACGAACGCGTCGATGTCGTCGAAGTTCACGAGGCCGTCGCAGTTCAGGTCCCCCGGCCACCGCGTGCCGTAGAAGCGGAGCTGGAAACTGTTCCAGGTCGCCGTCGTGCCCAGCAGCCGGTCCGCCACCGTCACCGTCCAGGTACCGACCGCGTTCTCATCCCAGTGTCGCACGGTCGTGAAAAGGTAGTCGTTGTAGTTCACGGTGGTATCGTTGCGCTGGGTCGCGACGACCGACTGCGTGCCGGTCGGCGCAGTGATCGTAATCTCCAGGTCGCCCACACGCGTCGTGGTCACGTTCATGACCAGCTCGACCGCCTCCAGCCGCAGCGACTGCGGCATCGTCACCGTCCGCGAGATCCCGGTCGAGTTGAAGTCCGGCACGGTCGCTCCCACGGTCGTGACGGGGAGGTCGACCCGCACCTCGGGCCGTACGTTTCGCCACGTCGCGGCCGCCTGCACGGCCGCCAGCGCGTCCACCGCGCCGAAGCCGTAGTCGTAGCTGATGCGGCGGCCCGCGGCGTTCAGGGTCCAGCTCGGACGGCCCGGGTCGCACTGCCGCGCGGAACGGACCAGCACGTGCTGCACGTCGCGCCAGGTCAGCGCGGGATTCGCCTCCAGCATCAGCGCAATCACGCCGGCCGCCAGCGGCGACGCCGAGCTCGTGCCGCCGAAGAACGCCGTGTAGCCGCCGCCCGCGGTGGTCGTGAAGATGCTGCGGTTGTTGCCGCTCGAGTGCGCCACGACGAACATCGAGGAGCCTGACTCGTTGTAGTACGCCCGCGTGTCCAGGTCGCCGATCGCGCCCACCGCGATCGTGTATCGCGACGACACGTACGGGTCGTAGTCCACACGGTCGTTCGTGCCGCCGTTGCCGGCCGCCCACACGAAGATGGTGCCCTTGCCGTCCCGGCCGGTCAGCGCGCCCGTCTCGATCGCCGCCCGTTCCGCCGACGACATGGTCGACACGCGGCCGTTGTCCGACGGCCCCCACGAGTTCGACTTGATCGCGTTCAGATCGTTGCGATAGCCGAACGCGGCCGCGTTCTGGGACGAAGAACCGTAGATCTGCCCCGAGATCTGGGCGCCGTAGGCGACGCCCACGCCGCCGAGACCGTTGTCGGCGCCGGCGGCCACCACGCCCGCGCAGGACGTACCGTGGCTCGTCTCACTGCCGCCGGGCTGAGTCGCCTGTGCGTTGAAGTTCGCGGCCAGGTCCGGGTGCGTGTATTCCCAGCCGCCCTCGAGGATGCCCACAATCACGCCTGCGCCCGTGTACCCGGCGGTCCAAACCGCTTCCACGTTCACATCCGCGATCGGGTTCAGGGTGTTGTTGAGGTGCCACTGCTGCGGGTACTCCGGATCGGTCGGCGTCCGCAGCACCGTCGGTACGCGCACGTCCACGTAGGCCTCCGCCACCCGCGAATCCGCCGCCAGCTGGTCCGCCAGGCGGGCCGCCTCGGCGACCGAGGCCACGTGCAGCAGCCAGAAGCCGGGCGCTCCCTGCAACGGCGCGGCCGAGACGTTCGCCCGCTCCGCCGCCACCGCCGCTACAGCGTCCTCCGCGGCCCGCACGATCACGCGAGCGTACAGCGTATAGCCCGGTTCGGACACGGTCGGGCTGTCCGCCATCCCCGGGGCCACGTGCACCGCAGCGGCCTCGTCGCCCGCCGTCTGGGTGACCTGGAAACGCTCCACGCCGCGATGCGTCCGGACGATCAGCGACGTCTCACCGATGCCAGATGGTGCGGCAGCCCACGCGACGGGGATGAAGCTCCCGGCCAAAGCCACCAGAGTCCGCGACCATGACCTCGGCATACGACTCGAACGCGCCATACCTGGTGCCCCTTAGGTATAAGTGCCAAATCGACCCAACCGTGCCCACGCTCCATCCTGCCCATTGTAGCGCTGCCCGGATCGGGCCCAGTCCACAAAAACGCTCCCGAGAGCAGCTCGGCCTATCGCGAGAGCCGCAAGTTCGTTATCGGAACAGCGCAACGCCCCAGGTAAGCCCGGATAGCATGGAACTTCCCGCGGCCCCCGTCCGTGGTGCGACGGCACTCGGCGAAGCCGCCTGACCGTCGTTGATTATCCGCCCAAGGCGCATAGAATCCGCCCCGTCCGGAGATGGTTGCGGAGCGTGGCGGCCCGGCCGCGGCGCTGGGCGGCCGGGGATTGGGGCAGGCTGCGGACGGGCACGACAACGAACCTTGGGAGACGCCGATGGCGGGCGCGAACACGCTGACGTTCAACGACGACAATTTCGAATCCGAGGTGCTTCAGGCGGACGGTCCGGTGCTCGTCGACTTCTGGGCCCCGTGGTGCGGACCGTGCCAGATGCTCGGGCCGGTGATCGACGAGTTGGCCAGCGATTTCAAGGGCAAGGCGAAGGTCGGCAAGCTCGATGTTGACTCGGCGCCAACGACGGCCACCCGCTACCATGTGCAGAGCATCCCGACCATCATGATCTTCTCGAAGGGCCAGGCCGTTCAGACCTTCGTCGGGCTCAAGAAAAAGAGCGAGCTCCAGGCGGCGCTGACGGCGCACCTGCCGCGCTAGCGCGGTTGCCCGGCCCCGCCGACGACCTGCAATCCAGTCTGCCGCGCGGTAACCTACCCGCAGTGCACGCGGGCCACGGCGGCGGGTCGATGCATGGCGGTCACGTTCATCCTTGGGCGGGCGGGTTCGGGCAAGACGCACGCGTGCGTCGCGGGGGTCCGCGCAGCGCTGGCTGAACCGGACTCCGAGCGGCGCCTCGTCCTGCTGGTCCCCGAGCAGGCCAGCTTCCAGATGGAGCGTACGCTTGCGCTCGGCGCGCCGGGCCGCGGCCTGTGGCGAGCCGAGGTGCTCAGCTTCTCGCGGCTGGCGCGGCGCGTGCTCTCGACGACCGGTGCTCCCGAACTCCTGGGTCCGCAGGCCCGCCGGCTCGCGCTGCGGCATGTGACGCGGGCCCGCGGCGACGCGCTCGTCGTCCTGCGGCGGTCCGCGCGAACGCCGGGCTTCTACACCGAACTCGATCGCCTGATCGAGGAGCTCATCCGCGAGAACATCACGCCGGACCGGTTGCGGGCGGCAGCGGAACAGGTGTCGGACCCGCGCTGGGCCGCCAAGGCTGGCGAAGTCGCTGACCTTTACGACGCCTACCTCGCGTGGCTCGGGCCCCGGTGCTGCGACGAAGCCGCCCGATTGGCGCTCCTCCGTGACCGCCTCGCGCAGCTTCCGTGGCTGCCGACGGCGTCAATCTGGGTGGACGGCTTCGCGGGCTTCACCGGGCAGGAAGCGGCCACGCTCGCCGCCCTCGCCCGTTACGCGCGCGACCTGCACATCGCATTGTTGCTCGACCCGCACGCACCGCCCGTGACCGACCCCTGTCGGCCGCCGGACCCGATCGGGCTGTTCCAGCGTACCGAAGCCACGTACCAGAACCTCCTCCGCATGTTCGCGGCGGAAGGGATCGAGGTGACACCGCCGGTCCTGCTCACGGGCGGGCCGCTGCCGCGCTTTCGGGAAGCGCCGCGGCTCGCGGCCCTGGAAGCCGCGCTGGCCGTGCCTTTCGGCGTGCCCGCCGCGCCGCCCCCGCCCTGCCCGGCTCGTGTGCCCGCCGAAGTCCGCATCGTCCGCTGCGCAACGCACCGCGCGGAGCTGCGTGCGGCCGCGCGCTGGATTCGCGCCACCCTCGCGGAGTCGGCCGGCCGGCTCCGCTTCCGCGATTTCGCCGTGATCGCCCGCGACCTCGGCCCGCTCGCCGAGACCGTCGCGGAGGTCTTCGGCGAGTTCGAGATCCCGTACTTCCTCGATCGCCGCCGGCCGATGCGGGCCCACCCGCTCGCCCGGCTCGTCCCCGCCCTCTTCGACGCGGTGCGCACGGACCTCGGGACGACGGCCGCCGTGCGGCTGCTCCGGACGCGCCTGCTGCCGATCACGCGCGATGCCGCCGAGCAGATCGAGAACCTCATCGTGCGGTTCGGATTCGCCGGGCTGCGTCTCTGGCAACAGCCCCAATGGCCGGTCGAGCGGGGCGCGACGGTCCCGGCGTTCGCGAAAGAGCGGGCGGCGGTGGCGACCGCGCTGGCCCCGCTGTACGAGCTGGCGCGTCAGGACCCGCCGCCGACGGGCGCCGCGTGGGCCCAAGCCGTGCTCGCGGCGCTCGAAGCGCTCGGGGTGCGGCGGACGGTCGATGGCTGGCGACGCGCCGCGTACGCGGACGGCGACTACGAAGCGGCCGAGCTGCACCGCCTGGCCTGGGATGCCCTGGCGGGCGTGCTCCAGGACATCCACACGGTGCTGCCCGACACGCCGCTGGCGGCGGGGGAGCTGGCGGACATCGTGGGCGGCGCGCTGCGTGAGCTGACCCTCGGTCTGGCCCCGCCGACGCTCGACCAGGTGCTCGTCGGCTCGATCGAGCGCAGCCGCCACCCGGACCTGCAATTCGCCTGGCTGCTGGCATTCAACGAGGGCGTCTTCCCGGCCCGCCCGCCGGCCGACGCCGTTCTCACCGCCGCCGAGCGCGGCGCGCTCGCGGCGGCGGGGCTGCCGGCGCCGGCCTCCCACCGCGACGACGCCTTCGGCGAGCGGCTGCTCGCGTACATCGCCTGCACGCGGCCCGCGCGCGGCCTGACGATCAGCTACGCGGCGATGTCCGACGACGGCGCGGAGCTCCAGCCGTCCCCGCTGCTGGCGGACATTCGCGCCGCGCTGCCGGACGTGCCGGCAGCGGAGGACGAGGCCTGGCCGCCGCCCGCGACGCTCACCGATCTCGCCGAGGGGCTGCTCGCCGCCCGGGCCGACCCGCGCCACGCGCGCCACCGGCAGCGCCACGAGCGCTTGTTAAGATCGGCGCAGGCGGATGCAGCGACAGCCGCCCGACTGGACCGGCTGCTGCGAGGGCTGCGCTATGCGAACGACGCCGGTCCGGTCGCGCTGTGCCCCGGCGGCGACAACCCACTGCCGACGTTCTCGCCGTCGCAGCTCGAAACATACATCCAGTGCCCGTTCCGGTACTTCGCCCGGTACGCGCTGCGGCTCGATGCCCAGCGCGGCCCGCACCCGCTGCGGTGGGACCTCGGCACGCTGGCCCACGAGCTGCTCGCGGCCGTCGTGCGGGCCGCGATGCAGCGGGGCGATGTGACGAGCCTGAGCGAGGCGGTCTGGGACGAGCTCACCGCCGCCGCGGTCGCGGAGTACCGCCGCATGCAGCCGCCGGATCTCCCCGAGCGGCGGCCCGACTTCGCCTTCCTCGGCGAGGTGCTGCTGACGCGACTGCGCGACTTGGTCCGCGTCCACACCGCCCGTTGGCGGCGCGGCGGGTTCCGGCCGCGTGGCTGTGAGGAGGCGCTCGGCGACGGTCCGCGGGCGACGCGGCCGCCGATCGCCTTGCGGCTGGCGGACGGGCGCGGCGTGCGCATCGTGGGGAAGATCGACCGGCTGGACGTCGCCGAGACGTCGGGCGGGCCGCTGCTGCTGATCTACGACTACAAGAGCAGCGCGGCGGGCCCGCTGCGGCGGCCCTTCCTCACCGGCGCGGGTCTTCAGCTATTCACATACCTGCTCGCCTGGCGCGGGGCGCCGGCGGCCGAGGGGCGGATGGGCGGCGTGCTGCTCGCGCCGCTGTACCCGAAGATGGAGGCACTGGAGAAGGCGGCCGGTGATGGACTGCCGCCAGACGTGCAGCTCATGCACGCTTACAAGCCGCGCGGCCTCGTGACCGAGGAGGCGGCGTCTCTGCTCGATGCGAGCCTCAGCCACGACGCGTGGTCCCCTGTCGGGCAGCTCCGCTTGACCCAGGCCGGTGCGTTCCACGCCAACAGCGACGCCGTGAAGCCGGAGCGGCTCGCGGAGTACGCCCGGCTGGCCGAGGCGACGGTGCGGCAGGCCGCCGAGCAGTTGCTCGCGGGTGCGATCGGCGTCGCCCCGCTGGTCGAGAAGCGCTGTCTGGCGTGCGGCACGTGCGATTTCCGCGATGTCTGCCGCTTCGACCGCGCATTCAACCGGCCGCGCGCCGCAGAATCGGCCCTGCCGCAGCTCGCCGGCGCCGCCGACGCGGGGGCCGACGAATGAAGCTCACGCCGGACCAGCTCGCCGCCGTGCGGCATCGGGGCAGCAGCCTGCTGCTCTCCGCCTCGGCCGGTTCCGGCAAGACCGAAGTGCTGGCCCGGCGTTGTGTCGATCTGATCACCGACACGGCCGCGCCGTGCGGCGTGGACCGCCTGCTGGTCGTGACGTTCACGCGGGCGGCGGCGGCCGAGCTGCGCGTCCGCATCGCCCGAATGCTGCGCGAGGCGGCGGCCGAGGCGGCCGACGCCGCCGTGCGGCGTCACCTGCGCCGCCAGGAAGTGCTGGTCGGCGCGGCCGAGATCGGCACGATCGACGCCTGGTGCGGCCGGCTCGTGCGCGAGTTTGCGCCGACGCTGGGCGTGGACCCGGCCTTCACCGTGCTGTCGGAGGCGGACGCGAAGCTGCTGCGGCGCGCGGTGCTCGACGAGCTGCTGAGCGACGTGCACCGGGGCGCGGGGCCGTTCGCTGCGGCCCGGGCGTGGCTGGCGCGGGCCCCGACGCCGGACGACCGCTTCCTCCGCGAGCTGATCACGCGGCTGAACGTGTTCCGCGAGCACCTCGTGAACCCCGAGCCGTGGTTCGCGGAGCGCCGCGCGGAGGTCGAACGTCTGGCGGAGCCGCACGCCGCGCGGGCCGAGGCCCGCACCGTGCTCGCCGCGGCGCTGCGGGAGGAGTGCACGTTTCAGCAGGTGCAGCTCACGGAGCGCCTCGCGGCCGATTCGGCGGCGCCGGCCGCGCTGCACGACTATCTCGCGGCCCTGAACGCGTGGTCGCGCGGGCTCGCCGCCGCGGACCGGCTCGAGTCCGTGCTGGCCGAGATCGCGAAGTTCAAGCTCACCAAACCGCGCGGCGTGCCCGACGGGCCGTTCCTGGCCGAGGTCCGCGAGCGCTGGTTCAAGAAACGGCTGAAGGAGGCGTGGGGCGCGGATGACATCGAGCGATTGGTGGCGCACGCGCCGCGCGCGACGGCGGCGCTCGGCACGCTGCTGGAGCTCGAGGCCGAGTACCACCGGCGGCTGACGGCCGAAAAGCGTCGCCGCGCGGTCTGCGAGTTCGGCGACGTCCTGCGGCTGGCGCTCGACCTCCTCGGCACGCCCGGCCCGGGCGACCGCCGCGCGCCGACGGAGGTCGCCCGCCACCTCCAGGCACGCTACGAGCACGTGCTCATCGACGAGTTCCAGGACACCAGCCCCGTGCAGGTCGAGGTGCTGCGGCTCGTCACCCGCGACGCCCCCGGCCGGACGAACGCCTTCATGGTCGGCGACATCAAACAGAGCATCTACGGCTTCCGCGAGGCCGAGCCGCGCCTCTTCACGGCCCGGCTCGACGCCTACGCCGCCGGCCGCGAGGAAGGCTGCGTGAAGTACCTCGCCGACAACTTCCGCAGCCACGGCCGGCTGCTCGAGGGCCTCAACGGGCTCTTCGTCCGCCTGTTCGATCGGGCGCTGGGGGGCACCGACTACGGCCCGCGCGAACAACTGCGCGCCGGACGTGCGGGGATCGAGCTGCCCAACCCCGCGCTGGACTCGGGCGCCCGCATCGTCATCCGTGTGCTGCCCGAGTCCCCCAGCCACGGCCAGTCCCCCGACGAAGACGACGATCAACTGCGGGAAGAGAAGATCGAGCGCGAGGCGCAGCTCGCGGCCTACGAGATTCGACGCTTGCTCGCTTCCGGTACGCAAATCGCGGAGAAAGACGGCGAAACGCTCCGCCTGCGTCCGCTCCGCCCGGCCGACATCGTCGTCCTGCTGCGGTCGGCCGAGGGCAATGCGCCCGCGGTCGCGCGCGTCCTGCGCACCGCGGGCATCCGCTGCGCGACCGGCGGCCGCGAGTCGCTGCTGGACGCGACCGAGGTCCGCGACGTGCGCGCGGTGCTCGAGCTGCTGGCCAACCGACGGCAGGACGTGGCCCTGGCCGCGTACTTGCGCGGGCCGTTCGTCGCACTGGACGACGCGGCACTGCTCGCGATTCGTGCCACCTGCCCGGACCCGGGCACGGACTTCTACACGGCCGTCGAGCACTTCATCCGCACTCGGCCGGACGCGGCCCTGGCCGACCGGCTGGCGGCCGCGCTGGCGCAGCTCGACCGCTGGGCGACGGCGGCCCGGGACGAGGAGGTCCCGGCCGTGCTGCGGCGGATCCTGACGGACGGCGCGTTTGCGCTGTGGGCGCGCGCGCTGCCGGGCGGCGAGCAGCGGGTGGCGCTGCTGCGCTCGCTTCAGACGCTGGCCGAGAATTTCGCCGCGACCGGCCGGGGCGGCGTCGCCGAGTTCGTCGAATATCTCGTCACGCTGGCCGAGGAGGAGATCGAGCCGCCCGCGCCGGCCGTCACCGACGACGCGGTCGTCCGCATCATGACGATTCACCAGAGCAAGGGCCTCGAGTTTCCGGTCGTCTTCCTGCTGGCGGCGGGGGCCGGGTTCAACCGGAAAAGCCAGGCGGCCGCGCTGCATGCAGCCGAAGAGATCGGCGTCGGCCTCCGCTACGCGGATTACGAGACCCGCGCGCAGGTCGCGAGCGCGCGGCACCTGGTGCTGCGTCGGCACGTCGCCCAGCGCGAACTCGAGGAGGAGTTGCGGCTGCTCTATGTCGCGCTGACCCGCGCCCGGGAGCAGCTCGTCATCATCGGTCACGCGCCGCCGGGGCGCTGGGACGAGATCCGCGCCCAGTTCTACGATGCCGCATCCCTGCCGCTCATCACGCGCCGCAGCGTGCCGAACCGGCTGGAGTGGCTGCTCATGGCGGCCGCGGCGGGGCGGCTCGACGAGGCGTCCGGTCAGCCGCCCCTCGTCCAGCTCGACGTCCTGCCCGACACGGCTGGCGGCCCCGGCCCCTCCGAGCAGCCCTCCGCGCAGCCCGAACCGCCGCTCGACCCGGCCGCCCGGCCCGCGTCCCCGCCTCCGACCGCCGCCGACGCCGCGGAGGATGAAGCCTGGCACGCGGCCGCAACCCGCCGGCTCGCCTTTCAGCCGGACCTCGCGCGCGCCCGCCACCCCGCCGTGCTCGCCGTGAGCGCGCTGAAGGAGGCGGCCTTGCGCGAACGCGAGGGCGACAAGCCGCACGCGCTCGACGCACTCGATCTTCCGCTCACGCTGCCGCCGTTCGCGGCCGGTGCGGCCGCGACGACCGGGGCGGACATCGGCACGGCCTGTCACCGCTTCCTGGAGCAGGCGGACCTGCGGCGGCTCGCCCGCGAGGACGAAATCCGCGCGGAGCTCGCCGAGCTCCAACGGCGGGGGGTGCTTTCCGCGGAGGAAGCCGCACTCGTACCCGTGGCCGACATCGCCTGGTTCGGGAACCAGCCGCTCGGCCGGTTGCTGGCCGAGCACGCCGCGGCGGTGCGGCGCGAGGTGCCGTTCGTGTTCGCGCTCGACGCGCCCACCCCCGACGACCCGGCGCTCGTGCGCGGCATCATCGATTGCCTCGTGCCGACGCCGGCCGGACTGGTTATCTTGGACTACAAGACCGACCAGCCGCGCGACGCCGCCGATCGGGCCGGCCGCATCGCGGGCTACAAGGTGCAGATGCAGGTGTACGCACGAGCGGCCGCGGCGATCTTCGCTCGGCCGGTGGCCCAGGTCGGGCTGGTGTTCCTGCGGCTGCGGGAAATCGTGCCGGTCGCGGTGCCCGAGCGCGACCCCCCTGTCGGAGTGCCGGTCCATGGTTGAACGCGCGGCGGTCGTCGGTATCGGGGCGATGGGCACGGTGATGGCGCAGATTCTCGCCGGCAACGGCGTGCAGGTCGCGCTGCTGGCCCGGCCGGAGGAGCCGGTCCGCGAGATCTTCGCCGGACACGAGAACCGGCGCTACCTGCCGGGTGTGCACCTGTCCCCGCGCATCACGCCGACGCAGGATGCGGACCGCGCCCTGGGCGACGCCGAACTGATCATCTCGGCGATTCCCTGCCAATACCTGCGCGGCACGTGGGAGCGGCAGGCGGGCCGCGTACGGTCGGGCGTGCCCATCGGCAGCGTGACCAAGGGAATCGAAGTGGGCACGCGGGCCCGCCCGAGCCAGATCCTCCGCACGTTCCTGCCGGACAACCCGATTGCCGTGCTGTCCGGGCCAAACATCGCGCCGGAGCTGGCGCGCTGCCTGCCCGCCACGGTCGTCGTGGCCAGCGACACGCCGGGCACCGCGGAGCTGTTCCAGACGGTGCTGAGCACCTCGTGGTTCCGGGTCTACACGAGCCCGGACATGATCGGGGTCGAGCTGGCGGGCGCGCTGAAGAACATCATCGCGCTGGCTGCGGGCGTGCTCGACGGGCTGCGGGCGGGCGACAACGCCAAGGCGGCCCTGATCACACGCGGGCTGGTCGAGATCACGCGGCTGGGCGTCGCGCTCGGCGCGCGGGCCGAGACGTTCGCGGGGCTCGCGGGCGTCGGCGACCTGTTCACGACCAGCGTGTCGCCCATCGGCCGCAACCGCACCGCGGGCGAGAAGATCGGGCGCGGGGCCGACCCGGACGACGTGGTCCGCGAGAGCCCGTCGGTCATCGAGGGCATTCCGACCACGCGGGCGGTGCTCGAGCTCGCGCGCGAGCACAACGTCGAGATGCCGATCACGCAGGCCGTGCACGACGTGCTGTTCGCGCGCAAGTCGCCGCTCGTCGCCATCACCGAGCTGATGAGCCGCCCGCCGAAGGCCGAGACGACCAACCGCCCGTGACGCCCGCGGCCCGCCGCGGGCGCGGTCGCGGATTGACACGCGCGCCGGCCGCCACCTATCATCCGGCCGGTGCGTGCGCTGCGTGTCACCCGTGGGGACCGGGACGTGCCGTGAACGCGTCTGGATGCGGGACCATGATGGAGCGTGCGTCCGCCCAATCTGCGGGACTGTCCGGCACCGGGGCGGATTCGGTCGCGACGTTGCGGGCGACGGTGGCCGCGTTACAGGACCAGCTGCTCGCCTGCCAGCGACTGGCGGTGCTCGGCAACCTCACCGCGATGATCACCCACGAGCTCAACAACCTGCTCACGCCGCTGATGGCGCACGCCGAGGCCGCGCTGGCGACGAACGATGTCACGTTCATGCGCAAGGCGCTCGACCGCGTGCTGGTGCAGTCCCAGCGGGCCATGCACGTCATGCGGCACCTGCTGGCGCTGGCCCACGGCGACGGCGACGCCCCCGTGCCGTGCAGCGTGGCCGAGGCCGTCCGTGAAGCGGTTGAGACGCTGACACGCCCGCTGGAGAAAGACGGCATCGACCTCACGGTCGAGGTGCCCGACGACCTGCGCGTGCCGGCCCGGCCGGAACTGCTCTGCCAGCTCCTGCTGAACCTGCTCCTGAACGCGCGGGCGGCGATGCAGGGCGGACGCGGGACGCTGCGCGTCACGGCGCGGCGCGCGGGGCCGCGCGTCGTGATCGACGTGTGCGACACCGGCCGGGGGCTGTCCGCCGCGCAGATCGCGGATGTGTTCAACCCGTTTCTCGCGGCCGACCCGGCCGCCGAGCCGGGCGACTGGCGGCGCGTCGGGCTGGGGCTGAGCGTGTGCCGGCTGATCGCCCGCCACCACGGCGCGCGCCTGCGCGTCGCGGCGAACACGGGGCCGGGCTGCACGTTCACCGTGGAATGGCCGGCCGAGTAGCTCAGCCGCCGCGTGATCTCCGACGCGCCAACGCAGAGAGAATCAGCACCCACCCCGCGGCGGGCTCCGGCACCGTCGTTACGCGGAAGTTGTCGATGTAGACCGTGTCCGGCCCGCGCCCCGTCGCCTCGTCGTGCAGCAGGTCGATCTTGAAACCGCGCGGCAACGCGGTCGGGCTGAACGTGAACGGGCCAAGCGGCACGCCGTCGTACGTGGCCCACGCCTGCCCGGCGACGAAGTCCCACGTCATGGACAAGTGCGCGAAACGGCCGTAAACCGTCGGCGTGCCCGGCCCGCCGAAGCCGAACGGCAGCGTCACGGAGTTGCCCGTGCCGCTGTCCCACTGGAGCCCGCCGGGCTGGTCCCCCGTCGGCATCATCCAGTTCCACCACAGATTCGAGACCCACAGATCGCGGGTCCGGCGGATGTCGAACTCGACGGTGACGGGATTGTTATCCGGCGGCTCCGGCGGCGTCCAGTGCACTGTCACACCCGAGTACGCCCCCTGCGAATCGGGCACCCGCAGCTTGAGCACACGGTTGCCGTCAGCCAGTGTCACGATCTGCGGGTCATCACCCGGGAGCGGCCCTGGGCCGAACGCCAGCCCCACACCCCACCCGCCGGACTGTCCCGCGATCGGGCCGAGCGCGTATCCCTCGAACCCACCGGAGTCGAACACCACCGCCGACCAGCCGAGAACGGGCGCGAACAGGCCGAACAGCATGGCGGCGCACAGGCGACACGCGAGGAACCGACCGCACTCGGGCTGACATCCTCCGATTGCCGACGCGAGCGCGCCCCGTCCGACACTCGCGGCAGTAGTGCTTGCGGTGTATCGACCGGACCCGGTGGACACAACGACGGCGTGTCGGATCCGCGGCCGATCCGCCGCGCAGCGCGCAATTCTGAAACCCACACCCGCGGCACCCCCAACCCGGAGCTCGCGGTCGCGGCGCCGCACTACCCCGCGGTGCGCGGCGGGCGGCCCCGGTCGAACAGCAGCGTTGGCAGGCTCAGCGCCAGCCCCCACGGATCGTAAAGGCTCTCGATCTCGCCGCGGCAGTTGTACCAGCAGGCGGTGCACGTCCGCGGCTTCGTATCGCGCCGCAGGTTCCGCACGATCGTGCGCGTCGAGTCGCGGAACAAGTTCGCGATGGGCCGCCCCCGTTCCTCGACGCACACCGCGATCTGCCCGGTCGAGTCGATGCTGAAGAACCCGCGGCCGGCGCGGCAGCCGGGTACCCCGCCGTTCAGCGCGGCGTCGAACCGCGCCAAAAAGTACGGGTTGCTGAGGAAGTTCGGATACCGCCGCCGGAGCTCGAGCAACCGCGCGCCGACGCCGCCGTCGCCGCGGTGGATGAAGCGCGTCGCCCCGGTCTTCCGTTGGCCGTACGGCTGGATCATGAAGTACGCGTCGCGCTCGGCCGCCATGCGGATCATGGTCTCGACGTCGTCGAGGTTGTCCTCCATCAGCACGGCCATCCAGTTCACGCGTTGCCACTTGCAGCGGCGCGCGGCGGCGAAGTGCTCGACCGCGGCCAGGGCGCGCTCGAACGCGCCGGGCATCCCGCGGCGCCGGTCGTGCCGGGCCGCGTCCGGGTAGTCGATGCTGATGGAGACGCCCCAGAGCCCCGCCTCAAACAGCTCCCGCGCCAGCGTCGGCGTCGAGAACCACCCGTTGGTCGTGATGAACGGGAAGTGCCAGCGGGCCACCGCGGCGACGATGTCGGTGATGTCCGGCCGCACGAGCGGCTCGCCGCCGGCGAGGCTGACGAGCAGGGCCCCCAGCGACGCGAGCTTGTCGGAACCCTCCTGGAACTGGGCGACGCTCAACTCGGGCCGGTCGCCCATCGGGTCCACCCAGTAACGGCAGAAGGAACAGCGGAAGTTGCAGCGATAGTTGACCTGCCACGCGCACCAGACCGGGTGCCGCGACAGCCATGCCCGCGCAAGGTGGATTTTCTTCTGAACAGCCGACCGCGCCACAGCTCTCTCTCAGCCGCGGGCCGGCCGGCCCGGCGGGTGCGGCGCATCATACCGTCTCGGCGGCCGATGCGAACGCGCGGTGCGCTGCAGCGCCGTGAGCCGTTCCGGAAGTAACGCAGTCGGCGGGCCTCATGCCCCGCCGCCGATTGCAGAACCGGCAGCCTCTATTCGGGTCAAATTATTCAAGCTGCCCCCTTCCTTTGGACGATGGCATCAGTGCGCGATACCCCTCCTTACTCTCTCTCACACCTCGGAGCCCGCTTTTCGCGGGCTCCGGGCGTTTTTGTGCAGAGTCCGCGCCGCCGGCCGCGTCCGCTCCCCCGACCCACGCCTCCAGCAGTGTCCGCGTGGCGGCCTTGCTGGGTATCGCGTAGCCCGCGCCGACGTCCGGGTCGTGGTGAATCGGGATCCGCAGGTTCGGCGGCGCGACGCAGGCCGGGCAGCCGTCCGCGCACGGGCAGCCCCGCACGAGGTCGCGGGCCATCCGCACCAGCTCGTCCGCGCACTCGTACCCGTGCCGCGCGTAACCCACGCCGCCCACGTAGCGGTCGTACAGGATGATCGTGCTGACGCCGAGCTGCGACGAGTTCACCACGCCGCCGATGTCGTACCGGTCGCACATCGCCAGCGGCGGCAACGCCACCACGAGCAGATTTCGCGCGCCGCTCAGCGCTTCGTGCACCTTGTGCCCCGCCGCCCGCACGGCCTCCAGCGCCGCGGCCGGCGGCTGGAGCCACAGCCCCACCGTGTCGATCTGCTGGGCGGGCAGATCGAGTGCCGTCTGCCCGATCAGCTCCAGCGTGTACAGCTTGAACTTGCGGAACGCGACCGTCTGCCACTTCACGGTCACGTCGCCGAAGAACTTGGCGCCGCCGCGGCACGTGCCGCGCAGCCGCTCCGCCCCGAGCCGGCATTCGTCCGCCAGCACGGGCTGCGTGTAGTAGTCGGCTTCGAGCCGCTCGACGCGGGCGGTCCGCGCCGGCAAGTCGAGCTGCCGGACGATGTAGCTCTCGCCCTGATGCAGGTACACCGCCTCCGGGTACACCAGCTCCGGCGCCGAGATCGAATCGACCTGCCCGATCACCTCGTTCCGCCCGCCGGTGATGTCCACGATCGCGAACGTCGCGTCGCTGATCGTCCGCAGGTTGGTCTTCGCGGCCGGGAACTCGGCCGAGGCCCAGTAGTACCGCGCGTCGGTCGCCAGCAGCGCGCCGCCGCCGTCGGCAGCGGCCGGCGTGACGCCGCTGCGACGCAGCCTCCCGTCCTCGGCCAGCACCTGCGCGACGTCGGTCGCGGACGGGCTGAACGCCGCCAGGTCGTCGTCGGTCAGCGGCAGCTCGAACGCGGCGCAGCCGAGCTGCGCGGCGAGAATGTGCGGGTTGTCGGGGTCGATCACCGCGTGCTCGAGCGGCTGCTCGAACACGAAGTCCGGGTTTCGCATCAGGTACTGGTCGACGGGGTCGTCATAGGCGACGAAGATCGCCAGGGAGGCATCCTGCCGACGTCCGGCCCGCCCGGCCTGCTGCCAGAGCGAGCAGAGAGTCCCGGGGAAGCCGACGATCACCGCCGCGTCGAGCGAGCCGACATCGATGCCGAGCTCCAGCGCATTCGTGCTGCACACGCCGAGCAGCTCGCCGGTGAACAGCTTCTGCTCGATCTCGCGGCGCTCGATCGGCAGATAACCACCGCGGTAAGGGCGGATGCGTTTGGCCAAGTCCCCCCGGCGATGCCGCTGAAGCGATTCAGCCACGTACTTGTAGATCAGCTCCGCCACGACGCGAGCCTTCGCGAACACGATCGTGCCCGCGTCCGCCTCCAGAAGCGCTTCCATCAGCGCTTGCGCCTCGACATTCCCACTTCGCCGCGAGATCCGCGCCCGCTCCTCCTGCCACGGCGGGTTCCACAGCACCACCCACCGCTCGCCCCGCGGTGAGCCGTCTTCGTCGATCAGCAGCGGAGCCCTTTTCCCCGTCAGCCACTCGGCCAGGGGACGGGGGTTCCCAAGTGTCGCTGAGCAACTCACGAAAACTGGATCGCTCCCGTAGTGGCGGCAGAGCCGTCGCAGCCGGCGGATCACGCCCGCCACATGGCTGCCGAAGATCCCCCGATACGTGTGGATCTCGTCCAGCACGACGTAGCGCAGGTTCGCCAGAAACCCCGCCCATTTCGCGTGATACGGCAGGATGCTCTGGTGCAGCATGTCCGGGTTCGACAGCACGATGTTCGCCGACCGGCGGATACCGGGGCGACGGTGCGTCGGCGTATCCCCGTCGTAGCAGGCCGGCCGGGCCACGCCCGCGAGCCCCGCCTCCGCGACCTGCCGCTCCAGGTTCCCGAGCTGGTCGTACGCGAGCGCCTTGGCCGGAAACAGCCACAGCGACCGTGCCTCCGGCCGTTCGATGACCTCCGCCAACACCGCGAGCTGGTAGCACAGGCTCTTGCCGGAGGCGGTGCCGGTGCAGATCACGACGTCGCGGCCGGCCCGCAGGGCGTCGTAGGCGGTCGCCTGGTGCGTGTAGAGCCGCTCGATGTTCGCCGCCGCGAGCAACGCCCGCAGGGCCGGGGGCAGCGGCCTGGCCGGCTCGCCCCAGGCGGGCGGGCGGGCGGGGAGCGTGCGGACAGCGGCGATCTGGCCGCGGTAATGACGGCGGCGTTCGAGCGTCGCGAGGAAAGCGGACACATCCATGGCCGGGCCACTCCACGGAACGGGCGGTCTTCGCGCCGGTGAGGCGGTGCGACGGGGGCGCACGGCCCGCGATCGACGCCGGGGCGAAGCAGCGCGGCCGCCCGGAGGCGGGAGTATAGCACGAGTGCGAACAGAAACCAAACTTTCAGCGTCAGCCCGCTTGGGGTGTCCGCGCGGTCCCGGAAAGCGTAGGAACTGGCGGGTTCGGCGGGGGTATCGGCATGTTTTCGGACGTGCGCCGGGAGGGGTTTGGAATGCGCGGGCTTGACAAACGGTTGGGAGGCGGGTCGAATTGAGGGCAGGTGAGCGAACGGGGCGTGAGTGACCCGCTCTGGCGGCCGACGCGGGAGTGATGTGCGTGTGCCGCCGGGGTGTGATCGCCCCGACAGAGCCCTGCACGTCCCGCAACGACGGTCACATCGAGTGCAGTAGGAGCCAAGCATGACGGACAGGACGCAACGCAGTTATCGTGGTTTTACACTGATCGAGTTGCTGGTGGTGGTGGCCATCATCGCGCTGCTGATCTCAATCCTGCTGCCCTCGCTGGGCCGGGCCCGCGAGCAAGCCAAGGTGGCCAAGTGCCTCTCGAACCTGCGGTCGCTCATGCAGGCGACGTATTCGTACCTGCTGGAGTGGCAGGACACCTTCCCGTTTGTCGTGAACACAAGCGGCGGAACGATGGGCATCTGCACCTGGTCCTATGGCGGAAAGACGAGCGACGAGTGGTGGCGGAGCCAGTCCGGCGGCGTGTTCTACATTCCGATTCAGGAGCGGCCGATGAACACGTATCTGCTCGGCCGCAACCCGGACCGCGACCTCTACGAGGGCAACACGCTCGTGAAGCGGACCGAGGTCCCGATCCTCCAGTGCCCGTCCGAGAAGGGCTCGAACCAGCGGCGGTTCAACAACCCGACATTTGACGTCGCTTCAATTTCGTGCTATGACGACGTTGGCACGAGCTACCAATATAACCTGCACGCGCTGGAAACCGGCAGCTTCTCCGGGCAATATCGCGACCTGAAGAAGGTCGGCGATCCTTCATGGAACGTGTGGTCAAACGGCGGGCAGGGCTGGGTCGAGGCCGGGCGCGTGCTGGTGCGCGACGTGCTGGCCAGGTACTCATCAACGTTCGTGATGTACCTGGACGACCCGATGGACTACCAGCTCGCCAATTTGGTATCAGGCGCCGGCAATCACGGTGGATACAACAAGCACGAGCTCGGTTTCCTGGATGGTCATGCGGCGCAGCTCACGGTCGACACGCGCCGGTGGTGTGGTATCGGCTGGCAAGCCATCAACCAGCGGTGGGTGCCGCGCAGCGCGACGGATCGCGGCACGACTTTCTACTACAATTCGGGACTCCCCAGTCAGGGCAAGAACTGCAACCCGCCGAATCCGTAAAAGAGCGCGTTGCGAGTTGCGGCGGCGCGGACACAAAGAACGGCGCCCCCGACGGTCCGCGCCGCCCGCTGCAGTGTGCCGCATGCCAGTTGCGGGTATACTCTCCGGAACGACGGCTCAGGCGCGCGCCGCGGTTCTCGCGTGGGGACCGCGGCGGCCTGCTGGAAGGACCCGTGCATGTCTAGCGCTATGAAGAATGTGCTGTTGCTCGTGCTCCTCCTCGGAGTTGCGGGGTTGGCGGGTTGGTTCTTCGTTCGCGGCGACCCCGAGAAGAAGCTACCGGACACGGCGGAATCCGCGACCCAGTGGATCTGCGTGCAGTGCAAGAAGAAGATCGATCTGACCGCTCGGCAGTTCGAGGAATGGCGCAAGAGCCCGGACAAGATTCGGCGCGACCCCAACTACGACGCCAGCCAGGTGGTCTTCTGGTGCGATGACTGCAAGAAGTTCAGTGTGGTCCGCGCGTTTTTCTGCCGCGAACACAACCTATGGTACTGGACCAAGGACCCTGAGGGCCGTACCGGCAGTTGTCCGGAGTGTGAGAAGCTAATGCGGCAATAGCGGCCGAGCGCACAGCGGGGTTCTCTGCCCCTCGATGCAGGGGCCCATCTGCTACGTTCGTGAGTCGTGGCATGCCCGAAGTAACCCTTGCCAGAGATCTCTCGGACCCGAGGGCTGAATACGCCGGATTGGGAGAGCAGGGGGTTTTCCGGGCAGAGAAATTGCTTCGGAATCCTCGCCGCCGGGCTTCGCGCTCGGCGTGTCTCTCCCTCAGCGACTGCACCGAATACCGACCATGGACGAGGTGCAGTCGCGTCCGGTGGGGGAGGCTCTGCGAGGGAACTGTGTAGTACATAGCGTCACCCTCCCCGAGACCAAAACTCGCTGAATCGCCGGCGCCCGACCTGTGCGGGCGTCGGCGCAACGCAGGCCTCGCTTGCTCGGCCGATCGCCGCCCTATGTTGAACAGCAGGTACCTATTCTCGCCACGAAGCCGTCGATATCATCGAAGTCCACGTGGCCATCGTTGCTCGTATCGGCCGCGATCCAGATCCACGTGGGGTGTGACAACTCGAACTCCGTTTCGGGAAGGCTGATGGCTTCCAAGAGCCCCTCCACATCACCAAAGGTGACGCAGCCATCGCCGTTGATGTCCCCGACCAGGAAGCAGTTGGGCAGCCATCGAAGATGTAGATAGCTCTCTCCAGCAACTGCCAACTTACCCAAACGGCCGTATGGTCCCCCCATCTCTACGCCCCCTCCGGCATTCCACATGCTCGCCTGCAGCCCAACATCGTACCAAGTGCCGGGTGGCGAGGCCGGAAGCGGGACCGATACTGGTCCTGGCGAGTAGGAGTGGTAGTACTTTCCTTGGACCATGTCGGGAGCATGCTACCAGAACCCGGTTGTCGTTTCCTAGTACACTTCACCGATGATGCCGCCGATGCTCCACCCGCGCTCGAAGTAGAACATGGCCTCCCGGCACGGCGGGAGTACTGTGCCGTCAGGATCGACAGTGGTGGCGCACCAAGCAGCTCGCACAAGGATGTGCCCGGGCACGTCGGTCCTGAAGACCAAGCCATTCAGAATCCCGCCACCGGTGCCTGGCCCGAATCCATGGGCGGACGTATCGGAATGCGCCCCCCACCCGTACGCATGATTGGAGCCGCGGCAGAGTCCGAATGTGTGAACGATCAGGTGCCAAGGATTCCCCCACAGCCAGTAGTAGCACCGAACCTCTGGAACGGTCGCGCCAGCGTGCGAGCCGTCCGCGCAACTTACGCCCACTGTCGCGTGATAAGGATACGGATGGACCCCCGCAGCTTCGAACCCAGTCGGCACGATCGCCATCGAAATGATCTACGTGTCGCCAAAGTTCGCGAGATCCGTGTCACTCGGGCACGAAGCGGATGCATGGCCAACAACCCAGCTTGTGAGCTCAAGTGTATCCTGCCGCCAGACAAATCCATCCCCGAATGCAGCATATCCAGCGCCAATCGCCAGGGCAGACAAGAGCGTCATCAACGATCGCCAACACACGGCCATAGTCTATCCTCCGAAGGTAACCCTCGGCCCAACGCGGGCCCGTTTACCCGAAAACTCTCGCCGAAGGAATGTGCGTCGACAGACTCCCCGGAATCCGCCGGCTAAAATCGCTTGCAATGTGCATATCTGTAACGCCCTCGCGCTTCGCACTGCCACCGTGCCGCGACACGGAGACGCTCGACACCGCGCACAAGCCAGAGTAGCCCAGCCTCCGGGACACTTGGTGATCCCTTGCGGCCACGAACCCGCTTGAATCAGGCCCGCTCAGACGCGCCGGTCGTCGGCCAAGAGAAGTAGGGAAGTGGAATGGCGCGGGTCGGGTTCTGCCACCTCAGCTCGCAACGAATAGGGCGCCGCTCCGGCGGTTTGCCCGCCGACGCAGCGCCCGCACCCCGCCATCGGTGGAGGCTACAGCCGTTCGGCGAACACCTTCTGCGCCGCCGTCACGCCCGCGCCCAGCTCGAACCTGTGCCCCATCCTGTGCAGCACCTGCTCAAGGGCGCCGATCGCCAGCAGCGTGTCCATCTCGTCGATGTACCCCATGTGGCCCAGCCGGAAGATCTTGCCCTTGAGCTGGTCCTGCCCGCCGGCCGACTCGATCCCGTAGCGCTTCTCCAGCTCGTTGCGAATGTCCTTCACCGCCAGGCCCGCGGGCGGACATAGCGCCGTCACCGAGTCCGACGGCGATTTCGAGAACACCTTCAGCCCGATGGCCTCACCGGCCTGCCGCGTCGCCGCGGCCATGGCCGCGACGCGCTTCCACACCGTTTCCATTCCGTCCGCCAGCAGGATGTCCAGCGCCTTGACCAGACCGCGGACCAGCAGGTGCGCCGGCGTGAACGGCGTGTCCGCCTCCCGGGCCATCTTGCGAGCCTTCACCAGGTTGAGGTAATACGCGTGCGCGTTCCTGTTCGCTTCAATGGCCTGCCACGCCCGCGGGCTCACCGCCAGGAAGCCCAGCCCCGGCGGCAGCATCAGCGCCTTCTGCGCCCCCGTGATCACCACATCCACCCCCCACTCGTCCGGCTTCAGCGGCAGGCAGCCCGCCGACGTGATGCAGTCGGCCAGCAGCAGCTTGCCGGCCGCGTTCGTCGCCGCCGCGATGCTCCGCAGGTCGCAGGCCGTCGCCGTCGACGTCTCGCTGTGCACGACCATCACGGCCGCGGCGTCCGGGTGCTGCTTCAGCAGGCCCTGCACCAGCGCCGCGTCCGGAGCCGTGCCCCACTCGATCTTCTGCCGCACGACGTTCAGGCCGAACTGCTGCGCGATCTCGCCCCACCGCTCGCCGAACTTGCCGCCCTCCAGCGTGATCAGCTTCGCCTCGGGGGCGATGCAGCCGACGATCGCCGCCTCGGCCGCGGCCGTGCCCGAACCGGTGATGATGATGACCTCGTGCTGCGTGCACAGCACCTGCTGCAACTTGGCCGTGGCCTGCTTCATATAGTCCTTGAACCAGTCCGTGCGGTGATGGTGGAACGGGCGGGCCATCTCCAGCAGGACTTCCTCCGGAACGGCACACGGACCGGGGGTGAACAGGCGGAACTTCTTCATGGGGTGTCCTCGCGTCTGGGTGCCGACGGGGCCCCCCGCTCGGAGGCCGTCCTCGGCACGGCCGGTTGCGCCGGTTGCGACGTCGGCCGGCGGTGATTTCCGCGTGAAGCCGGCCACCCGCGACGCGGGCCGGCTCGCCGGCCCGCATCGTACCAACGCGCGGGCCTCACCGCGAGGGCGGACGCCCCCGCCTCGGAGGGCGCTCCGACCTCCCGCGCGGCCACCCGCCGCGGCCTAACCGGCTTCGACCGCCTCGCAGCGCGCGATGGCCTGGTGCAGCTCCGCGGCCGTCTTCGCCTGTTCCACGGCCGTCCGGAAGTCCTGGATGTTCATGAGGCGGCTGATCTTGGCGAGGGCCTGGATGTGCGGCCCGGTCTGGTCGGGCGGGCTGATGAGCAGGACGACGAAGTTCACGGGGCGGCCGTCGAAGCTCTGGAAGTCCACCGGCACCGCCGGCTTGCCGGCCGCCATGACGAGCTGCTCGCAGCCGTCGCTCTTGCCGTGGGGGATGGCCAGACCGTACCCGATGCCCGTGGTCCGCTCGGCCTCCCGCTTGAGGACGGCCTCGAGGGCGGCTTCCGCGTTCGTCAGCACCCCGGCGTCGGCCAGCACGCCCACGAGCTCGCGGATGACGCCCGACTTGTCGGTCGCGTGCAACGGGACGCGGATGCGTTCGGGGGTCAGGATACTGCTGAGTTCCATCCGGTTTTCCCTGAACCTCAGTGCCAAAAGCCCGCAGTATACCGGCCGGCGGCCGGACGGGCCAGTCAGCCAGCCGGCCCCCCGACCCGCGCCGCCGCGGAGCCCCGTCAGATAAAGACGCGGCGGCCGCCGCTTTGCCGCAACCGCCGCGAACCCACTGCCCGTCCGAAAAGTCCCGCGCGAAAACGTCCGATGGAAGAGTGCGGCTGTGCGGCCCGCTTCGTCACCGGCGGACCACCGATGGCTCGTTCGCACATTCTCATCGTCCTCGTCGGCGACGCCGTCCCTGAGACGCTCCGGGAGGCGATACCACTGGCCCGCGCCACGGCCAGCTTCCGGCCGCTCGCCCAGGCCCTACGGCAAGAGCTGCCCGCCACCGCCGACGCGCTCGTCGTGGTGCTCCCGGCCGACGCCCACACCGCCCTGCCTGAGCTCCGCCTGCTGCTGGACCGCCTGGCCGAGCAACCGCGGGCCACGCTCGTCATGTCCGCCGCCGGCGTCCCGGTTCCCCGCGTGCCACATCCCCGCAGCGTGCCGGTCACGTTCGACGCTGCGTCCAGCGCCCGGGACCTGGCCGTAAGGCTGAGCACGCTCGCGGCCCTGCGGCCGTCCCTGGATGCGCTGCGGCGGGGGCGCGCGGCCACGCGACGCAGCGAGGAGAGCGTGGCCCGACGCTACGCCGGGCAGCTCCGCCTGGCGAGCCAGGTGCAGCGGGAGTTCCTGCCCGACACGCTGCCTCCCATCGGGCCGGTGTCGTTCGACCTCGTATTCCGGCCGGTGGACTATGTGTCCGGCGACATCTACGACGTGCACCGGCTCGACGAGGACCATGTGGGCCTGGCGCTGGCGGATGCGTCGGGGCACGGCATCCCGGCGGCCCTTCTCACGGTGTACATCAAGCGTGCCCTGCGCGGGAAAGAGATCGAGCACGGGACGTACCGGCTGCTGCCGCCCGACGAAGTGCTCGCCCGACTGAACGCCGACCTGCTCGACGCCCAGCTCACGGAATGCCCGTTCGTCGCGGCGCTCTACGGCGTGCTGAACCTGCGGACGCTCGAGCTGCAACTGGCCCGCGGCGGGACCCCCCTGCCGCTGCTGCGACGGGCCGACGGTGACGTGATCCCGCTCGACTCCGCGGGCAGCGTGGTCGGCGTGTTGCCGGACGCGCGCTTCGAATGCCTGAACGTGCAACTCGCACCGGGCGACGCGGTGCTCCTGTACTCGGATGGGCTGGAGCGCGTCGTCGCACCCCATGCGACGTCCCGCCCGGCGGAGCCCGCCCCGGCCCGGCGAAGCCCCGCCCAGGCAATCCCCGCGGCACCGAAGGCGTGGTGCGACTCGGCGCGGACGGACGAGGGCGGCACCGCTCTGGCCGTGGCCGCTCCCGCGACAGCAATGGCCGACGGCGCGCCGGCGGGTGGGCCGTCGGAGGCGGCCCTGCGGACGGCCGCGCACGAGGTCGTCACCAGTTCGGCGTGGTGTGAGACGCTGCGCACACACGGCGCCGCGGCGGCGCTCGAGCAACTGGCCAACCGGCAGCGGACGTTGCGGCGCATGGGTTGCCCGCTCGATGACCTGACCGTGTTGGCGCTCGGCGTGACCGACACGGAAGTGGGCGGGTAGCGGGTCGGTGCGGGCGGGGCAATCCCTTCGACAAAAAAGAAGCGCCGGGCGCGGAAGCCCGGCGCTCTTCCCCGGTGGGACGCGACTCCCCGGGGCGACTCACGTTTGTTGGGGCAGGCGCGGACCTAGAACCCCACACCGGCGAAACCGGGGTGCAAATCCTCCTGCGCGGTTTTCTGTGTGCGGAACTCCACCTGGAGCTCGCGGTTGATCACGTTGATCCCGCCGAAGTGCGGCCCGAAGACATCCTCCCCGTCGATCTGGACGAAGTCCCGCACGTACGTGCCGCGCTTCTGCACAAGCTTGAGCGTGTCCGTCACCGGGTTGCCCGTCAGCTCGATCCGCAGTTGCCGCAGGATGCGGCCGTCCATGAAGCCGAAGTGCTCCCGGAAGTACCAGTACTGCTGGGCGTCGAGAACCAGCCCGTTGGGCTGGTTGGCCGCCGCCGGGCGGTACGTGAACCGGGGGCGACCCTCGCGTCGCGGCCAGCCGAACTTCGCCGAGGGGCAGACGAACAGGGCCTCCTCGGTCCCGATGTAGGTCGGCATGAGTACGTTGGCGAGCGAATTCGGCCACTTGGTGCGGTCGAACGGGTTGGTCTCGTCGTCGGGCCAGGCCGGGTTGCCGAACCCGGGGATGCTGCTGTCGCTGCGGGGCGGGTTGCCGGTGCCGTTGGTCATCGGTGTTTCGACGTACGGCACGCGCCCGTTCCACTCGGTCCAGTACGAGTACAGCGCGATCCCAACCTGGTGCAGGCGGGCGGCGCACACGACCTTCTTGCTCTGGTCGCGCGCCCGACCGAGGGCCGGCAGCAGGATCGACATCAGCACGGCCAGGATGGCCACGACCACGAGCAACTCGATGAGCGTGAAGCCACGTCTTCGCATCGCGCGTCTCCTGACGCCCGGCGGCCGCCGACGCGGCGGCCCGCTCCGCTTCCGTTCCCCTAGTGGCCGGAGAGCACGGCCACGAACGGGTCGATGTCATCGAAGTTCACGGACCCGTCGGCGTTGATGTCGTTCGCACAGAGGTAGTCGCAGGGCGCTCCGCCGAGCGCTGCGGCCCAGGCCGCTGGCCCGCTCAACGCCGCCACGAACGGGTCGATGTCGTCGAAGTTGACGACGCCGTCGCAATTCGCATCCCCGATGCGCGGGGCGCGGCAACGCACGGCACCGATGAGCACGACGTCGTAGCCGATCGTGTCGCCGAAGATCGGGTCGCTGCTGTTGTTGATGCCCCAGCCGACGGCGTCGAGGTACACGAAGCGCGTCGCGTCGGGCGGCAGGTGCGGCACCACGACGGCGTCGAAATACGCACCGAGGTCGCCGCCGTAGGCGGTGAGCGCCACGCCGCCGTTGCCGGGCGCGGTGAAGTCATCGCGCGCGTTGCCGTTGCGGATCGTCGCCGAGCCGCCGTACAGGCCGTGGGCCGTGGCGTACACCTGGTTGATCGCGGAGGTGTTCACGGCCGGCCACGGCGTGCTGCCGAGGCCTTGTCCGCCGAGCGTCGGGAACTGGCCCGTCAGCGGGTCGCGGATCACGAGCCAGCCGTTGAGGCTCCCGAGGAACTGCATCGTGCCGAGCACGCCCGCGGTGGACGAGT
Organism: uncultured Phycisphaerae bacterium; assembly: GCA_937928595.1. Classification (GTDB taxonomy): domain Bacteria; phylum Planctomycetota; class Phycisphaerae; order UBA1845; family Fen-1342; genus CALGJV01. The sequence goes on along the minus strand of CALGJV010000011.1, from coordinate 188,872 downwards.
TCGCCTCGATGGTGTCTTCCCAGAACTCGAAACCGAGGTTCGAGACGCGGTAAACCCCGGCGAGGCTTCCGCTGCCGGCGAACGCGGTGAGCGTGCCAACCCGGGTGTCGACGCCCGGGTTGGTCGGCGGGCCGAGGGTGCCGTCCGGCAACGTCCCGGCCCGGTTGACCAGGATGGTCGCTACGTCGGGTCCGATGCCGGGGCCGCCCTCGTTGCACCCGGTGGCGTCCATGTTCGCCAGCGTGATCGTCTGCCCGGTGAAGTCCGGCACGAGCTCGATATAGCTCCAGGTGTTCGGAATCTCCACGGGCAGTTGGCCGACGACCGGAATCAGGCTGCGGCTGCCGTTCGACAGGTCTCCGTCGAGGTCGAGCAGCGGCCCGCCCAGGAACTCGATGCCCAGCAACGGATAGACGCCCGGCGGGCCGATCGGCACCGAGCCGCGGCGAAACAGGAAACTGAACGAGCCATGCGCGTTCGGCTCGTACAGCGGCGTGCCGGTGCCCTGATACGCCACCAGCGGCCCCACGTCCGGCGTGCCGGCGAGCCGGTCGCCGTCGTACACGGGGCCCGGGATGCCGGGGCCGGGGGTCGGTGTCAGCGTCCGGGCTGCGCCGGGATAGTGCCGGGCGTCGACCCCGGTGAGAAGCTCAAACTTGTCCGCCCGGGCCAGCGGCACCAGGGCGCCCAGAAATAAGGTCGCACTGAGCATTCGTCGCATCTGCATCTCTCCAATCCGATTCGGGCCGCCGCCTCCGGGCGGCGTGCCGTGCTTTGCGGGTCTGGGTCATGGAATCCGCACACGCTCGACCGGGGTGCGCAAGGGCCGCAGCTCCAGTCCGGCCGCGCTCGGCACGCGCCGACGGACGATGCACGGTGTCCGTCAGCGACTGCCGGGCGGACGCAGGTGAGGGAAGATCAGGCGGGGGGCGCGCGGTTGACGCGGCAGGCCCGGGCGAGCAACGGGAAGCGCGGCGGGGGTGTGCTGGCGGTCAGCCACGCCAGCACGGCCAGCCAGCGGTCCCGGTTGCGGCAGCGCTCACGCCGCAGGGAGCGGGCCAGCACACGGAGCACGACGCGCGCGAGGGCGGCACCGGCCAGCAGCGCGGCGCCTTCCGCCAGGAACGCCAGCACCACGGCTGTGTCGGCCCTGGGCCCGTCCCGCAGAACGCGGGCCGCGACATCGCCATGCAACAGAGTGAAAACGAGCGTGACGGCCAACAGCGCCCGGCGATCCGTCGGGAGCCGCAGCCAACGCACGTCCAGCAGCTTGAGCAGGAAGAACGCCTGGCTGAGCGTCAGCAGCAGCCAGCGGATCAGCAAGGCGGCGTCCGGTGGCGCCGGCCGGCCCGCGACGATCGACAGCCACGCCGGCGCGTGTCCGAGCAGCATCAACGCCCAGAACAGCCGCCAGCCGAGCGACACGGGCCGAGAGACGGGTTTTTCGGACGTGTTCCGTCGCACGCTGCGGACTATAACAAACCCGCGCGGCCCGGGCAAGAGGGAAACGGGTGGCAACATCGATTTTGAAAACGCTGCGCCCCGCCCGGCCGCGTTGGTCGGCGGAACCGGGGGCGGGTCCCGCGCTCAGGCAGCGCCGCAGGGCGGCTAGGTCGCTTCGGCCGGCACGGGCACGTCGGGGTTGCCCGACCCCTCGGGCGAATCGACCAGGCCCTCGAAGACGAACTTGCGCTCGTCCTCGACGCCGGCCGCGTCCACGCGGATCAGGTTTTTACCCGCGTACTTGTGACGCAGGATGTCCTCGCTGAGCGGGTCCTCGATCATGGTCGAGAGCGTTCGCCGCAGCGGGCGGGCGCCGAACTTCTCGTCGGTGCCCTTCTCGACGAGGAACTCGCGGGCTGCCGGCGTGAGCTCCAGCCGCAGGCCGCGGGGCTTGAGCCGCGCGTTGACCTTGGTCAGCTCGAGGTCGACGATGTGCAGCATGTCGTCGTGCGTGAGCTTGTGGAAGACGACGACCTCATCGATACGGTTGATGAACTCGGGGCGGAAGTGCCGCTCGAGCTCGCCCGTGAGCATCTCCTTCATCTTCTGGTAGTTGAGCTCCTCGTCGCGCTTCATGAACCCGAACGGGTCCTGGCTCATGATCCGCTCGGCCCCGATGTTGCTGGTCATGATCAGGATCACGTTGCGGAAGTCCACGTGCCGGCCGAACGAGTCGGTCAGGCGGCCTTCCTCCATGATCTGCAGCAGCATGTTGAAGACGTCGGGGTGGGCCTTCTCGATCTCGTCCAGCAGGACCACCGCGTAGGGCCGCCGCCGGACGCGTTCGGTGAGCTGCCCGCCCTCCTCGTAGCCGACGTAGCCGGGCGGCGCGCCGATCAGGCGGCTGACGTTGTGCTTCTCCATGTACTCCGACATGTCGATCGTGATCAGCGCCTCTTCGTCGCCGAACATGAACTCGGCCAGCGTCTTGGCCAGCAGCGTCTTGCCCACGCCGGAGGGGCCCAGGAAGATGAACGAGCCCATCGGCCGGTTCGGGTCCTTCAGGCCGCTGCGGCTGCGGCGCACGCTGCGGGCGATGGCGCTGATCGCTTCGTGCTGGCTAATGACCTTCTTGTGCAGCTCGTTTTCGAGCTCCAGCAGCCGGGCCGCCTCCTCCTTCTCGAGGCGCGTGAGCGGGATGCCGGTCATGCGGCTGACCACCTCGCCGATCACGTTCTCATCGACGATGCCCTCGACCTCCTTGGACTGGTCCTTCCACTCCCGCTGCACGTTCTCCTTCTTGAGCTTCAGCGACTCGCACTTGTCGCGCAGCTCGGCGGCCCGCTCGTAGTCGGCGTTCTTGACCGCCTCGTCCTTCTCGGCCGAGAGCCGCTCGATCTCGCGCTCCAGGTCCGCCAGGTCCGGCGGCACGGTCATGCACTTGATGCGGATGCGGGCCCCGGCTTCGTCGATCACGTCAATCGCCTTGTCCGGCAGCACGCGGCCGCTGATGTAGCGGTGCGAGAGCTCCGTCGCCGCCGTCAGCGCCTCGTCGGTGATCTGCACCCGGTGGTGGGCCTCGTAGCGGTCGCGCAGGCCCTTGAGGATCTCGAGCGTGTCCTCGATCGTCGGCTCGTCCACGTGGATCGGCTGGAACCGCCGGGCCAAGGCCGCGTCCTTCTCGATGTACTTGCGGTACTCATCGAACGTCGTGGCGCCGATGCACTGGATCTCGCCCCGCGAAAGCGCCGGCTTGAGCACGTTCGACGCGTCGATCGCGCCCTCCGCGCCGCCCGCGCCCACCAGCGTGTGCAGCTCGTCGATGAACAGGATCACGTTGCGGGCCCGGCGCACCTCGTTCATCACGGCCTTGATGCGCTCCTCGAACTGCCCGCGGTACTTCGTCCCCGCCACCATCATCGCCAGGTCGAGAATCACGATCCGCCGCTCGTGCAGCAGCTCCGGCACCTGGTGCGTGATGATCTTCTGCGCCAGCCCCTCGACGATCGCCGTCTTGCCGACGCCCGCCTCGCCCAGCAGCACCGGGTTGTTCTTCATCCGCCGGCACAGCACCGTGATGACGCGCTCGATCTCGGCCGCCCGGCCGATCACCGGGTCCAGCTTGCCCTCGCGGGCCAGCTCCGTCAGGTCCCGACCGAACGAGTCCAGCGCCGGCGTCTTGCTCTTGCCCTTCTTGGCGACGTCCGCCGGCGCCTGCATCGCGGTCGCCTCCTCGGTCTCGACGCCCGCGCCCAGCAGGTTCAGCACCTCCTCGCGCACGTCGTCCAGCTTGAGCCCGAGGTTCTTGAGCACCTGGGCGGCGACGCCGTCCTCCTCCCGCAGCAGCCCCAGCAGCAGGTGCTCGGTCCCGACGTAGTTGTGATTCAGCGTCCGGGCTTCCTCAATCGCCGCCTCGATGACGCGCTTCGCCCGGGGAGTCTGCGGGAGCTTGCCCATCGAGACCATCTCGGGCCCGCTCTTGACCAGCTTCTCCACCTCGAGCCGGACCTTGCGCAGGTCCACGCCCAGGTTCTTCAGGACGTTCGCCCCCACGCCCGACCCCTCCTTCACGAGGCCCAGCAGGATATGTTCCGTCCCGATGTATTCGTGGTTGAAACGCTGGGCCTCCTGGTTGGCCAGCGCCATCACCTTGCGCGCCCGATCCGTGAAGCGCTCGAACATGCGTGGGGTTCTCCAGGCAGTGCGACCACGACCACGGGCTGCCGACGTGCAGCTCCACACACGGTCGCCCCGCGACGCCCGGCGATTCTATGTCGCGCCGGGCCCGCCAGCAACGTGCGGCCGCGCCACCGATGCTATCGACCACCCGTGCGCCCGACCCGAACCCGATTACTCCGCCCCCAACCGCTTCAGGTGCGCGCGTATCTGCGCCCGGTACAGCCCGTGCGTATCCAGCGTCCGCAGGTGCTGCCAGGCCGCCCGCGCCCGGTTCGCATCCCCCAGCGCCGTCCGGGCTTGCGCGAGCCGGTACGCCACCACCACATCCACCGCCGCCAGCTCCTCCAGCGGAGCCAGTGCCGCCAGCGCCCCGGCCGCGTCGCCCGCGTTCAGCCGGTCCTGACACAATGCCAACTGCTCGCGCCGCAGACGGGCGGCCGCCTGATCACGCACGCTGCGGACCCTTTGGCCCAGCCGCACCTGCGCGCCGACGTAACAGCCGCCCGCGATGCCGATCAGCAGCGCCCGTACGTTCGGCGAGAAATCCAACGGAAACAGGAGCGACGCCAGCAGCGCAAGCGTTGCGCTCGCGCTCGCGGCCAGAACGACAAGGACCCCCGAGGTCGGCGCGCCGAGCAGGATGAGCCCCGCGCCCGGCACCAACAGATTCAGCGCGGCCGCGCGTCGCTCTCCCGGAACCGTTTCCGAACCGAGGGGCATGGTGTCGTCACATTAGCCCGGACCGTCGGCCGACGCGAGACCGGCCGTCACGCCGCATCGTCCCCGGCTCGGGATCCGTCCGGCGGCGCGCCCGCGTGGGTGAGCACGCGCCGGAAGCAAAACCCCGCCAGCCCGATGACCAGGCCGAGCGAGCAGACCATGAAGACCCAACCGGCGGCGGTCATGGCTGCGCCTCCCGCGGCACGCGCCGCTCCCTTTCGGCTTGCGGCATGGTTCGCACCGGTCCCCACTGCCGATCGCCGGCGTGCACCAGTACTAGGTAGAACACGAGCAGGGCCACGATGACCGCGACCGCGTACAGCGGCACCCCGCCTTCCGCGAGCGCCTGCGCGTAATCGCCGACGTTGAAGTAGCACCACGCGCCGAGCACGACCAGCAGGATCGCGGGCGTGACGAAGCGCATCAGCACGGTGTAGACCCACCGCGGCGGGCGCAGCTCCGCCCCGACGAGCGCGAGCGCGTGCCCCCGCCGGGCGCCGAAGACCCACGCCAGGAGCAGCACCTCGAGCGCCCCGAACACGAGGATGCCCACCTGAGCCATCCAGAAGTCGAGGTGGTCCAGCGCCGCCAGGCCCTTGCTGAAATAGATCACGAACCCGTTGCCCAGCAGCGTCAGCACCGCCAGAACCGCGACCGACGCCCGCCGCCCGATGCCGAGCGACTCCTCCAGGAACGCGACCACCGGTTGCAGCAGCGAGAGCGAGCTCGTGATGGCCGCGAGGAACAGCATGAAGAACCACAGGAACCCGAACAGCCGCCCGGCCGGCATGTACTCGAACACGATCGGCAGCGTCTTGAACCCCAGGCCGAACGTGCCGGCCGTCGCCCCGGCGACGCCGAGAAACAGGAACGCGGCCGGGATCGTGATCAGCCCGCCGAGGCACACCTCGAAGAACTCGTTCGTCGCCGAGGCCGTGGTGCCCGAGAGGATGACGTCGTTGTGCGGCTTCAGGTAGCTGGCGTAGTTCATGATGACGCCGAAGCCGACGGAGAGCGTGAAGAAGATCTGGCCGGCCGCGGCCAGCCACACCTTCGGGTTGGCCAGTGCCGCGAAGGCCGATTCGCCGGCGTGCAGCGGCTTGGGATTCCACATGAAGCCGAGGCCGTCCAGCACGGTGCGCGTCCCGGCCGCGTCGGTCTGGGGGGGCAGCGTCAGCACGCGTACCAGCACGACCACCGCGCACAGCAGCATGATCGGCATCGCGATGTTGCAGAACCTCTCGATGCCGCGCGACACGCCGCGGTAGATCAGCGCGAAGTTCGCGGCGACCGTGATCAGCCAGAAGTAGACGCTCACGTGGATGCGGCCCTCGAACATCAGCCCGTCGGCATCCACGCCGCTGATCCCCGTGAAGAACGTCCCGGCCTGCTCCGCGAAGCGAGCCGGGTCCGCGCCCAGGTCGATCGCACCCGTCAGGTACGACCACGCATAGGCCAGGCACCACGACTCGACCACAACGTAGTACAGGTACACGACCGTGGGCATGAGCAGGCCGAGCGCACCGACGTAGCGCCACAGACGGTGCCCGCCGACCTGTCCGAGAATGGCCGGGCACGAGTGCACGCCCAGCCGGCTCCCGACCTTGCCCATCGTCCACTCCGCCCAGCAGAGCGGAAGCCCCAGCAGCAGCAGGGCGCAGAAGTAGGGAATCATGAACACGCCGCCGCCGTTCGCGGCGGCCTGCCCGGGGAAGCGCAGGAAGTTCCCGATGCCGACCGCCGACCCGGCGACGGCCAGAATGACGCCCAGGCGAGTGCCCCAGTGTTCCGGCGTGCGCGCCATGCGTAGTTCGCTCCTCGAACGCAGGGGGAGGATGTGTCACCGGCGTGCCCGTCCGGTGTCGGGCGGCATCCTAGCAGGCGTCCCGCCACGCGACAACGCGTGCCGCGCGGGCCTCACGCCAGCCCGAGGTACGCCTGCCGGACCTGCGGACTGGCGGCCAGCTCGGCCGCCGGTCCGTGCAGGGCCGGCCGCCCGACCTCCAGCACGTACGCGTACGAGGCGGTCTGGAGCGCCAGGTGCGCGTTCTGCTCGACCAGCAGGATCGTCGTGCCGGCCGCGTTGATGTCGCGGATGATCCCGAAGATCGTCTGGACGACCTGCGGCGCCAGGCCCAGCGACGGCTCGTCCAGCAGCAGCAGGCGCGGTCGCGCGACCAGCGCGCGGGCGATCGCGAGCATCTGCTGCTCGCCGCCCGAGAGCGTGCCGGCGTTTTGACGCAGCCGCTCGCGAAGTCGCGGAAACAACTCCAGCGCCCGCTCCCGGTCCCGGGCCGCACCCACCCGGTCGGCCCGGGCGAACGCGCCGATCTCGAGGTTCTCGGCCACCGTGAAGTTCGCGAAAATGCCGCGACCCTCGGGAGCATGCGCCACACCGCGCCGCACGATCTCGTGCGGCGGACAGCCCGCCAGGGGCCGGCCGTCGAAGACGAGCGTGCCGCGCGTCGGCCGCACGAGGCCGGAAATGGCGCGCAGCGTGGTCGACTTGCCGGCCCCGTTGGCGCCGATGAGCGTGACGATCTGTCCGGCCGCCACCTCGAGGCTGATGCCCTGGAGGGCGTGCACCGCGCCGTAGTGCACGTGCAGGTCGCGGATCTCGAGCAGCGCCATCACGCGCCTCCGCCGGGTCCGCGGGTCTGCGCGGCCACGCCGAGGTACGCCTCGATCACGCCCGGATCGCCCTGCACCTCGGGCGGCGTCCCGCGGGCGATGGTCACGCCGTAGTCCAGCACCGTCACCGTCTCGCAGATGCTCATCACCACGCTCATGTCGTGCTCAATGAGCAGGATGGTCACGCCGAACTCGCGGCGCACGCGCCGGATCAGCTCCCGCAGCGCGAGCTTCTCCTGCGGGTTCATCCCCGCCGCGGGCTCGTCCAGCAGCAGCACCCGCGGCTGCGTGGCCAGCGCGCGGGCCATTTCGAGGCGCCGCTGGTCGCCGTACGGCAGATGCCGCGCGAGCTCGTCGCAGCGCTCGGCCAGGCCGAACGTCTCGAGCAGGCGGCGCGTGCGGGCCTCGATGTCGCCCTCCGTGGCCCGATGGCGGCGGGTGCGCAGGACCGTGCCCAGGAGGCTCGGACGGGTGCGGAGCTGCGCGCCGACGCGCACGTTGTCCGCCACGGACAGGTCCGCCAGCAGCCGGCTGGCCTGGAACGTCCGCGCCAGGCCCGCCCGGGCAATCTGGAACGGGCGCAGGCCGTCCAGCCGCCGCCCCGCGAGGCGAATCTCTCCCGCGTCCGGACGGTAGACCCCGGTCAGAAGGTTGAACACCGTGGTCTTGCCCGCGCCGTTGGGGCCGATCAGCCCCTGGAGGTCGCCCGCTGCCAGCGCAAGGTTGAAATCCTGCACGGCCCGCAGCCCGCCGAACGCGATCGAGAGCCGGGTCACTTCGAGCAGCGGGGTCATGCCGGTCGCGGCCTCCGCCGCACCCGCCAGTCCCAGATCTCGCGCAGCCCGAAGAAGCCCTGCGGCCGGAGGATCATCATGAGAATCAACGCAAGCGAGTAGATGATCATGCGCAGGTCGGGCAGCTCGTACGCGGGCGGCAGGTACGTGTTGACCGAGCCCGTGACCGTGCGCAGCAACTCGGGCAGCAGCGTGAGCACGATGGCGGCCAGCGTCGAGCCGCTGACCGAGCCCATGCCCCCCAGCACGACCATGATCACCACCTCGAACGACTTCTGGAACCCGAGCTCGCCCGCGTTGATCGAGCCGACCAGGTGGGCATAGAGAGCGCCGGCCACGCCCGCCAGGAACGCCGCCAGCACGAACGCCCGCACCTTGTAGCGCGTCGTGTGTACGCCGAGCGCCTCGGCCGCCACCTCGTCTTCTCGAATCGCCAGGAAAGCCCGCCCGTAGCTGCTGCGTTTCAGCCGAATCGCGACAGTCAGCGTCAGAGCCACGGCCAGGTAGACCCAGAACAGCGTCGTGTAGAACGGCAGCCCGATGAACCCCAGCGCGCCACCCAGTTTGAGAGTCAACAGCGGCCACGGCGTCGCCGCGACCTCCGCGGCCTGAGAAAGCTGCGTCTGCGTGCTTTGGAGCACGACGCGCACGATTTCCCCGAACCCCAGCGTCACGATCGCGAGGTAGTCGCCCCGCAGCCGCAGTGACGGAAGCCCGACCAGGTACCCCGCCCCCGCCGCCACCAGCCCGCCGACCAGACACGCCGCGACGAAGAGCAGATCGCCGCCCCCCACCCACGGCCCGTGGAACGGCCCCTGGCTGGCCGTCCAGCTCAGCACGCCGCCGTTGAACGCGGCCGCTCCGAAGAGCTGGTACGAGCCGTAGTACGAGAGCGCCCCGGCGGCGTAACCGCCCAGCGCCATGAAACCCGCGTGCCCGATCGAGAACTGCCCGGTGAACCCGTTCACGAGGGTCAGCGACACGGCGAGGATGACGTTGATGCCGATGTCGACCAGCACGCGGGCCTTGAACGCCCCCACCGCCGGCTGCACGGCGAAGTGCATCAGCAGGCCGACGCCCACCGCCACGAGCAGCGGGGCCCCACTCCGCCAGGCGTGCGCCCAAACCGCCGGCGGCCCGTCGCGATGCGCCGCCGCGCTCATGGCCGCTCCGCCCGCGGCGCGGCCGCCGCCTCACTCCGCCCGTCGTCTGCTCGCTTCGTCGGCACCAGGTCACACCTTTTCGACCGCGGCTCGGCCGAGAATGCCCGCCGGCCGCAACAGCAGCACCAGGATGAGAACCGCGAACACGTACACGTCGCGATACAGCGGCTCGAGATACGCGACGCCGAGGAACTCCAGCAGACCGATCGCGAAGCCGCCGAGCATCGCGCCGCGCACGTTGCCGATGCCGCCCACGACGGCCGCGACGAACGCCTTGAGCCCGAGCATGACCCAGGTCGTATCCGCCGGCTGCTTGAGCCCGACGTATTTCAGGGCGTACAGGAAGCCGGCCGCGGCCGCCAGCGCGGAGCCGAGCACGAACGTGAACGAGATCACGCGGTTGACGTTCACGCCCATCAGCGCGGCCGTCTGCGTGTTGTACGAAACCGCCCGCATCGCCAGGCCGACGCGCGTGCGGAAGATCAGCCACTCGAGCCCGAGCATGAGCACCAGCGGCAGGCCGATGACCAGCACGTCCACGACCGGTACGCGCACGCCGGCCACGTACAGCAGCGTGACGTCCGGCAACAGCGCCGGCATCGATTTCGGGTAGGGCCCGAACACGACGCGCAACTGGCCGACGTTCTGGAGCAGCAGCGAGACCCCGATCGCCGTGATCAGCACGTTGAGCCGCGGGGCCGCCCGCAGCGGCTTGTAGGCCAGCCGCTCGATCAGGAAGCCGACCGTCCCGCACAGCAGCATGGCCCCGAGGAGTACGACCGGCACGGCCCACACCGGTGTGCCGCCCGCGTCCGCCGCGCCCTCCAGCCGCAGCGCGCGGGCCGCCAGCCCCCACGAAACCCAAGCCCCCAGGGTGAACACGTCGCTGTGAGCGAAGTTGATGAACTTCAGAATGCCGTAGACCATCGTGTAGCCGAGGGCGATGAGCGCGTACATGCCCCCGACGGCGAACCCGTCCAGCAGGGTCTGAACGAGCTTCATCAGCGGGTCGATCGACTGCGTGTCCATCCGGTCCGATCGCCGTCCGCCGCCCGGCACCGCCGGGACCGCGAAGGGGTGGGGCCCGTGTGCGCATTACCGTGTCGGCGACGACCCGCGCCGCCGCCGGCCCGCGCCCGGCAGTCGCGCACACCGCGGGCATGATACCGACCGAGCCGCTCCGCACCAGCCGCCCGCGCCGCGCCGGGTTTCGGCCCACCGTCGGCCTCACTCGGGCGGGTCGATGGACGTGACGAACGACGGCTTGCCGCCCTGGAGCCGCAGAATGACGGCGGGCTTGCGGGCGTTCCGCTGGGCATCGATCGTGATGACGCCCGTGACGCCCGGGAAGTCCTTCGTCGCGGCGATCGCCGCCGCGAGGTCCTTGCCGCTCAGCGACGGCGCCCGCCGCATCGCGTCGATCAGCAGCCGCGCCGCGTCGTAGCCCGTCGCGGCCATGCCGTCCGGCACGCGCCCGCCCTCCAGGGCCTTGTACTTCCGCACGAACTCCTGCACGGCCGGGCGCGGATCCTCGTGCGAATAGTGGTTGCAGAAAAAGCAGCCGTCGAGGGCCGCGCCCGCGTTCTTGAGATCCTCGGCGTCCCAGCCGTCGCCGCCCAGCAGCGGCACCGTGATGCCCAGCCGGCGGGCCTGCACGGAGATGTTGATGACCTCCGTGTAATACCCGGGGACGAAGATCACGTCCGGGGCCGTCCCTCGGATGTTGGTCAGCTGGGCACTGAAGTCCGTGTCGCCGTCGGAGTACGCCTGCTCGGTCGTGATCGTGCCGCCCAGCTTCGCGAAGTGCTCGCGGAACGTCTCGTTCAACCCGGTCGAGTAGATCTGCGCGCGGTTGTACAGCGTCGCGGCCTTCTGCGCCCGGAGCGGCTCGCCGCGGGCGAACTTCGCGCAGGCATAGCCCTGGAACGGGTCGATGAAGCACACCCGCGAGATCATGTCCCCGATCTCGGTCACCTTCGGATTCGTCGACGAGGGCGAGATCATCGGCACGCCGAACCGCTGCGCGACCTGCCCGCCCGCGATCGACCGCGACGACGCCACCTCCCCCAGCACCGCCACGACCTTGTCTTGCGTGATCAGCCGCGTGACGGCGGTCGCCGATTCCTGCTGCTTGCCCTGGTTGTCGTACGTGATGACCTTCAGCCGCCGGCCCCGTACGCCCCCCTCCGCGTTGGCCTCATCCACCGCCATCCGCACGCCCCGGTCGGTCGAGACGCCCCACGTGGCCTCCGAGCCGGTCATCGAGGCGAAATGACCGATCAGAATCGGCCCGGCATCGTCCGGCGCCCGTTCACACCCGACCCCCAGCAGCACGAACCCCAGCCCCAGTACCGATCCACACCACCGGCGCCTGTCCACGGCCATCCTCCTCGGCGGCCCATACCAGACCCGATGACCCCGCCCCGTGTCAAGCGGCGTCCGGCTTCACGCCACACCGCTCTTTGAGTATGGTGCGGACCGCGTCCGGCCCGGCCGTCCACGGGCCGGCCGCCACCGGAGTGCCGCAATGCCCCAGACCCCCGCCGCCCGCCCGCGGCGCCGCCGCAGTCGCCTCGGAGCGACTCTCAGCGCCCTCGTCCGCACGCGCGTGACCGCGGGCATCCTCACGGCCATGCCCATCCTCCTGACCCTCTGGATCGTACGCCTCGTGTTCGGCTGGCTGCGGGATGCCTCCATGTGGCTCGTGGACTGGTTCCTGCTCAGCCCGCAGGGCAAGGGCGTGCTCGAGCGCTGGGGAATCGCCGCCGAGCGCCTCGAACGCGAGGGACTCAGCGCCCTCCCGATCGAGTGGCAATGGGCCATCTCGCTTTTCTCGGTCCTGCTCACGTTTTTCCTGCTTTACCTGATCGGCCTGTTCGCGGCCAACGTGATCGGCCAGCGCCTCCTCGACCTGCTGGACCTCATCGTCAGCCGCATGCCGTTCGTGAAAACCGTCTACGGCTCGCTCAAGCAGGTATTTTCGCTGTTCTCCGGAGAGCAGAAGCGGAACTTCCAGCGCGTCGCCCTGGTACCGTTCCCGAACGAGATCACGCGTTCCGTCGCGTTCATCACCAACAGCGCCCACGACGCCGTTACCGGCGAGGAACTCGTTTCCGTCTTCATTCCAACCACCCCCAATCCGACCTCCGGCTACATGTTCCTCGTGCGACGCCGCGACGTCGTCGAGCTGAACTGGTCGGTCGAGGAAGCGGTGAAGATCATCATCTCCGGCGGGCTCCTGAGCCCGCCACCGCTGACGTTCAAGCTGGGGCACGCGGTCCCGGTCGGCCCCGCCGCGGCGCCGCCCACCTGACGCCCCCGTCTCGGACCGGAAACGCAGCGGGGCCCGTCCTCTGCCGGACCGGCCCCGCTGCGCAGTTTCACGATCGGCCGCTCGGCCGCCGCCTTACGGCTTCTTGTCGCCGACGCCCGGGATCTTCGGCAGGTCCTTCTTGGGCTCCTTGCCGGGCTCCTTGGGCTCGTTCTTGGGCTGGTCCTTGGCCGGCTCCTGGGGGGTATCCTTGGCGGGTTCCTGCGCGGGCTCCTTGGCCGGCGCCGGGGCCGTCGCCGGACCACCGGTGTGGTCCATGACCTCCACCCCTTCCGGCGTCTTCCACACGAAGCGCTCGGCGGGGATCGGCTCGTCGATCTTCACGTCGCTGTACGTGACGGTCTGGATCGGCTTGGCGTCGGGGTTGTACACCACCATCTTGACCATGATCCCCCAGTCCTGGTCGAAGCACAGCTCCATCTTGCCGAGCATCGGGTTGGCGCCCTTGTCCTTCGGCACCGCCTCGATCACGTACGCCTTGCGGCCCGCCACGTCCTGGTCCGCCGCCAGCCGCAGCTCGTGCTCCTTGCCCAGCTCGGTGAACATGGCTCCCGGGTCGCCGTACATCTTGCCGTCCGGCTTCGACTTGAACGCCTGCTTCTGCCCCATCATCTCGCTCAGCACCCACGTGAACTCGCCATCACTGATGGACAGCATCTGCTGCTCCATCGTGCTGCTGTTCTCGCCGAACCTCTGCGTCATCGTCGACTTCATTTCGAGGCGCGCCAGGAGCTTCCCGTCCTCGCGCTGCGTCTCGATCGTGCCGCCGCCCTTGCTCTCCATCGACCCCCCGCCCATGTCCATCTTCTGCTCGATGGTCATCTTCGCCGCGACGGACTTGTGCTTCTCCCACGCCCCCTGCACCTTCTTCTGCACCTCTTCCAGCGTCGTCGCCAACCCGGCGCCGGACAGCGCCCCCATCAGCACCACCGCCACACCGTACCGCCCCATGCGATTCAACATGCCCGTGCTCCGTTCAGGACTCTTCCACCACGTGCGGGAGCTCGACCCGTGCGAGCGCCATGGCCGCGTGGCCGCCAATCGATCGCCGCCGCGCGAGCCACACGCCCACGTTTTCCGGCAGGTAGGGACCGGCGCCAAACCGAACATGTTAACGACCTCTGCCGAGGACCGCCAGCCAGCGAGCCCGGGATCGCGCACGGCGACCTACACCCGCCCGGCGGGCACCACCGTCCGCGGCCGCTCGATCGGCCGGTAGAACTGGTCGCGCTGCTGCGGCTGCCAGCCGGCGTCGGCGATGAGCCGGCGGATCTCGGTTTCGTTCAGGCGGAACGTCGTGCCCGCGGCCGACACGACGTTCTCCTCCATCATGACCGAGCCCATGTCGTTCGCGCCGAAGAAGAGGGCCAGTTGCCCGACCTTCGGTCCCATCGTCACCCAGCTCGACTGGATGTTGGCGATGTTATCGAGATACAGCCGGGCGATGGCCAGCATGACGAGGTACTCGTGGGCGTCCGCCAGGTAGAGGTGTTCGCCATCCGGCACCGGTCGCCGCGCGTCCTCCGATTTGCCGGCCGCCCGATCCCCGGCCGTGGCCCCCGCCGACGGGGGTCGTTTCCAGCGCCCCAGGGGCGTACCTTCGGGTTGAAACGGCCAGTGGATGAAGGCGATGAAGCCGCCGGTCTCGTCCTGGAGGTCTCGCAGCCGCCGCAGGTGCTCGACCCGCTCCGGCACGGTCTCGATGTGCCCGAACATCATCGTGCAGCTCGTCTGCATTCCCGCCCGGTGCGCTTGGCGCATGACCTCGAGCCATTCGTCGGTGAGTGTCTTGCCCTGCCCGATCTTGCGGCGTACACGGTCGACGAGGATTTCGCCGCCGCCGCCGGGGATCGTATCCAGCCCCGCGTCCCGCAGCCGCAGCAGGACATCGCGCAGCGGCATCCCGTAGACCCGGTGAAACGCCCAGATTTCCGGCGGGCTGAACGCATGGATGTGGATCGACGGGTAGTTGCGTCGGATGAAGCGCAGCAGGTCCAGATACCACTCAAAGGGCAACCCTTGCCCGCTGGGATGGTCCGCCGCCGGGACCAGGCCCCCCTGCATCAGGATCTGCGTGCCGCCGATCGCGAGCAGCTCTTCGATCTTCCGTCCGATCTCCTCGTGGCTCAGGACGTACGCCTCGCGGTCTCCGGGCTTGCGGTAGAAGTTGCAGAAGATGCACCGGGCCGTGCACACGTTCGCATAGTTGATGTTCCGGTCCACCACGTATGTGCGGTACGGCTCCGGGTGCAGCTCGAGTGTCCGAGCGTAGGCGCGGCGGCCCAGTTCGTGAATCGACGCATCGCGATACAGCGCGAGCGCTTCGGCATCGGTCAGGCGCGCCCGCGACGCGACGCTCGCCGAGGACGCGCTCATGCCGCGTCTCCGGCGGTGATGGCGGCTGCGGCGGCCGGCCATGCAATCTCGGCCGGATCCTCGGGTACGAGACCTTCCGCGCGGCAGGCTTGCGCGAAGCGGGCGGCGCCGGCGATGGCGCGGGAGTCCAGCCGGAAGGTCAGGCAGCGGGTCAGGTAGCGCTCGGCCAGCGCGCCGGGCCAGCCGAGCCGCGGCCCGACCTCGTGCGCAATCGCCGCGGCCTGCGCCACGCCGCGGTCCCGGGCCGCCTCGAGCAGGCCCCGCGCGGCGTCCGGCTCGGGGCCCGCCGCCGCGGTGCGCCGCGCCCAGACGGCGAACACGAACGGTAACCCCGTGTGCTGGCGCCAGGCCCCACCCAGGTCGACTTCGTACGCGAAGCGCCCGCGGCGCGGATCGACGACCTTGTCTCCGATGAGCAGCACGGCCGGGTGGGACTCGGGCGGCGTTTGGCGGGCGTCGAACGGCTCCACGTCGAGCCGGACGCCGTACAGCGCGCGCCACAGCACCCGCGCCAGCGCGACCGACGTGTGCGAATCCCCGTCCACGCGCAGCGCGCGGATGCGGTCCGGCGGCACCTGCGAGAACACGCGCACGGTGAGGGTCTCGCCGTCGCAGCCGATGCAGGCGTCGGACACGACCGCCAGCCGCCCAGGGCTGCGCAGCACGTCGATGACGGGCACGAGCGCGAGGTCCACCGCCCCGCGGTCGAGCAGCGCCGGCAGTGCGGCGGGCACGTCGAAGCGCAACGCGACCCGGTCGTCGGCCTCGAGGCCCGCGATGAGCGGGCGCGCGTTCAGGAACGAGACGACGCCGAGACGGATCACGACGAATCCTGTTGCAGGGCGCACCGGCCCTGCCCAGAGCCGGGAGGGTCCGTCGCCTACTCCCGCGAGTATAATCCGACGCAGAACCGGGCGGCCGCGGGCGCTTCCCGGCTGCGCGGGTTTCAAAAACCCTGAAACGCCTGTTGCTCGGGCCGTCCGCCCCGCGGGGCCAAGCGCGACCGGTCAGGCCGCGTGGGTCCGTGCCACCGGCCCGGCGGCGCCTCGCGCGTCGCAGCGGCGACGGGGAGCACGCAACCGGCGGGTGGTCCGGCGCTGCGGGCCAGGGCCGCGCGTTTGCGCGGGCGGCTGATGCCCGAGCGGATCGAATGAAAACGAGGCGGCGGGCCGACCGCGGTCCGTCGCGGCGGAGGTGACCATGTCCCAGCGAGTTGCGGTCGTGCTTTCCGGTTGTGGCGTCTTCGACGGCGCCGAGATTCACGAAGCGGTGCTGACGCTGCTGGCGCTCGACCAGCAGGGCGCCCGGTACTTCTGCTGTGCGCCGAACATCCCCCAAGCGCAGGTGATCGACCACACGACGCGCGAGCCGGTGCGCGAAACGCGCAACGTGCTGACCGAGGCGGCCCGCATCGCCCGCGGCGAGATCCGCGACCTCGCGACCGTGCGGGTCGACGAGCTCGACGCCCTGATCCTGCCCGGTGGGTTCGGCGCCGCGAAGAACCTGAGCGACTTCGCGACGAAAGGCGCCGCCTGCCGCGTGCAGCCGGACGTCGAGCGCCTCGTCGGCGAATGTCTGCACGCTCGCAAGCCGATCGGCGCAATCTGCATCGCGCCCGCGATGCTGGCGCGCATCATCGCCAACCGCGGGCAGAAGGCCCGGCTGACCATCGGCACCGACGCGGGCACGGCCCGGGCCATCAACGGCATGGGTTGCACGCACGAGAACCACGCCGTCACCGAGATCGCGGTCGACGAGGAACTGCGGATCGTCTCGACGCCGGCGTACATGCTCGGCCGCGGTCCGGCCGAGGTCTACGAGGGCATCCGCAAGCTGGTGGAGCGCGTGCTGGCCCTGGCCTGAGGCGTTGCGGCCTCAGCCGGTTCGCTCCTGCGCGGCGAGGACCGCGATGGCGGCTTCGCGCCCCGCGGCCTGCGCCGCCGGCGTATCCGCGGGCACCGGCGCGGCGGGCGCCCGCACCGTCGACGCGGCCGCCGCGGCGGGAGGCGCCCCGTCCGCCTCGCCCGCCGGCGTCTTGCGGACGAACACCGTCTGCGTGGGGTACGCGAACTCGATCCCGAGACGGGCCGCGAGCCGCAGAATGTCCAGCAGCAGCCGGTGCCGCTCGCGCAGCTCGACCGCGTATTCCGAGACGTCGTGGAAGCAGTCGACCACCACGTCGATTGACGAGGCGGCGAAGGCCCGCACGGAGACGTGGAAGAGGTCCTTGCGGGTGAAGGGGTGGCGGCGGATCAGCTCGCGGACCCCTTCGCACAGCGCCTCGAGCTGCCCCGGCGTCGTCTGGTACGTCACCGACAACGTCAGGAGCGTGCGGCGATAGCGGCGCCGGCCGAGGTTGTCGATGACCGCGTTCATGATCTCGGCGTTCGGAATCGTCAGTTCCGAGTTGTAGAACGTCCGCAGCCGCGAGCTCCGCAGTCCGACGCTCTCCACCAGACCCTCGTTGGCCCCAATCTTCACCCAGTCGCCGACCTGGAACGTGCGGTCCAGCACGACGTTGACCGAGCCGAAGAAGTTCGACAACGTGTCCTTCGCCGCGAACGAGAACGCCAGGCCGCCGATGCCCAGCCCCGCCAGGAGCGGCTCCACCTGAAACCCCAGCGTCGCCAGCATCAGCAGCACGCCGATCGCGACCACCGTCACCTTCATCGTCTTGCGCGCCAGCGACACCAGCACGTCGTCCAACCGCAGCCCGCGCTGTGCCGCGCGCTCCGTCACGTAGCCGGCCACCACGTCGATCAGCGTGTACAGTGTCCAGGCCACCGCCGCGACCAGCACGAACCGGATCGCCGGCCACACCAGCCCCACGACTCGGGCGCCCAGATCGACGAACTGCAAGCCCGCCCACCACGTGCCGACCAGCGCCAGCAACGCCAGCGGCCGCAGCGCCGGCAGGTTCGCCCCGAAATCGCGCGTCGCCCCCGGAACATGCAGCAGACGCCGCGCGAGCCGCGGCACCAGCGCTCGCGCCAGGTGCTGCGCGACCCATCCGAGCAGCAACGCCAGCCCGAGCCCGATCCACTGCCAGTGCTGCAGCCACAGACCCGTACGCTTCAGCTCCGGCGGAATCACGCGCTCCCGCAGCCACAACGACGGCACCGTCCGCAGGGACACGCCCGGGTCGGCCTGGAACTCCGGCAGGAGCGGCCGGCTTTCCCACGCGTCGTACAGCCGTTCGATCGATTTCACGGTGGCGGCGCTGAACAGCCACTCGCCGGCCCGGTCCCCGCCGACCTGCCGCGCGATCTCGATCCGCCCGTACCGGTCGATGAGGTGCTTGTACGGCCCCTCGAACGCCGGGTCGTCGGAAATCTCCTGCGGTACGACCACCTTGTGGCGGTTCATCACCAGCAGCAGCTTCCCCGCCAGCAGCCGCGCGCTGGCCTCCCGCTCGACTTCGCTCAGGCCACTCAGGTCCAGGCAGCGAATGGCGGTCCGCAGGTCATCCGCAGTCATCGACTTGAGGAACGTCACCATCGTCGCGCGCGGCGACCGGTACTCGGCCGGCACATCCGCTCCCGCGGTGCCCTTCGCCGCACGGACCGGCTCTTCCGCCGTCGGGGAAGCGGCGGCAGTGCTGAGCTCGCCGAGTTGCTGATACAGCGCCGGAATCTGCGCGACGGTGCGGGCCGAGAACAGCCAGTGGCCCCCCTCCTGCCGCGCGAGAACCAGCACGACCGGTTCGCGCCCGATCGTGTACGCGGTCTGCGTCGTCTCCTCCGGCAGGTCCTCCAGCTTCAACAGACCCAGGTCCAGCAGCCGCTGGAGCACGTCCTGCAACTGGTCCGCGTAGCGCGCGCCCTGCTCGGCCGCGACAGCCGCATCCACCCCGGCGAAGTTCAGGCAGGCCAGCGCCGCCGGGTAGAAGTCCGGGTTGCGCTCCGCGTCATTCACCGCGACCAGGAACTGCCGCACGAGCGCCCGCGGCGAGCGGAGCTTCGCGGTGAGCGGCTCGGGAGGCGGAGTCGTGTCGGTAGTCGGCGCCGACGCCGGCGACGGCGTTTCCAGCAACTCCTGCAAGCGGCGGTAGAGATCCGGAATCTCCGCCACCGTCGAAGGCGAGAACCGCCACTGCCGGTCCTCGCGGCGATCGATGATCAGCAGCAGCGGCTCACGGCCGATGACGCGTGTGCCGGCCGCCGGCTCGTCGGGCAGGGTGTTCGGCTCGAATGCGCCCATCCGCACGAGCGCATGCACAATCTCACCCGCCCGCCGCGTGTATTCCGGCCCCTGCGCGGCCGCGACCTCCGGGTCGAGCAGCGAAAAATCGAGGCAACCCATAGCGGCCGTGAGGCGCTCCGGCTGCTCGTCCACATCGCGCGTCACGGTCAGGAAGAAGGCCATCATGCGGGCCGGCGTCCGCTGCGGCGCGGAGGCATCCGCAGGTTGTGAAGCCGGCCCGGTGGCCAACGCCGCGCCGGGCTGCGTCTCAGGCAGCGCGGTCGGCCCGGTGGTCGGCACCGAGTCCGGCATGCTGGTGGGTTGCGTGTCCGCCGCGGTGGTCCACGCCGACGTGGGCAGGGTCGCTTCCGGGTCGATCGCGGTCGCCCCGCCCGTGAGCAGCAGCCCCGCCACGACAGCCGACACGCACAACTGGATCCACACGCGCACGCCCTGCTTCCCGCACGGCCCGCCGCCCGGGGTCGTTGCTCGCCGGGTCGCACCGCGGCCGCGCAACGGCACCGTGAGGCGGACCGCGTAATCTAGCCTGCGAACGCGCAACCCTCAACGCAGGCGCGACCGAAGCCCGCTCTTCCCGGACACACGCGGGTTCCCTTCCCGGAGGTATTCGCCGGACTTCGAAGGTCCCGGTAAGATGAACTGGCGGCCGCCGCCCGGGGCCCTCCACGGCGTGAAGCACAGTTCGCGAGGCGGCCCTCCGGGCGACCGGGGAAGCGGGTGGCGGCGCGGGCATAGAATCAGCGCTTCGCCGAATCTGCCCCCCGGAGGGCCTGCGATGAGGTCTCGCGTTCTGCCGCTGAAACTGAATTCGATCCTGGCGCTGATCGCGGGGTTGCTGGTTTTCCCGGGCTGCCTGCCGTCCGCAACGACCGTCGCGCTGCCGGCAGTGTCGGGCGACCTGTACTGGGTCGAGTGCGACGGCGCAAAGATTGCGTACTACCGGATGCCGCAGTTCCGGGGCGATGACGGCGCGTGGTACGAGTTCGACAGCGCGTCGCCGAGCTGGTACACGCGTCCCGCGCTCTACGAGTTCACGGACGCCGGCCAGTGGGTGCAATACAGCGATGGGCAAGGTGAGACGCTGGACGGGTGGCTCATGGTCTGGGACGCGCGTTGGGTGAGAGTGACGAACTGAAGTCTCGGGTCGGCACGGCACGCTGGACGCGAAACATCCGCTAACTGCACCTCGCATCTGATGCCGATAACTTCGGGACCCAGGCCCGCCGGGCCGCCCGGCGTTATCGCGCGGCGCCAGCCTTCCCTTGCGGGGATTCGGGCAGAGCGTGGTCCGCAATCGGATGAAACGGTTGCAATGCCCCAAAAAATCGGATACACTTCTGTTGTGCTGCGTGAGTCCGATTTAGCTACCGCGCGACTGGGGACGACGCGGATGACATTTCCGGCACACTGTCATTTGGTGGCCGCCCAGAGTGCGGCGGGCGAGGAAGTCGGGAAGCGAAGTCGTGCGCTGTTTTGAAGAACCCGCGTCGGCGGGTTGATCGGACCTGTTGGCGGCCTTCCGCGCGTGCGCCCGTGAGGCGCACGAGCTACAGGCGGCGGGCGGTTCGGTCGAAATGAACCACACGGGAGGATGGGTGCCCGGATTGTCGCGCCAGCGCATCCGGGACGACCCGCAGCGGTGCGGAGATGCGCGCAGTGTCAGGACCGCGTCAAGTTTCCCGAGCAGAGCTACCGAGCCGTTTCATTTCCACTGATCGAACGCCGCGTGGCGCGTGGAATTCACTGAGGAACGTGGGGGTAACCGCAAAGGAGGTCGTGATGCATCGTTTGAGGTGGCTAGGTCTGGTCGGTGTGCTCGCCTGTGTCGGCGCGGCCGCAGCACAGACCGTTACGTTCGAGTCGCCGACCTATACGGCGGCGGCACTCGTCGGGCAGGATAGCTGGGACCAGAACTCGACCTCAGATGGCTCGTTCACCGTGATCACGGGCGACAACGGCCCGTCGATCGCGGGCTCGCAATGCGTCGAGGTGGTCGGTCCCACCGGCGGACAGTGGCGTCTGTTCAAGCCGATCGCAAACCTGGTGCCGGTGGGCTCCGGCGACAAGATCATCACCTTCGAGTACGACTTCAAGTTCGTCAACTTCGGAAGCAGCGCCGGCATCGACTTCCGGGTCCGCTTGATGGACAGCCCCACCGGTCTGGCGGGCGTGTGCGGCGCGCACAGCGACGTGGTCGGCGGCACCGGCTTCACGTGGTACGGCTCCTGGCACCCGTCGGGGACGCCGGCGGCGTTCGCCGGAGCCTGGGCGGGCGCGCCGAACCTGATTCCCAACCCGACGCAGTGGAACCACATCAAGTACGTGTACTACTACGGTACGGGTACGGGCGCGACGTACGGCCAGCTCATGTACATCGAGGTCAACGGCAGCAAGATCTATGCGCTCGACTGCTGGGGCATCGCGCCGGCCAATGACATCGACACGATCCAGATTCGCGCGCTGGGCCGCAACCCGACCTACATCACTCGGATCGACAACCTCAAGATCACGGTCGCCAATCCGACAGGCATGCCGATCGCGAACGCCGGTCCCGACCAGAACAACGCGCCGAGCACCTACGACGGCGCTCTTGTCGACCTGGACGGCACCGCCAGCACCGACCCCAACGGCTCGCTCGTCTTCTACCGCTGGACCGTTGACGGCAGCCCCCCGGCCGTGAAGGTGCAAGGCGCCACCGCCAGCGCACCGCAGGACGTGCCGGTCGCAGCGAACGCGACCACGACGCTGCGCCTGGCCGTGATTGACAACGACGGCTTGCAGAGCACGGACACCGTGAACATTACGACGCTGCCGCCGACGCCGATCCCAATCGACGATCTGGCCGGTCCGTTCGCGACCAAGAACGGCGACAACTTCGGCACGGCTCAGCATCCGCTGGTGCTGCCGAATGGCGACCTCCAGTTCCAGCTGATCACCCAGGTACAGGGCGGACCGTTCGGGTTCTCGGGCGACAGCAGCCCGGACCGCCAACTGGTGTTCGACGACCTCAGCAACAGCTACCGCGTGCAGTGGTACCGGAAACTGTGCTCGGTCGATCCGAACTTCAATCTCCGCTGGGAATCGGTGGAAATCGGCGGCTACGGCATCAACAGCACCGCGGTGCTGGTGGGCGACCGCTATGTGTACACGGTCGGCACCGGCGAGCGGAACAACGACGGCTCGACCAACCCGGCCGCGCTGCCGAGCGTGTGGGCGTTCAACAAGGTCAACGGCCAGGTCGTCTGGCGTCAGGAGCTCCGGGATCCCGTCAGCGGAGTCCAGGAAGCGATCCCGACCAGCGGCAATTGGCGCACCATCGCCGCGCTGCACAACAACCGCATCTACGTCCTCGGCCAGCCGTTCGATCAGTCCGGCGATGGCAAGAAAGACACGGTCGCGATCTACTGCGTCAACGTCGGCTCGGACGTCCCCGGCCCGGTCGTCCCGACGCTGCTGTGGGGTCGCCTCGTCCCGTGGGGCAGCATCGAGCCCCGCTTCGGCAACATGGTCGTGATTCCGACCGGCGGCCCGACCAACGAGGTGATCCTGTGCTTCGCCGGCCGCAGCGACTCGGACACCGACGGTCTGGCGGATGCCGTGGGCGTCACGGTCAACGACAGCGGCGTCGTCTCGAGCTGGGGCGTCGACGGCATCCTCGCAGATTTGAGCGCCGTAACGTACAGCCCGACCACCGGTCAGCTGTACGTGCGGGCGCAGTCCGACGCCTGGGGTAACATCCCCCAGTGGCGGATCAACCCCGTCACCGGCGTGCCGGCCGCGACGCAGGTCCAGGCCGACGCGACGGCTCAGACGCGCTACGACGACGAGGCCGTGGCGCTGAGCTTCTCGGGCAACAAGGTCCACTCCGGCGGCAGCGACGGCTGGGTCTACACCTACACCGATGACGGCAGCAAGCTCCTGCGGGGCGGCGGCAAGTGGGCGGCCTACGGCTTCACCGGCACCAACGCCCTGCTGGTGCGGAATGCCGCGGGCGACGACATCATGATCACCGCGTTCAAGGACGGCCGCTGGTGGGTCCCGTGGCAGGATCCGCCGGCACCGGACGGCTCGACCCGCCAGTTCGCGCGCATCGTCGCCCTGAACCTGACCCAGGCCCTGCCGGGCGTTCCGGGCGAAGCCGAGATCGATGACGGCCCGATTTACTTCGACAACGTCAAGGTGTTGCTCAACGGCGTGCCCGTCTTCGAGGACGACTTCCAGTCGTACCCGGTCGGCCCCCTGTCGTTGCCGAACCCCAAGTGGACGAGCACCAGTGACGCCGGCGCGCCGGCGCCACAGATCGTGCTCGAGGGCTCGAACAAGGTCCTCGTGCTCAACCCATTCGGCGGGAACAGCTTCCAGTACGTCGGCCTCCAGGCGAACCTCTCGCTGCCGGCGCCGAATGACGGCGACGTCATCCAGGTCCAGTGGCAGCAGAAGCGGGTTGACCTGACGGACAACGGCGGCGTCGTGACCGCGCCCGCCGCAGGCGGCGCGGGCGCTCTCGGCGTGTTCCAGTGGGACGGCGCGGGCAATCCGGCCAATCAGAAGGCGTATGCGACCGGCGCGGATCCCGACTGGTCGCCGACCGCCAATCTGGCCGTCAACACCTGGCAGGCCGGAGAGCTCACCTACGAGTACAATCTCGTGCTCGGCGTCGCGCAGCAGAACCTGACCATCGCCGGAACCAACAACGGTCAGGGCGCCTCGGTGTTCGACCCGACGCGCGTGATCGACCGCGTCGAGCTCTGGTACCAGGCCACGCCGCCGACCAGTTCCGGCTGGTCGCCTCCGATCAACGACGTGCTGGCCGAGTACGTCACGAACGCCGATCACTTCGTCAACGACTGGGGCGAGCCCGATGGTTTGTCCATCGCGCCCAACGGCGACATCTACTACATGGAGTTCGGCGCCGGCTATCAGCGCCGCTGGACCCGCCTGCGGCTCGTCGGCACCGGTCCCGTCCTCTGCCCCGGTGATATGGATTGCAACGGCTCGGTCGACTTCGACGACATCGGCCTGTTCGTCGAGGCGCTCGGCTATCCGGGCGGCAGCGGCTGGCCGTATCCGTGCCCCTGGCTGAATGGCGACTGCAACGGCGATGGCAACGTCAACTTCGACGACATCGATCCGTTCGTCGCCCGCATCGGCGCGGACTGCAACTAGTTCTTGACCGGTAGGTTCCGCCGGCGACCCAACGGCCGCCGGCGGGGCCACCGGCTCCGCATCCGGCCGGCCGGCAGCCGTGCGCTGCCGGCCGGCCGCTTATTTGGCTCGGTCCCCGTATGGGGAGCGCGCGGCGCGGTAGAATGCGCGGAACAGGGCGTTCCGGACGACGACGCCGCAGGCGGTCTCCGTGCGCCGCCGGCGCGGGGGTACTGGGGCGACGGGCGGTGCGGACAACGCCCGTGGCCGCGTCGTGCGGGACCGCCGGTCCGGCGCGGAAGGTCAGCGTCACCGGCGCCGGCGGCACGCCCGCGCGGCTGGCAAAACTGCGAAAACGGTCGCTGTTGAGGCTGAGCCGGTACGCGCGCTCCGGCGGCAACGCGACCGGCGGGACGGCGACCCGCGGCCCCTCCCAGTAGGCACAGCCGCGGATGCGCGGAAAACCGTCCCCGCCGCCGACCCAGGAGTGGCTGCCCTCGGCCAGGTCCGGGTCGAACTCGCCCCGGATGAAGCGCGTGTGGGAGGCGACCTCCGTCGAGCCGTCCGCCGGCTCCCGACGCACGACGCGGGGCGGCGGATCGTTCGCCGCGAGGACCGACAGCGCAACGACGGCTGGCAGGAGCGTAACTCGAGCGGCGCGCGTCCGCCGGCGGCACCTTCCGCGCGCAGCGTAACACGTCCGTGCGGAAAAGACGACCGGGCCGGCGGTGCCATACCCGCCGGCCCGGTCGGACTAACCTACCTAAGTTCTTACACGCTCCAGCAACCGGCCCCGCCGCGGGCGAAACCCAGGCAGGCGGTGCTGCGACCTAGTTGCACAACGAGCCGATCCGTGCGACGAACGGATCAATGTCGTCGAAGTTGACGTTGCCGTCGCCGTTGCAGTCGCCATTCAGCCAGGGGCACGGATACGGCCAGCCCGCGCCGCCGGGATAGCTCAGGGCCTCAACGAACCGGTCGATGTCGTCGAAATCGACCTGGCCGTTGCAGTCCATGTCACCGGGGCACAGCGGCGAACCCGCGTCCGCGCCGACGTACAGCAACACGGTGTAGCGCTCGTCGGCCCCCAGCGTGCCGTCGAACGTGCCGTCACCGTTGCTGTCGTAGATGATCGAAGCCTGGATCACGAGGCCGCCGAGCGTCCGCGGGTCGGACGTCGCCAGCCCCTCGGGCGACTGGCCGTTGAACGCGGCCTGGATGATGTTGCTCGACCAGAGCGTGCCCGACGACACGCTGTTGCCGTCGTTGATCGCCAGGTACTGGATCCGGTACGGCGTGTTCGAGTTCCGGCCCTGGAGCACCTGCCCGTATGCCAGCAGCAGCTCGAGCTTGTAGGTGAACGTCGCCGGGTCGTAGACGGCCCGGAACAGGCCGGTGTTGTAGTAGACCGGCGGGCCGAAGAGCTGGTAGGCCGAGAGGAAGTAGATGTTGCCGACCGAGTCGATCGCCGGCGCGGACATCGACGGACCGATCGTCGTGATGTTCGGAATGGCCCACAGCGGCGCCAACTGGCCGATCGGCGTCGCGCCGCCCGGCCCGTAGATCGGGGAGCCCGCCCACGAATCGTCCTTCACGTTGTTCGGCCAGGTCGGGTCCGTCGGCGTCAGGCTCGGCGTGCCGTTGTCGCTGACCTGGTCAATGTAGGCGGCGACCGCCCACTGCGGCGTGCCGCCGCAGGTGAACCGCGCCACGGCGATCAGGTTGTACGGGTTGATGTACCGCGTACCTGCGTCGGCGAAAGCGCTCGGGTCAATCATCGTCGCCGCCGCGAGGCCCCGGCCGGCCTGATCGCGGCCGACCGCCACCGGGCCGTTGCCGCCGCGGAACGCCGTCTGCCCGCGGTAGTTGGTGAACTCCGCGATCCGGGCCGGCGTGCCGAACGTATCGCCGCTCGGGAAGCTGAAGAAAGCCGGCGCAAACAGCGCGTACTTGTTCAGCACGTTGCCGTTGGCATCCACATCCCACAGCGCCAGCGCGGTGGTCTGGTTCGTGGACGTGGCCCTGGCCAGCATGCCGAACGTGCCGACGCTCCCGGGCGCGCACCGCAGCAGGTGGCTGAAGCCGACCCCGCCGCGATGGTCGGACAGGCCGGTCGCGAGGTGGCCCGTCGCGCCGAGGCCCGGCGCAAACGTCAGCGGAGCCGGGTAGGGATTCTGCTCGTACACGTACTTGGTGGAGAAGTTCGTATCAACCAGGACCGGCCGGCCGGCGACCTGCTGCGGAATGTTGCACGGCGTGTTGGTGCTCGTGTTTGACTCGGAATTGTTGTAATCCAGAAGCCAGTCCGTCGCGGGCACGTCGTCGTCCGAGAACAGGTCGATGATGTTGGCGACGTTGCTGTTGCGACCGACTTTCGGACCCGTGCCGTCCGGATCAATGAGGCGCACGCGGAACAGGTTGTTGCGCAGCAGCGGGTCGGGCCCCGTCACGTTGAAGGCATCGGCGCGGAAGTAAACCTGGCCGTGCGAGTCGATCGAGCCCACGCCGAACTGCGAGCGGTTCTCGCCGCCGCCCAGCGCGTTGCCCGCCGCCGTCACGCGCGTGACGTACAGCCGGTTCGGGTCCTCCAGCCGGTAGTTCACGACCGCGCCGATGATGGCGTTCTGCCCGCCGCCCTCGTCGCCCGTCGAGAACTCCGCGAAGGCGGTCGCGAACTGCTTGCCCGTGAAACCTGTGGTGTTGACGGTGCTCGGCGTCAGGTTCCAGACGTTGTTCACGCCGAAGCCCGGGCCGCTCCACACGCTGTAGCTGCTGAACGGGAACGGCGCATCGAGCAGCGTGTTGCTGATCGTCTGCGCGCTGATCAGGCTGTTCAGAAACGCGTAGCCCGTCTTGCTCGCCTTGACCAGCGGCGCTACCCGGAACCGGTTTCCCCAGCTCGACGTGATCTGCTGGAGATCGACCACATACCGGTTGATCTGCTCCGAACCGTCCGGCGAGGTCGCGTCCTGCCACGGAAAGACGGCGTCGCCGATCGCCGGGTCCGTCGACGTGCTGTCCTGCGCCAGCGACGGTAGGGCCAGGACGGCCACGGCCACCGCCATCAACCACCGATTCTTCGTCATGCCCAAGTCTCCTGTCACCTAAGGGTTCTTCCGCTCCACGCTCTCTATCACCACAATCGCACCGGCGGCCGCCCGGGATGAGAGCCCCGGCGCCGACTGTGCCATACGACGCGCGCTTCGGGAGCAGGGTGGTCCTCCGGGAACCGCCCGGCCGAACCGCCTGCCGGCGGCGGGCCGTCCCGGGATCGCCTGCTTCACTTCCCACTACCGCCGCGGCTCGTACAACGCCGCGGCTCTCCAGCACCCCTGCCGCAAGGTCAGGGAATCACCGCGTCCTGCGGCAGGCTTACCATGCCTTCGCCGGGCGTTCTCACCACGGCCCCGGACGGGTACCACAGGTGCGCCTCGCGCGACGGGCGGTCGGTCAGTCGTTCCACGTGTCCGTCGAAGAACATCGCGTTGATCGTGCCCCTGTTGTCACGGCACGCGCCGGACGACACGCCCCGCTGCCGGCCGTGCCGGTAGCTCACCGCCATGTTCTCGCCGCCCGCCGGCGAGCCGGCCGCGACGCTCTGGCCGCTCCAGTTCTGCGTACCCTGCCGGACCCCGAACGCGGTACAGCCGCTCCAGTACCCGCCGGCCGCGCAGAACGAGCCGTAGTACGTCGGCCCGGGATTCGGGTCGAAGTCGAGCGTCAGGGCGGTGTCCAGATACCGCGTGCCGTCCGCGGCGAAAACCTTCCGCGCCGGCGTCCCGATTCGCGTGATCTGCGGCAAAAAGTCGTCGACGACGACATTCCAGGACGGGGGCGCTGCTTTCGCAAAGATGCTCACGTTGGCGGTCGCATGCTCCATCCGCCCCAACACACGGGTCCTCTGCCGCTGACCGACGTAATGGAAATACACGGGCGACAAGTAGCTGACAGTCGGCCACGGCTTGAGGTTCTCGAATGCCGCCAAGCCCTCCGGAGGCGTGCCGCCCTCCGGATAAACCGCCGAGGTCAGCGTCTGCGTCGGGCAGCGGAACTTCTCCAACAGGAACTTGTACCGCTCCACCCGCGACGCGGGCAGCTCGCCCGAGCCCACCAGCGACGGCGTCATCCAGTCAAACGTCTGTACCGGCATTCCCGCACGGTTGATCGACCCCAGGTTGCTCGCCCACCGCAGCCGCTGGGCCTCCAGCCACACGCCGCTCGTGTTCAGCCCCGGGTAATGATCGTTGTTCTCGGCCACGTACGTCTGCATCCCGGTGCCGAGTTGCCGCAAGTTCTGCCCGCAGACGACCGCCCGCGCCTGCTCCCGCGCCGAGCTCAGGCTCGGCAGCAAGATCGAAATCAGCATCGCGATGATCGCGACGACCACCAGCAGCTCGATCAGGGTGAACGCGAAGTGATCGCCCGGACTACGGCGGCGGCCGGACGACGAAGGTCTCAGGG
The DNA here is from genome assembly GCA_937928595.1 of uncultured Phycisphaerae bacterium. Taxonomy (GTDB): domain Bacteria; phylum Planctomycetota; class Phycisphaerae; order UBA1845; family Fen-1342; genus CALGJV01. The sequence goes on along the minus strand of CALGJV010000011.1, from coordinate 159,926 downwards.
TCCACATACCGGTTCTTCGCTCCCATTTCACGGAGCAGCGCTCCGTATCTCGCGCTCACCCGCACCACCCCGTCCGCGTCCTTGACGCACGGCAGCAGCGTGTCCTCCCCGGTCTTCGGGTTTCGCACGGGATAAACCACGATCTCCTTGCGATCCAACGCGAACACTTGCCCGGTCGCGACACACACGAAGTTCACGCGGCTGCTGATCGGCTGCCGACTGAGATTCCAGTACGCCAGCACACCCGCGCCGAGGAGCAGCACGCTCGCGAGCAGAACCTTGCCGGATCGACTGGTCAGCACACCGGCCATCCATCCGCCCAGAAGCCACATGACCGAAGTCGCCGGACCCGCGCGCGCCAGCAGCCCTCGGCCATCCGCCGCACCCTCTCGGGTCCGAAGGATGACGCCCGAATGTTAGTTTTGCATTTGGACGCTGTGAAGTCAGCGTTTCGGAAATCGCCACGCCCAAACCCCGCGTCGACCGACAACGCGCCGTCTGCCGCATCGCCGCCGACCCTCACGTCGCCCCGCCGTCCGCAAGCGACGCCTGCAACATGGCTTGCGCGCGCTCCAGCGGCACCAGGTACTCCGCGGGTGTCGCCGCGGCCAGCCGCTCCACCGTCCAGGCGTCCTCGCTCGTGAACGGCCCCACCCCCAGCCGCCGCAGGCCCGTCAGGCACCCGCCCGCCCCCAACGCCGCCCCGATGTCCCGCACCAGAGCCCGAACATACGTCCCCCGTCCGCAGCGGATGTCGAACTCCACCTCCGGCCACGCGTAGCGCCGCAGTTCCAGCGCGTCGATCCGCACCGGCCGCGCCTCGAGCGCCGGCGGTCGGCCAGCCCGGGCCAGCCGGTACGCCGGACGCCCGCCGATCTTGAGGGCACTGACCGCCGGCGGCACCTGCATCACGGTTCCGCGGAACCGGGCCAGTGCCGCCAGCACGGCCGCAGCGTCCGGGACAGCGGCCACGGGCACCGGCTCGAGCGACGTCTCGGCGTCGAGGCTCGCGCTGGTCACATCCAACCGGGCCACGGCCCGATAAGTTTTTGGGAGGCCCATCACGCGCTCGACCAGCTTGGTGCCCCGCCCGAGGCAGATCACCAGCACGCCGTCCGCGAGCGGGTCCAGGGTGCCGGCGTGCCCGCTCTTCCGCTGTCCGGTCGCCCGGCGAACCGCATCCAGCGCTCGGGCGCTGGTGATGCCGACCGGCTTGAACAGGTTGATCAGACCATCCACGGTGGATCACCGGTTGCGGCTTGCGGGGTTCCCGCAGCCGGTCCTATGCTGACGCATCATGATGCGTTCTGGCAAGTCCGGGTGCGGTATGGCGCTTCCTCCGACAGCCCGGAGCAGAGGCGGCCGCGCGGCCGGGGCGCGCTGCTTGGGGGTGTTGGCCGCCCTGGTCTTGGCCGCGTGCTCGGGCACCCCGGGCGGCGAAACCGGCGGATCGCGTTCGACCTCAAGCGACGCCGAGCGCAAATACCCACTTCACACCTTGCCGACCGCCACGATTCGGGTCGGCAAACACGAACTGCGCGTCTGGCTCGCGCAGGATTTCGACCGTTCGCGGCCGGGCGTCGTCAGCGAGGGGCTCATGTTCGTGCGGCCGGAGGAAATCGCGGATGACCAGGGCATGCTGTTCGTGTTCAGCGACGAACGGATCCGGAGTTTCTGGATGCTGAACACGATTACGCCCCTGGACATCGCGTTCGCACGGTTCGATGGCACGATCGTGACGGTCCAGGCGATGCCGCCGCGAACGCTCGAGACGTTCAGTTCGTACGAGCCGGCGATGTTCGCGCTCGAGATGAAACAGGGCAGCTTCGCGCGGCTCGGGATCCGCGAGGGCGACAAGCTGCTGGTACCGGCGGCGGTGTTCACGACGTCACCGTGAGCCGCAGCGCGGCCTCGAAAACGCGGCTCCGGCCAGAGCCCCCCGCACCGGCCTCGGCCCGTTCACCACCCGCGCCTGGAAGCGGTCGCGCCTTGCCCGTTTCCCCTCAGTCGTGAGTCGGGCCCATGATGATCGCTCAACGCCGGGGCTCCCGGCGCCCGCGGTCGCGCCCCTCCGCCTCCGCCCCTCAGTCCCTCATTCCCTCCGTGCCTTCGTGCCTGCGTGCCTGCGTGCTTCCGTGCCTCCGTGCCTTCTTCCCACCCCAATTGCCGCGGGGCCGTCCCTCGGCGAAGGACAGCCCCGCAAATGAACGCTTAGCTTGCGTTCGCGCGCCCCGTCGGAGCACCGGGCGCTCTGCCCAACGCGGCGTTACCGCCGCCGCGCGAGCAGCCCGCCGAGCGCCAGCAGGGCGAGGCCGGCCGGCTCGGGGATGATCTCGCCGCGAATCCGATACGCGTACTCGGTCGGCCGCGAGCCGAAGTAGTTGCCGATCAGCGTCCAGTTCGGCGCCCCGAAGGCCGGTGCGCGGATCACGCCCATCGTGCCGCCGTGGATCGTGCCGTTGCCGGTCGTCAGCACGAAGTTTCGCCCGCCGGTGGGCGCCTGCGGCGTCCCGCTGACCAGCCGCACGGCGAAGTAATAGTGGCCGGCCGCCAGATCGATGTTCGGAATGGCCACGGTGCCCTCGTACGGGGTGTAGCCCCACGGGAAAGCCCCGTCGGTGATCGTCGTCGAGCTGAACGACAGGCCGGTCAGCGAATGCAGCGTGTTGAAACTGGTGTCGAGAATCACGACCTCGGCGGAGCCGTACGTGTAGGTCGTGTTCCGCATGCCCAGCCACTTGATCTCCTGGATCCGCACGGGCTCGGCGAAAATCGCGTCATCGCCCGCGAATGAATCCGGCACCGAGGCGCTGACCTCCGAGGAGAAATACCCGAGTCGGTCATACCCGGGCGCCGGCGACCAGTAGTTGTCCCACAGCGTTTGGATCGGACCGGCCTGGGCCACCACACCCGCCGCCAGGACGGCCGCCACGACGAACAGGCTCCGAGGGCGCATCACGACACTCTCCCCGCCCGCGGCCCGCCGCCCCTCCGGCGACGCAGCCACGGACATTGGCGCCGGGGTCCGGGGCGCACAACACAGGCGCGTCCGGGCACTCCGGCCACACTAGTTTTCCTAGACAAGCGGGTCGCCACGGGGTCGGCGAGGCCCGCACTAGGGTCTCAGCGACGTTGGTCCGTCCGCTGAAGCACTACGTCCCCGTCACTCAACTCTTAGGCGGCGTGAGCGCCCGGAATCAAGCCGACAGCCTCAAAACAACTCGAAAATCGCAAGCGGGCCCGGCGCGGAAAATGCATGGCGCGCCGCGGCCGCCGATGCTCTGTTATCGGAGCCCCCGTCACGCCTCAGTACGCCTCCGTAACACTCGGAAACGACCCCAGCACCGCGAGGTGCGCGCAAAGCGCTCTCGCCCCGTCGATCGCCCGCGCCAGCGGCGCGTCGCTGGCGTGCCCCTCCACGATGGTGAAGAAGTAGTACTCCCAGTTCCGCCGCCGGCTCGGCCGCGAGGTGATCATCGTCAGGTTGATCCCCTCTGACCGGAATACGTCGAGGACGTCCACGAGCGCCCCCGCCCGATGCGGCACCGCGAACAGCAGCGCTGTCTTGTCGTCGCCGGTCGGCCGGGCCGCCGTGCGTCCGAGTACGAAGAACCGCGTGATGTTGTTGGGGTTGTCCTCGATGTGCTCGAGCTGCACCGGCAGCCCGTACAGCTCGCCCGCGAGCGTGCTGCCGATCGCGGCCGCGCCTTCCTCGGCCGCCGCCAGTTCCGCCGCCCGGCTGGTGCTCGCGACCGGCACGGCCCGGTCGTGCAGCCCGGTCGCCAGGAGCCATTGTCGGCACTGGTCGAAGACCTCGGGCTTGGAGTAGATGCGCGTCACGCGCTCCAACGGCACCCGGGCGAGTAGGTTGTGGTGGATGCGCCGCAACAGCTCGGCACAGATCTTCACGTGCGTGTCGGTAAAGGCGTCCAGCGTCTCGACGATCCCGCCGCCCGTCGAATTCTCCACCGGCACGACGCCGAAGTCCGCGTGCTCTCGCTCGACCTCCGCGAACACGCCGGCGATGTCCGCCACCGGCTCGTACGTTACCGACGCCCCGAACTTGCCGCTCGCCGCCAGATGCGAGAAACTCCCGCGCGGGCCGAGAAACGCGATCCGCAGCGGCCGCTCCAGCAAGAACGACCCGCTCATCAGCTCGCGATAGATCGCGTGCAGCACGCTCTCCGGAAACGGCCCGGGGTTCCGCTCGGCGATGCGCCGCAGGATCTCGCTCTCGCGGTCGGCCGCGTAGATCGGCGCGCCTTCCGCAACTTTCAGGCGGCCGATCTGCGCCGCCAGCCGCCCGCGCTCGCTGAGCAGGCGGAGCAGTTCGTCATCCACCGCGTCGATGCGCCGCCGGAGCGTCGCGAGATCCGCGCCGGCCTCTGACTGGGCGGCATTCGTCCGCGCCCCTGTCTCCCCCGCCGCGCCGCCCACGTCCTTCGCCGCCGCGCCGCCGCCTGTTGTGTGCGCAGCAGCGGCGGCCGGGGTGTCCGGCGCGGCCTCGCCCGGGCGCGCGGGGCGGTCGGGCGGCGGCGGGATCGCGGATTCGGTTGGGTCAGAGGGCGACACGACGGGCCTCCGGCGCCGGCCTGCGTGTGGGCGCGGGCCGACACTATGCAGGAATCGACCGGCGGTTATCATAGCGGAAAGCGGGCGGTGGCCAGTTCCCGCCGGGCGGCTAGCTCAGTTGGCCAGAGCATCTCGTTTACACCGAGAGGGTCACAGGTTCGAGTCCTGTGCCGCCCAATGGGCCGCGCAACCGGCGGCAAGCGAGGCGTCGCCGGAGCCCGGGCGGCAGCACGGGGGCTGCTCGGCAGAGAAAGAGATCCAGAGAGCAAGAGATCGAGAGCAGCCCCGGAATCCGAACGCGGAGCGCCGGCGAGCGCGAACGCCAGGCCGCGCGGTCCTTCCGGCCGCAGCCCCCGCCCCCTCGATTCCGCCTCCCCATGCGTTCCTGACACCCCGCCGGTTGCTCGGGGCCCGCTCCCGGCTGGACGCCGCCCGTGGCGCGGGCCTATCATCGCGACTCCCGAACGGCTGCTCCAAAAGGACCACACATGCACGACCAGCGTCTCGATCGCCTCGCGAAAGTGGTCGTCCATTACAGTGTCGGCGTCCGCAAGGACGACCTCGTCATCATCACCGGCACCACCGTCACCGAACCCGGCCTGGCGGCCGTCTACCGCGAGGTTCTGGCGGCCGGCGGTCACCCGTGGGTCCGCATCCAGTCGGAGCGGTGCAAGGAGATCCACCTGAAGCACGCCAGCCGCGCGCAGCTCCTGCACACGTCGCCGTTCGACAAGTTCCCGGTGACGCGGGCGCAGGTCTACATCGCGTTGTGGGGCGAGGAGAACACGCGCAACCTGTCGAACGCGGACCCGGCCAAGCAGGCCCTCGCCAGCCAGGCCCGTAAGCCGATTCTCAAAGCGATCATGACGCGCGAGGCCAAGCGCGTCGGCGACCCCGACCGCATCCGCTGGGTCGGCACGCAGTATCCGACCAACGCTGCGGCCCAGGACGCCGAGATGTCGCTGACCGAATATGCCGACTTCGTGTTCGCGGGCGGCAAGCTCGATGAGAAGGACCCGGTCGGCGCGTGGAAGCGGCTGGGCGTCGCGCAGCAGCGGCTGGCGGATTTCCTCGGCAAGGGCCGCGAAATGCACATCCGCACGCCGCAAGGCACGGACATCCGCCTGGGCATCCGCGGGCGGTCCTGGGAGAACTGCTGCGGCCACGCGAACTTCCCCGACGGCGAGGTGTTCACGGGCCCGATCGAGGACGCGACCGAGGGCGTCGTGAAGTTCTCGTTTCCGGCGGTGACGAGCGGGCGCGAAGTGCTGGATGTCCGGCTGGTGTTCAAGGCCGGACGCGTGGTTGAGGCGTCGGCCGGCAAGAACGAGGACTTCCTGTTCAAGATGCTCGACCAGGACAAGGGCGCGCGGACGCTCGGCGAGCTGGCCCTGGGCACGAACTACGCGATCCGGCGGTACACGCGGAACACGCTGTTCGACGAGAAGATCGGCGGGACGTGCCACCTCGCGCTGGGGGCGGCGTACCCGAAGACCGGCGGCAAGAACGAGAGCGCGCTGCACTGGGACATGGTCTGCGACCTGCGCCGGGGTGGGACCGTCGCGGTCGACGGCAAGGTCATCAGCCGCAACGGCAAGTTCCTGAACGCGCAGTGGCCGAGATGAGGCCCGCCGCCCCGCCCGAAAAACCGGACGGACCGGCCAGGTCGGCGGCCGGCCCCGTTGGCAGCGTGACTCGGCGGGTGCGAGTCCGAATCACTCCGTCCATTGTCGTCGGGGAAAGTCCAGCGTGACCGCTCCCGCCGAATTCTCCGCGCGCAACACGACGCCAGACGCGCCCCCCAAAGCGACCTCGAACCGGTCGCCGTCCATCGCGACGGGCACCGCCCGGCCGTTCACCTCCGCCGTCACGCGCTCGACGCCCGCGCACTCGCCCCGCAATACCGTCTCGCGCCCTGCGGCGTACGCGGCCCCGTTCGTCACACACAGAAAGGGCCGCCGGCGCTGGAGCGCCCGATGATGGGCGACCATGGCGGCCACGTCCGTCGCCGTCGGACGAAGCTGTGCGTTGTGCTCCATCATCTCGCGGATCTTCGCGGCCAGCGCCGGTTCATCGAGCGCGGCGAAAGCCGCCCCGTACAGCGCGCCGTGGGCGCCGTGGCAACGGCTGCACGACTGCGCGAACTGCGTCACCGGCCCGACCACCAGATCGAACATCGCGGCCGCGCCGTCCGGGGCTGCGACCGACGCCGTCGCGGGCGCGGCCGCACCGGCGCTCGGCTGCGGCGCGCCGTGCGCGGAATCCGGCGGCGGGCGCTCACAGCCGCTCGGCAGCACCAGGACCAGCAATGCCAAGAGCGCACCCGCTGCAGAGCCCGGCCTGTTCCGAGGTCGGGAGGTTCGCCTCATTTCGCCTCCCCGCGGGCCGCGCCGCCCACGTATCGCAGTCGGTAGATCCGGTTTCCGTAATCGTCACTGATGAGCAGAGCGCCGTCCGGCGCCACGGCACAATCCACGGGTCGGCCCCGCACCTCGCCCGCCGCCGTCAGGAAGTTCACGTACACCTGCTCACCGTACGGCCGGCCATCCTCGAACAGCACGAGCGTCACGCAGTAGCCGGCCCGTTCGCTGCGATTCCACGACCCATGATAGGCCACGAAGGCGCTGCCGGCCGCGCCCGGAAAGTGAGTACCGTTGTAGAACTCCATCGCGTTCGGCGCCCAGTGCGCGCCGGTGGCCCAGGCCGGCGGCCGCGTCCTCGCCGCCAGTTCGACGATGTCCGGCCGTTCGAGAAACTCGTAGCGCGGCACGCGCGAACCGACGATGAAGGGGTGACCGTAGAAGCCGCCCTCGACGTAGTGATTCATCTCGCAGGGTGGGTTCAGATCGGTGATGGGCTGCCCGGCTTTCGCCTTCTTCTCCAGCGGGCCGCCGAACCAGTCGCTGCCGTGGTCCATGCCCCAGATCTCGTCCGTGCCGGGGCGAACCACGAGCTTCTCGGTGTTTCGCAGGCCGGCGCAGAACAGCCGCTCATCGCTGCCGTCCAGCGCATACGACCAGATCTTCTGCCGCGGCGTGGCCGTCTCGTCCGTGATGTTGCCGCTGTCGCCGATGCCCGTGTAGATCCGGCCCTTGTGGACCAGCAATGAACGCCACCAATGGCCGCCACCCTCGGGCAGCCGGCCCGGACCGATTACGGTCTCCTCCCGGTCGGCCCGCCCGTCGCCGTCCGTATCCTGCGCCCGGAAGATCGCGCCGGACTCGCTGAACCAGAGCCAACCCTCGTACCAGCACAGGCCGTGGACCGAGCGGTGGTCCCGCACGAAGGGCGTGACGGTCTCGTAGCAACCGTCCCCGTCGCAATCCCGGCAGGCCTGGATGTCGCCCGCGTCCGGACGGCTGACGTAGAGCGTGCCGGCCGGATCGAGCCGCAGGAACCTGGGACGCGCGAGCGTAGCTTCCGCGACGGAGAGCTCATAACCCGCCCGGACACGGATTCCCGCGGGCTTCTTGCGGTCTTGCGCTGCGCCGGGCATAGCGGCAGCGAGGATCGGCAGAATGGGCAGGAGTCGGCGAACCCGATGGGGCGTCATGGGAGGCTCCTTCATCCGGCCGGTACTGTAGTCCCGCGGGGCGTCGTGGGGGAGCACAGCGTCCGCACGATGAAACGAGAACGCCCCGCCGGCCGAAGCCGGTGGGGCGTCCGCACTCATCGGGTCACACGTTGAGGAGAGTCGTTTCCTAACGGCGACGCAGGACGAGCAGCGCCAGAAGCGCCAGGCCGGTCGCCGGCTCCGGCGTCAGCACGAAGTCGTCGACGAACGCCGACTGCGGGTTGAGGCCTTCCCACTGTCCCTGCGGATTGATGCGGTACGAGAACGTGCCGTCGACCATCGACGCCCGGGCCCGCACAATGGCGGTGCCGGCCGGCGCGACGCCGCCGACGCTGAACTGATACCACTCGCCGTTGCCGGTCCCGTCGGGCAGCGTCGGCATCACCTCGTCAACATCAAGGACGTTGCTGCCCAGCAGATTCATGCCCGCGTCGAAATAGTCGATGGCCAGCAACGTCTGCGTGGGCTGGAGGGGATTCAGACCCGAGTAGTACTTCTCGTACTTGAACCACGCCGACAGCGTGTAGGCCGCGCCGGCCGTGCCCGGAACATCCTGGAAGAGGTCGCTGTCCACCGGCGACGGGGGGTTGCTCCACCACAGCGCACCGCCGAGGAACGACTTGAACCACAGGCCGCGCGCGCCGGGATCGGCGTTGTGCGCCGCCCAGGGCTCGAACAGCGAGGTGGTCTCCGGGTCCGGGTTGCCCGTGTCGGTCATACCCGTTCGCGTCCAGAAGTCCGCCGTGGCGCTCTCAGCGCCGCTGGCGACGCCGCCGTCGAAGTCGAGGCTGGGGTTCTGGAGCAGGTTGGTGGCCAGCGCGTTGCTGGCCGCCAGCGCCAGAAAGCTCACTGCCACCACCGAGAGAATCCTCATAATCCGGTCCTCCTCCTCTCAGGTCACAAGGTGCCGCAGACACCTGTCCGGCACACTCCGATCTCCGGGTCCAGTCTCCGTGCGGACCATCCTCACGGACTGACCGGGCCGGTCATGCGCTGCAGTGTGTACGTCACGTCCGACGGCTCGAGAGCGCCGTTCTCGTCGTGGTCATACACCAGGCCGAGGTACTTGAGCTCGGCACCCGGGCCGGTGTACACGCGCTGCAAGGTGGCGATGTCGATCAGGTCTTCAGCGTTGTCCGCGTTCACGTCCGAGCCGTTGAAGACGTTGGTCAGCACCATCTCGAACCCGTCGAAATACACGTCGGTGTTGCCGGGGCCGAAGGCGTTGATCACGGTGGCCCGCAGCAGCGCCGACTTGTTCGCCGGCATGGTGTAATCGATCGAGATGGGCACCCAGGTGTCCGTCGGCGAGGCCGCCGTGATGATGTTCGTCGTGCCCGAGATCGGGTTGGCATTCGGCACGACGTCGATGTTCGGCGTGGGCCACGAGCCGCCCGACCATTCGATCTTCACGCCGGCCAGGGCTCGCGGATCGTTGTACGGGCTTGAAGCCCGCGTGCGGAAGTACGCCGACACGGTCAGCGTGTCGCCCGGCGTGACGGGGATTTCCTGAAACAGCCCCGCCGTCCCGCCGGTGAAACGGACGACGCAGTTGCCATCCTGCGCCGGAACGCCCGACACGAGACAGGCCTTGCGGGCCCCGGTCCCGACCGGCAGCGAATCGGCGAACTCGATCCAGGGCGGCATGCCGTTCTGGCCGCTCGTGCCGCTCTCGAAGCTCTCGTTCGACAGGAGGTTCACGCCCGGGTTCGACGAGACCGAGGCGAACGCCGAATCAACAAACAACTGCCCGTTCGTCAGCGGCACGTCCGGCGGATCCGGAAACTCGAACGAGATCAGCACGGCTTTCGCGCTGGAAACGCCGGCCGGCACGACCGACGACACGGACACGAGCACCCACTGGTCGAACGGGGCGTTCACGTCGAACGCCAGGTTCTCGACCGGTGGCGGCAATTCCAGCCCTTCCGGCGGCCGAAACTCCAGCTTCATCCCCGCCTTGATCGGTTCGGCGATCGGAAACGCCGCCGGGTGGTAGGCCCGCGCCTTCATCAAAATGCGGGTGTTCGCTCCGACGGTCACCGTGTCGCGATACAGCCCGACGTAAGCGTCGGTTCGGACGCTGGCCAGCGCGCTGAACCCGCCGTCCCAGGCGAAGTCCGCCGATTGCACCGCGCCGCCGAATGAGTTCCAGCCGTCCGGGATCAGCCGGCCTTCACCGTCCAGGGTCGCGAATTCGTAGCTGCCGTTCGGGAGCACCTGTTGCCGCGCAAGTGCGAATCCAGGCATGATCGATCCAAGAACCGCCAAGACCAGTAGCGTGTGCTTCATGACGTTGCCCCTGCCACCGTGCCTCCAGTCAGTCCACTTCCCACAGTCCACGATGTAACGCGTTAACGCAGCCAATCCTTCCCGTACAGTGTCAGACCCCAGCAGTAGAACGGCCGATTCCCCCAGGGATCCCAGTCTTCGGCCTTCGTCGACGCGTTCGCCGGCCGACCGTCCAGGTCGTAGAACTTCTTCTTCGCCTTCCGCTCCACGTGCCCGTCCAGGAATCCCAGGTTCATGCCCCCGTTGTGCCGGAGCTGGTTCGCTTTCAGCGACCAGTCATACTCGGCGAACGGCACCGCGAGCGCCGGGCGCGCAATCGCGTCCACCCGGCCGCCGTTCATCGCGGGCAGCGGCAGGCCGCGGGCGTCGAGCAGCTGCACACCGTGGCTGCCGCTCGAGTCGTTCTGCCGCAGCGACGACGTGTAGTCGTTGAACCAGTACTCCGTGTACAGCTCCGGGAACTCGTCGGCGTCGCCGAGGTCGAACGGGTTGAACTCCGGCCACCAGTTTTCCCGGTACGCCGTCTGCAGGTAATAGTCGTTCGACTTGCTGATGAAGTACCGTGACAGGTTCGTAGCCTGGTCCGGGGGCTGCGTCCCCAACACCTTCCCGTACAGCGATTTGACCGAGTTCTCCCCGTACGCCGACGGGCACCGGAACAGCTTGTGGTTCTTCACGTACGGCCAGAGGATCAGGATCTGGTTGGCCTGCTCGTACGGATAGTTCACGTAGCCGCTCTCCGGGCTGCCCGGAATCCACGGCAGATACCCACGATGGTCGTCGGAGTAGTACTTCGTCGCGAGCGCCAACTGGTGCATGTTCGACGCACACACCGTCGTCCGAGCGGTGTTCCGCGCCCCCTGCAACGCCGGCAGCAAAATGCTGATCAGGAGGGCGATAATCGCGACGACGACCAGAAGCTCAATTAACGTGAAGGCGGGGGCGGGCCGGGCGGAGGTGGCGGCGGGATGCGAGCCGGGGTTGGATAGCCCCCTTCCCCCGAGATCCCGACGGCCGTGAGCTAGTGCGAATCCGCGCATCGAGATGTTCCTCATCGCTCGTCTCCTCGTGCGAGCCAGCCGCCGCCGACGGCAACTCCGTCGGAGTCCGGCTCACTCGCCCAGGGGACGACAGCCAGCAGACGAACATGACGCCGAGCGTGCCGCGTCGGCCGCAATCGCCCGGTGGTCCCCGGCCGCGGGCCGCCCGAGCGATTAATGCAGGGCCTCGTGCCGACGTGTAACGAGGCACGCCCTCATACTTGCAGTGTATCACGGGAAACCCGGATTGCAAGCGCTTTCAGTCGCATTTTCGTGTGCCCCGACCGGCGACTCGAACAAGCCGAAATCGGACTTGCGGGCGACAGAAACCGGGTCTTCAAGGGGCGATGGACCCGGTCGCCGCCGGCCCGCGGCCGCGCCAAGCGATCACGCTGAACGCGCAATATATTGTCTATGCGTTATTTACGAACTTCGCCCCAACAATAAATCACGCCGTCGGCCGTCCCGATCACCAGGCAACCGTCGGCCACCGCCGGTGATGCCGAAACGACCCCCCCTGCATCGAACCGCCAGACCTCAGCTCCGGTCCTCAGGTCAACCCCGTACACCCGCCCGTCCGCCGACCCGAAGAACGCCCGCCCGTCGGATATCCCTTCTCCGGGGTCGTCCGCCGGGACCGCCAGTCGCGAGCCGGCCGCTGGTCCACCGGTCGAGGGCCCCGCCGGCGGCCTCGCTTCCCCGTTCACCACGACCACCGGCGACGAGTCGACCTTGCCCTTCGTCGTGAAACGCCAGCGCTCGCGTCCGTCGTCAAGATTCAGCGCCCGGATGTGCCGGTCCTGCCCCCCGATCACCACCACCGATCCGGCGATGGCCGCCGAAGACAGGAACGGGTGCCCGCGCTCTTTGTCCTCGAATCGCCATAGGACTTCACCCCGCCGCCAGTCGAGCGCCACGACCTGCTGCCCGTACGTCCCCAGCACGACACGATCGCCCGCGACCGCCGCAGCCGACCCGCTCACCGAACCGATCGCGACGCGCCGCACCGGCATGCCGTCGGCGATCCGCAGCACATGCAGGTGTGCGTCGCAGGCCGCCACGAGCGCGAACTCTCCGACGATCGCCGGCGTGCCGTGCACCCGCTCGCCCGCGTCGTATCTCCACGCCACGGTCCCATCGTTGCGCCGCAGCCCGTACACATGCCCGTCGTACGAGCCCACGAGGACGAGGTCGCCGGCGGGCATCGGCCCCGCCATCACGCGGCCGGCGGTCTGCGCTGTCCAGCGCACCGTCCCGGTCACCACGTCACCGGCTCGCACCGTTCCGCCGCTGTCGGCCCACAACACGAGTCCGTCATGCACTGCGACGGGCGCCTCCACCGACTCCGTTCCGGGCACCTGCCACAACACGCGGCCGTCCGTCAACGCGAGCGCGGTCAGCCGCCCGTCTTCGTCGCCGACAAACACGCGACCGTCCGAGATCGCCGCCGTGGCGGAAATGCCGGCGCCGAGCTCGCGTTGCCAGCGAACGACCGGCCGGTCGGCAAGCGGCCCGCGAGCGACCCCGCTGTTGCGCGCGTCTCCGCGGAAGACCGGCCACGTGCGCGACACCGGCGATATGTCCGGCCGAGTCGCCGGGCGCGAGGTCTGTCCCGATGCCGCGAACGCCAGGACCAGCGCGCACGTTCCGCCCACCAGCCACCATGCGCGCCCCGCAGTGCGAACCTCTGTTCGAAAGTCGCTCATCCGCGATCCTCGGCGGCGAACCGGTGCGCGGCGTCGGCCCCGCAGCCCCGCCGGGTGTATGGTACGCTGCGGCAGGCCGACGGGCGGCCGCAGGGCTTCGCCGCGGCCCGGCCCGACGAGCGGCGCCGCCAGCGTCAGAGGAGCCATGCCGCATGCGCGTCGTTCAACTCGCCGCCGGCGCGGGCGGCATGTACTGCGGAAGCTGTCTGCAAGACGCGCGCCTCGCCGCGACGCTCCGCGCCCAGGGCCGCGACGTCGTGCTGCTGCCGCTCTACACGCCGCTACGGACGGACGAGGAGGATGTGAGTCGGACCGACGTGCATTTCGGCGGGGTGAACGTCTACCTTCAGCAAACTTTGCCGCTGTTCCGCCGCACGCCGGTCTGGCTGGACCGCCTGCTCGATCACCCCGCTCTGCTGCGTTGGGCCGGCCGACGGGGCGGCAGCACGCGGCCACAGGAGCTCGGTCCGCTCACGCTCGCCGTCCTGGAGGGCGAGCGCGGGCCGCTCCGCAAGGAATTCGTGCGCCTCGAGAGCACGCTGCGGTCGCTTCAACCGAGTGTCGTTCACCTGCCGAACCTCTTGTTTGCGGGCGTCGCGCCCCGGCTGCGGGCGACCCTCGGCGTGCCCCTCGTGTGCGGTCTGAGCGGTGAAGATATCTTCGTGGATGCCCTGCCGGATCCCTGGCGCGAACGGGTTCTCCACCGCATCGCGGAGGCCGCCCGCGACATCGACGCGTTCGTCGCCCCGACGCGCTACTACGCCGCTCGCGCCGCCGAGCATTTCGCGCTCCCGGCCGAGCGCGTTCACACGATCGCGATGGGGATTCGCGTCGCCGACTTCGCGCCCCCCGCGACGCCCGGCATCGGCGGCCCGCCACCGGGGGACGTGCCCGCCTCGGCCGCCGCCGGCAGCACGGCGGAGACGCCCGCCGCGTCGCCGCTGACGGTCGCGTACCTTGCCCGCATCTGTCCCGAGAAGGGCTTCGACCGGGCCGTGCGGGCCGTTGTCGCCCTCCGGTCCGCCGGCCGCGCCGCGCGTTTGTGGGCTGCGGGATACGTCCCGCCGACCGAGCGGGCGTGGGCGGCCGACATCGTGTCCGAGGCCCGCGCTCGCGCCGGCGACGACGCGGTCGAGTTCCTCGGCGAGGTGGACCGCGCGGCCAAGTCCGCCGTGCTCTGGGCAGCGGATCTCCTCTGCCTGCCGACGCGCTACGTCGAGTCGAAGGGCTACCCCGTACTCGAGGCGCTCGCGGCCGGCGTGCCGGCCGTCCTCCCGGACCACGGAGCCTTTCCCGAGCTGCTCGCCGCGACCGGCGGCGGTGTGCTGCACCCGGCGGGCGACGACGACGCCCTGGTTGCCGCGCTGGCGGCCCTGGCCGACGACGCGCCGCACCGCCGCGAACTCGGACGCCGCGGCCAGGAGGCCGTGCGGGCGCAGTTCACGGCCGAACGCATGGCCGTGGAGACGTGGGCGCTGTACGAGCAGCTCACGCCGGGTTCGCGATAAGCGTCACGTGCCGGAACACCCGCAGCAGGGCCGCGGCGTCGACGGCCGCACTTCCAGCGCTGTCCGCCGGCCGGTACCCTGCCGCGCGTGCCTGAGCCGACACTCTCCGCGAGAATCGCACCGCCCGCGACGCGCGGCCCTGCGCGGTCGTCGGCCGGCGTGCTCGGGCCGCGCGTCCACGCGCTGCTCGTGGTCGCGGCGCTGGTCGTCACCGCCGGGCTGGCCGGGCTGTCCCTTCGCACCGACAGCGCCACCTTCGACGAACCGTTCCACCTCGCGGCCGGTTACGCCGCGCTGACGCAAGCGGATTACCGCCTGTCGCCCGACCACCCGCCGCTCGGCCGGATCTGGGCCGCACTGCCGCTGCTGTTCGTCGATCCGCACTGGCCGCCACCCGACGACCCCGCCTGGCTCGCGGCCGACTGCAACGCCTTCGCCATCCGCTGGCTCTTCGGCACGGAGAACCGCCACCACTTCATCGTGCTCGGTCGGTGCCTGATGGTCGTGCTGCTGCTCGCGACCGTCGCCGCCACGTACGCCACGGCCCGGCACCTCTACGGTCCCGCGGCGGCACTGGTCGCTCTGGCGCTGGCCGCGCTCGACCCGACCCTGCTCGCCCACGGGCGTCTGATCACCACCGACCTGCCCATCACGCTCGCCAACACGCTCGTGCTGCTGACGGTCGCGCGTTTGCTGGAGCGCGTCTCGTGGCCGCGGCTGCTGGCCGCCGCCGGCGCCGTCGCGGTGCTGCCCGGGACGAAGATGTCCTGGCCGGTCGTGCTGCCCGCGCTGGCTGTGATGGCCGCCGTGGCCGTTTTCCGCCGCGCACCGCTCGAGCTGGCCGGGCGCTCGTCCGCAGTCGGCCCCACGCCCGCGGGCCCGCGGCCGCTCGTGCGACCGGCGGAGCGGGTGCCGACGGTGCTCGCGCTGGTCGGCGTGCTGGGGCTGGCCGCGTGGGGCGGCATCTGGGCGGCGTACCAGGGTCAGAGCACGATCCTGCCGTCTCCTCCGCCCGGACCCGTTCCGGCCGAGGTGCAGGAGCGCATGCAACAGACCCAGGCCCGGCTCGAGCAAGACTGGCAGATCGCGCTGCTGGACCCCGCAACCGGACGGCCGCGAACCGATCCGGTGACGCGCGGGCTGGTCGCCGCCGCCGAGTATCACCTGCTGCCCGATGCGTACGTGTTCGGCCTGGCGCGCGTGCGGTTTCTGACCGGGCAACGGTACGCGTACCTGTGCGGGGCGTACTCCACGACCGGCTGGGCGAGCTACTTTCCGATCGCGTTGCTCATCAAGACCCCTCTGGCGACGCTTCTGCTCGCGGCGGCCGGTCTGGCAGCGCTGGCGCTGCGGCGGGTGCCGGTACGCTCGCCGCTGTTGCTTCTGGGCATCCTCGGGTTCTGGGCGGTGCACGGCCTGAGCAGCATGACAGCGCACCTGAACATCGGGCACCGCCACCTGTTGCCGCTGTATCCGCTGCTTTGCGTGCTCGCGGGCGGTGCGGTCGCGTGGCTCGGCGGGCGCGGGCCGCGCGTCGTGCTGGGCATGCTGCTGCTCTGGCTGGCGGGAGCGAACCTGAGCACGTTTCCGCACTATCTGGCGTATTTCAACGAAGTGGTGGGCGGGCGGTCGCGCGGGCACCTGTACCTCGCGGACAGCAACCTCGACTGGGGCCAAGACCTGTTGCGGCTGGCGGCCTGGGCCCGGACCCACCCGGACGAGCCGCTCAAGCTCGCGTACTTCGGCAGCGTCCCGCCGCCGGCCTACGTGCCGTGCCGCTCGCTGCCCAGCCACTTCGACTGGGCGCCGCGCGCGGACCTGGACGCGGGCACCTACGTCGTGAGCGTCACGCAACTGCTCGGCGTGTACGATCCGGAGATCCGCCGAGGGTACTGGACCGCGCGGAGCCGCGCGGCGTACGAGTCGCTGGGTCGGATCGCGACGTCGACTCCGGAGCCGGGCGAACCGCCGGAGAAGGCGCAGCTTCGGGAGCAGGCGGCGGTCGAGTTCGCAGAGCTGCGATACAAGCGGCTCCTCAGCCGCCTGGCGGACCGCGTCCCGGACGAGCGGATCGGCGCGGGTCTGTTCGTGTTCCGACTCACGGCGCGGGACGTGGCGGAGCTGACGCGGCCGTGAGCGGGGGCTCGCTGGCGTTGCCCGCGGGGCCCGCTGCGCCGCGGGCCGCGCGGGGTCTCGACGCGGCGGCCGGGCGGTCTGCGGAGCCAGCCCGTCGGACCGTCCTACGACCGTGCCGCGGCCGGGTTACCCAGCGGCAGCAGGTGTGCGAGATTGCACGCGGTTTCGATGCCGTGTTCGAACGAGCGATAGACCGATAGCCAGTCGCGGTGCTTCCAACCGGCCCGCGCCAGCAACGCCAGCGGCTGGTCCTGGATCCCGGCGATGATGGTGTAGATCTGCGCGTCGTGGAGCTTCCGCAGCGCAGATTCGAGGTTGACCAGCCCCGTCGCGTCCATCACGGGCACGGCCCGCAGGTCGAGCACGACCACCGCGACGGAGCGATCGACGGCCTTGATCGCGTTCATGGCGCGCTGGGCCGCCCCGAAAAACAGCGGGCCGGCGACCTCGTAAACGAGGATGCCCGGGGGCAACGGCCGCGCCAGGGGCGTCGGCATCTGCGTCACCAGTCGCACGCCCGTCAGCTCGGCCATCCGCTGCATGAACAGCAGGGCCGCCAGCGCGACGCCGACCGTCACGGCGACGGTCATGTCGAACAGCACCGTCAGGCCGAGGCACGTCAGCATGATCAAGTTGTCGCTGCGCGGGGCGACGCGGAGCATGTGCACGACGTGGCGGACCTCGCTCATGTTCCACGCCACGACCACCAGCAGCGCCGCCATCGACGCCATCGGCAGGTAGCCCAGCCACGGGGCGGCCACCAGAACGCCGACGAGGAGAAAAACGGAGTGGAACACGGCCGCCAGCGGGGAACGCGCTCCGGAGCGGATGTTGGTGGCGGTGCGCGCGATCGCCCCCGTGGCCGCGAACCCGCCGAAGAACGGCGCGACGAGATTGGCCGCGCCCTGCGCGATCAGCTCGGCGTCCGGGTCGTGCTCCTGCCCGGACATGCCCGCGCCGACCACGGCCGACAGCAGCGACTCGATCGCCCCCAACAGTGCGATGGTCACGGAGGCGAGCAGCAGGGGGCGAAGCGCGTCCGGCGTGAGCGGTTGGGTCCCGGCGGGCGGTCCGTCGAACGCCCACGGCCACAGCGGCACGGGCGGGGATTGCGGAATCCCGTGAAAGCGCGACTGAATCGTTTCGCACGGGTATCCGGAATGGCTCAGCAGGAGCGCGAGCATAACGCCGAGCGGCAGGGCGATCAGGGGTGCGGGAAAGCGTCGCACGACGCGCGGCAGGAGGAACAGCGCGACCAGAGTCAACGCGCCCACGGCCATGTCCGGCCACCGCGCGGTCGGGCCGGCCTGCACCAGCGTTGCCACCCGCTCGAGGAAATGGTCCGGCATGTGCTCCACGCGCAGTCCGAGCAAATCGCGCGTCTGGAGCGTCGCGATCACGATGGCGATGCCTGCGGTGAACCCGGTGGTCACCGGGAAGGGCACGAACTCGATCAGGCGGCCGAGCCGGGCCACGCCCATCAGCACGAGCAGCCCCCCGGCGAACGCCGTCGCGAGCATCAGCCCCACCAGGCCGAACTGGGTCGCCAGGGGCGCCAGGACGACGACGAAAGCCGCCGTCGGGCCGGTCACCTGCACGGGGGAGCCGCCCAGCAGCGCCGCGACGGTCCCGGCCACGATCGCGGTGTACAGACCGTGCTGCGGCGGCACGCCCGTGGCAATGGCCAGCGCCATGGACAAGGGCAGCGCGATAAGGCCGACGACCAGCCCGGCGAGAGCGTCCGCCCGCAGGTCCGCCAGACGGTAGCCGGCGCGCAGCGTGCGCCGCAGGGCCGCCGCCGCGCGCAACGGCGGGTAGCGCGCCGGAGGCGGGGGATGGATGCGGTGCGGCATCGGCGGAGACCTCGCGACGGTCGCGGCCCTTGGGCGACGAAAGGCGGTGTGTATACGCCCGCAACCGGGCGAACGCAAGCCCCGCCCGGCGGCACGCCGCGTGACGGCCGCAGCGCGACACGGTAGGCTGTGGGGTTCGTCCGCGACGCTGGCACACGAGGATCCCGATGCGCACGACACACAAGCCGACGGGCTGGAACACGTGGGACTTTCAGGGTTTCAACCGGCTCGTCTACCTCCGCGGCGGCGACACCGTCGTAACGGTGCAGTTCGCGATCTGGGATGAAACGGTTCCGGCCCCTGTGCCCCCGCCGGACCCCGAGCACCGCAAGATCGGCAAGCTGTACCAGCAGTTCCGCTGGGAGCACGTCACCCAGCTGGGACCGCACGCGCCGCTGGGCCTGCCGGCGCGGCTCGAGTTCAAGGCGGGCGATGTGCCGTACGTCGCCGAAGCGCTCGACAAGGGCGGCACGCTTCACCTGACCGTCACACCGCTTCGGGAGTCGAAACAGCGCGTCGTGTTCCTGTTCCTCGCGCCCGTCGGGCAGACGCCCGCGTGCCCTTCGCCCAAGAAGGGCACCTTCGCGGGCTGCGCGGTCGAGTTCGCAGGGGCGACCTGGCCGACGGACTACTTCGTCAACATCGCCGAGCCGTATGCCGTGGCGGCGGCCGGGCGGCCCGCGACCGTGCGCGTCCGTCCGCCGGGGGCCCGCCCCCGCTCCCCCGGCACAATGGCCGCGCTCGAGCAGGACGCCCTGACCGGCCGCGGGGCGCTGGCCGACGCCCCGGGCGCAATGATGCAGGCGGTGTGCTGGAACACGCTGTACGACACGCGGCGGCGGCTGGTGTCGTCACCGGTCAGCCGGGACTGGTGCTACGACTGGCGCGGCGTGCTGGTGTTCTGCTGGGACACGTACCTGGTCGCGACGTTCATGTCGTACGAGGCCCCGGAGCTGAGCCGGCTGAACTTCGAGACCGTCAGCGCCGCGATCGACGAGCTGGGCCACGTCCCGAACTACTACATGGCGCATGGGGCCGTCTCGCGCGACCGCAGCATGCCGCCGCTGGGCGCGTACCTGGTCTGGAAGACCCAGGCCCTCGCGCCCGACAAGGCCTGGCTGGGGCGCATCTACCCGCGGCTGGTGCGCTGGCACGGCTTCTGGATGAAGCACCGCAGCGGCGGCGGCCGCGGCCTGCTGGCCTGGGGCTCCAACCCCGTGCACTACGAGTTCCCGCAGCTCGTGCCGTACAACCAGATCCTCCAGCACACGCGGCAGTCGGCCATGTACGAGTCCGGGCTCGACAACTCGCCGCTGTTCGACGACGTGCAGTTCGACGAGCAGCGGAACTGCCTCGAGTCCGACGACGTGATGCTCAGCAGCCTCTACGCCCTGGACTGCGACGCGCTGGCGCGGATCGCCGCCTGCCTCGGCCGAACCGCGGACGCCGCCCGCTTCCGCCGTGAGCATGTGACGATGGCCGAGCGCATCAACGCCCACCTGTGGGACGAGGAGCACGGCCTCTACGTCAACCGCCACTGGGACACGGCCCGCTTCGAGCCCGGCCGGCTCAGCCGCCGCTGGGCCCCGACCTCCCTGTTCCCGCTGATCGCCGGCGTCGCCCCGCCCGACCGCGCCGACCGCATGGTCCGCGAGCACCTGCTGAACCCGGCCGAGTTCTGGGGCGAGTGGGTCATCCCCTCCATCGCCCGCAGCGACCCGGCCTACCAGGACAACGACTACTGGCGCGGCCGCATCTGGGGCCCCTTCAACTTCCTCGTCGCGGAGGGCCTGCGCCGCTACCGCTTCGACCACGCCGCGGCCGAGCTCGCGCAGAAGAGCTTGGCGCTGTTCATGAAGAACTGGCGGGCCGACGGCGGCGTCTACGAGAACTACAACGCCGAGACCGGCCAGGGGGCCGACGTCTGGAACGCCGCGCGGCTGTACCACTGGGGCGGCCTGCTGGTGTTCGTCGCGCTCCAGGAGCTGGTCGACGTCGAGCCGTGCGGCTACCTGCGCGTCGGCTCGCTGGAGTTCCCGGATGCCGCGCTCGACAACGTGCGGCTGGGCGGCGAGCGATACGACGTGGCCCTCGATACCGGCGTGCGCCTGCGTCGCAACGGCAAGCCGGCCCTCGACTGCACGACCCGGGCGATCATCCGCCTGCCGCTGGGCGGCCCGGCCGACCAGCCCCTCGAGGTCACGGCCGCAGCCCCCGGCACGCTGACGCTTTACGGTGTCCGCGGCCGCAAGCGGAGCGTCCGGCTTACCGACGGGCGCGTCGTGCCGCCGCAGGTGAAGGGTACGAAGGTCGTGTACGGCTGGTGAACGCCCGCCGCCCGCTCACTTCTCCTCGCCGTTCGACTCGTGGGGCGACATCGCCGGCGGCGAGGTCTCGACCGGCGGCGCCGCGGGCGGAGCCGGCGGTGGCGCCGTCGCCGGTTGCCGCACCGGGGCCGGCGCGACCGGCACACGCGGCGCTACCGGCGGCGGGCTGATTGCCTCGAGCACCACGAACTCGACGGGCATGCGCCGCGGCACGAGGTCCAGGCCGAGTTGTTCCTGAAGGGCCCGCCGGACGGTCGGCAGCGACAGCCCCGCGGCGCCGGTCCCGGAGCTCTGCTCCTGGATGTCCAGGATGTACGCGCTGCGGACCCGGACGCCGTCCACGACGACCTGGCCGAGCCACTGCTCAAGCTGTTCGCACAGCAGCGGCAGCGCGTCGCCCCGCAGCGTGAGCCGCAGCGTGCCGTAGCTCCGCTGCAGGTCGACCTGCGGCACCTCGGCGCGCTCCGGCGGCACCAGGAACGGCTTCATTCGACCCGTCGGGGCCACCAGCACGAGCGCGTCGGCGTCGGCGACCACCCGGCGCGCCCGCACGCCGTACGTCGACTCCAGCACGCGCCGCAGGGCCGCCCGCAGCCGCGCCCCGTCCGCCAGCGGCACGCGCACATGCGCGTCGTACCGACCCCCGGGCACCGCCGCGTAAGACCGCACGCGCAGGGCCGACATGCTCGGCACGAGTTGCCGCGGCCGCTCGGGCTCGCGGTACGCGACGCACAGCAGGTCCGTCATCTTCACGTTGTACGCGGTCAGGCGGTCCGTGGACTCCGAAATCAGCACGCTCGGGGCCGCTGTCGAGTGCTGCGTCGGCCGCACGTACGCCTCGTAGCCGTTCTCCGGCTGCGCGCCGGACGGGCGGGGCGGCGCTGCGACGAAATCCGGCGTGGCGGGATCCACGACCGGTCCGTGCGACTGCGGGTCGGGACCGCGACACCCGTCGAGCACGAGCAAGCTCAGGACAAACGTCACAGCGATCCGGCGGTGCATGCCGAATACCTCACCCGTGGGCGGGCGGCCTACGCCGGCTGCACCGCCCGAACGCGCTTGACTTCGATGTCGCTCAGCAGCTTCTCGAACGAGTCGGCAAACAGCCGCACGCCGTCCTTAAGCAGCTCGTCCGTGACCCACTTCATGTCCACGCGAATGCCGGCCAGCTCGGACAGGACCGCCCGGGCGTGGTCAAGCCCCTGCTCGATCGTCTGCGCGGTCACGGCGTGGTCCCGCAGCGCCGCGAGCGTCTGCGGCGGCACGGTCGTCACCGTGTTCACCCCGATCAGCGGATCGATGTACATCGTGTCGGGGTACCGCGGGTTCTTCGTGCTGGTGCTGGCCCACAGGGGCCGCTGCGGACGCGCCCCGGCCGCGCGAAACTCGGCGAAACGGGGCCCCTCGAACGCCGCCCGGTACTGCGCGTACGCCAGCTTCGCGTTCGCGATTGCGGCCTTGCCAAACAGCGGCTCCAGGTGCGGTTCGCCGTGTTCCACGCGGTGCCGGATGATCGCATCCACCAGCGTGTCGACGCGGCTGACGAAGAACGAAGCCACCGACGAGACCAGCCCCAGCGGCCGCCCGGTCTGGGCGGCCGTCTGCCGGAAGCGCCCGAGCCCCTCGAGGTACGCCTCGATGACCCGCTCGTACATCTCCAGCGCGAAGATCAGCGTCACGTTGACGTTGATGCCCTCCCCGATCAGCGTCGTGATGGCCGGCAGACCCGCTTCCGTCGCGGGCACCTTGATCATCACGTTCGGCCGGTTCACCGCCGCGAACAACCGCCGCGCTTCGGCCACCGTGCCGGCCGTGTCGTGCGCCAGCCGCGGGCTGACCTCCAGGCTCACGAACCCGTCGCGCCCGTGCGTCTCGTTGTACACCGGCCGCAGCACGTCGGCCGCGGCGGCGATATCGGCCACCGCCAGTGCTTCGTAGACTTCCAGCGCGGTGGCGCCCTGCCGGGCAAGCCGCACGATGTCATCGTCATACGTCGTGCCGCCCGCGATGGCCTTCTGGAAGATCGTCGGGTTGCTCGTGACGCCGGTCAGCCCCTCGTCCACGAGTTGCGCGAGTTCGCCCGACTGGAGCAGATCACGGCTGATGTTGTCGAGCCAGATGGCCTGTCCGAGGGCGGTGATTTGCTGAATGCGGTTCATCATGCGGGCGGATTCCTGCGCTCGAGAAGCACGACCGACGGTCTTTGTCGCGGGCGGCCGCGCCGCGCCGGGGCGCCCGCCACCGCCGTGGGCCACCATTATACCCGGCGGCGCCACGCCCGTCAGGGGCCGCCCGCGTCCCGATACCGCGCCAGCGTTCCGCGCGCTGCCGCCGTCAGCCGCAGCGATCCCGGCGTCCCACCGCTCCCGGGCCCGCGAAGCAACTGCTTCGTCTCGGCCAATGCTTCGGCCGGCAGTGCCGCCAGCTCGGCCGCCAGCGCCGCCGTCCGCGCAGGCAGCGCATCGGCCGGCACCACTTCCGTCACCAAGCCGATCCGCTGCGCTTCGGCCGCGCTGATGGTCCGCCCGGTCAGCAGCAGCGCTCGCGCGGCCAGGTCGCCGACCCGGCGCATCAGCCCGGGCACGACCACCCCGGCGACCAGCCCCTGCGGCACGCCCGGGTAGCTCACCGTCGCCGTGTCGGCCGCGAGCACCACGTCGCACGCGCACGCCAGTCCCGCGCCGCCGGCCGCGGCCGGCCCGTTCAGGGCGGCGACGGTCGGACGGTTCAGCGCGGCCAGCGCGTCGTAGAGCGCGGCCAGCGGGGCGGTGTCGTACGTCTCGCCCGGCGTCGCGGCGATTTCTGCCAGGTCGAGCCCGGCGCAGAACGCCGGCGGCGTGCCGCTCAGAACGACGCAGCGTACGGTCGCGTCCGCTGCGGCGGCCCCCACCGCCGCGTGCAGGGCCGCGACCAGCTCCCGGTTGAGCGCGTTGCGGCGCGAGGGGCGGTTCAGGGTCAGCGTCAGCACGCCGCCCGCACGCGCGGTCCGGAGGCACGGGGTCATTGGCGACGCTCCGGCGGCGACGCGGTCTCGGACCGGAAGCCCCGCGTGCGAGGGGCGTTGTAGCGCGACATCAGTTCCTCGACCCGCCGCCGCGAGAAACCGCCGTCGATACCGAGACCCGCCTCGTGGATGGGTCGCTCGATCGGCGCCGTCACCACAAGTTCGTCTTCGAGGTATACGACCAACCAGTCGCCACGCCGGGCGGTCGTGGCCTGTTGCAGGACCGCCGCGCCCCGCAGGTTGAAGTGGACGAGGAGCATGCTGCGGTCGGCGGCGTGCAGCGCATCCGCGCGGACCACATCACGCTCGGTCAGCAACGGTTCGGGCGTGACGTACAGGATGGGATCACCGGCCAACTGCGCCCGCCGCCAGCCCTCCTGCGCCTGCGTCTGGGCGATGTGGACGCGGAGTCTCGGCAGCGGCCGGTCGTCGGACGCACCAGCCGGGGCCGGCGCCCGACAGGCCGTCGCCAGCAGCGCCACGAAGCAGCCGCACCAGCAGCGCCGCCGCGCGCGTCCGTCCATCGCGTCACTCCCGCCCGCGCTCGGCGGCCAGCCGCCGGTCCAGCGCCGCCAGCGCGGCCTCGCGCGTCTGCAACTCCTCGTCGAGCTGCGCAGTGTAGAGCGCTTCGAGCACACGGGCGTAGAGCGGCCCGGGCGGCACGCGCCGCGCGAGCAGGTCGTCGCCCGTCACCAGCGGCGGCGGTTGTACGCGTTCCGGCGGAATGGCCGCGAGGCGGGCCGCCAACGCCGCACCGCGGGCGGCTCCGTCGGGCAGGTCCGCGTACCGCGCGCGGGCCCAGTCCACCAAAGCCGGAAACGCCGCGTTCGCCATGAGTCGCTTGAGCTGCGCGAGCGTCGGTGCCTGCGGATCGTCGAGGTCGGCCTGGTGCTGCACGAGCCACGCGACCGCCACCCGCTGCGCGTTGGACAGCGTGAAGGCGCGGGCGACGCGCTCGAGCTCGCCCGGCTCGACATGCGCCAGCAGGACGGCCAGCGCCAGCTCGAACGACGCGTCGGCCGGCAGCCGCGCGAGCAACGTCCCGGCGCGCTCCGCCTGCCGCTCGCCCCAGTGGGCCGCGGGCCATAGAAACGGCCGCAGGCCGAGGTCGCCCAGCAAGTCCCAGGCGCGGGCCCGGCTCGGGTGCGCGAGCATCCGCTCGAGCTCCTCGCGGACCCGCTCCGCGGCGACGCGCGCCAGATGCGGCGCGTGCGCGCGAACCGCGGCCGCCGTCTGCGGCTCGATCGTGAAGTCGAGCCGCGCGGCGAAACGGACCGACCGCACCAGCCGCAGATAATCCTCCGCGAAACGGGTCGCCGGGTCGCCGATGGCGCGAATGAGTCGGGCGCGCAGGTCGGCCAGCCCGTCCACATAGTCGATCAATTCGCCCGCCAGCGGGTCGAGGAACATGCCGTTGACCGTGAAGTCGCGTCGGCGGGCGTCGTGCTCGGCGTCGCTGAGCGTGATCGACACCGGGCGGCGGCCGTCCACGTACGGCCCGTCCGAGCGGAACGTCGCGACCTCGATCCAGCGCCCGCGGCGCTTGACGAGCACGACGCCGAACTGCGCGCCGACCGGCCGCGCCCGCGGAAACAGCTCACAGAGCCGCTCCGGCGGGGCGTCGGTGGCGACGTCGTAGTCGTGCGGGGGCTGCCCGAGGAGCAGGTCGCGCACGCAGCCCCCGGCCAGCACGGCCGTGTGCCCGGCGGCGCGCAGCTCGCGCACGATCCCGACGGCGCCGGCGGCGGCGTCGGGCAGCGGCAGCGCTAGCGGCAACGTCGCAGGCATGTCGCGCATGATACCGGCGGGCCGCGGCGCACTCGAACAACCGGGCGCAGCGCCGCGGCGAGCCGGGCGAGTCGCCCGCCCGCCGCGCGGCGCGGCTCGGGCCGCGGCGCTGACTCACTCGCGCGCGGGCTGCTCAACCATGGCCGCGCCATCGCCCGGCGCGGGCGGCGCCGGCGGCGGAGCCAGGTGCTTGAACACCCGCCGACCGAAGCGCGTCGCAACGCGCGCCAGGCGGAACCGCCGCACGTCGATCAGGCTGTGCTCGCCGCCCGGCGTCTGCACGAGCACAAAAGGCAGGCACACGTCCACGACGCGCACGGGCGTCGGCGCGCGGCCCGGCAGCCGCACGTGCCGCACGACCCGCCCCGCCTGCTCCGCGTTGTCGCACTCCCACGGGCGCAAGGCGCGCTCGGTGATGACCTGGAGCGGGGCGATGTAGAGCCCGGGACGCAGGTCCTCCGGCGCGATCACGCACGCAGTCCAACGTTGGTCTGCCATGGCACTCAACTCCCCCGGCAAAGGCTGCCCGCAGGCAGCCGCGGTTTCGGTTCGGTCCGTCGGGTTACCGCCGTCAGCAGGGTCGGAATGGGCTACGCGAACGAGACGCGCAGCGCGCCGGCCCCGTGGCCACCGGCCGGAATTTCGCTCCCGGTCCAGCGGTACAAGGACTTGCTTCGGTCAGCGCAGCGTCGCACGTTGCTCTCCTTCGCGAGCCCCGCAGTATCGCACAAGGTCGGCCCCGGCGTCAAGGAAAATCCGTGAAAAGCAGGCCGCGCGCCGATCCCCATGCCTCCCCCGCTCTGCTACGATGCGGCCGGCGAACCGCCATGAGGAGCCCGGCAGCGTGAGACGGCAGGTCGCGTGCATCGGGGTCGGCGGGATGCTCCTGCTCCTCGCCGGTTGCACCCCCTGGGTCCAGCAGTTCACGCCGATCGGCGGCCAGCCGCCCGCACCGCCGCCCGCCCCCATCGACTTCGC
Organism: uncultured Phycisphaerae bacterium; assembly: GCA_937928595.1. GTDB lineage: Bacteria > Planctomycetota > Phycisphaerae > UBA1845 > Fen-1342 > CALGJV01. The sequence continues at coordinate 133,151 of CALGJV010000011.1, read as the reverse complement.
CCATGCCGCCGAGCTGCTCGCGCTCCTGGCCGACCTCACCGACAATCTCGGCGTCCCGGACGTCGCCCTGCGGGAGAAGTACGGCCGGGACGGAGCCGACGCGATCGTGATCTCCACCACCTTCGACGGCGACTCGGCGCCGAGCCGGTACATGCTGATCATCGACCCCGCCCGCCGTCACCAGACCGTCGTGCTGGCCGGCACGAACACGCGCTACCAGTGGATCCTCGATTTCGACACACAACCCTATGCCGAAACTGATTTCGGCGCCCCCGTCCATCGGGGGTTCAACACCGCCGCCCTCGTGGTGCTGACCGACTGCCTCCAGCGGCTTCAGCCGGACTATCCCGTCACGCTGACCGGCTACTCGCTCGGGGGGGCCATCGCCTGCCTTCTCGGTCGTTATCTTCAGTTGGCCGGGTTCGAGGTGGACGAGATCGTCACGTTCGGCCAGCCGCAGATCACCACGGCGGCCGGGCGGGCGGCGTTCGCGGGGCTGCCGGTAATGCAGTTCGTCAACGCGGACGACCCCATCCCCTTCTTCCCCGGTGGCGACTACGTGCATTTCGCGCCGATCGTGGTGCTCTTCAACGGACCGTTTTTTGCTTACGTGCCGCCAAGCGACCCCGACTACCCGCGTGCCACGACCCGACCACTGGGCCCGCTGCACCCGTCCCTCAACGCGCTGGACCACGTATCGCAGCGCTATCTGGAGACGCTCGCGGCGAAGATCGACCAGGCCGTGCAGACCAACTACCGCCGCTGAGCCGCGGGCCCGCGCGGCGGGCGCGGCCGCGAGGCGTCCCCCGCGCCGCCCCGCGTGCGGGCGTCCGCGGCTCTCCTCATCGCGGGAATCGCGGTCGCCGCCCCCCTTGACACTGCCTCCCGCGGGTCGGACTCTGCGGCGTTCATACGACGGGACGAACCGGGCTTGTCCCGGTAGCCAGGAGCAAGGCTATGCCGAGAATTTGTTTGCAGGCCCGCCGGGCCACCCCGGAACTCATGGCCGACCTCGAGCGTCGCGGCCTGCTGCGGCGGCTCATCCCCTCGCCCCGGTGCTGTAGCGTCCCGGAAGGCCGACAGGTCGTCGAGCGCGTCGAGCTGGCCGCCGAAGGCACGGGACCGTGGCAGATGCTGGTCGTGGCGTGCAACCGGACGAAGCTCGACCACCTCGCCGCCCACGGCGACGCCGAAAGCTGGCTCTTCTTCGCCGACCCCGCCAGCAAGCCGCTGCTCTACGTCGTCGCGACCTGCGGCGTTGACGAGTTCCGCGCGAAGATCCAGGAGGGCCGCCTGACCGCGGACGACATCATCGTGCTGGAGCTGCGGCCGAACGACCCGGCCACGAGCTACTTCACCGTCCCCGGCGGCGTGCTGCACGACGAACTGACGTATCCGGGGCCCGGCCGGGGGCCGATCTTCTACGTCCCCGAGCCAAGCCTCATGGGGCACACGGAAATTCCGCTGACCGGTTACGAGTTCGAGATTGTGCCGGCGTAGCCTCCGGGAATACCGCTCTGCGCAGCCCTTTACGCGGCCTGTAGTTTCGCCCGCCGGTTCGCCACAGCGTGCACGCCCGGCGGGGGCACGCACCCGGCGGCGACGCCGCGGGCCGGCGCGGGCGTCAACCGCCCGCTAGGCCCGGCAGAGCGGCGCCTCGCGCAACCACGGCATCGCGGCGTAGAACAGCTCGCCGATCGCCTTCACGTCGTGGATGAACATCGCCAGCCGCTCCAGCCCCAGGCCCCACGCCAGCACCCGGTCGTGAATCCCCAGCGGCAGCGTGACCTCGGGCCGGAACAGCCCCGACCCGCCCATCTCCACCCAGTCGCCGCGGTTTTCCAGGTACAGCAGCACTTCGGCCGACGGCTCGGTGTACGGGAAGAAACTCGGGTTCACCTTGACCTTCGGAAAGCCCATCTTCGTGTAGAACGCCGTCAGCGTGCCGATCAGCGTCGCCAGACTCGCGTGCGGATCGACGATGATCCCGTCCACCTGGTGGAAAATCGGCAGGTGCTTGTAGTCCACCGTCTCGCGGCGGAACACCGGCCCGATCACGAAGTACTTGCCCGGCCGGCCCGCACTGTGGCGGGCCAGCGCGCGGATCGTCGTCGCCGTCGTGTGCGTACGCAACACGGGCTTCTGCGCCAGCTCGCGGCTCCAGCGATACTGCCAGCCCACCGACCCGGTGTCGCCGCCGTTCTCGTGTGTCGCTCGGACGCGCTCCACGTAGGTCTCGTCCGGTAGCCGGCAACGGTCCGGCCGGGCAACGTAGAACGTGTCCTGCATATCGCGGGCCGGATGGTCCTGCGGCTGGAACAGCGCGTCGAAGTCCCAGAAGCTCGACTCGACCCACGGGCTGACGACTTCCTCGAACCCCATCTCCAGGAACACGCGCCGCACGCGCTCGAGCGTCCGCTGGAACGGATGCTCCTTGCCGGGGTAAAGCTGCTTCGCCGCCAGCGTCACGTCGTACGGCTGGAGATCCACGTCCCGCCAGCCGCCCTCCGCCAGCAGCTCCGGCGTGAGCTGCGTGACTTTGCGGCGGCCCTGCACGCCCGCGGCCAGCAGCTTTCGTCCGGACTCCGTCAGGCTAACGAGCCGCTGCGTGCGCTCCTTGAGGACGACGAACCCCTTCCGCTTGCTCAGCACGTCGAGGGCCGCCTGCACCGGCAGCCCCTCCGCCTCCAGCTCGGCCCGCGTCGCCACGCGGCCGCCCGCCAGCGCGCGGATGAGCTGCTCGTCCGGCTCGAGCGCCGCAGCGTCGGCCGGCGCGTTCGCACCGAGCACCAGCGCGTCGCCTTCCTTCTTTGCCCAGCCGCGCTGTGTCAGCCAACGCAGCGCCCCCCCGACCTGCGCCGTGTCGAGCTCGCAATGGTTCGGCACCTCGGTCAGCCTGCACCGGCCGCCCTGCGCCCGCAGCACGCCGACGATCACGCGCTCCGGCAGCGGGCGCGCGGCATACGGCTCGCCGTCCGGCCCGAGCCGCAGCTCCTCGAACGTCGATTCGGCGATCGCCACATACCCCGTCTGCTGGAGCATGATGCACGCCGCCGTCACGTTCGCCTGATCGATGCCCAGCGCGGCCACCAGGTCTGCGATCGAGCGCGGCGCGGAAGCCTCCGCCAGCTGTCGAAGCACGTCGTATTGCTGTTGCGGCAGTTCCATGGAGTCCTCGTTCCGAACCAGCCGCCTAGTTTGGCGGCGCGCGCGGGCAACCTCAAGTGTCACGCTCCGGGCAGACCGCCGGAGTCCTGACCGGAGGCCGCTGCCACCGCCCTCAGGGGCGCGCCGACAACGACCGCAACTCCGCGCGGTCGTTCGCGTCGACGCGCACGTACACCAGCGCGTCGGCGGGCGGCTCGCGGTCTTCGTCCAGCACGCGGATCGTCACGTCGGCGCGTCCGGCCCGATGCTTCAACCAGCGCTCCGCCACCCGCAGCCCCTGAAAATCGCTGGTGCGGAAGACGGAGTAGTACGCCCGACCCGGCTGCGGCCGTTCCCACAGCACGATCATCGCGCCGGGCGACGCCGCGCGGGCGGCCGCGACGACCGCGGCGGCGAGCTGCTCCGCGGCGCGCCCGTTCGCGCGCATCTCGGCCGCCTTCCGCTGCACGGCCAGCCCGCTGCTCGCGGCCACGAGAAACAGGATGGCCAATGGCAAGACGCGCAGCCGCCCCGCGTGCGCGTGCGCCCCGGCCACCCCCCGTGACGCCGCCGACGCCGGCTCAGCCGCGGCCCCGACCTCGCCCGGCTCCAGCCAGGGCGCGAGCGCCAGCCCGATCAGCACCGCCAGCAGCGGAGTCAGGTTGTAAATGTACAGCTCGCTGACGTGGTTCATGAGCGTCACGGGAAACGTCGTGAGCGAGGCCGCCAGGAGCAAGCCGACCGTCGCGGCCGGCCGGCGGGCCCGCCACAGTCCGACGGCCAGCAGGCCGCACCACAGCGCCGTCAGTCCACCCAGCGTCCCCAGCACCGCCCCGCTCCGACGGGCCACCGCCGCGAACAGGTCGGACGTTGACGCCGGCACCAGCGCCCCGCCGAACAGGAACGCCTGATTCCTCAGCACGTTGACGCCGATGTGAAAGCCGTACGGGTCGGTCGCGCTCCACGCGATCCGCGTCGGCGCCATGCGGCTGCGGTACGCGAAGTATGCCGCGGTCACCAGGATGCAAACGAGCGCGAGCACCACGGCGCCGCGGGCCGCGCCGCCGGATGCGAGGCGGCGCTGCCGCCACGCACCGTAGAGCAGCACGATAACGACGAGCACCGCGTACGAGAGCGCCGTCTCCTTCGACAGCAGCGCCAGCGCCAGCAGCACCACGACCGGCCAACCCCGCAGCACCCCCGCAGCCATTGACCCTTCTGCAGCGGCCCGCGCCCCGGTCGGCCGCGCCCCGCCCGCCGCATACTCCCACGCCCGCGCGAACGCCACGAAGCCCAGCAAGGCCCCCGCGAGCTGGCTGCCCGTGTCGGTCCCCAGCACCGCGGACACATGGATCGGATGCACGACGAACAACACCGCCGCGGCCGCCGCGGCGACGCGCGGCACGCCGCGCCGCTCCAGGAACCGCCACACCAACAGCGCCAGCCCCGCGTGCAGCGCGACCTGCCCCCCCTGAAGCACGACCGTGCTCTCGCCGAACAGCGCTTGGTTGATCGCGCACCAGGCCATCTGGAGCGGCCGGAAGATGCCGCCCAGGTCATGGTACGTGACGAAGTAGCGCCAAACCGCCGCCCACGGCTCCTCGAACAGGTACAGGTAGTCGTCGCCAAAGTGTGGAAGGCCGATGAACGGACCGTACAGAACCCCCGCGACCGCCAGCAGCAGCGCGTAGCGCCGCAACGCACACGGGGTGTTCGGGCACTCCGGACCGGCGGCGGGCACTTCCCGGGACTGAACCGACATCGCAAGCTCCGCTACAGTCGGCAGATCGTAACACGGCCGGCCGACGCGGCGCAGGGGTCCGTGCACACGGGCCGGCCGGCGGGTACGATGCCTGGCACGAGCGGCTGCGCGGCGCGCTGCGTCGGCCCCCGGCACACCGAGCGGCCCGCGGCCCCTGGGAGCAACGCCCGTGATGCGAAACAGGCTCACCGGTCGGAACAAAACGGCAACGTACCTGACCCTCGCCGCCGCCGCGGCGCTGACCGCGCTGGCACCGGCCCAGGACGCGGCCGATCCGAAACCGTCGGCCCCGCCGACCACGGCCCCCGCCGGCGCGCCGACGACGCAGCCGGCCCGGGGCGACCTGGTGCCGCTCGAGCTCAAGCTGCCCAAGCCGGCGTTCAAGGGCACGCCCACCAACGCCCCCGCGAACACGAACCTCGAGGAAAACCGCAAGGGCCCGCGCCCGCCGCTCATGGTCCCGCCGGGCGTCGTCAACGTCGCGGCCGGCAAGCCGGTCACGAGCAGCGACCCCGAGCCGATCATCGGCAGCCTGAAGCTGGTGACGGACGGCGACAAGGAAGCGAAGGAAGGCAGCTACGTCGAGCTCGGTCCGGGCAAGCAGTGGGTGCAGATCGATCTCAAGGGCCGCTACAGGATCCACGCCATCGTCCTGTGGCACTACCACGGCAACGCCCGCGTCTACCACGACGTGGTCGTGCAGCTCGCCGATGACAAGGACTTCCTCGAAAACGTGAGCACGGTCTTCAACAACGACCACGACAATTCCTCCGGCCTCGGCGTCGGCAAGGACAAGGAGTTCTGGGAGACATACGAAGGCAAGCTGATCGACGCCGGCGGCGTTCCCGCCCGCTTCGTCCGCCTGTACAGCAAGGGCAGCACCGCCGACGACCAGAACCACTACACCGAGGTCGAGGTCTACGGCCTCCCGGCCAAATGAACCGCGCCGGCCTGCTGGCGGCGGGGCTCGTCGCGGCCACCGCGGCCGCGCTGGCGCTCCGCCTGCCGCAGCTCGACCGGCGGCCCGTCCACGCGGACGAGGCCGTGCACATGTGGAAGTTCGCGGAACTCCGCTGGGGGCCGGGCTACCGGTATGACCCGCACGAATACCACGGCCCCACGCTCAACTACCTGACGCTGCCGGTCGTCGCCGCCGCCGGCACACCGTCCTTCGCCGACACGCAGGCCTGGCATTATCGGCTCGTGCCGGTGCTGGCCGGCGCGGCGCTCGTCCCGCTGCTCGCGCTCCTGGCGCCGGCGCTCGGCCGCGGCGCGGCGGTGCTCGCGGGGCTGTGTGCGGCCGTGTCGCCGGCGCTGGTCTTCTACAGCCGCTACTACATCCAAGAGACGCTGCTGGTCTGCTTCACGCTGGTGGCGATCGGCGCGGGCTGGCGGTTTTTCCGCGCGCGCTGCGTCGGATGGGCGCTCCTGGCCGGCGTGGGCGCGGGTCTCATGCACGCGACCAAGGAAACGTGCGTGCTGGTGGCGGCGGCGCTCGCGTTGGCCGGGATCGTCGTCTATGGACCGTGGCGGCCCGCCGCCCGGCTCCCAGCCGGCACCCAACGATCACCGTGGCCCGGGCTCGTCGCCGGCGGCGTCGCCGCCGTGCTGACTTCCGTGACGCTTTTCAGCGCGCTGCTGACGGACGCGGGTGGGCCGTTGCGCTCGGTCGCGACCCTGGCCACGTACGCGGAACGCGCCGGCGGCACGCCCCACAGCGGGCCGTGGTACCAGTACCTCGCGCTCGTCGCGTACCAGCACCCGCGGCATGGCGCGGTGTGGACCGAGGCATTCGTGCTCGACTTCGCGGCACTGGGCGCCCTGGCCGCTTTCCGGCCGCGCTGGTTCGGCGGCGCGGAGCGGGTCGCGGGCGATGCACGGTTCGTGCGGTTCCTCGCGGTCTACGCGGCGGCGCTGCTCGCCCTCTATTCGGCGATCCCGTACAAGACGCCGTGGTGCATGCTCGGCCCGCTGCACGCGCTGACGCTGCTGGCGGGCTGCGGCCTGGCGGCACTGATCCGCATCGTGCGGCCGACGTGGGGGCGGCTCGCGCTCGCTTTGCTGATCACGGGCGGCGTTGGGCACCTGGCTTTTCAGGCGTGGCGGGCGGCCGGGCCGTTGTCGGCCGACGACCGCAATCCCTACGTTTACGCGGGGACGCGCCGCAGCGTGGACGACCTCGTCGCGACGCTCGACCGGCTGGCCGCGGTGCACCCGGACGGTGATCGCGTCCGCATCGACGTCGTCGCCGAGAACGTTTGGCCGCTGCCGTGGTATCTGCGTCGGTTCGAGCGCGTCGGCTACTGGGAGCCGGCCGCAGCGCCCGCGACGCTCGAATCGCCGCTGGTGCTCACCGGGTTGAGCGCAGCCGGGGCGGCCGGGCGGCCTTCGGGCGAGCGCGTCGTGGCGCACTTCGGCTTGCGACGGGACGAAGTCGTCGTCCTCCACGCGGACCGACCGCTGTGGGAAGCGGCGTTCGGTGCGCCCAAGGTCGCGCCGGCCGGAGGCGCGGCGCCATGAGCCGGCGGCCGCCGCCCGCTCTGGAAATCGCGTCGCCGGCCGCGGCGCCGTTGCGGCGGTTCGCCCATGATGCGATGGCCTGCACGTTCGAGCTGTTCCTCGTCGCGTCGGACGCCCGCTACGCGGCCCATGCCGCGCGCGCCGCGACGGACGAAATCGACCGGCTCGAACGCGAGCTCAGCCGGTTCATTCCCACGAGCGACATCGCCCACATCAACCGTGCCGCCCCCGGCGAGTTCGTCCCGGTCAGCATCGAGACCGTCGAGTGCCTGACGCTCGCGTCGCAGGTCCACGCGGCGACCGGCGGCGCGTTCGACATCGCGTATCGCAGCCCGGCGCGCCGGATCCCGGCGCATGCCACCGGCCCGCCGCTGCTGACGCTGGACCCGACGCGTCACGCCGTCGCGCCGCGCTGCCCGGGCGTCGAACTGGATCTCGGCGGGCTCGCCAAAGGCTACGCGCTGGACCGCGCCGCGGCGGTGCTGCGCGAGTGGCACATCGCCGCCGCCCTGCTCCACAGCGGCCAGAGCACGGCGCTGGCGTTCGGTCGACCCGCCGACGGCACGCCCTGGCGCGTGGGCCTGCGTGCCCCGGACGCCGCCGACCGCACGCTCGCGACGGTCGAGCTGCACGCGGCCGCGGTGGCCGGCTCCGGCCAGGCGCTGCACGGCCTGCACGTCCGCGACCCGCGGACCGGCGCGCCAGTCGCGGCCGGGCGGGCGGCCTGGTCGCTCGCGCCCACGGCCGCCCTGGCCGACGCCCTGTCCACCGCGTTCCTGGTGCTGGACGAGGCCGGCGCGCGGGCCGCGGTGGCGGCCCTGCCGGACACGGCCGCGCTGCGGCGGCGGCCGAAGGGTCCCGCCGCGGTCGTTCAATGCGGAAACGCGCCCGGCGCGCAGCTCGTGCCGCCGGCCGCGCGGCCCTGACCGCGGCGCGGCCCCGGATGCAACGCCGGCCCCGCCGCGTGCGCCAGGGCCCACGCGACCGCAAGCACGACCTCCGCGTGCACCACGGCGCGGGGCTAAAGCGGTGCGACTACGCGGAGCCGGCACTGACCCCGAAAGCCGCGCGCAACCGGTCGGCTTGTTCGCGGATCGCGCGCTGTTCGGCCGCGGGAATGGTGCGGGCGTTCTTGAGGATCATGGCCATCCGCCGGTTGCCGCGGAACCACGGTGCATAGCCCAGCAGGAAGTCCCAGTAGAGCGTCGTGAACGGACAGGCGTCCGGGCCGGTGCGCCGCGCCGGATCGAAGCGGCATGTCGCGCAGTAGTTGCTCATGCGCTGGATGTACCGGCCGCTGGCGGCGTACGGCTTGGTGCCCACCATCCCGCCGTCCGCGTGCATCACCATGCCAAGCGTGTTGGGCAGCGTGACCCAGTCCACCGCGTCGACGTACATCGCGAGGTACCAGTCACTGATGCGGCGCGGATGCACGCCCGCCAGCAGCGCGAAGTTCCCCGTCACCATCAGCCGCTGGATGTGGTGGCCATAGCCGTACGCGAGCACCTGCCCGATGCACTCCCGCAGGCAGACCATCTCGGTGTCGCCCGTCCAGTAGAACTCCGGCAGGCGGCCGTGCTGATCCAGCTCGTTCCGCTCGCCGTACGCCGGACCGGCGTGCCAGTAGATGCCGCGGATGAACTCGCGCCAGCCGATGATCTGGCGAACGAAGCCCTCCACGCTGTTGAGCGGCGCGGCGCCGGCCTCGTAGGCGGCCAGGGCCGCGGCCACGCACTCGCGCAGGCTGAGCAGCTTGAGGTTGAGCGCGGGCGAAAGCAGCGAGTGGTACAGAAACGGCGCGCCCGACCACATCGCATCCTGATACCGGCCGAACAGCGGCAGCCGGTGGCGGATGAAATCGTCCAGCGCCCGCCGGGCCTGGGCCCGTGTCACCGGCCAGCGGAACCCCGCCAGACTCCCCGGATGCTCCGCGAACCGGCGCTCCACGAGGGCCAGCACGGCGCGGGTCAGCGCGTCCGGCCGCGGCGTGTAAGGCGGCGGCACGCGCGGCGCCCGACGCAGCGCGCCGCGGTTCTCCGCATCGTAGTTCCACGCCCCGCCGACGGGACCGCCGTCCGCGGTGAGGAGAACCTCGAGCCGCCGCCGCTGCCAGCGGTAAAAGTGCTCCATTACCGGCTGGCGACGACCCGCCATCCAGCGGTCGAAATCCGCCAGATCCGTGAGGAAATGCCCGTCCGGCCGCACTTGGAGCGCGACGCCGGCGCGCTGGGCCGCGGCTTCGATCAACGCTTTGACGCGCCACTCGCCGGGGTGCGTGCAGACGACCGCTTCCGGCCGGAGCAGCCGGACGGCGCGCTCCAGCTCGCGCCCGAGCGACTGCGTGTTGTCCGGGTCATCGAGCGTGACGTAGTGGACACGGTAGCCGTCGCGGTGCCGGTCCAACGCGAAGTGCCGCATGGCCGCCAGGAACAACGCGGTCCGCTGCTTGTGGCTGGGGACGTGCTTGGACTCTTCCGCCACCTCGAACATCGCCACCGCGTCGCGCGCCGGGTCCAGGGCGCGCAGCGCCGCGGCCTGCGGATCGAGCTGGTCCCCCAGCACGAGCACCAGCCGCCGGACCGGACCGGTGACGCGCAGGGTCGGGAAGCCGCCCGACTCGTTCGGCATCTTCGCTGCCATTGAGCACTCCGGCGCTCGCCCGGCTCCGCTCGCGCGACCGGAGTATCGCCGGGGAGCGGGGACGCCGGAAGCCCCGCGCCGCCGCGCCGGCGGGAACGCGCCGCGCCGGGCGGGCGTCGCCGACAAGCCTACAATCCACGCACGGCGCGGCCACCGTCCGCTGGCCGTAACCCGTGGGAGATCTGTCTTGACCGCTACATCGTCGGCGGAGGTAACGAGTCCCGTATACGTCATCATCGGAGCCGCCGGCGGCATCGGCGCGTGCCTGTCGCATCAACTGCACGCGTCCGGGGCCCGGCTGGTGCTCGCCGGGCGTACGCTCGCGAAACTGGAGCCGCTCGCGGCCGAGCTGGCGGCCCGGCCGTGCGAGGTAGACGCGACCAGCTTCGAGGCGGTCGAACGCTGTCTTCAGGACGCCGCTGCGTGGGGCGGACGCGTTGACGGCGTGGTCAACTGCGTCGGCTCGATCTTGCTCAAACCGGCTCACCTGACGACCGCGGCCGAGTTGGAGCAGGTCCTGGAAGTGAACCTGGTCTCGGCCTTCGCGACGGTCCGGGCCGCCGCGACCGTCATGCGGTCTTCGGGCGGCTCGATCGTGCTGATGGCCTCGGCGGCGGCCGAGATCGGCCTGGCCAGTCACGAGGCCATCGCCGCCGCCAAGGCGGGCGTGATCGGGCTGACGCGGTCGGCGGCCGCCACCTATGCCGCGCAGGGCATCCGCGTCAACGCGGTGGCGCCGGGGCTGGTGGAAACGCCCCTCAGTGCCCGGATCACATCGAACGAAGCCGCGCGCAGCGCCTCTCTGGCGCTGCACCCCTTGGGCCGGCTGGGACGCCCGGAGGACGTCGCCGCGGCGATCGGCTGGCTGCTCAGCCCGGCCAGCGGATGGGTGACGGGGCAGGTGATCGGCGTGGACGGCGGGCTGGCCCGTCTGAAGACCCGGCCGCCGCGGGGCGTCTGACGAGGCGCGGGGCAGGGGATGCCGCGGCGGTCCGGCGGTCGGCTGTGACCGGTGCAAAAAGCGCCCAACCCCGCACGCAGGCACGAGCGCAACGAGGCGCGAAAACGAATGGACAGCCCGGTGCTGAACGCTGTGCTGGGGCTACACGCCGCGAGCTCCTGGATGCTGACCGGATTGATCTGGACGGTGCAACTGGTGCACTACCCGCTTTTCGCGCAGGTGGGGTCTGATGCGTTCCGCGTATATGAGCAGCAGCACACCCGCCGCATCACGTGGCTGGTGGGGCCGCTCATGGGATTGGAGACGGCCGCGGCGGTGGCGCTACTGCTGCTGCTCGAAGAGCCGGCCCCGCGGTTCCTGGCCGGCGCAGGCGCTGTGCTGCTGCTGGCAATTTGGGGCTCGACGGCCCTGCTTCAGGTTCCGTGTCACGCGCGCCTGAGCCGTGGGTTTGACGCCCAGGCCTGGCGTCGCCTGGTCGTCACGAACTGGATTCGCACAGCCGCCTGGTCGGTGCGGGGGATCCTCGCGTTTACGCTGCTGTGGGTGAGCGGATGATGCCCGCGGAGGAAAGCTCCCCGGCCTCGGTGGTGCGGCCGGCCGCCGCCGTGGAGGTCTGCGGGCCGCGGTGGCGCATCGCGGTCGTGGGCGCCGGGATCGCCGGTCTGACGGCGGCACGAGCGCTGCACGCGTGCGGCTGCGACGTGCGCGTCTTCGATAAAGGCCGTGGGGTTGGGGGACGGACCGCCGTCCGACGCGCGCCCCCCTTCGAGTTCGATCACGGGGCGCAGTACTTCACCGCGCGGGATCCGCGTTTCGCGCGCGAGGTGCGCGCGTGGCAGAGTGCCGGCGTGGCGGCGATCTGGCCGGGCCGGATCGGGTCACTGGAGCGTGGAACGTGGCGCGCCGGCTCTCCGCAGGTGCGGCACGTCGGCGTGCCCGCGATGAACGCCGTGGCCAAGCACCTGGCGGCCGGGCTGCAGGTGACGACGGAGACGCGCATCACGCGCCTGGCGCGCACGCGGCGCGGATGGCGTCTCTTCGCGGACGACGCGTCAGGGGTGGGCCCGTTCGACGCCGTGGCGGCGGCGCTGCCCGCCCCGCAGGCGGCGGAGCTGCTCGCCGGCCGAAGCGCCCTCGCCGAGCAAGCCGGCCGCTGCGTCCTCATGCCGTGTTGGGCGGTGATGCTCGGCTTTGAACAAGCGCTCCCCGTTCCGTACGACGGCGCGTTCGTCCGCGGGTCGCCGCTCGCGTGGGTCGCCCGCAATTCGGCGAAGCCCGGTCGGTCGTCCGAAGAGGCCTGGATCCTGCACGCCGGGCCGGAGTGGTCGGCGGCGCACCTCGACGACCCGCCCGACCGGGTGATCGACGCGTTGCGAGCCGCACTGGCGCAGGCGACGGGTGCGGAGTTGCCGGACCCCGTCCACGCGGCGGCGCATCGCTGGCGTTACGCGCTGCCTTCCGTGCCGCTCCAGGTCGGCGCATTGTGGGACGCGGAAGCCCGTGTGGCGGTGTGCGGCGACTGGTGCCAAGGCGCGCGAATCGAGGGCGCGTTCCTCAGCGGCCTGGCGGCCGCTGAACGGGTGCTGGGGACCGGTGGGGCGGTCGCGGACCTCGCGGGTCCGCCGGGTGCGGGCCCGTGACGCACGATGCGGTGGTGGGTATCATCTCGAGTTGAGGAGGCAGACGTGGAGCAGGAGTCCAACGGCCACCGGGGACCAGCCCCCGTCGCCGACCGCATCCGTCGACGGCTGGTCGCGGCCGGCCGGCGTTTTCACGCCAACGACAACATCGCCGATTTCATCGAACCCGGTGAGCTCGACGCGCTCCAGAGCGAGGTCCAAGCCAGGCTCCAGGACGTTCTGGACACGCTCGTGATCGACACCGCCGGCGATCACAACACGCAGGACACCGCTCGCCGCGTCGCGAAGATGTTCATCCACGAGGTCTTCCGCGGCCGGTACGCCCCGATCCCGCCGGTCACCGAATTCCCGAACATCGCGCGGCTCAACGAGCTGATGATCGTCGGGCCGGTGCTGGTCCGCAGCGCCTGTTCGCACCACCTCTGCCCGATCATCGGGCGCATCTGGATCGGGGTGATGCCCAACGAGCACTCCGCGCTGATCGGCCTGTCGAAATACGCCCGGCTCGTCGAGTGGGTCATGGCCCGCCCGCAGATCCAGGAAGAGGCCATCGTGCAGCTCGCCGACCTGCTCCAGGAGAAGATGCGCCCAGACGGGCTGGCGGTCATCATGCGGGCCGACCACTACTGCATGCAGTGGCGCGGCGTGAAGGATATGGACTCGAAGATGACCAACAGCGTCATGCGCGGCAGCTTTCTGAAGAACCCCAACCTCCGCCGCGAGTTCCTGGCCCTGCTGAACGAACGTGACCGGTCGTGAGGAGACGGCCATGCTTGTGCGCTTGATCTACGCCAGCCGGTCCACCCAGCCGGTCGATGACACCCTGATCCGCGGCATCCTGGACCAGTCCGACCGGCGCAACGTCGAAGCCGGTATCACGGGCGTGCTGTGCGTTTGTCACGGTAACATTTTCATGCAGGCGCTCGAGGGCGGCCGCGACGAAGTGAACCGGCTCTACGCGAAGCTGGTTCGCGACCCCCGGCACACCGACGTCACGCTGCTCGACTACGCCGAGATCAGCGAACGCCGCTTCGCCAGCTGGCGGATGGGCCGCGTGGACCTCGACAAGCTCAACCTGGGCGTCGTGCTGAAGTACTCGGAGAAGCCGCAGCTCGATCCGTTCCAGATCTCCGGCCAGGTCGCGCTGGCGCTGCTCGAGGAGCTCATGAACACGGCCGCGATCGTGGGCGGCGGCTGAACCGCGTGCGGGCGGCGGCGCGGGGCGGAGGCGTCTGTCGGGAGCGCGTCCGATCGGTCGAATCGGTCGGCCGGCAATCTTTCATTTCTTTTGTGCAACATCGCATTGCGGCGCATCGGATACGGATGTTATTAACTCCCGTCGGCCGGCCTTTAGCGGCTGCGGACGCGGGCCGACCGGCGTGGAGAGAGCGATGGCCGCGAGCGTGATGGAGCGTTACCGCGAGCAGGCCGCGGCGGCGCGCGAGCGTGTCCAGGCTGCCGAAGGCGCGGCGCGCGTGCGAATTCAGGTCGGCTCGGCCACGTGCGAGAACGCCGCCGGGGCGGCCGACGTGTACGACGAGTTCCGCAAGCACATCCGCGCCACCGGACGGACGGACGTGGCGCTGCGGCGGACCGGCTGCACGGGGCGGTGCAGTTGCGAGCCGATCGTGGGCGTGCTGGTCCCGGGGCAGATGCCGGTCAAGTACGAGAAGGTCGACCGGGCCCGGGCCCACGAGATCTTCACCCAGCACGTGCTGAACGGAACGCCGGTGCGGCCGTACACGCTCGATGCCGACGAGTCCGGCACGCACGGGCTGGAGTTCTTCTTCTGCGGGGCGGCCCGGTGCGGGCGCGAGCTGACCGAGCCGCTGCAGCGGACCTTCGAGGAGAAGCTCCGGGCGGCGGGCGTGCCCCCGGAACGGGTCGCGGTGCGGCAAGCCAACTGCTTCGGACTCTGCGATCCGCTGGGGACCGGCCGCGCGACGCGGGTGCTGGTCCGGCCGGACAAGGTCGTCTACACGCTCTCGTCGCCCGAAGACCTCGACGCGATCATCGCGGAGCACGTCGGGCAGGGCCGCGTGGTCGAGCGTTTGCGTGTGGCCGACGAGGCCGTCGGGCGGGGGTTCTTCGAGCTGTACGGCGACGTCAGCTTTTTCCGCCGCCAGACGCGCGTCGCGCTGCGCAACAGCGGCGTGATCGACCCGGAGAGTCTCGACGAGGCGCTGCGTCAGCGGGCCTTCGAGGCGCTGGCGCGCGTGCTCGAGCGCGGCGACCCGGCCGCGGTGCGGGCCGAGGTGCGGCGCGCGCGGCTGCGCGGGCGCGGGGGCGGCGGCTACCTGACCGGCCTGAAGTGGGACCAGGCCGCGGCCGCGGCGGGCGACGAGAAGTTCATCATCTGCAACGCCGACGAGGGCGACCCCGGCGCGTTCATGGACCGCAGCATGCTCGAAGGCGACCCGTTCGCCGTCATCGAGGGCATGCTGATCGGCGCGTACGCGATCGGCGCGCACCAGGGTTTCTTCTACGTGCGGGCCGAGTATCCGCTGGCGGTGCGGCGGATCGAGCGGGCGCTGGAGCTCTGCCGGGCCGCCGGGTTGCTGGGGCGCGACATCCTGGGCTCGGGCTTCGACTGCGACCTCGAAATCCGCCTGGGCGCGGGCGCGTTCGTCTGCGGCGAGGAGACGGCGCTGATCCATTCGATCGAGGGCGAGCGCGGCCAGCCGCGCATCCGCCCGCCGTACCCCACGACCGCCGGCCTGTGGGGCCGCCCGACGTGCATCAACAACGTCGAGACGTTCGCGAACGTGCCGGCGATCATTCTGTACGGCGCGGACTGGTTCGCGCAACTCGGCACGGAGGCCAGCGGGGGCACCAAGGTCTTCGCCCTGGCCGGCAAGGTGCAGCACACGGGCCTGGTCGAGGTGCCGATGGGCACCACGCTGCGGGAGGTGGTCTTCGACATCGGCGGCGGCATCCGCGGCGGCAAGCGGCTCAAGGCCGTGCAGACCGGGGGACCGGCCGGCGGCTGTCTGCGGGCGGAGGACCTCGACACGCCCGTCGATTTCGACACGCTCCAGGCCCGCGGCTCGATCATGGGCTCGGGCGGCATGATCGTGCTGGACGAGGACGACTGCGTCGTCGACCTGGCGCGCTACTACCTGACGTTCTCGCAGCACGAATCCTGCGGCAAGTGCACGCCGTGTCGCGAGGGCACCAAGCGGATGCTCGAGATTCTCGAGCGGATCACCGGCGGCCAGGGCCGCCCGGAGGACCTGGAGCGGCTCGAGCGTCTGGCGCGGCTCGTGCGGACGTCGTCGCTGTGCGGCCTGGGGCGGGCCGCCCCGAACCCCGTGCTGAGCACGCTGCGGTACTTCCGCAGCGAGTACGAGGCCCACGTCGCGGCCGAGCGCACCTGCCCGGCCCACAAGTGCCGGGCGCTGCTGCGATTCGAAATCAACGAGAAGTGCGTGGGCTGCACGCTCTGCGCCCGGCGCTGCCCGGTGACATGCATCTCCGGCGAACGGCGCCAGCGCCATGTGATCGACCAGGGCCGCTGCATCCGCTGCGGCGTGTGTTTCGAGGTCTGCCGCTTTGAGGCGGTTGCGCGGCGCTAGCCGCCGGCAAGGAGCGCACCGTGTCCAGCGAGCTGGTGCGGCTGACGATCGACGGAAACGCGGTGCAGGTGCCGACCGGCACGACCATCGCCAAGGCGGCCGAGCGCGTCGGCATCCGCATCCCGACGCTCTGCTACCACCCCTACCTCAGCGTGCCGGGGGCCTGTCGCGTGTGCATCGTGGATGTCCGCGACATCGGCCACCACATGGCCGCCTGCTCGACCGAAGTGTGGGAGGGCATGGAGGTCGTCACCAACACGCCCGTCCTGCGCCAGGCCCGCCGCGACATCGTCGAACTGATCCTCGACAACCACCCGCGCGACTGCCAGACCTGCGAGCGGGACGGCAACTGCGAGCTTCAGAATCTGGCCTACGCCCTCGGCGTGCGCGAGCGGCTCTTCGAAGGCCAGCGCAAGGACTACCCCTGCGATACGCGCGGCGTCGCCGTCGTCCGCGAACCGAACAAGTGCATCCTCTGCGGCCGCTGCATCCGCATGTGCGCCGAGGTGCAGAACGTCCACAATCTCAGCCAGCACGGCCGCGGCTTCCGGACCGTCGTGACGCCGGCCCACGGCGCGGGCATGGACGAGTCGGTCTGCATCCAGTGCGGCCAGTGCGTCGCGGTGTGTCCCACCGCCGCCCTGCTCGAGCAGAGCCACACCGAGCGGGTGTGGAAGGCCCTGGCCGATCCGGATCTGCACGTCGTCGTCCAGACCGCGCCGGCCATCCGGGCCACGCTGGCGGAGGGCTTCGGCGCGCCGCCGGGGCGGGCCACCACCGGGCGGATGGTCGCCGCGCTGCGGCTGCTCGGGTTCGACGTCGTGTTCGACACGGTCTTCGGGGCCGACCTGACGATCGTGGAGGAGGCCCACGAGCTGCTCACGCGGCTCAAAGCAGGCGGTCCGCTGCCGATGCTCACGTCGTGCTCGCCGGCCTGGATCAACTATCTCGAGAAGTTCTATCCGCAGCTCATCCCGCACGCGTCCACGTGCCGCTCGCCGATGACCATGACGAGCGTGCTCACCAGGACCTACTACGCCGAGCAGCGCGGGCTGCGGCCGGAACAGATCTACATGGTCGCGGTGATGCCGTGCGTGGCGAAGAAGTACGAGGCCGCCCGCCCCGAGCACCGCGACGCGCAGGGCCGCCCGTACACCGATGCGGTCCTGACGACGCGCGAGCTGATCTGGATGCTGAAGGCGGCGGGCATCGACCTGTGGGCCCTCGACAACGTCGATCTGAGCGCCTACCCGAACGAGCACTTCGACGCCCCGCTCGGCATCGCCACCGGCGCCGGCACGATCTTCGGCGCCACCGGCGGCGTCACCGAGGCGACGCTCCGCACGGCCGCCGTGCAGCTCACCGGCGACCCGCAGGCCCGCGTCGAATTCCGCGAGACGCGCGGCGTGCCGGGCCTGCGCGAGTTCGATGTCACGCTCGGCGATCGGACGCTGCATGTGGGCATCGCGAACGGCACCGGCAACGCGTCCGAGCTGCTCGAGCTGGTGGTGCGCGGCGAGCGGACGTTCCACGTGCTCGAGATGATGGCCTGTCCCGGCGGCTGCGTCGGCGGGGCGGGCCAGCCGTACCCCCCGCGGGCCCTGCGCTCGCACCTCGACAGCCTGTTGCAGCTCCGCGCGGAAACGCTCTACGAGCTGGACGGCCAGAGCGAGCATCGCCGCTCGCACGAGAACCCCGCCGTCCGGACGCTGTACCGCGAGTACTTGGGGCAGCCGGGCAGTCCCAAAGCCCACGAACTCCTGCACACGCACTACCGGGCTCAGCTCCCGCGAGGCATCGCATGAATCCGGCCACGACCGACAACTGGGCGCAGGTCGAGGCGGCGGCCCAGGCCGCCCTGACCCCCGAGATCGTCTCGTTCATCGCCGCCTGTCGCGCCAAGCCGCACCCGGAAAGCCACCTGATCGCGGTGCTGCACCGCGTCCAGGAGCACTTCGGCTACCTCGGCCAGGCCCAGATGGACGCGGTCGCGCAGCTCCTCCGGGTGCCGGCCGCCCGCGTGTCCGGCGTCGCGACCTTCTACCACTACTTCCGCCTCCAGCCGCGCGGCCGGTTCATGATCAACGTGTGCATGGGAACGGCCTGTTACGTGAAGGGCGCCGATCGGGTGGCCGCCCGCTTCCGCGAGGAGCTCGGCATCGATTTCGGCCAGACGACCACCGACGGCCAGTTCTCGCTGCACGACGCGGCCTGTCTGGGCACGTGCGGCCTGGCGCCGGTCGTGATGATCAACGACAAGGTCTATCCGCGGGTCACCCCCGACCAGGTACCGGGCCTGCTCGAATCCCTGACCGCGCCGGCCCCCGCCTAGCGGCGCGTCGAGAGCCGGCCAGCCGGGCGGTCGACCGTGGCCGCCGCCCCGGGCGTCCGGTCGGGGACACGCGCACGGCAGCGAGCCGCGCGGCCGCAGGTTTTCAGCCCGCCGAACCGGTCCGCAGCAGCTCCCCCAGCGCGCGGTAGTCCGTCTTGCCGGTGCCGAGCACCGGAATCGCCGCCACGCGCTCCACCCGACTCACGTTGTGCAACGGCGACAGGCCGGCCGCCCGGATGAGCCGGTTCGCCGTCGGTCGGTCGATGTCGCGCACCGTGAACAGCACGATCTCGGGGTGATCGGCATCGGGCGTGGCCGTCACGGCCAGCACCGGCCCCTCGTCGGTTTCGAGCGCGAACTGCTGTTCCAGCACCGCCTCGATCGCGGGCAGCGACACCATCTCACCGCCGAGCTTCACGAAGCGTTTGAGCCGCCCGCGGAACGTGAGCGTGCCGTCGGCGGCCGCGCTCACGAGGTCGCCCGTGCGGTACCACGACCGACCGTCGAACTCGACGAACGGCGAGGCCACGTCGGTCCCGAGGTAGCCGGGGAACACGTTCGGCCCGCGCACCAGCAGCAGCCCGGTCGTGTCCGGCGGCACGGGCCGGCCGGTGTCGGGATCGACCACCACGAACTCCATCGACGGCAGGACGCGCCCGATCGTACCCGGCCGCGGGTCCTCCACGCGGTTGACGGCGACGATCGGGCCGCACTCGGTGATGCCGTAACCCTCGAGGATGGTGGCCTGCGGACAGGCCTCGCGCAGCGCCGCGTAGGTGCGCTCGGGGCACTTTTCGGCCCCGGTCACCGCCAGCCGCAGCGAGTCCAGCCGTGCCGTGCCGCGCGCCCGCACGATGCCCGCCAGGAACGTCGGTGTCCCGACCAGCAGCGTCGCGCGGTAGGCCTCGATCAGCCGGGCCAGCACCCACGCCTCGGTCGGGTTCGCGTGGTACACGACCGACGCTCCGCCGACCAGCGGCAGCACCATCGTCACCGTCAGGCCGAACGAGTGAAACGGCGGCAGGAAGCCGATCAGGCGATCATTCGACCGCACATCCACCGCCTCAAGCACGTCGCGCAGGTTGGCCAGAATGTTGGCATGCGTGAGCGGCACCGCCTTCGGCAGCGCCTCCGAGCCGCTCGTGAGCAGGATCGCGGCGGTTTGCGGCACATGCACCCGCTCCAGCGCGCCCCAGCTCAGGCGGGCTTGCCACGCGGCCTTGAGCTGCGTCCCCCGGCCGATCCGGGCCCGCAGTGCCTCGAGCAGCACGAAGCGGTCGCGCAAAACGCTCAGATCCGTGCCCTGCGACTCGATCCGCGCGACCAGCGGCCCGGCCGTCAGCACGCGCTGCACGCCGGTCAGCTCGAGCGCATGGGCCACGTTGCGCGCGCCGGTCGTCCAGTTGATCATCACGGGCACTTTGCCCGCGAACAGCGCGGTCAGATACGTCACCACCGCCGCCACCGACGCCGGCAGCAGAATCCCGATGCGCTCGCCCGGCAGGGCCTCGACCTGCGGCCGCAGTGCCAGCACGGCCGTGATCAGGTCGCGGTACGTCCGCGCGCCGCTCACCTGATCGGCGACCGCGACGCGGCCGGGGTCGCGGGCGGCCTGCGCCAGGAACGCCGCCGCCACCGTGTCGCCCGCGGGCGGCCGCAAACGCTCGTCCGGGCGCGGCCGGAACCAGCGCGGCGGCACGGGCTTGAATTCGACGGGCCGCACGACGACGGCCTCGCCGCGGGCGGCCAGCAGCACGTCGCCGACGGTCTGGAGCGCGTCGACATCGCTGCCGCCGAGGCCGAACTCCTTGGACAGCCACAACACGAGCTCGGTCTTGGCCAGACTGTCGAGGCCGAGGTCCTGGGCGAGCCGGTCCTCGTCGCGCAGGCCCTTCCGGCCGGTGGCCTGCTCGAGATAGCCGTACACGAGCTGCCGCGTGGAGGCCGGCACGCGCGCGAGGGCCTCGTGCCCGCTGTCGAACACCGGGTCGGGCAGCGCGCGCGGCCCGCTGCGTTCCCAGGGCGTGTACGGAACGTACAGCGCGGGCGGCGCCTGGTCGTTGTAGTAGCGCTCGAGGAAGCGATTCAGCTCCGCCCGCGCGCCGTGGCGCGGCAGGTCCGGCGGCTCGTACAGCTCGAGCGTCACCGGCCGCCGCGGAGCGAAGAAGATCAGGCTCTTGAGAAGATTGACCGCCTGCCGCCGGAGGTTCTCGGCGACGTTCGGCATGCGGCCGGACGCCAGGCTGAAGCTGCTGCCCCACAAGCCGCGCGTCCGCACGAGGACCACGCGCACGTCGGGCAGCTCGCGCAGAATGCGCTCGACGGCGCTGTTGCCGCGCAGATCCTCGCAGCGCGAGCGATAGAGCGCGCCGGCCGGGTAGAGCACGAGGTTCTCGCCGCGGCGCAGACCCTCGAGCGACTCGCGGAGAACGGCCTCGATCGCCGCCGCGGCGCCGGGGCCGCGCTTGCGGAGATCGGGCAGAGGCCGGGCGCCGATGCGGCGGGCCAGCCAGCGGATGAAGAAGCGGTCGATCTGGTCGGCGTCGGCGATGACGCGCGGCGCGAAGGGGTGGTTCAGCCACGTCAGGACGATGATCGGGTCGATGAGCGCGGGGTGATTGGGCAGGAACAGGATGCCCGTGCGGCCGCGGGCGAGGACGGCCTCGGCCCCGACGCATCGCACGCGGTAGCGGAGTCGCAGGAGTCCCTTGACGAAGATCCGCAGCAGGGCGTTGATCATGCGGTCCGGCGCTCCCGGGCGGCTGCCCGCGGAGAAGCATGATACCCGGCGCCCACACAACGTCCACGAACCTCCGGGCACCCGGTGACGCCGGCGGCGGCCGCGCCGACGCGCCGCAGCGAACCACGGGCCGCGCTCCCGCGCGGGCCCTCGCGTACTGCGTCGCGTTATAATCGCCGCGTCGTCGGCCGGGTCGGTCGCGACCCACAGGACGCTGCGCATGCGGCTCGGGCGCATCTCGCTCGCCACCAAGTACCGTTTCCTCTTCGGCCTCGCCGTGCTGCTGATCATCGGCGCGGCGCTGTCGGTGCCGTGGTACTACATGGAGGTGATCGTCCTCGAGCAGCCCTTCCGGGAAGCCCAGTCGCTGGCCGAGAGCTATTTCCGCATCGCCCTGCCCAACCCGGACGCGGCGCCGCTGCTGACGGGCGGCGTGCACGGCGGGCGCTTCAGCCTGCTGCCCGACAAGAAGACGACCCTGCCGCGCTTCATCCCCCTCGAGCCCGGCGGCGAAGGCGAAGCGGGCGTGCTGGCAGCCGCGAGCACGGATAGTTTCGTGGCGGAGGCGGCGCGTAGCTTTCGGCGGCACGGGAACGAGGAGTATTACTACCGCACGGAGCCCGGCGACGGCGGCCCGCGCTTCCGCTACGCGCATGCCGTCTACGTTACGCGCCGCTGCCTGGCCTGCCACGACGAGGGCCGCAGCGCCCGGCCCTACCGCGAGAACCAGCTCGCCGGCCTGCTGCTGGTCGACCTGCCCGCGGAGCAGGGCAGCCAGTCGTCGCTGCTCAACCGCGTGGTCATCATCGCCGCCGGGATGCTCGCCGGGATCCTCGCGATCCTCGTGTTCTACGTGATCAGCACGCGGTTCATCCTGGCGCCGATCCACGAGCTGCGCAGCGTCGCGCTGCGCGTGGCCGACGGCGACCTGAGCGTGCGCTCCACGATCCAGACCGGCGACGAGTTCGAGCAGCTCTCCGAGAACCTCAACACGATGCTCGAGCGCCTGCGGGCCTCCCAAGAGGAGCTCCAGAAAGCCAACCGCCTGCTCGACGAGAAGCTCGGCGCGATGGCCGAGACGAACGTCGCACTCTACGAGTCCAACCGCCTCAAGAGCGAGTTCCTCGCCAACGTCTCGCACGAGCTGCGCACGCCCCTGACCAGCATCATCGGCTTCGCCGAGCTGCTGCGCGAGGGCCCGCAGGGCGGCGGCGACCCCCGCACCGCCCGCTACGCCGAGAACATCCTCATCTCCGGCCGCATCCTGCTCGAAATCATCAACGACCTGCTTGATCTCGTGAAGCTCGAGGCCGGCAAGATGCCGCTGCGGATCGAGTCGGTGCGGGTCGAGGAGGTATGCGGCACGCTGGTCGAGTACGTCCGTCCGCTCGCCGACAAGAAGAAGCTCCAGCTCACGCTGCGCGTCGAGGACGGCGTGCCGGCCGTCGCGACCGACCGCGGCAAGCTCCGCCAGATCCTTTACAACCTCCTCTCGAACGCCATCAAGTTCACCCCGGAGGACGGGCAGGTCTGGCTCGGCGTGCGCCCGGACGGCGACGCCCGTATCCTGATCTCCGTCCGCGACACGGGCCCCGGCATCGCCCCCGAGCACCAGCAGCTCATCTTCGAGAAATTCCGCCAGATCGATCAGTCCGCCACCCGCGAACACCACGGCACCGGCCTCGGGCTGGCCATCGCCAAGGAGCTCACCCACCTGCTGGGCGGCGAGATCGGCGTCGAAAGCACCCCCGGCCACGGCGCCAACTTCTGGGTGAAGCTGCCGACTGCCGCCCCCGAGCCGCGCGACCGCCCCCTGGTGGCACTGACCTGACGCCGCGCGGCGCAGCATCCGACCGACCCCCGCGTCGGACGTTGACGAGGCGCACAGAAGCGCGCGGGGGCTGCGGAAGTCCTGCGTCACAGGTTTTCAGCGAGCCGTTATCATCCCGGCGCGCCGCGCGCGGCCGGAAGGTCGGCCCGCCGACGGCGTCGGAGCGTGAGTATGTCCGTGCTGCCCGATCACAAGCTGGCCCGCGACCGCGTCGCGCGCTGCCTGCACACCGTCGTCGAACCCGCCCGTTTCCGCCGCGTGTCCGACCTGGCCGCCGAGGCCTACCAGTGCGCCGAGCCCTGCTCGTTCGCGCACGCCGCCGCGGCGTCCTATCGCCCGGTGCCGGTCGGCTTCCGCTGGGGCCCGCTGTGGTCCACGGCGTGGTTCCGGTTCACGGCCGAGCTGCCGTCGGGGACGCCGCCGGACCGCCTCTACGCCGCGATCGACACCGGCACCGAAGCCTGTCTCTGGCACGCGGGCGTCCCGTACCACGGGCTCAGCGGCTATCACAAACGGGTGCCGCTCACGCCCGACTTCGTGCGCAACGGCCGCGTCACCCTGCTGGTCGAAGCCGCGGCCAACCGCATGTTCGGACAGGAAGAGTGGCAGCCGGCATATCCCGGCGATGAGATCGGTCAGCTGCGGGAGGCCCACCTGCTCGAATGCCGGCCGGAAGTCGACGCCCTGTTCTACGACCTGTCCTTCGCGCTCCAGCTCGCCGACGCGCTGGACCCGGATCTGCCCCGCCGCCGCAAGCTGATCTTCGCGCTGAACGCCGCCGTCAATGCCCTCGACGCCCGCGACGTGCCCGGCACGGCCACGGCCGCGCGGGCCGCGCTGCGACCCGTGCTGGAGGCGCGGGCGAACGCATCGGCCGGCCGGTGCTACGCGGTCGGCCACGCGCACATCGACACGGCGTGGCTCTGGCCGGTGCGCGAGACGCGGCGCAAGTGCTACCGCACGTTCGCGACGGCGTTGCGGAACATGGAACGCTACCCGCAGTACCGCTTTCAGCAGAGCCAGGCGCAGCTCTACGCGTTTGTGCAGGCCGACGCGCCCGAGCTATTCGAGCAGATTCGCCGACGCGTCGCGGAGGGCCGCTGGGACGCGGGCGGCGGCATGTGGGTCGAGTGCGACTGCAACCTGGTCAGCGGCGAGTCGCTCGTGCGGCAGATCCTGCACGGCACGCGCTACTGGCGCGCGCAGTTCGGGATCGAGCAGACGTACCTCTGGCTGCCCGACACGTTCGGCTACAGCGCCGCGCTGCCGCAGATCCTGACACAGGCCGGCATCCGCACGTTCTTCACGCAGAAGATGTCGTGGAACCAGTTCAACAAGTTCCCGCATCACACGTTCTGGTGGGCCGGGCTGGACGGCACGCCGATCCTCGCGCACTTCCTGACGTCGGACACGTACAACTCCGACTGCACGCCCAAGCAGCTCCGCTACAGCGACCGCGCGTTCAAGCAGAGCGACCGCTGCGCGACGTGGCTCTACGCCTACGGCTGGGGCGACGGCGGCGGCGGCCCAACCGCGGAGATGCTCGAGCTGCTCGGGCGGGCGGCGGACTGCGAGGAGCTGCCGCGCGTGCAGCTCAGCACCGTCCGCGCCTTCGTCGAGGCCCTCCACGCGGACGCCCGCGACCTGCCGACCTGGGACGGCGAGCTCTACCTCGAGTACCACCGCGGCACCCTCACCACGCAGGCCGCCAACAAGCGCGGCAACCGCCGCGCCGAGCTCGCCCTGCGCGACGTCGAGCTGCTGCACGCCCTCGCGCCGGGCGGTCCCGCGGCCGCCTACCCCGCCGCTGAGCTCGACGCCGCCTGGAAGACCGTGCTTCTCAACCAGTTCCACGACATCCTCCCCGGCTCGTCCATCGGTTGGGTGTACGAGGACACCGCCCGCGACTACGCCCGTCTCGAGGAGCAGCTCGGCGCGCTGCGGGCCCGCGGCCTCGGCGCCTGGGCCGCCGCGGCCGACACCTCCGCTGCCCGCACCCCGCTCGTCGCGGTCAACACGCTCGGCTGGCCGCGGCGCGAGGTCGTCGCGCTGCCCGACGGCGTATCGGCGGCTGCCGCGCAGGCGGGCGAGACGCTCGACGGCCGTCCCACGCGGCTGGTCCACCTGGGGGCGGACGTGCCGCCGCTGGGGCACCGGGTCTTCGACGCCGCCGACCCCGCCCTCGGATCGCCCGGGGCCGAGCCCGCCCGGGCCGACGGCACCGCGCTGGAAAACACCTGGATCCGGGCCGAGTTCGACGCCGCGGGTCGCCTGGCGCGGCTGCTCGACAAGCGGACCGGTCGCACGGTCACGCGGAGCGGTGAGCCCGCCAACCAGCTCGTCCTGTACGAAGATCGCCCGATCTACTGGGATGCGTGGGATATCGACGTGTTCTACCTGGAGAAGGCCCGACCGATAACCACGCCGGCCTCGATCCGGGTGGTCGAAAGCGGTCCGCTGCGGGCGGCGCTGCGGATCGAGCGCGACCTCGACGGCCACTCGCGACTCGTGCAGTACGTGCGGTTGATGTGCGCCGGCCCGCGGCTGGACTTCGAGACGTGGGTCGACTGGCACGCGGATCATGAGCTGCTGCGGGTGCTTTTTCCGTTGGAGCTGCGCAGCCCGTGGGCCACATATCACACGCAGTTCGGGCACCTCCAGCGCCCGACGCACCGGAACACGAGCTGGGATGTCGCCCGGTTCGAGTGTTGCGGGCACCACTGGTGCGACCTGAGCGAGCCGGACTACGGCGCCGCGCTGCTGACCGACTGCAAGTACGGGTACAGTTGCCACGGTCACATACTGGGGCTCAGCCTGCTGCGGTCGCCGACCAGCCCCGACCCGAAGGCCGACCGGGGCACGCACACGTTCACGTACAGCCTGCTCCCGCACCCCGGCGACCTGCGCGTCGGCGGCGTGGTGCAGGCCGGATACGCCCTGAACGTCCCGCTCCGGCTGGTTCCGGCGGACCGGCAGGCGGGCCCGCGCGGACCGGAGTGGTCCGGGCTGACTTGCGAGCAGCCGAACCTGGTGCTCGACACCGTCAAGAAGGCCGAAGACGACGGTCGCCTGATCGTCCGGCTGCATGAGATCTGGGGCCAGCGGGGACCGACCGCGCTGCGCTGGGACCCCGCGCTCGGCGTGGGGCGGTTTGTCAACATCCTGGAGCGGGAGGACCCGGCCGTTGTGCCCCCGGACGTCCGAAGCGAGCCGGGCCGGCTGTCCTGGTCGCACCGGCCGTTCGGGCTGTACAGCGTGGCCATTGGCGACTGAGGGGCCGGACCGACCCGGACCGGCGCGTTCCGACGAGCGCGGATGGCCTTGCTCGTTTTGAAAAAAACTTCCCCCGCTGGATGCCGGTCGTTAGAATCGGGGCAACACGTCGTGGCAGCGTGTTCGGCTCTCTTTTGGCTGGACTGGCGATGCGAAGGCAAACCTACAACCGGTGTGCGCACACACACAATCGGAACGGCTTCGTCGGGTTCACGTTGATCGAGCTGCTCGTGGTGGTCGCGATCATCGCGCTGCTGATCTCGATCCTGCTGCCCAATCTGTCGCGGGCGAAGGAGCAGTCCCGGATCGTCGTCTGCCTTTCGAACCTGCGCCAGATCGGCCTGGCCATGAACGGCTACTTCATGGACAACAACGACTGGTTCCCGTTCGAACGGCACAACAACTTCAACTACCTGCATGGGTTCTACTACGGCGGGCACCCGGGGCGCAGCCCGTGGTGGGGCTACACCGACCCGGCTTATCGGAACACGCCCCGCGGTCGGCCGTTCAACCCGTACATTTATCCCGACCTGCCGAACTGGGACCCGCCGCCCACGGACCCGCAGTTCGAAGTGGTGCGGAAGATGCCGGTCTACCAGTGTCCGTCGGATACGGGCGGCTTCTGGAACAACAGCAACGCCGAGGATCCGTTCAGCGTCAAGCCGCTGCACTACGAGACGGGCACGAGCTACGACCTGAACTACCACTTCGCCTACAACTGGGCGATCCTCAAGTTCTCCGACGGCAGCCGGCCGCGCTGGCAGCACCGGGCCAACGCGTTCCTGAGGATGCAGCGCAAGCGCGACCAGACCACGTTCATCATGCTCTACGAAGACCCGTTCGACTCGGCCATGTGGCTGCGCTTTCCGCGCCGCGGCTGGCACCGCCAGTGGAACAAGCACACGTTCCTCTTCCTGGACGGGCACGCCGGCCATGTGCTCACGGACACCGCCAAGGACAGCCGCGGCCTGGGCTGGAAGTCGTGCTCGGGCAACTCGCCGAGCGACCCGAAGGCATGGTGGAATCGCTTTTACGACCCGGACTACCAGTACCGGCTGATTTCTCCGCTGCCCGGCTGGTGAGTCACGGCATCAGCGGCTGACGAACGGGCTGCCCGCCCAGTAGAACCGCAGCGGCAGCTCGCCCCCGGACGTGACGCCGATGCGCGCACTCGTTGCGATTGCGGCGGGACGGGGACCGTCGTCGGCCGAGATCCAGAGCCGTGTGCCGCGCGTCAGGTCCCAGCCGTCCAGTCGCCGGTCGATCGCCAGCGCCTCGCACAGCCGGGCCGGGCCCCGCGCCAGGTCGCGGGCCGGAAGTGCCGCGTCGTCTCGCCCCGCCTGCCGCGCCGCGCGGCGGGCCTGCATGAGCGGCAGCCCCGCCAGCGGCTCGATCGCCCGCACCAGCACCGCGCTCGCCCGCCCCTCCGGCTCCGTCACCACGTTGAAGCACCAGCGCGAGTGGATCGCGTACACGTACGCCGTCCCCGGGCGGCCGAACATGCTCGCGTTCTTCCGCGTCCGACCGCGGCTGGCGTGACAAGCCGGGTCGCCGTCGGCGAGGTACGCTTCGGTCTCGACGATCCGTCCGCCGGCCAGGCCCGCGCGCGCGCGGCGCAGCAGGAGGCAGCCGAGCAGCGCGCGCGCCACCCGGACCGGATCGCGGTCGTAGAATTCGCGAGGCAGCAGTGCCGAACGCATGCAGCCGGGCGGCATGGCGGGGAGTGTACCGTCCGGAGGCGCGCCGCGTGCTCCACTGTTTCTCGTCCCCGGCGACCGGCCGGATGAGACAGGGCGCGCGGCCTCGCGCGGGGCGTCCCACCCCCGCGCCGGACGTCTTCCGGACACGCCATCCAGTTGGGGTGCGGACCGTACTTTTCGACCCGCGCGCGACTTGGCGATTCGATGCTCCCGCGGCCCCGCTCGCCGCGTCACCCGCCGGCGAGCACGCTCACAAACGCGTCGATGTCGTCGAAGTTCACCTGGCCGTCGTTGTTGCAGTCGGCGTTCAGCCACCGGCACCCGGGATACGCCGCCTCGTACGCGGCCTGCCCTGACAGCGCCACGACGAACGGGTCGATGTCGTCGAAGTTGACGACGCCGTCGCAGTTCAGGTCGCCCGGCCGTACGTTGGACTCGCACGCGTCGGGCGCGCCGTTCTGATTGCCGTCGGCGCAGTTCGTCCCGGCCCCCTTCCAGGAGCCGCCCGCGATGTGGCAGTCGGCCTGCACGAGCAACAGACACCCGCCGGTGCCGAAGCAGCACGCGCCGGTCGGCGGCGGACACGAGACCGTGCCGCACGTCGTGCCGTTGCCCTTGAACGTGCCGCCCTGGGCCGCGCACTGCTCCGGGCTCACGTTGTCAATGCACGTTCCGTTCGGCAGGCAGCACGCACCTTTCGGGAAGCACACGTACGTGGCGCAGCTCGTCCCCGCACCGGCCCATGTGCCGCCCGCGGTCTGGCACTGCGCCTGGGTCAGGTTCAGACACCCCTGCGTCGCCGCGAAGCAACAGGCGCCGGTCGGCTGCGGGCAACTAACCGAGCCGCAGCTCACGTTGTCGCCCTGATAGGTGCCGCCGATCTGGCTGCATTGGGCCGCGGTCAACGTCGCGCAGGTCCCGTCCGGCTTGCAGCAGGCTCCGGTCGCGGCCTGACAATCAACGATCGCCCGGATCACGAAGTCGCCCGACACGCCCAGGGCACACGCGTTGAACCACAACCCCGGCGGAATGGCGTACAGCCCGTTCTTGCCACTCTGGCAGCCGTTCACGTCCGTGCAGATGCTGCCGCCCCGCTCGGCCGGCGGGTTGAAGAACTTGAACGCAACGACGAACGTCTGCCCCGCCGTCACCGGCACGTTGATCGGCACGGTATTGTTCTCGTCCAGGTAGCGATACTCGTTCATGAATCCCGGCGTCAGCGCCGGGGCCTCGAGCACCGCCAGCGTACCGCCAAAGCTCGTGTCGGGGTTCGGGAACGTCCCCGCGCGGTAGATCGTGATGCTGTCCTCAATCGAGGGCAGCCCGTCGCCCATCGCGCCCCAGAACACCTGGATGCCGACGATGGTGCCGTTGCACGGCGAGGTGAGCCACGCGGCGGCCAACTCGCGATCAACAAAGCCCGCCTGCACGTTGACCGCACCGCCGTCGACGAACGAATCGTTCTTGACGATGACCTCCGCCGCGGAAGCGGTCGCGATCATAAGGGATAACGAAGAAACAGCTTGCGCAACAAGCGCCCGCGCACACGCTCGCTTCATAGCCCATCTCCATAAAAACGGCCTGTTCGTTTCCATTGTTGCACGGCGGGGCAAGCAAATCAACGGAAAACGGCGGCCGGTAACTGCGGCAGGAAGTCCGCCAGCCCGCCGGTGGTCGGCTGATTCAAAGTCGCACTACGCAGGAGCCTAACCTCGGATCAGCCGCGCCCAGTACCCCCCGTCCCGCCAGTCCGCCAGCCTCAGGCCCCACGCCGGCAGCGTCGTGGCCGCCGCGTCCAGCCGCCAGCCGGGCGACCCGGCCAGAACCGCCGCCACCACCTCGTCGTTCTCCTCCGGTTCCAGGCTGCATGTGCTGTACACGAGCCGTCCGCCCGGCCGCACGCATGCTGCCGCCTCCGCGAGCAGCCTCCGTTGCACCGCGACCAGCGAGGCGACTTTCTGCGGCGTGAACCCCAGCCGAGCTTCCGGCCGCCGCGCGAGCACGCCCGTATTGGAGCACGGCACGTCCACGAGCACGGCGTCGAAGGGCGGCTCCGCGGGCAGGCCGCCGCCCCGCGCGGGCACGAGCCGCACCTCGACGCATCGCAGCCCGAGCCGGGCGATGTTCGCGCGGACGCGCTCCAGCCGCGCCCCGTCGCTGTCGCACGCCACGATCGTCCCGCGGTCGGCCAGCGCGCCGGCCAGCGTTGCCGTCTTGCCGCCCGGCGCGGCGCAAACGTCGAGGATGCGCTCGCCGGGCTGCGCCTGAACCGCCAGCGCTGCGGCATGTGCCGTGTGATCCTGTACGTATGCCCGCCCTTCGGTAAACAGCGTGCTCTCCAGCACGGGCAGCCCCGCCGGCAGGACCGCCGCGTCCGCGACGAACTCGACCGCCTCCCCCGCGAGCGTCTGCACCTCTGACGCAAACGCCTCCGCCGTCGTCCGCAGCGGATTCCGCCGCAACACCAGCGGCGGCGGCGCCTGCGAGGCCCAGGCCACGGCCTCGGCCGTGTCCACGCCCCAGCGCTCCACCAGCGTCGCGAAACGCGCCCGCCGCTCGCCGGTCGCCGCGGCCAGATGCGCCGGCCCCGCTTCGCCCGGCGGCAGCACCGGCCGCTCGAAAACGCACGCGCGGTCCCAGCTCACGCGCACCTGCCGCGGATCGAGGCGCGTCCAGGGCGCGCGGCGTTCCGCGACCGCTCCGGCCAGCCGCCGCAGCACCGCGTTGACCATCGCCGGCGCCCGACCGCCCGCCACCGCCCGCGCGGTGTCCACGGCCGCATCCACGGCTGCAAACACGGGCACGCGGTCGAGCCAGATGACCTGATACGCGGCCGTCGCCAGGACGGCGCGCACGGAGGCCGGCGTCCGGCGGCGCTCGTACTCGGCGGTGCGCGCCAGGACGTGTTCGATCGTCAGCAGGTGCCGCAGGGCCCCTTGCGCAAGCTCGAGCGCCAGCGCCGCCTCGCGCGGCGCGAGCCGCTCCCGGTGTGCGGCGAGCTGCGCCCCGGCGAACCCCCGCCCGGTCAGGGCCGCCGCCACGGCCTGCGCCGCGGCGGTGCGACCGTCCGCCGGCGGCGATCCGGCGCGGCTCACGGCTGCGTAACCGGCAGGAGCCGATCGCCGGGCGCGATCCGCCGGCCGTTGGCGTACGCGCGGAAGTCCATGCGCTTCCCGCCGGCGGGCACGACCTCGCGCAGCCGCACGCGCCCCAGCCCGGCTTGGACGGTGCCGTCGGCCAGAAGCGCGCCGGGCGGCTGCTCCGGCGTCGGCGCGCCGTTCTCGTCGGCGACCTCGGCCCGCGCGAGCAGGATTCGCTCCTCACGTCCGGTGCGCGACCGGAACAGGCACGCGGCCGCGGGCCACGACCAGAGCCCATGAATGCGGCGTACGACTCGACGGGCCGGCTGCGACCAGTCCACGATGCCGTCGGCCTTGGTGAGCTTGGGGGCCCGGGCGGCACCGGTGGCAGACTGGGGCTCCGGCTGCGTGCGACCGTCTGCGATCAGCGGCAGCGTATCGATCAGCAGGCCGGCGCCGAGCACGGCCAGGCGGTCGTGTAGCTCATCGGCGGTTTCGTCGTCGCGGATCGGCGTCGCGCGTCGGCTCCAGATCGCGCCCGCATCCCAGCGCTCGTTGAGCTGGAAGATCGTGACGCCGGTCTCGGCGTCGCCGTTGATCAGCGCCCACTGGTACGGAGCCGCGCCCCGGTAGCGCGGCAGCAGCGAGCCGTGAATGTTGATGCAGCCGCGGGGCAGCGCCGCCAGCAGCGCCGGGCCGAGCTTCTGCCCGAACGCGGCGACCACGCCCAGTTCCGCGTCGCCGAGCACCGCCGCGAGATCCAGCGCGTTGACATCCGCGGTTTGGATGTGCGGGATCCCGAGTTCCGTGGCCGCGGCGCGCACGGGCGTGGGGCGGACGGCGCGGCCGCGACCGGCCGGGCGGTCGGGCTGGCTGACGGCGGCGCGGATGACGTGTCCGGCGGCCTGCGCGGCCCGCAGGGCCGGAACGGCGAAGTCACCGGTGCCGAAGAAAACGATGCGCATGGGCTCTCAACCGCGCCGCCGCGGGCCTCAGAGCGTGAGCTTCACCTCGACGCGATTGCCGTCCGGCAGCGGCGTCACGGTGAAGCCGAGTTGCCGCGTCAGTCGCAGCATGGCCTGGTTGTCGGCCAGCACCTGCCCGACGATCTCCTTGATGCCGCGGCTGCGGCAGTAGGCGATCATCTTCTTCATGAGCGCCGTCCCGAGGCCGTGGCCCTTGAGGTCCGAACGGGTCATCACGGCGAAGTCGGCCCGCACGTTGTCGGGGTCGCTCACGGTGCGCACGACCGCCAGCGTCTCCTCCACACCGTGCTCGTTCGGCGCCGTCGCGATGAACGCCATCTCCCGGTCGTAGTCGATCTGCGTGAGCCGCGCCATCTCCGACGGCGGCACCTCGCGCGTCACGCCGAGGAATCGAAAACGCAGGTCCTCCGGCGTCAGGCGGGCCACGAACGCCCGGTGCGCGGGCCCGTCCTCCGGCCGGATCGGTCGCACCAGCACCTGCCGCCCGTCCTTGAGCGTGAGCGTCTCCTCCAGCTCGCGCGGGTACGGGCGGATCGCCAGCCGCTTCGGACCGGAGATGCGCGGCACGCCCACGCGGATGCGGGCGTCGAGCGCGATGACGCCGTGCGCGTCGGCCAGCAGCGGGTTGATGTCCAGCTCGATGATCTCCGGCCGGTCCACGATGAGCTGCGAGACCTGGATCAGCGCCAGGCAGACGGCGTCGAGATCGGCCGGCGCGCGGTCCCGGTAGCCCTTCAGCAGCTTGTACACCTGCGTCCGCTGGATCAGGTAACGCGCCAGGCTCATGTTCAGCGGCGGCAGCGCCATTGAGCTGTCCGCGACGACTTCCACGGCCGTGCCGCCCCGCCCGAACAGGATCACCGGCCCGAAGATCGGATCCGTCGTCAGTCCGATGATCAGCTCGTGCGCGTGCGGTCGCTGGACCATTTTCTGCACGGTGAAGCCCTGCAGCTGGGCGGTCGGGAACCGCTTGCTGATGCGGGCCTCCATCGTGACGGCCGCGGACCAAACGTCGTCGGACGCATCCAGTCCCAGCGCGACGCCGCCGACGTCCGACTTGTGCGTGATGTCGGGCGAGAGGATCTTCAGCGCGACGGGGAAGCCGATCTGCTCGGACACCTGCGCGGCCTCGAGCGGCGTCTGCGCGACGCGCGTTTCGACCACGGGGATGCCGTAGGCCGCGAGCACGCTCTTGGCCTCGGGCTCGGTCAGCAGCTCGCGGCCTTCCTCGAGCACGCACTCGACGATCGCGCGGGCCGCGCCGGGCGAGGGCGTGAAGTCGGTCGGCGCGGACGGCGGCGTCTGCGTCAGGATCTCCTGGTTGCGCTGGTACCGGACGATGTGCAGGAACGCCCGCACGGCCGCCTCGGGCGTGTCGTACGTGGGAATGTTGGCCTGGGCGAAGATGCGGCGCGCCCGGCCGGCCGACTCGCCGCCGAGCCAGCTCGTCAGGATGGGCCGATCCGCCTGGTGCGCGGTCTCGATGATCGCCCGCGCCGCGGCCTCGCTGGGGGCCAGCGCGCTGGGGGCGTTCATCACGAGAATGGCATCGACGCCCGGATCATCGAGGAGAATCCGCAGCGTGTGCACATAGCGCTCGCCGTCGGCGTCGCCGATCATGTCCACGGGATTCCCGCGCGACCAGGTGGGCGGCAGCAGCGCGTCGAGGCGTTGCATCGTCTCGGGGCTGAACTCCGCGAGCTGTCCGCCGCCCGCGACCAGTGCATCCGTCGCGATGACGCCCGGCCCGCCGCCGTTCGTGAGAATCGCCAGCCGGTCGCCCTTCAGCGGCCGAGCCCGCGCCAGCGTCTCGGCGGCGTCGAACAGCTCGTCCAGGTCGTACACGCGCAGGATGCCCGCCCGCCGCAGCGCCGCGTCGTACACCTGGTCGGACCCGGCCAGTGCCCCGGTGTGCGAGGCCGCGGCCCGCGCCCCCTCCGCCATGCGCCCGGCCTTGATCGCGATAACCGGCTTGTTGCGCGCGGCGGCCCGCGCCGCCGACATGAACTTGCGGGCCTCGTCCGCTCCGATCGACTCCATGTACAACAGGATCGCGGTCGTCTCCGGGGCGCTGCCCAGGTAATCGAGCACGTCGCCGAAATCCACGTCGGCGCTGTCGCCCAGCGAGACGAAGTGCGAGAAGCCGATCCCCTTGGCCCGCGCCCAGTCCAGCGTCGCCGTGCAGAACCCGCCCGATTGCGACACGAACGCCAGCGATCCCGGGGACAGGTCCGCGTGCGCGAACGTGGCGTTCAGCCCGATCCCCGGCACCAGCAGCCCGACCGTGTTCGGCCCGAGGATGCGCAGCAGGTACGGCCTGGCCGCCGCGAGCATCGCTTCCTGGATCGGCCGCCCGTCGTCCGTGCGATAGAGCGACAGGCCGGCCGTGATGACGATCGCGGTGCGCGTGCCGCGCCGTCCCAGCTCGTCGATCAGTCCCGGCACCGTCGACGGCGGTGTTGCGATCACCGCCAGATCGGGCACCACGGGCAGGTGCGCGACGTCCGGGTACGACAGCACGCCCGCGATGGCCTGATACTTCGGGTTCACCGGCATGATGGGCCCGGAAAACCCGCCGCGCAGCAGGTTCCGCATCACCATCCCGCCGACGCTGAGCGGCTGGATCGATGCGCCGATGACCGCGACCGAGCTCGGATGGAAGAGCGAGTCGAGGTGCCGGACGCTCATGCACGCCTCCGCAGCCGATCCGGCGGCCCCGCGCGGCCTGGGCGACTGCGGAACCAGTGTAGGAACCCCCGGCGCAACTGCCAAGCGCGGCGACGCCGGCCGTGGCACAACCGCGGCAACCGCGTAAGATGTGGCCCGGCCCGATCCGGGCCCCCGATCCGTCGGACGGAGCGCCGCATGTCGAAACTGCAACGCGTCGCCGGCGCCGCGGCCCTGCTGGCCGCCGCGACCGGCCTGTGGAACTGCCGCACGCCGCCGCCGGTGCCGCCCCCCGCCGCACCGCCGGAGGCCGCCGCGCTGGCCGACCGGCCGCTGTACACGTTCAGCGAAGCCGAACTCGGGCAGTACCTGCCGTACGTTCGGGCGCAGACGCCGGACCCGGCGCAGCGCGTGGTGCGGCTCGCGCGGCAGAATCTCGGCCAGCCGTACGAGATCTACCTGCTCGGCGAATACCCGTACGAGATCTACGACGCGGACCCGCTCTATTGCCTGGCGCGGAGCGACTGCGTGACGTTCTGCGAGCACACCTACGCCGCCGCGCTGGCGAGCGACTGGTGGTCGTACCTCCGCGTTCTCCAGCGGCTCCGCTACCGCGACGGCGTCGTGGGCATGGTGACGCGCAACCACTACACCGAGGCGGACTGGAATCGCAGCAACGCGTTCCTGTTCGAGGACCTGACGACGCAGCTCGGCGGCGGCCGGGTCGCCGTGCCGCTGCACGCGGTGATCCGGCGGGCGGCCTTCCTGGCGAAGTTCGGCCTCGGGCAGGACATCCCCGACGAGACGCTGGCCGACCACTACATCCCGAAGGAGCGCGTGCCCGACATCCTCGCCGAGCTGCGCGACGCCGACCTGGTCAACATCGTCCGCGGCTCGTCCGAGTCGCAGTGGGTCGGCCACACCGGCCTCGTCACCCACGCGTCGGACGGCACGGTGAACTTCCTGCACTCGGCCGAGCCGGCCGTCCGCGAACAGCCGCTGCTGGAGTACCTGGCCGGCGACCGGCGCTGCGTCGGTGTCAAGTTCCTGCGGCTGCGGCCGGACGCCGAGGCGCGGCTGGCCGCCGCGCCCGCCGCGCCCGGGGCCGCCACGGACGTCAGCGAGGCCGCGCTCACCGCTGCCGTGCGGGCGTCTCCGCTGGGCGGCGATGCCATCCGTCCGCTGCACACCCAGGACTGGGTTACCGCGATGAACCTGCAAGCGTACCGCCTGACACCGGACACGCCCGTCGACGCCGAACTGCAGCGCGAGCTCGAGCTGGCGGACCGCCGGCTGGGCGACGACCTCGGGATTCCCGACGCCGACCGCGCGTTCGGCGTGCTGGACCTTGCCACGCGGCGCTTCGCGGCCGTCCGGCCGGACGAGGAGTTCTACGGCGCGAGCGTGCCGAAGATCGCGATTCTGCTGGCCTACTTCGAGACGCACCCGGAGGCCGCCCGCGCGCTCGACCCGCCGACGCAGCGCGAGCTCGAGCTCATGATCAAGCACTCCGACAACGAGCTGGCGGCCAAGTACAGCCGGCTCGTCGGTCTGGACAAGATTCAGGCGCTCCTCACCGGGTCGCGCTACAAGCTCTACGACCAGGCCCGCGGCGGCGGGCTGTGGTGCGGCAAGCACTACGGGATTGACGCGCCCCGCACCGGCGATCCGCTGCACGACCACTCGCACGCGGCGACCGTGCGGCAGTGTCTGCGCTACTACCTCATGCTCGAGCAGGGCCGGCTCGTCAGCGGCCCCGCCAGCCTGAAGATGAAGGAGATCTTCGCCGCGCCGCAGCTCGCACACCACGACACGAGTTTCGTGCGGGCGCTGGCGCCGCGCGGCGCGACGCTGCTGCGCAAGAGCGGTACGTGGGAGGACTGGCACCTCGACACCGCCCGCGTGCAGCACGGCGAGCGCGTCTACCTCCTCGCCGGCATGACGCACCACCCCCGCGGCGAGGAGTACCTCGAGCAGATGGCCGCCGCGGTGGACGACCTGCTCTGCGGTGCCATTCCCCCCGCCGCCTACCGCCACCGCCTGATCCGGCACGAAGCCGCGGCGGACTTTCCGGGGCTGACGCCGGCGGAGCACGGCCGCGGGGCGCTCCTGCCGGTCGGTCCCGCGGGCGTCACGGAGTACGAGTCGCCCATCCTGGCGCCGGGCATCGCGTTCCACGAGGTGCTGGCGTCGTGGAACATCGGAACGCCGCCGGACGCGGGCTTCACGCTGGAAATCCGCGTGGGCCGCTCCAGCGAAAACGCCTGGTCGCCCTGGCTGTACATGGGCGACTGGGGCACGCCGCCGGCGGGCGAGCGCGTCGTGCGTTTCGAGCGCGGCCGTGTGGACATCGACTACTTCCGCTCCGACACGCTGTTCGATCGCGTGCAATATCGGGTGCGGGCGACAACCGCCGGCGCGCCCGGCGTGCTGCACCTGCGCCGCGTCACGCTGTGTCTGAGCGACCTGAAAACCGGCGGCCCGGCTGACGCGCCGGCGGCGGCCCGGCCGCTCCAGCCGCCCGCCTGGCAGCGCCGCCTGCCGGTCCCGTTCCGCACGCAGAAGACCGATCAGCCCGACCTCTCCGGGAAGATCTGTAGCCCGACGTCCGTCGCGATGGTCATGGCGTACTACGGCGTCGATCGCGACACCCTCGAGGTCGCCCGCGCTTGCCTGGACCCGCACCACGGTATCTACGGGAACTGGCCGCGCAACGTGCAGGCCGCGTACAGCTTCGGCGTGCCGGGGTACCTCGCCCGCTTCACCAACTGGGCCGACGTGGAGCGCTCCATCGCCGACGGACGCCCGCTGATCCTCTCGATCCGGTTCGCCCAGCCCGGGATCCTGCTGAACTCCCCGTACCCGGCCACCGACGGGCACCTGATCGTGCTGACCGGCTTCGACGCGGCGGGCAACGTGGAAGTCAACGATCCGGCCGCCTCGACGCCGGAAAAGGGCTGCGTGTGGTATCCGCGCGCAGGACTCGAAGAGGCCTGGTGGAAGGCGACCGGCGGGGTCGCGTACGTGCTGCTGCCGCCCGAATAGGTGCGTTCCACGGACGGCGTCGCAGCGACGTGACCGACGCCCGATGCGCCGCCGCGCAGCGAAGCCGTCGCTCCCCCGCCAAGCTCAGGAGGTCCTCGGATGCCGCTGTTCGACTACCCGCGTCCCCAGCTCGAAAGCTATCATCCGGACGTCGCCGAGCCCTCCGACTTCGACGCGTTCTGGCAGCGCACGCTGGCCGAGGCGGCTGCGAATCCGCTGGACGCCCGTTTCGATGCCGTGGCCGATCCGATCTACCGCGGGGTCGATGTCTGCGACGTGACCTACCGCGGTTGGGGCGGTGATCCGATCCGGGCGTGGCTCATCCTGCCGGCCGGCGCCGCCGGCCGCCGGCCCTGCCTCGTTTCGTACGTGGGCTACGGCGGCGGGCGCGGCTTGCCCGTGGACCACCTCGCGCCCGCGGCCGCCGGGTTCGCGCATTTCGTGATGGACACCCGCGGCCAGGGCGCGACGTGGTCACCCGGGGACACGCCGGACCCGTTCGGCGGCGGCCCACAGCACCCCGGCTTCATGACCCGCGGGATCGAGTCGCCCGAAAGTTACTACTACCGCCGCGTCTTCACCGACGCCGTGCGGGCCCTGGCGGCGGCTGCGGCCCACCCCCGCGTCGATCCGGCCCGCCTCGGCGTGATGGGCGGCAGCCAGGGCGGCGGGATCGCGCTGGCGACGGCCGCGCTGGCCGCGGACCGCGTACGGCTGCTGGCGGCGGACGTGCCGTTCCTTTGCCATTACCGCCGCGCGCTGGAGCTGGCGGACACGCTGCCGTATGTAGAACTCACGCGGTACCTGGCGTGCCACCGCGCGCGGGTCGACGACGTGTTCCGCACGCTCGCCTACTTCGATGGCGTCCACTTTGCGCCGCGCGTGCGGGCCAGAACGCTCTTTTCGGTGGCACTCATGGACCAGACGTGCCCGCCCAGCACGGTTTACGCGGCGTACAACCGGATCACCGCGCCGAAGGCGATCCGGGTGTACGAATACAACAACCATGAGGGCGGCGGCTCGTACCAGCTCATCGAGCGTTTGCGCTTCGCGGCCCAGTACCTGTGAAGACGCCCGCGGTCGTCTCCGCCTCCCGGCAAAGATGCTCGCGCCGGGGTCACGGCCGGGCCACGCGGTCGAGCCGTTCGACCGGGTACTGCACCTCGCCCACCTTGAGGAACCACGGCACGAACGGACTGTTGTACGCGAGGTAGCGCGGTGCTCCGACCACGCGGACCCGGCCCGGGTTCTCCGAGAGCCACGTTTCGAGCTGCGCGAGGCCGCGGTCGAAGTTCGCGGGGGTGTAGTCGCCGCGGAGCGCCACCGACAGCACCGTCATCGGCGGCACGTCCTCCACCACGACCCGCGGATCGGCCGCGTCCGGGCCAGTCCGTCCCACATCCGGCGCCTGGTACAGGAACGCCATCGAAGTCGTGCCGCTCCGGCGGGCGCCGGCGTCCGGCGTCGCATACGTCATCTCGACCGGCGCGGTCATCGGGATGTCGTTCCGCTGAATGTGCCGGAAAAGCGGATTGAACAGCGCATTCGCGCCGCCGCGGTCGCTCGTCACGCGGGCCAGTCGATACGCCGGGTACTCCTTGATTACGACCGTGCCAATCGGGCCCGCCTTCGGGAAGCCGCGCGGCAGGTCCGCCTCGGAGACCATGAGCGGCGGCGGCTGGGTCTCCGCTTCGTCCGCGGCCTCAACCGTAGCGCCCGAAGCCGAGTCCGCGACCCGCGCGGCACCCGGCGGCCGATTCGACGACGTGGCGCAGGCGCCGACCCCCATCACCGTCGCCAAAAACCCGGAAACCAGCGAAACAAGACGCATACGGACCTCCCAGTCTGGCGTTGCGGGCCGAGCGCGTCTCGGCCGGCGACGCCCTGAACGTTTTGAACGATTCTAGCCACCGGATCCGTTGACGTGGTAAAATCCGAGCGCCGGCCGTCGGGCCGCTCATCTCACCGACGAGGACTGACATGGACGCGTTCGAGGTGATGTCCAAGCGCCGCAGCGTGCGGAAGTACCGCCCCGGCCACACGACCCGCGAGCAGCTCTCCCAGATCGTCAACATGGGCCGGCTGGCCCCCACGGCGCGGAATGAGCAGCCGTGGGAGTTCGTCGTCGTAACCGAGTCGACCAAGCTGCGGCAGCTCGCGCACCTGACCGAGCACGGCAGGTTCCTGACGGACGCGGATGCATGCATCGCCGTGCTGTGCCGCGACTGCGTGTACTACCTGGAGGACGGCTCGGCCGCGACGACGCAGATGCTGCTGGCGGCGACGGCGCTGGGGCTGGCCTCGTGCTGGATCGCGGGCGACAAGAAGGCGTACGCGCCGGCGGTGGTGAAGCTGCTGGGGGCGCCGGAGGCGTACAAGCTCGTGTCGCTGATCGCGATCGGGCAGGCGGCGGAGACGCCGTCACCGCCGAAGCGGGCGCTCCAGGAAGTGTTGCACTGGGAGAGGTTCAGCGGGTAGGCGGCGGACACGGGGGGTGCGAGGAGCGCGTGACGAGTTGCGAGTGGCGAATAACGAGTTGCGAGTAGCGAATGGCGAGTGGCGAATAGCAAGTCACAGAGAGCGCGGCGCGGTCGGGGCGGCATGAGCGCTCGCCGGCGCTTCGTGTGCGGATGATCTGCCGACACGCAACCTGGTTGCCACAGGTCCAAAGAAACGGCCGACGCGGGGGTCGGCCGCCACAGGCGCGCGAACATCGCCGATTGTTGCGTAGGACTCGGCGGGCGCGGTCGGGCGGGGCCACCCCCTCAATCCCTCCATCCCTCAGTCCCTCAATCCCTTCGTGCCCAGTCCCTCCGTCCGTCGCGTCTTGGCTTCGTGCCTTCTTCCTCAACTTCCGATCAGCGCCACGAACGCGTCGATGTCGTCGAAACTCACAACGCCGTCGCCGTTGCAGTCGGCGTTGAGCCAGCGGCACTGCGGGTACGCCGCGCCGTAGCCCTCCGGCCCGCTCAGGGCCAGCACGAACGGGTCGATATCATCGAAGTTCACCGCGCCGTCGCAGTTCAGGTCGCCCGGCCGGGGCGGCGGCTCGTTGTGCCGGAACACCAGCAGCCCCATCTCCGGCACCGTCAGCGCGGCCGAGTACGGCATCCCGTCGTACGGCACGACCACGGCCGTCACCTGCCCGGCGTTGCCCGAGCCGTTGCCGAGGTAGTCGAGGGCCTGGCTGTTGAGGATCTCGTACCAGACGCCGCCCTGCGGGAAGCCGACGCGGTAGTTGCCGATGTCGCTGTTTCGCAGGCTGGCCACGACGACCAGGTCGTTGCCCGAGTCGCACCAGCGATGAAACGCGAGGATGTTGTTGAAGTCGTCGACGTGATGGACCTCGCAGCCTGCGTTGGAGCGGAAGCCGCAGTTGGTGCGGCGGACGTGGATCACGTCGCGGAAGAACTGCACGATCGGGGCCCGCGCGACGGCCTTGGACCAGTCGATGCGGTTGCCTGCCGCGCTGCCGAACGGGGTGTCCTCGAGCCACTCGCCGCCCTGGAGGAACATCGGGATTCCCGGCGCGAGGATCGTGAGCCCCTGGGCCAGCTTGGAGCGACCCTGCGCCCACTTGCTGTACGGGTTGCTGCTGTCGATCGCGACGGCCAGCCGGCCGTAGGCGGCCTCGTCGTGGCCCTCGACGTAGCGGACCAGGTGCGTCTTGTTCGGGTAGCCCGGCGCGTGGATCGCGTTGGCGATCTTCCACATCTCCGGGTCACCGTAGGCGGCGTCGAAGACCTCCTGGCGCACGTCGTCGTTCCATTGGTCGTGCCACTGGCTGTCGAAGCCGGCGCCGCCCCAGGCGGTGGGCGTCGTGATCATCGGCTCGTTCGGCAGCTCCTCGGCGATGGAGATCGCCTGCCCCTTGCGGCGGTCGATTGCGTTGTTGATCCGCTGCATCAGCGCCCAGCCGGACGGCTGCCCGCCGGGGAAGATGTCGTTGTCGCGCATGTAGCGCGTGGCGTCCATGCGGAAACCGTCGACGCGGTACTCCTCCAGCCACAGCAGCGTCGCATCGACGAAGTAGTCGGCGACCTCCCCGCGGTCGAAGTCGGCCTGCGAGCCCCACGGCGTACCGACCGCCGGCGTGTCGAAGTAGATCTGCGTCCCGTCGTAGTTCCACAGGAAGTTGCCGGTGGGCGAGAAGTGGTTGAAGACGACGTCGAGCAGGACCGCGATCCCGTGCTGGTGCAGTCGGTCGATCGTGTACCGCAGGTCGGCCGGACTGCCGTAGGCGTTCTCGGGGCCGAATTGCAGGATCGGGTTGTAGCCCCACGACTCGTGATAATCGAACTCGGTCACCGGCATGAGCTGCACGGCGTTCACGCCGAGGTAGAGCAGGTGGTCCAAGTGCCGGTCCACGATGTCGCGGAACCGGCCGGCGCGGTTCAGCCCGTCGTTGCGCCCGGAGAACGTGCCGACGTGCAGCTCATAAATCACGAGCTCCTCGAACGCCGGCATCTGGAAAGCCCCGTCGCCCCAAGCGTAGGCCCGCGGGTTCACGAGAATGCTGTTGCCGTTGTCGCCCGGGTCCATCGCGCGGGCGCGGGCGTCGGTTCGCCAGTTGTTGCCGTTGAACACGAACTTGTATTTCTGGTTCGCGCTCACCGGCGGCGCGACCTTGCGCGTGAAGAACCCGCCGCTCGGGCTCATGGGCAGCGACGTGGTGCTCCAGCCGTTGAACTGGCCCGCGACGCCG
Source organism: uncultured Phycisphaerae bacterium (assembly GCA_937928595.1). Classification (GTDB taxonomy): domain Bacteria; phylum Planctomycetota; class Phycisphaerae; order UBA1845; family Fen-1342; genus CALGJV01. Next base: position 90,547 of record CALGJV010000011.1, on the reverse strand, counting down.
GCGGTCGTCGCGCCGGGGGCCCAGACCTTGAACACGGCCCCGCCGTCGCTGGTCAGCGTCGCGCCGAGCGGCGCGTGGCTCAGCGTCGCGAAGTTCAGCGACCAGCCCGCGGCGGGCGGGCCGTCCGACGGGCCGTCCGGCCCGAGGTAATCGATATCCGTGCCGTCCGTGACCTCGAAGTAGTAGCTGAGCTGCGCCGTCGGCGACGTAGCCGGGATCGTCGCCTGCCACACGTCGTACGGACCGCGGTTGGCGACCCAGACGCCTTCCAGCCACTGCGGCGCGCCGCCCACGGTCAGGTACACGCGCACGCCGGTGAGATCGTAGCGGTAGCATTGCACCGCCACCGTGAAGCTCTCGCCCGCGATCGGGCAGAGCGGCGTCCGGTCCGCCCAGTCCACGTGGCTCAGACCGTTCCACTCGACGTCGTTGTCGGGGCCGGACGCATACGCGGCCAGGCCGAGCCCCAGCACGAGGCCGCCGCAAAGTAACGCGCGCAGTCGCATGGAAATCTCGCGAAAGGTCGTCACGGGTACCATTCCAGCGCTGTCGGGCCCGCCATCTGGAAGCATATCGCGGGCGGCCGCAGCCGCGCGCAGAGCGCCGCGCCCATAAAGTGCGGGCGCGAGCCCTTGCGGGCCCGCGCCCTCCGCCTCTCCACTCTCTCCGGGTACTCGCGTCTAGCGGCGACGCAGCACGAGGCCCAGCGCCAACAGCACCCCGGCCGCCGGCTCCGGCACGACGTACGTCCGCCACCGGCCGCCCGGCAGATCGAGCTCGAACCGGATCAGGTCGCCGTTGTTGGCGACGTTCAAGCTGGCGTTGGCCGCCGAGTTGCCGAAGTCGTCGCCGATGCTGATGCCCCAGTCGCCGGCCTTGCGGAACTTGAACTCATACGAGCCGGCGTTGAGGGCGATGTCGCCCGCGTAAAGCCCGCCGCCCAGGTCGCTCAGCGACAGGATCGGGGCCGACCAGCCGTTGAACGAGCCCATGATCTCCCAGCCGAACTGGCCCGGGTCCATGTAGCCGACGCGGGCCCAGCCGCCGGGGTTCCAGCCGTCCGCCCAGCTCGTCGCCGGGTAAAAGTGGAACGTAATCTCGCCCGACGCGTTCGCCACGACCTTGCCGTTGCTGCCGGGCGCGTTGAACGACCAGTCCGGCGTCGTGCACTTGTACTCGGTCGCCTGGCCCGGGGTGAGCCCCGTGGCCGTGGCAGACCACAGCCCGCCGCCCATGTCATTGAGCACCAGGTCGCCGCCGCCGCCCCAGCCGTTGAATTCGCCGCGAACCACGTACACCGGGTCCGCGAGTGCGCCGGCCGAGAGCAGCGCCGCGGCCATCACCACCACAAACTTCCGCATGATCCAACTCCTCCTCACAGAGTTCCAAGAAGACTCCACGTTCCGCACAACCGCGCCGCGCGGCGCGGCCCGCACGACTCCGCCGGCCGACCTGGGTTACGGCCGGCCGACGGAGTGACAACTGGTCGCGCTACGGGCAGGTCGCCCCGATGCGCGCCACAAACGGATCGATGTCGTCGAAGTTGACCTGGTTGTCGCCGTTGCAGTCGCCGTTGGTCCACGGGCAGTTCGGATTCGGCCAGCCCGCGCCGCCCGGATAGCTGAGGGCCTCGACGAACCGGTCGATGTCGTCGAAGTTCACGAAGCCGTCGCAGTTGAGGTCGCCCGCGCAACCGGTCGGGGCGGCGATGACCTCGACCTTGCCGCGGCCGCGCTGCGCGTCGATCCACAGCTTCACCGTGTCGGTCGGCGCCGCCACCGTGAACTGCCAGTTGGCGGTGTTCACGCTCCGGCCGTCGCGGCTGATCGAATCCCACGACCCGGTCCGGACGCCCTTCCAGTCGTAGGTGCCCGCGGGCAGGTTGATCTGCTTGAGGTAGATGCCGTCGCCTTGATAGGTCATCGCGCCGACCGGGTCGGCGTTGTTCCAGTCGGAGCCGCCGAGTTCGGACAGCATGTTGCCCACAGCGGTCCAGCCGACGGCGTACTCGAACTCGCTCAGACCGAGGCGGTCGCGGCTCGGCAGCCAGCCGTCCGCGTAGAAGTTCGCGTCGTACGTAATCGTGATCGCGCCGTTCGCGTCGGTGACCAGCCAGCTGTTCGGCCCCTGCGGAACCGTCACATTCCACGTTCCATCCGTGATCTTGAACTCGTACCGCGTGTCGGGGGTCAGCTCGGTGTACGTCCGCGTCCAGATGCGGCTGCCCGGTGCCGTCTCGGTCATCAGGTCCGTGTTGTTGGACCAGCCGTTGAACGAGCCCGCCACGTACGGGGTGCTGATCGTCACGTCGCACAGGCCCGTGGTGCAAGGCTGGCCCACGCCCACGAACCGGCCGCCGCCGGCCGCGCACTGGAACCGGAACACCTCGCTGCACACGCCTTCCGTGCAGCAGGCGCCGAAGTCGCACGCGCCGCCGGTGCAGTTGGTGTAGTTGCCGGCGTACGCACCGCCCGCGGTGATGCAGGCCGCCTCGGTGAGGATCTGGCAGGTCCCGCCGACGCAGCAAGCACCTTTGGGCGGCAGCAGACACGGGCAGCCCTCGCACGTCGTTCCGTCGCCGCCGTAGGTGCCGCCCTGGGCCGCGCACTCCGCCGCGGTCAGGATCAGGCAGGTGCCGCTGTAGCCGTCGTCGATGCAGCAGCGGCCGGCCGGCGTCGCGTCGCACGGGTTGCCGTCGCAGTTCGTATTGTCGCCGAGGTAGACGCCGCCGCACGCGGCCGCCGTGGTGATTGAGCACGAGGTGCCCACGCAGCAGGCGCCGACGGGCGTCGAGACGAGCGGCACAGTAAACGGCTGCACAAGGCCGAAGGCGACCGCGCCGAGATCGACGTTGCGCGGCTCGCCGAGATTGCCCGGCTCCAGGCCGCCGAGGCCGCCGAGAATCTGGTTCGAGATGAAGTCGTGCTGCTGGCCGTTGATGAAGGCGATCACCTTGATGGGGCCGGTCGGGTTGCCCAGCGCCGCCAACGGGATGGCGAACTCGAAGCCCGTCTTCACGCCGCTGCCGTCGTCGCTGCCGTTGCCGCCAGTCACGCCGAAGACGTTGCGGTTGTTCAGCGTCGCGAGGATCGCCGGAGCACCGGCGTCACCGCCGCTGAGCGCGCCGCCGGCCGTCCCGCAGACCGGGAGACCTGCGCCGCAGTAATAAAGAACGCCGGGGTTGCCGGCGTTCGCGTACAGCTCCGCGTAGTCCACGTACAGGCCCGTCGGGTCACCGTACGCGTTCGCCGAGACCCAGAAATCGGCCTCGAAGCCCGCCGGGAAGGTCAGGCCGTTGCCGCTGCCGTCGTCGCTCATACGCAAAAGCTTGGTATTCGGCGTACCCGGGTTCGTCGCCAGCAGGCGGTTCTGACCGCCGGGCCGGGTGTCGAAGAAGAGCTCCAGCTTGTTGCCGTTCGTCTCGAAGTTGCCCGCAAGCACTAGGTAGAGCTTGCCCGCGTAGACCACGCCGAACGCACCGTCGAGTTCGGAACCGTTCGCAATGTCCGGCCGACCGATGTTTGAGTCGCCGAATCCGGTCTGGGTGTCCTGAACAGCTAGAGCGGCGCCGTATAGGACATCAGCCGCGGAGCCGTCCATCACCGGTTGCGCGAGGGCCGGAAGCACCAGGCCCAGCGCGAGCGCGCCCGTACAGCAGAGCTTCTTCATCGGGGGTCTCCTATCGTTGAAAGACGATCTCGGTGAACCGAGAGAACCACGCGACGGCCTCGGGGGACGACTCGTTCGGGCTCTCGGCCGACCCACGCAGCGTGCGAACGCGGCGAGCGACGGGCGCAACGCAAACGAGACGAACCTCTTCCCTGCTCCCGTGCCGACGCCGCAGGAAGATGGGGCGGCGCGGCGGACGCTCGAGCAAACTGAGAATAGATCGGCGTCGCGAGGCAGTCAAGAAAGACGGCCCATTGCGGTGAAGGTGAATTCGCAGCGTCAGGCACCACATGTGGCCGCGCGCCGCGCTGTCGCGCGACCGATGAACCGCTTCATGGAGCGGGTCGCCGTGTGCGAATTAGGCGAACCGTCCGCGCGGTTGCACATGCGGGGGACCGTGCCGCGCTCGTGGTTTGCCGCGCGGGCGTGCTTCAGCGTCGCGTGCGGAGCGGCCGCTGGCTGGAAGCGGCGGACCGCGACGATACAATGCTGACGCGAGGCCCTTTCCTTCGTCCGCCAGCGCCGGAGTTGTTCATGTCCGTGACGCCCTTCGCCCGCCGTCACCGCAGCGCGTTCACGCTGATCGAGCTGCTGGTCGTCGTCGCGATCATCGCGCTGTTGATCTCAATCCTCCTGCCGAGCCTGAACTCGGCCCGGCAGCAGGCCAAGCGGGCCAAGTGCGCCGCCAACCTGAGCGGCATCGGCAAGGCCGTGCAGAGCTGCTGGGTGGAGAACCGCGAGTTCGGTCCGAGTTGGGACGACGGGGAGAAGAAGGTCGGCGCGACCTGGTTCATGTATTCCTGGGTCGACACGCTCTTCGATCTGGACTACATCGGCGACATCAAGCTCCAAGTCTGCCCGAACGACCAGCGCGCCGACGAGGCCGCGAAGCTCTGGGGAAACGCGTGGGGCTTCCGATTCGTGAACGAGTTCATGAAGGGCGAAGCCCCCAAGGCCGGCGTGCGCACCAGTTACGCCCTGAACATCCAGATGCACTTCAACTTCCCGCGCGACCGGTTCAAGGATGCGGCTCGCCAGGTTTACGCCGCCGACGGCTGGTGGACGTGGTTCAGCTCCATCAACGCGGCATGGCTGCTGGCGCCGCGGGTCCTCAACGGGCAGCCGGATCCCTCGGCGTTTCCGAATCAGGGCGGCACGGGAGTGGGCTGGCGGCACGGCAGCGACAACTCGGCGAACCTGCTGTTCAGCGACGGTCACGTCGCGCAGCTCGCGCCGCGGACGACCAACCTCGCCACACTCCAGGACCTCTGGTTCAAGACCGTCGACACCTCGAAGCAGTTCACGTGGCTGCCCGGTGAGAATCCGAGTCGTGCCAAGGAGCACCGCTACGACCAGATGAACTATCCCGGACGGGACACGAACTACGACGGCCGCTACCCCTCCTGGTACTTTCCCAAACTGAACAACACCGGCGGCAAGTGGGTGGGCCCGCAAGGCGGCGATAACTTCCACCCGTTCGCGTACCCTGAAGAATTGAACGCGGTATGGCGCACGCAGAACAATGCCTGGCGGAAGCTGCCCAATGCGCAAGCAGACCGTCAGTAGCTGCGGAGAACGGCGTGTCGAAAAGACAGCGGCAGGTCGTATACGGCCTTCTGATCGTGGCCGGGTTCGGTGGTGCCGCTTATTCCTTCCTGGGTCGATCGAGTCCCGCGAAAGTCAGTGACACGCTGACCATCCAGGGGCTGTGCCTCTCCTGCAAGCACGAAGGCGCCGTGCAGCACCCGAACACGGAGCCCGCGCCGCACAAGTGCCCTGAGTGCGGACAGCAGGCGGTCTACCCGCTCATGTACTGCTTCGATTGTCGCAGGCGCTTCGTTCCGGAGCTCGTGCGCACCGACCCGGCCGGCCCGCCGCGGATCCCGCCCTCGTTCCGGTGTCCCGGCTGCCGTAGCTCGAACGTGATTCAGTTCATCCCGAACCAGCCGGAGCTCCAGCCGGTGGGCGATCTCCCGCCGCCGCGCTGGAACTGACGACTCTCTCGGCCGTCGGGTTGTTTCCGCCCACGATCCCCCCGGCGCCGCTCGGTCCCCGGCCGACCGGAGAGAGCGTCGAGGTGCCGCCGGTCTCTTTCCCGTCGGCCCGGTTTGCGGGATGATGCGGCGCGCCGTGGGTCAGATCCGCGTCGAGGTCCGTCCCCGGCGGAGGCAGGTGCCGCGATGATGCTGGCGACTCGTACGCTGCGACTGCTCACCGGGCTGCTGGCGGCGGTCGGGGCGGGCTGCGTTGAACGAACGGCGCGGGTGCAGACCCAGCCGCCGGGGGCCCTGGTCACGATCAACGACGAGGAGGTGGGCGTCAGCCCCGTGAAGTTCTCGTTCCAGTGGTACGGGGACTACGAGCTCATCATCCGCAAGCCGGGCTACGAGACGCTGCGCACGCACCACCGGATCGACCCGCCGTGGTACCAGTGGCCGCCGTTCGATCTCGTCGCGGAGGTGCTGTGGCCGGGCATGATCCGCGACGAGCACGTGCTGCCGACGTTCGAACTGACCCCGACGACGCAGCCGGTGATCGCCGAGCTGGTGAACCGCGCGGTCGAGACCCGCACCGACGCGCTGTCGGTCCGCGGCGAGCTGCCGCCGCGGAAACCGCGGCCGCGTTCGGCGAACTGAATGCGGGTGACGGCGGGGCGCGGCGTTCCTCGGCCACTTCGTTGCGTCAGCCGGCGACGCTTCGCCGACGCCGCGCGACTCCGGGCGGGCGTACCGACGTGGTCACCCTTTCCCCGGCCGCTTGAGCCCCAGCACCGCCATGACCTGCTGCAAGTCCTCCCACACCTTGCCCTTCTCACCCGGGCTGCGCAGCAGGTACGCCGGGTGGAACGTCGGCATCAGCCGGGCCGCGGGCAGCCCCACCGCCGCCAGCGCCGGCGGCGGGAAGTCATGAAACTGCCCCCGCAGCTTGCCGATCGGCGTCTTCGTCGCCAGCAGCGTCTGCGCCGCCGGCCGCCCCAGCGCCACGATGACCTTCGGCCGCAGGATCGCGAGCTGTCGGTAGAGGTACGGGGCGCACGTCGCCATCTCGTCGTCCGTCGGCGTGCGGTTGCCCGGCGGCCGGCACTTCACGACGTTCGCGATGTACACCTGCTCGCGCGTCAGGCCCATCGCCGCGATCATCCGCGTCAGGAGCTGGCCGGCCGCCCCCACGAACGGCAGCCCCTGCGCATCCTCGTCCGCCCCGGGCCCCTCGCCGACGAAGACCAGGTCCGGCCGCGGGTGGCCGACGCCGAAGACCGTCTGCGTGCGATGTTCGCACAGACCGCAGAGTCGGCAGCCGCGCACGTACGTGTCGTCGAGCGCCGTCAGCGCGGCGCGGGCCTCGCCGACGCTCAACTCGCGGTCGCACAGCGGCGGCAGGTTCGGGCCGCCGTTGCCGCGCGGGGCGGCGGGGGGCAACAGGCTCGCGGGTGGGGTCACGCGGGCGGCGGGCGCGAACCGGCGCGACGGCAACGCGGGCGCGGCCGGCGGCGCGCGACGTTCATTCGCGGGGGCGGCTCGTGGCGCACTCGCCCGCGCAGCGGGCGCTGCGGCGCGGGTCGCGGCGCCCGGCGGCGGGGGCAGCGGCACGCCGACGTGCGTTACGCCCAGACGGCGTTCGCTGCGCAGCCACTCGCGCAGCGCGGTCGACACGGCATCCGGATCGCGTGGAGACATGCGCGGCAGCTTACGGCCCCCCGGGCCGGGACCACAAGCCGCCCGCAGACGGCCGCCCGGCCCAGCCGATATGATGGGCGGCGGAGGGCGGCCCGCGGCCGTGCGGCGCGGGCCCGCCCCGCACGTCGGAGCCACGCGCGTGGACAAGCCGCCGCTCAAGCCGCTGTCGCTGACGATCTTCCTCCCCTGCTACAACGAGGAAGCCAATGTCGAGCGGGTGACGCGGGCCGCGGTGGCCGCCGCGCAGGCCGTGGCCGACGATTGGGAAGTGCTGATCGTCAACGACGGCAGCCGCGACCGGACCGGCGAGCTGGCGGACGAGCTGGCCCGCACGATTCCGGGGGTGCGGGCGGTGCACAACCGGCCGAACCAGGGTTACGGCGGCGCGCTGGCGCGCGGGTTCCGCGAGGCCCGCAAGAACTGGATCTTCTACACCGACGGAGACGGGCAGTTCGACCTCGGCGAGCTGCCGCGGCTGCTGCCGCTGCTGGAGACGCACGACATCGTCTCGGCCTACCGGCTGGACCGGAAGGACCCGCTGATTCGCAAGCTCAACGCGCTGGCGTGGACCACGCTGGTGAACGTGCTGTTCGGACTGTGGCTGCGGGACATCGATTGCGCGTTCAAGATCTACCCGCGCACGTTCATCGAGCGGATCGAGCTTCAGAGCCGCGGGGCGCTGATCGACACCGAGATGCTCGCCAAGGCCCGCTACCTCGGCTGCTCGATCGCCCAGATCGGCGTGCACCACTACCCCCGCGTTGCCGGGCAGCAGACCGGCGCGAACTTGCGAGTCATCCTGCGGGCGTTTCGCGAGCTGTTCCGCCTGTACCGCGACATCCGGCGGACGCGCGCGTAGCGACGCCGTCTCAATCCGGAGGCAACTCGGGCGGGTCGCACTCCGGCAGCCGGATGCGCTGGTCCCCGTAGCGCACTTCACCCGTGCGCAGGAACTCCTCGAGGTGCGGCCGGCACGTCCCGCAGCCCGTGCAGCAGCCGGTCCGCCGGATCAGGTCCTCGATCTCGGTGATGTTGTGGCGGCGGGCGTAGGAGCGGAGCGCGACGAAGCTGAGCTTCTTGCAGTCGCAGCGGGTCAGACCCATCGCTGCGATTATACGGGCATTCGCCGTCCGCCGCCCGTTACACCACGCTCTCGACCGCGACGACCTCGACCTCGACGTCGTGTCCCTCCAGGGGGATCGTCACGCGCGACCCGACGGGGGTCCCCATCAGCTTCTGCGACAGCGGCGCCATGTAGTTGTACACGCCCCGCTCGACGTCCGTTTCGAACGGCCCCAGGAACGTCATCGTCACCGCGGCCCCGGTGTCGCCGCGCCGCAGCGTGACGCGCGTGCCGATCCCCACGTGGTCCGTCGGCACGTCGTGGACCTCCAGCACCCGCGCCCGCGAGAGGTCCTCGTTCACCTTGGCCAGGCGCGCCCGCAGCAGGTCGCGCTCCTCGAGGGCAAACTTGTACTCCGAGTTCTCGCTCAGATCGCCGTGCGACGCTGCCTCGCCGATCCGGCGGGCGTTGTCGCGCATCTGCACGTTCACGATCTGGTCGCGCTCCGCCGTGCGCCGCGCCAGCCCCTCCGCGGTGCACCACAGCGTCTCCGCGTCCTCCCACGGCCGCACCTCGCGCCGCACGACCACCCACAACTCCGGGTGCGCCTCGCGCAGCAGGTCCAGCAGCCGGGCCGGCGTGTTCTCGCCCAGCCCTTCGAGCCGCTGCAACTCCCGCTTGATCGTGACCGCCGCCGCCTCGCTCGTCGCCGCCAGGCAGCGCCGGGCCTTTTCGTAGTCGCGCAGCGCCAACGCCGCCTTCGCACGGTGCCGGAACTCCTTCACGACGTGCGGCTCGGCCGATAGCGTTCGCCCCAGCGAGCTCAGCGTGTCGATGATCAGCCGGAACAGATCCGCCTCGCTCGGCAGGCGCAGCCCCGCCGTCTCGCGGGGCCCCTTCCACAGCCAGTACATCAGCTCCGGATGCCGGGGCAGGTCGCTCAGTCCCTTGTCGACGAAGCTCTGCACCGCGTCCAGTCGCCCGGCTTCGATCGCCGCGTGCACCAGCCGGTCTAGCAGTGCCGCCGGCGCATCCTCCAGCCACGCAATCGCGTGCGCGAGCCAGTCGTCCGGCCGGGCCCGCCGCAGCGCCTCGAACGCGGGCTCCCGCAGCGCATCCAGCTCGATTCCGTCCAGCAGCAGCCGCGGTTCTGCGGCTGCTCGCAGCAGCTCATCGGCCAGCGCCCGCCCATCCGCTCCGCCCGGCACGCCCTTCTCCCCCAGCCGCTCGAGCGCCAACGCGCAGGCCAGCGCTTCCGCCGGCCGCCGCGCCCGGACGGCCGCGACGTACGCCCACAGGTGCTGGTGGAAGCGCGCCAGAAGCGCCGCGTCCGGCGCTTCCTTGCGGGCCTGCTTCTCGCGGAGATACCCCTCGATGGTCGCGACCCAGTGACCCAGGTCGTTCTTCGCGCCGAACGCCGTCCAGGTCTCGTCCTCGAGCGTCTGCGCCGCCTCCAGGTACGTCAGGATCAGCGGCGAGCGCCCCTCCAGCTTGATGTGCGGGCAGCGCTTGAGCGCCGTGCGGGCCTTCGTCCACCAGCCCGCCCACTCCGCCGCCGGAATCAGCCGCGGCGAGAGCTCGTGCTTCAGCTCGTCGGCGTCGATCTGGCCGCCGTGCGCCCGCACGATCCCCAGCACGACCTCGACCGGGTTCTCGCGGATCATCGCCGCGACCTTCTCCGGCCGCAGTTGCCGCAGCACGCGGAAATCGTCGGGCGCGATCCGCTCGTACTCGCGAGCCAACTCCGGCCCCGGCAGCGTTGTCACGCGCCCCTCCTGCCGCAACGTGAACAGCCCGTTGACGCGGTCTGCGTCAACCACTTCGGCCGCCCGATCCTCCGACCGACAGTACAACGTATCCCCCGGCTGGAGCGTCAGGCACAGGTCCAGCGTCTTGAGCGCCGTCCGCACCGGCCGGCCACCCTTCAGCCCCGACGCCTCCAGCAGGGCCGCGAACCCCGGTACCTGGCCGAAGGCATCCGTGTACAGCCGGACCGCCAGCGCCCGCAACTCCGCGCTCTGCGGCGAAGCCGTCAGCGCGATGCGCACCAGCGGCAGGGCCGCCGCGGGGTCCGGCACCGGGCCAACGTTTTCGAACACCATCTGTGTCAGCGTGGCCAGCCGCTCGGCCCGGCCGTCGCGCTCCAGCCGCTCGAACGGCCCAACGAGCTGCGCCGGCGTGAGCTGGCCGCTCGTCAGCAGCTCCAGGCAACGCGACTCGAACTCCTCGATCTTGCCGGCTTGCGCCAGCTCCAGCAGTTCCGCAGTGGGCATCGGGTCCTCGGCCGCAACGCGCCGTCCCGGCCACCCCCGCCGGCCGCCATGATCCCGCGGCCGCGCCGAACCGGCCAAACCAACGCGGGAGTGTACCCCAAGGGGCGGCGATTTTCCGCTGTCCGGGTTCGCCGCCGGCACGCCGCCGCACTGGAACCGCCGCTAGCGCGACCGCAAACGCTGGCGGTCCTCCGTGGGGCGCGAATCGGTCCGGCGGCGCGCTCGGACGCGGCCGGCTCGGTCCGGAACGGCGGGTCATCCGGCTGCAAGGTGAGCATTCGCCGGGATCGCCGGCCCGCGCGGTCTGATTGACACTCGACGCGGCCCTGCTTAGACTCGAATGTTTGCGAGCGATGGCGCCCGTGGCCCTGCCAGACGCTGACCGCCGCCGGTGTAGCTCAGTTGGATAGAGCGCTTGACTGTGGATCAAGAGGTCCCCGGTTCGACCCCGGGCGCCGGCAGTCCCCGCCATCCGGGAACCAATGATCGGGAGAGGTGGCCGAGTGGCTCAAGGCGCCGGTCTTGAAAACCGGTGATCCGCAAGGGTCCGTGGGTTCGAATCCCACCCTCTCCGTTCGGAGTCAGGCTCCTCCCGACCGGGGCGATCCGTGGCGTGCAACTTGGGACGGGCCCGTTGCGCCGCGTTCCCCGATCCCCCGCCTGCAGGTCCCTTCTTCCCCACAACCCCCGGGGGTGTCGCTGCGTGCCGGACCGGCCGTTTGTTTCGCCGCCCGACCGGCAGCGCCGGTCGCCGTAAGAGCCCTGGCGGTCTTCCCGGCAGCGCGAGGAACCTCGCCACGGAGATGAGCGGCGCGATCCTAAACGCCGGCACCGCTACCCGGCTGACCCACCGGCCGCATCCGTCAGCCGTCCGGCGACCGCACAACGACCTCGAGGCCGCCGGCAGCCTTGGCGAGCCGCAGCGCACTCCGCCCCCCCGTTCGCCCGAGCCTGTCGCCCTGGCGCGACGCTTCGCCACCGGAACAGGCTAGCCTCGTGCTCACGCAGGGGATCACCCGGGGACCGGGCCGCGACGTGACCGTCGCGCCAGATACAGCACGAACGCCGCGCCGGCGACCATCGGCACCAGCGCGACGAGCGCGGCCGCGGCGACGCCGAACGCGGCCCAGACCCAGCCGAAGAGGAGGCTGCTGACCAGGTCGCCCAGGCCGGTCACGACGGCCAGTGCGCCGAAGCCGCTGCCGCGGATTTCGCGCGGGAGCAACTCCGCCGCGATCGTGTCCTGGACGGCTTCGTAGATGCCGACGCCCGTGCCGCCGAGCGCGAACATCAGGGCCAAGCCGAGGTACGTGGGCCAGAGACCCGCGCCGCAGGGAAAGTGCTCCACTCCCAACAGCATGCACGCCGCCGCCAGCGCCGCCGCGGCATAGCCGCAGGCCAGCAGCGCCCGGCGGTTCACACGGTCGGCGATCCAGCCGCCGCCGTACGACCACGCCGCGTAAAGCACGTTGTGCACGACGTAAAACGCGACCGACAGGCTCGCCGCCCGGGCCGCGCCGATCTGCGGCGACAGCACCGACACCGCGTAGAGGATGTAGAACGTGTCCGCGAAGTCGCCGATGCCGAACAGGCCCACCGCGGCGAGGAACTCCTTGTACGGCCTGCTGAACCCCCCGAAGCTCCGCAGAAACGGAGTGGTGACGGGTTCACGGTCGGTGCGTTCTCGCACCAGGAACACGACGGCCAGCACGGCGAGCAGCGCCGGAACGGCCGACCAGAAGATGAGCGTGCGCTCCCCCACACCCAGCGCCAGCAGGGCATAGCAGGCGGCCGGGGCGATGATCGCACCGCAGGTGTCCATCGCCCGTTCCAGCCCGAAGGCCCGCCCGTACGTCTCCGGGGTCACCGCGTCCGCGAGCAGGGCCTTCCGCGCCGGCGTCCGCAGGCCGCGGGAAACCCAGGCCAACACCCGCCCCGCGAGAACCACCGGCCAGTGGACCGCGGCCGCGATGACCACGGGCGAGAGCGCCATGAACGCATAGCCGCCGGCGGCGATGACCTTGCGCCGGCGCAGGCGGTCGGCCAGCCAGCCGCCGTAGAGTTTGGCCACGCTGGAGAGGCCGTCGGCCAGCCCCTCGATGGTTCCCAGCGCTCCGGCCGCCGCACCCATCGAGGCTAGAAAGGCGGGCAACAGCACGGTCACGGTCTCGTGGCTGGTATCGGAGAACAAAGAGGCCAGGCCGATACCGAGGACAGTGCGGTTGAGCCAGCGTTGACGGGGGCGGGCCGTCGCGGGCGGCGGCGAGTTTCCTGGAACCTGGAAGTCCATGCCCATCGCCGGGATTCTCGCAGCTCGTTCGCTCAGCGGGGTCTCGTCGCCGCGCTGCCGCGTCGTGCTCGCGACGCCGCCGCGCCGGTCGGCGGCGATCCCGCCGCGGCAGTCGATCTGGTCGAGCAGCAACTCTGGTGCCGCCGGCCGGCCCCGCACGTTGACCCGCTCCGACAGGCGAGCGTCCGCCTCGACCATCTGACAACTGACGCCGAGCCGTGTCAGCCGCGACGCCAACGCAATACCGGTGCGGTCGGTCTCAGGCGTGCATCCGCTTTCCCGAACCCGCGATGGTCCGCGCTCGACGCCGCCTCATGACACCGGATCTCCGCCGGCGACCCGCCGCCGCCACACGCGCCCTGGCGCCGGGCGGCTGACGACGGCCGTGTTCCGGCTCGGCCGCCGGCGGCGGATTGTACTCGGCGATCCGCCCGCGGCGGCAGGCCGCACCGGCCCCGATCGGGTCGCCGCCCCTCGCGATCGCGGAGTCGGCCAGGAAGGTGTCCGGATTCGATCGGCGAATCCCCGAGACCGGCGCGATGCTCGGCCATCCGAACGAGGCGGCCTCGTGCCCGGGCAGCGTATCGCTCGGGGACCGGCCCGCCACGTGATCGGCTCGCCAGCGGCGGGACGAATGCCGCCGCGGCGGCCACTGCCGTAATCCCTCCGCGACGCGGGCCATGTCCACGACCGCGCGCCGATCGTGCGGTGCCCCGCGGGGCTCGGCGACGGTCTTCCGCGGGCGAGCGCCGGTTTGACCGCTGCGACCGTCGTTACAGCGCCGGGCTATCTCCCGTGGTGCGGTGGTGGCGACGGAGAGGGCGACGCGGCGAGACCGGCGTCCCCACGGGACGCCGGCCTCGCTTGGCGCGGAGAGCAGATTCACCGTGGGGTGGCCGAGGCGGAGAACGCCGGCTGCAGGTGGGCAAAGTCCCGCAGGTCGACGTCGTGGTCACCATCATGATCTGCGCACCCGCACGCCCCGGTGTAGTAGACGCCGGGACCGACGAGGCACTGTGCCCAAGCGTCGAAATCCGTGAGGTCGAGCGTACCACCGTTGTCACAGTCACCCGCGCGGGCGGGAACGACCTCGAGCGTCAGGGCAACCGGCGCCGACGGGGTGTAGCGTGTGCTGCCGGTGTCCACGATCCGGAAAACCACGCTGCGCAGTCCGAAGAAGTCGTCGCCCAGGGCCGCGGCGTCTACGTGCCAGTTCACGTGGGTATGGAGGTTGAACGACCCCAAGATAAGCCGCTGGCCGGGCGCGTCGATGTAATCGCTCAGGACCGGCGACCATACCTTCGTTCCGGGGTCGATACTCACCAGCTCGAGCCAGAGAGTCGCGCCGAACTGGAGCAGATAGAGATCCGCCCCGAGGTTCGGAACCGGCAGAGAGGAGAAACCCGGATCGTTGTCCAGCCACCCGTACAGCGGGCCGCTGGCCCCCAGCGGCGGCAGACGCCAGGCGTACTCCGGCACTCGCACGACGCGAAGCTGGCCGCTGGACGAGCGCCCGACCCAGACGTCATAGTGTGCCTGCAGCGGTGCCGCCGCCAGACCCAACGCGATCAGCATCACCAACGGATGCCGTTTTGACATCCCGCCTCTCCCAAATGTTGCGCGGGCCGACGTCCCCCCGAAATCCGCGCTGGCGAGGGCGTCGGCCCGCAACTACGACTCGGTCGGCCTATCGACGCCGCACGAACAGCATCCCCAACCCCGCCAGCAGCATGCCGGCCGGCTCAGGTACGGCGGCCAGCCCGTAGAAAATGTGGCCGGGGTTCTCGCCGACCATTGTCCACGTGCCGTCGGTCAGGTTCACCCGGGCGATGCCGCCGATCGCTTGAGTGTCGCCGGGAACGCCCGGGGTCGGATCGTAGTAGTTCACGCACATATAGAGCGTGTCGAACAACCCGTCGCCCGAGGTGTCGACGCCGGTCAGACCCGCGAAGCCGAAGTACCTTCCCTGCCCGCTGGGGTGCTGGACACTCCCGATCGCCCCCAACGAGCCCACGACCGAGGCCACGCCGGTATTCGGCGAAAGCGCGATCAGGCTCAGGGTGACTAGATCGGCACCGTAAATCGTGCCGCCCGCCGACCCCAGCCCGATGATGAACGGCCCGCTGGCGTACACGTTGCCCATGGGCTGACCGAGCACCGCCTCGATGGCCTCCTGCACGGCTTTCGGACTGCCCAGCGGCGTGGCCTGTCCCGTGGTCAAATCGAGCTGGTGAAGCTGTTGCGTGTCGAACTCGCTGTCAAACGGAACGATGAAGCCGCGTCCGTCTTCCAGGATGTCGAACCCGGTCGCATTAACGTTCGATGGCCCGCCGATCGGCGTCACACTCTGCGTGGGCACGTGGAGCTCGGCGAGCTGCCCCGAGGCGAAGCCCAACAGGCGGCCGTCCGGCGTGCTCGCCAAACCGGCCCAGGCCCCCTGGCCTGGGAAGGGGATGAAGTCGGTGTGCACACCGTTGGTACCGAAAAGGTAAACCCCGTTGCCCGAGCCGTGGCCGCCGCCGAACGGCTGACCGTAGCCCACGAGCAAGGGGTTGGCGGAAACGGTCGCGGCCGCTCCCGCGATCACGCAACCTGCCAGAAAAGCCGGCCACGGGTGACGAAACTGCATTCTCCTGCCTCCTCTCGAACGAAGCCCGGTTTCCGCGGGCGAAGCCGCACCAAGACCGTCCTGGGTGATTCCGGCCCGCCCGGCGAACCCATCTCCGCGATTTCGCGGCCTTGAGACCGAATAATGCACCTGCATACGCATGTGCGACATACTACCCGTCGCAACTGCAGTGTCAAGTGCGTTGCGGCGGCCACAAAATCGATCAGAAGCGGCGCCACGCCGCCCCGGCCCGTAAAGCGGTGAGATTTATAATACGTAACGACATAGTCAGCAGAGAGTTGCGCTTGAGGCGGCCGTCCGCAGCGCGGGTCGGCCGCTCGCTCCGCGGCAAAATCTCGTGGCTGCCCGGAAGCGGGTTCCCTTGCTCAACCTCGCCACGACCTGTCGGACGCTCCAGCGGATGGTCGTGAGGGGAGCGCTTCGCCCGGTCGAGCGGCTCGGCGAACCGACGCGGTACGAGCTGCGAGGTTCCGCCGAGCGTCACCATCACCACTTTCGTTGTCGCGGTTGTGACGCCGTCTTCGATCCGGAAGGCTGCGTCGCGGGTTGGAAGCGGCTGGCCCCGAAGGCTTCCCCGTGACCGGTCACGAGATCGTGCCTTACGGCTCTTGACCAGACTGTGGCGCGTCGAGCCGCTGAGCCGCCGCGCGTCGGCCGGCGGCATCCAGCGCCCGCGCCGCTTCTTCGGCGATCCACCGCGCCGGTTCATCGGTGAGTGTTCTCAGAAACTCGTGCGCGCCGCGGGTCCCGATCGCGCCCAGCGCGCGGATCGCGGCGCGGACGACGAACACGTCCGCGCTCGCGCGCACCAGTCGCTGGAGGGGCTCCACGGCCGGCGCGGCGCGCAGACGCCCCAGCAACTCGGCCGCGCGGACGGGCGTCGTCGGTTCCGGGTGATCCAGAGCGAGGATGAGCTTCTCCAGGTAATCCCGGGAGTCCCAGAACCCGTGCAGGTCGAGACCGCAGCGCGGGCAGCGGGCGAGGTCCGCGCCGAAGTCGCACCAGCAACCGGGACAATACCAGCGCATGCGCGTCTTCCTCAGTCGAGCCGGGCCCGCCGCAGCAGGTTGCCCAGCGCGTCGCGCAGCGGCCGCTCGATCGGCAGGCCGCTCAGCGCCGCGAGCACGGGAGCCTGCTCATACGTCACGCGCCGCAGGGTGATCCGGCCGTCCTCCCACACGGCGTACGCGGCGCGCGGGTCCCCGTCGAGCGGCTGGCCCACGGATCCGGGATTCACGATCTGCAACCGCCCCTGCGTCCGCAGCAACGGCCAGTGCGTGTGCCCGACGACGAGCACGTCGGCGTCGGCGCCCGCGGCGACCTCGCGAACGAAATCCTCCGGGGCATCGGGCCGTAGGCGATAGTCGTAGAGCGGGTCGCCCGGTGTGGCATGCACGACCGCGAAGCGTGTGCCGCCGCCCTCCCACACCAGTCGAATCGGCCGGCGCGCCAGCCAGGCGACGTCGGCCGGCTCGAGCGCGGAGCGGGTCCAGTCGCGCAGCGCCAGGGCCAGGGGTTGCTTCGCCGGGCTCGCGCGCGGGTCCGCGCCGGACGCGACGGCCTGATCGTGGTTGCCGCGCACGGCGATGACGCCGCAGCCGCGCAGCAGGGCGAGCGCGCCGCGGGGGTCCGGTCCGTAGCTGATCATGTCGCCCGCGCAGAGCACATGCTCCACCGGGCCGGCATCTCGAACGACGGCGTCCAGCGCCCAGGGGTTGGCGTGCACGTCGGAGATGACGAGAATCCTCATCGGCCGGCCTCCGCGTCGGCGGCACCGGCGCCGGCCGACCGCGCGTCCGGCGGGGCATCGGCCCGCGCCGGGCACTCCGGTGCGCGGGCGGGTTCCACGGGCGACTCATCCGGCCAGCTCTGACGCCACAGTTCGAGCGCTTCCGGGTTTTGCGGATTCCGGGCGAGGACTCCGCGGAGCACGTCGTGCGCCTCGGGCTTTCGCTCCAGCTTCATAAGCGACAGCGCCCAGTGCACCTGGAAGGACGGCTCGAACGGGTTGAGCCACACCGCCCGGCGGAACTGCGACTCGGCGATCTCCACGGCGCCGCGCCCGATGAGGTAGCAGCCGAGTTGATCGCGATCGAAACCCAGCCGCGGGCACGGCCGCAGCGCCTCTTCGCGCGCGATCTCCCGTTCGCTCTGAGAGCGACCTCGTCGGCCCGGCGGTGTGGCGCGCTTAGTCCGTCGGCGGTACATCCCGGCACCCAACCAGTTGCTCGATGGCGCGCCGCCACGCGTGCTTGATGCGCTCGTCGGTCGGCGGGGCATGCTGATAGTCGCAGCTGTCGATCTGTTGCCGCAGTTCCGCCGCGAGGCGCTGGAGCCGGGCCGCGGACACCCGCAGCAGAGCCTCGCGCACCTCGGCGCGCCGCACCTGCCGGAGCACCGCGCGCACATGCGGCCCGCACAATCCGTCGCCGGCTTCGAGGGCGGCGCGCAGCTCGTCGTCGTCCCAGGATTGCTCGAGCACCGCGATGCGGTCGTCGAGGTCCATCGCCTCGGCCCGGCACAGCGGGCACTTCGCACCGGTGCCGTCGGTCAGCAGACGCGCGCCGTAGAAGGCGATGACATCCTCGTAGAGAATCGCCGTGCCCAGGGCGTCCTGGAACTCGGCCAGGATCCACGCATGGCGATGGCAGTACCCCCGGGCCGCGCGCCAACGATCGCGAAAGCCCACGTCGTTCACCGATTCGTACAGGATGCTCTCGAGCTGACGCCGCGTGTGCGCGCGGATCAGTCGGCAGAGCGGGCAACCCGGCTGCCGGGCCGCGTCGAGCAGACGAAAGAACGGCATGTGTCGATCGATCGGCGGCATGTCCGGCTCACGCCGTACCGTTTGCGCGGTACTGGATCACGTGCACCTTCTCCAGCGTAATCAGGCCCTCCGTCACCATCGCGTCCAGGTGCGGCAACAGGAGGTCGATCTTCTCCTTGCTGTCCACGATCTCGATGATGATGGGCAGGTCCTCCGACAGCCGCAGGATCTTCACCGTGTGCAGCCGGCTGTGCTTGCCGAAGCCCATCGGTCCGCGCAAGACCGTCGCGCCGGCCAGGTGCAGCTCCCGCGCCTTGAGCACGATGGCCTCGTAGAGCGGCTGCCCATGCCACTTGTCGCTCTCCCCGATGAAAATCCGCAGCAACTGCGCTTCGCCTTCGAGCTTCATGTGCTACGCCCCATACCAGCGTTGCGCCAGACGGAACCCCAGCCACACCGCCGCGAACCCCAGCGTGACCGTCAGCAGCATGTTCATCATCGCCCGGACGCCCTGGCCCTCGTTGGCCAGCGCGAACGACTCCCAGCCGAACGTCGAGAACGTCGTGAACCCGCCGAGAATGCCGACCGTGAGCCCGACGCGGTACTCCATCCGGATCGGGATGCGCTCCGCGAAGACCATGTTGAGCACGCCCATTGCGAAGCAGCCGACCACGTTCACGATCATCGTCCCGAGCGGAAACGTCCCCTTGGTCAGCGACTGGCCCCAGCCCTGCACCAGGTAGCGCAGCACCGAGCCCAGACCGCCGCCCGCGACGATCAGCGTGTACTTGTTCAACAGGCAGTCCAGTACGTACGTCCGCCACATCCCTGCGTACTCACTTCATCAATGAACGATCAGGACCGCGCACGGAGCGTGGTCCACAATGCGGTCCGTCGTCGACCCCACGAGCCAATGTTTCACCGGACTGTGGCCGCGCCGGCCGATCACGATCAGGTCGAACTTCCCCTCTCCGGCCACCCGCGTGATGAGCTCGGCCGGATGACCGATCTGCTTGCGGAACGTGCATGACACGCCCGCCTGCTGGGCCTGCTGCTTGGCCCAGCCGATGGCCTTGGCGAGCGCGCCGTTCGTTTCGCGCAGGGCCGCATCGACCTCCCCCTCCAGCTCGGCCGCCTCGGGAGCGCGCACCACCGTCAATACCACCACGGCGCCGCTGCTTTCGGCCGCCAGGTGCAACGCGGCCTGGAAGGCGCGTTTGGACGACTCGGAACCGTCGAATCCGGCGAGAATCTGCTTGAACATTTCAGCCCACTCCGACTGAGGCGGCCGGGGGCGCGGGGGCCTCGGCCCGCGGCGGGGTCGCGGCGGCCAGGTAATGACGCGGGAGGAAGAAGCGGTTGGCGATCCACGTCGGCACGACGGCGCTCGCGATCACGGCCGCGACCAGCACCGAGTATTGGTTCTGCGTGATGACATTATGCGACAAGCCGTACAGCGCCGAAATGGTGCCGAACGTCAGGCCGGTCGACATGAGCAACGTCGTGTACATCGCGTCTCCGCGGGCGTACCGGAAAGCGCGGCAGGCGGGGTACACGCCCACAAACTTTGCCGCCATCTTCACGATGAGCAGCACCAGAAAGGTTCCGAAGCCGGCCACAAGTGCGGGCAGCTGCACGAGCGAACCCGCCCGGATGAAGTAAAACGGCGTCAGCAGGCCGAACGTGAGCGTGCGGAGCCGCCGCACGAGCGCGTGGTCGCGCCCCACCGTGCCGGCCAGCACCATCCCGACCAGGTAGGCCGGCAGCACGGCCTCGGACTCGGCCCAGACCGCCAGGCCACCGAGCAGGAACAGGGCGAACAGCAGGTACTTGGCCTCCAGCTCGCTGGTGCGCCCGCCGAACCGGCGGAAGAACGGCCCGGTGAACTTGAGCAGGAGGACCATCGCAACGATCAGGCCGCCGACGAGTGTGGCGCTGCGCCATGTGAACGGCGCGAACAGCAGACCCAGGGCCACGACCGTGCCCAGGTCGGTGATGAAGCAGGCCGCCAGGATCACCTTGCCGAACTGCGTGTGATTCAGGCCGAGTTCGAGCATGACGGCGTAGACGACCGCGACCGACGTGGTCGACATCGCGACACCGGCCAACCAGGCGGCTTGCGTGTCCCAACCGAGCAGAAACCGCGCCGCCGCCGTCGCCCCGAGAAACGGCACCGCGAACGAGACGAGCCCGATGACCGTCGCTTCGCGCCAGCTCTGGCGGAACGACTTGGGATCGAGTTCGGCGCCGGCCAGGAACGTCAGCACGATGGCGCCGACCCCGGCCAGGAACTTCACCCAGCTCGCGCCGGCGTCCAGCGCCTGCGGCCCGAGGACCGCCCCGATCATGAGCTGTGCGACCGTACCGACGACGATTTCCGTTAGTGCAACGGAGATCCGCAGCCAGATCGAGACCAGCGTCGCGACCAGCGCCAGCCCGAGCCAGAGCGCCGCCTGGAACCAGATCTCGTGCATCGGTCTGCCTCAACCTCCGCCGTCCGGCGGCAGGGCCGCCGCGGCCGGCGCAAACAAAAAGCCCGACCAGGGACTACCTGATGGGGCTGCATGCTCACCTGCGCGCCGACCGCGACCTGCGAGCCCTACCAAGGCGGTTCCTGGTAGGAGTCATCAGGCCCGGTTGCCCAGGACCGCTTTAAGGCGGACTCCATCGCCAGCAGTAGCTTAGCGGCCTGCAGCGGCGTATGCAACGGGGCGGGTTCGGCTCCCAGCTTTTCCGGAGCGGCACGCACGGCGCGGGGCCGGGCCGCGATTTTCGTGCGGATCGCCACAGCGTATCCGGTGCAGGCCCGAGAACCGGTACCCGATCGACGCGCGGCCACGGCTCAACCCCGGCCGCCGCGTATCCGATAGGCATACCAGTCCGCTGCCGCCGTCGGTTCGTGTGACCGGGTGGGCGGGCATCGCACGTCGAGACCGGCATGCATGCATCTCCGTCACTGCTGCGCTCGCCGAACCGACCCCATGCCGCGACCAGCCCGAGTGACTGGAACTCAACCGGCCGGCGCGCCGCTGTCCGCGTCAGCCGCACAGGCTTCGATTGGCTTGCGCTCCCGCCGTCGTTGCCATCTTCACCGGCGGACGCGCGGCGCGCTTTTCGCACCACCGTGCTGCTGGCCGCCGTCTGCGTGTTCAACGCATTCGACCTGCTGCTGACGCAGTCCCAGCTCATGCGGGGCAACTTCGCGGAAGCGAACCGCGTGGCCGCGGTGTTTGCCGACTGCCCGATTCAGCTCACGACGTACAAGACGTTGTTGTTCGGGTTCGGCGCGACGGTGCTCTTCCGCTTCCGCCGCCGCCGGCCGGCCGAGCTCGGCGCGGGCGTCCTGTGCGTTTTCTACGGCGCCCTCATGGTGTGGTGGATGTTCTACATCCGCACGCTGGAGTACTGCCTGTCGGACCCGGCCGCGGTCACGCCGGTACTGGCGTACTGAGCGCGGCGCCGCGGACTACGCGGTCACATCCACCGGGAGAGGCTGCTCGCGCGCTGCCTGCCACCACGGGGGCCGTCCAAGCCGACGAGCGACCGCCGCCTGGGCGTCGAACACGAACGCCAGCACGGCCGGCACCAGCACGAGCGTGCCGAGCGTCGAGATCAGCAGCCCCATGACCATCACGGCCGCGAGGCCGCGATAAAGCTCGCTACCGGCCCCGGGGAACAGCGCCAGCGGCAATTGCCCGGCGACGGTCGTCAGGGCCGTCATGAAGATGGGGCGGACGCGCGTGGCCACGGAGCGACGAATCGCGGCCAGCGGCTCCAGGCCGTGATGCCGCAGGTTCTGAAGGGCCTGGTCCACGAGCAGGATGGCGTTGTTCACGACGGTGCCGACCAGGATCACGAACCCGAGGAACGTGACGACGTCGAGCTGCTGGATGGGTTGGTCGGTGGTCAGCAGCGTGCCCCAGTGCGCCAGCGTCAGCCCCAGGAACCCGCCGAGGACCGCGAGCGGCACGCTGAACATGATCACGAAGGGGTAGACCCAGCTCTCATACAGCGCGGCCACGAGCAGGTACGTGACCAGAAGCGAGAGGAAGAAGCGGCTGCTGACGACGTTGACAAGCGTGGCAAGCGTCCAGCCGCGCCACTCGCCGACCATCGTCTCGCGGGCCTTCACCAGCTTGTCGGCGTTGCCGGCCAGCGTGACGGTCACATCCGGCGGAATCGCCTGGGCTTCACGGAGCTCCGCGACCATGTTCCGGAGCGCAGCGACCGCCGCCTCGAGCGTGGTGGTCTCGGGCGGGTTGATGGTCAGCGCCACGGCCCGCTGGCGTTCGACACGATAGATCTGCTCCAGCGCGGTCGTGTTGCGGAGCGTCACGGCGGCGGACAGCGGCACGACCCGGCCGGCGGGCGTGTGGATGGGAATTTGTCCGATTTCCTGCGTCGGTCGCCCTTCCTGTCCCTTGATCTTCAGCCGGATGTCGCACGTCGTGCCGCCCGCGAAACGGTACTCGCCGACGTACGCGCCCTCCACCGCGGCCTCGACGATGAAGCCGACGTCCCGCACCGTGAGGCCCAGGTCGGCGGCCCGTTCGCGGTCCGCGATGACCTGCACTTCCGGGCGACCGAGGTTGAAGTTGGTCGGCGTGGCCTGCGGCGGGCCGAACTGCCGCAGACACGCGGCGAACAGGGCGCTGGCCGCGCCGACGACATGGTCCAGATCGTCCCCGCGGATCTGCAACTCCGCGTTGTTGCCCGCGCCGACCCGGAAAATCGCCGTCTGGAAAAACACCGGATACACGCCGGGGATCTGGGCCCCCGCCGTCTGGAGCAGGCGGGCCATCGGCTTCACCCGGGCCGGATCGCGACTCGTGCAACCCATGAAGCACCCGCCGCCGTACGCCACGAAGAAGAAGTTCTCGATGAGCGGCGGCGGCGTCCGCCATTCGCGCTCCAGGCGGTCGCGCTGGAGCCGGCGCTCGAGGCTGAAGCCCGGCGCGGGCGGAGCGGCCAGCTCCGGCACCCGGCCGGCCCGGATTAGCTCGTCAATCTCCGCGCGCCACCGGGCGTCGAGCGCGGCGTGCTCCGGCGACCCCGCCGCGACCTCCCAGTACGGCCGCAGGCGGGCTTCCACGACGTCCCCCATCCGCTTGAACTCGTCGATCGTGTAGCCCGGCGGCGTAATCAGGAAGCCGAACACGAGGTTACGGTTGCCCTGCGGCAGGTAGGTCGTTTCCGGAACGAGCAGCGGAACCAGCCCGACCGACAGCCCCACCAGCGCGGCCACGGCGAAGCCGCGGTGCACCGGCCGGTCGTTGGCCCAATGCACCACCGCGCCGACGGCCCGTCCCAGGCGGGTTTCGGCCGGCGTCGCCGCCGCGGCGGCCGGGCGCGCGCGCGCGCGCCGGCCCACCCCCAGGTGCAGGAAGCCGGTCGCCATCGTGGGCACGACGGTGATGGACACCACCAGCGAGAGCCCCACGGCAGCCACGATGGCCACGCTGATGTCCTGGAAAAGCTGGCCCGCCTCCTCGCGCACGAAGATGACCGGGATGAACACGGCCATGGTCGTGAGCGTGCTGGCGAGCACCGCCGCCCAGACCTCGCGGGCTCCGTCGTACGCCGCGAGTCGCGGCGTCTTGCCCATCTGGTAGTGCCGGTAGATGTTCTCGAGCACGACGATCGCGTTGTCGACGACCATGCCGACCGCGAACGCCATGCCGGCCAGCGAGACGACGTTCATCGTGCGGCCGGTGGAAGCCACGACCAGGAAGGTGCCGACCACCGAGATGGGAATCGCCAGAGCCAGGATGGCCGTGGCGCGCCAGTTCCGCAGAAACAGCAGCAGCACCACGCCGGCCAGCGTCCCGCCGACGAAGATGTTGTTGCGCACCATCGCGATGGCCTGGTCGATGTAGACCGTCTCGTCGTAGACCTGCTTGAGCTCGAGGTTCAGTCCGCGGGCGCGCAGCACATCCTCATTGATGCGCCGCACGGCTTCGCGGAGCTTGGCCATGACGGTGATGACGTTCGCGCCGACCTCGCGCCGCACCGGAAACGCCAGAACGTACCGGCCCTTGCTGCGTACGAACGCGTACTGCTTCGTGAAGCTCTCCTCCACGTCGGCGACGTCCCGCACGTAGACCGGTCCGCCCGGCGTGTAGGCCACGACCGTGCCCAGGATCTGCTCGACCGTCTCGTACTGCCCGAGCGTCCGGACCGTGTAATCGCGCTTGCCCTGGGCCACCGTGCCGGCCGAGACGTTGGCGTTCTCGCGCCGCAGCGCGAACTCGAGCTGCGCGAACGTGAGGCCGCGCGCTGCCAGACGCCCGGCGTCCACCACGACGTGGACCTCGCGCTCGCGCCCGCCGTAGATGTCGGTCGAGCCGACGCCCTCCACCCGGTCGAGATAGGGTTTGATGTAGTCGCGCGCGAAGTCGTAGAGGCGCGTCACCCCCTCGTCATTGTCCGCCGTCGGGTACAGGATCAGCCAGGCAATCTCCGAGTCACGGGCGGTGTCGGCCGCGGCGACCGTTGGCTCGTCGACGTCGAGCGGATAATTCGTGACCTGCCGCAGCTTGTCGTTGACGTCCCGCAGGGCGACGTCGCGGTTGGTGTCGTTGTAGAACTCGAGCGTGATCTCGCCGAGGCCGTCCCGGGACGTGCTGCGCATCTCGCGCAGGCCCTTTGTGCTGCGCAGCTGCTCCTCCTGCCGATCGACGATCTCGCGCTCAACCTCCTGGGGGCTCGCACCGGTCCAGCGCGTGGTCACCGTGACGATCGGGATGTCGACGTTCGGCGTGAGCTGTACCGGGATGTGAAACAGTGACAACAGCCCGAACAGCACGACCAGCAGCACGCCGACCGACACGGCGACCGGCCGGGAAATGCACTCGCGGATCAGGATCACGGGGCGGGTACTCCTCGGGGGTCACGGTGGGGCGGTGGCCCCGCCGCGTTTCACGACGGCGACGCGGCGGTCGTGCCGGCCGACTGGGTCGTCGCCGCGGCCGGCGCGTCGCGCCCCGGCGTCGGGATCACCGGCGTCGGGCCCCGCAGCCGCTCGTTGGCCCGCACGACGACGAGGTCGCCCGGACTCAGGCCCGGCGCCTGCACCTCGATCGCGCCGCCGACCTCCAGCCCCGTCGTCACCGGCAGCGGTACGGCCAGGGGCGGTCCCTCGGGCCCCGCGCGAACCACGTAGATCGTCTTTTCCGTCCCGCGCGCCACCAACGCGTCCTTCGGCACCATCAGCCGCGCGCCCGCCGGGCCGCTGGGCACTTGCGTCCAGACGAACATCCCCGGCAAGAGCTGGTGGTCCGCGTTGTCCAGGTCGATCTCGATCGGGAACGTCCGCGCCGCGGGGTTCGCCTGGGGGATCACGCGCGTGATCCGCGCCGACCAGCTGCGCGCCAGCGCCTCAACTTCGACCGCGGCGGCCGCCCCCGTCACCGCGAACGGAATGGCCGCTTCGGGCACGTCCGTCCGAATCTTGACCGTGTCCAGGGCGACCAGCTCCGCCACGGGGCCGCCGGCTTCGATCCACTGCCCGATTTCGGTACGCCGGACGGTCAGCGCCCCATTGAACGGGGCCCGGATGACCGTCTTGTCGAGGTCGCGCTCGAGCCGCCGCAGGACGGCCTGCTGCGCGGCCACCAACTCACGCGCCTTCAGGATGTCCTCGGCTCGCGCGCCGTTGCGGGCCAGCTCGAGTTGTGCCCGGGCCTGGAGCAGCCGACCCCGTGCGGCGAGGTAGTCCATTTCGGTATCGTGCCGCTCCTTGTCACTGCTCTGCCCGCGGGCGTGCAGGTCTTCGATCCGCTTGCGCTCGACCTCCCACTTCTGGAGCATCGCTTCCGATTCGGCGACCAGCGCTTCCATCCGGTCGAGCTCTTCCCGCCGCTCGCCGGCCTCGAGCTTGGCCAGCTCCGCCTCGTGGCTGCGGAGCGTCGCGCGGGCCTCATCCACCCGCAACCGGGCGACGGTGTGGTCGAGCCGGCAGATCACGTCCCCCGCCTTCAGAAACTGCCCCTCCTCCGCTTCCCAGGTCGCGACAATCCCAGCCACTTCCGCGGCCACAACGGACCGCCGGTAGGCGTTCACCGTTCCGACGAGGCGCAGCGCGGGCGGCACGTCGCGTGTGACCGCGGGGGCGACCGTCACCGGCACGGGGCCCTGCGCGGGCGTAAGCCGCGCCGCCACGAGGGCAGCGCAGAGCAGGACGGTTCTTCGCACCAGGCGTTCCGCCGACTTTCGGTGCATAGGGTCCGCTCTGCTGGAGGCCATCCGATGCGGGCACCACAAGTTGGGTGATTGTACGGGGGGGGCACGCGTCTGGCAACCGGGCCGGTCCGTGTCGATCCCGCTGCTCAGCGGCCTGTGGAGCGAGCGGGCGCCGCGCCTTATCATGGCGGCGCCATTCGCGACAACTCACTGCCGAGAACGAACATGTCCGCTGGAGCGTACGAGCGTGCCTATCGCCGATCCCTGGAGGATCCGGAGGGTTTCTGGGCGGAGGCGGCCCAGGCCGTCACCTGGGAACGCCGCTGGGATCGGGTGCTGGATGCTTCGGCCGCGCCGCTTTACCGCTGGTTCGCCGGCGGCGTGCTGAACACCTGCTACAACGCGGTCGACCGGCACGTCGCCGCCGGCCGCGGCGAGCAGGCGGCGGTCATCTACGACAGCCCCGTGACCGGCGTCGTGCAGCGCATCACCTACGCGGAGCTTCAGCGGCGCGTCGCGCAGTTCGCCGGCGCGCTGCGCGGGCTGGGCGTCACCGCCGGCGACCGCGTCATCCTCTACATGCCGATGGTCCCGGAGGCGCTGGTCGCGATGCTCGGCTGCGCCCGGATCGGCGCGATCCACAGCGTCGTCTTCGGCGGCTTCGCGCCGCAGGAGCTGGCCACGCGCATCAACGACGCCCGGCCGCGCGTCGTCGTGTCCGCCTCGTGCGGGATCGAGGGCCGGCGCGTCATCCCGTACAAACCGCTGCTCGACGAGGCGCTCCGCCGGTCAACGGCGTCGCCCGAGCATTGCCTCATTCTTCAGCGTCCGCTGGCCGCCGCGGAGCTGCAACCCGGACGCGACCTGGACTGGCACGCGACCGTCGCCGCGGCCGCGCCTGCCGAGTGCGTCCCCGTCGCCGCGACCGACCCGCTCTACATCCTGTACACGTCCGGCACGACCGGCATCCCGAAGGGCGTCGTTCGCGACCACGGCGGCCACGCGGTGGCGCTGCTGTGGACGATGAAGAACATCTACAACGTATCGGCCGGCGACGTGTACTGGGCCGCGTCCGACATCGGCTGGGTCGTCGGGCACTCGTACATCGTCTACGGGCCGCTGCTGGCGGGCTGCACGACCGTGCTGTACGAGGGTAAGCCCGTCGGCACGCCCGACGCCGGCGCATTCTGGCGCGTGATCGCCCAGCACGGCGTCAAGGCCCTGTTCACCGCCCCGACCGCGTTCCGCGCCATCAAGCGCGAGGACCCGGATGGGACGCTGCTGCAAAAGTACGACCTCCGCGGCTTCGAGGCGCTGTTCCTGGCGGGCGAACGCTGCGATCCGGATACGCTCAAGTGGGCACAGGAGCGGCTCGGCGTCCCGGTCATCGACCACTGGTGGCAGACCGAAACGGGCTGGGCCATCGCCGGCAACTGCACCGGCCTCGAGCGGTTGACGGTCAAACCCGGCTCGCCGACCAAGGCCGTCCCCGGTTACGACGTGCGCGTCCTCGACGAGGCCGGCGACGAGGTTCCCCGCGGCCAGTCCGGCAATCTCTGCATCAAACTGCCCCTGCCGCCGGGGTGCCTGCCGACGCTCTGGAACAACGACCGCGGCTACATCGAGTCGTACCTGACCCGCTACCCCGGTTACTACCTGAGCGGCGACGCCGGGTACCAGGACGAGGACGGCTACCTGTACATCATGAGCCGCATCGACGACATCATTAACGTCGCGGGGCACCGGCTCTCGACGGGCGGCATGGAAGAGGTCCTCGCATCGCATCCCGACGTGGCCGAGTGCTCCGTCATCGGGGTCGCGGACGCGCTCAAGGGGGAACTGCCGCTCGGCCTGGTCGTGCTCAAGGCGGGTGTGACCCGCCCGCACGCGGACATCGTGCGCGAGCTCGTGCAGATGGTCCGCGACCGCATCGGCGCGGTGGCCGCGTTCAAACAGGCGGTCGTCGTGCAGCGGCTCCCGAAGACCCGCAGCGGCAAGATCCTGCGCGGCACAATGAAGAGGATCGCCGACGGCACCGAGTACAAGACGCCGGCGACGATCGACGACCCGGCGATCCTCGGCGAGATCGGCGCGGCCCTGCGGACGATCGGGTACGCACAGCGGAGTAACGGGTAGCGAGTCGCGGAGCGCGAGCCGCTCTCCGCCCGAGCGTCGCAGTCCGTGCAACGACCGCCGTCCCCGCGCTGCCTCAATCCCACCCAAGCCGAGCCCGCGCCGCGTGACCTCTCCCGGGCCCCCCCGCGACGCCTCGTACCCACCTTCACGCGCGGACCGCGCGTCCTCAAAGTTATCCGTCGCCCCTTTGAGCATTCGCCAGTCCGGTTGACGCCTCCCCGTTGGCAAAGCGTGTGTGTGCGCGGCGCTAAGACGCGCGCAACACGCAACTTGCGCTACTTTTCCCTTGATTCATTGCGCGCCGCAGGCTATGCTCCGAGCTCCCGCGGTGGCTCGGCGCCGCGGCGGAAGAGTGTCTGCGCCGGCGGAAACGCCGGCCGGGCAACCCTCGGGGTCCCGGGGGCCCCGTTTCGCGACGCCCGTCTGCGGGCCATTGACAACGGGTGTCGCTCAACCCGTGCCCGGATTGGTGGACCGATCGTCCGGCCGCTTGTAACGGCCCCGGGGAACGTGCTGCCCGCCGCCGCGGACGCAGGGACGCGGCCGATGGCGTAAGTGTTTGAAGGAAAGACTTTTAGGTCGAGACTGAGACGCAGCAATGAACCCGATTCAGCGGATCCGCAACATTGGCATCTCGGCGCACATCGATTCCGGGAAGACCACGCTCTCCGAGCGCATCCTCTTTTACAGCGGCCGCATTCACCGCATGGGGGACGTCAAGGACGGCGAGCGCGGCGCGGTGATGGACCACATGGAGCTGGAGCGCGAACGCGGGATCACGATCACGTCGGCCGCGACCACCGTGAGCTGGCTGGGCCACCAGATCAACCTGATCGACACGCCGGGGCACGTCGATTTCACGATCGAGGTGGAGCGGTCGCTGCGGGTGCTGGACGGCGCGGTGCTGGTGCTGTGCGGCGTCGGCGGCGTCCAGTCGCAATCGCTGACGGTCGATCGCCAGATGAAGCGCTATGGGGTGCCGCGGCTGGCGTTCATCAACAAGCTGGATCGCGTGGGGGCGGACCCGGCCCGCGTCGTCAGCGAGGTCGAGGAGAAGCTGGGGCTGGAGGCCGTGCCGCTCCAAATGCCGATCGGCGCGGAGCAGGACTTCCAGGGGGTGATCGACCTGCTGACGATGGAGGCGGTGTACTTCGACGGGCCGAAAGGCGAGGACGTGCGGCGCGAACCGATCCCCGCGGAGCTGCGGGAGGCGGCCGACCGGGCCCGGCACGGGCTGCTCGACACGCTCTCGCTGTACGACGACGAGCTCATGGAAAGCCTGCTGGAGGAGAAGGCCCCGGCGGTGGAGACGCTGCACGCGATCATCCGCCGGCTGACGATTTCGCGCGACATCGTACCGGTGCTGATGGGCACGGCGTACCGCAACAAGGGCGTGCAGCTCCTGCTCGACGCCGTGGTGCGCTACCTGCCCTCGCCGCTCGACATGGTGTACTACGCCAAGGACAACGACAACGACGGTGCCGAGGTGGCGATGACGGCCGACCCGGACGCGCCGGCCGTGGCGATGGCGTTCAAGCTGGTCGAGGAGTCCTTCGGGCAGCTCAGCTACACGCGCGTGTACCAGGGACGCGTCCGCAAGGGGCAGACCCTGCGCAACACCCGCTCGCGCAAGAACGTCCGCATCGGCCGCATGGTGCGGATGCACGCGAACGAGCGCGAGGACGTTGACGAAGCCGGGGCGGGCGACATCGTGGCGTTCATCGGCGTGGACTGCGCGACAGGCGACACGTTCTGCGACGACAAGCTCAACTACGCCCTGGAGAGCATCCACGCGCCGGAGCCGGTCATCTCGCTGGCGATTGCCCCCGCCAAGGGCAATGACCGCGACAAGCTGGCCAAGGCGCTGTCGCGCTTCGTGCGCGAGGATCCGACGTTCCACGTCCGCACCGACCCCGAGAGCGGCGAAACCGTGATCGCGGGCGTCGGCGAGCTCCAACTCGAGGTCTACGTCGAGCGCATCCGTCGCGAGTACGGCTGCGAGGTCGTCACCAGCGCGCCGCGCGTCAACTACCGCGAGGCACCCACGCGGGCGGCCGAGTTCAACTACAAGCACAAGAAGCAGACCGGCGGATCGGGCCAGTACGGCCACGTCGTCGGCCGGCTGGAGCCGCTGCCCGAGGGGGCGGAAAAGGACTACGAGTTCGAGAACAAGATCACGGGCGCGCGGATCCCGACGGAGTACATCCCGTCGTGCGACAAGGGCTTCCAGGCGGCCCGCATGAAGGGCCCGCTGGCCGGCTACGAGGTCGTGCGGGTGAAGATGATCCTCGAGGACGGCTCATCGCACTCGGTCGACTCATCGGACCTGGCGTTCCAGATCGCGGCCCGCGAGGCGTTCAAGGAAGCGTACCTGGCCGCCAAGCCGGCCATTCTCGAGCCGATCATGAAGGTCGAGGTCGAGGTGCCGACCGAGCAGCAGGGCGGCGTCGTGGGCGACCTTACGTCGCGCCGCGGCCTGATCCACGGCACCGAGCTCCGCGGCGACGTCACGGTCATCAGTGCCGAAGTGCCGCTCGCGGCCATGTTCGGCTACGCCACCGATCTGCGCTCGATGACGCAGGGCCGCGGCACGTTCGCGATGGAGTTCGCCCACTACAAGGTGGCCCCCCGCGACGTGCAGGAAGAGGTCATCGCGAAGGCCAAGGCCGCCGCGGCCGCGAAGCGCTGAGTTCCGCGCGCGAGCTGCTGGGGTGTTGCGGGCTGCCGCCGCGCCGCGGTCGCTTGCTATCGCGCATCGGTGCCTCAGCCCGGCGCGCTGCCGGACGGCGCATCGGGTTCCGACCGACCGGCCACAGGCGGCCGGTTCGGCACCGCCGCCGCCGGCACGTCGATGACCAGTGCGGCGAACTCGCGCGGGGGAAACACGCCGTAGCGGGCGTCGAGCAGGTACACGGTCTGTCCGTCGGCGCGCAACGCAACGGCCGCGAACGGGTGCCGCGCGAAGATCCGCCACGCCTGCCCGGCCCGCGAATCCGCGATGCGTTGCACGAGCGGGTCGTCCAGCCGGCGGGCGAGCCGCACCACGCCGGTCGGCGGCCGGCCGAGCCGGACCGTGTGCCGCAGGATCGCGGTGGGCGTCTCGGCCACGATCTCCCAGGCCAGCGGGTCGCCGGGCTGCGGGTTCAGCGTGCGGGCGAGCAGGGGCTCGCCGGGCTCCAGCGCCGCAGTCAGCACCGGGCGACTGATGCGCTCGGCCGTCCGCCCCGCCGCGTACAGCCCCGCGACGTGCACGAGCACCAGCGTGGCCGCGACGCCGGCGACGACGTGCGGATGCCGCCGCCCGAACGTTCCTTTCCAGCGGCCGACCGCGATGAACGCGAGTGCGCCGAGCCAGATCGGAAGCAGCGCAGGCGGGGTCAGCCCCGCGCTGAAGACGACGACGAGCGTCAGGAGCGCGGCCAGCACGGCGAGGGCCGCCGTGCCCGCGCGCGTGCGTGCGCCCGCAAGGGCGGTCCCGCCGAGCAGCAACAGCCAGATGTACGGGTCGATGATGAACGCGATGTCGCCGTGGTACCACGTGCCGTCCAGCGGCAGCCACGGCCGGATGCCGTACGTGTTGAGCCAGTCGAGTAGCGGGTGCGAAAGCATCGCGAGGGCGATGCCGGCCAGCATGAGCCGCGCGGACGGCGGGGCGGACGCCCTCGGGATCGGCGCATCGCCGACCGCCGGCGCAGCACCCGGCGCGTCCGCGACTGCCGTGCGCGCCCGGCGGCGGATGATCCAGCAGTTCAACCGGTGCATCAGCCAGGTGAAAAGCGGAATCTGGATCGCCAGCCCGAGCACCGCGTGCGTGACGCTGCGATGGTGGATCATGTTGGTCGGCTTGTCATAGAACGCCAGGACGAAGTTCTCGAAGTCCGGGAAATTCGCGGCGGCGACCAGCGCG
Organism: uncultured Phycisphaerae bacterium; assembly: GCA_937928595.1. Classification (GTDB taxonomy): domain Bacteria; phylum Planctomycetota; class Phycisphaerae; order UBA1845; family Fen-1342; genus CALGJV01. Next base: position 57,955 of record CALGJV010000011.1, on the reverse strand, counting down.
AGCGGGGCGAGCGGCCCCGCCCCTCCGAGGCGCGTCTTGGCGAGCAGCGTGCCGACCAGGGTATGCGTGACCGTATCCATGAAGCCCCCGATTGTAGGCCGAGGGCTGCGCGCCGGCGGCGGCGCCCGCGGCTTTACGCCCCGGCGTACTCCGCCCAGGTTTTCGGCGTTTCCCACACGCGTACGCGGTGCAGACGCGCGGGGGCGACCTGCCCCACGAGCAGGTCCCAGATCACGCGGGCGATGTTCTCGACGCTCGGGTTGACCGTGCGAAACTCTTCCGTGTCGTCGTTCAGGTGCTTGTGATCCAGCCGGTCGACGACCTGATCCTTGACGATCTGCTCAAAGCGCGGCAACGGCAGCACGGCGCCGGTGCGTGGGTCGGGCGGGCCGGCCACCGTGATCTCCACGAGGTAGTTGTGTCCGTGCCCGCGCGGGTTGTTGCACTTGCCGAACGTGCGGCGGTTCTCCTCGTCGGACAGGTCCGGGCAGTGCAGGCGGTGGGCGGCCGAGAACTCGAACTGCTGGGACAGCAGGACCATGGTCGGGTGCTCTCGCTCGATGGTGTAGCTCAGGTGCGGCGTGGCGCGCAGCTCCAGCGCGGCCAGCGGCGCTTGCGGCGGGCATTCGCGGGCGACGCCCTGCCAGATCGTCTGGAGCACGTGCTCGACTGAGACGCGCCAGCCGTGCGCGCGCAGCTCGTCCGCGACCAGCGGAATCGCGTGCCGCCGCAGCAGGTCGTCCAGCACGCTGATGTTGCACAGGTAGCCGGTGCGCGGATCCGGCCGGCCCACGACGGTGGCGCGGAGCTGAAGGTACGGGACCAGACCGACCGCGCTGGGCCAGCCGCCCCACGAGTTCGTGATCGGGCGCGTGAACTCCACGTGCCCGGCCCAGTCCCGGTCAACCGAGAAACGCACCTCACGCGTCAGGCGCACCATACGGCGGATTCTATCGTGCTTGCTTGCCGCGCGGCGGGCCGACGGCTACACCACCGGCATGGACGCGGCCCCCGCACGGCTGTGGATCGGCCCGTCGGGCTGGAGCTACGACGACTGGCAGGGCCTCGTCTACCCCCGCCCGGCCCCGCGCGGCTTCAAGCCGCTGGCGTACCTCGCCCGGTACTTCAACGCGGTCGAAGTCAACAGCAGTTTCTACCGAACGCCCTCGGCTCGCATGACCGCGGCCTGGCCGAAGCTCGTGCCGGCCGAGTTCCGCTTCGCGTTCAAGCTCCATCAGGACTTCACGCACCGGCGGGGTGCCTTTCCGCCGGTTGAGGCCGTGCGGGCCTTCAAGGCGGCGCTGGAGCCGGTGCGCGAGGCCGGGCGGCTCGGGCCGCTGCTCCTGCAATTCCCCTGGTCGTTCCGGTTCACGCCGGATGCGGCCGACTGGCTGCGGCGCCTGGCCGAAGCCTTCGCGGAGTACGTCCGGAGCATCGAGGTGCGGCACAGCTCGTGGGCGACCGACGAGGCGCAAGCCGTGCTCCGGGCGGCCGGCGGGTGCTGCAACATCGACCAGCCCGCGCTGCGGGACTGTCTCGGTCCGACGACGCACACGGCGGGCGGCACGGCCTATGTGCGGTTGCACGGGCGGAACGCGGCCGCGTGGTTTGCGTCGGACCGGTCGGCGTTCGAGCGGTACAACTACCTCTACAGCGAGGCGGAGCTGCGGGAGTGGGTGCAGCGGGTGAACGCGCTGATGGTGGAGGCCCGCGACGTGTACGTGTTCGCGAACAACCACTACAAGGGGCAGGGGCCGGTGAACGCCCTCGAGCTGCGCGCGCTGGTGACCCGGCAGCGGGTGGCCGTGCCCGCACCGTTGCTGGCGGCGTATCCGCGACTGGCGGCCGTGGCCGCGCCTGCGCCACCGGCGGGGCTGTTCGAGACGTAGGGCGGTGCGCGCTCTGAAACGCGCACGGCCCAGCCCGCCCGCAAGCGACCGGCTACTTCTTCGGCGCGGTGGTGCGCAGGTACAGCTCCTCGAGCTGCGCGGGCGCGACCGGGCTCGGCGCGCCGGTCAGGAGGCACGTCGCGCGAGCCGTCTTGGGGAAGGCCAGCACGTCGCGGATGCTGGGCATCCCGGCGAGCAGCATGACGATGCGGTCCAGCCCGAGCGCGATCCCGCCGTGCGGCGGCGGACCGTACGACAGCGCCTTGAGCAGGAAGCCGAACTTGAGCTGCTGCTCCTCCGGCGTGATGTCCAGCATACGGAAGACGCGCTGCTGTACGTCCGCGCGGTGGATGCGGACGCTGCCGCCGCCGATCTCGATGCCGTTGAGCACGACGTCGTAGGCCTTCGCGCGGGCCCGGCCCGGCTCCCGGTCGAAGATGTCCACATCCTCGTCGCGCGGGGCCGTGAACGGGTGGTGGACGGCGTACCAGCGCTGGTCCTCGGCGTGAAACTCGAACATCGGGAACTCGACCACCCACAGGAAGTTCCACTTCCCGGCCGGGATCAGGTTGCGGCGCTTCGCGACCGTCTCGCGCAGCCACGCCAGGTGCTTGCACACGTCGGCCTCGGGACCGGCGGCGAAGAACACCGCGTCGCCGGGGCTCCCGCCGACGGCCGCCAGCAGCTCGGCCGTCGTCTCAGGCGTGAAGAACTTGGCGATGCCGGTCTGGAAGACCGGCCGGCCGCCCTCCTCCGCCACCTTGACCAGGGGCAGACCGCCCGCGCCGATGCCCTTCATGTCCTCGGCCAGCGTGTCCGTCTCCTTGCGGGTCATGCCGCCGCCGCCGGGCACGCAGATGGCGCGCACGACGCCGCCCCGCGCGAGCGCCTCGACGAACACCGGGAACTCCACGCGGCGGGCCACGGCGCTGACCTCCTTGATGCGGAGGTCGTAGCGCGTGTCGGGCCGGTCGATGCCGTACTCGCGCAGCGCCTGCTCGTAGGTCATGCGCGGAAACGGCGTCGGGACGTCCACGCCCAACGCCGTCTTCATGACACGTGCCAGGCAGCCCTCGATGACGTGCTGCACGTCCTCCGGCTGGACGAACGACATCTCCATGTCGAGCTGCGTGAACTCGGGCTGGCGGTCGGCTCGCAGGTCTTCGTCGCGGAAGCACCGCACGATCTGCACGTAGCGGTCGAAGCCGCTCATCATCAGCAGCTGCTTGAAGAGCTGCGGCGACTGCGGCAGCGCGTAGAACGTGCCCGGGCTGACGCGCGACGGCACGAGATAGTCGCGCGCGCCCTCGGGCGTGCTCTTGGTGAGAAACGGCGTCTCGACCTCGATGAAGCCGTGCTCGTCGAAATAGTCGCGGATCGTCTTGGCGATCCGGTGCCGCAGGATCAGGGCTCGCTGCATCGGCCGCCGCCGCAGATCCAGGAAGCGGTACTCCAGCCGCGTTTCCTCGTTCGTGTCGATCTCGTCCTCGAGCGCGAAGACCGGCGTCTCGGAGGCGCTGAGGATGTCCAGTTCGCGGACGTTCACCTCGACCGCGCCGGTCGCGAGGTTCGGATTGACCAGCCCCTCGGGCCGGCGCGCGACCTCGCCCCGCACGCAGATGCAGTACTCGCTTCGCAGGCGCCCCGCGGCCGCGTGGCTCTGCGGATCGGTCTCCGGGTTGAACTTGAGCTGCACGATGCCCGTCCGGTCGCGCAGGTCCACGAAGATCAGCCCACCGTGGTCACGACGGACCTGCACCCAGCCGCACAGCAGGATCGTCTGACCGACGTGGCCGAGACCGACCTCGCCGCAATAGCAAGTTCGCCGGTTGTAGGGCAATGGCACGCGCGTCTCCCGATGACTCCGCGGCCGGCCGGGGCCCGGTGGCCGCCGGCCAGACGTCAAAGATCCGCATTGTACCGTGGATCGGCCGAAATGCGCCGCGAACTTTCCGCCGCCGGCCGGCTTACGCGGGCCGCTGCAACCCCAGCAGCTCCGCCGCCAGCTCGCACACCCGCACGCTGGCGTCGGAGGCCTCCAGCGGCCGGACGACCTCGTCGATCTGCCGCACCATGACCTGCCGCCAGGTCTCGTCCGCCAGGAGCTGCCCGGCGACGGCCGCGACGGGCCCCACGTCGCGGATGAACGGCATGAACTCCGGCACGACCCGGGCCTGCGCCAGGATGTTCACCAGCGACAGGTGCGGGGCCCGGATCACGAACCGGCCGAGCAGCCGGTGCGGCCAGTACAGCAGCCGCCCGGCGTCGTACATCACGACCATCGGCTTGCGGTAGTGGGCGACGTGCAGCGCGGCGGTGCCGGACGCGACCACGACGAGATCGGCGACGGTCAGCAGGCTCGCGTTGTCATCGACGACGATGTCGATACCAACGTCAGCCGGCCCGTCGGCCGGGGGCGCGGGCGCGGTCGGTTGCTCCGGCGGCGGAAACGTGGGCAGCGCCGCTGCGAGCAGATCGCGGATCAGCTCCCGCCGGTCGGCCGACACGCACGAGATCGCGGCGTAGACGTCGTGACCGGCCGCGCGCAGTCGCCGCACCACCTCGAGTTGCAGCGGCAGCATCGCGCGGATGACGTGCTGCCGCGAGCCCGGCAGCAGCGCGACGATCTTCCGCCCGGCCGCCCGGTTGCGGAGCATCTCGACGGTGCCGGCGGCCGGCGCGGCCTGCCGCAGCGATTCGAACAGCGGATGCCCGACGTAGGTGGCGCGGAAGCCCGTGCCGGGCCGGCGCTCGGCCGCGGCGCGGAAGTAGGCCTCTTCAAACGGCAGAATGCACGCAAGGCGGTCAATGTCCCGCACGATCCGCCGATTTCGATACGCCCGGGCGGCCCAGGTCTGCGGCGCGATGTAGTACAGCACCGGGATGCCGAGGCGGCGGGCCTTCGTCGCCAGGCGCAGGTGCAGCTCGGGCGAATCGAGCAGTACGACGAGGTCGGGCCGGCGGCGGGCCCAGCTCTCCGCGACGGCCCGCAGCGCCTGGCGCGCGCGGCCGATGACGCCGAAAATCCCGCTCAGCATCGCGGCGTGCGCGGCGAAATCGTAGACCGTCTCCACGCCCAGCGCCCGCAGCCGCGGCCCGGTCAGCCCGTGCCACGCGCACTGCGGCAGACGCTCGCGCGCCGCCCGCACCAGCGACGCGGCGTGGACGTCGGCCGACTCCTCGCAGACCGAGATGAAAACGTGCTTCGTGTCGGCCACGGGTCGCGTCGCTCCATCGCCGCGGACATCGCCTCCCAGGCCGAGCCCGCCGGACCGCCTGTCCCACGCTCGCTAGGGTCCCACTTCTTCCCGCTGCACGCGGTAACCCGAAACGCGGCCGCTCTCGAAGAGGATGCTCAGCCGATACCAGATCGTGAAGAAGGCCCGATCGAGCCGGGCCGGGGCCTTCGACTTCAGCTCCACGCCGCCGTCGGTAATGGTCGCCTCCCACGGCCGACGCGGGACGTACTCGCCGCTCGGCGCGGGGTTCGTGGCCTGCACCGCCGCGACGACCTCGCGCGCGGGGGTGCCGACGGGAAAACGCCGGGCCAGCGTCGTCTCGAGCACATAGTTGTCGAGCGGGCCGCTCGGCGGCAGGCCCAGAAAGGCCCGCATCTCGCGGTGATCGGGCCCGCAACCCGCCAGCCCGGCGGCCGCGAGCGCGGCCAGCAGAGATGCCGCAACAATGCCGCAACCCCGACGGTCTCGTGACCGGTCTGCGGAACCGGTCCCACGGTGTTTCATCGTCGCCTCGCCCGCCGATGTTTCCGTCATTCGCCGCAGCGCCCCTGATTCCGCGCCTCGCCGGGCGGCCGAGGGCCGCGGAACGTGGCGATGATAGCCGCCTGCCGCCCCGCCCGACCAGACGCCCGCCAGCGTCCCCGCCGACGGGACGCCCGCGCTTCCCGAGCTACGTGGATCCGCCTCCAATCACCCGCAGCAGCCGCTGCACCGCCGACACAAGCTCGGTTCGCGGAACGTTGAATTGACCCGGCCGCTCCGCCTTCCACTGCTCGCGGTCCTTCACTTCGGCCGTGAGCCGGCGGCCGACGGACATGTCCTTGAGCTGCACCTCGCCGCGGGCCTTCTCGTCGGACCCGCACACGACGACGACCGGGATGTCGTATTGGTCGGCGTAGCGGATCTGCTTGCCGACCCGCTTCTCGGTGCCCAGGTACAACTCCGTGTTGATACCCGCGCGCCGCAGCTCGTACGTCATCGCGACGTACTCGTCCATCAGGCTCTTGTCGAATGTCGTCACGAGCACCTGGGCCGTGGCCTTGCGGCGCACCGCCGGCGGGACGCGGTCGAGCTCGGTCAGGGCCACCAGCAGCCGATCCACGCCGACCGACGTCCCGACGGCCGGGACGCGCTCCCCAAGGAACCGCAGCACGAGGTCGTCGTAGCGCCCGCCCGAGCAGACCGAGCCGAACTCCGGCAGCTCCAGCAGCTCGGTCTCGAACACCGTGCCGGTGTAGTACGCCAGGCCGCGGGCGATGCTCACGTCGTACACCACGACATCGTCGCCGTAACCCAGCGCGGCGAGCTGCGCCGACATGCGGGCCAGCGGCTCGAGCTCGGCCGCGGCGCCGGGCACATCGCGGAACAGGTCGGCAACCTGGGCCAGGACGTCGGTCCGTCGGGGCGCGCGGATCGCCAGGAAGCGCTCGATGCGGTCCACCTGCGATCCGCTGAAGCCCAGCCCCGGCACCGGGCTGCCGGATTCATCCTTGTACCCGGTCGTCAGCTCGAGCCGCACTTTCTCCGCCCCCAGCTTGTCGAGCTTGTCCAGCACGCGGAAGACGTCCGGAGCCCGCTCGGGCGCGATGTCCGCGTATGGCAGGAGCAGGTTCAGCACCCGGCGGCTGCTGACGCGTACCCGGAACGGCAACGGCCGCCCCGCGGGACCGGCCGCGCCGAACGCGGCCATCACGTCGCACATGGCCGTGATCATCTCGACGTCCGCGACTTCCGACTCGACGCCCACCGCGTCGATGTCGAACTGGATGAACTCGCGGAACCGGCCGCGCTTCTCGTACGGGTTGTCGCAACGCCAGACGGGCGCGACCTGGTAGCGGCGGAACGGCCGCGGCACGTCGGGGTACTGCGCGACGACGCGGGCCAGCGCGACGGTCTGGTCGAAGCGCAGGCCGAGACGCGTTTCCTCCGGCCCGGCGACCTCGAAAAGCTGCTTTTCGCTCTCTTCCCCGGCCGTGCCGCGGAGAATGTCGAGGAACTCGAGCGCGGGCGTGCCGAGCGGGACGTAGCCGTAGGTCTCGTAAACGCGGCGGACGGTGTCGATGATCCACTGGCGCGCGTGCATCTCGGCGGGCATCAGATCCCGCAGGCCGCGCAACAGTCGGGGTTCCACGGTACCGGGCACGCAGGGTCCTCGGGCCGAAACGGGTCAATCGCGCCAAACCGGATCGCACACGCTGCGGCGGCTCGCGCGCGGTGCGAACACGGCCCACGCGCCGCGGAACCGGCAACGCAGGCCGGGCCGCACGGCGCCGAGCGAGGAATGATACTGCCGCGCCGCAGAGGGGGACAGCGGGCGCGCGCGAATGGCGGGCAGCGCCGCGTCATCCCGTCGGCGTCCAACCCTGTTGAACCTGACGTTGCGCGAGCCGTTCGGAGCAGGCACACGCGTAACCGCCCGAGCCGAGCCCCGGCGGCCCGCGGACCGCTTTGGGGCGTTTCGCGGAGCCCTGTGTCGCCGGAGCGCGGCCCGTGGGGCACGTCCCCGCCACCCGAACACGTCGCGGACGCCGTCCACTACCCCCGCGACCTCAAGTGCCGTACCGTATCCGGCTGCCGATTCCTCAAAAGGCTGTTCAGGGAAGCCTATGCTGCTCAGCTCGGTGCTGCTCGTCGCGGGACTGGTGCTGCTGATCGGTGGTGCCGACTGGCTGGTGCGCGGCGTTTCGGGACTGGCCCGTGCGCTGGGGGTGTCACCGCTGATCATCGGACTGACGGTCGTCGCGTTCGGCACCAGCACCCCCGAGCTCGTTGTAAACTCGATCGCCGCCTCGCACGGCGAGACCGACCTCGCGTTCGGCAATCTGATCGGTGCCTGCGCCATCAACATCGGCTTCGTGCTCGCCCTCACGGCGCTCATCCGGCCGCTCAACGTCGAGTCGTCGATCATCACGCGCGACCTGCCGATGCTCCTGCTCGGCGTAACCGCTCTCGTCGTTCTGAGTGAAGACTCGTTTCTCGGCACCGGCACCGCCGACCAGCTGGACCGCTCGGACGGCCTCATGCTGCTGCTGTTCTTCTGCGTCTTCCTGTACTACAACGTCATGCACGTCCTGCTGCGGCCGACCACCGACCCCTTTGTCGCCGAAGTTCGCGATACCGTCGCCACGCACCCAGCCCGACTGCGGCCGGCATGGGTCCACGCCGGGTTCACCGGCGCGGGGCTGGTCGGGGTGGGCGTGGGCGGCCGGATGTGCGTGTCCGGCGCAGTCGGTATCGCGCAGACCCTGGGCGTGCCGGAGGTCATCATCGGCTTGACGCTCGTGTCACTGGGCACGACGGCCCCCGAGTTGGCCACGGGCATCCTGGCGGCCCGCCGGGGCCAGGGCGACCTGGCCATCGGCAACGTCGTCGGTTCCAACATCTTCAACCTGCTGTTCATCGCGGGCATCGTCGCGACGATCCACCCGATGCCGATCCCGCGCGGCGGGCAGCTTGACCTGTTGTTCATGGCCGGGCTGTCCGCGATCCTGCTGCCGATCGCGATCCGCGGCCAGCGGCGGATTCTGCGGAGCGAAGCCGTCGTTCTGCTCGGGCTGTACGGCGGCTATGTGCTGGTGCGGACACTGTGGGCGGCGGGGTAACGGGGCCCGCGACCGCCCCGTCGGCTCCCCCCGGCGCCGCCCCGCCTTCTCAGCGAGCCGCGTCCACGCCCTCCAGCGCTTCGCAGACCTCTGTCGAGCGCGCGGAGTTGTCCGCCCTCGCAAGGTCAGTCGCCGACCTGATGACGAGGATCGCCGGCCCGCGCGACGAAGAGCCGGCCGCGGGCGATATCGACAGCAGCCGGACGCTCGAGGCAGTCCGCCGTGAGCTCGGCATGCGGCTCGCGCTGGTGCTGCGCCAACGGGACCGCCCGCCGCGGGCGTCGTGGCGGCACGCCGGCCGGACGCGGCGCGGCACCCCCTGCGGTTAAACGCCGCGGGCTCCGCCGGGTGCCGATCCCGACGGAGCCCACGGTGCCATTGGAGGCGGGGGGAATCGAACCCCCGTCCCGAAGCATTTCAGCCGGAGCCTCTACGTGTGTAGTCGGTCGATTTCAGTTTGAGCTCACGGCAGACCAACCGACAGGTCATCCGCTCGCCGAGCCCGGCTTAATCTCATCCCGGTGCCGCCAGACGGGAACCCCGGAACCAGCCTGCTGTTGCGTCGGTTCGGCTAGCAGGCGTTGCCGGCCGACGGGTTGCCCTAGTTAGGCAGCCAGACGATAGCCATCATTGGCATCTAAAGGGTTCGCCAGGTGTTTTACGAGGCCTCCTGACAACCTCGACACGCCACTCCGACCTCAACCTGCCCGGTCGAAGCCAGTCGCCCCCAAACAAGGATGTCAAAGAACGCCCAGGCGGGATCGCCTCGGCGTGGGCCGGCTTCCCGACTGCGATGATACTATCGGCGCGCCAGCGAAACGACAACGGGAATCGGGTGCGGCGCTTTACGCCCAGCGGCTGGCGGGCGGGGGCGGAACGGCAGGTCACCCTCTTGGGCGATTTCGCGCAGGCAGCGGACCCTGCGCGGCACGTGGACCTCATCCCCGCGCCGGGCGGCGAGTTGCAGGAAGCCGTGATCCGCGTTTCGCGTGGTACGAGACCGATGAAAAACGGGCGGCACGGCCGTCCCCGCCAGGCTTGCACCGGCGGGACGCCCGTGCGACAACAGACCGGCTGCTTTCTCAACGGGCCGCTAACCGTTCGCAGACTGCGGGCACCGACCCGTGAGGGATTCCGGGCGGACCGGCTCGGGCATCAGCCGGCGGACTTCATCTTCTCCGCCTTCGCGGCGGCCTCCTCGATCGGGCCGACGTACATGAACGCCTGCTCAGGCAGGTGGTCCCACTTGCCGTCGCACAGTTCCTGGAAGCTGCGGAGCGTGTCCGCCCGCTTCGTGTAGTTGCCCGGGAAGCCCGTGAACGTCTCGGCGACGAAGAACGGCTGCGACAGGAAGCGCTCGATCTTCCGCGCGCGGGAGACGATCAGCTTGTCTTCTTCGCTCAGCTCCTCGACGCCGAGGATCGCGATGATGTCCTGGAGGCTGCGGTAGCGCTGGAGGATCTCCTGCACGCGGCGCGCGATCGCGTAATGCTCCTCGCCCACCACGCCGGGATCCAGTGCCCGGCTGCTCGACGCCAGGGGGTCAATGGCCGGATAGATGCCCTTCTCAGAGATCCCGCGGTCCAGCACGATGAACGCGTCGAGGTGCGTGAACGTCGTGGCCGGGGCCGGGTCGGTCAGGTCGTCGGCCGGCACGTACACGGCCTGCACGCTCGTGACGGCGCCCTGCCGCGTCGACGTGATGCGCTCCTGGAGTTCGCCCATCTCCGTGCCCAGCGTCGGCTGATAGCCCACGGCCGACGGCATGCGGCCCAGCAGCGCGGAGACCTCGGAGCCGGCCTGCGAGAAGCGGAAGATGTTGTCCACGAACAGCAGCGTGTCTGCGCCGGACTGGTCGCGGAAGTACTCGGCCATCGTCAGGGCCGTCAGGGCCGCCCGCAGGCGCGAGCCCGGGGGCTCGTTCATCTGGCCGAACACCATGGCGGTCTTGTCGATGACCGACTTCTCTTTGCCGTCGGTGTCCTTGAAGCGGGCCTCCTGCATCTCCAGCCAGAGGTCGTTGCCCTCGCGCGTGCGCTCGCCCACGCCGGCGAACACGGAGAAGCCGCCGTGCTCCTTGGCGATGCGCGCGATGAGTTCCTGAATGACGACCGTCTTGCCGAGGCCGGCGCCGCCGAAGAGACCGATCTTCCCGCCGCGGACGAACGGCACGAGCAGGTCAATGACCTTGATGCCGGTCTCGAACTGCTCGGTCTTCGGCGTCAGATCGGCGAACTCGGGCGGCTCGCGGTGGATCGGCCGCCGCTCGCTGGCGGCGACCGGACCGCGGCCGTCCACCGGCTCACCGACCAGGTTGAAGACGCGGCCGAGCGTGGCCGGCCCGACTGGGACGCTGATGGCCGCTCCGGTGTCGATGATCGGGGCGCCGCGAATGAGGCCGTCGGTGGAACCGAGGGCCACGGCGCGAACCTTGCCGCCGCCGAGGTGCTGGGCGACCTCGCACCAGAGCGTTTCCTCCGGCGCCACGCCCTCACCGGTCGGGCGCCGCACCTGCACCTTGAGGGCGTTGTAAATCGGCGGCAGATGCTCGGGCGCGAACTCGGCGTCGAGCGTGGAGCCGATGACCTGGGAGATCTTGCCGACGTTCTGCGTGATTTCCGACATGTTGCACCCGGCAAAGTAGCGAGTAGCGAATAGCGAGTAGCGAGTGACCGATGGCTCGCGCACCCGGCTACAGCGACTCGCGGGTCTTCTTCACGATCCCAACCAGCACGCGCACGAGCTGGTCGGCTTCGTCCACGATTCTCTCCAGGCGGCGACGCGGAAGTGTCTCCGAATCCGCCAGCAGCCGCAGCCAATAGTGGGTCTCGCGGGCTTCGCTCCGCGCGATGTTCATCCGCCGCGCGAACTCCCGGCGAGAATGCGACCCCTGCGCTTCCTCCACGTTGGCGCCCACGCTTGTGCCGGCCCGGATCAACTGCCGGGCCAGCACCTGCGTCGCGGGGTCGGCCGGCAAGGCCCGCACCAGGCGCACGACGCGCAACGCGAACGCGTAACTGCGCGACCGGATGTCCGGCGCGGTGGCTTTCGACATGTCGGGGCGACTCGGCGTGGAGTTCAACTCGCTCCTCACTCTTCGTGATTCGCTCTTTCCTACTGCACCGCATTCGCCCCGCCCACGATGTCCGCCAGCTCCGTCGTGATCTGCGTCTGCCGCGCGCGGTTGTACTGGCGCGTCAGGAACTTCAGCATCTCGCCCGCCGCGTCGGTCGCGGCCTTCATCGCCACCATCCGCGCCACCTGCTCGCTCACGATCGCGTCATTGAACGCCTGGAACAGCCGGATCTTCACGGCCTCCGGGATCAGCCGCGCCAGCAGCTCCCCCGGCGCCGGCGAGAACTCGAACTCGTGCCGGATGCCCGTCGTCGCCCCCGGCCGAGCCGCCGCGGCCGCCCGCGGCGGCTCGATCGGCAGGAGCTGCGCCACCTGCGGCCGCTGGCTGCTGGTCGAGACGAACTGCGTGAAGGCGACGTGGACGCCGGAGATCTCGCCGGCCGCGTAAAGCTGCATGTAGCGTTCGGCCATCTCGGCCACGCGGGCGAAGGCGATGCGATCCTCGACATCGGTGATCTTGCGAGCCAGCTGGAACCCGAGGAACCGGCAGATGTTCACGCCCTTTTTCCCGACCACCTCCAGCTGCGGGGGGCGGCCGGCGTCGCGCCGGGCGCGGTAGTGCTCGCCGGCCGCGCGCAGCACGGAGGCGTTGTAAGCGCCGCACAGGCCGCGGTTCGACGTGATGACCAGCAGGATACCGGGGTGCGGGCTGTCGTTCGGCTTGAGCAGCGGGTGCTCGGCGGCCTCGAGCGCCGCGAGCGTCTGGATCATCTCGGTGATCTGGCGTGTGTACGGCTGCGTCGCGACGGCCCGCTGAAAGCACTTCTGGAAGCGCGCGGTCGCGATGAGCTGCATCGTCTGGGTGATCTTGCGGATGTTCCGCACGGCCTTGCGGCGCTTCGTGATGGCGCGGGCCTTAGCCATGGACACCTCCCGCGCGGCCCGCGGCCGCCGGCGCCGCCTGCCCCGCGGCTCCATCCGGCGCGGGAGCAACGGCGCACCCCGTACCGGGCGGCCCGGATGCCGGCCTGTATCGGACCGGACTCACGCCGTCACTTCCGCCTTGGCCGCCGTCGCGCCGCTGCTCCGGGCCGCGAACTGCCGCTTGTACAGGCCCGCCAGTTCCTTGAGCTTCGCGTCGAGCTCGTCGGTCATCTTCTTCTCCCGGGCGAGCTGCTCGACGATCTCCGGATGCTCGTCGTGGTAAAACTTCAGCAGCCCCTGCTCGAACGGCCGGACCTGCGCCAGCGGCAGATCGTCGAGGAACCCGCGCGTGCCCGCGTGGATCGACAGAATCTGATCAAGGACCGGCATCGGCTCGAACTGCGGCTGCTTGAGCAGCTCCACCATCCGCCGGCCGCGGTCGAGCTGCTTCTGCGTCGCCGGGTCGAGTTCCGTGCCGAGCTGCGCGAACGCCTCCAGCTCGCGGAACGCCGCCAGATCCAACCGCAGCGACCCGGCGATCTTCTTCATCGCGGGCACCTGGGCGTTGCCGCCCACGCGGCTCACCGAGATGCCGACGTTGATCGCCGGACGCACGCCCGCGAAGAACAAATCCGGCTCGAGGTAGATCTGCCCGTCCGTGATTGAGATCACGTTGGTCGGAATGTAGGCCGACACCTCGCCCTCGAGCGTCTCGATCACCGGCAGGGCCGTCAGGCTGCCGCCGGAGTTCTTGAGCTTGCGGACCTCGTGCGTCGCCGCCCCGAGCTGCTCGAGATCGTGCTGCAGCGCGTGCTGGTCCTGGTTGCCCTTGTACACCTTGCCGTTCACGCCCTGCGTCGCGTTCTCCGGCGCGCCCTTCTGGACGATGATTCGCAGCTCGGCCAGTTTGCAGGACCGCTCCAAAAGCCGGCTGTGCAGGTAGAACACGTCGCCCGGGTACGCCTCGCGCCCCGGCGGCCGCCGCAGCAGCAGCGAAAGCTGCCGGTACGACTGGGCCTGCTTCGACAGGTCGTCGTAGACGCAAAGCGTGTGCCGCCCATGCTCGTACATGAAGTACTCGGCCATGGTGCAGCCGGCGTAGGGCGCGATGTACTGGAGGGGAGCCGGGTCGGCCGCCGACGCGACCACCACGATCGTGTAGTCCATCGCGCCGTACTTGCGGAGCGTCTCCACCAGGCCGGCGACGGTCGATTCCTTCTGGCCGATCGCGACGTACACGCAGATCACGTCGCCGCCCTTCTGGTTCAGGATCGTGTCGATCGCGATCGCGGTCTTGCCGGTCTTGCGGTCGCCGATGATCAGCTCGCGCTGCCCGCGCCCGATCGGGATCATGCTGTCAATGGCCTTGATGCCCGTCTGAAGCGGCTCCTTGACCGGTTGCCGCTCGGCGATGCCGGGAGCGATGATCTCGAGCGGACGGCGGTGCGGCGACTGGATCGGCCCCTTGTTGTCCAGCGGACGGGCCAGCGGATCCACCACCCGGCCGATCAGCGCGTCGCCCACCGGCACCGACAGCAGCCGGCCGGTCGTGCGAACCTCGTCCCCCTCCTTGATGCCGAGGTAGTCGCCCAGCACGACGCAGCCGATCGAGTTTTCCTCGAGGTTGAACACCGTGCCCACGGCCCCGTTGGCGAACGTCAGCATCTCGCCCGACATGGCCTGCGACAGGCCATAGATCCGGGCGACGCCGTCGCCGACCTCCAGCACACGGCCGATTTCGGCCACGTCCAGGGCCTTCTGGTACTGGTCGATCTCGCGCTTGATGACGCTGACGATCTCGTCTGCCTTGAACTTCATACCGTCGCTCCGCCGGGGCCGTCGGGCCCCGCACCCTCATCGCCGGCGTGCCGCGGCCCGGTCAGGCCGGCACGGGCCGCACGCCCACGCCGCGCTCGCCGCGCTCCCGCAGGCGGGTCGCGGCGTCGTGCAACTGCCGCCGGATCGAGTAGTCGTACCGCATGTCGCCGATCTCCAGCACCAGTCCGCCCAGGAGCCCCGCGTCCACCACGAACTGGACCAGCGGCTTGCGCCCGGAAAGCAGCTCCGCCACCCGGGTCACCTCGGCCTGCTGCGCCGCATCCAGCGGCACCGCGCTGGTGGCCCGCACTTCCACCTGCCCGCGGGCGTCCTCCAACCGCAGCACGTAGGCCCGCAGCAGCGGCGCGATCAGTCCCGCCCGGCCGTGCGCGTTCATCACCTGCAGCGTGTTCAGCACCAGGTCGCTCAGCCGCCCACGGAACATCCGCTCGAGACTGCGCGCTCGCACGGCCGTCTCGATGATTGCCGATTCCAGGAACCGCGCGAGCGCCGGATCGTCCGCCACCAAGGCCGCCAGCGTCTCCAGTTCCGCCCGCACATCGTCGAGCGCATTGCGCTCCTGCGCCAGCGCGAACAGGGCCGCCGCGTACATCTCCGCGATGTTCTGCCCGGGATGCAGCTCGTGTGCCATCTCGCGGCTTCCTGTGCCGGGTACCGGTCAGTTCAGCCCGGCCGGCTTGCGGGCCTGCATCTGCTGGAGCGCCTCGTCCACCAGCGCGCGGTGGTCGGCCGCGCTCAGGTCCTTGCGGATGATCCGACCGGCCACGTCGACCGCCAGCGCCGCGGCCTGGTCGTACAGCGCCCGGATGGCCGCGTCCGCCGCCAACTGGACCTCGCGTCGGGCGCGCTCGAGCATCTGCTCCGCCTCCCGGCGAGCCTCGTCCTGAACGCGCCGCGCCGCCACCTCGGCGTCTCGCTTTCCTTCGTCGACGATCTGACTGGCTTCCAGCCGGGCCCGGTCCAGCCGGGCCTGGTACTCCGCCAGCAGCTTCTCCGCCTCGGCCCGCTCGTGCTTGGCGTCCTCGATCGACTTGCGGATGAACGCCTCGCGGTCATTGAGCACCCGCAGAATGGGCTTCCAAGCCGTCAGACGCAGCAAGACCAGCAGCAGGACGAACGTCAGAATCGTCCACACGCTGGCCCCGGGGTCGTATTGCAGCAGCGCGGGCTTGTCGGCCTCGCCGTGGCCGCCGGCGGCCGCGTGGGCAGCCTCGCCGGCGGGGCCCGCCGCCCAAGCCGGCGAGTTCGCCGGACCGGCCGGCAGGGCCAGACCGAGCAGGACGCCGAGCGCTGCACTGAGTCGCCGTCGATTCTGCATGCGCATTCTCACATCCGCCGCCGCGCGGCCGGGCCGCGCGCCGCGGGTCAGGCGGTGATCTTGCCGGCGATGCCGTTGCACACGACCAGCGCGAAGAACGTGAAACCTTCGATGAGGGCCGCCGCGATGATCATCGCGACGAACACGTTGCCCTTCACCTCGGGCTGCCGGGCCATGGACTCGACCGCGTTGCCAGCCAAGTGGCCGATGCCCTTAGCCGCGCCGATGCACACCAGCCCGGCGCCGATCCCGGCGCCCAGGCCCATCAGGCCGGCGTTGCTGAACAGCGGAGCGACTTCTGCGAGGGTGCTGAGCATGATCCGAATCTCCTGCGCACCGGAATCGATGAATCCTTCGCCACACCGGCCTTGAGTCGAAGCGGGACCGGGCGCCGGCTACCCATGCCCTGATATCGGAGCCGGCCGCGCCGCGGCCGGGCCGCTTGCACTCCTAGTGCTCCGGCGCCACCGCCATGTTGATGAACAGCGTCGTCAGGAACACGAAGATGTACGCCTGGAGGAATGCGACGAACAGCTCCAGGCAGCTGATCGCCAGGCAGCCGAGCACGCTGATGCCCGCCACGGTGTAGCCCATCAGCACGGTCTTCGCCGTGAAGATCAGCATCAGGATCGACGCGAGCACGATGTGCCCGGCGATCATGTTCGCAAACAGACGAATCATCAGCGCGAAGGGCTTGATCACCGCGCCGATCAACTCCAGCGCCAGCAGAAACAGCCACATCACGAAATCGGCCGCGTGCAGAACCACGGCCGCGATCGGGTTCGTACCGGCCGGCGGCTTGAAGACGTGCGGCGCGAAGTTCCAGACGTACAGCGGGACAGCGGCGGCCGCCGCCAGGCCCGGGCTCAGCCCGCGCGCCGCACGGCCCGCCCCATGCCCGTGTCCGCCGTGCTCGCCGTCGCCGTGCCCGGCCTCTTCATACTCCGCATGCCCGTGGTGGCCGTACGTCCCGGCCACAAGCTGGTGGTACACCTGGGCCACGCCCGCGGCGTGGATTGTGAAGAACGCGCACAGCGCCAGGCCACCGGTGATCGCCAGGTTCCCCGTGGCCGTCCCGCCGATGTACTTCAGCTTGCCGAATGTGGCGAGCTGGACGATGTCGGCCAGCGGCACCAGCCCCAGCAGGTTGCAGAACAGGATGAAAAAGAACAGCGTCCACAGGAACGGCATGAACCGGTCCGTGTGGTCCTTCAGCACCGGACGCGCCACCTGCTCGCGGATGAACTGCAGCAGGGCCTCCAGCAAGTTCATGCCGACGCCGCGCGCCACCGCCGGCTGCCCCGGCGCCGCTGCGTAGGCCCGCGCCATCCGGGGGAAGATCAGCAGGCACAGCCCGGCCGCGACCATCAGCATCAGGAGCTGATTGGTGAACCAGAACGCCGTCGGCAGCGGGAAACCCAACAGGGGAATCCGCTCGGCCCCGAAGTTCAGGTTCGCCGGCGCGATGCGGAAGAACAACTGCGGCAGAACGTGATCCACCGGGTCGTGCGCCGCCAGCAGCGTCAGCACGTCACTCGCCTCCCGCCGCCGGGCGCAGCAGCGCGCGGCGAATCAGCACGACCGCCAGCCCCGTCTCGGCGGCAAGCAGAATGAGGTACCCGATCAGCAGGCATAGCAAGAACGCCGTCAGGTGCACGTCGACTAGGACCTGGTAGCCCAGCGCCAGTCCGCCCGTAACGAGCATCCGCACGGCCGTGCCCGCAAACGCGGCCCGCGCGACCCACGCCGGCCGGCAGGTCGCGATCACGCCCAGCGGCACCGCCGCGACGACCGCTCCCACCCAGCAGGCTGCCGCGGCCGCGAACAATGCATCCTGCCCCGCCGCACCCCACCGCCCGACGACCGGGTCGCGCGCGAGCGCCGCGAACAGCCCCACGATAGCTGTCAGCAGCGTCACCTGGATGAGCACGAGCTTCATGCCGTGTTCCGCGCCTCACAACCCGAGCTTCTTGGCCTCGCGCAGCAGCCGATACACGCCGGCCGCCGTCCCGAGCAGCAGCCCGCCCAGCAGGCCCCACGGCGCCCAGCCGCGCCGCTCGTCGAGCCAGTGTCCGGCGTATCCGACGACCGCGATGATGCCGAGAAACTCGAGCACCACCGCGTACATCCGCAGCCAGCCGAACGGAGCCTGCGGCGGTCGCTGCTGCTCACCGGACATCGCGCCACCCCACACTCGCGGCGCGGTCCATCACTGGTCACCAGCCTGACGTTGCCTGCCGACCGCGACGCCGACCGCCGCCGAACCGCTTCCGCCGGGCATAGCGGATACCGGTATCGGTCAGCGCCGGGGCCACATGCTCTCAATCCAAACAACCGGCGGCACACGCGTTGGCCAGCCGGCCAAACCGGCGAATCAGCCCAATAATACCGCGGCGGACTGTACCGGCCCTTTGGAACGGCCGTCAAGAGCCGTGCGCGCTTCCGGTTGTGGTTCGGCAACACCGGTGCGGCCCGCCGTGGGTGTCACGGTCGTATCACGCCGGGAGGCGTCGCGGCGAGCTTGGAAATCCGACCGGCTGCCGGTATAGATGTAGGCTCGCGAAATGTTGCACCGTCCCATCGCCTTCTGGACACCGCATGCCTGATACGGACGCTGGACACGCACCGCTCCGCGTGCTGATCATCGCGGACAGCGCGGGCGGCGCGGCCGGGCACACGGCGCTGTTCGCCTCGGGGGCGCACGTGCGTCAAGTGGGATCTCTGGCCGAGGCCCGGGCAGCGCTCGCAGCGGAACCGTTCGACCTGGTCGTCTTGCCCGCCACGATGGAGGTACTGGGGGCCGCGACCGACGCCGCGACACTCTCCCGACAGCGTGCCCGCATGGAAGCCATCGACGCGGCCGGGCGCGAGCTGGTCGCACTCGATGCCGACGCGACGGCGCCGCTCGACGTGGGCGACCGGTTGCGGCTCCTCGAGGACAAGCTGATCCGCTACTGCCGCGATCTGTTGCATTTCCAGCATTTCGCCGTGCGGGTCCGCGACCCCAAGACCAACCGCCTCGATACGGTGCTGGCCGGGGGCTTCCCGGAGGAGGCCGCGGCGCTCGAAATCTTCGCCCTGCCCGAAGGCAACGGACTGAGCGGTTTCGTGGCGGCCACGGGCCAGTCGGTCGTTTGTCCGGACGTGTCGCGGGAGCCGCGCTATCTGCGCGGGATCGACTCGGCCCGCTCGACGCTGACGGTGCCGTTGCGGCTGATCGACCGCGTGGTCGGCGTGCTGAACGTCGAGTCCGACGAGCTCAACGCCTTCACCGACGAGGACCGGCAGTTCGCCGAAATCCTCGGCCGCTACATCGCCGTCGCGCTGCACGTGCTGAAGCTGCTCGCGGTCGAGCGCAGCGAGACCACCGGAGAGATCACCGCCGACGTGCAGGCCGAGCTGGCCGAGCCGCTCGACGCGATTGTCGCCGCCGCGACCCGGCTTCTCCGCGATGCCGGCACGACCGACGTCGCGACCGTCCGCGAGGTGCTTCAGCGGGTGGACCAGGTCAAGGAGCGCCTCCAGGCCGTCGGGCGCACGCCGGCGATTCGCGGACTGCTTACCGAGACCGAGGACGGCGACCCGACGCTCCGCGGCAAGCGCGTGCTGGTGGCCGATGACGAGGACATCATCCGCGAGACGATCGTCGACGTGCTGACCAAGGCCGGCGCGCGGCCCGTCATGGCGCACGACGGCGCGGAGGCGATCGCCCTGCTCGACACGCAGCCGTTCGACCTCGTCCTGAGCGACATCAAGATGCCGCACAAGAGCGGCTACGACGTGTTCGCGGCCGCCAAGCGCCTCGGCCCGCAGTGCAAGGTGATCCTGATCACGGGCTTCGGCTACGATCCCGAGCACAACATTGTGCGGGCCGGCCGGGAGGGCCTCGCCGGGGTACTGTTCAAACCTTTCAAAGTTGAACTGCTGATGGAGACGATCCACAAGGCGCTGGCCGGCACGACCCCGCCCGCGCCGTAACGGTCGCATCGTCACGGGCGAGCCAAGCGAAAATCCTGTTGCCCCGGGGGCTGTCGGCTCGTTATTCTCGGGAGATCGGAGGAGTGCGGGCGCCCGGTCTCTTGGGCCGGCCGGGCGCGCCCGCGAGAAGAACGGGCGGGTGTCTCGTCGACGCGCGCCGCGTGCATCCACGAGGAGGAGTCATGTCGCGTATCTTTTGGACCGGGGGTGCGGTGTTTTTGGCGCTGGGCGCTGTGGCCGCCGTCGCGGCCGTGGGGCCGACCGTCATCTACTCGAACATCGCGTCGTCGCCCACGTCGGACGTGCCCGGACTGACGGGTGTCAAGTTCCGCCCGGGCACGGCGTCGCAGTTCGACCGGCCGTACCGCAGCCTGAGCGGCCAGTACTGGGCGTTCACCGCGCTGACCACGCTGCCGGACGCGGAGAACGAGGTGCTGGTGGTCGGGTCGGGCACGACGGGCACCGTCATCGTGCGCGAGGGCACGCAAGCGCCCTGGGCGGCCACCGGCGAGCTGGTCGGCCTGATCCGCCGCAATCTGGGGATCAACGACAGCGGGCAGCTCGCGTTCGGCACGAATCTCGGCGGCGCGGCGCCGACCGCGAAGGACGAGCACGTCGTGTTCTGGGATGGGACGACGTTCACGCTGGCGGCCACGGAGGGCGGGGCGGTGCCGGGCGTCCCCGGCGAGCTTTTCGGATCCACGCTCGACTCGGTCGGCCTGACGAATGCCGGCGCGGTCGCGTTCCGCGCACCGTTCACGGTCGGCAACCTGCCCACGACTCAGGACGACTTCCTGTTCCGCGGCACGACGGCCGTGGCGCAGTCCGGGGTGTCGATCCCGACGGGCCAGGCCAGCGGCGGCACCGAGGCCTGGGAAAACTTCGCGGCGGAGCGCTTCTATACCGACGCGGCGGGCGTCAACTGGTTCGCCGCCGGCGATCTGACCGGTCCCACGACCAGCGACTACATCGTCGCCTACAACAACCACGTCGTCATCCAGGAAGGGACCACGCTGCCCGGTCTCAGCGCGGCGGTCAGCTCGATCACGGAATCGCTGATGACGCCCAACGGGGACTGGTGGGCCCGCGGCTCCAACGCCGGCGGGCAGGATTGGGTGGTGCGCAACGGGGTGCTCCTGGCGAAGACCGGCGACCCGGTCCCTGGCGGCCTGCCCGGTGAGACCATGTCGGACGCGCTTTACACGCCGACATTCTTCGCCATGGCCAGCAACGCCAACGGCGATTTCGTCTACGGCGCCACCACCAGCAACCCCGACCCCGAGTTCGACGCCGTGCTGATCCTCAACAACGCCTCCGTCCTGCTGCGGCAGGGCGACCCGGTCGATGTGGACGGCAACGGCCTGTTCGACGACAACGCGTATATCGACATCTTCAACAATGAGGACTCGTTCCTGACCGATGACGGCTGGTACTACTTCGTGGCGGACCTTCGCAACGCCGCCAGCGACAGCATCGGGCAGGCGTTCCTGCGCGTCGCGATCCCGGAGCCGACCACGCTCGGCCTGCTCCTGGCCGGCCTGCTTGGCCTGCGCCGACGCTGAACCCCGTCCCGCCCGCGGCCGCCGGAACGCGTGCGAACTGGCGGCCGCGGCGTGCGGGCGTCCCCACGGACTTGAAATCCTCGGAGGACCGACGTGGCTCGGTGCGGCATTGTCTTGTTCTCGGTCGCCTTGGCGGCTGCCCCAGTGCGGCCCGCGGCGGCCCAGGAATCCGGTGACGAATTCCCCGGCTCGCCCGCGCCCGCCCCGACACGCAGCGACCTGCGCGGCCCGGCCGACACGCTCGAGCTGCTCGACAACGGGCGACCGAACGTGCTGCTGACCGGCTACTGGCCGCCGACGAATGAGATGCTCCGCCCGTGGAGTCCGAACCCCGCCCAGAATCCGATAGGCTGGGTCGGCGGCGACTGGGAGGCTCGCGGTTACAACGTGTACGCCTTCTTCCCGGAGTTTCCCGGCGGCACGACCGCCAACCCGAAGGGCAACGGCGACTTCGAGGTCGACTATCAGGACACGTCGGCCGACTGGTGGCCGCTGCTGGAGCGACTCCGCCCGATCGCCCTCATCACGTTCAGCCGCGCCAACACAACCAACGGCTGGGAGCTCGAGGGTGGCAATCGCACGTACACCGCCGCCGGATGGTCGCCGGATTACCTCGCCCCAACGCGACCGACGGCGGAGATGCCGCTGTACTACGAGCCGCACCTGCTGGAGCGCTGGTCGACGCTGCCGATGAACGCCATCGTGGCGGCGATCAGCGCGGAGGTCCCGGCGCTGGCGGCGTTCATCTCCCCCATCGACGACAGCAAGTTCCTCTCAAACTGCATCGGCTACCACGGTAACTGGTGGCACGACCTGCACGCCGCGCCCGAAGACCCGCTCCGCAACTACGCCGCCGGCCACGTCCACGTGGGCCGTAGCGTGTCCACCGCGGACGGTCGGCTGGGCACGGCCGTTACCCTGCGAGTCCTGCTGGCCCACGTGGACGGGCAGCGCCCGCCGCTCACGGACGCGGACGCCGACGGCACGGTCGAGTTCACCGACGCGCTCGCGGCGCTCGCGGCGCTGAACGGCCCCGATCGGCCGGCCGCGCCGGAGACGGACCCGGCGGAATTCGCGCGGACCGACACCAACCGCGACGGCGACGTGGACCTGGCCGATCTGAGCCTGTGGCAGGGCGCGTACGCGACCCGGTAGACCGAAGACTGGTTCGCCGCCGGCGCGCCTATCATCCCGACGAAGGCGAGCCGCCGGAGGACCCCATGCCGCGTCTGAACGTCGTCGATCCGCAGCGGGCTGAAGGAAAGGTGCGCGAGCTCTTCGAGGGCCCGCTCCAGGGCAAGCATTTCAACATCTTCAAGGGGCTGGCCAACTCGCCGGCCGCGCTCGAGGCGTACCTGGCGCTGTCCGGCGCCCTCCAGCACGCCCAGCTTTCCGCGAAGGAACGGGAGTACATCGCGCTGGCGACCGCCGAAGCAAACGACTGCCGCTACTGCCTCGCGGCGCACACGATGCTCGGCAAGATGGCCGGGCTGAGCGATGCCGACATGCTGGCCGCCCGCCGCGGCGACGGCACCGACCCGCGCCTGGCCGCGCTGGGCCGGTTCGTCCGCGCGCTGCACGAGAAGAAGGGCTACGTCTCCGACGCCGACCTCGCGGCGGTGCGCGCTGCCGGCTACACCGACGGCCACATCGCCGAGATCACGGCCGTCTACGCCCTCAACGTCTTCACCAACATATTCAACCACGTGAACGACACGGCGATCGACTTCCCCGCCGCGCCGCCGCTCCAGTAAACTGCCCCGGCTGGACGCCGGCCGCGGCCCCGTTCGTGCCCCTTTGCGCGGCGGGCCCGCGGCGGGCG
The DNA here is from genome assembly GCA_937928595.1 of uncultured Phycisphaerae bacterium. Lineage (GTDB taxonomy): Bacteria > Planctomycetota > Phycisphaerae > UBA1845 > Fen-1342 > CALGJV01. The sequence continues at coordinate 34,707 of CALGJV010000011.1, read as the reverse complement.
TCGGCGCCGGAGCCCCGCCGCGATGAGCACGACGCTGACCGGACCTCTGCAGCGGCTCATGGACGAGCTCCGCCGCCTGCCCGGGATCGGGGCCCGCTCGGCCGAGCGGCTGGCGTTCCACCTGCTCAAAGCGTCCCGGGAGGAGGCGCTCGCTCTCGCCCAGGCGATCGTCGCGATCAAGGACCAGATCCGCCCCTGCCGGCGGTGCTTCAACCTCGCCGACGGCGAGCTGTGCGCGATCTGCGCGGACGGCCGCCGCGACCCGGCCCAGATCGTCGTGGTCGAGCAGCCCAAGGACCTGCTGTCGCTCGAAGCCACCGGCGTGATCACGGGGGTCTACCACGTGCTGATGGGCCACATCGCACCGTTGGAGGGCGTGCAGCCGTCCGACCTGACGATCGACGCGCTCGTGCGGCGTGTCCGCGCCGGCGGCGTGCGCGAGGTCATCCTCGCGACGAACCCCACCGCCGAGGGCGACGCCACCGCGCTGTACATCACGAGCGTGCTGACCGATACCGGCGTCGCTCTGACGCGCCTGGCGCGCGGCATCGCCCCCGGCTCGCAGATCGAGTACGCCAACCGCGCGATGCTGGAGGAGGCGTTCCGCGGCCGGCGCTGAGGGGCCCAACGAAACGGGACCGTCATGGCATGCGGCACGGCGCAGCGCGACGCGCTGGGCCGCGCTGGCCCGCAGCCCACGCCGGGCGCACACTACGCCACGGCCGCCGACGCGCGACGACACCGTTCGGCCCCCGAGACTCGACATGGCGATGGACGCGACCCCGGCACACCTCGCACCGACCGACTCCCGCGCCGCCCCGCCGGGGCCCGGCCTGCCCCCCCGCCGGGCCGACGCGCTCGACGCGCTGCGCGGTTTCGCGATCCTCACGATGGCCCTGTCCGGCCTCGTGCCGTGGGGCACGCTGCCCGCCTGGATGTACCACGCCCAGCTCCCGCCGCCGGCGTGCAAGTTCAATCCCGCCGTCGCCGGGCTCACCTGGGTAGACCTCGTCTTCCCTTACTTCCTCTTTGCCCTCGGCGCCGCGTTGCCGCTGGCCCTCGATCGTCGCCGCCGCGACGGCACCCCCGGCTGGACCCTCGCGCTGCACGCGCTCCAGCGCGGCCTGCTCCTGGCCTTCTTCGCACTCTACGTCGAGCAGATCCGCCCCCACCGGCTCGCCTCGTCGCCCGACCGGCCGCACTTCTGGGCGGCACTGGCGCTGTTCGTGCCGCTCTTCCCGCTTCTGGCGCGGCTGCCGCAACACTGGCCGCGCGGAGCGCAGCTCGCCACGCGCCTGGTCGGCTGGACCGCCTGCGTCGGGTTCCTCCTGTGGCGCCACCACGGCGACGCCGACCTCGCGTGGCTGCGCCGGTTCGACATCATCATCGTCGTGCTCGCCAACATGGCGCTGTTCGGCACGCTGGCCTGGCTCCTGACGGCCGACCGCCTGCCCCTGCGGATCGCGTTGCTGGTCGGGCTGTTGGCCGTGCGGCTCGGCGCCTCCGCCGACGGCTGGGTGAAAGTGCTCTGGGACGGCACGTGGCTGCCCGCGCCGCTGCGCGACTACGTCAACGCCTATACGCAGCTCTGGTACCTCCAGTACCTGCACATCGTGCTGCCCGGGACGATCGCCGGCGAGCTGCTGCTCCGCTGGCTGCACGCTCCGCCCGGCGCCCCGCCCACACGCGCCGCGCTGCTTCGCGCCGCGGGGCTCGCCCTGCTCGCGGCCGGGCTCATCGTGTGGCTGCTCGTCGGCCTCCAGAGCCGCTGGGTCCGGCTGACGCCGCTCGTGGCGGCGGCGGCCGGCGCGGCCGGCGGGCTGCTGGTGCGCAACCCGCGCAGCGCGCTGGAGCACCTGCTCCGCGGGCTGTACGGCTGGGCGGTCCTGTGGCTGCTGATCGGCCTGATCCTCGAGCCGTACGAAGGCGGCATCAAGAAGGACCGCGCCACGCTCAGCTACTACTACGTCACCACCGGACTGGCCGGTTGCGCACTGATCGTGTTCACCGTCCTGATCGACGGGTACCGGGTCCGCCGCCCGCTCTACCCGCTCATCGCCAGCGGCCAGAACCCGATGATCGCGTACGCCGGAGTCCACAACCTGATGCGCCCGCTGGTAGAGCTGACATACTTGCAGCCGGTGGTGGCCGCCTGGTTCATGGGGAAGTCGCCGTGGCTCGGGGTGCTCTGGGCCGCGGCCAAAACCGTGCTGCTGGCGGCGCTGACGAGCATCTTCACGCGGCTGCGCGTATTCTGGCGGACGTAGCGGCACGCGAACGGAGCCGGGGGTTCGTGCGCGGCCCGTGCAGGAGGCCGGCTTTCCGTGATCGAGATCTACCACGGCGACTGCGTCGAGATCCTGCCGCGCCTGCCCGGTGCGTCGTTCGACCTGATCTACATCGACCCGCCCTTCAACACCGGTCGCCGCCAGGCCCGCATCAGCCTGCGCACCGTCGCCGACGCGCGCGGCGACCGCACCGGCTTCGCCGGGCGGCGCTACCGCAGCGAACGCGTCGGCACCCACGCGTACCCCGACGCGTTCGACGACTACCCCGCGTTTCTGCGGCCGCGGCTCGAGCAGGCGTACCGGCTCCTGCGGCCGACCGGCAGCTTCTTCCTGCACCTGGACTATCGCGAGGTCCACTATGTGAAGGTGCTGCTCGACGGCATCTTCGGCCGGAGCTCGTTCCTCAACGAGATCATCTGGGCGTACGACTACGGCGCGCGGACGCGCCGTCGCTGGGCCCCCAAGCACGACAACCTGCTGTGGTACGCGAAAGACCCGCGGCGCTACACCTTCCGCTACGACGACATCGACCGCGTGCCGTACCTCGCGCCCGGTCTGGTCGGACCGGAGAAGGCGGCCCGCGGCAAGACGCCGACCGACGTCTGGTGGCACACGATCGTCAGCCCCACCGGCCGCGAGAAAACCGGCTACCCCACGCAGAAGCCGCTGGGCATCATCAACCGCATCGTCCGCGTCCACTCCAACCCCGGCGACCGGCTGCTCGACTTCTTCGCCGGCAGCGGCACGCTCGGCGAGGCCGCCGCCCGCCTCGGCCGCGACTGCGTGCTGATCGACAACCACGCCGCCGCGATCGAGATCATGCGGCGGCGGCTCGCGTTCGCGCGGCCGGTCGTGCATCCGCCCGCATAGGCGGCACTCTCCCGCGACGGCGGGCCGGGCGATACGCTGGCAGGCTGCGGGGACCGGTCCGGCGGCCGTGCCGCCCGTCGGCGCCGCGCGGGAGTCGAACCATGCGTCCGTCGAACCCACACGCGTCACGGCCGTCCGGCTCAGCAGCGGCTCACTCGTCGCCCCGACGGTCCCGCGGCGCCGCCGTCGCCCTCGGTTACGCGTTGGCGGTGGCAGCCCTCGCGGCGCTGGCCCCGGTCCGCGCGGACGACGGCGGCCCGTGGATCCGCGTGAACCAGCTCGGCTATCTGCCGGACGATCCGAAGATCGCGGTGCTCTCGAGCGCCACGCCGCAGACCGGTGCCTTTACGGTCGGCGACTTCAGCGCGGACATCGGCCCCGACTGCGGCGCGTGGGGACCGTTCGCGCACAACTACCGGCTGGACTTCACCGCCGTCCGCACGCCGGGCCGCTATCGCGTCCGCGCGGGGGGCGTCGCGTCGCCGGAGTTCACCATCGGCCCGGACGCCTACCGCGACGTACCGCCGCGACTGCTCGAGTTCCTCCGGCTCCAGCGCTGCGGCGACAACCCGGTGACCGGCCGGAAATGCCACCCGCAGGACGCCATCGACGTGGAGACCGGCCGGCCGGTGGACCTCGTCGGCGGCTGGCACGACGCCGCCGACCGCATCAAGCACATGGTCACCACGACGTACTGCGTGGCCGCGCTGGCGCTGGCCGGCGCCGATGAGGAGGCGCAGTACGGCGCGGCGCTGGTGGCCCGGATTCATCCCGACGCCAGGACGATCTACGTCCAGATCGGCGACGACCGCGACCACGGTCCCCCGCTCGGCCTGTGGCACGAAGACCAGACCGACTACGGCTGGGGCCCCGGCGGTCCGCGGCCCGCCTGGCCGGCGACCGGCCGCCCGCAGGGGCCGAAGTTCCAGAACCGCTCGACGGGAATGGCGAACCTCGCGGGACGCGCCGCGGCCGCCCTGGCGCTGACGGGACGGATCGAACACGCCGAGTCGGCCTATCGGCTCGCGCGGACGCGTCCGGGCTGCGCAATGTCCGTGCCGGTGAAGGCCCCGCACTACTACATGGAAGCGACCGACCGCGACGACCTCGAGTGGGCCGCGACCGAGCTGTACATCGCGACGCGCCGGCCGGAGTACCGGGCACAGGCGCTGGCCTTCGCGCGGCAGGCGGGCGTCAGCGAATGGATGGGCGTCGCGGCGGGCACGCCGGCGGCCGCGCGGCTGACCGCGACGACGCAGGCGGCCGGCTCGACGCAGCCGGCGTCGGCGCCGGCGGGCGGGCCGGCGCGGCACGGGCACTACGAGTGCTTCCCGTACGTGAACCTGGCGCACTGGCGGCTGTACCCGCATGTGGACGCGGCGGCGCAGGCCGAGCTCGCCGGCTTCTACCGCACCGCCCTGGAGCGCGTGCAGGCCCTCGCGGAGCGGAATCCGTACCGGCTCGGCACGCCGCTGGTGTGGTGCTCGACGAACAACGTCATCGCCGTCGCGACCCAGGCCGTGCTTTACGAACGGATGACCGACGACCGGCGGTTCCGCCCGCTGGCGGCGGAATGCCGCGACTGGCTCTTCGGCCGCAACCCGTGGGGCGTGTCACTGGTGGTCGGCGTGCCCCCGGACGGCGACACCCCGCGCCGGCCGCACCATCTGTTCTGGAAGCTGGCGCAGCGGCTGCCGGTCGGGGCGGTCGTGGATGGGCCCGTGTACCGCGATATCTACGACGGGCTCAAGTTCGCCCCACTGAGCGACGACCGCCACGCGCGGTTCCAGTCGGAGATCGGCGTGTACCACGACGATTTCGCGGATTTCTCCACGAACGAGCCGATCCTCGACGGAACGGTGTCGCTGCTCCTGCTCCTGCGGGTGTGGGAGTAGCCGGCCGACCCCGGCCACGGCCGTATGCGAGGCCCCGAGCGGCCTCCCCCGGCGGATCCCGGCCGCTACGGGAGGAAACGGGCCCGGATGAAGTTGACGTATTCGCGCTCGACCGCCGCGATGTCCTCGCGAATGTACGCGCGGAAGACCGCCTCGCCAAAATTGAATTCCGCCTCGTCGGACCAGATGAAGCCGGCCCGGGCCTGCTCCTCCAGCTCCGGGCGGCCCAGCGCGGCCAGCAGCCGGCGGAACCCGGCCGCGTACTTGCCGCCCTCACCCTCCTGAAGGAACAGCACGAGCGCCCAGACCTGCGCGTAGTACGTCAGCACCGAACGGCTGGAGCCCTCGATGATGCGGCCGGCGTGCGTCTCGAGCAGCCGGCTCAGCGGGTGCAGGTGCCCGCCCTGCAACGACTCGATGAGCTGGTTCTTCCGCGACGGGTTGTACCCGGGGTCGAAGTCCGCCAGCGCGTACATGCCCCAGCGCTGCCCCTCGCACCACACGGCCAGCCCCTCGTTAAGCCAGGGCGGAACGTTCTCGCCGACGTGGTGGTACACGTACTGATGGAACCCCTCGTGCGCCAGCAGCGGAAACGTCACCGCGTGCGAGACGTACTCGATCACCGTGACGCCGCGCTCGCTGTACCCGCCGTTGCGCACCTTCAGGAACGTCTCCGCCCGCTCGCCCGTGAACCTGCGGGTGAACGCCTCCCACTGGCTGCGCGTCGCGAACAGGTAGATGCGCATCCGCCCGTCCGGCTCCTTCACCGGCGGAATCAGCGCGCGGCAGCGCGCGTGCGCCCGCTCGACGAAGTCCGGCAGCGCGTCGATCAGCACCGGGTCGGTCAGCGTCGTGTACAGCTCGTAGTGGTCGCTCGTGAGCTTGCGGCCCGTCGTCCGGCCCAGCGGCCACTCCTCGTTCGTGAACGCGACCGCCGGCCGGCGCGGCTCCGCCGCGCAGCCGGCCAGGACCCCGAGCACGCCCGCCAGCGGGGCGAGCCACAGCAGCCGTTGCCAACCTGCCGTCCTCATGTGAACTCCACGATTCCGCGGCCGCGCCGCACGCGGCCGATGACGTAGGCCTGCTCCCCGGCGCGCTCCAGCCGCCGCGCGACGATCGCGGAGGATTTCGGCCTTACGGCCAACACCAGCCCCAGCCCCATGTTGAAGACGCGGTACAGCTCGTCCTCGGCCACGCCGTGGTGCTCGAGCAGCCCGAAGATCGGCGGCACCGGCCAGGCCCCCCGGCGCAGCACGGCATCGCAGTCGGGCGGCAGCATGCGCGGGACGTTGCCCGGCAGCCCGCTGCCCGTGATGTGCGCGAGCCCGGTCACCATCGGCCGGGCGCGATAGTGTCGCAGCACGTCCAGCACCGGTTTCACGTAGATCCGCGTCGGCCGCAACAGGGCATCAACCAGCGGCTCGCCCAGCGCCCACACGGGCTGGCTCAGCGGCAGCGCGGCGTCATCCAGCAGCACCCGCCGCGCCAGCGCGTAGCCGTTGCTGTGCAGCCCGCTCGACGCCAGCCCGATCAGCACATCGCCCGGCCGCACGTTCGCCGCGCTCATCAACCGGCCGCGCTCGGCGACGCCGACCGCGAAGCCGGCCAGATCGAAGTGCCGGCGGCGATACAGGTCGGGCATCTCGGCCATCTCGCCGCCGAGCAGCGCGCAGCCGGCCTGCTCGCAGCCGCGGACGATGCCGCCGATGAGCTGCTCGATCCGGGCCGGCTCGAGCTTGTTGACCGCGATGTAGTCGAGGAAGAACAGCGGCTCGGCCCCGCAGCACAACAGATCGTTGACGTTCATCGCGACCAGGTCGATCCCGATCGTCGTGTAACGCTCGGCCTGAATCGCGATGAGCAACTTGCTGCCGACGCCGTCCGTGCACGCGACCAGCACCGGGTCGCGGTAGTTCCGCGCGAAGAGTCGCTCGTCATAATCCAGTCGGAACATCCCGGCGAACGCGCCGTGGCTCGGCAGCACGCGCGGCCCGTATGTGCGCCGCACGAGCGGCCCGATGCGGTCCACGGCCGCGTCGGCCACGTCGATGTCCACGCCGGCGTCGCGATACGTCCGAACCGGCCCTTGTTTGGGTGCGGTCTTGTCGCTCACGGGCGCCCTCTTACCCGAAACCCGCGGCGTTCACCAGTTGCCGGCCGAACCGGTCCGCGAGCACCGGCGCACACCGGCGTTGTTGGGCGCTGCGAGCCGCTCACGCTATCATCCCCGCCACGATGGGCGCGCTGGAATTCGTCTTCGCGGGCGGCGGAACCGGCGGACACCTGTACCCGGGCCTGGCCGTGGCCGACGCCGTGCGGGTGCTGCGCCCGGACGCGCGGATCACCTTCTTCACGACGACCCGCCCGCTGGACCGGCAACTCCTCGAGTCGACACCTTACGGACAGGTGCCGCAGCCCGTGCAGCCGTTCACGAAGCACCCCCTGCGGCTGCCCGGCTTCCTCTGGGCCTGGCAGCGGAGTGTGGCCGCCGCGACGGACTACCTCCGCCGCAACGCGGTCAAGGCCGTGCTCGGCCTCGGGGGCTACGCCGCGGGCCCGGCGGTGATTGCCGCCCGGCGTCTCAAAATCTGGGTGACGATCCTGAACCCGGACGCCGTGCCGGGCCGCGCCAACCGCTATCTGGCCCGTCGGTCCGACCTCGTCGTGCTCCAATGGGACGTAACTCGCCAGTACTTCTCGCCCCGCACCTACTGCCAGACGCTCGGCTGCCCGATCCGCGCAGGGTTCGCGACAGCGGACGGCGCGGCCGGCCGCAGGCACTTCGGGCTGTCGGTTGATCAGCCGGCACTGGTCGTCACCGGGGCCTCGCAGGGAGCCCGCACGGTCAACCAGGTTCTGATGCGGGTCTGGCCGGCGTTTTGGAAACGCCACCCGGAGTGGCAGTTGCTGCACCTGACCGGGGCCGCCGACGAGGCCGAAGTCCGGGCCGCGTACAAGCGGGCGGAGGTTCCCGCGCACGTCGTACCCTTCACGCACGAGATGCCCCTCGCCTTGGCGGCGGCAGACTTGGTTATCTCCCGCGCCGGAGCGTCGACGCTGGCCGAGCTGACCGCCCTCGGGCGGCCGTCGATCCTGCTCCCGTACCCCTACCACCGCGACCGTCACCAGCACGCCAACGCGGCGGTCCTTGTGGACCACGGTGCGGCGGTCGTGCTCGAGGACCGGATTGATCCGGAGCAGAACGAGGCCCCGCTCCGCTCGGCGCTGGAGGATCTGAACGCCGCGGCAGCGCGGCAGCGCATGGCGAAGGCCGCCCGGGAACTGGGGCGGCCGCGGGCGGCAGAGGACGTCGCGGCCTGGCTTCTGAGCTGACGCCGGGTTGGGGGCGGGCCACAACCGCTCTCGGCTCGGACGGCCAGACAAACGCGCCGGAAAGTGTTCCAGGACCGACGGGGCCGGGCGGTGGCAATCCGGGTTGTGGACAAAAAAACCGCGAAAAAAGGTGTGGCGGGATGCAGTCAGACTGCTAAACTTATGCCGTTACCTTGTTCGGGTGCCCGACCGGTGCTGTCGTGCGGCCGCTCGTGAGCGCGGACGGGGCAGTGTGCCCGTCACAGTGTGAAGCCCTGTAAGAAAGGTGCTCCGGTGATCAGCCAGACGACCGAGTACGCGTTGCGGGCCGTGGTGTGGCTCGCGGCCAACCCCGAGAAGCCCCTCACGGCACAGCAGATCGCCGAGGCGACGCGCGTGCCCGCAGGCTACCTCGCCAAGGTACTACAGGGTCTCAGCCGGGCCGGCCTGTTGCACTCGCAGCGGGGCCTTGGCGGCGGGTTCACGCTGGCCCGCTCCCCGAACAGCCTGACGATGTGGGAAGTTGTTCAGGCGGTGGACCCGCTCAAGCGGATTCACGAGTGCCCGCTGGGTTTCGAGGCCCACGGCGCGGATCTGTGCCCCCTGCATCGCCAACTCGACGACGCCATCGCCGGCATCGAGAAGGCCTTCACCAACTGCAAGATCAGCAAGCTGATCGACACCAGCGACGGCTCGTCGCCGCTGTGTGCCTACCACCCCAAGGGCACCACCGGCCGGGGCGCGAAGCGCGCCAAGCGCTGAATCCACCACCACGCCGCGGCGCGCTGCCGCCGCACGCCCGCCTCGGCGCTCCCCGCGCGTGTCGGGCGGCCGGTCCGCTGCCCCGCGGCCCTCAGAACGGCGGGTACTCGGCCGGGAAACGGATCAGGAGCCACTGCTGTTCGTACTGCTGCCAGTGGCGCCAGCCCAGCTCCCCGAGCAGTGCCGCCCGCTGCTCAAGCAGCGCGCGGTCCGGCGTGCTGTCAGCGATCTTCCGGTTAAGCAGCTTCAGCGCCGCGCCCTGCTGCCCGAGCCGGCGCAGTCGGTCGATGTGCAGCGGCAGGTAGTCGCCGGTCGTGGTGTCCACCCAGCGCGCCAACTCCGCGAACGTTTCCTCAAAGGCATCCGCGGCCGCGTCCGGCGGCAACCCGACCGGTTGGGTGACAGGCGCGAGCCGCTCCCGGTCCAACAGCGCGCGGGCCTTCCGCCGCAGCGCCTCGACCAGCGCATCCCTCTGCTTCTCCATCTCCTGGCGGGTCCTCTGCGCGGCCTGGTCGTCCGGGTCGAGCTTCAGCCCGAAATGCGCCGCCAGCTTTTCGCGGTCGATCTGCGCCAGGACCTGGTCGGCGGCCGCGACGACCGCCGCCAGGTCGTCCTCCCGCTGCTTGCCATCGGCGCGACGGAGCTGCTCGAGCAGCACCGACACATCGCCCGGCCGTTCCGCCAGCAGCTCCGCCGCCACCCGGTCGAACAGCGCCCCGTCGGCCGGATCGTGCCACTGGGCCAGTTGCTTGAGCCGGAAGTCGTGCAGCGCCTCCGCGTACTTCTCGGCCGGTGACTTCGGGTCGGCCGCGGCCGCCTTCGCCGGCTTCTTCTCGCCGCCTTCGCCACCGACGGGCGGCACGAGGCAGGTCACGCGCCAGCCGCCCGGCCGCTTGCCCTCGCCGGGCAGCGTGTCGCTGGCCGCGGCGAACTCCAGCGCGCCCAGCAGCAGATCACCCGGCTGGGCGCCGTTCGGCAGCTTGTCCGCCGGGGGCCCCGCCAGCAGCAGCACGACCTGCTCGCCGCGCTCCATGTACCGCGGGCTGAAGCGCGGCCCGTCCAGCAACGCGTCGTCCGGATCCGCGTAGAACCGCAGCGCCAGCGGGTCGGGCAGGGCCCGATCCAGCAGCAGTGCCATGTCCTTCAGCCGGTCGAGCGCCGCGAGGTCGTCGTATCGCACGTGGAACCGCACCACATAATCGCCCTTCGTCAAACTGACCGGCTTCGGGTCGCCGCTCTGCGTGCTGACCAGCCGTCGGCGGGCATCGAAGATCATGACGATCTGCGACTGCCAGGAGTCCTCGAACTCGTTGATCTCGGTCATCGCCACGCGCGGCGTGACCTTCGCGTCCTCGTCCAGCTTCACGTCGTACGTCAACACGAGCTCGTAGAGCTGCCGCTGCTCGGGCAGCCGGTCCCGCACGCCGTCCAGCGGCCGCAGGTCCGCCTGCCGCGGCCGCAGCGTCCGCCGCAGCGTGTCGAGGCTGCCGGCCGGCGCGATGCGTTCCCGCCCGAGCGGCGTCGTGATGAGCACGCGCGCGGCGACCTCGGCGGCGTTGAGCGTGATCTCGTCGCGGTCCGGAAGCACGCCGTGGAAAGTGACGCTCACTTCGCAGGTCGTCTCGCCGAAGCTGGACCAAAACTGCGCGAGGCACACTTCGAGCGTGCGGCCGCCGGCGACCTTGATCGTGCGGACCTCGTCGCCGTCGGGCGGCAGCGTGAGGTACTGCTTGAACTCGTACTCGGTGTACGGCGCGCCGGGCACGAGCTGCACGGTGTGCAGCACCATCGTCCGGGGCGCCTCGCCGCCGGTGCGCCGCACCCGCACGTCCGCCCAGGTGGCTCCCTGCGGTGCGGCGAGGAACCGCCGCTCGATCCGCCCCGGTGCGAAACCCAGGGTTTCGCGCCAGTGCGTGCCGCGCTCCTCCGCCACGGCCTGCGGCCGGACAACAGTGACGGGCAGGCGGAACACCGGGCCGCGATCCGGGCGGTCGGCGTCGTAGCCGCGCAACTCGGCGTAGTGGGCTCCGGGCGGCAGGCCGGTCGGGTCGACCCGGATGTCCAGGCGCCGGCCGCCGTGCATGAGCAGAAGGTGCTCGGCCGCCTCGATCCAGCTCGCGGTGGTCTCGATCCGGCACCGCAGGCCGAACTCCACCTTGGCGCGGTTGTCGGCGTCGGGATGGAACTCCGGCACAATCATCACGCGCGCGTCGAGCGGGCGGTCCACCTCGAACGGCTCCCGCAGGTAGATGCCGCGCGCGTTGTCGCGGGCCGGCACGCGGACCGTGAACCGCAGATCTTCGTCCGTCACGTCCGCGAAGCGTGTGAGATAGTCGTAGGCCCGGTCGACCTGGATGAGCCCCGCTCCCAGCGCGAACGGCTCCACCCCGGGCACCGGCACCGCGGTGTTCTCCAGAGCGCGACGCACGCGGTGCGGCGAGCGCGGCCGGTCCTCGGCCTTCAGCGCCGACAGCAGCAAGGCAATGTTGCCGCAGGCGTTCGGCGCCGCCATCGACGTCCCGTTCATGAGCATATTGCGGGCCAGTACCCAGTTAGGCACCGGCGCAATCGCCGCGCCGGGCGCGCTGAACGCGACGCCGAGGTGCCCGTCCACCGTCGGGCCGCGCGACGACCAGGTGAACTGCACCGCCGGCAGCGCGTCGCGCAGGCTGTACTGCATCTTCATCATCTCGGGCGAGACGCAGGCCCCCACGCCCAGCAGCGCCGAAGTGGTCGCCCCCGGACCGCCGACGGTCGTCAGCGCCGGACCCTCGTTGCCCGCGCTGGCCACGAAGATCACGCCGTACCGGTTGACCAGCTCCGACAGGATCTCGACCGTGCGGCCCTGGTCCGGGTCGGCGGTCGGCCCGCCAAAGCTCATGTTCACCAGGTCGCACCCGGCTTGCAGCGCGGCGATCGCCCCGCGGACCTCGCCCGTACCGACTGACGAGGCCCCGATCCGCGTGTCGCCGATCTTGACCGACACCAGCTGCGCCCCCGGCGCGAGGCCGCTCAGTTCCGGTTCGTCCGGAAAGTACGCGGCCACGATGCCGGCCACGTGCGTGCCGTGCGCGCCGGAGTCGGCCACGACCGACAGCAGACGGCCCTCGTCGTAGATGTTCACCGCGTAGTTCAGCAGATCGAGCTCACTGAACGTGCCGTACTTGAGCTCGCGGCGGTAATCGGTCAGCGCCTTCTCGTCCGCGAGGTCGCCGTTCTCGTTCAAGTCCAGCACCGCGCGCCAAACCTGCCCGTCGTGGAAGACCACGCAATCGAAGACCGGGCCGGGATCGTCGAACTTCTCCTGAAGCTTCTGCAACTCCTCCAGCCGCGTTTCGTACTCCGCGCGGACCCTCCGCTCCGCGTCACTCGGCGTCGGGTGCGCCGCGTCGAACTCGCCGAGCGTGCGCTTCGCCGCGGCCACCGCGGCCCGCTGCTCCGCGTCCCACTTCTCCCGACGCTTCTGGACCACCCGCCCCACGAGTTCTCCGGGAAACAGCTCGTACGCCCGTTTGAGCCCCAAGCGGTATTCGCCGCTCGGATTCGTCCAGGCCGGGTTGATCCGCAGCTTGCGGCCGGACAGTCCTTCGAGCACGCCGTCCTCGGCCCGCCGGACCGTCCGCATCTCGACGTCGCCGCTGCCGGAGCCGTCCACCAGGTCGATGATCTTCGGCTTGCCCTCGGTGGTGACCTGCAAGCCCGGCGCGCCGGGGTCCACACCCGTGTCGAAAATCGCCACGACCACGCCGCGGCCGTCGTATTCCGGGTGCTCACGTAGGAACCGGTCGGCGCCGGTGTCCTCCTTCGGCAGGATGCCGTAGCCGGGGAAGTCGCCGCGGCGCGGCGGCCCCGCCAGCGCTCCGACCGCGAGCAGCAGCGACAGCAACAGACCTCGAATCAGCGTGCGGGCCGGTCTCATGGGTGCTTCCGATTGCGTGCGACGGGCCCGGCGCCCGGCCGGGCGGATCCGTCCATGGTAGACGCCCGTGGGCGAAAAAGGGACCACGCCGCGTCCGGTAGTTCAGACGGTCGTCGCGGCCGATCCCGACGGCATCCGGCCCCTCCGCACCGACAACACGGTCTCCAGCAGGAACAACACGGCGACCGCCGCGCCCAGCGCCTGGGCCGGGCTGGGCCGGTGCCAGGGGCCGCGTCCTGCGGCGCTCCGCTCCAAACTGCCACAATATGCGAAGCTTGCGCGCACTTCTCCCAGCCAGCGCGGCAGGTCCGCGGCGGTCAGCGGCGTCAGGTCGAACTCCTCGGCGGGCCAGTTCACCACGTACTCCACCGGCGACAATGGCTGGTCGGCCAATCGGACCGCGTAGCGGCCCGCGGAAACCGTGGGCCACGGCGACCCCGGCTGCCCGTCCCGCAGCCGCACCCACGCCGCCGGCTGTCCCGCCGCACCGAGGGCCCGCACCTCTGCCGGTCCGGTGCCGGTCAGCGCCGGAAACGGCCGCGTCACCGTCTCGCCCGCCGAGAACTGCGCGGCGGCCGACGGCGCGCCGAGTGCCGCGTCCGCGAGACGGTGGAGCCAGGTGAGCAGCCCCGCCGCGCGGATGCCCAATTCGCTCCAGGACGGATCAGGCGTCGTCGTGAGCAGCGCGAGCGTGCCTGTCCCGAAACGCCGCGCGACGACGGCCGGCGGGCCGTCGCTGTACCGCGCCACGACGGTCGCCGGTCCGAGCAGGCCGGGCAGTCGCAGACGTTGCCGAACAACGGCGCGCCCCAGCTCCGCGTAGGCCAGCGTCAGCGTTTCGTCCGTCGGCGGCGTCTCGAAACGCAGCGTCACGTCCGTGGCAAGCGTCTCCCGCTCCGGCGGATTCTCGCTGAGCAGCGCGCGCAGCCCCGGCCAGTCCGGCGCCAGCGACAGGCTGTCGGGCGCCAACAGCACACAACCGCCCGTTTCCATGCAGCGCCGCAGGGCATCGAGCCCCTCGACCGACACGGATACGTTCGGCAGCATCAGGACCAGTGCCGGTGCCGGGTCGCCGCCCCGGCGCGTGCTCAGCGCCGCCGCCAACCCCGTCGGGTCGAGCACGCGCAGCGACAGGCGCTGTTGCTCCGGCGGCAGCAGGTCCGGCGCAAGCAGGTTGCGAAAAACGACCGCCGCGACGTCGCGGTCCGCCTCGGTCGCGTCCGCCACGACGAGCCACGCGGCCGGTCGCGGACCGGTCTCCCAAGCGACGTGCCGCTCCTGGTCAAACGGCAGCAGATCGGCCGGCTCAACGCTGATCGTGGCCGAGCGCGGCCCCGGCGGCCCCGGCGGAAGGAGCAGATCCGTGCTAACCGCCGCCCCAGCCGCCAGCGGCAGCGGTCCGACCCGCTGGAGCACCGTCTCTCCGTCGCGGGCCACGACCCACACGTCGGTCGCCACCCCCACCGAACGCACCGTCACCCGGATCGGCGTAGGCAGCGCCGCCGCGTGCACTAGGTCGGGCCCGGCGGCCGCGGCGAGTGTCAGATTCAAGGGCGGCGTTTCCGCCGCGCACGCCACCGTGACCCGCGTGCCCTCGAGGCCCGCCAGCAACCCCGGTGGCACGTCACGCCATGCGGAGGCTGCGCCATCCGAAACGATTACGAGCTGGCGCGCCGGCAGCCGCGTCGTGCGCAGCAGGCGCACGGCCGCATCCAGCGCCGCGCCGAGCGGCCGGGCATGCAGACGATCGTCCGCCGCGCTCGCCACGCGCTGCCGAAGGCTCTCGAGATCCGCCGTCCAGCTTCCGGTGGCGGCGCCGGCTGTCACGAGCGCCCACTCGCTGCCGCGCGCCGCCCGGTGGGCTTCGGCGAGCCGATCAGCCACGTAACGGCGTTGGACGTCGAGCAGCGTTTCCGGTTGCCCGAAACGCAGGCGGGCCCGCGTACTCAGCGAGTCGTCGAGCACCAGCACCGTGGCCGTGGCGACGTCGCCGTCGGTCGTACCGCCCACCGGCGCGCAGGTGGGGCCGGCCAGCAGCAGCGCTGCGACGCCCAACCCGCTTGCCCGAACGAGCAGCAGGACGACGTGCCGCACGCGATGCGCCCGGCGACCATCGACGATCGCGCCCCGCAGTAATGCGAGCGCCGGGAAGCGCACCCGCCGCGGGCGCGGCCGCAGGAGGTAGTGAATGAGGATCGGAAACAGCGCCGCGGACAGGCCCCACAGTAGGGCCGGTTGCAGGAAGGAAAACGGGGCGCTCATGACGACTTCACCCGCGCGGTGCCTGAAAACCGCATTTTGCGCTGTACAGCCGCGGCACGTAAAGCTAACCTACATCTACGTTTGGAGATTTCCGCCCCTTCGACTCGTATCGGGTTGCTGCATGAACGTGGAACCCTTCCAGACGGCTGAGGGCAGCGAGTACCCCTGCTGCCGTCAACTATCGATCTTCCTCGAGAACCGCGTCGGGCAGTTGCTCCGCATCACCCGCCTGTTCGAGGACGAGCCCGTTCACATTCTCGGGCTGTCGGTCGACGCCTCCGTGGACTGCGCGATCGTCCGGCTGCTCGTGGACGACCCGGACACCGCGCACCAGATCCTCAGCGACGCCCGCTTCGCGCTCAGCGAGAGCGAGGTGGTGGTCGTCGCCCTGCCGGCGGGCAAACGCGGCATCCTCGAGATCTGCAGCGCCCTCATCGGCGGCGAGGTGAACATCAACTACGTCTACACGGTCTGGCGCACGCAGGAGCACCAGCCGTGCCTGGTAATTCAGGTGGACGACGTGCAGGGGGCCGTGCGCGTGCTCACCAAGCGCAAGTTCCAGGTGCTGGACCAGCACGAGCTGTAGCCCCTGCGGATGCACGCCCCCCTTCGACCGCCCGAATTCCGCACTTGGACAGCCAGTGACGGCTACGTGCTTCAGGGTCGCTACTGGCCGCCCGCTCCGAACCACCCTCCGCGCACAATCCTCTATCTCCACGGCATCCAGTCGCACGGCGCCTGGTTCGAGTGGTCCGCATCCGTGTTGGCCGAATACGGGGCCGCGGTGATGCTCGTGGACCGCCGCGGCAGCGGCCTCAACGAGGCCGATCGGGGCGACGTGGTCGCCGCCGAACGCTGGCTTGCGGACCTCGACGACCTCGCCGACGCGGCCCGCGGCGAGCACGGCGGAACCCTCGACGTCGTTGGCGTGAGTTGGGGCGGCAAGCTCGCGGCCGCGTGGGCCCTGGCGCGGCCCGCCTGCGTGCGTCGACTGCTATTGATCGCGCCGGGGCTGTTTCCGCTGGTCGATGTGGGGTGGGTTGGACGCCTGCGGATCGCCGCGGCTCTGCTGAAGCGCCCCACAACCCGCATCGAGATCCCCCTCAGCGACCCGGCGCTGTTCACCGACAACCCGGCCGGGCGGGCTTTCATTTCCGGCGACCCGCTGCGTCTCACGCATGCCACCGCCCGGTTCCTCTACCAGTCTGCCCGCCTCGACCGTCGTATTCGGCGGGCGCGGCCCGGCAGCCTCGCCGCCCGGACCACCGCGTGGCTCGCCGGCCGCGAACGCGTCGTCCGCAACAACGCCGCGCGAAATTGGCTCCTGCGGGTGGGGGCCACGCCCCCGGATGTCGCGCTGCTCGGCGACGCCGCGCACACGCTCGAGTTCGAACCGGACCGGCGTCCGCTGGAGGCTCGCCTGCGGGCCTGGGCCGCCGACCGGAGTTGACAGCTCGCAGTTATCGCGAACGTTTCACGTCCGGGAATGTGCGGAAACCGGTTGCAGGAGGCTCTTCCCCTGCTACAATCCCGCACCAGCGTGGTACAAGAGCCTGTGCCTCGGTCGGCGCGGGACCGCCTCAAGGGGCGGTGGCAGGGCAAGCCGATGGGATGAATGTCCCGGGGCTTGCCGGTGGCCGTTGCATCAGGTATTAAGGTCTCTCACTCTATGAGAACTCGGCGTGGCCTTTTCTACGCTGCCGGCGCGATGTTGGTCATCACTCCGCCGGCTCTCTGGTTCGTGTCCAGTTTCGACACCCACCTCGCGAGCACCGTTAGCGCGCCCGCAGCCGCGCCGGCGGAGCCCGCCCGCGCCCTCACCGCCGACAAGGCCGAGCTCGCCGCGCTCGCGGAGCGCGACCCCATGGACCTGGTGCGCCGGGGCATCGAACGCTACGACCGCGAAGTGCGGGCGTACCGGTGCGTGTTCATCAAGCAGGAGTTGCTGCCCGACGGCATCTCCGAAGTGCAGGAAATCGAGGTTCGCTACCGCGAGTCGCCGCGCACGGTGTACATGCTGTGGCTGAAGAATGCGGACCAGGCCCGGCGGGCCTTGTACGCGGACAGCCCGGAGTATGTCGACAAGAATGGCCAGAAGGTCGCGCGCGTGGAGCCGGCGGGCGCGCTCGCGCGGTTGTTTGTCACTGACGTGAAGGTCCTCGTCGACGGCGCCGAGGCGAAGAAGTCGAGCCGCCGCGGCATTGACGAGTTCGGCTTCCGCGCAGCGTACGACCTGCTCATGAAGTACAACACGCTCGCGGCCGAGCGCGGGGTGCTCGATCTCAAGTACGGGGGCACGGGCGAGATCGACGGCCGTCCCACGTTCAAGCTGATCCGCAATCTGCCGTACGTGGGGCCCGCGGGGGCGTACCCGGACGCCCGCATGGTCCTGCACATCGACCAGGAGTGGCTGCTGCCCGTCGCGATCTACTCCTACGCGGATGCGGCGGAGCGCGAGTTGCTCGGCAGCTACGTGTACACCAAGGTCGAGCTGAACCCGCCTTTCACCGAGGCCGATTTCACGTTCTGAGAAGCGCTCCGAGGGAGTTTCCGTCGCCCCCGGGGCCCGCCTGTGCCGCCCACGCGGCCCCGCGCGCACGGCCCTGTGTTTGCCTCCGCGGGCACGACGCGCTCGGGCACGGGGGAGTAGCGAGTGACGAATAGCGAGCAGCGAGTTACAGAGGGCGTCCTTGGTCTATTCGTGATCTCTCGATCTCTCGATCTCTTGCTCTCTCGATTCCTCGCCTTCTCGCCTTCTCACTCTCTCGCTTTCTCGACCTAACGCTCTCTTGATCTCTGCCCGAGTGCCCCGCGCTTGGGCTCGGCCTAGCGGGCCCGAGCGGCGGCCGCGCCGCTCAATCCCCCGTCCCTCAGTCCCTCAACCCCTGCCTCCGTGGCTTCGTGCCTCCGTGCCCTCTTCCTCAACGGCCGATCGCCGCCACGAACGCGTCGATGTCGTCGAAGTCGACCGCGCCATCGCCGTTGCAGTCCGCGTTCAGCCAGCGACAGTCCGCATATTCGGCGGCATAGGCGGCTTCACCCGACAGCGCCAGCACGAACGGATCGATGTCGTCGAAGTCGACCGCGCCGCTGCAATTCATGTCGCCGCGCGGCCACTGCGGCCCCGCCGCCACCGTAAACACTCCGTTGCTCTCGTCCCACGCGCCGTACTGGCCGCCGCCGGCGTTGGCCCGCACGCGAACCTTGCACGCGGTGCTCGCCTGCGCGGGCGTCCAGAGCGCGGACAGCACCCCCGGCTCCGTCTGCTCGACCAGCGTCGTCCAGACCGTGTGATCGTCGACGATCTGAAGATCGTCGACCCACACCGTGTCCGAGCCGCTGCTGATGCTGTAGTCCTTGACGTACTCCCACTTCAGCACGTGCGTGCCAGGGCCGAGTGCGGTCGTGTATTGCGTCCACGAGCCGGTCGTCCCCGACGCATGGATCACCAGTGTCCCGTCGATGTAGAAGTTGAACCAGTCATAGTTCGCCTCGGAGCTGACCCGGTACCAGAAGCTGAGCGTGCCGGGCCCGGTCGAGCGTTGCATCCAGGTCTGCTGGTTATGCGTGATCGCGCCGGCCCTGGCCGCGTACGTGCCGCCGTGCACGGTGCCGGTCGCGGTCACCCACGGAAGGTTCCCGCCCGTGGTGTAATCCGGGCCCAGCGTCGTTCGCTCGAACCCGTCGGTCGTCACCGTCAGGTCGCCGTAGTTCGCGGTCGTCTGCACCTGGAACCGGGCCGTCGCGGCGCCCTGCCACGTGATCGTGACAGGCTGGTTGACCGTCAGCATTTCGCCGCCGTCGGGGTACGTGATGAACGGCGGGCCAACCAGCGCTACATCCAGCCGCGTCGCCGCGCCGGCCGCAACCGTCACCGGGACCACCAGCGGGTCGAAGCCGGTCGCCGTGAACCGCAGTTGGTAACTGCCCGGCAGCAGCATCCGGTGGTAGTCGCCCACGTCCGGGTCGGTGTACACGTTGTGGTCGCGCCCGACGACCTGCACGGTCGCCGCCAACGGCTGGCCCGTCGCCGCATCGGTCACGATACCGCGCACGCCGATGAACGCCGTCTCCATGTAGGCCAGCATCGCCTCGCGGTTCTGTGACCAGTACGTCGGGATGGTCGAGAACGCCGGCGTCTTGGTATTACCGAGCTCGATCGTAACGTCGTTGCACCCCATGTAGCGATAGCTCCAGTCCTGGAGCCCGCCGGTAATCGAGTACCACGCCGCGCCGTTCGTGATCCCGTGCGGGAACTCGGTGCTGTTCCACATCGGCGGGTTGGACCGCGAGTACTGCTCGCTGATGTAAACGAACAGGTCCTCGTCCGGTGTCGGCGAGTAAGTCGAGCCCAGCCCGTTGTTGTCGAACGGGTAGTTCACCACGAGCGCCCCGCCGTGCAGGTTCGCCGACAGCGTGAACGACCGCGCGAACGCCATGTTCATGATCGCGGCGGTCTCCGGTGCCCGCCCGGTCGTCGTGTTCGGCTCGTTGACGTAGCCCTCCGGGAAGTTGCGGTTCAGGTCCACCCCGCTTGCGTTCGCACGCCGGACCAGTTGGTATCCGTCCGGGTTCATCGAGGGGACGATCCAGATCTCCAGGTTGTCCACCAGGTTCGTCACCCGCGGGTCGGTGCCGTAGTTCGTCAGCAGGTAGTCGATGAGGTTCAGGGTCATCATCAACCCCACGACCTCGTCGCCGTGCATGTTCGCCACCCAGCGGAACTCGGGCTCGTCCTCCTCGACATCCAGATTGTCCGTGATCTTCAACGCGTAGATCCGCCGGTTCTGCACCGTCGGCCCCAGGTCGTAGCGCCGGCAGATCGCCGGATAGGCCGTCTGCTTGTCGAGCAGGAGCTGTGCGATGTTGCCCGTGCCCGTGTCGTACGGCGGGTAGCCGCTCGGCTGACGCTCGCCCGGTACCGGCTCCCGCGGCCACGCCCGCGCGCCCGTGTCATCCGCGGCCGCCGGGTCCGCGCCGTGCTGGATCAGCAGCTCGGCCAGGGCGGCGATCTCCGCCGCGACGCCGTCGTCATCCCGGGCCGCCGAGCCCAGCACGTGCAGCGGCGTCTGGCCGCGGCTGTTGCGGGCACGCACGTCGGCCCCGGCCGCGAGCAGCGTCTCCGCGGCCCGCGTCTTGAACCGTCGCGCCGCCAGGTGCAGCGGCGTTTCGCCCTGCGCGTCGACGGCGTTCACATTCGCCCCGGTCGCCAGCAGCAGCTCCACGGTGTGCTTCTCACCACCGAGCGCCGCGTAATGCAGCGGCGTGCGGCCGCGGCGGTCGCGGGCATGGACATCGGCGCCGACGGCGAGCAGCGGGCGCACGGCTTCAGGCTGCTGCCACCACGCAGCGATGTGCAACGCGGTCATCCCGTCCGCGTTGGCCGCGTTTGGATCGCTGCCGGTCGCCAGCGCCACCCACAGGGCGTCGGCGTCTCCATGCTGCGCGGCGCGGAACAGGTCCGCCGTATCCGCGGCGAGTGCAACGGACGTCGAAAGAAACAGGACCGCTGCCAGAGCCCGGCGCGCGGTAGTCATGGGTTTCCTCGTCTTCAAGTGGGCCTGCTGATCTTCCCGACGCACCATACCAGCATATCCAGAATACCGCCGGGGCGGGGTGGTCGCAAACTGAATCGGCAACCGTCCGATAAAGCATCGGCACCGTTCGCACCGGCGTCGGGCTCAGTGGGCGTGCGACAGCAGCGGCAGCAACTCGAGCAGGTCGCCGACCTCGTGATCCGGGTCGTCCGTCCCGATGTCGTGAATGCGGTGTGTCCGGTTGACCCACGCGCACCGCAGGCCCGCCGCCCGCGCGCCGCCGATGTCGCTGTGCAGCGAGTCGCCGACGTGCAGCACGCGGTCGCGTCGCCAGCCGGTGCGGGCCAGCGCCAGCTCGAAGATGGCGGGGCCCGGCTTGTACGAGCGCGCCTCTTCGGACGTGACCGCCGCCGCCACGCGCAAACCGTGATGCGCGATCGCCGCCGCGAGGTCGGCCGTATCGGCGTTCGACACGATGCAGATGGGCACCGGGCACGCGGCGAGGAACGCCGGGACTTCGGGCTGCAACGGCGGCATGCACCAATAGTCCACCAGGCGCTGCACGTACGCGCGCGGCTCGATCATTCGCCCGAGCGCAGCGAGCGTGCGCACGAGCGATTGCGCCTCGAGCGCGCGGAGCGTGAGGAAGCGCTCGCCGTGGGCTTGTTCTAGGTCGGAGAAGAATCGCTCACCCCATGTGACGGCCAGATCACCGGGCGCCAACGCAAGCCCGGTGTCGCGGATCACGGCCGCGCACGTGCCTTCCACGGCGGCGCGGTCGCCGCCGGTCAGCGTGCCGTACATGTCGAGGAAGAGCCCGTCGAGCGGCATGCTCTCACCGCACAGCGCAGCGTCCGGGCCCGCGCGGGGCGCAGTGCCAAGCCTGGGCCGCTCGCGCCGGCCGACCGCGCGGCCGCCGCGCCCGGTTGCCGCGCTGGGAAGAGCGGGGTTACCAGCGGTCGCCGCCGCGACGTCCGCCGCCCGCGCCGCCGCGCCCGCCGCCGCCGCCCCGACCCCCGCGGTCGGCCCGCGGCTGGGCCTCGTTGACCGTAAGCGCGCGGCCGTCGAGTTGCGAGCCGTTCAGCGCGGCGATCGCCGCCGCGGCCTCGTCGTCGTTGTCCATCTCGACGAAGCCGAAGCCGCGCGAGCGGCCGGTCTCGCGATCGATGATGACCGCCGCGCTGCGGACGGTGCCGAAAGCCGCAAAGGCCGCCTGGAGACCTTCGTCCGTGGTGTTGTACGACAAGTTGCCGACGTAAATGCGCTTCAAGAGAGTCACCCTGACGCGGTGAGCGTAGCCCCGTCGCCGGACCTCGGCGCAGAACTCGCCACCATCCGGAACCCCCGGCCGCGACCGACGCATCCCGACGCGCCCGTCGCCCGGGCGCGGAAGAGCCTAGCCGGGTGCCGCGGAGGCGTCAAACGTCCGGCTGCCGGTCCGGGCCCGCCCGTCCGAGCCCGAGCGGCAGCGCGGGGCACGCGAGTGGAGATCGAGAGAGCAAGAGGTCGAGAGATCAAGACCAGCACCGGGCAGCGCTTCGGCAACTTGCTACTCGCAACTCGCTCTTCGCCTCATCCCCTCCGACTCCGTCGCCGGGTCCGCAGCTTCAGGCCGCCGATGCCCAGCGCGGTCGCCGGCAGATAGCTTGCCAAGCCCGCCCCGCACGCCCCGCCGCCCCCACAGCCGAGCGACGGGTGATCGACCTGGTCCGGCAACGTCTGCGGCGGGGGGCTCGGCGGCTCCGTCGGCGGCGGCTTGCCCGCGTCGGGTGAATCGCACGCATCGCCCCGGCCGTCTCCGTCGGCGTCCGCCTGGCCCGGGTTGAACGCGGCGGGGCAGTTGTCGCACGCGTCGATCACGCCGTCACCGTCCCGGTCGGACTCGCACACATCCGGCACGCCGTTGCGGTTGCAGTCGGCCGCGCGCCCCGTCGCGATCTCCCAGGCGTCATCCAGGCCGTTCTGGTCACAGTCCCGCGCGGCGCACCCGGTCGCGTCGACCGGCATCCCCGCTGGTGTGTCCGGGCACTGATCGACGCAGTCCGCCACCCCGTCGCCGTCGGAGTCGGCGTCCGGCCGGCCGCACCCGCACGCCCCGGGCTGCAACTTCAGCGGATCATCCGGACAACCGTCGGCACCGTCCGGCACGCCGTCCCCGTCGCTGTCGATGACGAGCACGACCAGCTCGGCAGCCGCGCTCGTCTCGGTGCCGCACGCGCCGGTCACAACCACGTCGTACAGCCCGGCGTCCGCGGGCTGTACCGCGGGCAGTACGAGCTCGGCCTGCGTCGCGCCCGGCCGGTCCTGTCCGTCGCGGCGCCACTGGTAGCTCACCGGCGGACCCGCCGCCGCCTCCACGCTGAGCGTCACATCCGCGCCGACGCAGGCGGTCTGCGACTCCGGCGGCGTCGTGATGGTCGTCTCGGGCCAGAGCGTGACGACCGCGGGCGCACTGATGGCCTCGCCGCAGTCGTTGGTCACGACGACGTCATACGCACCCGCGTCCGCGGGCCCGATGCCGACCAGTGTCAGTGTCGGCCCCGTCTCCGCCAGCGCGATCCCCTCATGCCGCCAGCGGTACGCCAGCGGCGGCGAGCCTGCGGCCGTGACGGTCAGCGTCACCGTGCCGCCGGGGCAAACCCCTTGCGACTGCGGCGACGCCGTGACCACCGGCCCCTGCCGCACGGCCAGCGTCGCGGGCGGGCTGGTGACGCTCCCACAGTCGTTGGTCACGACGACGTCGTATTCGCCCGCCTGCGCGGGCTCGAGATTCTCGAGATGCAGCGTCACCGCGGTCGCGCCGTCGAGCGGCGTGCCGGCGCGGCGCCACTGATAGCGCAGGGGCGGCGTGCCTTCCGCCTCAACCGCGAACGTGACCCCGCCGCCCGCGCAGGCCGCCTGGGCCACCGGCGGCTCCGTGATGCTTGGCGCGCGGTCGACGGTCAGGACCGCCGAGCCGCTCGTGACCGCGCCGCAGGCGTTGCGCACCACGACGTCGTAACGGCCGGCGTCTGCGGTGCCGACCGCCGCGAGCGTCAGCGTCGGCCCCGTCGCGCCAGGCAACTCCACGCCGTCCCGCCGCCAGCGATACTCGAGCGGCGGCGTACCCGTGGCCACGACCACGAAGCTCACGGCCGTTCCGGCGCAGACCGTCTGACTCGCCGGCGACTGCGTGATGACAACCGGGCTGCGCACGGCGACGAGCGCCCCTGCGCTCACCGCCGTCCCGCACCCGTTCGTCACCACGCAGTCATACGTACCGGCGTCCGCCGGCCCCGCGGCGGCCACCGTGTACGTGGGCAGGATCGCACCCCCGAGCGGTACGCCGTCGCGCCGCCACTGGTATCCGAGCGGCGCTGTTCCCTCGGCGACCACGCTGAGCTCCAGGGTCGCGCCCGGGCACAGCGTGCGCGCCTGCGGGTGGGTCGTGACCGTGGGCGGCGTGCGCACCGTGACCGTCGCCGCGTTGCTGGTCGTCGCGCCGCAGCCGTTGCTCACGACGCAGTCGTACTCGCCGGCCTGCGCCGGCGTGACGGGCCCGAGCGCCAGCGTCGGCGTGTTGGAGTTCGGCACATCCGCGCCGTTCCGCCGCCAGCGGTACGTGAGCGGCCCGCTGCCGGTCGCGCTGACGCTCAGTGTGACCGGCGTGCCCGCACACACGTTCGCGCTCTGCGGATGGCTCGTGATCGTCGGCGCTGCCGCGCCGGCGGGGAAGCCCCAGCGCGCGATCCGCCCGGACGCATACCCGCCCGCCGTGGTGAAATCGCCGCCGACCATGAGAGAAGTCAGGCTGGGACCGTCGGCGTCCACGTCGAAGGCCGCCAGGGCCCGCACGTCGCCGTTCGTCCCCGTGCTGAGTGCCGACCATGTGCCGCCGCTCCAGCGCGCGATCCGGTTCGCGGCCAGGCCGCCGGCCTGCGTGAAACTCCCGCCGACGTACAGCGATTCCGCCCCGGGGCCGGCACCGTCCTCGTCGAACGCCCGCAGGGCCCACACCGGGCCGTTGAGGCCCGACCCCATCGGCACCCATGCCGAGCCGGTCCACTTGGCGATGCGCGCCGCGGCCGTGCCGCCGGCCATCGTGAACGCACCGCCCACGACGAGGAGCGGCGCGCCGGGGCCGGGGCCGTCCTCGTCGAACGCCGTCAGGGCATAGACCGAGCCGTTCGTGCCATACTCGCCCGGACCGGTCTGGAGCGCCCACCAGTCGGTGCCGTTATACCGAGCCACGTGGTAGCCCGGTGATCCGCCGATGTCGGTGAACCCGCCGCCGGCGTACAGGTTCCCGGGCAACGGACCGTCGCCGTCCGGGTCCACCACCGCCAGTGCAGTCACGTAGTTACCGAAACCCACGCCCACGGCTTCCCAATACGTCCCGTCCCAGCGGGCCACGAAGTTCGCCGCGGCGCCGCCCGCGAGGTTGAACAACCCACCGGCGTAGAGCTGCGGCCGCTGCGGGCCGCCGCCGTCCGCGTCGAACACCGCCAGCGCGTAGACCGGCCCATCCATGCCCAACCCGACCGGCGACCAGTTCGTTCCGTCCCAGCGGGCGATGTGGCTCGCGCTCGCGGTGCCCGCAATCACGAAGTTCCCACCGACGTAGAGCCCCGGACGACGCGGGCCGGGACCGTCGTCGTCGTATACCGCCAGCGCGAATGCCGCACTGCTCAGGCCCTCGCGCAGCGGCCACCAGTCCTGGCCGTCCCACGCCGCGATGCGCGCCATCGACAGCCCGCCGGCCCGCGAGAAGTTGCCGGCCGCGTAGAGCCGCGGCAGCAGTGGGCCGGCGTCATCGGCGTCATACACCGCGAGCGCGTGCACCACCGCGTTCAGTTCGTTCGACAGGAACTCGTCCGACCAGCGCGGCTGGCACGACTGCGCGGTGGCGCGGCCCACCCCCGGCAGCGCTGCCAGCAGCGCAATGATCACCCCTGCACCCGATCGCATGCGAAGCGACATGTCTCCCACCTTCGGGGCCTGGCGCGGCCTCCGTACGCTGGCGCCATGCTCCGTGTCCCGCGCGCCGCGCGACCCGCGGATCGCCCGGCGGGCGTCGTGACGTCGGGCGCGCCGCGCCCAGCGCGCGGCACGACCGTCGCAGCGGAACTACACGACCCGTCCGAACCGTCCGGAAACTCGGGAGCGGTAACGGCCAGTGTAGACACCACGACGCTTTAGTGCAAGTAACTCTTTTATTGGAAAAGGTTTGCGCGATGGTCCGAAAACGTCACGCAGGGTCGGAACGTCGCCCCACGGACCGATAATCGACCGGCCGCAACCCGCCGCAGGGCGACATTCTGCGACCTGCGCGTTATAAGACCCGCCCCCTGTCGTCGTGTCGCTCACCCCTTGACGCCGCTGACCACCA
This sequence comes from uncultured Phycisphaerae bacterium, assembly GCA_937928595.1. Lineage (GTDB taxonomy): Bacteria > Planctomycetota > Phycisphaerae > UBA1845 > Fen-1342 > CALGJV01. Next base: position 8,494 of record CALGJV010000011.1, on the reverse strand, counting down.
CGCCCCGGATGAACGCCCGCTGCGCCAGAAAGAACATCACGATGCTGGGGAGCATCATCATCACCGACGCGGCCATGAGCACCTGGGGGTCGTCGTACTGGAACGCGCTCTTGAAGCTCTGGAGTCCGAGGGCGACGGTCTGCTTCTCGTCCGAGTTGATGTAGAGCAACGGGCCGAGAAAGTCGTTCCACACGCCGATGAACGTAAACACCGCGACGGTCACGACGATCGGCTTGGACAGCGGCATGATGATGAGCCACCACGTCTGGAGCGGGCCGCAGCCGTCGATCCGGGCCGAGTCCTCGAGATCGACTGGAATCGTCAGCATGAACTGGCGGTACAGGAAGATGAAAAACGCCGAGCTCGCCAGCATGGCCGGCAGAATCAGCGGCTTGTAGCTGTCCAGCCAGCCGAACTTCACGAACAGCACGAACGTTGGGATGCTCGTGACCTGCCCGGGGATCATCATCGTCGCCAGCAGCACCAGGAACAGCACGTCGCGCCCGCGGAAATCCAGCCGCGCGAACGCGTAACCGACCAGCCCGCAGCTCAGCACGGTGCCGAGCACCACCAGCGCCGCGATGAACAACGTGTTCACCACGTAGCGGTCGAACGTCTGCTCGCGCCAGGCCGCCGCGTAGTTCCCCCACTGCGGCTCCAGCGGACGCTCGTGCCGCAGGCGCTCGGCGACGACCGTCAGCGGCCCCGGCACCCGGAACGCCACCGGCGCCTGCGGATCGTCGAGCCGCGGCCGCTCCACCGGCTCCACGCGCACTTCCTCGCCCAGCAGCCGCACCGTATAGACCTCCGCGGGCCGCCGCTCGAGCGCCGCCGGCGCCACCCGCACGACCCGCGGCCGTCCGACCAGCTCCACCGGCACGGTGTCGGTCTCGGCCCCGGCCGCGAGGGGGCGGACCGGCACGTCGCGGTCGTCGAGCCGCGCCCAGTGCCGCGTCCGCGTCTCCGTTCGCAGCTCGCTCACCGGAACGTCGTACGTCACGTCCGTCCGCAGCGCCACGGTCCACCAGCCGCCGCCCCGGTCATCGGACAGGACCTCCACGGGCAGGTCCCGCCCGCGGTAGCGGACGGCCGCGCCGTCGGCCGCGAGCACCTGCGGCGCGACCCGCAGGGGTTCGGGCGGAGCGGCGAGACGCACCGGCACCGAGCCCGCCTCGGGCCAAGACGGAACGTCGGCCGTCACCGGCAGCTCGACGCCAAGGACGTGCCAGAGGCAGCGGGACTCGGTGGTGCTCCGCAGCGCGGCCGCCGGCACGCGGGCGGTCTCGAGGGCCCCGCGCAGCTCGACGGCGACGGTGCCGTCGGGGACCGGGGGCGCGTCGACCGGGACCACGCGGCAGCGGACACCGTCGACGAGGGCGTAGCACTCCTCCGTGCGGGTGAGGGTGAGCGCGCCGGCGGGAACGGTCGGCAGGGGGCCGCGCTCATGCAGCACCTTTACGCGGCAGACGTGCGTGCCGGACGCGAGGCCGTCGTCGAAGACCTTCACCTGGAGCTCGGTGCCGGCGACGGTCAGGAAGGTGCGCGGGACGACCGGGAGCCAGTCGGGCGGGTAGGCTTCGACACGCTCCTTGGTCTTGAGGCTGGACAGCACGAGCCAGTAGAACGGCAGCAGGATCGGCAGCGCGCCGCCGATGAGCACCGCGTACACGAGGGCGCGGTAGCGGCGGGATTCGCGGCGTCCTTCGCTGCCGGTCATGCGGGGCGTTTCCGGGCGGCCTCGTAGTGAACCCACAGGGGCGACGATTTGAACACCAGCGCCGTCAGTGCCAGGATGATGACGAAGAGGATCCACGCCAGCGCCGAAGCGTAACCCAGGCGGTATTTGAAGAACGCCTCGCGGAACAGGTGCAGCCCGTAGAACAGCGCGGAGTTGGCCGGGCCCGGCCCGCCGTCGAACAGCACGAACGCGGCGTTGAACACCTGGAACGAGCCGATGATCCCCATGATCAGATTGAAGAAGATCACCGGCGAGAGCATCGGCAGCGTCACGTGGCGGAGCTGCTGCCCGCGGCCGGCCCCATCGATCTCGGCGGCCTCGTAGAGCTGCGTCGGGATGCTCTGGAGCCCGGCGAGGTAGATGATCATGCCCCCGCCGACGGTCCAGAGCGCCATCACCACGAAAATCAGCGGCACGACCACCTCGTCCGTCAGCCAGCCGATCGGGTAGGTTCGCACACCCAGGGCGGCGGCCGCCGCCGGCACCCAGTTCCCGAAGTTCACGGCATCCAGCACGCGGTTCACCCAGCCGTAGCGGGTGTCGAACAGGTGCCACCACAGGACCGCGGTCGCGACCGACGGCAGGATCGCCGGAATGTAGTACAGCGTGCGGAATACGCTGATGCCGCGGACTTTCTGGTTCATCAGCAGCGCCAGCGCCAGCCCGGCGATGAGGCCCGCCGGCACCGCGACCAGAGCATAGCGGAACGTGACCCACAGCGACGGCCAGAACTTCGGGTCCTCGCCGCTGAGCGCGACGCGGTAGTTCTCCAGGCCGATGAACTCGCTGCGCGTGAAGTCCGCCACGCTCTGCCACTGCGCGAACGACAGCGTCAGCGAGACGATGATCGGAAACGCCGCGAACAGCAGGAACCCGAGCACCCACGGCGCGATGAGCAGATAACCCCAGCGCTCCTCCTGCCGCGCCAGGGGCGACAGCGGCCGGCGGCGCGTCCGCAGCCAGCGCCACAGGAGGTACGCGGCCGGCAGTGCCGCCAGCCCCAGCGCCAGCAGCCCGAACGGCGTCGGGCGCCCCACCGCCCGGTCGCGACGCAGCAGGGTGTTGCCGCCCGCCGTGATGTTGCGGGCCACGTCCAGCGGCGTGAGCTCGGGCCGCGGCAGGCGTAACAGCTTCTCGAACTGCTCGTTGATGAGCTCGTAGATGTCGCCGTAGTACTGGCGCGTGCTGAAGGGCGGCTCGGCGTAGCCGTGATCCATGTCGTGCGTGAGAACCCATGTGCTCCGCGGACGGCGAGTCGGATCCACGAGCCCGGTGTCGCGCAGCAGCGACCGCCGCACGGGCAGGAACACCTGGTGCCGCCGCATGATTCGCATACCCGCGTCGCCCACCAGGAACTTCAGGTACGCGAACGCCGCCTCGGGGTGCGGGCACTGCTTCGAGATGCCCCAGGCGTTCGTGTACACGATCGACGCGCGGCGGCCGTCCGGGCCGCGCGGCAGCGGCGCGATGTCCCAGTCCAGCTCCGGCGACTGCTCGTTGAGGCTGGGGATCAGAAACACGCCCCACAGGAACATCCCCACCGAGCCCTTCATGAAGCTGATGTCGCGGGCCGTCGCCCCCTGCCCGCTCGGCACGACCCGGTCGCGATACTTCAGGTCAAAGAGAAACTGGAGCGCCGCCACCGTGCGCGGATCGTCCGCCACAACCTCCGTCCCGTCCGCATTGACCAGCCGCCCCCCGCTCTGCCGGATGAACGTCTCCACGCCGTGCTGCCACCACGCGAACTGGAAGCCGTACGACACGACGCGGTCCGCGTCGAAGTCGGGGTGGTCCGCGCGCCGCCCGGCCGCGTCGCGCGTCAGCGCCAACGCCTTCTCCCGCAGGTCTTCCCAGTCCCAGTCCTCGTCGGGATACGGGATGCGGTACTTGTCGAACAGGTCCTTGGAGTAGTAGATGATGAACGGCGTGTAGCTCGCGGGAATCGCGAAAAGCTGCTTCCGCCCGGCCGACTCACGCACGAACGGCGTGACCGTCTGGGCGAAGAAATCCGACGCCTCGGCCGCCGCGCCCCCCTGCACCGCCTGCCACAGCTCGCGCAGCTCCGGGTCACGCTCCACCAGCGGCGCCAGATCCAGCAGCGCATCGCCGTCCAGGTAGTAATTGACCTTGTCCACCCCCACCGCCAGCAGGTCCGGAGCGACGCCGGCCGCGACCATCGTGTCGGGCTTTCGCTCGACGTTGCTCTGAATGACCTGCAACCGCAGGTCCGGGTGCGCCGCCTCGAAAGCCGCCTTCAGTTCGCGCGTCTCGACACGGTCGATTTTCGTCCCGCCGCGGCACAACGTGATGGCTGTCCGGGCGTCCGCTCGAGCCCTGGTTTCGGAGCCGCGTATCACCAGCCAGGCCCCGCCCGCCACCGCCAGCAAGCCGATGACCAGCACCGCCAGCCCCGGATCGCTGTTGGCCAACGTGGGAAGCAGACGCCGCATCGCAGCGCCAGCGTACGGGTGCGCATGAACCGATTCAAGCTGCGACAAGAGCGCGCAGGCCGCCCCACCGCGCCCGCCGCCGGCTGCCGATCACCCGGTACAATGTCGCGGCCCGACGCGCGTCGCGCCGGGGTATACCGTGGGGAGTCCGCCGGTGTCCGCTCGCGTTGTCTGCGTCGTGGGCCTGCCGTGGTTCCTGACCCTGTGCGGCTGTCTGGTCGCGTCCAGCAGCCCGGCCGGCGAGGAGGAAGACCGCAAGGCCGAGGCCGCGGCGGCCGCGAAGGCCGTCTACAAGGAAGAGCCCCCGATCCGGCTCACCGGGGCGCAGGCCATCCGACACCTGACCGCGATCGCGGTGGATGCCGACGACCGGCTGCTCGCGTGCGACGCGCAGCAGAAGCGGGTGCACGTCATCCGGGACGGCAAGGCCGAGACGACGTGGGAGCTGGATTTCCGGCCCGAAGCGATCGCCGTGGGGCCGACCGGAGCGGTGTTCGTCGCCGCCGAGCGGACGCTGGCCCGACTCACGCGCGAAGGCCAAGTCGACCGCGGCACGGAACTCAAGGGCAAGGGCGTCGCGGCGCTGACCGTGTCGGACAAGGACGTGTTCGTCGTGCTGCGGGGGGACACCGGGTTCACGATCGTCCGGTACACCGTCGAACTCGAGGATCCGCAGACCATCGCCAAGGGCCTGCGCGGGTGCTGCGGCACGCTCGATATCGCGGCGCACGGCGACAGGCTGCTGGTCGCGGAGAACACCCGGCATCGCGTGGGCATCTACGACCGCGACGGCAAGCTGGTCGCCAAGTTCGGCTCGGAGGGTTCGAAGGACGTGGCCGCCTTCGGCGGCTGCTGCAACCCCATGAACCTCTGCGTCGGCCCCAACGGTGACGTGTTCACGGCCGAGTCCGGCCCGGACCGCGTAAAGCGCTACAGGCCGGACGGCGATTACGTCGAACTGGTCGGCTGGTTCCGCGGTGGAAAGACCTGCCAGTGCGTCGATATCGCGGCCACGCGCGACGGGCGAACCATCTACGTCGCGGATACGTCGACCCAGGGCGTCCGCGTCCTCAAGCGGCCGGAAGCCCCCACGTCGGCCCCGGCGAAGGAGCCGCCGCCGGGGCAGGGTGCACAGCCGTGAGGCAGCCCGGCAGGCTCCTCGCCGTCGCATTGATGCTCGGCGGCCCGGCGGCCGTCCCGTTCCTTTTTCGTGCGGCCCCGCTCGCGACAGACGAAGCACACGCCGGCTCCCCGCGGCCCGGCCAGACGACCACCGCTCCCGCGTCGCAACCGAGCACCGCGCCGGCCTCGGCACCCGCAGCGGGCCGCGGCTGGCCCGACTGGCGCGGCCCGAATCGCGACGGCCTCACGCCCGACCTCCCGACGACGCTACCGGACAGGCCCGACGTGCTCTGGCGCCGCCCCCTCACCGGCCCGGGCCTCTCGGGCGTGACGGCGACGGCCGAGCTCGTGGTCGTCTCCGACAAGGACGCCGCCGGCGAGCGCGACGTGTGGCGCTGCTTCGATGCGGCGACCGGCGCGCCGCGCTGGACGGTGGAGTATGCAGCGCCGGGAACGCTCGACTACGGCAACGCCCCGCGGGCCGCCGCGGTCCTGCACGACGGCCGCGCCTACCTCCTGGGCGCGTTCGGGCACCTGCACTGCGTCGAGCTGGCCACCGGCAGGGTCCTCTGGAAGCGATACCTCGTGGAAGACTTCAAAGCCCCGCTCGCGACCTGGGGCTACAGCAGCACGCCGCTCGTCGTCGACGACCTGCTCATCGTCAACCCCGGCGCAGCTGACGCGGCGGTCGTCGCGCTCGACCGGCGCACGGGGGAAACCCGCTGGAAGACGCCCGGACATCCGGCCGCGTACGCCAGCTTCGTGCTGGCCACGCTCGGCGGCGTGCGGCAGATCGTCGGGTACGACGCGGAAGGGCTCGGCGGCTGGGATCCGGGAACCGGCCGGCGGCTCTGGGAGCTGGTGCCCGACGAGCAGGATTTCAACGTCCCCACGCCGATCGTGTTCGACGGGCACCTGCTCGTCGCCACCGAGAACAACGGCACCCGTCTCTACGCGTTCGACGAGCAGGGCCGTATCCGGCCGGAGCCGGTCGCCCGGACCCGTGCGCTGCGGCCGGACACGTCGACGCCGGTCGTGGTGAACGGTCTGGTCTTCGGTTGCGCGGGTGAGCTGGTGTGCCTCGACCCGGCGCAAGGGCTGAAGACGCGCTGGTACAGCGAGGACGAGCTCTTCAGCGACTACTGCGCGCTGCTGGGCGGCAACGGGCACGTGCTGGTCTGCAACACGGCGGGCGTGCTCGTGCTGGTGAGAGCCGACGGTGAGAAGTACCGGCCCGTCGCCCGCCTGAGGGTGTTCGAAGACGCGGACATGTGGTCGCACCCGGCACTGGTCGGCGACCGCCTCTACCTCCGCGACCGTCGCGAGCTGGTCTGCCTGCGACTGCCAGCCCGCTGAGCCGCGGCCCTCAGCGCGCCCGCCCGTCGATCGCCCCCGTCCGCCGGGCTGCATCGTGGAAAAAGATGAAGCGTCGCAGCGCGTCGTTGCCGTGGCATGTCGTGCAAACGTTGTCGCCCGTGAACGTGCGGATGTGGAACCGGCGCGCCCGCATCTCGCGCTCCGACAAACCCGGCTCCGCCAGCGTGAGCTGCGCCGCCTGCTCGCGCCCATGCGTCAGGTGGCACGTGCGGCACCCGATCCGCCCGGTGGGCGACACCTCCCCCTGCGCGTCGAACAGCGGCAGGAAGCCGGCGTCCGCCGGCGTCTGGATGTTGAGCATCGCCACCTGCGGATGCGTGGCGATGCCTGGCGGCGCTACCGGCCCGCCGCTGCGGTGACAGAGCACGCAATGCCGGTCCGTCGGAGCAAAATACCCCTCCGGCGCGACCGCGGCCACCGCGCCCGGTTGCGTGCTCTCCAGGCCCCACCCGTCCAGCGGCCACATCAGGCGCGGCTCCACCCGGTCCGGCCGCGCGTGCGTCACATGGCACGGCGCGCACCCCAAGGCGTCGAACCCGGCCGCCCGCAGCGCATCGACGCTGTGGCCGATGGCCTGGATGCTGGCCATGGGCGTGTGGCAGGTCTTGCAGAGCAGACGCGAGTCGCCGTCGGCGCCGAGCCGCAGGAGCGCGGCCGAGCCGGGCGCCGCGCGGTGCACGTCGTGGCAGGTCCGGCAACCCAGCGCCGGGGCCCCGTCCGGCGCGGCGCAGAGCGGCAGCGGACCGGCCGTCGCCAGGGTGGGACCGCGCAGCGGATGGACGAGCGCGTGCGGGTCGATCGAACCTGGGGCCGAGCCGACGTGGCACGGCAGGCAACGGGCGTCCTGCTCGGTCGCACCGGCGCTCAGTCCCGCCCGCCACAAGCCCTCCGGTGTCTGCGCATGCATGCCGTGGCAGCCGAGGCACACGTCGCCGGTGGCGCGTGCGGCCGCCGGCCATTCCAGCGACGCCGCGCGGGCCTTGCGGATGAACGGCCCCGTCTCGGCCCGGAGCGGGGCGTTCACGTCATGCGGACCGCCGATCATCGCGAGGTAGTCGCCGTGACACTTGCGGCAGGTCTCCGCCGGCGGCCCGGGCAGGTACTTGCCGGCGCCGGGCTGGTGCGGATCGTGGCACTGCGCGCACTCCGCGCCGGGGTGGTTCGCGGGCCCCAGCACTTTCTCGCCCGCCAGTCCGCCGGGCGCATGGCACGCCAGACACCGCCCCCGCGGATCGAGCGTGGAGGTCACCGTGCTCGGACGGACATAGCGGTGCGCCGAATGGCACACGCTGCACGTCCCGCCGTCGGTCGGGGTCACCCCCAGGGCGTTGGGCAGGTCCGGGTGGGACGCCGCGAGGTCGTGGCTCGAACCGCGAATCGGCTGCTGCGCGGCGTGGCACGCGCCGCACGCGTCCGTCTCCGCCCGCTCGAACGCCAGCAGATCGCGCGGCTGCGGCGCGCGGTGCGTGGCATGGCACGTCACGCACAGCAGTTCCCCTTGCGGCCCCACACGCGTGCCGAACTGCTGCGCCACCGCGCGCTGCTCGTCGGCCAGCACCGGCAGCCGGCCGTGGCGGCTGCGCCGCTCCTCGCCAAAAAGCTCCGGCGCCAGCGCGGTGTGACAGGCGAGACAAAGACCGTTGTCGGTCACGCTCACACGCAGCAACCGCTCGTGCCGGGCGCCGTGCCCCACGTGACACGTGAAGCACGTCACGTGCGGGCGGTCGGACGCCTCCCCCGGGTGCCCGTGCAGCACCGTCGGCAACGGCGCGTTCATCGCGCCGACCGGGTGCATGCCGGCTGTCGG